>NZ_JBAOJP010000006.1:0-175875 GCF_037083505.1 Microbacterium sp. CCNWLW41
GCGGGCGCGGCGCCGCCGCGGCGCCGGCGCCGGCGCCGCGCCGGGGCGGGCTTGCCGTCGTGATGCTCCTTGCCGCCGCCGTCGTGCGTCCCGCCGCCCTCCGACGAGCGATCGGCGTCGCCGCTCTGCGCGGCGTGGTCCCGCGACGTCTTGGCGCCGTCCCCGTCGCTCTCGAACGTCGAGCCGACACGCTCGTCCTGGCCGCCCGAGCGACGCCGGCGACGCCGGCGCGCGGGTGCCTGCCCGTTCGTCTCGACCTCGGCGGCGGCATCCGCAGCCCTCTCGGGCTGGACGCGGACGGCCTGGGTCTTCGGGGCGGTCACGATGCGCCCCTTCGTGCCGGCCGGGATGTCGAGATCGGTGAACAGATGCGGGCTCGACGAGTAGGTCTCGACGGGCTCGGGCTGACCGAACTCGAGCGCGCGGTTGATGAGGGCCCACTTGTGCAGGTCGTCCCAGTCCACGAACGTCACGGCGATGCCGGTCTTGCCGGCACGGCCGGTGCGACCCGCGCGGTGCAGGTAGGCCTTCTCGTCGTCGGGGATCGTGTGGTTGATGACGTGGGTGACGTCGTCGACGTCGATGCCGCGCGCGGCGACGTCCGTCGCGATGAGCACGTCCTTCTTGCCGGCCTTGAAGCCCGCCATCGAGCGCTCGCGCGCCTCCTGGCTCATGTCGCCGTGCACCGCGCCGGCGTTGAAGCCGCGGTCGCTGAGCTCGTCGACGAGCTTCTGGGCGGCCCGCTTCGTGCGCGTGAAGATCACGGTCTTGCCCCGACCGTCGGCCTGCAGGATCCGGGCGATGACCTCGTCCTTGTCGAGCGAGTGCGCCCGGTACACGAGGTGGCGGATGTTCGCCTGCGTGAGGCCCTCGTCGGGGTCCGTCGCACGGATGTGGATCGGGTTGGACATGAACCGCCGCGCGAGCGCGACGATCGGACCGGGCATGGTCGCGGAGAAGAGCTGCGTGTGACGGACCGCCGGGACCTTCGAGAAGATCTTCTCGATGTCGGGGAGGAAGCCGAGGTCGAGCATCTTGTCGGCCTCGTCGAGGACCACCTCGGTGGCGTTCGAGAGGTCCAGCAGGCGCTGATTGTTGAGGTCGATCAGGCGACCGGGGGTGCCCACCACGATCTGGGCGCCCGCCTTCAGCTGGTCGATCTGGCCCTCGTACGCCTTGCCGCCGTAGATGGCCACGACGCTCGTCGAGCGGTTCGAGGTCAGCATGTCCATGTCCTCGTAGACCTGGACGGCCAGTTCGCGCGTAGGCACCACGATGAGCGCCTTCACGCCGTGGGCCGGGTCCGGGCCCAGGCGCTGCACCACGGGGATGCCGAAGCCGAAGGTCTTGCCGGTGCCGGTCTTGGCCTGGCCGATGATGTCCTGGCCGGGCAGGCCGAGGGGGATCGTCTGCTCCTGGATGGGGAACGCGTCGACGATGCCCTTCGCAGTGAGGGTGTCGACGATGTCCTGATCGACGCCGAGTTCGGCGAAGGTCGTCACGATGTGTGCCTGTCCGGCAGTGGGATGCTGCCTGGGTTGGTGTCGCCCGGGCGCGGTTACCGGCCTCGTCGAGGCCGCCGCGCGGGCGGAAGTGCGGTCCACGCCCTTCTTTCCCACAGGCGCGGGCGCCCCGATCCGACGCCGGGGACGACACCCACGATACCCGAGGTGCCCCGCGAGGCACGCTTTCGGGCGCGCGCCCTCGTAGGCTTTCGTGCATGGTCAAGTGGTTCTGGGAGCGCCGCGACACGGGGCGCAAGCTCCAGCTCCGCTCGCGAGACGAGCTCAGCGGCGCGAATCGCGTCGACTTCGAGGAGCTGGCGCCCGACATCGACACGTTCCTGGGTCAGGCGGCGTATCTGCAGCTCGGCTTCTTCGAGACGCTGACCGAGCAGATCCAGACGATCCCCGAGCTCGCCGAGAAGGAGGCCGTCTCGCGAGCCGCCGGCGCGGCCCTGACCAAGCACGAGGCGCTCGTGGCGCTTATCAGGGAGCGGGGCGACGACCCGACGGAGATCATGCGCCCCTTCCGTGAGCCGCTGGACGCCTTCCGCGCCGCGACGCACGGCGTGCGGCCGCAAGAGACCCTGCTGTCCGTGCACATCACCGCCGGCATGCTGGACGACTTCTACCTCGCGCTGTCGGCGAGCTACGGCGAGACCGGGGACCGCGTCGCGCGCATCCTGCTGGCGGACTCCGATCGTCAGGCGATCGTCGAGCTGATCGCCGAGACCATCTCCAGCGACCCGGAGTGGCGCTCGCTGCTGGCGCTGTGGGGCCGCCGTCTGGTCGGGGACACGCTGCTGATCGCACGCGCAGCGCTGCGGCCCACCCCGCGCGGGCTCGCTGCACAGGAGAAGGTCGAGCCGGTCTTCACCGAGCTGATGGCCGCGCACTCGCGGCGCATGGACGCCATGGGCCTGGCTGCCTGACGACGGCGCCGGCGGCGAGGGGCGGCTCAGCCGATGCCGAGGCGGGCCTTCTCGCGGACGTCGTGCTGCACGCGGGCGCGCGACACCGCGATGATGGCGGGATACGTCACGACGATCGGGACGACCAGCGCCGCCAGCCACGGCCACGGGGTGTCGATGCCCACACCGAGCCAGGTGAGGATCGCCCACGCCGCGCCGGCGGAGACCGCGCCGATCATCGGCGCGAGCGCGACGCCGCGTGTCAGGCGCTGGTGCAGCTGGAAGTGGATGCCGGTGCCGATGACCGCGCCGAGGATGAAGGCGATGAGGATCTGCACGCCGGGCTCCGGATCAGGCGACGAAGCCGACGCGCCGCGACTCCTCGGAGCCGAGCTCGATGTACGCCAGCCCCGCGGTGGGGACGATGTACGAGTTGCCCTTCGCATCGGCGAACGTGACGTGCGTGGCGCCGGCGTCGAGCGCTGCGGCGACGGACTTCTTCACGTCGGCCGCCGGCTCGTTCGTCTCGAAGTTGAGCTCGCGGCCGGTGTTCGCGATGCCGATGCGGATCTCCACGTGACTGACCTCCTGCGCGGGGCGACGGTTGCTCGCTGAAAGGCTCAGGGCTCCCCGGGCGCATGGCAACTCTACGACACGCGCGCGGGGCATCCGCCGTCGCCGAAACGCTCTGAGCGAACGGTCGGATGTCGGTCGCACGCGTTACCGTCGAGGCATGGTCTCGGGAGGCGGTGAGCGCGGGGCGCTCCCATTCGACGCGCAGCAGCGCGCGGTGATCGCGCTGCCCGCCACCGCCTCGGGTGTCGTCGTCGGGGCACCGGGCACCGGCAAGACGGCGACCCTGGTGGCCCGCGTCGCGGCGCTCGTCGACGCCGGCGCCGACCCCGACTCGCTGCTGGTGCTCACGCCGTCGCGGCAGACCGCCACGGCGCTGCGCGACCGCCTCGGCCTGGCCGTCCGGGTGGCCACGAGCGGACCGCTGGCGCGGTCGGTCGCCTCCTACGCGTTCCAGATCGTCCGGGCGCACGCGGTGGCGGTCGACGCCGACCCGCCGCAGCTGCTCACCGGCGGCGACGAGGATCAGATCATCCGCGACCTCCTCGAGGGCGACGAAGAGGACGAGGCCGCCGGTGCGGCGCGCTGGCCCGACTGGCTCGGTCCGGCGATCCGCGGCACGGCGGGCTTCCGCACCGAGGTGCGGACGTTCCTGGCCGAGTGCACGACGCTCGGCATCGGTCCGCATCGGCTGCGCGACCTCGGCGAGCGCCACGAGCTGCCGGCGTGGGTGGCGCTGTCCTCCTTCTTCGCCGAGTACCTGCAGGTGCGCGACGGCATGCGCGGTGCGCATCGCGATGCCGCCGGCCTCGTCCGCGAGGCCGTGGGGCTCCTGCGCACCGCCCCCACCGGCACACCGGCCGTCGACCGGGTCCGGGTGGTGCTCGTCGACGACGCGCAGGAGCTGACGCTCGGGGGCGTCGAGCTGCTCGAAGCGGTGCGCGCACGCGGCGCCGCCGTGCTGGCCTTCGGCGACCCCGACGTCGGCTCGGGGTCGTTCCGCGGCGCGACGCCGGAGAACTTCGCCCGCCTGGCGGGCTCGCTGGGCGAGGTGCACGTGCTGTCGGAGGGCCACCGCGGAACACCGTGGCAGCGTGTGCTCGTCGACCGGGTGACCGAGCGCATCGGAGCCGTCGGCGTGGTCTCGCACCGGCGCACGGGAGCCGACGGCGAGCCCGACGGATCGGTGCGCGCCCTGACGCTGCGCTCCCCGGCCGAGGAGTACGACGCGATCGCCCGGCTGCTGCGGGAGCGGCACGTCCACGACGGCGTGCCGTGGCACGCGTGCGCCGTGATCGCGCACGACACCCGGCAGGTCTCCGCCCTGGAGGCCGAGCTGTCCGCGCGCGAGGTGCCGGCGCGGGCCGGCGGTCCCGGGCGCGCGCTCGGCAGCGTCCGGCCGGTCGCCGATCTGCTTCGCCTGATCGAGCTGGCGGCCCAGGACGAATGGGTGTTCGAGGACGTGTCCGCCGCGCTCGTCGGCACCTACGGCCGGCTGGACGTCATCGAGCTGCGGCGGCTGCGCTCGGTGCTCCGTCACGCGGAGCTGCGGCTGGCGGTCGATCCGGCGCACGATTCCGCGCAACCCGAGCGCTCCGGGCGGGACCTGATCCTCTCCGCCATGCGCCGGCCGATCGAGTTCGACGTGCTTGACACGCGGGAGGCGCGCCGCGCGGCCTCCCTCGCGCGCACCCTCGCCGTGCTGCGCGACGACCTCGAGCGCGGTGCGACCGCCCACGAGCTGCTGTGGACCGCGTGGGACAGGAGCGGTCTCGAGCGCGCCTGGTCCGAGCTCGCCCGCGGGAACGGACCGCTCGCCGAGCAGGCGAACCGCGACCTCGACGCGCTCGTCGCCCTCTTCCAGGCGGCCAAGCGCTTCGTCGAGCGATCGCTGGACGCCGATCCGCGGGTCTTCGTCCGGTCGATCCTCGACAGCGGCGTCGCCGAGGACCGCCTCGAGGCTCCGACGCGCGCCGACAGCGTCCGCGTGATGACACCCGCCGGTGCGCTGGGCCTCGAGTTCGACACAGTCGTCATCGCCGGCGTCCAGGACGCGGTGTGGCCCAACACCCGCCTGCGGGGCAGCCTGCTCGACACCTGGCGCCTCGCCGATGCGGCCAGCCGCGCCGACGGCGAGGCGATCGGCACATTCGACCGGCGCCGGGCCGCGATGCACGACGAGCTGCGCCTCCTGGCGCGGGCCCTGTCGCGCGCCACCGCCCTGACGATCGTCACGGCCGTCGACGACGACGACACCGGTCCGAGCGTCTTCTTCGAGCTGCTGCCGGATCCCGAGCCGCTCGACCTCGATCACCCGGTCTCGCTGCGAGGCCTGGTCGCACGCCACCGCCGCACGCTCACCACGGCCGGCATGCGCGGTCTCGTCCCGGCGCAGCCGGTGCCCGCTCAGAGCGTCGGGTCGGTGGCGCGGGCGGCCGAGCAGCTCGCGCTGCTGGCCGATGCCGGCGTCCCCGGCGCGGCGCCACGCGAGTGGTACGGCATCGCCGCGCCCACCTCGACGGGCGCGCTGCGCGACCTGGAGCGCGAGGACGTGCGGGTGTCGCCGTCGCGGCTGCACGCGCTGGAGGAATGCGAGCTCAACTGGGTCATCGGCGATCTGGGCGGCGACCCGGGCAGCACGACGGCCGGTCTCGGCACGATCATCCACGCGGCGCTCGAGCACGCGACCGGCAGCGATGAGACATCGCTCTGGGCCGAGGTCGAGGCGCGCTGGGGGGAGCTGGCCTTCGAGGCGGCGTGGCAGGACCGCGCCGAGCAGACCCGCGCCCGCGACCTCGTGCGAAGGCTGCACCTGTACCTGCGCCGCTTCGAGGACTCCGGCGGCGCCCTCATCGGCGCCGAGCCGCACTTCGAGGTCGACATCCCCCTCGACGACGACGCCCACCCCGTCGGCGGCGACCCGCACCGCGTCGTGCTGTCGGGGTACATCGACCGCGTCGAGCTGACCCCCGAGGGCAGCGTCGTCATCCTCGACCTGAAGACCGGCAAGCGCGAGCCGCAGACCGATGCCAAGGTGCTCGACAACCCGCAGCTGGCGGCCTATCAGCTCGCCTTCGAGGCGGGGGCGATCCCCGCGGCGAGCGGCCATGCCCCGGGGGGCGCGAAGCTGCTGGTCCTGCGGCCCACGGCCACCAAGGCCGACTACGCCACGCCCTGGCAGCCGCCGTTCGACGACGAACGGCGCGACGCGTTCCTCGGTCGCATCCGCGCGGCGGTCTCGGTCATGCGCGGCGAGTCGTTCACCGCGCCGTACGAGGAGCACTGCCGCGACGAGCACGCGTACGGCCTCTGCCGCATCCACACCATCGGTGCGGTGAGCGCGTCGTGACGATCATCGACCCGCCCACCGCCGCGGCGACGGCGCCCGCCGGGACCACCACCACGCCTCGCCTCCCCGCACGGGTCATCGCCGCGGCGCTCGGCCAGTTCCCGCCCACGGATGAGCAGACCGCGGTGATCGAGGCGCCGCTGGCTCCGGCGCTCGTCGTCGCGGGCGCGGGCAGCGGCAAGACCGAGACCATGGCGGCCCGCGTGGTCTGGCTGGTCGCCAACGGCATCGTGCGGCGCGACGAGGTCCTCGGCCTCACCTTCACGCGCAAGGCGGCGAGCGAGCTCGCCGAGCGGATCCAGAAGCGCCTCGCGCGCCTGGCCGAGTTCGAGCGCCGCGGCCTGCTTCCGGCTCTTCCGGCGCTCGCCGAGGCCGGGCGCCTCGACGTCTTCGGCGAGCTCGAGCGATCGGGCGTCGAGGGCGCCCGCGCCACCGCCGAGCGGCACCGTCTGCTGGATGCGCTCGCGAGTTCGGTTGGCGCCCAGGCCCAGTCGTCGGCCGAGGACGCGCTCCTGCACCGCCCCACCGTCGCCACCTACAACAGCTTCGCGGATCAGATCGTGCGCGAGCATGCGCTGCGGATCGGACGGGATGCCGAGGCCGCCGTCCTCTCGGAGTCCGCGGCGTGGCTCCTCATGCGGCGGGTCGTCTTCGCCTCCGACGACCCTCGCCTCGAGGTGCGGGCGGAGGCCGTGCGCACGATCGTCGATGCGGCGCTGCGCATCGCGCGCGACGGCGTCGACAACCTCGTCGACTTCGACGAACTGGCCGCCTTCCCGGCGCTTTTCCAGGCCGTGCGCGATCTGCCGTCGACGAACAAGCGCACGACGGTGTACGCCGACGTCGCCGAGGCCGTCGAGAAGGTCGGCGCGCTCTCGCTGCTGTCCGACCTCGCCCGCGAGTACGCCGCAGAGAAGCGGCGTCTCGGCGTCATCGACTTCTCAGACCAGGTGGCGGGCGCGCTCGAGGTGGTGGCCAGTCACCGCGCCGTCGCCGACGAGCTGCGCGAACGCTATCGTGTCGTGCTGCTGGACGAGTATCAGGACACCTCGGTCGTGCAGACCGACCTCCTGGCCGCTCTCTTCGCGGGCACGGGCGTCATGGCCGTCGGCGACCCGCACCAGGCCATCTACGGGTGGCGGGGTGCGAGCGCCGGCAACCTCGGCGGCTTTCCCGCGGCGTTCTCGCCGGATGCCCCGTGCGCCCGGTACTCGCTGCTGACGAGCTGGCGCAACAGCGCGTCGGTGCTGGCCGCGGCCAACGCCGTGCTTGCGCCGCTCGCGGCATCGGCGTCGGTGCCCGTGCAGGAGCTCCGCGCGCGTCCCGGCGCGCCGGGCGGGCTGGTCGAGCTCGGTTTCGACGCCGACCTCGACACCGAGGCCGACCGGGTCGCGGAGTGGTTCGCCCGCGTCCGCGCCGAGCGAGCGCAGGCAGGCCTCGCCACCACCGGGGCGATCCTGTTCCGCAGCAAGAGGCACATGGTGCGGTTCGGCGACGCGCTGGGGCGCCGCGGGATCCCGCACCGCATCCTGGGGCTCGGGGGACTGCTCTCCACCCCGGAGGTGGTCGACGTCGTCTGCGCGCTGCGGGTGATCAGCGACCCCTCGGCCGGCTCCGCCCTCATCCGGCTGCTCAGCGGACCGCGGTGGTCGATCGGGCTGCCGGATCTGCGCGAGCTCGCGGCGCTCGCCCGTCGCCTGGCCCGCCACGATGCGTCCTTGCAGCCGCTCGCGCCCGAGGTGGTCGAACGCATCCGCGGCAGCGCCGTAGATGACGACGGCTCGCTCGTGGACGCGCTGGACTTCGTGCTGCGTCACAAGCCCGACCACGGCTGGCTGTCGGGGTTCACGCCCGACGCGAGGGAGCGGCTGCGCGATGCGGCGTCGGTGTTCGCGGGCCTCCGCCAGGCGACCGCGATGCCCATTCCCGAGCTGGTGCGGCTGATCGAGCTCGAGCTGAGGCTCGACATCGAGCTCGCGGCGAACGAGTCGCGAGGTCCTGCCCGCGTGGCTTCGGCGCAGCTGCGCGCGTTCGTCGACGAGGTGCACGCCTTCCTGGCGGCCGATGAGACGGGGTCCCTGTCGAGCCTGCTCGCGTGGCTCGACCACGCCGAGCAGCTGGACGAGTTCGCCCCGCGCACCGAGCCGCCCGAGGACGACGTGGTGCAGCTGCTGACGATCCACGGATCCAAGGGCCTCGAGTGGGATGCCGTCGCCGTGGTGCGCATGGTCAAGGACGAGCTGCCCAGCGCGCCGCGCGACACGAAGGCCTGGCTGGGCTTCGGCGTGCTGCCGTTCACGTTCCGCGGAGACTCCGCATGGCTCCCCGAGCTCGGGTGGCGGTCGGCGCAGACGCAGCAGGACCTGAAGGCGGCGATGGAGGCGTTCATCGAGGCGAACCGCGCGCGCCAGCTCGAGGAGGATCGTCGCCTGGCGTACGTCGCCGTCACCCGGGCGCGCGAGCATCTGCTCCTCACGGGCGCCACGTGGTCGGGCACCAAGCGCCCCCGTGCCCGCAGCACGTTCTTCACCGAGATCGCCGCGGCACTGGGCGTGACCCTCTCCGACGACGAGCCGGGCGATGATCCATACCAGGGCGAGCGCCGGGTGCTCCAGTGGCCGATCGACCCGCTCGGGGCGCGGCGCGCCGCCGTCGTACAGGCGGCCTCGGCGGTCGACGACGCCGCCGCCGGGCCTCGCGCGGCGCTCGATCCGCAGGCGGCGCTGCTGCTGGCCGAGCGGGACGCCCGCCGCGCCCGCCCGGTGCACACCGCCCCCACACGCATCGCCGCGTCACGCTACAAGGAGTACGTCGCCGACCTGGAGGGCACGCTGGCGAGCATCGCCCGCCCGATGCCCGAGCGCCCGTTCCGCCAGACGCGCCTGGGGACGCTCTTCCACGCGTGGGTCGAACAGCGGTCCGGTCGTGTGGGGCTCGGCGGGTCCATCGACGACGCGCTCTGGGAGACGGACGACGAGGCGCCCGACACGGAGGCCTCCGTCGAGGACGCCGCGGCCCTCGACCGCCTGCGCGAGCGGTTCCTGGCCTCCGAGTGGGCGCCGCTGCAGCCGATCGAGGTCGAGACCGAGATCGATTTCGCGACCACCGGGCCCGACGGGCTGCCGCACATCGTCATCTGCAAGCTCGACGCCGTCTACCGGCGGCCCGATCGCGGCGGTCGCATCGAGATCGTGGATTGGAAGACGGGCGTGGCACCGCGCACGGCGGCCGAGAAGGACGAGCGGATGCTGCAGCTCGAGCTCTACCGGCAGGCGTACCACGCCAAGCACGGCGTCTCGCTCGAGGACATCGACGTCGCGCTCTACTACGTCGCCGAGGATGTCATCCTGCGCGGCTGAGAGCTACGGGCGAGTGCCGGGTCCGGACCGACGTCAGTCGGCGAGCCAGCGACGCAGCGCCGCCTCGGACGCGCGCTCCGCCTCCGCTGCGGCATCCAGGCCGTCGGCCGACCCCGCCCCCGGCTCGGCGCGCGCGCCCGCTGCCGCCGGCACCGGGAGCTGGATGGGTGCCGTCGACAGGTCGTCGGGACCGGCGTCCGCGTCGGTGTCGGGCAGGTCGACGTCGTCCGTCACCCACTGCGCGAGCTCTTCGGGATCGTAGGCGTCGGTGTGCATCGAGGTGTCGACGGTCGGCGCGGAGGCCTCGGGCATGCGCTCGAGCAGTGCGATCGCGTCGTCGACGCCGAGGCCCTCGCGGGGGACGATGTCGTCGGTCGAGACGCCTCCGGCGAGCGACTCGAGCAGATCCACCGCATCGGCGACGATGTCCTCGCGGCCCTCATCGTGGCCGTGCACGAGCCACTTGGCGAACTCCAGCTCGGCGTACAGGCGGGCGCGCTCGCGGGCGCGGGAGTCCGGTGCCCGGCCGCTCGCGGCGACGTACGAGGCGTAGACGTCCTCAGCCGCCTCAGGCGCCGAGGCCAGCCACTGCAGGTCCGTCGCGGGGTCGCCGATCGACAGGCCGTGCCACTCCAGCAGGCCGGTCACGGTCGGCACGCCGTCGAGATCCTCGAACAGGAAGGACGCAGCCCCCGCGCCGCCGAGCACGACGGCCGATTCGAAGCGCCACAGGTCGTCGGAGTCGACGGCGCGATGCCACCGCGCTGCGAGGCTCATGGGCAGCCGCCGCGTCGCCGTCGCCCGGTCGATGAGGCGCCCGGCGTCGGCCCGCACCTGCTGCGGTGTCCGCGCGGGCAGACCCTCGGTCTTCACGACGGAATGCGGAAGCGCGTGCAGGGCCGCCAGCGCGGCGCCGAGCGACGTCGCCGCTCCGCGGCCGGGAGGGAGGTGCACCGCATCGACCCGGTACCCGGGCAGGAAGTCGACGACGACGACGCGGCTGCCGCCGAGGCCCGTCTCGCCGAGCAGCTCCGGAGCGCGGAACGGGAGGAGGCCGCGCACGCCCGGCGTGAGGGCTCGCAGCGCCCGCGCCTCCGCGGCCAGCTCCTCGGCGGCCGACGCGGCAGCGGGAACCCGCACGACGACGCGCCGGCCGTCGTCGAGGTCCGCCACCGCGGTGTCGTAGCGACCGGTCGCTCCCTCGGTGAGCGCACCGACTCCCACGACCCCGACCCGCGGCAGAGCCGACGTGACGGACGCGGCTAGAGTGAGGGGTGAGCGTGCCATGTGCCCAGGGTAGGTCGGTCGCGCTCGTCCGTCCCCGCGCCACGCCCGGCCCAGATCGACGAAGCGGAGCATGTCCGATGACGGCGCCCGACAGCACCACACTTCCGCCGCCGGCCGGTCCAGGGTTCGACCGCGCGGCCGAAGAGCGGCTCGCACCGGGGCTGGTCGACGAGCTCCGGGCGGATGCCGCGACGCAGGTCCTCGCGATCGCGGGCGACACCGCGCCGCTGGCCACGCCCGACGCGCTGCGGTGGGTGGCACCGTCCGAGGTGCCGGCCGGCGCCGAATGGGCCTTCCTCGGCCGTGACGCCGACGGCGCCGCCCTGCTGGCAGCGGTGTTCCCGGCGCAGGAGGACGAGCTGTTCGCCACGGCGTCCGGCTGGGCCGCGCTCCGCGCCGTGGGCGGCGCGCTGTCGTCCCGCGACGCGAGCGCCTTCGTCGAGGCGCTGAGCCTCGGCCGATGGCTCCTCGACGCGCCCTTCTGCCCGGCGTGCGGCGCCCGCACCGACCTCGGCGACGCCGGCTGGTCGCGGCGGTGCCCGAGCTGCGGTCGCCAGCACTTCCCCCGCACCGACCCCGCGGTGATCGTCGCCATCACGAGCGCCGAGCACCCCGACGCCCTGCTGCTCGGCTCGAACGCGCTGTGGGGTCCCGAGCGGTTCTCGTGCTTCGCCGGGTTCGTCGAGGCGGGGGAGTCGCTCGAGGCCGCGGTGCGGCGCGAGGTGTTCGAGGAGTCGGGGATCGCCGTCGGCGCGGTGACCTACCGCGGCTCCCAGGCCTGGCCGTACCCGCGGTCGCTCATGGTCGGCTTCCTCGCCACGGCGCGCGACGACGCTTCGGCGCGCGCGGACGGCGAGGAGATCGCCGCCGTCCGGTGGTTCACGCGCGACGAGATCGGGCGCGCGCTGGCCGGCGAGGGCGAGGTGGTCCTTCCGGGACGGGCGTCGATCGCGCACCGGCTCATCTCGGACTGGCACGCGGAGCGGGTATGAGCACCGGTGCCCTCGCCGGGCTCGACGACCGTCAGCTCGAGGCTGCGACGGCGCTCCGCGGGCCGGTCGTCGTGCTGGCCGGTGCCGGCACGGGCAAGACGCGCGTCATCACCCACCGCATCGCGCACGGCGTCGACACCGGCGCATACTCCCCACAGCGGGTGATGGCGGTCACCTTCACGAACAAGGCCGCCGGCGAGATGCGCGGGCGACTGCGGGCGATGGGTGTCAACGGCGTCGCCGCACGCACCTTCCACGCGGCGGCGCTCGCGCAGCTGAACTACTTCTGGCCGACGCTGGCGCGCGACACCGCGCCGGCGATCGTCGACAACAAGGTGCGTCTGCTCGCCCATGCGGCCGACGGCATCGGCCTCGATCCCGACGTGGCCACGCTCCGCGACGTCGCCTCCGAGATCGAGTGGCGCAAGGTCTCGATGATGGGCATCGACGACTACGCCGCCGCCCGTCCGGGCGGGGTGGGGCGCCTCTCCGTCGACCGGGTGGTCGCCCTGCAGCGCGCGTACGAGAAGCTCAAGGACGAGCGCCGGCAGCTCGACTTCGAGGACGTGCTGCTCGCCTGCGCCGGCATGCTCGAGGCCGAGCCCCAGGTCGCCAAGGCCGTGCGCGAGCAGTACCGCCACTTCACCGTCGACGAGTTCCAGGACGTCTCGCCGCTGCAGAACCGCCTGCTCGAGCTCTGGCTCGGCGACCGGCGGGACCTCTGCGTCGTCGGCGACGCGAGCCAGACGATCTACTCCTTCGCCGGGGCGGACGCGCGCTTCCTCCTGGAGTTCCCGTCCCGGTACGAGGGCGCGCGAATGGTGCGCCTGGAGACGAACTACCGATCGGATGCCGCGATCCTCGCGGTCGCCAACGAGCTCATGCGCGGGCGGCCCGGTGCCCTCCACCTGGAGGCGGCGTCCCCTCGCGGCGACGCGACCGCGTCCGACGTCATCCCGACGGTGACCGCGTTCGAGGACGACCGCGCCGAGGCACGTGCCGTGGCCGCGCGGATCGCGGAGCAGATCGCCGGGGGCGCGGACCCTGGCCACATCGCCGTGCTCTACCGCTCCCATGCCCAGTCGGCGGAGCTCGTCGCCGCGCTGTCGGACGCCGGCATCGCGACGACGGTGCTCGGCGGCCGCCGGTTCTTCGACATGCCCGAGGTCCGGCAGGCGGTGATGGAGCTGCGGGCGGCGTCGATCGCTCCCATCGAGAGCGGCTTCGTCGACACGGTGCGCGACATCCTTCGCTCGCGGGGCCTCACCGACGAGCCTCCTGCCGCGGGCGGTGCGCTCCGCGACGCCTGGGAGGCGCGCGCGGCGCTCCTGCGCCTGGCGCAGGAAGCGCCCGCGGGCACCACCCTGCGCGCGTTCACCGACGAGCTCACCGCTCGCGCGAAGGTCCACGACGAGCCGGCTATGCGGACGGTCACCCTCGCGACGCTCCATGCGGCCAAAGGCCTGGAGTGGGATCACGTGCATCTCGTCGGAGTGGCCGAAGGGCTGCTTCCGATCTCGTACGCGACCACGTTCGAGCAGGTCGACGAGGAGCGCCGCCTGGCCTATGTCGGGATCACGCGGGCCGGGCGAACGCTGTCGCTGACCTGGTCTCGAGGGGTGCGGGAGCGGCAGCCGTCGCGCTTTCTCCGAGAGATCGGCAGCGGCAGTCTGCGTGCGGGCGGTGCGAGCGCACGGTCCGGTGCAGCGAGTCGCCGCGCAGCGCCACCGACCGCGTCCGGGGCGGCGCGGGGCTCTGCGCGCGCTCCGCGATGAGTCGCCCCGCGACGATGCCCGCCTCCCACAGCACCGCGGGTGCGACCTCGACCGGTCTTCCCAGCAGCTGAGCGGCGACGACCGGCCACGACGGGTCCTCGTCTCGACGGGCGGCCGCCACGCACGCGAGGCAGGCGGTGCGGCCGGGCACGACGAAAGGGCCGATCTCGGCGCCCGTGCCGGTGAGCGCGACGGGGACATGGACGCGGTCGGCGGCCATGAGCGCCGCCGCGGAGCCAGGCGGAACGACGCGGTGGACGACCAGCAGCACCGCCGATCCCGGGGGAGAATCCGTCACCGCGTCGAAGCGGTGGGCGACCGCCACGTCGGCCCCCGACGCCGAGACGCCCGCGGCGATCGCATCGCGCTGCTCGTCGGGAACGTGATCCTCGCACCGCACGGTGATCCGCGGGCGCGGCGGGGGATCGTCGGCCAGGCTGCCTCGCAGCTGTGCGAGCAGGCGGCTCGCGGCGGCGGCGTCGGGTGCGCCCATCGCCTGCGCGAGGGGCGTGAAGGCGGAATCCGGGATGCCGCGCTCCAGCTCGCTCACCAGCCGCAGCATCCACGGCTCGGGGTCGGGAAGCACGGCGACCGGCTCCGCGCCGAACTGGAGGACGGTGTCTGTCCGCCACACCGGCGGGTGCGAGGGGTCGAGGCGCAGCATGCCCTGATCCTGCCCGAGCGACGCGGCGCCCGGATGCCTGTCCACAGGCGCGGGCGGCGAACCGCCCCCGGCCGCGAGCCTGGGGAGGAGGCGGTGCAGCCCGGCTCAGACCGGGCGGTGATCGTCCGGGGCGCTGCCCTCGTCATCGCCGCGACCCTGTTCGTCGAGTCCGTCGGCCTCGGGCACCTCGCCCGCCAGCAGCCGCGCGAGGGCGTCATCCAGTTCATCCCTCGCCGGCTCCTCGCCGCGGGCGCGGGCCTCCAGCCGTGCCACGAGCGCAGCCGGATCGTCGATGTCGGCGGCGCTCGGCATGAGGTCGGGGTAGTCCCACAGCGCGTCCCGGGCGCTCGCGCCGACGGCATCCGTCACCGCGCGCCACATCGCGGCGGCCTCGCGCATGCGGCGCGGCCGGATCTCGAGGCCCACCAGCGAGCCCAGCGCGCGCTCCGCCGGACCGCCTACGGCACGACGCCGGCGCACCGCCTCGGCGATCCGCTGCGCGGCAGGAAGGCGCGAGGTGGCGGTCTCGGTCACGACCTCGACCCACCCCTCGATGGTGGCGAGGAGATTCTCGAGGCGGGCCAGCGCCGCGTCCTGCGCTTCGGAGCGCGCGGGCAGCAGCGCGCCGCTCTCGATGGCGCTGCGCAGCTCGTCGGGATCGGACGGGTCGAAGCGCGACGCGAGGTCTTCGAGCGCGTCGGTGTCGACGTGCACGCCGCGCGCGAAGTCGGTGACCTGCGAGATGACGTGCAGCCGCAGCCAGCGGGCGTGGCGGAACAGTCGTGCGTGCGCGAGCTCCCGCGTCGCGACGTACAGGGCCAGCTGGTCTTCCGGCACCTCCAGGTCGCGGCCGAAGTCTGCGAAGTTCTGCGGCAGGATGGCGGCCTCGCCGTCGGGCATGAGCGGGATGCCCACGTCACCGCCGCTCACGACCTCCTTCGAGAGACTGCCGACGACCTGCCCGAGCTGCGAGGCGAACAGCGAGCCCCCGACGGTGCGCATGAGCCGTCCGGCGCCCTGCACCATCGCCTGCATGTCCTCGGGCGCCTGCTCGCTGAGCGCCGTCGTCAGAGCGTCGGCGATGCTCGTCGCGACGGGCTCCGCGAGCTCCTGCCACACCGGGAGCGTGGCCTCGACCCACCCGCCGCGGGTGATCGTCGCCGGGGGCGCGGGAAGCTCCGAGATCGTCGTCGCCTCGCTGAGCCACAGCGTCGCCAGCGAGAACGCCTGATCGAGGTCGGTGCGCTGGCCCGCGGTGACGCCCAGTCCCTCCTGGTTGGCGATGTGCAGCGCCTGGCGCTTGGCGAGGTCCCACGAGATGCCCTCGTCGGCGCCCGCGAACGCTCCCTGCAGCTGGCTCATGACGGCCTGCATCATGGCGGGGTCGATGTTCATCCCCGACAGCCGCGACAGCTGCTCGGCGTCGAAGTCGCCCGCGGCGCCGCCGAACAGCTGGCGCATGAGCTCCTGGAAGTCGTCCTCGGGACTGCGGTCGTCGTCTGCCACTTCAGTCGCCTTTCAGCCGGTCGGGACCCACGCGCTCTACGCTAGTCGCAGCATCCGTCGCACTCCCCGGCAGGGACCCCGTACGCCTTACGCCGGTCGCGAACGACCAGCGAATCCACCCAAGGCACGGAAGAGAGGTCCCGCGTGGCCCTGTTCGACGAGAACTCCACCATCGAGCCCGCCCCGCGGCAGCGCATGTCGCGGCGGACGGTCGCCGGTGTGTGGGCCCTCGCGGTGGCGATGGTGGCGCTGCTGGTCATCACCTTCCTGCCCACGTCGTACGTGATCCAGCAGCCGGGACCGGTGTACAACACCCTGGGCACCGCCGAGAACTCCGACGGCGAAGAGGTCCCGCTGATCTCCGTCGAGGGCGCCGAGACCTTCCCGACGGACGGCTCCCTCGACCTCCTCACGGTGCAGGTGCAGGGCAACCGCGAGCAGACCCCGTCGTGGTTCGAGCTGGCGCTGGCATGGTTCGACCCGACCAGGGCGGTGCTCCCGATCGACTCGATCTTCCCCGAGGATCAGACGACCGAGCAGCGCAACCAGGAGAGCGCCGCCATGATGATCGACTCGCAGCACGAGGCGACCGCGGCCGCGCTCACCGAGCTGGGGTACGACGTCGGCGGCCAGCTCGCCGTCTACTCCGTGATCGACGGCGCCGCCGCGGAGGGGCTGCTCGAGCAGGGCGACATCATCCTCGCCGCCGACGGCGAGGAGGTGACGGATGCCGCCACCCTGCGCCGTGTCATCAACGACGGCGAGGGCGCCGCCGTCGAGCTCCTCGTCGATCGGGCGGGCCAGGAGGAGACCGTGGAGGTGACGCCCGAGGAGACCGTGCTCGACGGCGAGGAGACGTGGCTCATCGGCGTGAACCTCACCACCGACTACGAGTTCCCCATCGACGTGACGATCCAGCTCAACAACGTCGGCGGTCCGAGCGCCGGCATGATGTTCGCGCTGGGGATCATCGACACCCTCACCCCCGGCGAGCTCAACGGCGGGCAGCAGGTCGCCGGCACCGGCACCATCTCGGCGGACGGCACCGTCGGACCCATCGGCGGCGTCCGGCAGAAGATGTGGGGCGCGGTGGATGCCGGGGCGGAGTGGTTCCTGTCCCCGGAGGCGAACTGCGACGAGGTCGTCGGGCACATCCCGGGTGATCTGCGCGTGTTCGCGGTCGAGGATCTCGACGACGCTATGGCGGTGCTCGACGCCGTTCGCGAGGACGGCGACCTGGACGCGCTGCCCACCTGCACCGCACGCTGACGCGCGGCGATCGTTCCCGAAACGTTGCGCGTTTCGGAGAGTTCGCCCAGGCAGGACAAGGCAGGGCCTGGGAATCCGCCGCCTAGGATGGGATCGTGACCACGACCTCGTCGCCGACTCCGGCCACACCTTCCCGCACCAGACGCGTCATCGCCATCACCCTCGCGGTCATCGCCGGACTCGTGGTGGCGTTCTTCGTCTTCGCAAGCCTCTACGCCGACTGGCTCTGGTACGACCAGCTGGGGTTCTCGGAGGTGCTGCTGACGCAGTGGATCGCGCGCGTGATCATGTTCGCGGTGGGCTTTCTCGGCATGGCGGTGCCGGTGTGGCTCGCCATCCAGCTCGCCTACCGCCTGCGTCCCGTGTACGCGCGGCTGAGCTCGCAGCTGGACCGGTACCAGGAGGTCGTCGAGCCGCTGCGACGCCTGGCGATGTGGGGCATCCCCGTCTTCTTCGGCTTCTTCGCCGGCTTCGCCGCGTCGGCGCAGTGGGAGACCACCTGGCTGTGGTTCAACGGCGTCGCCACCGAGACCACCGACCCGGAGTTCGGGCTGGACACCGGCTTCTACATGTTCGCGATGCCGTTCTGGACCGCGCTGGTGGGCTTCGCCTCGGCCGTGCTCCTGGTGTGCCTCCTCGTCACCGCCCTCGTGTCGTACCTGTACGGCTCGGTGCGCATCGGCCAGCGCGAGCTGCGCATCTCGAAGTCGGCGCGCATCCAGCTCGCCGTGATCGCCGGCCTCTACCTCCTCGTGCAGGGGGTGAGCCTGTGGCTCGACCGGTTCAAGACCCTCGTCGAGTCCGGTGCCGACGGGCGCATCACCGGCCCCGGCTACACCGGCGTCAACGCCATCATCCCCGGGCAGACGATCCTCGCGTTCGCGGCCGTCATCGTCGCGATCCTGTTCTTCGTGACGGCCATCATCGGCCGCTGGCGCTACCCGCTCATCGCGACGGCGCTGCTGGTCGTCTCGGCGATCGTCGTCGGCGTCGGCTACCCGTGGGTGGTCAACACGTTCCAGGTGCAGCCGAACCGGTTCACGCTGGAAGAGGAGTACTACCAGCGCAACGTCGACATGACCCACGAGGCTTATGGGGTCGCCGGTCTCGAGCAGCAGGACTTCACCGCGGTGACCGACGTCGCGGCCGGGCAGCTCCGCGACGACGCGGCCACGACCGCGCAGGTGCGGATCATGGACCCGGCGATCATCTCGCCGAACATCCGTCAGCTCGAGCAGTACCGCTCGTACTACCAGTTCGCCGATCCGCTCGACGTCGACCGCTACGCGATCGACGGCGTCTCCCAGGACACGATCGTGTCGGTGCGCGAGCTGAACCTCGACCAGCTCGGCAACGCGGCGGACTGGCAGAACTCCGCCGTCGTCTACACGCACGGCTACGGGCTCGTCGCCGCGAAGGGCAACGACCGCACCGGCGAAGGAGACCCGGTCTTCCTCGAGCGCGGCATCCCCGCCGCCGGCTTCCTCTCGGACCGCGAGAACTTCCAGCCCCGCGTCTACTTCGGCGAGTACTCGCCGCCGTATTCGATCGTGGGCGCCCCCGAGGGCGCTGATCCCGTCGAGCTCGACTACCCCTCGGGCGAGGACGGCTCGGGTGAGACGAAGACGACGTTCGACGGCGAGGGCGGACCGAGTCTCGGCAGCGTCTTCAACCGGCTCATCTACGCGCTGAAGTTCCAGGCCGAGCAGATCCTCTTCTCGGACTACGTCAACGAGGAGTCGCAGATCCTCTATGACCGCAATCCCCGCGATCGGGTGCAGAAGGTCGCGCCGTATCTGACGCTCGACAACGACGCGTACCCGAGCGTCGTGGACGGCCGCATCGTGTGGATCGTGGACGGCTACACGCTGAGCTCGAACTACCCGTACTCCTCGACGGTCAGCCTCACCTCGGCGATCTCGGACTCGTCCAACCCGGCGCCGCGCTTCGCGCTGGACGACATCAACTACATCCGCAACTCCGTCAAGGCGACCGTCGACGCGTACGACGGCTCGGTCACGCTGTACGCGTGGGACGAGGAGGACCCGGTGCTGCAGTCGTGGCAGAAGGTCTACCCCTCCACGATCAAGCCGATCGAGGACATGTCGGCCGAGCTGATCAGCCACGTGCGCTACCCGACCGACCTGTTCAAGGTGCAGCGCACCATCCTCGGCGTCTACCACGTCGACGACGCGCGCTCGTTCTACCAGAGCGACAACCGCTGGCAGACGCCCGCCGACCCGCAGGAGGAGACGCAGCTCCAGCCGCCGTACTACCTCACGATGCAGATGCCCGACCAGGACGAGCCGACGTACTCGATGTTCACGTCGTTCATCCCGGCGGCCACAGCCGGCAACGCGCGCAACGTCCTGATGGGCTATCTCGCCGTGGACTCCAACGCGGGCACCGAGGCCGGGGTCAAGAGCGAGGACTACGGCAAGCTCCGCATGCTCGTGATCGACGCCGACACCACCGTCCCCGGACCCGGACAGGTGCAGAACACCTTCAACTCCGACCCGCTGGTGTCGTCGCAGATCAACCTGCTCAAGCAGGGGCAGTCCGAGGTGCTCAACGGCAACCTGCTGACGCTTCCGGTGGGCGGCGGTCTGCTCTACGTGCAGCCGGTGTTCGTGCAGTCCTCGGCGGGGACGAAGCTGCCGAAGCTCCAGAAGGTGCTCGTCTCGTTCGGTGACGACATCGCGTTCGAGGACACCCTGAACGAGGCGCTGGACACGCTCTTCGGAGGCGACTCGGGAGCGGATGCCGGTGACACCGACGTGCAGCCGACGCCGGGAGCGACGCCGGGAGCGACGCCCGCGCCGACACCGGCGCCGACGGAGCCCACGGACCCGGCCGAGCCGACCGACGAGTACCAGGCCGCGCTCCAGGAGGCGCAGCAGGCGATGCTCGACCGGCAGGCGGCGCTCGAGGCCGGTGACTGGGCCGCGTACGGCGCGGCCGACGAGCGCCTCACCGCCGCGGTGGACAGGCTGATCGAGCTCGGCACGCCGTAACCGCCATCTTGCTGCCACGCTGCCGCGGCGCGGGCCCGCAGGTCAGGCCGTGAGGACGGCGTACCAGATGAGCAGCAGCGTCACGAGGAACCCCGACAGCTGGTTGAGCCACAGGAACCGGCGCCAGCCGGCTGTCGCGGCCCCGGCGTCGGCGTCGGCGATCGAGCGGTACGGCCACACGGTGACGAGGTAGGGCACGGCCACCACGGCGGCGAGGGGACCCGGCCAGTCGGTCGCGAACATGACCAGGCCGGCTGCCGCGTAGCAGGCGAGCGCGAACCGCACCGTCCAGCGGGCACCCCGCGCCGTCGCGATCGAGGCGATGCCGGCCTCGCGGTCGGCCACGACGTCCTGCACGGCGCCGAAGGCGTGCGAGGCGACGCCCCACAGCGCGAACGCGACGATGAGGGCGACGAGGCCCGGTGTCCAGACGGCGCCGGCCAGGACCAGCCCGTAGACCGCGGGGGAGAAGAAGTGGATGCTGCTGGTCGCCGAGTCCAGGAACGGCCGCTCCTTCAGCCGCAGCGGCGGCGCGCTGTAGAAGACCACGAAGAACAGGCTCGCCGCCAGCACCGCCCAGGACGCCGGGTCGCCGATCGCGACGAGGTACACCACGAACGGCAGACACGACAGGCCTGCCGCCCAGAGGGTGATCCGGTGCAGCCGACGATCCAGCACGGCGCCGTGCGCGCCGCCCTTGCGGGGGTTGCGCAGGTCGGACTCGTAGTCGAAGACGTCGTTGATGCCGTACATCGCGAGGTTGTACGGCACGAGGAAGAAGAGCGTGCCGACGATGAGGGGCAGGTCGACCTGGCGCGTCGTCAGCAGATACGCCGCGGCGAACGGGTAGGCGGTGTTGATCCAGCTCACCGGCCGCGACGAGACGAACAGCTGCCGGGCCACGCCCGAGGCCCGCAGCGGCGCCGCCGCCGTCACGGGCGCTCCTCCTGAGCCGCTCGCCGCGGGTGCGACAGGAGCACGAAGACGGCCGGCACGAGGAAGGCCGCGCACAGCGGGTACGCGAAGTCCTCGATCGGCGCGAGGCCGATCCGCACGCCGGAGACGAGGCCCTCGGGGTACGTGAAGAGCCCCGCGGCGATCATCACGTTGTCGAAGACGGCGGTCAGCGCGATGAGGACGGCGGCGGCGATGGCGGATGCCGTCATCCGGCGGCCGAACCCGGGCCGCGTTGCCGTCAGCAGCACGACGACGGCGGTCAACACCAGGAACGGGAGGTTCAGCAGCAGGTACGTCACGGCATGCCCTCCCTGCCGGAGGCGACGGCATCCGCTCTCCGCCGCTCGATCAGGCGCTCGGCGCCCGCCCACGCGACGAGCGCGAGGTAGCACAGGAAGGCGAGGAAGACGGGCTCTTCGAGCGGCAGATGGGGCGCGAGATCGATGCCCAGCAGCAGCGGGCTGTCGCCCTTGACGAACACGCCGGCGGCGATCCCGACCGCATCCCACGCCAGGAAGAACGCCGTGCCGAGGAGCACCGCCGCGGCCGTCCGGCCGGGATGTCGCCATGCCGCAAGGCGCCAGCGGCGGTCGATCAGCAGGATGCCCGCTGCGGAGGCGAGGATGGCGGCGAGATAGATGCCGGGCACCCTCATACTCTCGCAGGTTCGGCGATCGGACCGGGGGATCGGTCGCCGCGGAGGCGCTTGACCACGAGCTCCGCCGAGATCAGGCACATCGGCAGGCCGATGCCGGGGAGCGTCGATGCCCCGACGTACGCGAGACCGTCCACGATTCGGGAGGCGTTCCGCGGCCGGAACACCGCGCTCTGTCCGAGCGTGTGCGCAAGGCCCAGGGCGTTGCCGCGCCAGGCCCCGAACTCGTCCGCGAAGTCGCCGGGAGCGACCGTGCGGCGCACGACGACGCGGCTCGCGAGGTCGGGGATGCCGCACCACGTCGCGATCTGGTCGACGACGCTGTCGGCGGCCGCCTCGATGCGCGCGTCGCCGTCGCCGTCGACGCCGCCGTGCCCGAGCGACGGGTCGGCCGGCACCGGGACGAGCACGAAGAGGTTCTCGTGTCCCTCGGGTGCGACCGTGTCGTCGGTCGCGCTCGGTCGGCATACGTACACCGAGGCGGGGTCGGGGATCCGTGGGTGCGCGCCGAAGATGTCGTCGAAGTTGGCCTTCCAGTCGCGCGTGAACAGCAGCGTGTGGTGCGCGAGCTGGGGGAGGGATCCCGCCACGCCGAGCATCACCAGCAGCGCGCCCGGGCTGGGCGTGCGCGAGCCCCACCACTTCTCGGGATACGTCTGCTTCTCGGGAGGGAGCAGCCCGGTCTCGGTGTGGTGGAGGTCGGCGCCCGACACCACGAGGTCAGCCGTGAGGCGACGGCCGTCCGCCAGCTCCACGCCCGTGGCGCGGCGCCCCTCCGTCGTGATGGCGGCGACCCGCGCGCCGGTCTCGATCCCGACGCCGGCGGCCTCCGCCAGGCGCGTCACCGCGCGGATGATCTCGGTGAACCCGCCTCGCGGGTACAGCACGTGCTCGTCGAGGTCGAGGTGGCTCATCAGGTGGTACAGGCTCGGCACCCCGTACGGCGATCCGCCGAGGAACACCGCGGGGTACTCGAGGATCTGACGCAGCCGCGGGTCGGTGAACCTGCTGTCGACATGGCGTGCGAGCGTCCTCGTGAGCAGCGGCGCGAGGCGTGGCATCCGTCGCAGCAGGGCGGGGTCGCGCAGCCCCGCGGTCGTCTCGTACGTGTCGTAGAGGAACCGCGTCACGGCGAGGTCGTACGCGTCGGCGGCGGAGTCCAGGTACGCGTCCAGGCGCGCGCCCGCACCGGGCTCGACGCTCTCGAACAGGGCGGTGGCCGCCTCGCGTCCCGAGTGGACGTCCAGAGGTCCGAGCCCGGTCGCGGGATCGGAGTACACGCGGTACGCGGGATCCAGCGGCACGAGGTCCAGTTCGTCGGCGGCCGTGGTGCCGAGCAGCCGGAAGAAGTGATCGAAGACCTCCGGCATGAGGTACCAGCTCGGCCCGGTGTCGAAGCGGAAGCCGTCCTGCTCCCACGAGCCCGCGCGTCCGCCCAGCTCGTCACGCGCCTCGAGCAGGCGGACGCCCCAGCCGTCCGAGGCGAGCAGTGCCGCCGCGGCGAGGCCGCCGATGCCGCCGCCGATCACGATCGCGGTCCGCGACCCGTCGCTCGAAGTCATGCGCGCGCCTCCTTGGGAGCGAATCCGAGCAGGGCCCGGGCGGCCAGGCGGGCCTTGACGGCGTCGGGGACGCGGACGCGCCCCTCGCCGCCGTGCGCCGCCCGCAGGCGGCGTGCGAGCTCGGCGAAGAGATCGTGGGCGGCCGTGACGGCGCGCCGGCAGTCGGCCGGGAGCTCGGGGATCACGCCGGCCGCCGTCGCGAGGTCGGCGTCGATGCGGTCGAGGACCGCCGCGCGGTCGCCCGCGGGCGTCGACAGTCCGAGGTAGTCGCGACCGAGCCGCGTGCTGTCGTCGTCGAGGTCCCGCAGGAAGTTGACGTCCTGGAAGGCGGCCCCGAGCCGTCGGGCGCCGTCGACGAGCCGCGGCGGGGGAGTGACCGGATGCGGCGACCCGGCGTTCACGAACACCTGCAGGCACATCAGCCCGATCACCTCGGCCGAGCCGTACACGTACTCGTCGTGCGATGCCGCGTCGTGGCGCGAGACCTGGAGGTCGGCCCGCATCGAGGCGAAGAACGGGGTGATGAGATCGGCGCCGATGCCGCACTCGCGAGCCGTGCGGGCGAACGCGTGCAGGACCAGGTTCGTGCTGAACCCGCGGTCGATCGCCGCGAAGCACTCCTGCTCGAGCTGGTCGAGCACCGCGGCCGTCGCCTCGGGCGAGAGGCCGGCCTCCTGTGCGGGCCCGTCGACGACCTCGTCGGCCACGCGCGCCAGCGCGTAGACGTTCCGCACGTGCGGGCGCGGACGCGGACCCAGCATGCGGCACGCGAGTCCGAACGACGTCGAGTACCGGGCGATGACCGCGGCCGCCGCGTCCTGGGCCGTCCGGTCGTAGAGCGAGAGTCCGGTCGCCGCGGGCCTTCGGGAGGCCTTCACGGGATCCTTCCTTCGACCCGGTCGGCGAGGGTGCGCAGCAGCGCCCCCGCCCGCTCCGGCAATGCCGGATCGGCCGAGACCTCGCGGACGTCGTCCAGGGTGTCGGAGATGAGCGCGACGAGGCGGTCCCGCGCGCCGCTCGCCTCGAGCACGATCTGCGCCTCGCGCACCGCGACGGGGCCGGTTCGCGCGAGTGCGAGCGCGTGGTCGACGCCGGGCGCGGCATCCGTCTCGCGCGCCAGGGCGACCAGCGGCGTGCGCTTGGTCTCGCGCAGGTCGGGTCCGCAGTCGCGTCCGGTCTGCGCAGACGTGCCGAAGGCCCCGATGAGGTCATCGACCAGCTGGAAGGCCAGTCCGAGGCGTCCGCCGGCGTCGCCGAGCACACGCAGTGCGTCGGCGTCGGCTCCGCCGAGGAGCGCACCGGCCTGCAGCGGGGCGCGGAAGGAGTACACCGCCGTCTTGTTGAAGGCCGTGTCGAGGGTCTCGGAGCGCGAGGGGAAGGCGGACGTGACGCTGTTCTCGACATCGGCGAGCTCACCGGCCGCCGACACCAGGACGGCGTCGTCGAGGAGCGTGAGCAGCCGATCCTTCGTGGCGTCGTCGGTGTGCGCCATCGCCACGAGACGGAACGCCTCATGGAGGAGGATGTCGCCGGCCAGGATGGCGGCGGCGTCCCCGAGCAGGGCCGCGCCGTCGGCGCCGGCGCCGTGGGTGCGCCCGCGCTGACGGAACTCCCCGCCGACGTTGGGGACGCCGCGTCGCTCGATGTCGTGGTCGATCACGTCGTCGTGCACCACGAACGCGGTGTGCAGCAGCTCGAACGCGGCGGCGACCGAGAGCGCGGCCGAGGCGTTGGCGTCGCCGGAGCGGAACGCGTCGAACGACGCGGTCACCAGCGCGGGGCGCAGGCGCTTCCCGCCCTGGGTGGCGCGCGTGATGGCGTCGGCCAGGGCGCCGAAGCCTGGTCCGAGCTCTGCCGCGCGCTCCCGGATGCGCGTCAGTGACCCGTCGATCGCGATGCCGACGCCGGGATCCTCAGGTCCGATGATCATGACGCCCTTCGCTGACGTGCCGGCGAGTCGAAGAGATGCAGCTGCTGGGCCTGCAGCACGAGCCACGGGCTGAACGCCCACGGCGTGGCCTCGAGGGATGTCGCGAGGTCCCGGGGCTCGACCCAGCGTGCGTCGAGCGCCTCGAGGGGGTTGAGCACCGGCTCGTCGTCGGTGTGGGCGATGTAGACGGGGCAGACCTCGTGCTCGACGATGCCGTTCGCGTCCGTGGCGCGGTAGCGGAACAGGGGGAGTGCGACGCGGAGATCGCTGAGGGCGAGGCCCAGCTCGAAGTCGGCGTGCCGGCGGACGGCCGAGATGACCTGCTCGGCGGGCCGCGGGTGGCCGCAGAAGGAGTTCGTCCAGACGCCGGGCCACGTGCGCTTGGACAGCGCACGGCGCGTGATGAGCACCTTGCCCTCGCTGTTGAGCACGTGGCACGAGAAGGCCAGGTGAAGGGCGGTGTCGGGCCCGTGAACGCTAGACTTCGGGGCGGTTCCGATGGCCCGGCCCTCGTCGTCGAGCAGCACCACGTGGTCGGTGTCCGTCATCGGAAAGCTCCTCTCAATCGCTAGCTTAGCTAGCGAATTATTGAGTGCGATGCTACAACGGGATGGAGGTGACGTCCACGATGTCAGAGCGCTGGTTGCCACAGACGGAGCACGACCACGCCGTGCTGCGTGTGCTCACGTCCATTCGTAGCATGAGCGACGCCATGGAGCGCATGCACAGCGGGATGAAGGGCGACATGGCGATGAACGCCTCGGACGTCGCCGCACTGCGGCTGCTGGTCATCCGGGAGCGCACCGGGCGTCCGGTGAGTCCGCGCGACATCGCCCAGCACCTGCGCATCAGCACTGCGTCCACCACCAAGCTGCTGGACCGGCTGGTCGAGTCGGGCCACGTCGAGCGCCGGCCGCACCCGAGCGATCGGCGGGGGCGCGTGGTCGTGCTGACGGATTCCGCACGGGCAGCGTTCTTCACCGTGTTCGGCGCACGCTTGCGCGCGATGCGCGAGGTCGCCATGAGGTACGACGGGCATGATCTCGACGTGATCGCCCGATTCCTCGACGATCTCGGCGAGGCCATGGATCCCGCAGCCACAGAGAAGCGGGAGACATGAAGAAGGGCGCCCCCTCGTCGGGGACGCCCTTCTTCTTTCTGTTGCGGGGACAGGATTTGAACCTGCGACCTCTGGGTTATGAGCCCAGCGAGCTACCGAGCTGCTCCACCCCGCGGCACAGGAAATAGCCTAACACGGGTTTCGAGTGGGTCGTGCCACAGGCCGCCTCGGGTTGCCGCGACGCGAGCCGCGCGAAAGGATGAGCGCATGTCCGATCGCCCCGAAGCAGACTCCGTGGCGGACCGCGCCGAGGGTCGCGACGAGACCCGCGAGGAGCGCGCCGACCGCAACTGGAACGAGGTGCTCCAAGAGCTGCGCGTGCTGCAGACGGGCACGCAGATCCTCACCGGCTTCCTGCTCGCCCTGGCCTTCCAGCCCACCTTCGCCGAGCTGAGCGCCGGGCAGCGAGCCGTGTACCTCACGCTGGTGGTGCTGGCAGCCCTCAGCTCGATCATCGCGCTGGCCCCCGTCGCCCTGCACCGCGTGGTGTTCCAGCAGGGTGCGAAGCCGGCGGTCGTCCGCTACGGCCACGTCGCCCTCATCACCGCTCTGCTCACGGTCTCCGTGCTCATGGTCGGGGTGGTGGCGTTCGTCTTCGACGTCGTCGTCGGCGGATCGGCCTTCTGGTGGGCGCTCATCCTCCTCGCCGCGGTCATCGTCGCGCTGTGGGTGCTGGTCCCGGCACTGATCCGCGTCCGCGCGAGAGAGAGGGGCGGCGCCCGATGACGGACACCCTGGGAGTGGGCGTCGCGCAGTTCGCGCCGACCGCCGACACCGCGGCGAACCTGGACGCCATCGACCAGCTCACGGCCACCGCGTCCGCCCGCGGGGCCCGTGTCGTCGTCTTCCCCGAGTACTCGAGCTACTTCGTCGACCCCTTCGACGAATCGCTCGCCGCCAACGCCGAGGAGCTCGACGGCCCCTTCGTGCAGGAGCTCGCACGGATCGCGGCCGCACATGACGTCGTCGTCGTGGCGGGCCTGCTCGAGCGGGCGAGCGACGAGGCGCGCGTGCGCAACACGGTGGTCGCCGTCGACGGGGCGGGCCTGCAGGCGCACTACCGGAAGATGCACCTGTACGACGCGTTCGGGCAGCGCGAGTCGGACTGGGTCGAGGCGGGGGAGCCGGCGCCGCCGCAGACCTTCGCCTGCGGAGGTCTGACGTTCGGACTCATGACCTGCTACGACCTGCGCTTCCCCGAGGTCGGACGGCTGCTCGTGGACGCCGGCGCCGAGGTGTTCGCGGTCCCCGCCGAGTGGGTGCGCGGCCCGCTCAAGGAGCACCACTGGCGCACGCTCCTGCATGCCCGCGCCATCGAGAACACGGTGTTCGTGGCAGCGGCCGATCACCCGCCGCCGCTCGGGGTCGGTCACTCGCTGATCGTCGATCCGCAGGGCGTCGAGCTCGCCGCGGTCGGTACGTCGACCGATGTCGCGGTCGCACATCTAGACGTCGGCGCCATCGAGCGTGTCCGCCGGGTCAACCCGGCGCTGCGGCTTCGGCGATTCGCGGTCAGCCCCCGGTGACCCCGGATCCGGCCGCCGAGGCGAGGCGGGATGCCGCGTCCTCGAGCACGTCCACGCGTTTGCAGGCCGCGAAGCGCACGAGCGTGGCGTAGTCGGCTCGGCGTTCGGCTGTCGCGAACGCCGTGAGGGGGATCGCCACCACGCCTGCCCGCTCGGGAAGCCCGCGGCAGAAGTCCGCGGCATCGGTCGCGCCGAGCGGCGCCGCATCGGCCACCGTGAAGTAGGAGCCGGCAGGCGTGGACACTTCGAAGCCGGCGGCCCGCAGCCCGGCGCCGAGCAGGTCGCGCTTGGCCCGCAGCGTGTCGGCGATGCCGCGGAAGAAGGAGTCCGGCAGCCGGAGTCCGGTCGCGATGGCCGGCTGGAACGGGCTGCCGTTGACGTACGTGAGGTACTGCTTGACCGCGAGCACGGCGTCGACGAGCGGGGCGGGCCCGGTGACCCAGCCGATCTTCCATCCGGTGGTGGAGAACGTCTTGCCACCGGACGAGATGGTCAGGGTCCGGTCCCAGGCGCCGGGGAGGGTGGCGATCGGCACGTGCGGCTCGTCGAAGACGAGATGCTCGTAGACCTCGTCGGTGACGATGAGGGCATCGTGGTGATGGGCGAGCCGCACGATCTCGTCGCGCACCTCGGAGCCGAAGACGGCTCCGGTGGGATTGTGCGGGTCGTTGACGAGGATGAGGCGCGTGCGGTCGCCGACCGCGGCGCGGAGCTCGTCGAGATCGGGCTGGAAGTCCGGCCACCGCAGCGGCACCGTGACGAGCTTCGCGCCCGCGAGCGCGACGACGGCCGCGTACGAGTCGTAGTACGGCTCGAAGACGACCACCTCGTCATCGGGCCCGTCCAGCAGCGCCAGCAGCGCTGCGGCGAGCGCCTCGGTCGCGCCGGCAGTGACGAGTGCGTCGCGGGCCGGGTCGATGTGCAGGCCGTAGAAGCGCAGCTGGTGCTCGGCGACCGCGTCGAGGAGATCCGGGATGCCGCGACCCGGCGGGTACTGGTTCACGCCGTGGGCGATCGCGGCGCGGGCGACCTCGAGCACCTCGGCCGGGCCGTCCTCGTCGGGGAACCCCTGTCCGAGGTTGATCGCGCCGGTGCGGGCCGCGAGGGCAGACATCTCGGCGAAGATGGTGGGGTGGATCGACCCGTCCGAGCCGACGAGTCCGGCACCGGCCGCCGTGCGGTGCCACGCTCCGGGGATCTGTCGCATCGCTTCACCGTACCGGGCGGGCTCATCCCCGTTGCATAGGCGAGTCCCATTCCCGACATAAGAAACGCACAGCATCGGTGGGCACAGTTGTGAGTGCTTGGCAGAAGGAGCAATCATGAGCGACATCCAGGGCGACCGCCCGGAAGACCACGTCCCCGCCGACGCGTCGGCCACGCCCGATGACACCACAGCGCCGAGCGTCACCCCTGCACAGCCCGCCGTGCCCGCCCAGCCGGCGGCCGAGGCCGCCGCCCAGCACCGCGCGCCGACCCAGCCGGTTCCCCCGGCGGGGTATCCGGCCGGCGGCCACGCGTACGCACGTCCGCAGGGGTATGCCGGACAGCCCGCGCCGCACCCCCACTCCTACGCGGGGCAGGGCGGCGCATCCGGTCCCGGTGCCGCCTTCGGCGTCGCGTCGGCCGACACCATGCCCACGCTGCCCATCGACGGCGGCGACCGCGGCACGGCCACGGCGCAGGCTCCCAAGAAATCCTCCGGCGCCGGCAAGGTGGTCGGCCTGCTCGTCGCCGCGGCCATCGTGGGAGGCGCGGCCGGCCTCGGCGGCTCGTACGCCGGCGTGAACTGGTTCACGTCCGCGGCGACGTCGCCCGCCGCCGGCCCGAGCACCGTCACGGTGAACGACTCCGATTCGGTCAACGAGACCACCGGCATCGCGGCGAAGGTCGTGCCGAGCGTGGTGACCATCTCCGCGACGGGCTCGGCGGGAGCCGGAACCGGCTCCGGCGTCGTCCTCTCCGAGGACGGCTACGTCGTGACGAACACGCACGTGGTGACCCTCGACGGGGCGACCGGCGACGCGCAGGTGCGCGTCACGACGGCCGATGGCCGCGTGTACGACGCCGAGATCGTCGGCACCGACCCGACGTACGACCTCGCGGTCATCAAGCTCCAGGACGCCGAGGGTCTGACCCCGATCGACTTCGCCGACTCGAGCGACCTGAATGTCGGCGACACCACCGTGGCGGTGGGGGCGCCGCTGGGACTGGCGAACTCCGTCACCGAGGGCATCGTGAGCGCCCTCAACCGCAGCATCCAGATCGCGTCCTCCGCCGCGCCGGACACCGGGGACGAGAACCAGGACCAGCCGGAGGAGAACGGGCAGGAAGGCCCGTTCCGCTTCGACTTCGGCCAGGGCGACCAGCAGTCGACGGCGACCGAGAGCATCTCCATCGCGGTGATCCAGACCGATGCCGCGATCAACCCGGGCAACTCCGGCGGCGCGCTCGTGGACTCCGAGGGCAGGCTCATCGGCATCAACGTCGCGATCGCGACCGCGGGCGGTGCGTCCGCCGACGGCTCCGGCTCGATCGGCGTCGGATTCGCGATCCCGTCCGACATCGTCGAGCGCATCACCGACGAGCTCATCGAGAACGGCGAGGCCACGCACGGCCTCCTCGGCGCGACCGTGCGGCCCGCGGCATCCGTCGAAGGATCGACCATCACCGGGGCGTACATCAACGAGGTCACAGACGGCGGCGCGGCGGCGTCGGCGGGCCTCGCCGCGGGCGACGTCGTGACCGGCTTCAACGGCGTTCCCGTCACCGACTCCACCGACCTGACCGCGCAGGTGCGCGGCGCTGCCGCCGGAAGCGAGGCGGAGGTCACCTTCGTCCGCGACGGGGAGACGCAGACGGTGACCGTCACGCTGGGCGCGCTCGAGCAGTAGGCGGCACGCGCCGGGGCGCCATCACGCGAGCAGGATAGGCTCGCGTGATGGCGTCCTTCTCGTTCGGCGCGGGGAATGCGCGGAAGCTCGCGACGATCCCGCTGTATGCCGCAGGACGCATCCTCACCCTCGTCGTACCGCGCTCGCGCGACGAGTGGGTCTTCGGCTGCGCCGTCGGCATCGCCGACGGCGCGCTCGCCCTCTGGGACGCCGCCGCCGCCGACGGCCGGCGCGCCGTGTGGCTGGTCGGCAGCGCGCGAGAGGCGCGGGATGCCGCAGCCCGCGGCATCCCGAGCGTCGCCAAGCGGTCGCTGCGGGGACTGTGGCGCACGGCGCGGGCGCGGGTGGTCGTCGTCACGCACGGCTTCGGCGACGTGAACCGCTACGCCGTCTCGGGCGCCTTCGTGGTGCAGCTGTGGCATGGGATCCCACTGAAGCGGATCGGCCTGGACTCGCCCGAGACCCTGCGGCTGCCGCGCGCCATCGCGCGGACGCCGGCGGCGCGGCCGGCGCATGCGATGCTGCGGGCGATGTACCGCGGCGCCGCGCGCCGGATCCGCCTGCTCCCCGCCGCGTCGCACCTCGTGCGGGGCCGGCTGGAGTCCGCGTTCGCGCTCCCCGACGACGCCGTTCCCGTCACCGGCGAGCCTCGCGTCGACGTGCTGTCCCGCGGCACCGCGGAAGACCGGCGCGTGCAGGCCCGCGCGGCGATCGCGCGGGCCGTGCCGCGGGCCGAAGGGTCCGGGCGACTCGTGCTGTACGCGCCGACGTGGCGCGACGGCGCGCCCGACCCGGCGATCCCGACCGCCGCGGAGTGGGCGCGGATCCTCGGCGTCCTCCGCCGCCACGGAGCGACGCTCCTCATACGCTCCCATCCGCTCGGCGCCGGCGACTACGTCCCGCCCGTCACGACGGATCTGGTGCAGTCGCTCGGGAGCGATCTGGTGGCCGACGTGACCCCGCTGCTGCCCGGGCTCGACGCCCTCGTCACCGACTACTCCTCCCTCGCGTTCGACGCAGCCCTCGTGCCGCTCCCGACGCTGTTCCTCGCTCCCGACGTCGTCGACTACGCGAAGCGCCGCGGGTTCTACGGCGCATACCGGGATGTCGCGGGCGACGAGTGGGCCGTCGACTGGAGCCAGGCGGCCGCGCAGCTGGACGCGCTCTTCGGCGACGAGTCGGAGCGCGAGCGGCGCGTCGAGCACGCCATGGCGCTCAGCGCGCGTGTCCACGCGCACCGGGACGGCCGCAACGCCGAGAGGGTGTACCGTGCGATTCTGGCCGGTGCGGCCGCCCACGCCCGCCCGAGGGAAGGAAACGGATGACCGACGCGCGCTTCACGACGGACGGCGGACCTGCGCTCGTGCTCTCGGGCGAGGGCGAGCGGCCGGCGACCGTCGAGCTCGTGGGCGCGCGCGCCCGGGTCGTCGCACGTCTGAGCGGCCGCGGCAAGACGTGGCGGGCGACGCTGCCCCTCCGCGCCGCGCGATGGGGCGGGCCCGAGCTGCCGCTGCCGACCGGGACGTACGAGGTCCGGGTGACGGATGCAGCGGACCGGGGCATCCCTGCTCCCGACGCGCTCCCGCTCACCCAGCTCGGAACGCTGCGTGCCGAGCTCGAGCAGTGGACGCTGCGCGTGGGACCGCCGATGGACCCCGCCTACGACTCCGGCGAGGGACAGGATGCGCTCGAGCGCCGCTACGCCACCCGTCCGGCGTCCGGGTTCGAGAACGCGGTGTTCTTCGAGAGCTTCTACGGGCGCAACGCCAGCTGCAATCCGCTCGCGATCGATCGGGAGCTCACGCGCCGCGCGCCGGGCGTGACGCGCTACTGGAGCGTCGTGGATCTCTCGGTGGCAGTTCCCGAGGGCGCGATCGCCGTCGTCGAAGGCACCCCGGAGTGGTGGCGGGCGCGGGGCGCCGCGCGTCTGCTCGTCGTGAACGACTGGCTCCGCCGGCGATTCTCCCGGCGCAAGGGGCAGGTCGTGCTGCAGACCTGGCACGGCACGCCCCTCAAGCGGCTCGCCCTGCACCGCCCCGGCTTCGACCCGCGGCGCATGGCCGCGGTGGTGCGCGAGTCGCGGCGCTGGAACATCCTGCTCGCGCAGAACCCGTATGCCGCCCGCATCCTCGGCAAGGCGTACGCGTTCCTCAGCCGGCCGATCTGGGTGGAGGGGTATCCGCGCAATGACGTGCTCGCGAGCGGCGACGGGTCCGCGACGCGCGGCGCGCTCGGGATCCGGCCCGGTGAGCGCGTGCTGCTGTACGCGCCGACGTGGCGGGACGACCGCGAGCAGATCGTCGACTTCGTCGACCCGGTCGCGCTCGCCGCGGCGACGGACTCCGTCGTGCTGGTGCGCGGGCACTCCCGCACGCTCCTGCCGGGTCGCGACGCCGAGGGACCGCGCGTCATCGACGTCACCGGATTCCCCGACACGTCGCAGCTGCTGCTCGTCGCCGATGCGCTCATCACCGACTACTCGTCGGTGATGTTCGACTTCTCGGTGACAGGCAAGCCGATGTACTTCCTCGTGCCCGATATGGAGCACTACCGCGGCGAGCTGCGCGGCTTCTACTTCGACCTCGCCGAGCACGCGCCGGGCCCCATGGTTCGCACGCAGGACGAGCTCGCCGCCGCCCTCGCCGATGACGACCGCGAGCGCTACGCGGAGAGGTACGAGCTCTGGCGGGCGAAGTTCAACGCCCGCGACGACGGCCATGCCGCCGAGCGCGTGGTCGCCCGCATCCTGGATCAGGGGCTCATCGAGCCCTGAGACCCCGTCAGGGCAGCGGCGTGTTGCGACTGCCGAGCCGCGAGGTGTCGACGGTGTCGTGGGCGCCGCGGATGATCCCCACGACGAATCCCCAGCCCCACGCGAGGTGCATCGTGGGCAGAACCGCCGCCGTCCAGAGCTTGTCGCGCCAGCCGCGCCCCCCGCCCGGGCCGAGCGCCACGCCGATGACGAGCGCGGCGTACACGACCAGCGGCACATAGACGACGGATGCCGCCACCGACCACCACCCCTGGAGCACGCCCGTCAGCTGCAGGGCCGCCACCACCACGGCGAGCAGGATCGTCAGCACCAGGAGCGGCGGAGCGAAGAAGCGCAGCGAGTTGCCTCGACCGAAGCGCCGCACCAGCTCGCCGCGCCACCGGCCGGTCGCCGCGAACTGCCGCACGAGCCTCGTCCAGCTCTCTCGCGGCCAGTACGTGACCGCGAGCGCCGGATCGAACCACACCCGGTAGCCCGCGCGACGGATGCGCAGGTTGAGCTCCCAGTCCTCGCCGCGGCGGATGCTCTCGTCGAAGAGCCCGACCTCGTCGAGCACGGCGCGCCGCATGACGCCGAGGTAGGCGGACTCCGCCTCGCCCTCCTGCGTGCCGCCGTGGTACGCGCCGCCGCCCAGGCCGATGGGGGAGTTGTACGCGCGGGCGACGGCTCGCTGGAACGGGGTGCGGCCGTCGGCGCGCATCACCCCGCCCACGTTGGCCGCGCGCACGCGGTCGAGCGACGCCAGGGCCCTGCGGGCGTAGCTCGGGTCGAGCTCGGAGTGCGCGTCGACGCGCACGACGGTGGGGTAGCGGCCGGCCCGGATGGCGAGGTTCAGCCCGATCGGGATGTCGGCCGCCGGGTTGTCGACGAGGATGATCCGCTCGTCCTCCCGGGCCAATTCCCGCGCGAGCTCCGTCGTGCCGTCCGTCGAGGGGCCGAGCGCAAGGACGAGCTCGGTGGGTCCCGGCACGTCCTGCGCGAGGACGGTCTCCACCGCCCGGCGCAGGTAGCCCCGCTCGTTGAGCACCGGCATCACGAAGCTCACACCGGCGTCCGGCGGGACGATCGGAGCGTCCCTGCGCCCGTGTTGCTCGACATGCACGCGTCGATCATGTCACGGGTGCCCTGGGTAGGCTGGACGGGTGGCACTGGTCTCGGACGGCAGGAAGGCGATCGCGCTCGTACGGAAGGCGGTGCGCAACCGCTCCGCCGTCATCGACGTCAGGCGCACGCAGTCGGCCGGGCCGCAGCATCCGCCGTTCCACTACCGGGTGGCGGTGTACTTCGCCGACGGCGCGGTCAACATGTACCAGATGCGGCAGTGGTACAAGCCGCTCGCCGGGCTGGCCAAGACGTGGCCGGTCGTCGTGCTGAGCCGGTCCGCGACGGGCGCGCAGGCGCTGCTGGCAGACGACGCCCTGCCGGTCGCGTTCGTGCCGACGGTGCGCGATCTGGAGCGCTTCATCTCCACGCAGGACATCCGCGTGGTGCTCTACGTGAATCAGAACACCCGCAACTTCCAGATGTTCCGCTACGGCCGACGCTGGCACGTGTTCATCAACCACGGCGAGTCCGACAAGATGTACATGACCACGAACCAGTACAAGGCCTACGACTACGCCATGATCGCGGGCGACGCCGCACGGGAGCGGCTGTCGCGGGTGCTCTGGGACTACGACCTCGACCACAGGGCGATCGCGATCGGCCGCCCGCAGGCCGACCACTACTCCGGGGCGCTGCCGTTCACGCCCGACGACCGGACCGTGGTGCTGTACGCGCCCACGTGGGAGGGCGACCGGCCGTCGGCCCACTACGGGTCGATCGTCACGCACGGCGAGGCGCTCGTGGCGGCGCTGCTGCGCACCGGTCGCCATCGCGTCATCTACCGGCCCCACCCTCGTTCGGGGGTCGTGAACGCCGAGTACGGCGCCGCGAACCGGCGGATCATCGCCGCCCTCGCCGCAGCGAACGCCGCCGATCCTGCGGCGCAGCACGTGTTCGACGACGGCCCGGACCTCGGCTGGCAGCTGTCGGCCGCCGACGTCGCGGTCGTCGACATCTCGGCGATGGTCTACGACCGGCTGGCGGCCGACAGGCCGCTGCTGATCACGCGTCCGGCCGACCCCGCGGCCGCCATCGACACCCACGGCTACCTGTCGGCGTGCGAGTGGCTGACCGCCGCGGACGCCCCCGACATCGTCGCGCAGACCGAGCGGGTGCTGGACGACCCCGACGCGGTGGCCCGCCTCGAGCAGTGGGTCTCGCGCTACTTCGGCGACACGACGCCGGGCGCCGCGACCGCGCGGTTCCACGCCGCCGTGCAGCGGCTGATGGACGAGTGGGACGCGTGGTACGCCCGCTCGGTCGACGAGCGCGACGACGAGCCCGAGGACGAAGCCGAGCTCGACGACGAGGGCTGAGGCCACGCCGGTCAGGCGACCGCGGCCGGACGCCCGACGAGCCGCGCGACGGCGCCGAGCGGGATCGTGACCCACGTGGGGCGGTTGCGCGACTCGTAGATCGCCTCGTACACGGCCTTGTCCAGTTCGAGCGCGGCCAGCAGCGGATGCCGGGGGTCCAGCTCGCCCCCCGAGGCGGCGGCGTATCCGTCCACGAACGCCTGACGCGCTTCGCGCGCCCATCCGCGCACGGCCTCGGTCGACCGCGAGGGATCGTCCCGCCGCAGCGAGCCGGCGACATAGTCGAAGGAGCGCAGCATGCCCGCGACGTCGCGGAGTGCGAGATCCGGCTGCGTGCGCTCGGTCATGGGTCGCAGCGGCTCGCCCTCGAAGTCGACGACGATCCATCCGCGCTCCGGAGAGTGCAGCACCTGCCCCAGGTGGTAATCGCCGTGGATGCGCTGCAGCGCCGGCCACGGCACCTCCAGCGCCCGCCGGTACACGGCCCCCGCGGCCTCCCGCTGCTCGGCGATCTCGGGCACTTCGGCCATGGCGATCGAGAAGCGGCGCTCCCATGTCGCCGCGGTGGCCGCGCGGTCGGCCGCCGTGGCTGCCCGTGTGGGAAAGCACCTGGCCAGCGCCAGATGCACCCCGGCCGTGGCCGCGCCCAGAGCATTCGCGCTGTCGCGGAAGTCGTCGCCGCGCGCGGCGGCCCGCAGTGCGACCCGCCAGGCGTCCTCGACGTCGGGGAGGAACTCCTGGGCGAACGCCAGGGAGCCGCGCACCGAGCCGTGCGCCGTCGTGAGGTCCGGCCACGTGCCCTCGATGGATCCCACGGGCAGCGCGACGTGCGCCGAGCCCGATGCCGCCAGCGCCTCCTGCAGCTCGATGTCGGGGTTGAGGCCGGCGTGCAATTGGCGGTACACCTTGCAGATGATCGGCATGCCGTCGCCCTCGTACACGAGGGAGGTGTTGGACTGCTCGCCGCTCATCACCCGGGCCGACCTCGCACCGGGGTGCCCGCCCGACGCGGAGGGGCGTCCGAGCGCGAGGGTCTGCGGCCCTCGTGCGGTGCCGCCCTCCGCGATGAGTCGCAGGAGCGCTTGGGCGTAGGCCGGATCGTGCGGCCCGTCGATGAACGTCGCGCCCGGCGTCGGACTGCCCACGATGTGATCCGGATCGGCGTCGACGGTCTCGGTCGCCCGCTCGACGATGGGGATCTGGTAAAGCACCGCCGGAAGCGCTCCCTCGTCGGCCACGAGGAACGTGCGCACGCGCACGCCGCCGTCAGCGGGGGACAGATCGTCCTCGGGATCGTCCGAGCCCGGGGCGAGATCCCACCAGGCCACCAGCCGCAGGCTGGGTGGCCGCCCCTTCGCGGCGTACCACCGCTGGCGCGGCATCCACGCCGCCAGGCACGCCAGAGTGCTGTCCATACCTGCGAGCGTATGCCCGCGCAGGTGGCGTGTCGAGGAACCGCATGCAAGCGCTTTCAGCATCCGCTGACGATCGGGACGGGGTGCGCGCTCAATCCTCGTCGGGCGGTGCTTCCAGCGCGGGCTTCCCGCGGCGCACGATCCTGCCCACCGCCGAGGTGCCGCGCGAGACTCCGCCCGCGACGGCCGCCCCCGCACGGCGGATGCCGCGCGAGGCCAGTCGCTCGACGCGGTCGGCGCCGGGCCGCGGCTCCAGCTCGACGGGGAACTGCCACGGCGGTGCGCCGAAGGCGCGACGGGCGCCGACGAGCACCCGTCGGCCGAGGATGTGGTTGCCGGCGCCGCCGATCGCGGCGCCGATGCCGAACGGCAGCGCCTTGCCGATCCACGACGCCCCGCCGCGCACCGCGAACTGGTGGATGAACGAGTTCTTGAGGCGGTCGACGAGGGGCCCCACCGCGGCGCGGGGGATCGTCTTGGTCACGAGCTCGCCCCAGTAGCGGTCCCGGGTGGGTCCGCGGCCGGCTGCCTGCCCGGCGAGCTGGGACACGAGGTCGACGCCCTCCTTGCCCAGCATGAGCGTCAGCACCAGCGCGCGTGCGCGGTCGGGATCGGCGACCGGGATGCCGTGCACCTCGGTCACCGATTGGGCGAAGAGCGTCGTCGCCTCGAGGAAGCCGACGGTCTCGACGCCGCTCAGCGCCAGCGTCACCCCGGTGCCGATGCCGGGCACGACGGCCGTCGCTCCGACCGCGGCGCCGCCCGTCGTGACGGCGGCGAGGTACCGGCGCTCCAGGATGCGGACGATCTCGGCGGGGGAGGCGTCCGGATGCCGCAGGCGGATGCTGCGCAGATGCGCCAGCACCACGGGGCGCTGGATCGCCAGCACGCGGTCGAGCGCGCGGATCGTGAGAGGGTGCTCGTCCGACCCCGTGGGCGGCAGACCTCCCTGCCACGGCGCGTCGCCGGGAAGCGAGTGGATGCGGTGAACCTTGTCGGTCATCGCGCCGAGTCTATGCGCCCGATCCGGACCGCCGACGTGGGGTTGACAGGTCGCGCCCGGCGACTCAGACGAACAGGTTCGCGCGCTCGAGGTCTTCGGCGAAGTCGACCTCGACGGCGTAGAGGTCCGAGATGTCCAGCGGCAGGAGCCGAACGCCGTCCTCGGCGATCGCGAGCTCGAGGCCGCGCTCGAAGTAGTCCTGGTCGTCGACGCGCGTGAGGTGGCGCATGAAGGACTTCTTGTCGGTGCTCGAGATGTAGTTGATCCCGACGGCCTCGCCGATGCCGCCCTTCACGGTCTTCGAGAGCTCGTTGATGAAGCCCTCCGGTGTGACGGTGTACTTGACCTCTTCGTCGCTGACCTTGGAGGTGTTGACCGTGACGAACGACTGGTCGCGTTCGATGAGCTCGATGGCGCGGCCCAGCACACGCGGGTCGAAGACGACGTCGCCGTTCATCCAGAGCACGCCGCCCTTGCCGGTCTTGGCCAGGGCGCGGAGGAGGCTCTTGGAGGTGTTCGTCTGGTCGTACCGGTCGTTGTAGACGTAGTCCACGTCGGGGAAGGCCTCGACGATCGTCTCGGCGCGGTAGCCGACGACGGTCGTGATCCGGGCCTCGCGGCCGAAGGCGGCGCGGATGTTGTCGTGCTGCTGCTGCATGATGCTGCGGCCGTCGCCGAGCTCCGTGAGGGGCTTGGGCAGGCTGCGGCCGAGACGCGAGCCCATTCCGGCTGCGAGGATGACGGTCTGAAGGGTCAAAGTCTGCTCCTGAGTGCGTGATTCACTGCCGGTTCACCGGCCCGACACCCCTTCGTGCCTGCACCATGGTAGCGAGAGGGACTGGGAAGGTGCAGAATGCCGCCTGCCCGTTGCCGTTTCGTGACTTTCGCTGTAAGCCGCCACGCGCCGGAACGAACCGCCCTTCGATCAGCACCGCTTGGTACCGTGGTCCGGTGACAGCCTCCCTCCCGGTGCCGAATGACATCGATCCGGAAGAGCCGGACCGTCACACCGACGCGCGTGTCGTGCGGCTCCCCGACACCGCGAAACCGGCGTCCGAGAAGCCTCGCAAGCCCGGAAAGCCGCGCAAGGGCGGCGGCTCCCCGGCGAGCAGCGCCGCCGAGCCGGGACCGCCCCCGCTGCCGAGCGATCTCGCGCGGGCCGCGAGCGCCGCGGCGGGCATCGTCGTGCCGCCGCGTCCGCCGCTGCCCGCGTCGGAGGCAGAGGCGCCGGCAGCGACCGTGACGCAGGAGGCGGCATCCGTCATCGCCGATCCCGATCGTCGGCCGGTCTCCGATGTCAGCGCCCTCGAGCTCCGGGGCGTCACCAAGAGCTTCGGCGCCACGCACGCCGTGGACGGGATCGACCTGACGGTGCCGGCCGGCACCTTCTACGGCCTCGTCGGTCCCAACGGCGCGGGCAAGACGACCACGCTGTCGATCATCGCGGGACTGCTGGTGCCGGATCGCGGGACGATCCGCGTCGGGGGGATCGACGCCGCCGCCGAGCCGCTCGCCGCGAAGCGTCTGATGGGCGTGCTGCCCGACCGCCTTCGCACGTTCGACCGGCTCACCGGGCGCCAGCTGCTCTACTACTACGGCGTGCTGCGCAAGCTGCCGCCTGCCGTCGTCGAGAGCCGGACCGCCGATCTCGCGCGGGCGTTCGACCTCGAGGACGCGCTCGGCCGAAGCGTGTCGGACTATTCCGCCGGCATGCTCAAGAAGGTGATGCTCGCGGGCGCGCTCATCCACTCGCCGCGCCTGCTGGTGCTCGACGAGCCGTTCGAGGCCGTCGACCCGGTCTCGAGCGCGATCATCCTCGACATCCTCTCCACCTATGTCGCGCACGGCGGCACGGTCGTCCTCTCCAGCCACGGCATGGAACTCGTGGAGCGCGTGTGCTCGCGGGTCGCTGTGATCGTGGCGGGGCAGGTGCTCGCCGAGGGCTCCGTCGAGGAGGTCCGCGGCGAGCTGACGCTCGAGCAGCGCTTCGTCGAGCTGGCCGGGGGCCTCAGCGACGTGGAGGGCCTCGAGTGGCTGCATACATTCTCCGACTGAGGGTCGCGCTGCTCTTCGGCGCGCTGCGCGGCGACACCCGCCACGTCGTGCGCGTCGTCAGCGGACTCGTGCTGCTCGTGGCCGCCACCATCGCGGTGTGCTGGGGGATCCTGACCCTGCGCGACGCGCCCGCCGACGAGGTGCTGGTCGTCACGGTGCTCGGCGGCTCCGCGGTGACGCTCGGATTCGCGCTCGCGCCTCTGTTCGCAGCCGTCGACGATCCCCTCGACCCGCGCCGGTTCACGCTGTTCGGGCTGCCGCCCGGCCGGCTCGCCGTCGTGCTCGCGGTGGCGGGCCTCATCAGCGTGCCGATCATGGTGCTCGTCGGGGTCGCCGTCAGCGCGGCGGTCGTGTGGGAGGAGCACTGGGTGGGCACGCCCGTGACGGTCTCCAGCGTCGTGCTCGGGGTGCTGACCTGCCTTCTCCTGGCCCGCGTCTGCATGGCGCTGGCCTCGCTGCACCTCCGCGAGCGGCGGTCACGCGAGCTCTCCGGCGTCTTCGTGCTCGTCGTGCTCGTGGTGGTCGTCCCGGTGGGCGTCTTCCTCGCCTCGCTGGAGTGGCAGGGCGCCGTGCCGCCGCAGCTTCTCCAAGCGGTGCGCGCCCTCGCGCTCACGCCGTTGGGCGCCGCGTGGGCGCTGCCGGGGATCGTGGAGTCCGGTGGCGACCCGTGGCCGTCGGCCCTGGTGGCCGCCGGCACCGTGGCGCTGCTGGCTGTCCTGTGGATGTGGATCGTCCGGCGTGTGCTGACTACGACCGAGCGGCCGGCCGCCGGCCGGGTGCGGGGCGGGCTCGGCTGGTTCGGCGTGGCACCGGGCACGCCGGGCGGCGCCATCGCGGCGCGGAGCCTCGTGTACTGGTTCGGCGATCGACGCTACGTCGTGAACGGGATCATCATCCCCTTCGCCGCCCTCGTGACCGCGGTGCCGCTGCTGGTCGCCGGCGTGCCGCCCGAACTCGTCGCGCTCGTGCCGGTTCCGTTCGCCGCCCTGCTCCTCGGCTGGCTGCCGCACGACGACCTCGCCTACGACTCGACGGCCGTGTGGATGCACATCGCCAGCGGCGTGCGGGGTGTCTCGGACCGGGTCGGCCGCCTCGTCCCGGTGCTGCTCGTCGGCGTGCCGCTGCTCGCCGTCGCGGTGCCGGTCGCGATCTCCCTCCACGGGCGCTGGGCGATGCTGCCCGCCCTCGCCGGCGTCTGCGCCTCGCTGTTCCTGTGCGGCCTGGGCCTGTCCAGCATCTCTTCGGTCGTCTCGCCGTATGCGGTGTCGCGTCCGGGCGAGAGTCCGTTCCAGCAGCCGCAGCGCACGAGCGCGCGGGGCGGGATCGCGCAGGCTGTCGTGATGGTCGGCTCGCTCGTCCTCTCGGCGCCGGTCGTGTGGTGCGCCTGGCTCGCGCTGCAGGGAGACGCGGTCGCCGCGACGACCGCGCTGTGGGGCGGTCTCGCGATCGGCCTCGGCGTCCTCGTCGTGGGCGTCACCGTCGGCTCGCTGGCGTTCGAGCGTCGCGGCGGACGTCTCATGGAGTTCGCGGAGTCGACATGACGCCACGAGGACCGAGCCGAGCGCGGTCCCCGCGGGTACACTGACAGACCATGAGCACCCCGCTGGACAGCCCCGACCAGGGCGGTATCGCGACCCTCGATCGCGAGCTCGAAGAGCTCCTCAAAGAAGAGAACATCGAGCCGGGTGACCATGAGCGCTTCTCGCACTACGTGAAGAAGGACAAGATCCTCGAGTCCGCGCTCACCGGCAAGCCGGTGCGCGCGCTGTGCGGCAAGAAGTGGACTCCCGGTCGCGACCCCGAGAAGTTCCCGGTCTGCCCCACCTGCAAGGAGATCTACGAGTCCCTCCAGGGCTGACGCCAGGCATCCCGGCAGCGGGCCGGCCGTCAGTCGGCGTCGGTGTAGACGGTCGGGAGCGCCGGGTCGGAGCGACTGAGCGCGAGCCCGCGCACCGGAAGCTCCTCGCGCACACGCGCATGGTGGGCGCGCGCCGCCTCGACGCCCGCCGGACCCTCGAAGGAGGCGTCCGGCTCGCCGTCGACGACCAGCTCCACCTGGAGCGGGCGGGCATCCGGGTGCGCGGCCGCCGTCTGGAGCTCCTCGAAGCCGTCCGACACGACGATCAGCTCACTGGTCGCCGTGCCTTCGTCCAGCGTGCGGAACGCCGCCTTGCGGCCGCCCTTGGAGCCCTTGTCGGTCGACGCCTTCGCGACCGCCACCCAGCCGCCCTCGGCATCCTGGCGGGCGACGAGCTTGTAGACCATGCCCGCCGTCGGCGTGCCCGACCCGGTGACGACCGAGGTGCCCACGCCGTAAGCGTCGACGGGGGATGCCGCGAGTGCGGCGATCGCGTACTCGTCCAGGTCGCTCGTCACGGTGATCCGCGTGCCGGTCGCCCCCAGTTCGTCGAGCTGCGCGCGCACCTCCGCGGCGACGGTGGGCAGGTCGCCGGAGTCGATGCGCACCCCGCCGAGATCCGTCCCCGCGATCCGGATCGCCGTCTCGACCCCGGTGCGGATGTCGTAGGTGTCGATGAGGAGCGTCGTGGAGACGCCGAGCGCCTCTACCTGCGCGCGGAACGCGTCCTCCTCCGTGTCATGCAGCAGCGTCCACGAGTGCGCGGCGGTGCCCATCGTCGGGATGCCCCACTGTCGGCCCGCCTCGAGGTTCGAGGTCGCTCCGAACCCGGCGATGTACGCCGCGCGGGCCGCAGCGACGGCGGACTGCTCCGCTGCCCGCCGGGAGCCCATCTCCGCGAGCGGGCGGTCCCCGGCGGCGATGCTCATGCGCGCCGCCGCCGTGGCGACCGCGGAGTCGTGGTTGAGGACGCTGAGCGCCAGCGTCTCGAGCACGACGGCCTCGGCGAACGTGCCCTCGATCGTGAGGATGGGGGAGCCGGGGAAGTACAGCTCGCCCTCGCGATACCCGGTCACCGAGCCCGTGAACCGGTAGCCCTCGAGGAAGTCCAGGGTGGCGGCATCCACCACCTTCTCGTCGCGGAGCCACCGCAGTTCGTCGTCGCCGAACCGGAAGTCGCGGATGAGCGAGAGCAGCCGCCCGGTGCCCGCGACGACGCCGAAGCGCCGCGCGCCGGGCAGGCGCCGGCCGAACAGCTCGAACACGCACCGGCGCTCGCCCGTGCCGTCGCGCAGGGCGGCGTCGATCATCGTGAGCTCGTAGCGGTCCGTCAGCAGGGCGGTCGAGGGACTCATGCGGGTCAGCCTAGCCAGCGCCTGGCGTAGGCTGGGGCATCGTGAATGACGCGCCGATCGGAATCTTCGACTCCGGTGTCGGCGGACTCACCGTCGCCCGCGCCGTGTCGGCGCAGCTCCCGCGCGAGTCGATCCTCTACATCGGAGACACCGCCCGCTCGCCCTACGGTCCCAAGCCGATCGCCGACGTGCGTCGCTACGCCCTCGAGGTGCTCGACGATCTCGTCGCGCAGGGCGTGAAGATGCTCGTGATCGCATGCAACACGGCCTCTGCCGCGATGCTGCGCGACGCGCGCGAACGGTACGACGTCCCGGTGGTGGAGGTCATCAACCCGGCGGTGCGCACCGCCATGTCGACGACCCGCAACGGGCGCGTCGGCGTGATCGGCACCGCCGGCACGATCAGCTCGGGCGCGTACCAGGACATGCTGGGCGTCAACGAGCGGCTCACGGTCTTCGCGCAGGCCTGCCCGCGCTTCGTCGAGTTCGTCGAGGCCGGCGTCACCGACTCGCCCGAGGTGCTGTCGGTCGCCGAGGAGTATCTGGCACCCCTGCGCCACGCGGAGGTCGACACGCTCGTGCTCGGGTGCACGCACTACCCGTTCCTCGAGGGTGCGATCAGCTACGTGATGGGCCCCGACGTGAGTCTGGTGTCCAGCGACACCGAAACGGCGAAGGACGTCTACCGCCAGCTGGTCTCGCGCGACCTGCTCGCGGGACCGGATGCCGAGCCCCGCCACGTCTACGAGGCCACCGGTGCGTCCGCGGACGAGTTCCTGCGACTGGCCCATCGCCTGATGGGCCGCGAAGTCAGCGCGGTGCGCCTCGTGCAGACCGGCGCCATCGACCTTCCGCATCGCCTCGGCTGAGGCATCCGCACCCTCCCGGAGGAGACACATGACCGACATCACCCGCGCCGACGGGCGCACCGTCGACCAGCTTCGCCCCATCACGATCGAGCGGGGCTGGTCGAGCCAGGCCGAGGGGTCGGCCCTCATCTCGTTCGGCGGCACCAAGGTGCTGTGCACGGCCTCGTTCACCAATGGCGTGCCGCGCTGGCTGACCGGCAAGGGCAGGGGCTGGGTCACCGCGGAGTACGCCATGCTGCCGCGCGCCACCAACGAGCGCAACGACCGTGAGAGCGTGAAGGGGAGGGTCGGGGGACGCACGCACGAGATCTCGCGCCTCATCGGACGCGCGCTGCGCGCGGTCGTCGACACGAAGGCCCTCGGCGAGAACACCATCGTCATCGACTGCGACGTGCTGCAGGCCGACGGCGGCACGCGCACGGCGGCGATCACCGGTGCCTATGTCGCGCTCGCCGACGCCATCGAGTGGGGCCGCGGCAGGAAGTTCGTCGGGCAGAAGGCGAACGTGCTGTTCGACTCGGTGTCGGCCGTGTCGGTCGGCATCATCGACGGTGAGCCGATGCTCGACCTCGCCTACGTCGAGGACGTGCGCGCCGAGACCGACATGAACGTCGTCGTCACCGGTCGGGGGCTGTTCGTGGAGGTGCAGGGCACGGCCGAGGGCGCCCCGTTCGACAAGCGGGAGCTCGACGCGCTGCTCGAACTCGGCGTCAACGGCTGCGCCGAGCTCCGCGAGCACCAGCTGGCCGCGCTCGGCGGCGGGAGTGCCGGGTGACCGCGCAGCCCGACCACATGGCCGAGGTCATTGCCCAGGCCCTGGCCGAAACGGCCGGTGGCGAGGAGGCGCTGAGCAAGATCGTGCTCGCGACGCACAATCCGCACAAGGTCGAGGAGTTCCAGGCCATCGTCGCGGCGACGCGGCCCGATCTGCTGGTCGTGGCCTACGACGGCCCGGAGCCCGTGGAGGACGGCGTCACGTTCGCCGAGAACGCGCTGATCAAGGCGCGCGCGGCGGCAGAGCACACCGGTCTTCCCGCGCTCGCCGACGACTCGGGCATCTGCGTGGACGTGCTGGGCGGCGCCCCCGGCGTCTTCTCGGCGTACTGGGCCGGCCACGCGAAGGACGCCGCGGCGAACCTGAGCCTGCTGCTGGACCAGCTCTCGGACATCCGCGACCCCCACCGCACCGCGCAGTTCGTCTCGACGATCGCCCTGGTGGTGCCGGGCGACGGGTCGCGTGAGGGCGTCGTCGAGGGAGTGTGGCCGGGCCGCCTCGCGACCGCGCCGGCGGGCGACGGGGGGTTCGGCTACGACCCCGTGTTCATCCCCGACGGGCAGCCGGAAGGCGAGGAGCGCACCGTCGGCGAGTGGACGTCGCTGCAGAAGAACGCGTCGTCGCACCGTGCCCGTGCCTTCGAGGCGCTGGCGCCCCTCCTCGCCGAGCTGTGACGCGCCGGCCGCGACTGAGAATCAGCATCGTTCCCGACTGCGCCGCACGCGTCGTCGGGCGGCGCGCCCGGGCTTAGCCTGGGCTCATGCACGACCACGCGCCCTCGGGCATCCGGGGGACCGGCAACCGCCGGCTCCTCGCGATCTCGCTCGCCATCACGGCGACGGTGATGGTCGTGCAGGTCGTCGGCGCGGTGCTGTCGGGCTCGCTCGCGCTGTTCGCCGACGCGGTGCACATGTTCACGGATGCCGCAGCCCTCGTGATCGCCCTCATCGCCAGCGTCGTCGCCGCGCGACCGGCGAACGACCGCCGGACCTTCGGCTACCAGCGTGCGGAGGTCTTCGGCGCCCTGATCAATGCCGTCATCCTGATCGTGCTGTCGGTGTGGGTGGCGGTCGAGGGCGTCACGCGACTGATGCACCCCGGCGAGACGGAGCTCGCGGGCGGGCTGATGCTGGTCGTCGCGATCGTCGGGCTCGTGGCGAACGCGGTGGCGCTGTGGCTGCTGAGTGCCGCGCAGCGGCACAGCATCAACGTCCGCGGCGCCTACCTCGAGGTGCTGGGCGACCTCATCGGATCCGCCGCGGTGATCCTCGCGGCCGTCGTCATCGTCACCACGGGCTGGCTGCAGGCGGATGCCATCGCCTCGCTGCTCATCGCGGCCATGATCGTGCCGCGCGCGGTCGGCCTGCTGCGCGAGGTCGTGTCGGTGCTCACGGAGTCGGCGCCGCAGGGCACGCACGTGAAGGAGATCCGCGAGCACATCCTCTCGACCCCCGGAGTGGTCGACGTCCATGACGTCCACGTCTGGCAGCTCACCCGCGGGGCGCCGGTGTTCACGGCGCACGTCGTCGTGGACGACGCGGCCTTCGCCGACGGCCGGTCGAGCCGCATCCTGAGCAGGCTGCAGACCTGCCTCGCCGAGCATTTCGACGTCGAGCACTCGACCTTCCAGCTCGAGCCTGCCGGGCACGTGGAGCACGAGGCCCACGCCTGACGGCGCTCACTCCTCCCGGCGCACCTCGGCGGGGAGCTTGTCGGGCCGCAGGCCGCGCCACCGCGGGTGGCGGAGGATGCCGCCGGGCGTGAACTCCCCGTACTCCACCTCGCCGACCAGCTCCGGCCGCACCCACAGCGCGTCGCGCGCGTCGAGCGGCGGCACGCCCACGAGCGGGTTGTCGTCGGTGCGCAGCGGCAGGAGCGTCGTCATCAGCGCCTTCAGGGTGGAGTCGCTGAAGCCCGAGCCCACGCGGCCCGCATACCGCAGGCCATCCTCGTCGGGAATGCCGAGCAGCAGCGAGCCGAACGTCGTGCTGCGGCCGCCCTTCCCCGGTCGGATGCCCGCGATCACAACCTCCTGCGTGCGCGTGAGCTTCACCTTGAGCCAGGCATCCGATCGTCTGCCACGCAGATATCGCGAGGCGGGATCCTTCACCACGATCCCCTCCAAGCGCAGCTGCTCGCTGGTCTGGAGCGCCGCGTCCACGTCGTCGAACACCGGCGGGACGGCGATGGGATCGACGGATGCCGCAGCCACCGCTTCCAGCACGTCGCGGCGCTCACGCAGCGGGAGGTCGGCGAGGTCGTCGCCGTCGTGGGCGAGCACATCGAAGAGGTAGTAGCGCACCGGGGTACGGCGCGCCTCGCGGGCGATGTCGCCCGCGCGCTCGAGGTTCATCCGCGTCTGCAGGAGCGGGAAGCTGGGCCGCCCGTCCGGCTCGAGGGCGACGAGCTCGCCGTCGACGACGCAGGGCGCCCCGCCCAAGCCCGCGTCGAGAGCCGTCAGCTCGGGGTAGCGGTGGGTCACCTCGTTGCCGCTCCGCGCGAACAGCCGGAGGCGCCGGCCATCCCACGCGCCCACGGCGCGGATGCCGTCCCACTTCATCTCGACCCACGCGGTGTCGCCCCCGTCCCGCTGCGCCCATCCCCGGGCCGCCGTCCGCGCCTGGACGGGCGTCGCACTCGAGGCGAGCATCGGGCGCAGATCGGCGGTCCCCGCGGACGAGGGCTCGTCCGCCTGCGGTGTGGGCTCGACGACGATGCCTTCCGGCTGCGGCCGGCCGTCGGCATCCGTCTTCATCCGATGCAGGAGCCAGCTCGACTTCTCGCCCTCGCCCTGCGTGCGGATGAGCGCCAGGCGGACGCGCCCCAGCGGGCCGCCCGGCCGCCCCTCGAGCGTCGCGATGATCTCGTCGTCGCGCCACTTCTCCAGGTCGTAGCGTCCGTCGTCCCAGATGGTCACGGTGCCCCCGCCGTACTCGCCGGCGGGGATGGTGCCCTCGAACGTCGCGTACTCCATCGGGTGGTCCTCGGTCATGATCGCGAGGTTGTTGCGCTTGTACGAGTGCGGGACGCCGCGCGGCACCGCCCAGCTGACCAGCACGCCGTCGTGCTCGAGCCGGAAGTCCCAGTGCAGCGCGGTGGCGTGATGCTCCTGGATCACGAAGCGCGGGCGCTCGCCGCTCGGGGTGGTGCCGAGCGGGTTGGCGGGCACCGGCTCGGGCGTGCGGTCGGCGCTGCGCTTGGAGATGTACGTCGACAGCGGTCCTGCCTCCGCCTCCCGTCCGCCCGCCTGGAAGCCCAGCGCCGCCATCGGATCCCCGATGGTCTCGATCCGCTCGAGCACCTCGGTGAAATCGAGATGACCGAGACCCGGCTCGTCGAGCTCGCTCCAGGTGCGCGGTGCGGCGACCGTCGGATGCGCGCGGCCGCGCAGCGAGTACGGGGCGATGGTCGTCTTCGAGCCGTTGTTCTGGCTCCAGTCGATGAGCACCTTCCCGTGCCGCTCGGACTTCTTCATGCTGCTGACGACCAGGTCGCGATGGTCGGCCTCGATCGCCCGGGCGAGCTCGTTCGCGAGCGCCGACGCCCGCTCGGTCGTCTGGCCGGGCGGCAGGGCCGTATAGAGATGGATGCCTTTGCTTCCGCTCGTGACCGGGTACGGCTCGAGTCCCATGTCGACGAGGATGGTGCGCGCCCAGCCGGCGACCACCGCGCATTCGGCCAGCCCCACGCCCGGACCGGGGTCGAGGTCGAGCACGAGACGGTCGGCGGGGCCGCGTTCGCCGGCCGGCGTGAACCGCCACTGCGGCACGTGCAGCTCGAGGCTGGCGACCTGCGCGAGGTAGACGAGGGTCGGCACGTCGCCCACCAGCGGATAGTCCTTGGTTCCCGACGAGTGGGGGATCGGCATCCGTCTCACCCACGAGGGCGCACCCCGCTCGAGGTCCTTCGCGAAGAACACCATGCCCGGGTCGTCCTCGGTGCCGACGCCGTCGGGCCAGCGCTTGCGGGTCACCGGGCGCCCGATCACGTGAGGGATGAGGACCTCTGCGACGCGCGAGTAGTAGTCGATGACCTCGCCCTTGGTGGTGCCGGTCTCGGGATACAGCACCTTGGCGAGGTTGGTGATGCGCAGACGACGGCCGCCGATGCGCACCAGCTGCTCGTCGCCCGCCATAGGCCCATCCTGCCCTGTCGTGCAAGCCCGGTGCGCAGGGCTAGCCGCGGGCGGTGTGACGGGTGTCTACTGGTGTGGTGAGGGCGATCTGGAAGGGTGCGCTGACGTTCGGGCTCGTGAACGTCCCGGTCAAGGTCTATGCCGCGACCGAGGATCACGACGTGTCGCTGCACCAGGTGCACAACAAGGACGGCGGTCGCATCCGCTATCAACGCAAGTGCGAGGTGTGCGGCGAGGTCGTCGCGTACCAGGACATCGACAAGGCGTACGACGACGGCGAGCGGACCGTCGTGCTGACCAAGGACGATCTCGACGCGCTGCCGGCCGAGCGCAGCCGTGAGATCGACGTCGTCGAGTTCGTGCCCAGCGAGCAGATCGACCTGCTCACGCTCGACCGCGCCTACTACCTCGAGCCGGATTCGGCGTCGCCGAAGGCATACGTGCTGCTGCGTAAGACGCTCGAGCAGACCGATCGCACGGCCATCGTGCGCTTCTCGCTGCGCCAGAAGACGCGCCTGGCGGCGCTGCGGGTGCGCGGCGACGTTCTGGTGCTGCAGACGCTGCTATGGGCCGACGAGGTGCGCGAGGCGGCCTTCCCCGCACTGGACGAGCCGGTGCGGATCTCGGCGAAGGAGCTGGAGCTGTCGGCATCCCTCGTCGAGAGCTTCGCGAGCGACTTCGACCCGGAGGAGTTCACCGACGAGTACCAGCAGGAGCTGCGGACCCTCATCGAGGCGAAGCTCGAGAAGGGCGACGCGCTGGACACCACCGAGACCTTCGGCGAGCAGGAGGAGGAGACCGGCGGCGAGGTCATCGACCTGATGGCGGCGCTGCGTGCGAGCGTGGAGAAGTCCCGGGCGGCGCGCGAGGGCGGCTCGAAGGGGGCGGGCAAGGGCGCCGACGCCGACGCCGACGAGAAGCCGGCGGCCAAGGCATCCGCGAAGAAATCCTCGACGAAGACGACGGCCAAGAAGCCCGCGGCGAAGAAGAAGGCCTCCTGAGGATCAGCCCTTGGGCGCCTCGTCGTGCTCGGGGCCGCGGTCGAAGACGTCCTGGTCGAGCACGAGCGCCTCGGCCTCGTCGTGGTCGGTGACGACGTCCTCGCCCGCCGCGGCCGCCTTCTTGGCCTTGCTGCGCTCGCGGAGGTAGTGCCACAGCGTCACGACCGCGGTGCCGCCGACGGCGGCGAGCAGGATGAGGTCGATGTAGTTCTCGACGAAGTCCGCCACCGGCGGGATGAAGCCGATGAGGTAGCCGAACATCGTCAGGCCGAAGCCCCAGATCACCGCGCCGATGAAGTTGTAGAGCGTGTACTTCCACTTGTTCATATGGCCCACGCCGGCGGCGACGGGTGCGAACGTGCGGACGATCGGCACGAAGCGGGCGAGGATGATCGTGAGCCCGCCGAAGCGCTCGAAGAACGCGTTGGTGCGCTGGACGTTCTTGACGCTGAAGAGGCCGGACTCCTTCTTCTCGAAGACCGCCGGACCCCCCTTGTGGCCGATGTAGTAACCGACTTCACCGCCGATGAACGCCGACAGTCCGATGAGGAGGGCGACCCACCACACGCTCAGCCCGAAGACTCCGTGCGGCGCGTACGGCTGGGGGTGGGACAGGAGCCCGGCGATCACCAGCAGCGTGTCGCCCGGCAGCAGGAAGCCGACCAGCAGGCCGGTCTCGGCGAACACGATGAAGCAGACGACGACGAGCGCCCAGGGGCCCGCCCATCCGATGATGGCGGCCGGGTCGAGCCACGGGATCAGGGCGGTGGGAACAGCATGCACGATGAGGGTTTCCCGTCGTCAGTCGGCGGAGGATGCGAGCGCTCGCGTGCGGAAGGTGGGACTTGAACCCACACGCCCGAAGGCACAGGAACCTAAATCCTGCGTGTCTGCCAATTCCACCACTCCCGCGAGTGGGATCAGTCTACTGACGGGACCGCCGATCGGCTGTCGGGCTGACCCCCGGATCGCGGGCGGGTTCAGCGGCGAATGCCGAACAGGAAGTAGCTCGCCGGGCCGATCCAGTTGACGAGGATCGCCGGGATCCACACCGGCTTGGGTCCGCGCACCTCTTCGGCTCGGCGGTGAGCGAGATCCCAGAAGGCGAGGAATGCGAAGGCGGCCTGCAGGAGGCCCAGGACGCCGAGCCCGGCCTTCGCCCCCGGCGTCAGTTCTCTCTTCATCGTGGTCATCGTCGTCCCTTTCGTCGCCGACTCCCATCCTGCCCCGCTCGGGCGTCCGCCGCATCTGTGGATAACTTTCGGCTGGCTCGGTGCCGAATTGCCAGGATGCTGGGGTGACTTCTCCCGCCGCTCCCGTCGCGACCCTCGTGGCCGAGCGGGTCCGCGAGAGGCTGCGCGCGGAGCGGTCGGATCCCACCCGCGATCCCGAGTTCGCCGCGCAGATCGCGCGGGCCGAGGTCCGCCGGCACAACGACTTCGCGCTGGCGCGTGGCCTCGCACCGGTCGACGACGAGACGGCGTGCGTGCGGGAGGTGCTCGCGGCCGTCGCCGGGTTCGGGCCGTTGCAGGCGTATCTCGACGATCCGACCGTCGAGGAGGTGTGGATCAACGCGCCGGACCGGATCTTCGTCGCGCGCGGCGGTGTGCCCGAGCGCACCCCGCTCATGCTCACCGACACCGCGGTGCGGGACCTCGTCGAGCGGATGCTGCAGTCCAGCGGCCGTCGCGTCGACCTGAGCCAGCCGTTCGTCGACGCATCGCTTCCCGACGGCAGCCGCCTGCACGTCGTCATCCCCGACATCACGCGTCGGCACTGGGCCGTCAACATCCGGAAGTTCCTGCCGGCCTACCGCGATCTCGGGCGACTGGTGGCCGCAGGATCCCTCGCGCCGGAGGCGGCCACGATGCTGCGCGACGCGGTCGTCGCGGGGCGGTCGGTCCTCGTGTCGGGGGCGACCCACGCGGGCAAGACGACGCTGCTCGGCGCGCTCATCGCCGCCTGCCCTGTGGACCACCGGATCGTCACGGTGGAGGAGACGTTCGAGCTGGCGGTCGCCGCCCCCGACCTCGTCGCACTCCAGGGCCGCCAGCCGAGCCTCGAGGGGACCGGCGAGGTGACGCTGCGCCGCCTGGTCAAAGAGGCGCTGCGCATGCGGCCCGACCGGCTCGTGGTGGGCGAGGTCCGCGACGCCGAGGCGCTCGACCTGCTCCTGGCACTGAACACCGGTGTGCCGGGCATGGCGACGATCCACGCCAACTCGGCGCGCGAGGCGCTGAGCAAGCTCGCCGCGCTGCCTCTGCTGGCCGGGCGGAACATCGACTCGGGCTTCGTGCTGCCGGCCGTGGCGTCGTCCGTCCAGCTGGTGGCGCACTGCGAGCGCGAATCGACCGGCGGGCGACGGGTGGTGGAGATCGTCGAGCCCACCGGCGTGGAGGACGGTGTCATCACGGCGCGCACGCTCTACCGGGCGGGTCCTTCATGACGTTCGTCTGGGGTGCCGTGCTGGCGGCCGGTCTGCTGCTGATGCTGTCCCCGTGGGTGTGGCCGGCAGGCACCCGGCCGAGGCCGGATACCCCGCGGCGCGGACGCCTGTCGCGCCTGCTCGAGGACGCCGGCATGCCGCGGGTATCGGCTGCGGCGACGGTCGTGGTCGCCGGAGTCTGCGCCGTCGTGGCCGCCGCGGTCGCATGGCTGATCGCGCCCGTGGCCGCGCTCGCGCTCGTCGCGGCGGCGGCCGGGGCGGCCGCGCCGTTCGCGTGGCTGCGAGCGCGGCGCTCGAAGCTCCTGCGTGCGCGCCGGGGCCTGTGGCCGGACGTCTGCGATCTCCTCATCGCCTCGGTGCGTGCCGGCATGTCGCTGCCCGACGCCGTGGCCGGTCTCGCCGATTCGGCGCCGGCCGAACTCCGTCCCGCCTTCGCGGGTTTCGCCCGAGACATCTCGGCCTCGGGCCACTTCGAGTCGAGCATCCAGCGACTGAAGACGGCTCTGGCCGATCCGGTGGCCGATCGCATCGTCGAGACGCTGCGGATGGCGCGCCAGGTGGGCGGAACGGAACTGACGCCGGTGCTGCGCGCGCTCGCCGCCTCGGTGCGCGCGGACGCCGCCCTGCGGGCGGAGGTCGAGTCGCGTCAGTCGTGGATCCGCGGCGCGGCCGTGCTGGGCGTGGTCGCACCCTGGGTCATCCTCGCGCTCCTCGCGATGCGACCCGAGGGCGCCGGCGCCTACAGCAGCCCGACGGGCATCGCGCTCATCGTGACGGGCGCCGCCGTGTCGGTCGTCGCGTACCGGCTCATGCTGCGGCTGGGTCGCCTGCCGGAGCCCCGGCGGTGGTTCGGGTGAGCGGTCTCGTGCTGAGCGACATGGCGTACGCCGTGGTGCTGGGCACCGCGCTGGGCGTGGGTGCGTGCCTGCTCTTCTCGCTGGCGCCCCGCTGGGGTGCGCCGAGTCTCGCGCGTCGGATCGCCCCGTACGTCCGCGACGTCACCGATGCGCGCGGCCTCGACGTGTCTCCCGGCGGCGGGTCCGCTTTCGCATGCTCCGCGTTCGCGCAGCGCCGGCTCGCGCGTCTCGCCGGCGGCGACGCCGTCCTGGCACGCCGGCTGCATCGCGCCGGGTGGACGATCGACCCGGCGACGTTCCGTGGGCGTCAGCTCGCGTGGGCGGTCGTCGGCCTCGGCGGGGGCGGCGCGCTCGTCGTTGTGCTCGTGTTGCTGGGGCGCGGATCGCCGGCTCTCGGGCTGCTTCCGCCGGTGGCCGCGGTCGCCGCCGCACTCGGATACGACGCGTGGCTGGGCCGCGCGGCGCGCTCGCGCGCCGCGCGCATCGAGGAGGAGCTTCCCACGGTGCTCGAGTTCCTGGCACTGTGCCTCTCGGCGGGCGAGGGCATCCTCGACTCGCTGCGGAGGGTGAGCGAGGTCGGGGCCGGCGAGCTCACCGCGGAGCTCCGCGGCGTCGTGGTCGCCGTGGGCACCGGGTCGCCGCTGTCCGAGTCGCTGTCGCGCCTGGCCGGCGGGCTCGAGATCCCGGCGCTCGCCCGCGCCGTCGACCAGCTCGTCGCAGCCCTCGAGCGTGGTGCCCCGCTCGCGAACGTCCTGCAGGCGCAGGCGATCGATGCGCGTGAGGACGCCAAGCGGGCCCTCATCGAGCGCGCGGGGCGGAAGGAGATCTACATGCTCTTCCCGCTCGTGTTCCTGATCCTTCCCCTGAGCGTCCTGTTCGCGGTGTTCCCGGGGATCTTCATGCTTCGACTCGGACTCGGCTGACCGCCGGAAGGAGAAATGATGAAAGCACGGATGCAGCGGCTGACCACGCGGGTGCGCGCGGCGATGCACGACCTCGCCGTCGACGACCGCGGTGACGTCCCCGGGTGGGTCCTGATCACGCTTATGACAGCGGGCCTGGTGGTGGTGATCTGGGCGATGGCCGGTCCCGCGCTCGCCGATCTCTTCGAGCAGGCGATCAGCCGCGTCTCCGGTCTGTGAGCCGGTGCGTCTCGTGGCCGCCCGCGCGACGGCGGGCCTGCGTGCCCGGCTGGCCGCGGAACTCCGCGACGACGCCGGTGCCAGCCCGGTCGAGTTCGTGCTGGTGGGGACGCTGCTGACCGTGCTCACCCTCGGTGTGCTGCAGTTCGGCCTGGCGGTGTACGTGCGTAACGTCATCCACGATGCTGCGGTGGAGGGTGCGTACCATGCGGCACTCGCCGACACGACGCTCGAGGACGGCGCGGAGCGCACCCGGGAGATCGTCTCCCGCACGGTCGGCACCGGGTACGCGAGCGACGTCGCCGTGCGAGAGACCGCCGATCTCGGCCATGACGCCGTCGAGGTCCGGGTCGCTGCGACGCTGCCGCTCCTCGGCCTGCTCGGAGCCCCGCGTGCCCTGGAGGTGACGGCGCATGCGCCGGTCGAATCCTTCGACTGATGACGACGGGGAGCGCGGGTCGGCCGCGCTCGAGTTCATCCTCGTCGGCCTGCTCATGCTCGTTCCGCTCGTCTACCTCGTGGTCGCGCTGGGGATGATCCAGGGTCAGAGCCTCGGTGCCGAGGCGGCCGCGCGGCACGTGGCGCGGGCGGTGTCGACGGCGGCGGATGCCGCCGACGCCCGGCAGCGGGCGGATGCCGTCGTCGCCGCGGTCTCGGACGAGTACGACCTCGCCGAGGTCGATCTCGCGATCGCGTGCGCGCCGGAGGGCGCATCCTGTCCCCGTGCCGGGGCGATGCTGCGTGTGACGGTCCGCACCACCGTCTCACTCCCTCTGGTGCCGCCGGTGCTCGGCCTGGATCGCATCGCCGCGGTTCCCGTCGAGGCGTCGGCCGCCCACAAGGTCTCGCGTTTCTGGAGCGGAGGATGACCGGCCGGTGGCGGGCGGCCCTCGCGATACGCCGTCGGGTCGGCGACCCCGACGACGAGGGCAGCGTGCTCCTGCTGACGCTGGGCTACGGCGTGCTCGCCATCGCGGTGATCCTCGTGTGCACGGCCGCCACCAGCCTGTATCTCGCGCAGAAGCAGCTGGATGCGGTGGCGGATGCCGCGGTCCTCGCCGCTGCGGACGGCTTCGAGCTGTCGGTGGTCGATGGTGAACCCGTCGCGCTGCTCGACGACGACGGCGTGCGTCGCGAGGCCCAGCTGACGGTGGATCAGATCGGCGGGAGTGCGCGGCTGGTGTCGGCGTCGACCCCGGACGGCGTGTCCGCGCGGGTCACCGTGGCCGGGGTGTGGCATCCGCCCCTCATCGCCCCGTTCGTGCCGGACGGCCTCGGGCTGGAGGCCACGGCGACCAGCCGCACGGCGCTCCGCTGACGCGGCGACCCCGGGGCCTCACTCGTCGGCGGTCGCGCCGGCACGCGCGGCCAGCGCGACGGCCTCCACTCGGGAGTGGACCCCCAGCTTGGCCAGGAGGTTCTGCATGTGCGCGCCGACGGTCTTGATGCTGATGCCCATCGCGGCAGCGACCTGCTTCTGACTCAATCCTTCGGTGGTGAGGGTGAGCACTTCGCGCTCTCGACGGCTCAGAGCCGACAGACGGCGGAGGTCGGCGGTGGCGTTGCGCGCGGGTTTCGTGCGCTCGATCAGCCGGCGGACGCGCGCCAGAAACTCCTCGGCGTCCATCGACTCCGCGGCGTAGTCGTCGGCGCCGACCAGGAGCCCTGCCACGACGTCGGCCGGCGTGATGCGGTCGGCCGAGACGAGCACGGCCGGCATGTCGGGTCCGTAGCGATCACGAAGCTCGCGAAGGAAGCTGCACCCCCCGTCCTCGACCTCGAGGATCGCCACGGCGGGCGCCTGCCCGTTCAGCCACCGCGCGGCGTCAGCTGCCCGCTCGAACGCCGCCGAACCCAAGCCCAGCCTGCTCAGGAGCGCCACATAGTCGCCGCGCACGTGATCCCCAGCGACCACCAACGCGAAAACCTCTTCCTTGCTCACGATTCCTCCCCGAATCGCGCGCCTCTCGCTCGGGAGCAGACCACCCTAAGGAGTTTCCCCAAACCCGGGTGCGGGTTCACCCGATGGTTGCGTCCCCACGCGGTTCCTAGCGTAAGCGCTGGGCCATGCCGTTACCAGTGGCGTGGCGACCTGGGGAAAGGGGAGGACCAATGTCCCAGATAATGCGGCGACGTTCGATCGCCGCCGGAGTCACAGGCTGTCTGGTTGCAGCCTTCGTACTAGGTGGCGCTTCCGCCGCATCAGCCGCCGACGGACCGTACACGATCGGCGCGATTCCGCCGGCGACGCCCCTCATACCGGACGCCGGCACCACGGAGTTGCCGGACTTCTTCGGCAACGTCAAGGAGCTGGGACCGCTCAACTCCAGCACGACCAAGATCGGTGTCATCCACGACGACGCCGTGCCGACGCTCGGTCTCACCAACCCGAATGCGCAGGTCGACCTGAGGAGAGCATGGATTGACACTGCAAAGGATCCCGTCACCCAGCATGACTGGCTCTACTTCGCATGGGAACGCGACTCGAATAACGGCAGCGGATTCATCGCATTCGAGTTCATGCACCAGAAGGCGCCGACCACCTGCACGTTCCCCGTTACGCCAGAGAACGCCGAAGCGCTGATCGCCAACTGCAACCCGTGGGCGAACCGCGAGGCGGGCGACTTCATGATCCTGTGGGACCAGCAGGGCAACAGCACCGACCTCTACCTGCGCACGTGGAGCGAAGTCAACGGCAACCTCGTGCTCGGTGCGCCCGGACTGCTCGACGCAACTGAGTCGGCCGCAGCCTATGGCGACAATAACTTCAAGGGCGAGGCGGCCATCGATCTGACCGCCATCCTGTCTGATGGCGTTCCGGCGTGTCTGGTCATCTCGAATGTGATCCCCAGCACGGTGACCGGCAACTCCGACACTGCCGATTACAAGGACACAGTGCTAGCGCCGTCTCCCGAGCTGAGCAACTGCGAAGGCAGCGTCGTCACCACACCGAAGCTCTCGGACGGAGAGACGAACGTTCCCAGCAATGCCGACATCGGGACGGGGATCCTGGCCGTCAAAGACTCCGCCGTCGTCGACGTCACGGGGGGTGAGCCTGACCCAGCGGGAACTGTACAGTTCTTCCTCTGTAAGGTCACTGGCTCGGCCCTTTGCACCACCGGAGGAACGGATGTCGGGATAGTCGACGTAGAGGACGTCGATAATGAGTATCCAGTGACGGTCGTGTCGCCAACCGCTTATGTCACCTCTGCCGGCCGCTATTGCTGGCGAGCTGTGTACAGCGGTGATCTTGCGAATGGGATCGGAGGCGACGAGGACTCCAGCATGTCGGAGTGCTTCAACGTGGCCCCGGTGACACCGACTCTCGCCACCACCGCCGGTGATGACGTGCTGCTGGGCAACGCTGTCACCGACACCGCCAACCTCACGGGGCTCGCGACGCAGCCGGCCGACCCGGTGATCAACCTCACTGGGGCGAGCGGACCTGCCGCCGGTGGAACCGTGACGTTCAAGCTGTACAAGGCGCCGGCCATCACAGGCAGCCCGTGCGGCACCCTCGTTCACACCTCGTCTGCGACGGCGATCGTGACGGGGCAGCAAGCAGGGACCGCTTCGGCGACCGCTTCGTTCCCCCCGACGTCAGCCGGGTCGTATCACTGGGTGGCGGAATACAGCGGGAACCTCCCGAATACCAACGCGACAACCCACAACACCGGCTGCACCGATACGAACGAGGATGTGAACGTCACGAGCGTTCCATCGTCGCTCACGAGCGCCCAGCGATGGGTTCCGAACGACTCCGTGACCATCACGGTGCCGGCCAACACGGGCGCCTTGGCGGGCAACGTCGACTTCGAGCTGTACACGAACGGCACCTGCAGCGGGACTCCCGTCTACACGCTGTCGAATGTGGCAGTAACGGCAGCGCAGCCGACGGCGACCACCGCGAACACCACTGCCTATCTCGCGACAGGCAACTTCTCATGGCGAGTCAACTACGACAGCACCAACGACGCCCAGCGCGACATCGACTGGACGTGCCACGAGACGTCGGCGCTGACGGTCAGCAACGGCGGCACTGTCAGCAGCGGACCGTGATCCGAAGGTGACATAGGAGAGTCGCAACGACCGGCCCCGCACAACTCGCGCGGGGCTGGTCTTCCGTTGCGTCCTGCCGGCTACCACCCGTGGGCGTTGAGCCACTCGCGCCGGTGGCGGACCTCGTCATCCGTCTCCGCGGGATCGGACGTGTCGTGCTCGATCAGCCGACCGGTCTCGTCGAGATCGATGAGCCGCAGACAGACCGGGCACAGCGCGCGGCCGTTCGGGAAGCCGTCGGGCAGCGTCGCTGCGGGCTCCCTGGGCTGGCCGGAGCCCGGGCACCGCGGCGGGTCGGCGGCGGCATCCGTCCACATGATCGTGCGGTGCCGGTGCAGGCCGGGATGGTCGAGCGGGCGCGTGCAGCGCCGGCCTTGGTTGCGGCTGCGGCAGAACGCGACGACGTCGGTCATGCGGTCGCCCGCGGGACGTGGCGGGGAACCCAGCGCAGGAATGCCAAGGCGCCGAGAAGGCCGATCCCGCCCATGACGCCCGTCGCGACACTGAGCGATGCCGCGGCGGCGATGCCCGAGACGAGCAGCGGGGCGACGGCGCCACCCGCGTCGGTGAGCGTGCGCCACGAGCCGAGGAAGGCCGCCGGCTCGGTCTTCGGTGCGACGTCGGCGCCGAGCGTGAGCAGGATCCCGCTGGACAGACCGTTGCCGACGCCCAGCACCGCGGCGAACATCGCGAACCACATCGCGGCGTCCGGGAGGTCGTGCGTGAAGGCGAGCGCGACGAAGCCCGCGCCCATGAGCAGCATCGCCGGGAGGGCGGCCCACAGGCGCCCGAAGCGGTCCATCACCTGACCGCTGGCGTAGAACAGCGCGAAGTCGATCGCTCCCGAGATGCCGACGACGAGGGCGATCGTCTGCGCGTCCAGGCCGATCGACACGCCCCACAGCGGCAGGACGACCTGGCGTGCGGAGCGGACGGATGAGAGGGATGCCGCGGCCAGCCCGAGCGTGGAGAGCACACGGCGGTGGCGCCACATGGTGCGCAGCACGCCCGTGCCCGGCCCTGCCGTGCTGCCCGAGCCACCGGTGCGCCGGATCGGGATCGAGCCCGTGACGGGTTCGCCGGTGTCCTCGGTGTCCATGCGCCCGTCGCCCGCGCCGGGCGCTCCGGGGACGAGGAGCTTCTTCTCGGGGTCGGGACCCAGCAGCACCAGGAGGATCGTGCCGACGAGGCATCCGCCGAAGAACCAGATCGCGGCGCGCTCGTCGCCGAGCAGCGCCAGCAGTGCGGCGGCGACGAACGGGCCGATGAACATGCCGAGCCGGAAGGTGCCGCCCAGCAGCGACAGGGCGCGCGCCCGGAAGGCGAGCGGCACGCGGGTGGTCATGAAGGAATGTCGTGCGAGTCCGAACGCGGCGGCGCAGAACCCGATGACGAACACCGCGGTCGCGAACAGGCCCAGCGAGGGAGCGAGCGCCATGCCGGCGACACCGGCGAGGGAGAGGAACCCGGCGATAGCCATCGTGAGACGCTCGCCGATGCGGGCGACGGCCCAGCCGGCGGGGAGATTGCCGCACAGTTGCCCGACGACGAGCGCCGAGGCGACAAGGGCGGCGGTGGCGACATCCGCGCCCAGCTGAGCGGCGATCACGGGGATGAGCGGGATGACGGCGCCCTCGCCGAGCGCGAACAGCACCGTGGGGCCGTAGATCATCGGGCCGAACCGCCACAGCACGTCGCGGGCAGTGGGGGCGCCTGCGTGATCGGTCATCGCTTCCACGTTAGTCTGGAGTGTCATGCTCGACTTCGATCCCTCCGCCGACATCCAGGCCCTGCGCTCCACGTTCGCCGACATCAAGGCCGTGGTCGACGTCGAGGCACTCACCGCCGACATCGCCCGCCTCAGCGAGGAGGCCGGCGCGCCCGACCTGTGGGACGACGTCGAGAAGGCCCAGAAGGTCACCAGCGCCCTCAGCCACCGCCAGGCGGAGCTCAAGCGCGTCACCGACGTGGAGCGACGCCTCGACGACCTCGACGTGCTCGTGGAACTCGCCAACGAGATGGACGACGAGGACTCCGCCGAGGAGGCGCGTCACGAGATCGCCGAGCTCGAGGACATCGTCAGCCAGCTCGAGGTGCAGACGCTCCTGGACGGCGAGTACGACGAGCGCTCCGCGGTCGTCACGATCCGCTCCGGCGCGGGCGGCGACGACGCCACGGACTTCGCCGAGATGCTCATGCGCATGTACCTGCGCTGGGCGGAGCGCCACAAGTACCCCGTCAAGGTGATGGACACGTCGTACGCCGAGGGCGCGGGCATCAAGTCGGCGACGTTCGAGGTCGACGCGCCCTATGCCTATGGGACGCTGTCGGTCGAGGCCGGCACGCACCGCCTCGCGCGCATCAGCCCGTTCGGCTCGGCCGACAAGCGCCAGACGTCGTTCGCCGCGGTCGAGGTCATCCCGGTGATGGAGGAGGCCGTCGAGGTCGACATCCCCGAGGGCGAGATCCGCGTCGACGTCTTCCGCTCGTCCGGTCCCGGCGGCCAGTCGGTCAACACGACGGACTCCGCCGTCCGGCTCACGCACCTCCCCACGGGCATCGTGGTGTCGATGCAGAACGAGAAGTCGCAGATCCAGAACCGCGCTGCCGCCATGCGCGTGCTGCAGACCCGCCTGCTCCTGCTCAAGCGCGAGGAGGAGGCGGCGAAGAAGAAGGAGCTCGCCGGCACCATCACCGCGAGCTGGGGCGACCAGATGCGGTCGTACTTCCTCTACGGGCAGCAGCTCGTGAAGGACCTCCGCACCGGCTACGAGGTCGGCAACCCCGCGATCGTCTTCGACGGTGATCTCGACGGGTTCATCTCGGCGGGCATCCGCTGGCGCAAGCGCAAGGACGACGACGACTGACCTCCGCCGGGCACGGGTGACCGCACCGGACGGTCCGACCCGCGCCCGTCGCGGCATCCGCGTCAGAACGGTGCGGCAGGCTCGGCGGCCGATGCGCGGAAGACGGGCACACGCCGCTCGGGCGTGACGAGGTAGCGTCGCCCGGCAGGGGAGGTCCACTGCAGCGCGCCTCCGCCTTCTGCGACCTGTTCGACCCGCCAGCCGCCGTGATGCTTGATCGTATGGTGGCCCTTGCAGAGGGGAGCCAGGTTGTCGAGCGAGGTCTCGCCGCCGTGCTCCCACGCCACGGTGTGATCGATCTCGCATCTGGAGGCCGGGATCCCGCATCCGGGAGCCATGCATCTGTCGGCTCGCCACCGGACCAGCCGCCTCAGCCCCGGCGGCGGACGGTATTGGTCGCGACCGACGGAGAGCACCGCGCCGGTCTCGGGGTGGGTGAGAACCCGCATCCAGCCGTCGGCGCCCCCGCACAGCTCTCGCGCGCGCGACAGCGTGATCGGCCCGACGCCCTCGACCACCGCCGGCGCGTCGGGGGAGTCCCCCGGGCCGGATGCCGCATCCAGCAGTGCGAGAGCCGGCACGGTGACGGTGACGGCGGCCCGGATGCCGCGCGCCTGGGGCACGAGCGCCGCGGTGTCGCCGTCGACGAGCAGGTCGCCGAGCACGTCGGCACGCCGCTGATCGAGCGTGCGCTCCTCATCGGCCGCCGCGCCCAGCACTCTGGCCATGGCCGTGATCCGGCCCTGGATCGCGCGTGCCTCCACTGCAGGGATGAAGGCGTGCAGCCACGCCATCCCATCGTCGGCGGGCTCGACCACCACGCGGCGCTGTCGAAGAGCGGCCTCGTGACGTTCCGCGAGCGTCGCCGAGCGCTCGCTCTCGATCATTCTGCTGAGCTGTCTGCGGAACGCGCCGACGGGAAGCTCCTCGGCCAGCTGTGCCGCGCGCTCGGTGAGTCTGGCGCGCACATCGGGCTCGACGCCGTCGAGCGCGTCGACCAGGATCTCGGCATGCCGCTCGCTGATCCTGGCGCGGTGGAGGGCTTCGAGCACCGCCGGGTACCGGTGCACGAGGGCCTGGGCCATGCCCAGCAGGTGCGCCGCAGCGGCCTCGGTGACGCGCAGCGCCGCCGCGAGCTCCAGCCGCACCGACCTCTCGACGACGGCGGCGATCGCGTCGCCGTAGCGCTCGTCGGCGAGTGCGCGACGCCGCAGGGCGTCGACGCGGACGAAGCGCTCCGAGGCGAAGACCGCCATCATGTCGTCCACCTCGGTCACGAGGTCGAGCTCGTCGGGCACTGCCGCGGCGGCGCCGGCCCACGCGTCTTCATCGACCGGCACGTCGTCCACATGCTCGACGCCCGCGTGCGGGTCGGCGTCGGCCGCGCCGTCCGGTTCGGAGGTGGTCATGCTGTGACACTAGAACATACCTACGACATTCCGTCGGGGCGGGCGAGCGGCGCGTGGCCCCATCACAGAAGGGGGAATCCGCGGACGGCGGATGCCTCAGCCTCGGGTGTCGCTGAACCGCACCGGGGGTCATCCGCATAGGCTCGTTAGGCCATGATCCGGTTCGAGAACGTCACGAAGCGCTTTCGCGGCACTGCGAAGCCTGCCCTGAGCGATGTCGACTTCGAAGTGCAGCGCGGGGAATTCGTCTTCCTCGTCGGCGCCTCGGGATCGGGGAAGTCGTCGTGCCTGCGGCTGATCCTCCGCGAAGAGACGCCGAGCGAAGGGCGGGTCGTCGTGCTCGGCCGCGACCTGCGCACGCTGTCGAACCGCAAGGTGCCGTACTTCCGCCGCCATGTCGGCGCCGTGTTCCAGGACTTCCGGCTGCTGCCCACCAAGACGGTCTTCCAGAACGTCGCCTTCACCCTGCAGGTGATCGGCTCCTCACGCGGCTTCATCCAGCAGGCCGTGCCCGAGGTGCTCGCCCTCGTCGGACTCGCCGGCAAGGAGAAGCGGTTCCCTCACGAGCTCTCGGGTGGTGAGCAGCAGCGCGTCGCGATCGCCCGCGCCCTGGTCAACCGTCCGCAGATCCTGCTCGCGGACGAGCCCACCGGCAACCTCGACCCCGCGACCTCCATCGACATCATGCAGCTGCTCGCCCGCATCAACGCCGGCGGCACGACGGTGGTCATGGCCACCCACGAGGCCGGCTTCGTCGACCAGATGCAGCGTCGCGTGATCGAGCTCCGCCACGGCGAGATCGTGCGCGACGAGCGGCACGGCGGCTACGGCGACCGCTCGAATCTGCCCAGCCTCACGCCGGAGCCCGAGCGCGGCGCGGCCGCCGTGGCCGCCCTCACCGCGGTGCTCGAGGTCCAGCGCGAGGCCTCGCTCGCCGCCGCGGCGGGCCTCGACCCGACTCTCGTGCGCGGTGACGACGAGCAGGCGGGAGAGACGGATGCCGTGTCTCCCGGTGTCGCCAGCGCGGCCGTCGCGGCCGCCACGGCCGCGACCGCGGCGGCGCTCGCGGCGGACGAGCTGCGGAAGGCCCAGGCGCTCGAGCATGCGGTCGAGGAGCCCGTGGGCGAGGACGCCGCGGCCGGGGAGGCATCCGCTCCTCCCGCCGCGGCCGTGCCGTCGCAGACGCAGACGATGCCCGTCATCGACCAGATCGAGGTGGCGGAGCTGGGGCTCGCCGACCGGCTCGGACTCGGCGAAACCGATCCCGACGACGAAGTGGGGCCCACCTCATGAGGTTCGGACTCATCATGTCGGAGGCGTTCACCGGCCTCCGGCGGAACGTCTCGATGGTCATCTCGGTGATCCTCGTCACGTTCGTGTCGCTGACGTTCGTCGGCGCCGCCATCCTCATGCAGATGCAGATCGTGACGATGCGCGACTTCTGGGTGGACCGCGCGCAGGTCGCGATCTACATGTGCACCGAGATCTCCACGAACGAGGCGACGTGCGCGGACGGGGAGGCGACGCCCGAGCAGATCGAGGAGGTCCGCGGCAAGCTCGAGGGCAGCGCGCTGTCGCCCCTCATCCGCGACATGGTGTTCCTCGACCATCAGCAGGCCTACGAGGAGCTGCTCGACCTGGTGGGGGAGGAGGACGCCAGCGTCGTCACCCCCGAGCAGGTGAACGAGACCTTCCGCATCACGCTCGTCGATCCGGCGCAGTCGGCCGTCATCATCGAGGCGTTCACGGGCACTGCGGGGGTCGAGCAGGTGCAGGACCAGCTGCAGTACCTCGAGCCGCTCTTCTCCGCACTGACGGTGGCGACCTACATCGCTGTCGGCATCGCGGCTCTGATGCTCATCGCGGCCGTCCTCCTCATCGCCACGACGATCCGGCTCTCGGCGTATGCGCGAAGACGGGAGCTCGGCATCATGCGCCTGGTCGGGGCGTCCAACCGGTTCATCCAGACGCCCTTCATCCTCGAGGGCGTGTTCGCAGCGCTGCTGGGATCCGTCCTGGCCAGTGCGGCCGTCATCGCGGGGGTGCACTTCGGCGTGGACAACTATCTGCGCAACCGGGTCGACTTCGTCACGACTTGGGTCGATCTGGCGGATGCCTGGCTCGTGGTGCCCGTTCTCATCCTGGTCGGCATCGGGCTCGCGGCCCTGTCGGCGGGATTCGCGATCCGGCGGTGGCTCCGCGCGTGATCGCGCGGCTCGCTCCGGGGTAGACTGAAAGGCTGCCGTGCGGCCGTCGGTCCTCAGGGACCGCCCGCGGGGCACACTTCGACACGCTCAGCAACCGGCGCATACGCCCAGCAACCGATAAGGAGTCGCCATGCCCAAAGAACGCGGGGAGAAGGTCGTGGCGACCAATCGCCGTGCCCGCCACGAGTACGCCATCGAGAAGACCTACGAGGCGGGCCTCGTGCTGACCGGCACCGAGGTGAAGTCGCTGCGCGAGGGCCGCGCGAACCTCACCGACGGCTACGCCTACATCGACGGCGGCGAAGCGTTCCTCGACGCGGTGCACATCCCGGAGTACTCGCAGGGCCACTGGACGAACCACTCCGCCAAGCGCACGCGAAAGCTGCTGCTCCACAAGGACGAGATCATCAAGCTGTCGCACGCCGTCTCCGCCGGCGGCTACACGCTGGTGCCCCTCAAGCTGTACTTCTCGGACGGCCGCGCCAAGGTCGAGATCGCGGTGGCGAAGGGCAAGCGCGAGTTCGAGAAGCGCCAGACGATCCGCGAGCGCGAGGACAAGCGAGAGGCCGAGCGCGCGATGCGCACCCGGAACCGCCTGGGGGACTAGTCCCGGGCCTCACCGTGCGGCGAACCGCGCCTCCACAGCGGCCGAGATGACGATGTCCTCAGGCTGCAGCTGCACGGCGGGGCCGCCGCCCGCGGCATCCGCGGCGAACGACGCCTTCGCGACCATCATGCGCGGCGCCGGCGTCATCTCGGGGCGTTCCTGGCGGTCGAGCAGGCCGACGTCGGCGAGTTCGAGCGCGGCGACGTCGGACAGCCCGAGAGCGCCGGCGTAGGCCGCGGCTCGCGCCACGGCGACCCCGACCGCCTCCGTCGCCACGGAGCGCTCCACGGAGGTCCGGGTCTCAGGGGTCAGCTTCCACTCGATCCAGCCGAGCTGCACTCCCTCGCGCTCGGCGACCTCGCCGGCCCACCAGGAGAGGACGGCGAAGTCGGTGAACGTCACCGAGAAGTCGACGGTGGCATAGTGCACCGGAGCGAGCCGGCGGCCCTCGTTGTTCCACGGACGCTCGGACCACACCGAGACGCGCTGGCTCGTCCACTCGGCGACGGTGCCGGCGGCCTTGCGCGCCGCCAGGTCGTCGCGTACCGGCTCGGTGAGCGCCGACATCCGCTCCACGACGGCCCCCCTCTCGGGTCCCTCGGCGCGGATGGTCAGGTGCGCGATCGCGCGTTCGGGGGCGATGCGGGTCTCGTGCTCCCCGCGGACGGTGATGACGACGTCGCTCATGACGCCGACTCTACGCACCGCCGCGCCATCGGCCGAGAAATCTTCATTCATCTGCATCCAAACCGGCGTGCCGGCGGGAATCACCTGTCAATGGGCGGCGAACCGGTCGCCCCGACGAAGGAGGACCACCGTGCGAAACAAGATTCTCGCGGGCATCGCCGCCGGGGCCGTCGCAGCCCTCGGTCTGATGGTCGCACCCGCCACCGCCGCCACCGCCGACGGGGCCCAGCTCTCGGTGCTTCACGGCATCCCGGACACGCCCGTGGACGTGTACGTCAACGGGGAGCTCACGATCGACGACTTCCAGCCGGGCGACCTCGCGGGCCCGCTCGACCTGCCCGCCGGATCGTACGAGGTCGCGCTGACGGCGACGGACGCCACCGACGACAGCTCGCCGGTGCTCGGACCCGTCACCCTGACGCTCGAAGGCGGCAAGAACTACACCGCCGTGGCCCACTTGAACGAGGGCGGCGACCCGACCGTGACGCCGTTCACCAACGACACCGCCGCCACCGCGGCGGGCGAAGGTCGCCTGACCGTTCGCCACGTCGCCGCGGCGCCCGCTGTGGATGTGCTCGCGGGCGGCTCTCCGGTGATCGAGGATCTGACGAACCCGAATGAGGCCACGCTGAACCTGCCGGCCGGCACCATCTCGGCATCCGTCGCCGCCGCCGGCACCACCGATCCCGTCCTCGGGCCGACCGACGTCGCGGTCGAGGAGGGCGCCCTCACGATCGTGTACGCGTGGGGAAGCCTCGAGGACGACAACCTGGCCGTCGCTGTCCAGACGATCTCGGGTCTGCACTCGGCTCCTGACGGGGTCCCCTCGGGCAGCGGCGGCCAGCTCGCCGAGCGCGACGCGATGATGCAGTCCCTGTTCGTCTTCGCCGGGCTGGCGATCGCGGCCGCGGCTGCGGCATCCGTCGTCGCCGTCCGCGCCCGCGCGAACCGCTGAGGACGGCCGACGTGGCGAGGGCGACCGCGGGAGCGCTGACGGCTCTGGCGGTCGTCCTCGCGCTGGCGGGGTGCGGCTCGGCCGATGCCGAGTCCGCCCCGCCACCGGCGGCACCGACGGTGACGGCGACTCCCACGCCGATCCCCACTCCCGCCGTCGACGTGCCGATCGCGGCGGCCACCCAGGCGCCCGTGCGGGATCCCCAGCCGCCGGCGCGGGTGGTCGTCGCCTCCGCCGACGTCGATGTGCCGGTCGTCCCGGTCGGCGTCGAGACCGGGGGCTTCATGGAGCTCCCCGTCGATCCGGCCATCGCCGGGTGGTACCGGTTCGGGTCGGACCCCGCCAGCGCCGACGGCAACGTCGTGATCTCGGCGCATGTGGATGCTCCTTCGTACCCGATCGGGCCGTTCAGCCGCCTGCGAGACCTGGCAGCCGGGGAGGTCGTGGAGGTGACGGATGCCGCGGGCTCCGTGCACCGCTATTCCGTCGAGTCGGTCACCTACTACCCGAAGGCCGACCTTCCGGTGGACGATCTGTTCGCCCGCTCCGGCACGAGAGCGCTCGTGCTCATCACGTGCGGGGGCGCGTTCGACCCCACGAGCGGGCGGTACGCCGATAACGTGGTCGCCATCGCGACCCCGATCCCCTGAGCCGGCGACGTCGCCGACCGCGATGAGGATGAGAGGACACAGCGTGGAAGAGGCGCACGAGCGGGAGCTGAGCGATCGCTTCCGCAACGGCGACGAGCGAGCGCTCGAAGAGATCTACCGGCGGTGGTCGCCGGTCGTGTTCACGATGGCGCTGCGCTTCGTCGGCGACCGCGGCGACGCCGAGGACGTCACGCAGAAGGCGTTCGTCTCGGCGTGGACGTCGCGCCGGTCGTACGACCCCGCCAAGGCGAAGCTGTCGACGTGGCTGATCGCGATCACGCGGCGCCGCATCGCCGACACGCTGGAGGCGCGCGCCCGCGTGCGGGCGCTGCAGCAGGAGCTGCAGCGCTTCACCACGCCCGAGGACGTCGTCGGCGCTGAGATCGACCTCGGCGACCGTCTGCTCCTCGCGGACGAGATCGACCGGCTGGAGCCGGATGCGCGCCGCGTGGTGCGGCTCGCCTTCTACGACGACCTCACACACGAGCAGATATCCGAGAGGCTGGGCATGCCGCTCGGTACCGTGAAGAGCCATATCCGGCGAAGTCTCACCCGCCTGCGCAGTCGATTGGAGGTCGGCCATGTCGCATCTTGATCCCGACCGACTCTCGCTGATCGCCCTCGGCGAGACCGCCACGGCGGAGGAGCGCGCGCACCTCGACGTGTGCGACGAGTGCGCGCTCGAACTGGCCGAACTCGAGTACACCGTCGTGGTGGGCCGGTCCACCGTCGCGCTGGGAGACCTGCAGGCGCCGCCCGAGCGGGTCTGGGACCGCATCGCCGCCGAGGTGAAGCTCGGCGCCGCGGAGGGCTCTGCACCGGACACGGATGACGGGATGCCGGGGGCCGCGGGCGCGGCATCCGCTCCTGTCGAGGACGCGCCCGGCGCGCCGGACGCCGAGAAGCCGGCCACCCGCAGACGCGGCATCCGTCTCCTGTTCGCGCTCGCGGCCAGCCTCGCTCTCATCGTCGCCGTGGTCGGCACCTGGAACTTCGTGCGTCAGCCCGAGCCGGTCGAGCTCGCCTCCGCGACACTCGACGCGTTCCCCGCCCATCCGGGTGCCTCCGGCTCCGCGGTGGTGGTGGAGAAGCCCGACGGCGAACGGCAGGTCGAGGTGGACCTCGACGACGGCGAGCAGGGCGACGGGTTCCGCGAGGTCTGGCTGATCAAAGCCGACGCCTCCGCGCTCGTCAGCCTGGGTGTGCTGAAGGGCAGCACCGGCGTGTTCGAGGTTCCCGACGACATCGACCTGCGCGAGTACGTGCTCGTCGACATCTCACTGGAGCCGGAGGACGGCGATCCCGACCACTCCGGGGACTCGATCGTGCGAGGTGAGCTCGGGTTCGCGTGACGGTCGGGGCGCGCACGACCGCAGGGCGGCGTGGCCGCCGCGACTGCCACATGCTCGGCCGCGGCGCAAGCCGCTCCGCACGACCGCCACTGCGGCCTATCGTCGTGCACACGGCAGACCCACGACGACAGGAGCATGGCGATGTCCCGCAACGTGAGGGTGCTCAAGTGCACGCCGGAGGACGTGTTCGAGGTGCTGGGCGACGGCTGGCTGTACCCCGCATGGGTCGTCGGCGCGTCCCGCATGCGAGAGGTCGACGAGCGGTGGCCGCAGGCGGGGTCCGAGGTGCATCACTCGTTCGGCATCTGGCCGGTGCTCATCGACGACAAGACGGTCGTCGAGGAGTACGTGCCGTCGCAGAAGATGGTGATGCGGGCTCGCGGCTGGCCGATCGGTGAGGCGCGCGTGACGATCGACGTCAAGCCCCGCGGCGAGGAGTGCGTCGTGCGCATCCAGGAAGAGGCGGTCGCCGGTCCCGGGCGGCTGGTGCCGGCGCCGCTGCTCGACATCCCGCTGCACTGGCGCAACGAGGAGACGCTGCATCGGCTGGCGTATCTCGCGGAAGGCCGGGCGACGCGACGCACCTCGGCGTCGACGGCCGAGAAGGAGATGGCAGCGTCGGGGGAGGAGTCGCACGACGCCTCCTCGACGGCCTCGGCCGCGAAACCGGCGGCCGCGAAGCCGACCGCCGCGAAACCGACCGCTGCGAAGTCGTCCAGCGCGACGGCGACCGCCGCGAAGCCGAATGCTGCGAAGCCGACCGCCAGGAAGCCGGCAGCCGCGAAGACTCCGGATGCGGAGGCGTCATCGCCGTGAGCACGCGCGCCCGGCCGGGAGGCGAGGAACTCGATGCCGTGATCGTCGGCGCGGGGCCCAACGGCCTCGCGGCCGCCGTGACTCTCGCTCGCGCAGGACTGCGTGTGCGCGTGTTCGAGCGCGCCGATCAGGCGGGAGGCGGCGCCGCGACCCGCGAGCTCACGATTCCGGGCTTCCTGCACGACGTGTGCTCCGCGGTGCACCCGATGGCGTTCGAGTCGCGGTTCTTCCGCGAGTTCGGCCTGCGCGACCGCGTGGAGTTCGTCACTCCCGAGATCTCGTTCGGCCATCCGCTGGACGGCGGGCGCGCCGGCATCGCGTACCGTGACCTCGCCCGCACGCGCGACAACCTCGGCAGCGACGGCCGCGCCTACGAGCAGCTCATGCGCGGGCTGGTCGCGCGCGCGACCGAGGTCGCCGATTTCACCGGGTCGGCACTGCTGCAGGTGCCGCAGGATCCCGCGACCGCCGTGGCGTTCGGCCTCCGCGCCCTCGAGCAGGGGACACCCACGTGGAACGCCCGCTTCCGGCAGGACGTCGCTCCCGCCTTGCTCACCGGTGTCGCCGCGCACACGATCCTGCCGCAGCCGAGCGTCGCCGCGGCGGGCGCCGGCCTGGCGCTCACGGCGTACGCACACGCCCGCGGCTGGCCCATCCCCGTCGGCGGCAGCCAGGCGATCATCGACGCGATGGTCGACGACCTGCGTGCGCACGGTGGTGAGGTGGTGCTCGACCACGAGGTCACCTCCTTGGCGGCGCTGCCCGCCGCCCGCGTGACCGTGCTGGACGTCACACCCAAGGCGCTCATGCGGATGGCGGGGGATGCCATGCCCGAGAAGTACCGCAGGGCGCTGCGGCGCTTCCGGTACGGCGACGGCGTGGCGAAGGTGGACTTCGCCCTGAGCGAGCCCGTGCCGTGGTCGCATCTCGAGCTGCGCCACGCCGGCACGGTGCACGTCGGCGGAACGCGCGCCGAGGTGGCGGGGGCCGAGAATGAGGTCAACCGCGGGCGGATGCCGGTGCGGCCGTACGTGCTCGTGTCGCAGCCGACGCTGTTCGACGCCACCCGCGCCCCGGCCGGGATGCACACGCTGTGGACGTACACGCATGTTCCCGCGGGCAGCCCCGTCGACCGGAAGGAAGCGGTCATCCGGCAGATCGAGCGCTTCGCTCCGGGCTTCCGCGACACGATCGTCGCCGCGAGCTCGCGCAGCGCCCGTGAGGTCGAGCGGCACAACCCGAACTACCCCGGGGGCGACATCGCCGCGGGTGCACCGACCTTCCCGCAGATCCTCGGCCGCCCGGTGTTCAGCCCCGACCCGTGGCGCACGCCCATGCCCGGGGTCTACCTCGCCTCGGCGTCGACCGCACCCGGACCCGGCGTGCACGGGCTGCCCGGGTGGTTCGCCGCCCTCAGCGCGCTCCGCCACGACTTCGGCACGCGTGCCTTGCCCGACCTGTCGCCCCGCACCCGCGGCAGCTGAGGCGGACAGCGCGAGTGAAGGTCGTGCCCGGCACCGGCGGGAGCGGCCGCACCGTACGCGGCTGTGGAGAGTGGCCGGGAATGGCGGGGGGCGTGGCATCCGTTGTAGACTGATGTGCTCGGATGCTTCGGCACCCGGGTGTTGGCAACTCCACAGTGTGACAGCGGCCCTTCGCGAGAAGGAACCACCTCGATTCGAGGACACGGGGATGATCGGTTTCGACATCGCCTGCGAATCTGCGTGAAGCGGGCCGAGGATGCAGGGTTATCTCGTAAACGCTCCTTGCAAACCAATAACTGCCGAAAAGAAGCAGTCCGCGTTCGCCCTCGCTGCCTGAGCAGCGAGCCCGACGCCGTCAATCCGTGACTGATCCCGTCACGGGTATTGGCGTCATCTAGGGATCTTGCTGCGTGACGTCGCCTGAGCGCCACGCGGGACTCTTATCAGGATGGGCTCGTCGACTTAGGTGTCTGTGACAAAGGTCGGAGCCGAGTAGAACGTCTTCACAGACTGCGCCCGGAGAAACCGCAGTTACTCAGCGATGGACGGGGGTTCGATTCCCCCCATCTCCACCAACCGCTGTCACAGAAGAGGGTCCGAGACCCGCGGAATTCCGCGAGTCTCGGGCCCTTTTCGTTGAGGCGAGTTCGGCGACGTCTCGCGATCTGCCCACAATTTGCCCACACATCTCGGACTCGCCCACATTCATACCGGAATGAGTCGGGTCACATCGGCGGCGAGAGCGCCCTGGTTGAGACGTGCGGCGACGTCGGCCAAGTCGTCCTCGAAGAGATCGGCGTATGTGTCGAGTGTCATTGCCGCGGACTTGTGACCGAGCATCCGTTGTACCGCCTTGACGTCGGCGCCGGACGAGATCGCGAGGCTAGCGGCCGTGTGGCGGAGATCGTGCGGGGTGAGTCGCTCGACCCCCGAGCGCTCGAGCGCGGCGCTGAACCATGACGTCGTGCCGAGGCTGGTCTTCGCACGTCGCAGGTGATTGCCGTCGGGGTCGGTGAACACGAGGTCGTCCGGCCCCTTGCCGTCGCAGAGCTCGCGAAGCGGCGCCTCCAGAAACTCGGGGAACGGGACGATCCGCCGCTCCCAGTTTTTCGGCGCTCCGACCACGATGCGCCCTTCGACCTCGACGGCCGCGCGATTGACATGCATGCGGTCGCGCTCGAAGTTGATGTCGCGCACGTGCATGCCGATCGCTTCGCTCCAACGCAGGCCGCAGTACGCGAGCACCAGGATGAGTGTTCGATAGGTCTGCGTCGTCGCCGCTTCGGCGAGCCGCACGACCTCGTCGTGCGTCAGATACCGTCGCGGCTTCTCGGATCGTTTCGTCGGCAGGTTCTGCGCGCCGCGCGCGACGTTGCGGGGGTACGTCCGTCGCGGACGGCAGTGTCGAGGATGCCGGCGAGGACCCCGAGGGCGCGGTAGACGACCGTTGCCGATCGCGGATTCCCTGCCACGCCGCTGCTCTTGGTGCGGCTCGTGAGCGCCGTGCCCTCGGAGAGTTCACGGATCCACTGCTCGACCTGAGACGCTCGGATGTCGCCGATGCGGGTGTCGGACCAGCGGGGGAGTACGTACACGCGCCAGGGCTTCGTCTTGAACCCGCGCTTCTCTACCTGGCGGTGTGTGGTGTCGTCGCGCCAGCGGACGCGATAGCGCCGCCCTGCCGCTGATTGATACGCCGCGATGCTTCCCATCTGCTCCTCGGCGCAAGGCTAGTCCAATGCGAGGACGCGCAGTGGCGGTTGGCACCACGGCCGGCCAGAAGACGAGGGGGCGGTTGCCGGCGTCAACTGGCCATGAACCGGCCCGGGGTCTGAGCAAGGCCTCTCAGGGGCGCTGACTCGCCGTTCATGCTAGGTCTGGCTCGTACGCTGAGCCCACCCCAGCATTGGCCATTCCAATACGGTTGGCGAGCCCCTCGGCGGTTACGCTTCGCAGTGAACCGCACAAGTCGCCGATCGTGCGCACAGTTCGCGGCGACCTAACCGACAAGCTTCAGCGGAGCAACGCACGTGGCGCTTCGTGCGTTCGCTGGCCCTCGGAAGCGTTTCCGACGAGTTGCAGACTCGAGGCATAGCAGCCCGGGAGTCCGTTGAGGTCTCGCCGGGCCTTGAAAAGGCCTAGTGAGGCACCATACATTCGACGCATGAAACAAGGGCGCTCACGCCGTGTGTTCACCCTTGGGTTGGTTCTAATTGTCTCGGGGATGAGCTCCATCAACTGGGTAGAGTCGGCGGTTGCCCACGAGAGTCCATACGGATGGTTTCAGTGCTCGCAGGAAAGTAAGCTCGCTGTAGACCATGTGAGAGTCGGGTTCATCAGTCCGCCTGCCGACGGCTGGGGCGACGGAGTCATAAATAGCTTCTATGGCCGAGCCATCGATGCGACCACACGGATGAGCTCCGCTCTGGACATCGCAAGTCCAACACCCCACTTTCTGAACTGGATCGGGGTAATTAGCCCTAGCAATACCGCGGCGATTGCATTCCGCATCTCAGAACTAGATGCGTACGGCACTGGGGTTCTTGGGCGCGTAAACATGTCGAGCACTTGCTTGACGATGCATGGCACTCCGACCGTTGCTTTTCCTGGGTCGGTATACATCGACATTGACATACGGTCCGACTGGTTCACGCAGGAAGACTCCCGCCGCGCCTTGTGGGAAGGGTGCACCTCAACAAGCACTTACACGTGCAGCAAGATGTGGGATGCCGGGGGCGTGATGCTGCACGAACTTGGGCACGCGGTCGGGATTGCGCATCCACAACGCACCGATCAGCATCGTGACTCGTACGCTACGCCGAAGGCAGTCGACCTCGCCACCTGTGCCAACGCGCTCGATCAGGCGACGATGTGCGCGTTTGTATCGGGCGATCATCGCTCTCACTGGAGAACGCTTCATAGCTGGGATAACTCCAGTTTGAGCTACAGGTACTAGGAGCTTCCAATGCGAATCGAACTGCAACGTGCGGCTACGGTAACCGCGGTCGCAGGACTCTTGCTGACCGGCTGCGCAAGCGGCGGTAACGCCGAGGTCTCGCGCTCGTCCAGTCTGCCCGCCTCCGACGTCACTACCGACCTCGAGTGCGGCACGTCCGCCTTTCTAACCTGGGTCCCTGGGGGTGGGCAGCCAACCAGGCGAGCGGTGCTGGAAGAAATGCTAAGCGGCCATCGGACCCTTCAGCATGCGCCGGGACGCGTGGAAGAGCGTTCTACTCCGGAGGATGTGATTCGGACACTCGAGGCGGCGCTCGTAGGGTTGCCCATCATCGAAGAGAACGCAGCACCGCATGAGTCCGTAATGGTCCCAGCCACAGACGCTCAAGGAAGACATCTCGGTCAATTCCTGATCGAATGGGATGGGAAGAGCTACATCATCACGGAGTACGCCATCACCCACACCGACGGAGTTCCCTGTCTCGATCCGTGAGGTGACCCGTCGGCGAGACGCCGGCGCGAAAACATGACATGCGCGGGCAAAGGCGTCGGGGTCGACTTGGTCGGTTGTGCTGTCGTGGTTCCAGTCGCTGGTAGACCCCGCGACTGCCCGCCCCCCACCAGTTGAGTCTCCCGCCTCGCAAACAGCGTCCAGTTAGCTGGAGTAGAGCGCCCGTTGCCGAGGCTGCAGCGAGCGCCAAAGACGGAGGTTCGAGTGTGCCGTGCGGCAGACCGCAACTCAAGCGACAAGGAGCGATGCACGCAGGCACTTTCTGTGGGCAGCCTGCGATCCCTTGAACCGAGTGCGATCGCGTGTCAACCTGGTTGCATGACTCGCGGGCGCTACAAACAGCGGAAAGCCGCGGCGGAACGCGCTGCCGCCGTTGCCGCGGAGAGCGACCCGAGCCCCACAACTCACGCACCTGCCGGACTAGTGGAACGCGACTCACCGGCGCCCTCGCCGGTAGTCGGCGTCCCGGGTGGCAGTTCGTTTCGGCGACCCAGGCCTCTGCCGGACGGGGAGACTTACGTCGCGGAAACCGTACGTCTGACGCCGCGGGTGAAGCGTCTATCGGCGACGCCATGGGAGAAGAAGCGCGCTCAGCAAGCGGACCTCCGCCGCCTCCGCGATCTGTCGGAATCTCTCGTCCAGCTCCATCGAGAGGAGGCAAAGCTACTGCGCGAGCGCGACTCGCTCATCGCAGACCTGCGCGATCAAGGCGTGCCCTGGTCTTCACTGGCGATGCGCACGGGCCTCAGTCGCCAAGCGCTGAGCAAGCGCGCTGTCGCCCGCGAAAGCTAGAGAGTCACACGTCGCCAGCCGACGGGGTTGTCGGCCGGGGTGTTGGTTCGTCCTCCTGAGGCGACAGCCATGCAGCGGCGCAGCGGACTAGGGGCTAGAATATGACTCTGAAGTCATACCGCTGATCGGAGGGTGCCATGACTGCTTCAACGCTCATCCGCGCCGCTCGCAAGAGTCGGCGACTCACGCAGACGCAACTAGCAGAGCGCACTCGCATCGATCAGAGCCGTGTTTCCAAATCTGAGGGCGGCCGCGATACGGAGTTCGCCACGGTAGAGCGACTGCTCGCAGGAGCGGGACATCGGCTTTACTCCGCGCCTACTCAGCGCGACGACGCGGCGAGTGCGGCTGACGAGATCCGGCGTCGGCTCGCTGAGGGCGACAGAGAGCGCGCTCTTCGAGCGTTGCTGCAGCTCAACGACAATCTGCTGGCCGAGCGAGGACTGGTGCGAGGAATTCTCGGCCTCGCCGAGCCGGAATCGACGCAGCATCACGTGTGGGATGCCGCGCTCGCCGGTCTCGTCGCCTGGCGGCTGCGCGAGGAAGGGCTGCCCGCACCTGAGTGGGTGTCCGATCCCAGCCGATTTCTCCGTACGCCCGCGACGCTCGAGGTCGACCCGGCCGACCCGACTCCGCCCACGTCGGAAGTGCCCGACGAGTTCGCCGAGCGCGGCGTGCTCGTCTGGCGTGACACTTTCGCGAGCGTCTAAGCATGGCGACGACTCTCGGCAGAGAGGACATCCTCGACGGGCTCAGGGCGCTCATCACGGAGCTGCGCGCCTCTCACCAGGTCGCAGGTATCCGGATCGTCGGTGGAGCTGCTCTGGCGCTCCGCTACTTCGACCGTGGCACGACGCAGGATCTCGACTCGCTCCACATCGATCCGGGAAGCGACGACGAAGTCACAGCGGCTGCCGCGAAGGTGGCTCAGTCCCGCGGGTGGGATCCAGGCTGGCTGAACTTCGACGTCGAAACGGCTGATGCGCTTCCCACGTTCGGCCGCAGGGCGGTCGAGTGGGAGACCATCTACGACCACGACGGCATCGTGATCCAGGTTGCGGCGAAGGAAGCGATGCTGGCGATGAAGCTGCGCGCCAACCGGCCCGGTCGCGATACGAACGACATCCGCCAGCTCCTGCGACTGTGCGACGTCACGACACTCGATGAAGCCGAAGAGCTCTACGAAGACTTCTACCCGGGAGATGCCCTTTCGGACCGTGGCGTGAAGATGGTCGTCGCCATCCTCGAGAGCGGGCTGCCGGACGAGGTTCCATCGCCCGGGCCGATCGAACTCTAGCGACGCGATCGAGATGACACCTCGATGAGTGCTCCGACGGCGAGAGGATAGTGCTCGGGCCCGGCTCCGTTCCCGCCGCTCGCTCTTTGCAGACTCCGCGCTCCGCGCTCCGCTTAGCAACCGTTCGCTCTGGGCACGACGCCGACCCCGACCACTGACTCGGCCGACTGTCGGAGCGACCTCAATCTGAGCGCGCGGGGGAGGCGCGGCATCCGATTTGCCCACAATTTGCCCACAATCGAGGAGAATCGGCACCGATCCAGACGGTTCGGGACGGTTCAAGAAGGCCTGAGAACTCGCGTAATTCCGCGGTTCTGGGCCAGATTCCGCGAAACGGCGTGGAGGCGTAGGCAGAATTCGATTCCCCCCATCTCCACCAACCGCTGTCATCGGAATTGAAGGCCCAGGCCCTCGCGATACGTCGCGGGGACCTGGGCCTTTCCGCGCTCCGAGCGAGGTGCTGTGCGCGGCCCTGCGACGGGTGTATCGTGCGGCTGTGCGCCCCGGCGTGGGGCCGGTGCGCGCGGTCGGTGGGGACTGGGGGTTCGCCATGGCTACGAAGCTGCCGTCGTCCGGAGCGATGCCGGAAGGCCAGCACGCGGGGTGCGACACGTCGGGCCTGATTCTCGTGCACCGGATCTTCCGCTGGCTGTACACGCAGCTGCCGATGCTGGTGCGTGAGGTGCAGGCCGGCGATGTGGAGCGCGCGGCGATCGTCGGTCGGTACGCGAACCTGGACTTCTTCGCGCTGCACATGCATCACGAGACCGAGGACATCGCCCTGTGGGACAGGCTGACGTCCCGCGACCCCGGATGCACTCTGCACGTCGATCAGATGCGCGCCCAGCACGCCGACGTGGCGGCCCAGCTCGCGCGCATCGAGCCGCAGCTGGAGCCGTGGGTCGCCACCGCCGACCCGCGCCTGGGTGCGGCCCTCGCGGCCGACATCGAGGTGCTCCGCGACACGCTGCACGCGCATCTCGCGCAGGAGGAGGACGACATCCTCCCGGTCGCGGGCGCCGTGCTCTCGCAGCAGGAGTGGGACTGGATGGAGGAGCACACCCGCGAGAACCTCGCCGCGCATCGCAAGGAGCTCGGCAAGGACATCATGGCGCTTCAGGTGGGGCTGCTGATCGCGAGCGTCCCGGAGGCGGAGAGGGACGAGTGGATGCACAAGAACATCCCGGCGCCGATCCGACTGCTGTATCTCCTGCTGATGAAGCGCAAGTACGACCGGGCGATGAGGGAGCTGTACCCCGACCGGCCGGTGCCCGCGATGGTGTGAGCGCCATGTGGCGACGCGTCTTCCTCGACGTCCACCTTCCCTTCCCGCCCGAGCGGGTGTTCGCGTACGTCGCCGACCCTGCGCGGTGGCCCGAGTTCGCGCCGGCGGTGGAGTTCCGCCAGCGCATCGGCGACGGGCCGCCGGACGTGGGCAGTCGATGGTGGGCGATCGACCGCATCCTCGGCCCCTTCACCGTGCGGTTCGCTGATGAGCTGGAGGCGATCGATCCACCGCGCAGGGTGGTCTGGCACTCCACCTCGCCGTGGAACTCGCGGGTGGAGTACGTCTGCGTCGCGCAGAGTGGAGGGACGCGGGTGCTCGCCGACTACGAGGGCGACGTCGCCGGCTGGCTGCGGCTGGTGGCCTTGCTGCCCACCTTCGTGCTGGCGAGGATCCTGATGCGGGACTTCCGGGGGCTCGCGCGGGTGCTGGCGGCCGAGGACCGCGACGTTCGGGCAGACGGCGTCGCCCCCGCTGCGCGCTGAGCGTCCGCGGTCCCATTGTGGGGAGGCGGGAGGCTTTACGCGTCGGGCACCCCTGCTGTCCAGTCCCACGCGGCAGCGCACGGGGATGGCAGGCTGGTGGGCACGACCGAAAGGACAGGCGATGAAGCAGCGGACTCTGGCGGGACGGCAGGTTTCGGCGATCGGCCTCGGGGCGATGCCGCTGTCGATGAACAACGACAAGCAGTATCCGCCGTTCGAGGACGCGGTGGCCACGGTGCACGCCGCCCTCGACGCGGGCGTCACGCTCGTCGACACCGCCGACGTCTATGCGCCGGCGTGGGACGAGATGGGACACAACGAGCGGATCGTCGCCGAGGCGCTGCGTACGTGGGACGGCGACTCGACCGGCATCTTCGTCGCGACGAAGGGCGGCATCACCCGCAGTGAGGGCGAGGTCTGGGGGCGCGACGGGTCGGAGGCGTACCTGCGGTCCGCCGTCGAGACGTCCCTCGAGATCCTCGGTGTCGACCGGATCGAGCTGTACCAGTACCACCGCCCGGATCGCTCGCGCGTCTACGGGGACGTCATCGCGTCGCTGGCGAAGCTGCAGGAGGACGGCCTCGTGCGCGCAGTGGGTATCTCGAACGCGAGCGTGGAGGAGATCCAGATCGCACTCGATGTGCTCGGGGAGGGGAACCTCGCCAGCGTGCAGAACGAGTTCTCGCCGAAGCATCCCGGCAGCATCGACGAGCTGCGGTTCTGCGCGGACCACGCTGTCGCCTTCCTCCCGTGGAGCCCGCTGGGCGGCACCGGCGGAGGGGCGAGGCGGGTCGGCGAGCGGTTCTCCGTCTTCGGCGACGTCGCCCAGGCGCACGGCGTCAGCCCGCAACAGGTCGTGCTGGCCTGGGAACTCGCCCTCGGCGACCACGTCATCCCCATCCCCGGGGCGCGGCGCGCCGCTTCCATCACCGACTCGGCCCAGGCCGCGGAGCTCGAGCTCAGCGCGGACGAGGTCACCCGGTTGTCGGCGTCGGTCGGCATCTTCGACGACTGAGATGCGGCGAGAGGATGCCTCCGACCGGCCAGGATTCGGGCTCGGCGGCGGGGTGCCTTAGGCTCCCGTCATGCCCTCCGACCTCGCCGTGCGGATCGTCATTCCGTGGCGTCCCGCGCCGTCCCGCCTCGATGCCTTCCACCGTGTGACGGCCTGGTATGAAGCGCATTTCCCGGAGGCGGTCGTTCGGACCGTCGACACGGGTGAGGACCCGTTCGTGCTCGCCGCCTGCCGCAACCGCGCGATGGCCGACGCCGCCGAGGACGAGGTCGTCGTGATCGGCGACGCCGACACGATCCCCGAACCCGATGCGCTGCGTGCGGCGATCCGCGCCGCGCGCACCAGCGACAGGGTGCATCTGCCCTACACCGAGTACCGGTGGCTGGGTCGCGCGGGCTCGGCGCAGTACGCCGAAGGCAGGGCGCTCGAGGACTGCGATCACGACCACGTGGTCGGCGCGTGCTCGGGCGTGTACGTCGCCACACCGCGCACCTGGGCGCGGCACGGCGGGCAGGACGAGCGATTCCGGGGCTGGGGCTTCGAGGACGCCGCGTGGTACCTCGCGCACGAGACCCTCCTCGGAGCCCCGCCGGAGCGCCACCCGGGACGCGTGTACGCGCTGCACCACGTCGGCGAGACGCGGGCCGGCATCCAGTACGACGCGAACGCCGCCCGCATGGAGCGCTACCGGTCGGCCGCCGGCGACCCGGTCGCCATGGCCCAGCTGGTCGGGCTGGCGGACGTGGCCGGCGAAGCGGACATCGAGGAGAGCGCCGCGTAGGCGAGCGTCGGACCCGGCCGCTCGTGCTGGGCCGCCGCTTCTGTACGCAGCGCCTCACGCCCCTGCCAGTCTGGATCTGCGAGTGCGGCGACGGCCTCGGCCAGCTCGTTCACCGTCGCGGTGTTCGGCGCCAGCGACAGGCCCGCACCGGAGCTCTCCACGGCGGCCGCCCCGGCGAACTGGTCGGTCGAGAACGGCAGCACCAGGAGCGGCACGCCCTGCCCGACCGCCTCGGTGATGGAGTTGTTGCCGCCATGGGTGACGGCGAGCGCGGCAGCGCCCAGCAGGCGCACCTGCGGCAGGTACTCACGCACCAGCCAGCCATCGGGCAGCTGCCCGAGCTGGCCCGCCGGGGTGGAGCCCGTCGCGATCGCCGCGCGAAGGCCCGTCCGCGCGATCGCGGCGGCGACCCGTGCCAGGACGTCGCCGCGCACCGACAGGAAGCTCCCGAAGCTCACGTAGACGAACGGCGTGCCGGCGCGGAGGAACTCGTCGACGTCGTGATCGTGTCGCTCGTCGCGCCGGGTCGAGCCGAGGAAGACGTGCGGCGGCAGCGCACGCCCGTCTCCCGCGGCGAGGAGCGCGGGGTAGTTGTACAGCACGACGTCGCCGTGGAGGGCGAACGCATCGGTCACGGCATCCGCTCCGGGGTCGAGCGCGCGAGCCGCCGTGTTCCACTGACCCGCGAAGCGATCGGACACCTCGACGCACAGGCGGCGCAGCTCTGCCAGCTCGGCCGGCTCCGGCTGGAACGCCCGCGGCCAGGCCGACGGGAAGCCGTACACCTCGCCTGGGCCCGGAAGCGCGGACGGGTGGCCCAGCACGACGTCGCCGTAGTCGATGCCGGCGGTGTGGAGGGCCAGGCGCGCGCTGAACGCGAGGTGGTCGACGAGGATCGCGTCGGGACGCACCCGATCGACGACCTCGAGCGTGGCCCTCGCCCGCTCTTCGGGCTGCCACATCAGGTCGGTCAGACGCTCGCGGGCCTGGTAGGCCAGCGTCGGCACCATGCCGTGCCGGGTCGCCTCGAAGAAGCCCTCGAGGGATGCCGCCTCGGCGGCGTCCTGCTCCCTCGTGCGCATGACGCCGGCGTTGGCCCCGCGGCCGAGCGGAAGGTCGACGCGGTCGAAGCCGAAGTCGGCGACGATCGGCGCCGTGGCCGGTCCGGTGGCGACGACGACGTGCTCACCGGCGTCGCGCCAGGCCGTGGCCAGTGCCGCGAGGGGCAGCAGGTGCGAGGCGTAGTCGGGGCTGACGACGAGGAGGGTCATGCGGGCATCCTCGCCGCCCGTGCGAGCTCTGCCTCCTGAGCGACGACCGAGGCGTAGATGGGGGCCAGCGTGGCGGCCATCGCCTGGATCGTGAATCCCTCGGCGACGACGTCCCGCGATCGCCGGGCGCGATGCTCATCGTCGTCCGCCGCGCGATCCAGCGCCGCCGCGACGGCATCCGTCAAGCGGTCCTGGTCCCACGTCGCCGTGAGGAAGCCGGTGTCGCCGTGGTCGACGTATGTGGCAGGCCCGCCGCCGTCGGGGGCGACCACGACCAGTCCGGTCGCCATCGCCTCGAGCACCGCGAGGCCGAACTCCTCCTTGATGCTCGCGCACACGTAGGCGCCGCCCGCGGCCGCGAGACCCGGCATCCCGAATCTCGCGGCGGCGATCCAGCGCGCGGCGACGTCGTTCGCGCGATGGCCGGCGAGGATCAGTCCCCGCCGCGCACGCTCGTGCGGAGGGACCACGTCGGCGACGAGGTCGAGCTGCTCCTGCTCGTCGCGCGAGGGCTCGTCGAGGTCGCCGCCGATGACGAGCAGGTTCGCGCGCTCGCTGAGTGACGACTCCGCCCACGCGCCGACGAGCGTCGCCACGCCCTTCACGCGGTGGAGGCGCCCCACGGTGACCAGCAGTGGAAGGCCGCGCCGGTCCTCCGCCAGGTCGCCCAGAAGCGCGGCGAGGTCGCCGAACGCCGCGCCCGCTGCGGCGGCGCCTTCGATGCCGGCGACTCGGGCTTCGGCCACGGCCTGGTCGATCACCTCGAGGTCGACCCCCTCTGCAACCACCGTGTGCCGCTCGCTGCGGGCGTTCATGTCGATGCCGACCAGTTCGCGCATCTCCTGCACCAGATCGGGCCGCGGGAAGAAGACGGTGTGCGACGCGGAGGCGGCGAGGGTCTGCACCAGGCGCGCCCGGAACCAGAAGTGCTCGCGAAGATCCGTCTCACCGAAGCCCTCGCGGGTGAGTGTGCCGGCATCCTCCAGCGACCGGATGACGCTGTGCGGGTCGGGCGCGACCGTGAACACGGTGGGGATGCCGAGCTCCCGGGCCACGTCCGCCGCTGCGAGGCTGCCGACGTCGGCCATGCGCAGGTGCACGACGTCCACGCCGCCTGCCGCACGCAGGACACGGCGGATGCCGCGGCGCGCCGTCACCCGATACGGCCAGGCCGCGGCAGAAGCCACGGGACGGGCAGCGAGAGGGATGCGGCCGTAGACGTGGCCCCTCGATGTCCCGGCCACCCGGAGCAGGTCCTCGGCGCTGTGCTCGAGCGGTCCGCGCGACAGCGTGAGCGCCCGCCGGACGGGACTCGCCTCATCGACCGTCAGCGCGTCGCCCAGCCGCACGAGCAGGGTGGCGATGCCGCCGTTGTCACCGGCGCCGACCGCCGACAGCGAAGGGTCGATGTCGGCGTGGAGGAACAGCTGCGCGACGGTGAGCCCGCGCGCACCGCGGTGAGCGGCAGGTGCCGGGTCGAGGTCGATGAGGGCGAGCCGTGCCGCCGCCGCCAAGCGGCCCCCGGCGGCCACCACCGTGCCGAGGTCGTCGTCGAGTCCCGCGGTGTCACGCCGCTGACCCAGCGCGGCGATCGCCGCCTCGCGGGCCTCGTCCGACTCGCGGGGATCGAGGGCGACCTCGCGGAGGAGCCGGGTGGCGATGGGCTGGCGGATGAGGCCGAGGGTCTCGACCAGGGTCGCCCGGGACGAGGCATCCGTCATGCCCAGCAGCGCGGACTCGATCGCGATCGCGAGGGCCTCGCCCGCGGCGCCCGACCACTTCTCGATGGTGTGCTGCGCGAGCATCCCCGAGAAGCCGCCCTCGGCGACCAGGCCGAGCAGGCGGCCCACCGCCTCGGGCCGGGGCAGGCTCTGGCCGAGCGCCCAGGCGGCGTGCTCGCGGATGAAGGCCCGGGGGTCCGACAGCAGGCCGACGAGCCGGCGGAGCGCTTCTTCGTCGTGCATCTCCGCCAGCGCGTGCACCGAGGCGATCGCGGCGATGTCGTCGCTGCGGGCGAGCGCGGTCAGCAGCACACGCAGGGTGCGCACGCTGGGATCGCGTCCGGCCTCGAACGCCACGTCGTCGGCGGCCCGGAGCGCCTCGACGATCGTCGGCGCGTGGAGAACCTCATCCATCGCGGTCTGGACGCCCACGTGTCACCTGCCTCCCCGCGCAGGGCGGGTCTGCGCTGTCCACAGCGTATGCCGCCGGCCGGGCGGCAAGGCATGCTTGACAACGAGCCCGGATCGGTGCTCGTCACCGACGCCGCGGCACCGCGACCGGCGCGTCCTTCCTGAACGGAGAGCTATGACCGTGCTCACCATCGGCGACATCGGCGTGGTGTCGGGGATGATGCACATCGGCGATGAGGCGATGTTCGAGGCGGCGCGCGACGAGCTCGCCGCGCGCGGGGTCGACATCGTGGGGGTGTCCTCGGCACCCGCCGAGTCCGAACGCCGCTACGGCGTGGCCATGGTGCCCCGCCTCGGGTTCGCGGGCATGGATCGTGCCGCCTCGCAGGCGCGGCTGGAGGAGTTGACGGATGCCGCGGCCGGCCGGGGTCGTCTGGCAGCAGGTGACCCCGCCGAGAGGGTGCTCGCTGCTCTGGATCGCGTCTCGGGCGTCCTGAACGCGGGCGGGGGCAACCTCGCCTCGCGGTGGCCGGTGCACATCTACGAACGCAGCGCGCTGGTCGCGATGGCGCGCGCCCGCGGTCTGCCGGTGGTGGTGACGGGACAGACGTTCGGGCCCGACCTCGAGCACGGCGACGAGGAGCGGGTCGCGAGCCTCGTGCGCGCGGCGGCACTGACGAGCGTGCGCGAATCGGTGTCGGGTGCGCTCGTGCGGTCGTGGGGCCTGCCGGTCGTGGAGGGGGTCGATGACGCGTCGTTCCTCGGCTGGCGGAGTCCGGCGGCGACCGGCGGGACCTCCGGGGCGGTGGTCGTCAGCCTGTCGGGCTGGTTCGCCGGCCGCTCCGCCCCCGACCTCGAGCAGCGGATGGCGGAGCTGGTCGACCACGCCGCGCGCACGGTGGGGCCGGTGGTCTTCCACGCGCACTTCGGCCCCTGGGGGCCGGGGGAGGAGCCGGCCGGCGACGCCGCGCTGCACGAGCGTGTGCGGGCGCGCATGACCGAAACCAGCAGGGTGCTGCCGACGGGCGACTCGGTGCCGGCGGCGGCGCTCGCGCGCTCGGCCCGCCTGCTCATCACGAGCCGCTACCACCCGGCCGTGTTCGCTGCACCCGCCGGAGTGCCGGTGGTGGCGCTCGCGGCCGACGACTACACGCGCATCAAGCTGTCGGGGGCCCTCGCCCACTGGGACCAGAGCGAGGTGCAAGACCTCGACGCGCTTCCGGCCTCAGCGGTTGACCGTGCGGATGCCGGGCGGGATGCCACGTCCGCGGCCGCGCGCGAGCGCCTCGAGGGGCTCCGCTCGGCGGCCGCCCGGTGGTGGGACGACGTCGCTGGGGTGCTCGCCGGGTGATGCGCTGCCGGCGACGCAGCGCCGTGCCGGGGATGCCAGACTGGCGCGATGACCGCGCCCGCACCGCCCCTGCAGATCGTCCGGATCATCCTGCGGGTCGTGCTCGGCGGATTCCTGGTCTTCATGGGGCTGTCGCACCTGTTCTGGGCCCGCCGCGGCTTCCAGGTGGCGGTGCCGGACTGGGCGGCGCGAGTCAGCGGCCTGGACAAGGACGCGATCGTGGTGGCCTCGGGCGCTGTGGAGGTGCTGCTGGGCGCGGCTCTGGTGTCGCTCCCTCGGGAACGACGCAGCGTCGGTGCGGCGGTCGCGGGGTTCTTCGTCGCGGTCTTCCCCGGCAACGTCCACCACTGGCGCACCGGGACGCCGGTGCCTCTGATGCGCTCCGATCGCGCGAGGTTCGTCCGGCTGTTCCTGCAGCCCGTGCTCATCGCGTGGGCCCTGTGGAGCGCCGGTCCGTGGCGGGCGGGGCGCTGACCGCCTGGCCGGCAGACGTGGCGAGGGCTCTCCGGGTCCTCAGCGTCCCGCGGTGATCTGCTGCGAGCCGATCACCGACAGCAGCTGCAGTCGTTCGTAGCTCTCGGTGCCGGGCGCGGCGGTGAGTACGAGGAGCGTCTGGCCCTGCTCGGGATCGATGAGGAACTGGCACTGCATCTCCATCACGCCGACCTCGGGATGCTGCAGCCGCTTCTCACGGGGATGGGTGCCGCGCACCTCGTGCTCCTGCCAGAGCGCGGCGAACTCCGCACTGGTCGCCAGCAGATCGTCGACCATCACACCCGCGCGCGACCGAGCGCCGAACTTCGCGTACGCCGTGCGGATGTCGGCTGCGAATGCACGGGACAGGCCGTGGTGATCTTCCGCGGGGTACACGTCGCGGGCAGACGGGTCCACGAACCACCGGTAGCCGACGCTGCGCATGCTGCCCTCGAAGCGCGTCTCGTCGCCGAACAGCGCTCGTGCCGCGGGCGTCTGCGCGAGCGTCTCGCCCAGTTCGGTCATCACCTGCGCGGGAGTGTCGGCGAGCCGGTCGAGGATCCGCATGAGGCCGGGGGAGACGTGCTCGCTGCGCAGCGCACGAGCGGGCGCGGTGTGGCCGGCGAGGCGGAAGAGGTGGTCTCGTTCATCCAGCGTCAGCCGCAGGCCGCGGGCGATGGCGGCGAGCATCTGCTCGGAGGGCTGGGGCCCTCGGGCCTGCTCGAGACGGCTGTAGTAGTCGGTGGACATGTCGCAGAGCGCCGCGACCTCTTCGCGACGCAGGCCGGCGGTGCGCCTGCGGGCGCCGCGTCGCAGGCCCACGTCCTCGGGCTGCAGCGCCGCCCGGCGGCGGCGCAGGAAGTCGGCGAGCTGAACCCTGTCCATCACCCGAGTCTCCGGCATCCGTCGCCCCGCAGCCAGGGATCCGCGGTCCCTCCCTGCGCCGAGCCGCGGCGGCGTCAGCTCACGCGCCCGCTCCCCGCGGCCGGGGAGCGGGCGGCGGCGGCACTCTCTTCGCGGCGATGATCGCACCGCGGGGGATGCGCTCGACCCCGCGCTTGCCGTCGACGACGACGGTCTCGGAATCGGCGCTCAGAAGCGGCCCGAGGGCGTCGGTCGCCTGGCCCGTCGGGAGCAGGTAGCGCACGACGACGCGGTGGCCGGGTTCGGGAAGCTCGATCATGAGGGTTCTCAGACGATGCCCTGGGTGCGGATGTCCGTCTCCAGGCTCTTGCCGTTGAGGTCGAGGTAGATGCGCCGCTCGGTGATCGAGACGGTCATCGTGTTGCGCCGCTCGAGCTCGGCGGCCGCGGCGTCGACGAACCCCGGATCGAAGCTGTGGAGGCGGATCTCCTCCGCGCGATGGATCCGCTTGCCGGCCCACGGCGCCGCGACCTTCGCCGGATCGCGATGCGTGTACACCGCGACGCGCGCGGCCTGCATGCTGCCGGAGTGGAGCCGCGCGGCATCCGGCGCACCCACCTCCACCCATGCGGTGAGCGCCCCGGTGAGGTCGCGGGCGAGCACCGCCGGCTCGTCGGTCGCCGAGATGCCCTCGCTGAACGCGATGCCCTCCTCGTACTCCAGGCAGTACGCCAGCACGCGCGTCATCAGGAAGGCGTCGGTCTCGGACGGATGCCGCGCCACACGCACCGACAGATCCTCGTAGACGCCCCGGTCGACGTCGGCCAATTGGATAGCAAAGGTGTACATCGTCGCGCCGACCGCCATAGCGTTCGAGCCTACGTGGTGACGTCGTGACGGCCAGACGCGGGTGGTTGCTGATGTTCTGCCAAGGTTTCGAGGAGATTCGCTGAAGATGGCCTAGGTTGACTCCATGGCTGGGGAGCTGACGGGAGTGCGGGGCGCGTCGCGAGGGCGGCGTCTCGCAGTGATCGCGGTGATCATGCTGGCGTGGCTGGCGATCTTCCTGGTGGGAGGCCGCGCCTTCAGTCAGCTGAACGATCTCGGCACGAATGACCGGGTGCAGTTCCTGCCGGCGAGCGCCGAATCCACGTCGGTGCAGGAGCAGCAGTCGAGATTCCGCGCGGAGGGCTTTTCCTACGCCGTGGCGGTCTTCACGTTCGACGCGCCCCTCGACGACCACGCAGCGCCCCTCATGGAGCGCGCGATCCAGCGCATCGAGCCCATCGCGGGCGTCGCGCTCTTCCGGGCGACGCCGGTCATCGTCTCGAAGGACCGGCTCGCAGCGGAGCTGGTGATCCCGGTGGACGCGGACAGCGAGCTCGATCAGGCCGTCCACAGCCTGCGGGTGGGACTGGATGAGGCGGTTCCCGGTGCGACAGCGGTCTACATCACCGGCGGCGCCGGGTTCGCCGCCGACATCATCTCGGCGTTCGCCGGCATCGATGGACTGCTCCTGCTCGTCGCCCTGGGTGCGGTGCTGGTCATCCTCATCGTGGTCTACCGGTCACCGCTCCTCCCGCTCATCGTGCTCGCGACGAGCATGTCGGCCCTGTGCGGAGCGGTGCTCGTGGTGGCCGGCCTCGCCCGATCGGGGCGATCCTCCTCGCCGGCCAGACGCAGGGGATCCTGCTGATCCTCGTCATCGGCGCCACCACGAACTACGCCCTGCTGTACATCTCGCGCTACGCCGAGGCGCTGACCCGGCACCGGTCGCGGTGGAGTGCCACGTGGGACGCGCTGGAGCGGTCGTGGCAGCCGATCCTCGCCTCGGGACTCACCGTCATCGCCGCCCTGATGGTGCTCCTCGGGAGCCGGCTTGACTCGAACCGGACGCTCGGCCCGATCGCATCCATCGGCATCGCCTTCGCGCTGCTGGCGTCGTTCACGCTGCTGCCCGCGCTCCTGTGCTCGGCGGGCAGGGTCGCGTTCTGGCCGCGCAAGCTGACGGCTCGCCCGTCCGACGCCATCCTCTCCGGCACCGGCGTGTGGTCGCGCCTGGCACGCCTCGTGCGGCGGCGACACCGCACAGTGTGGGTCGTGACCTCGCTCGTCTTGGCCGTGATGGCGCTCGGCGTGACGCAGCTGAAGGCGGAGGGCTCGCCATCGAGTGAGTACGTGACGGGGCAGTCGCAGGCGAGGGAGGGCCTCGCGGCCCTGGCCGCGCACTATCCCGCGGGGGCGGGAACGCCCGCCGTGGTGATCGTCGACGTCGACCGTCTGCTCGAGGCCGTCGTGGCGATCCAGGAGGTGGACGGCGTCGATCACGTGCGGATCGCGACGCTCGGCGGCCCGGCTCCCATCACGGCGGACGGCGTCCGGCCCTTCGCCGCGGGTTCGGGGGTCGCGCCCGCGCCGCTCGTGCTCGAAGACCGCGTACTGCTCGAGGCGACGCTCACCTCCGCCGCGGACACCCCCGAAGCCGAGCAGACCGTGAAGCGGCTGCGGGTCGCACTGGACGAGGTCGGCACCGACGTGCTCGTGGGCGGTCAGACCGCGATCGACGTCGATGCGAACGCGGCGGCGATCACCGACCGCACCCTCATCATCCCCGCGGTCCTCCTCGCGATCGCCCTCATCCTCATGCTGCTGCTGCGCTCGGTCGTCGCGCCCCTCATCGTCATCGGCAGCGTCGCGCTCTCCTTCGCCGCGGCTCTCGGCGTGTCCGCCGTCGTCTTCAACGCGGTGCTCGGGTTCTCGGGGGCGGACCCGACGGTGCCGCTCTTCGCGTTCGTGTTCCTCATCGCCCTCGGCGTGGATTACAACATCTTCCTGATGACCCGCGCGCGGGAGGAGACGATGCGCCACGGGCCGCGTGAGGGTGTGCTTCGGGCTCTCGTGCTGACCGGGGGCGTGATCACCTCGGCGGGCATCGTGCTGGCGGCCACCTTCGCCGCGCTCGGCGTGCTGCCGCTGCTGTTCCTCGTCCAGATCGCTTTCATCGTGGCCTTGGGAGTGCTGCTGGACACGTTCGTGGTGCGCACGCTGCTCGTGCCGGCACTCGCGTACGAGCTGAGGAGCCGGGTGTGGTGGCCCGGTCGAATCGGGCGCGCGTGGGCTGAAGTGACAGCCGAGGGGGCCACCTTGCGAATGCCTTCAGAAAACCCTAAGAACGCATCAGGCTGGTCGAATCCTGCAGATCAACCCGAGAAACACTTGATGTCGGGGTCGACCAGGGAGTAGACAGAGCAGCAGACGTTTTGCCGACGTCTGCGCGGCCGGCTCGGGGAAGCCGGGTGCATCACTGGGGATATGGGTGGAAACACCCGTAGGAGGCATTGCCGTGGACACACGATCATCTTCTCGCGCGCGGATCGAACCGGGACTCTCCGCAGGCGCACTGCAGATCGCGGCGGCGATCACAGCGATCATGGCGCTGGTGGTCACGCTGCTGCTGGCGCCGCCGCCTCCGACAGCGAGAGCGATCACGGACGAGGACCCCTCGTTCGTCCTGACCCAGAACGATCTCGAGTTCATCCTCCGCCAGATCCAGATCTCCGAGGCCCACGCCGCGGACGAACTCAACCCGTCCAACTACGAGCTGTACTGCCCCGGCCAGGGGACGGCGGCTCAGAACTGCGTGCCGGACATCATGCGCCCCGCGGGCGTGCGCACCGTCGACGGCAGCTACAACAACCTGGTCGCCGGTCAGGGGCAGTACGGCACCTCCGACAACGCGTTCCCGAGGCTGCTGCCGGAGCTGTGGCGGCAGGCGGAGCCGGAGGCGCTCGACCTCGGCTTCGAGGCGAACACTCCCGAGCAGATGGCGGGTTGCGAGGCGGGCGCCACGTGCTACGCGCAGACGGATGGCAATGTCTACGACTCGCACCCGCGTGAGATCAGCAACCTGATCGTCGACCAGACGGTGAACAACCCCGCGATCGAACTGCAGGTGGAGGCCGGCACGGCGATCCCTGTGGCGGGCACCGACCGCGTCACGACGCCGAACACGGCCCCCGACGAGGAGCTGTCGGCGCCGTTCAACACGTTCATGGGCTTCTTCGGCCAGTTCTTCGACCACGGCCTCGATCTGGTCGCCAAGGGCGGCAACGGGACGATGATCGTTCCGCTGGCGGCGGACGACCCGCTGTACTGCCTGCCCGAAGGGGTGCGCGCGCAGGACGAGACCATCGAGTGCGACCCCGCGGCGAACTTCATCACGCTGTCGCGGGCGAACCGCCTCGAGGACGAGGCGGGCAACCCCACCAACCAGCACGCGAACCTCACGAGCCCGTTCATCGATCAGAACCAGACCTACGCCTCGCACCCCGCGCACCAGGTATTCCTGCGTGAGTACGTGCTGATCGACGGCATCCCTCAGCCCACCGGCCACCTGATCGAGGGTCCCGACGGCGGCATGTCGACCTGGGCGGACGTCAAGGCGCAGAGCAATGACGTGCTCGGCCTGGCTCTGAGCGACGCCGACCTGCTCGACGTGCCACAGGTCGCCGTCGACCCGTACGGCAACTTCGTCCGCGGCGGCAACGGGTTCCCGATGTACCTCATCGTGAACGAGGCCGGCGAGACCGACTGGCTGGAGGGACAGCCGGGCGGCGCGGCCATCCCCGTCGGCTGGTCGAAGGTCGGCACGGGGCACGCGTTCCTCGACGACATCGCCCACGGGGCGACCCCGGTCGTCGGCGTCAACGGGGAGCTGCTGCCTCGCTTCGACGAGAACGGCGAGCCGATCCTCGACGAGAACGGCGAGCCCGTCCTCACCGGCTACGACAACGCCACGCTCGACGCGCACTTCATGGCCGGTGACGGTCGTGTGAACGAGAACATCGGCCTGACCGCTGTGCACGCGGTGTTCCACGCGGAGCACAACCGCATGGTCGGCCAGATCCTCGAAGTGCTGGACGGGGCGCGTCCCGAGCTCGAGGCTCAGGATTCCGAGGAGCGCGGCGGCATCGCCGAGTTCGCAGCCGCGTTCCGTGGCGAGAACCACTCGTACGCCTCGGACCGGCCGGAGGACCAGCTGCCCGGCTACGTCCCGGCGGCAGACCCCGCGGCAGAGCCCGTCGTAGGCCAGGCGGACGACTGGACGTTCGAAGAGCGACTCTTCCAGGCGGCGAAGTTCGCCACCGAGATGCAGTACCAGCACCTCGTCTTCGAGGAGTTCGGCCGCAAGATCGCACCGACGATCGACGCTGTCGTCTTCAACGAGAACAGCTACGACGCCAACATCAACGCGGCCATCACCGCAGAATTCGCGCACGTGGTCTACCGCTTCGGTCACTCGATGATGACCGAGGAGATCGGCCGGGAGCCGCTGCTGGAGGGCGGATCGGGCGCGATCGAGCCGGGTGGGGCGGGCGATGTCCCGCTGCTCACCGGGTTCCTGAACCCGGACGAGTTCGACCACAACGGCGCGCTCAGCCCCGAAGAGGCGGCGGGAACGCTGATCAACGGCATGACGTCGCGGATCGGCAGCCAGATCGACGAGCACATCGTCGACGTCCTGCGCAACAACCTCCTCGGCCTGCCGTTGGACCTCGCATCGCTGAACCTCCTCCGTGGCCGCGACGCCGGTGTTCCGTCGCTCCAGGCCGCGCGGCAGACGTTCTTCCAGGCGACGGGCGACGACGACCTCCGTCCGTACACGAGCTGGAACGACTTCGGGCTCAACACGAAGAACGGCAACAACTTCGGACGCGCCGGTGAGCGCGTGTCGCTGGTGAACTTCGTGGCCGCGTACGGCACCCACGAGACGATCACCGCGGCAACCACGCTCGAGGAGAAGCGCAACGCCGCGGCCCTGCTGGTCAACGGCGCACCGCTGGGTGAGGAGTTCGTGATCCGGCTCGCCGGTCCGGACCGCTATCAGACGGCCCGGGTCATCGCGGAGCGTCACTTCCAGCCGGGAGTGCCGGTGGCGTACATCGCGCAGGGGAGCAACTTCCCCGACGCGCTCGCCGGCGGTGCGCTGGCTGCGGCCACGGGGGGACCCATCCTGCTGACAGGACCGAACGACACGGGCGAGATCCCGCTGGCGACGGTGCTCGCGCTGACGAACCTTCAGCCGCAGCGGATCGTGGTGCTCGGGGGCCCCGGCGTGGTCGGCCCGAACACGGTGGCCTCGCTGGACGCCATCTCCGACGCGGATGCTCCGGTGACGCGGATCGCAGGTCTCGACCGCTTCGAGACCGCAGCCGAGATCGCGCGTGAGCTCGAGCCGGGCGGACGGGTGTTCATCGCCAACGGCATGAACTTCCCGGATGCGCTGGCAGGTGCGGCGGTGGCGGCCTCGTCCGGCTCCGCGGTGCTGCTGGTGCGGCCCGATGAGATTCCGGAGGTGACGGCGACGGTGCTGGAGGAGCTCGCTCCGTCAGAGATCGTGATCCTCGGTCAGACGGGTGCGGTGTCGGCTTCGGTCGCCTCGCAGCTCGGTGCGTACACCGACGGCGACGTGATCCGGCTCGGCGGCGGCGACCGCTACGCGACCGCGACGGCGATCACCGATCACTTCTTCCCGGACGGTGCGGACACGCTGTACCTGGCGACCGGCGCGAACTTCCCGGACGCGCTGACGAGCACGCCGGCGGCAGGCATCAACGGCTCGCCGCTGCTGCTCGTCCCGCCGACCGGGCTCACACCGGATCTCATCGCCGAGATCGAGCGTCTCGGCGTGCAGCAGATCATCATCCTGGGTGGTCCCGGCGCGGTCAGCTCGGACGTGGAGCTCGCCCTGGCGGACTTCGCCCCCGAACCGCTGCAGGCGCCTGAGGACCGCCTGGACTTCATGAACAGCACGGGCGCCTGGGCTGGAGTCGAGACGGGTCTGAACAACGTCGACTTCTGGGTCGGCGGTCTCGCGGAGCGGCTGAACCCGTTCGGCGGAATGCTCGGATCGACGTTCAACTTCGTGTTCGAGACGCAGCTCGAGAAGCTCCAGTTCGGTGACCGGTTCTACTACCTGTTCCGCAACCAGGGCGAGCAGCTGTTCGCCGCACTCGAAGGCAACACGTTCTCCGACATCATTCAGCGGAACACGGATGCCTCCAACCTTCCGGCAGACATCTTCGCGCTGCACGACCCCATCCTCGACGTCGATGACTTCGCAGGTGGGGGCGCGCTGCCCGCGGGTCTGATCCAGGAGCCGGACGGCACGTACCGCTGGAGCGGTGACGAGCACGTCGAACTCCACGGATCCGACGCCAACGACCGGATGCGGGGAGACGAGGGTGACGACGCCATCTGGGGTTACGCCGGCAACGACCGCATCGAGGGCGGGTCGGGCAACGACGCGCTCGTCGGCGGTACGGGCGACGACATCATCACCGACTCGTTCGGCGATGACAACCTCAAGGGCAAGCAGGGCAATGACGTCATGCACAACGGCCCCGGCGACGACCTGTCGATCGGTGGTCTGGGTGACGACTTCATGATCAACGGCGGTGGTAACGCGACCACGCTCTTCGCAGGGCTGGGCGACGACGTCACCCTCGGCACCTCCGGCCGCACGACGGTCTTCGGTGGCGAGCACAACGACTGGGTCGAAGGATCCAGCCACGCCGACCTGCTGCAGGGCGACAACGCCGACCAGGCGCAGAACGACACCCTGGGTGGCAACGACGTCGTGATCGGTCGCTTCGGCAACGACGACATCGAGGGCGAGGGCGGTGACGACATCATCGTCGGAACCTCCGTCGGCACCGATCGTCACCTCGGAAACCTGGGCTTCGACTGGCTGACCTACTGGGGCACGCCGGATGGAGTGGTCTCCGACTGGGCATTCAACCGGGTGTTCGAGACGCAGAACCAGCTGGCCTCGCGCTTCGACCTCCTCGAGGCCCTGTCGGGCGGCGTCGGGAACGACACGCTCCGCGGCCCGCTCGTGGAACCGGACGACTTCACCACGCTGAGCGAGGCGCCTCTCAACAAGGCGACCGAAGCATCGCTCGACCTGGTGGACGGTCTCGAGGCCATGCTGCGGCCCACCGCAACGAACCCGGTGACCGGAGACGAGATCGCCCTCGGCGACTTCGCGCTCCCGATCCTGCGGGACGCTCCCGAGATCGACGCGGACGGCGTGCACAAGGTCATGATCGCCGGACCCGGCAGTGACACCGTCGAAGGACGGGGTGGCAACGACTACCTCGACGGCGACGCGGTCCTGCGGGTGCAGCTGCAGGCGACGCTCAACGACGGCACGGTACTCGTCGTCAACAGCGCGTCCGAGCTGGTGACCCACGCGGTGGAGGGCCGGCTGAACCCGGGCAACATCGAGATCATCCGCGCGATCGACATCAACCGCGACGAGGTCGGCGACGCCGACACCGTGCAGTACGCCGATGTGCGGGCCGCGTACGCGATCTCGGAGATCGGGTTCGAGGGCTCCGGCTACTGGTCGGTCACTCACACCGCGGTCCAGGAGGCCGAGGAGAGCGACGGCACCGACACCATCACCGGGTTCGAGCGCATGCAGTTCGCGGACGGCTGCGCCGAGCTCATCGAGGGCGAGTGGGTGTCCTGCGAGCCGTCGGCCTTCGTGCAGATGGCGCCGATGGACCCGGTGGAGGGCGAGCCCGTCACCGCGACCCTGTGGGCGGATGAGGCCTTCACCGTCGACTTCGACGAGTCGGCAGTCACCAACCTGCTCTACACCTGGTGGGCCGGCGAAGGCGACACGGCCGACACGGTGGGCGAGTGGGAGGTGCTCGTCACCTCGCCGAGCGCGACCTACGTGCCCGACCAGGCCGCTGTGGGGCAGTTCCTCCGCGTGACGGTCGGCTACACCGATCCGGTGGACGGGCTGTTCCGCGCAGCACGGTCGGCGGTCTCCACGTCGCAGGTGCAGGACGTGCAGCAGAACGGCACGCTCTCGATGCAGTCGACCGCACCGTTCGTGGTGGGTACGCCGATCGTCCCGGGCATCCCGAGCGACCCGGACGGACTCTTCGAGGAAGGCGCGCTCACCTACCAGTGGGCGTGGACGACCGACGATCCGGCCTCGCCCACGGCGGTGTGGACCGACATCCCGGCCGACGCCGGCGGCACGGCGAGCGCCTACGCGCCGGCCGCCGCCGATGTCGGCAGGACGATCCGCGTGACCATCGGCTACGTCGACGGAGCCGAGACCGCGCAGAGCGTGTCGGCCTATACCTCCGAGCCCGTCACCGCGGCACCCTGACGACAGGGCCGCGTCCGACACCCTCCCATTCGTGTCGGACGAGGAGGGCCGGTTCCCGAGAACCGGCCCTCCGTGGTGTCCATGGTGCTCACGGCGCGACGATTCAGGCGCGCCGCAGCGCCCGCCGGCTCAGTCCCGCGGCCACTCGATGAGCAGAAGGCCCTGCTTGGTGTCGGCGACGGTGACCTGGCCCTCGGCGAAGAGGTACGTGATGCCGTACCCGTTCTCGTCGGGGGCGATGACCGTGTTCGGGCTCTCGGTGACGTAGACCCCCGAGGCGTCCTCTTCTCGGATCCACCCCTGCGAGACGAGCTCGGTCTGCGCGTCGGCGGCCGCGTCGTCGGCGAGGAGCGCCCAGCCGAACATCTGCCCGTGGTCTCCGGCGGGTCCGCTGAAGTCGGCCCACATGCACTGGATGCCGCCTTCGATCTCGGTGCTGCCGATGTAGAGCGGCGACTGCTGCGAGCTCCAGCCGATGCTCTGGAAATCGGCCACGACGGATTCGCCGATGAGCGTCTCGCAGGTCGGAGCCTCGCTCGACGCCGGCTCGGGCTCGCCGGTGGTGGTGGGCTCGGGCGCGGCGCTGGTCGGTGTCGCGGCGTTGCCCGTCTCCTGCGGTGCAGGCTCCTCGGGCGAGCCCGTGCAGGCGGTGAGCACCATCGCGGTGAGGACGAGCGCGGCGGCGGTGCCGAGGATCCGGGGCGCAGGCATGAAGGGTCTCCGTTGGGGGATGGGAGGGCGGAAGGACGTCAGGCGGAGTGGAGCAGATCGAGGAACGCGGAGTGGAGCACGCGGTTGGTCGCCAAGGAGGAGCGCTCGGAGAGGGAGTCGTTGCCGTCGTAGGACGTGAACCTCCCGCCCGCTTCGGTCACGATCGGCACGAGCGCCGCGATGTCGTACTCCTTGACGCCGAACTCGGCGACGAACTCGAGGCGTCCCTCGGCCAGGAGCATGTAGGGCCAGGCGTCGCCGTAGCCGCGGTCCCGCCAGACCGACGACGTCAGACGCTCGAGCGCATCGAGCCTTCCGGCCTCACGCCACTGTCCGATGCTCTGGAAGCTGACGCTCGACTCGGCGACGGCGTCGACCCTCGACACCGCGAGGCGCCGCCGCTCGCCCGCCGGCGTGTTCGTCCACGCGCCCAGGCCCGTGGCCGCCCACCACCGGCGGCCGATCGCCGGCTGGCTCGCGACGCCGACGCGCGGTACGCCGTCGACGACGAGGGCGATCAGCGTGGTCCACATCGGGATGCCCTTGAGGTAGTTCGCCGTGCCGTCGATCGGATCGACGATCCACTGGCGGTTCGAGTCGCCGCTGATGCCATACTCCTCGCCGAAGACGCCGTCGCCGGGCCGTTCGGTCTCGAGGAGTGCGCGGATGGCCCGCTCGGTGGCCAGATCCGCCTCGGTCACATGGCTGGCATCCGCCTTCAGCCGGATGTCGAGATCCGCGGCATCGAAACGGGACATGGATGCCGCGTCCGCCGCGTCGGCGAGGCGCAGCGCAAGGTCGAGGTCCGGCGAGAGATCCCCCTCGAAAGGCGTGTCGAACGACGGCGGCACGAGGGGGGAGGTCACGCGGTCCAGGATACCCGGGGGCCTTCCGCGTTCGATTTCACGTTGCGCGATCGTGATGGTAGCGTTGACCCTCGGTTCGCCACGTTGCGAATCGAGCACCTCTAGCTCAATCGGCAGAGCAACTGACTCTTAATCAGTGGGTTCTGGGTTCGAGTCCCAGGGGGTGCACCATCAAGAAGGGCGGTCCGCGAGGACCGCCCTTCTGCTGTCTCCGCTCTCTTCCGACTTGACCCGCACGGCGTCGTCCGCATAGATTGCAGGAACCTGAATCGGGTCTCATGTATGAGGCGGAGGCCTGGTTCCCGAATCCTTCCAATGGGGAAAGGCACGCACATGCGGGTTACGAAGAAGTTGCTCCTGGGCTCCGTGGTCGTCACGGCAGCGATCGCCCTGGCGGCCTGCGCGCCGACCGCGGAGACGCCGTCGGGCGAGGCGACCGACGGCGGTGGTCCCGCCGAGGTCACGGTCGGCATCGTCACGAGCGAGTCGGGGCCGCTCGCCGGCTACGGCAAGCAATACCTCGATGCGTTCGAGGCAGGTCTCGACTATGCGACCGACGGCACCGGCGAGATCGACGGCACGACCATCACCATCGAGAACCGCGATGACGCCGGAGACCCCGACAAGGCCGTCACCGCCGTCAAGGAGCTGATCGGCGAGGGCGTCAACATCATCGCCGGCACCGCATCCTCGGGCGTCGCCCTCGCCGTCGCCGAGCAGGCGCAGCAGAACAAGGTGCTCTACATCTCGGGCCCGGCCGCGGCTGATGCGATCACCGGCATCAACGACTACACGTTCCGTTCCGGCCGGCAGAGCGCGCAGGACGTCGCGACCGCGGGCACGTTCCTCGACGACATCGAGGGCAAGACGGTCGCTGTGTTCGCGCAGGACAACGCGTTCGGTCAGGGCAACGTCGCGGCCGTGGACGCCATCCTGGGCGGCAAGGGCGCGACGGTGAGCCCCGTGCTCGTCGCCGAGGACGTCACCGAGTTCACGCCGTTCGCGCAGCAGGTGCTCGCGGCTGCTCCCGACCTCGTCTTCGTGGCGTGGGCCGGCGCCACCTCGGGCGCGATGTGGCAGGCGATGAGCCAGCAGGGCGTGCTCGACGAGATCCCGGTGGTCACCGGACTCGGCGATGCCGCGACGTTCGGGGCCTACGGCGAGGCATCCGAGAAGATCAACTTCCTCAACCACTACTTCCCCGGTGGCCCGGACAACGACGTGAACACCGCGATGGTGGAGGCGATCGAGGAAGCCGGCGGAACGCCCGACCTCTTCAGCCCCGACGGGTTCAACGCGGCGATCATGATCGTCCACGCGATCCAGGAGGGCAAGGGCGACGTCGACGCGATGGTCTCGGCGCTGGAGGGCTTCGAGTTCGAGGGACCCAAGGGCGCCATGACCGTCCGTGAGGGCGACCACGCGCTCATCCAGGAGATGTACCAGGTGAAGCTCGTCGCCGACGGCGGCACCTTCGTGCCCGAGCTCATCGACACCGTCGCCGCCGACGAGGTCGCGCCGGCCGAGGCCGAGTGAGCCGGGGCGGCACCGCACGATGAGCACTCCCATCCCGTCCACGCCCGACGCGGGTGCCGTTCGCCGCGGTTCTCCGCTGAGGGTCGAAGGCCTCGGCCTGCAGATCGGCGGCGCGACGATCCTCGAAGGCGTCGACCTCGACGTCGAGGCCGGCTCCCTCGTCGGAGTCATCGGCCCGAACGGCGCCGGCAAGACCACGCTCTTCAACGTGATCTCCGGGCTCATGAAGCCCACCGCCGGCCGTGTCGTGCTCGACGACCGCGACATCACGTCGGCGTCGGTGCCCGCACGGGCGCGGGCGGGACTGGGGCGCACCTTCCAGACCTCGAGCCTCTTCCCGAAGCTGTCCGTGCTCGAGAACGTGCGCCTGGCCGCCCAGGTGTCGCTCGGCGGATCGGGATCGCTGGTGCGATTCCCTCGGCGAACGGATGCCGCCACCGCGCTGGCTGTGGACAAGCTCGACATCGTCGGGCTCGGCCACATGCGCGAAGCCATGGCGGGCGACATCTCCCACGGCGACAAGCGCAAGCTCGAGATCGCGGTGCTGCTGGCCACCGAGTCGAGCATCGTGCTGCTCGACGAGCCGATGGCCGGCGTCGCGTCCGGAGACGTGCCCGGCCTCGTGGAGAACATCCGCGTCATGCAGCGCGAGAAGGGCTGCACGCTGCTCATGGTCGAGCACCACATCGATGTGCTCATGGGACTGGTCGAGAAGGTGGCGGTGATGTACTTCGGCACGATCATCGCGTACGACACCCCGCAGCGGATCATGGACAACCCGCTGGTGCAGAGCGCGTACCTCGGCTCCGGCTCCACCGGAACGGAGGCCGCATGACCGCCGAGCCGATCCTCACGGTGCGGAACATGCGCTGCACCATCGCCGGCCAGCAGGTCGTCGAGGATGTGTCCTTCGACGTGCCGGCCACCGGAATCACCGCCGTCCTCGGGCGCAACGGCGTGGGCAAGACGTCGACGCTGCGCGGCATCCTGGGTCTCATCTCGCGGCGCGGCGAGGTACGCCTCGCCGGGGAGCGCATCGACGGACTGTCCACGCACCGCATCGTCCGGCGCGGTGTGGGCTACGTGCCGGAGGACCGCGAGGTCTTCTCCAGGCTCACGGTCGCCGAGAACCTGGCGCTGGCGGAGCGGCAGCGCAGCCCCCGGCACCAGTTCGTCGCCGAACTCTTCCCGGATCTGGTCGCACGTCGCGACCAGCAGGCGGGCACGCTCTCGGGCGGGCAGCAGCAGATGGTGTCGGTCGCGCGGGCGCTGCTCAACGACAACAGGCTGCTCCTCGTCGACGAGCCGACCAAGGGCCTCGCCCCGAAGATCGTCACGGAGGTCGCCGACGCACTCGAGGAAGCCTCGAAGACCGTGCCGATCCTCCTCGTCGAGCAGAACCTCGAGGTCGTGCGCCGCCTCGCCGACGACGCCGTCGTGATCGCCGGCGGCCGGGTCGCCCACGTCGGCAAGGCACGCGCGATCCTCGACGACGACGACCTGACCCGCCGCCTCCTGGGCGTCCACGTGGAGCACGCCGTATGAGCACCCTCGTCCTGACCCTGATCACCGGCGTCGGCCTCGGCGCCCTCTACTTCCTCGTCGCGAGCGGGCTCAGCCTGATCTACGGCCTGATGCACGTGCTGAACTTCGCCCACGGCGCCTTCCTCACGCTGAGCGCCTTCATGGGCTTCATGGTCGCCCAGGCTCTGGGCACCGACTCGTGGGGATCGTTCCTGCTGTCGGTGCTCGTCGGCGCGGCGGTGGGCGCGGTGTTCGCGACGCTGACGGAGCTCGTGCTCATCCGCCCGCTGTACGAGCGGCACATCGAGCAGGTGCTGGTCACCGTGGGCCTCTCCTTCGCCGCCGTGGCGCTGTTCGAGGGGATCTGGGGCACCGACCCGATCCACATCTCGGGTCCGGCGTGGCTGAAGCAGACGACGGAGGTGCTCGGCGCCCGCATCCCCAACACGTACTGGGTGCTCATGATCGCGGCCGTACTCGTGCTCGCCGCCCTGGTGCTCTTCCTGCAGAAGACGCGCTACGGCATGATCATCCGGGCCGGCGTCGAGAACCGCTCGATGGTCACCGCGCTGGGCATCGACGTGCGGCGCTCGTTCACCCTCGTCTTCGCGATCGGCGGTGCGGCCGCCGGCATCGGCGGCGTGCTGGCCATGCACTACTCGACGTTCGTGTCGGCCCACCTGGGCCAGACGCTCCTCATCTTCGCGTTCATCGTCACCGTGGTGGGCGGCCTCGGATCGCTGACCGGTGCGGCCGTGGCATCCGTCCTCGTCGCCGTCCTGCAGCAGTTCGCGAACTTCTATCTCGGCGGGACCGGCGACTTCATCGTCGTGATCCTGCTGGCGCTCGTGCTGCTGGTGCGCCCGAGCGGACTCCTGGGGAGGAAGGCATGACCCGTCGACAGCCTCAGGGACCGGGGCAGGGCTCCGCCCTCCGTCGCTTCGCCCCCGCGATCATGGGCGCGGTGCTGGTCGCCTTCATGGCGATGCTTCCGCTGCTCAACCTCTCGCTTCCCGGCATCCTGCCCACGCCGACCTACATGCCGGGCACGCTCGCGCTGCTGTCGCTGTGCATGGTGTTCGCGGCGCTCGCACTGTCCTACAACCTGCTGCTGGGATCGGGCGGGATGCTGTCGTTCGGTCACGCGCTCTACTTCGGCGCCGGCGCCTACGGACTCGGCATCGCCCTCGAGCACTTCGGCGTGCCGCTGTGGCCGGGCATCTTCGTCGCGCTCATCGGCGGCATGGTCATCGCGCTCGTGACCGGTGCGGTGTCGATGCGGGTGTCGGGCATCCCGTTCGCCATGGTGACCCTGGCCTTCGCGCAGGCGGGCTCGGTGCTCGTGCGCCGCAACTCCCAGGTGACGGGGGGCGAGGAGGGCCTGAGCCTGAACACCGAGCAGGTGCCGGACTTCCTCATCGGCGTGATCAATACCCGCAACCTGTACTGGTTCACGCTCGTCGTGCTCGTCGTGGTCTATCTCGTGACACTGTGGGTCGACACCTCGCGTCTGGGCCACCTCGCACGCGCGACCCGCGAGAACGAGCAGCGGGTGCGCGTGCTGGGGCTCTCGCCCTACCGCGTGCGGCTCATCGTGTTCGTCATCGCCGCGGCGCTGGCGGCGCTGGCCGGCGTGGCGTACATGCTGCTGCAGTCGGGCACCGTGCCGCGCGCCGTCTCGGCCGATCTCACCATCACCGTGCTGGTCATGGTCGTGCTGGGTGGCGTCGGGTTCCGGTGGGGTGCCATCGTCGGGGGTGTGCTGTACACGCTCCTCGATCAGCGGCTCACCGTGCTGGCCGGATCCGAAGCGATCGCGGACCTCCCTGACTGGCTGCGCGTGCCGCTGTCGGAGCCGCTGTTCCTCCTCGGCGTGCTCTTCATCGTCGTGGTGATGTTCCTGCCGGGCGGTATCGCCGGCACGATCGACGCCGCCGCCAAGCGCCGCCGCGGCGAGCGGGTGCGCACCTCGCTGCGGAGCCTCGACGACGCCGAGCAGGCGACGGAGGCGGCCGAGGCGCCCGCCGAGGTGCGCTCATGACCTGGGGGCTCGATGCGCACGTCGAGGACGAGCCGCACACCATCGGCCGCTGGATCACCGATCGGGCCGGGCGCTCACCGGAGCGCATCGCGGTGGACGACAGGGGCGTGACGACCGACTACGCGACGCTCGCCGCCCGGGCCGTCGAGCTCGCCGAGAACCTCCGGCGATCGGGCTACGGCCCGGGCGACCGCATCGCGACGGTGTCGGGGAACTCGACCGACCACGTCGTCGCCTTCTTCGCGTGCGCGATCGCGGGGATCGCCTTCGTGCCGCTGTCGTGGCGGCTCACTCCGCGCGAGCTCGCCGACGTCCTCACCCGATCCGCGCCGGCGCTCGTGCTGATCGAGGACGAGCACGCCGCGCTCGCCGGCGAGGCGCTGCGGCTCGCGGACCGGACCGGTCCCACCGCGGCCCTGGGCACCACCGGGATCGAGGCATCCGTCCCTCGCGCACGGCACCTGCGCACGCACCGGCCGGTACGCGACGACGACCCGCTGCTCGTCATCTTCACGTCGGGCAGCGAGGCCGCTCCCAAGGGCGTGGTCCTGACGCACGCCAACTGCTTCTGGAACAACCTTGCCCTCTCGCAGGCGCTCCCGCTCGCGCAGGACGACGTCGTGCTGGCGATGCTGCCGCAGTTCCACGTCGCCGCGTGGAACTGCCAGCCGCTGCTGGCCTGGTGGGTCGGGGCGACCGTCGTGCTGGAGCGCTCGTTCCAGCCCGCCCGGGTGCTGCAGCTCATCGCCGACCGCCGCATCACCGCCATGATGGGCGTGCCCACGCAGTACGCGCTGCTGGCCGCCGATCGGGAGTGGGAGTCGACGGATGCCTCGTCGCTCCGGCTGGCCCTCGTGGGGGGTGCCACCATGCCGGTGCCGCTGCAGGAGGCCTGGGCGTCCCGCGGCGTCCCGCTCACGCAGGGGTACGGGCTGACCGAGGCGGGTCCGAACGTCCTGCACCTCCCGGCCGCAGAGGCCGCGGCCGCGCCGGGCGCCGTCGGGCGGCCGTACCCGTACGTGTCGGTGAGGATCGTCGATCCCGCCACCGGCCTGACCCTGGAGGGCGAGGCCACCGGCGAGCTGTGGGTGCGCGGACCCAGCGTGTTCGCGGGCTACCTCGGCGACGCCGCCGCCACCTCGCGCGCGCGGGACGGCGAGTGGCTGCGCACGGGCGACCTCGTCTCGCGCGACGGGGACGGCGTGTTCCGGATCGTCGACCGGCTGAAGGACATCTTCATCTCGGGCGGCGAGAACGTCGCGCCGGCCGAGGTGGAGTACGCGCTGTGCCTGCATCCGCTCGTCGCGGCGGCCGCCGTCGTCGGCGTTCCGGACCCGGTGTGGGGCGAACGCGGGATCGCGTTCGTCGTGCCGGCCGCCGGTGCGGCGCTGGCGGAGGACGAGCTCCTCACGCACGCGCGGCGCAACCTCGCCGCGTTCAAGGTGCCGGTGCGTGTCGTGCTGGTGGACGCACTGCCGCGTTCGACGATCGACAAGCTCGCCCGCTCCCGGCTGCGCGAGTGGGCTCTCGGATCGGCGCCGGGCCCGGGGGATCGACAGGCGGCAGGGCCCGCGGCGTTCAGGGCGCGAGGGACGGGGGAGTCCGCATGAGCATGTCCGACGAGATGGTCGACGGGGGGGAGCTGGTCTCGTCCGCGACCGGGCGCCCCCTCACCAAGCGCGGAGAGGCGACCCGCCGTCGCCTCCTCGAGGCGGCGGAGCTGGTGTTCGCGGACCAGGGCTACCACGAGGCATCCATCGTCAAGATCACCGAGCGGGCGGGCATCGGCCTGGGCACCTTCTACCTCTACTTCGACAGCAAGCAGTCGATCTTCGAGGCTCTCGTGCTCGACCTGAACCGTCGCGTGCGCCATTCGATGTCCGAGGCCATGACGGGCGCGGCGTCGCGGCTGGAGGCGGAGCGCGCGGGCTTCGCCGGCTTCTTCCGGTTCACCGCGGAGCACCCCGCGCTGTACCGGGTGGTGCGCGAGGCGGAGTTCGTGTCGCCCGCGGTGCTGCGCACCCACTACACGCGCATCGTCGAGGGCTACGAAGCCGGACTCCGTGCGGCCCAGGAGGCCGGCGACGTCGACCGGCAGCTCGACCCCGAGACCACGGCCTGGGCCCTGATGGGCATGGGCGAGCTGATCGGCATGCGGTTCCTGCTGTGGGAGCGCGACGCCGAGGGCAGGCCGCCTGCCGAGCTCGACCCCGCGGTCTTCGCCGGCATGACCCGCATCATCGACAACGCGCTGGCTCCTCGCGGCGCCGACGAGAGGAAGGAAGGCTGATGGCAGACAAGGATCTCGCCGGCAGGCGGGCGCTGGTGACCGGCGGTGCGAGCGGCATCGGTCTGGCGTGCGCGCACGAGCTCGCTTCGCGAGGCGCTCATGTCATCGTCGCCGATCGCGATGCCCAGGCCGCGACGGATGCCGCCACCGCGGTGGGCGGCGAATCCTGGGTGGCGGACCTCTCCGACACCGCGGCGCTCGAGGATCTCGCGCTGGACGTCGACATCCTCGTCAACAACGCCGGGATCCAGCGGGTGTCGCCGATCACCGAGTTCGATCCCGACACGTTCCGCCTGCTGCTGCGGCTCATGCTCGAGTCGCCGTTCCTGCTGATCCGCGCCGCGCTTCCCGGGATGTACGAGCGCGGGTGGGGACGGGTCATCAACATCTCCAGCGCCCACGGCCTGCGCGCGAGCCCGTTCAAGTCGGCCTATGTCGCAGCCAAGCACGGCCTGGAGGGACTGTCGAAGGTCACCGCCCTCGAGGGCGCCCCGCACGGTGTGACGAGCAACTGCATCAACCCGGCATACGTGCGCACCCCGCTGGTGGAGAAGCAGATCGCGGATCAGGCGAAGGTGCACGGGATCCCGGCCGAAGAGGTGGTCGAGAAGATCATGCTCACCGAGAGCGCCATCAAGCGCCTCGTCGAGGCGGACGAGGTCGCCTCACTGGCCGGATGGCTCGCGTCCGACCGGGCGGGGATGGTCACCGGCGCCTCGTACACGATGGACGGCGGATGGACGGCTCGATGAACCACGACAGGATCCCCGGCGGCGGCGCCGTCCCGGCGGCGGCGCCCGTGGCCGCACACGAATACCGTGAGGTCGACGTCCCCGTGGACGGCGGACTGCTGCACGCCGGCGTGTGGGAGCCGATCGACACGCCGGCGCACGACGCGGCCGGGGTGCAGACGGTGCTTCTCGTGCACGGCGTCACCGCGTCGCACCTGGCCTGGCCGTTCGTCGTGGAGCGGCTGCCGGGCGTGCGCGTCGTCGCCCCCGACCTCCGCGGCCGCGGTCGCAGCAACGGGCTCGCGGGCTCTGCCGGGATGGCCGCGCACGCGGCGGACCTCGCGTCGCTGCTCGACGCCCTCGGGATCTCGCGGACAGTGGTCGTCGGACACTCGATGGGCGGGTTCGTCTCGGTGGTCTTCGCCCACCGGCACCCCGAGCGCGTCTCGCGCGTCGTGCTCGTCGACGGCGGACTGCCGCTGGACGTGCCGCAGGGCCTCAGCGCCGACCAGCTGGTCGCCGGCATCCTCGGCCCGACGGCGGCGCGGCTGTCGATGAGGTTCGCCGGGCCGGGGGAGTACCTGGAGTTCTGGCGGCGGCATCCGGCGTTCGGCGAGGACTGGACGCCCGAGCTCGAGCGCTACCTGGCCTACGACCTCGTCGAGGACGGAGCCGGCGCGTACCGGCCGGCGACGAGCTACGCGACCACCGCGGATGACACCGTCGACATGAACACCGGCGCCGCGCTGCCCGCGGCGCTGGCCGGGCTGCGGCATCCGACGCGCTTGATCACGGTGCCGCTCGGCCTGCAGAACGAGCCGCCGGGCCTCTACGCCCCCGAGCACCTGGAGCGCCTGCTCGCGTCGTACCCGGGCGTCGCGCACGAGCGGGTGGCGGGGTTCAACCACTACACGATCGTGATGTCGCCGGCCGGGGCCGACGTCGTGGCCGCCGCCGTGCGGGAGGAGCTCGCCGCGCTGGTGTGACGCCGTCAGCGGGAGGCGGCGATGCGGGTCGTCAGCTGATGGGCGTGAGCCAAGAGCGTGCGGCCCAGCTCCGGAAGCCGGTCGGCCCCGAAGCGGAACTGCACGCCCGTCAGGCTCAACGCCCACTGCGGGTGGCCCTCGCGCGTGAAGACAGCCGCGCCGATGCCGTACGAGCCCTCGACGATGAGGCCGGGGTTGACCGCGTAGCCGCGCTCCTGCGTCTCGCGCAGCCTGGTCCGAAGCCGTCGCTCGCCGTGCGCCGCGCCCCACTGCTCCGGCAGCTCGGGGTGTCGCTCGAAGTAGGCGTCCACATCGTGGGGCGGCAGGAAGGACAGGATCGCCAGCCCGGCGGAGGCCACCCCGAGCGGGAAGCGCACGCCCTCCGACAGCACGAACGAGCGGATCGGGAAGCTGCCCTCCTCCCGGAGGAGGCACACGGTCTCATCGCCGCGTCGCACCGAGAGGAACGCGCTCTCCTCGGTGCGAACGGCAAGGGATCGTACGATGTCGCGCGCGATGGCGGTGATGTCGTAGCGGGATGCCGCCACGGTGCCCATCAGGAACAGCTCCGGTCCCGGCATCCAGCGTCCGGTGCGCTCGTCCTGGTCGACGAGCCCTTCGTGCCGCAGCGCGGTCAGCAGGCGATGCGCGGTGGGCCGGGTCAGCTCCGCGCGTCGTGCGAGCTCGGCGACCGCCATGCCCTCGGCGCCCCCTGCGGTCACCAGGCGCAGGAGTTGCGCCGCGCGGGCGATCGACTGCGCCCCCGGGACGGAGCGCTTGGGCATGCTGTCCACGATATGGACGCTACGCGCCGTATCGGCCACATGGCAAGCGACGCCTCGCGCGCCGGGGTCGGGCGCGGCAGGATCGAGGGCACGAGCGATGCGAAGGAGCAGCATGATCGACAAGACCTGGGGCTCGGCGGCCGAGGCCGTCGCCGACATCCCCGACGGCGCCTCTCTCGCGGTCGGAGGCTTCGGGCTCTCCGGCAACCCGATCGCCCTCATCGAGGCGCTGCTGGCGCAGGGGACGAGCGACCTCAGCATCGTCAGCAACAACTGCGGCGTCGACGACTGGGGGCTCGGCATCCTGCTGAACGCCAAGCGCATCCGCAAGATGACCTCGTCGTACGTCGGCGAGAACAAGGAGTTCGAGCGGCAGTTCCTCTCCGGTGAGCTCGAGCTCGAGCTCACGCCCCAGGGCACCCTCGCCGAGAAGCTCCGGGCGGGAGGCTCAGGGATCGCGGCGTTCTACACGCAGACCGGCGTGGGCACGCAGGTCGCCGAGGGCGGGCTGCCGCGCCGCTACGCCGTCGACGGCTCGATCGCCGTCGCATCCCCGGTCAAGGACGTGCGCAGCTTCGACGTCTCGGGCGCCGCGCGCGACTATGTGCTGGAAGAGGCGATCGTCACCGACTTCGCGCTCGTCCACGCGCTCAAGGGCGACCGCCACGGCAACCTCGTCTTCAACAAGGCGGCGCGCAACTTCAACCCGCTCGCCGCGATGGCCGGGCGCGTGTGCATCGCTCAGGTCGAAGAGCTCGTCGAACCGGGCGAGCTGGATCCCGACGCCATCCACCTGCCCGGCATCTACGTGCACCGCATCGTGGAGGTCGGAGCCGACATCGAGAAGCGCATCGAACGACGAACGGTCTCGGTCGCCCGGGCCGCCGCGCGCGAGATGCCGGAAGGAGCCTGACATGGCGCTCAGCCGCAATGAGATGGCCGCGCGCGCGGCTGCGGAGCTCGCCGACGGGGCCTACGTCAACCTCGGCATCGGCCTGCCGACGCTCGTGCCGAACTTCGTGCCCGACGGCGTGACGGTCGTGCTGCAGTCCGAGAACGGCATCCTCGGCGTCGGCCCGTACCCGACGGAGGAGGACGTCGATCCCGACCTCATCAACGCCGGCAAGGAGACCGTCACGACCCTTCCGGGCGCCGCGTTCTTCGACTCCGCGACGAGCTTCGGCATGATCCGCGGCGGCAAGATCGACGCCGCCATCCTCGGCGCCATGCAGGTCTCGGCGACGGGTGACCTCGCGAACTGGATGATCCCCGGCAAGATGGTCAAGGGCCCGGGCGGCGCGATGGACCTCGTGCACGGAGCCGCGAAGGTCATCGTGCTCATGGAGCACGTCGCCAAGGACGGCTCGGCCAAGATCGTGGACGAGTGCACGCTGCCCCTCACCGGCCGCGGCGTCGTGGACCGCATCATCACCGACCTCGCCGTCATCGATGTGACCGATGCCGGCCTCGTGCTCGTCGAGACCGCGCCGGGTGTCACCGTCGAGGAGGTCATCGCCGCGACAGAGCCCCGACTCACCGTCTCCGAACAGCTGGAAGTGATCTCATGACCCGTGAAGACATCGTCATCGTCGCCGCCGCGCGCACGCCGCAGGGGCGGCTGAAGGGCCAGCTCGCGCCGCTGACCGCGGTGCAGCTCGGCAGCGCAGCGATCAAGGGCGCCCTCGACAAGAGCGGCATCCCCGCCGACGCCGTCGACGCGGTGCTCGTCGGGCAGGTGCTCGCCGCCGGCAGCGGCCAGAACCCTGCGCGGCAGGCGGCCGTGGGGGCCGGCATCGGGTGGGACGTGCACTCGGGCTCGGTCAACAAGGTGTGCCTCTCCGGGCTCACCGCCGTCATCGACGGCGCCCGAATGATCGCCGTGGGGGACGCGACGGTCGTGGTCGCCGCCGGCATGGAGTCCATGACCCGTGCGCCGCACCTCCTGATGGGCTCGCGCGACGGGTGGGCGTACGGTTCGATCGAAGTGCTCGACCACATGGCGCACGACGGGCTGACCGACGCATACGACCGCGAGAGCATGGGCGCGTCGACGGAGCGGCACAACGGCCGGCTCGAGGTCACGCGGGAAGCGCAGGATGCCGTCGCCGCGCGCTCGCACCAGCGCGCCGCGGCCGCCCAGGCCGACGGAGTGTTCGACGCCGAGATCGTGCCGGTGGAGATCCCGCAGCGCAAGGGCGACCCGGTGGTCGTGACGAAGGACGAGGGCGTGCGACCCGAGACGACGATCGAGACCCTCTCGCGCCTGCGTGCCGCCTTCGCCGAGGGCGGCTCGATCACGGCCGGCAACTCGTCGCAGATCTCCGACGGCGCCTCGGCGGTGGTGCTCACCCGGCGCTCGCACGCCGACGAGAACGGCTGGCCCGTCCTCGCGGTCGTCGGCGCCTCCGGGCAGGTCGCCGGTCCCGACAACTCGCTGCACTCGCAGCCCGCACGCGCGATCGAGAAGGCGCTCGAGAAGCAGGGGATCGCGGCATCCGACCTCGACATCGTGGAGATCAACGAGGCGTTCGGGGCCGTCGTGGCGCGATCGCAGGCGGAGCTCGGACTGTCGGACGACGTCGTCAACCCGCACGGCGGCGGCATCGCGATCGGGCATCCCATCGGGGCCTCCGGCAACCGGCTGGTCGTCCACGCGGTGCACGAGCTCGTCCGCCGCGGCGGCGGGACGGCCGCGGTCGCGCTGTGCGGCGGGGGCGGTCAGGGCGACGCGCTGATCCTCACACGCTGAGCGGGTCAGTCCGCGAGGCGCTTGAGGCGGTCCTTGCGGATCTTGCGCTCGTTCCCATGGATGGGGGAGTCCTTGGCGACCGCCTCGCCGTGTGCGGCACGGCGCAGGTCGACGATGGCGCCGATCGCGAGGGCGAGCGAGATGCCCCAGCTGATCCAGGCGAGCACCTGGCGCCACGTGAAGGGCTCCTTCTCGCGGAGTCCCCTCAGCAGCGTCAAACCGCCCGTGACGGCGGTGAGGAGCCCGGTGCCGAAGAGGTACTTGCGCATGGGGCCACGTTAGCGCGGGGTGCGCGCACCCTGCGCCCCTTGACATGTGCGCGCTCGGTGCGTCAAGGGGCGCAGGCCGGGCGGAACGGCGCTGTTAGCCTGGGCGTGCCGAGTCCACGAAACCGTCAGGAGCCCGCGTGACAGAGCCCGCACACAGCGCCGACCTCGTCGTCGTCGCCAACCGCCTCCCCGTCGACCGGGTCGTCGACGCCGCGGGCGAGCAGGGGTGGCGTCGCTCACCCGGCGGGCTGGTGACGGCACTCGAGCCGGTGATGCGGCGGTCGGACGGCGCGTGGGTGGGCTGGCCGGGCCAGCCCGACATCGACGTCGAGCCGTTCGAGTTCGAGGGCACCTATCTCGTCCCCGTCGCCCTCAGCTCCGACGAGGTCGAGAAGTACTACGAGGGCATGTCGAACGACACCTTCTGGCCGCTCTACCACGACGTCATCGCGGAGCCGCGCTACCGGCGCGTGTGGTGGGACGCCTACGTGCGGGTCAACCGCCGCTTCGCCGAGGCCACGGCGGCGGTCGCGGCCGAGGGTGCGACCGTATGGGTGCAGGACTATCAGCTGCAGCTCGTGCCCCAGATGCTCCGCGACATGCGCCCCGACCTCACGATCGGGTACTTCCACCACATTCCCTTCCCGGCATACGGCCTCTACTCGCAGCTCCCGTGGCGGCGGCAGGTGCTCGAGGGCCTCCTCGGCGCCGACGTCATCGGCTTCCAGCGGGTGGCCGACGCGGGCAACTTCGCCCGGGCCGTCCGCCGTCAGCTGCGCTACGACACCAAGGCCACCGGCATCAGCGTCCCGAACCCCGATGGCACGACCCGGCGGGCGCTGGCCAAGGCCTTCCCCATCTCGATCGACGCCTCGTCCTACATCGAGCTCGCGCGTCGCGAGGACGTGCGGGCGCGTGCGCGGGAGATCCGGGAGAGCCTCGGGAACCCGAAGAAGATCCTGCTCGGGGTCGACCGCCTGGACTACACCAAGGGCATCCGCCACCGCATGAAGGCGTTCGGCGAGCTGCTCGAGGACGGCCGCATCTCGGTCGAGGACGTCACGCTGGTGCAGGTCGCGAGCCCCAGCCGCGAGCGCGTCGAGGCGTACATGCAGCTGCGGGACGAGATCGAGCTCACCGTGGGCCGCATCAACGGCGACCACGACACGATGGGGCACACCGCGATCCGCTACCTGCACCAGGCCTACCCGCGCGAAGAGATGGTCGCGCTGTTCCTGGCCGCCGACGTCATGCTCGTCACGGCGCTGCGGGACGGCATGAACCTCGTGGCCAAGGAGTACGTCGCGTCGCGCATCGACAACCGGGGGGTGCTCGTGCTGAGCGAGTTCGCCGGCGCCGCGGACGAGCTGCCGAGCGCGATCCGCATCAATCCCCACGACATCGACGGCATGAAGGACTCGATCATGCGCGCCATCGAGATGCCGTCCGCAGAGCAGGGCCGGCGCATGCGGGCGCTGCGCAAGAAGGTGATCGAGAGCGACGTCGCGCGCTGGTCCCGGTCGTTCCTCGACGCCCTGGACGCGGCGCGCCGCGGCCGCCCCGACGCCGGGGCCCACGCATGAGCGCCGCCCTCGACGACGACGCGCGAGCGCAGATCGCGCGGGTCGCGGCATCCGATCGGCTCCTGGTCGCCCTCGACTTCGACGGCACGCTCTCGCCCCTCGAGGACGAGCCGATGGATGCGCGGATGCTGCCGGCGGCTCGTGCGGCGGTCGACGCCCTCGTCGCCGTGCCCGACACCGTGGTCGCGTTCGTATCGGGCCGCAGCCTGAGCGATCTGCGCGTGATCGCCGAGCACGACGACGCGTCTCGGGTGCTCCTGGCCGGCTCGCACGGTGCGGAGTACTGGATCCCCGGTGAGGGCCTCTCCCGCCACGCCGAGGACGACGCCGACGCCGCACTGCGCGACGCGCTTCGGGCGCGCGCCGAGCGGGAGACCGCCCACCTCGAGGGGGTGTGGATCGAGCCGAAGACGTTCGGGTTCGGTGTGCACACCCGGCGGGCCGACCCGCAGGCCGCCGCGACGGCGAACCGGATGGTCGACGAGATCGTCTCGGCGGAGGCGCCGCAGTGGCGCCGGCGCACGGGGCACAACATCGTCGAGTACGCCTTCCGTCACGAGGGGAAGGACTCCGCGATCGCCGAGCTCCGCGCGCGGACGGCCGCCTCGGCGGTGCTCTTCGCGGGCGACGACGTGACCGACGAGGACGCGCTGGCGAGTCTCGGAGCGGCCGACCTCGGCGTCCACGTCGGCGGCGGGCCCACGGCGGCTACCGTGACGGTGCCCGACATCGCCGCGCTGGCCGCCCTCCTGGAGCGTCTCGCACAGGCGCGTACCGAGGCGCGCGGCTGACGCGTCACAGCGGCCGAGCGCGCGCTGCCGCGGGAATACACTGAGTCAATGGCCCTGCCCGATTCGCCCGCTGACAACTCCATCGACATCAAGCCCCGCAGTCGCGTCGTCACCGACGGCATCGAAGCGACGACCTCCCGCGGCATGCTCCGCGCGGTCGGCATGGGTGACGCGGACTGGGACAAGCCGCAGATCGGCATCGCCTCCAGCTGGAACGAGATCACCCCGTGCAACCTGAGCCTCGACAGGCTCGCACAGGGCGCCAAGGAGGGGGTGCACGCGGGCGGCGGCTACCCGCTCCAGTTCGGCACCATCTCCGTCTCGGACGGCATCTCGATGGGCCACGAGGGCATGCACTTCTCGCTCGTCTCGCGGGAGGTCATCGCCGACTCGGTCGAGACGGTCATCATGGCCGAGCGCCTCGACGGCTCGGTGCTCCTCGCGGGCTGCGACAAGTCGATCCCCGGCATGCTGATGGCCTCCGCGCGGCTCGACCTCTCGAGCGTCTTCCTCTACGCCGGCTCGATCGCGCCCGGCTGGGTCAAGCTCTCGGACGGCACCGAGAAGGACGTCACCATCATCGACTCGTTCGAAGCCGTGGGCGCGTGCCTGGCCGGCAAGATGAGCGAGGCCGACCTCAAGCGCATCGAGTGCGCCATCGCCCCCGGCGAAGGCGCCTGCGGCGGCATGTACACCGCCAACACCATGGCCTCGGTCGCCGAGGCCCTCGGGCTCAGCCTGCCCGGGTCGGCCGCACCGCCGTCCGCCGACCGCCGCCGCGACTACTTCGCCCACCGGTCGGGGGAGGCGGTCGTGAACCTGCTCCGCCAGGGCATCACGACCCGCGACATCCTCACCAAGGAGGCGTTCGAGAACGCCATCGCCCTCGCCATGGCGCTCGGCGGGTCGACGAACGTCGTCCTGCATCTGCTGGCGATCGCGCGCGAAGCCGACGTCGACCTGAGCCTTCGCGACTTCAACCGCATCGGCGACAAGGTGCCCCACGTGGCCGACATGAAGCCCTTCGGCCAGTACGTCATGAACGACGTCGACCGTCACGGCGGCATCCCGGTCATCATGAAGGCCATGCTCGACGAGGGCCTGCTGCACGGCGACGCCCTCACGGTCACCGGCAAGACGCTCGCCGAGAACCTCGCAGAACTCGACCCGGACCCCGTGGACGGCACCGTCATCCACCGCTTCGACGACCCCATCCACGAGACGGGCGGCATCACGATCCTGCACGGCACGATCGCGCCCGAGGGAGCGGTGGTGAAGTCGGCCGGCTTCGACGGCAACGTGTTCGAGGGTCCCGCGCGCGTGTTCGAGCGGGAGCGCGCCGCGATGGACGCCCTCGAGGCCGGCGAGATCGTCGCGGGCGACGTCGTCGTCATCCGCTACGAGGGCCCCAAGGGCGGCCCCGGCATGCGCGAGATGCTCGCCATCACCGCAGCCATCAAGGGCGCAGGCCTCGGAAAAGATGTACTACTCTTGACGGACGGACGATTCTCAGGCGGCACAACCGGCCTGTGCATCGGCCACATAGCACCCGAAGCGGTGGACGCTGGTCCCATCGCCTTCGTGCGCGATGGTGATCTGATACGGGTCGATATCGCGGCTCGCACTCTCGATCTACTCGTCGACGAGGCTGAGCTCGACTCCCGCCGCTTGGGCTGGGAGCCGCTTCCCCCGCGCTATACCCGTGGCGTCCTTGCCAAGTACTCCCGACTCGTGCGCTCCGCTGCGGAGGGCGCGACCACCGGTTGAGTCCGGCTTCCGACAAGCCCTCCGAACCGACTCAGAGGATCCTCACCATGTCACTCGACACCGCTGCCGTTCCCCGGCCGCCGGCCCGCACCGCCTCGACGCCCGTGCTCACGGGCGCGGAAGCGGTCGTCCGCTCCCTCGACCTGCTGGGGGTGACCGACGTCTTCGGCCTGCCCGGCGGCGCGATCATGCCCGTCTACGACCCGCTCATGGACGACGAGTCGGTCCGCCACATCCTCGTCCGGCACGAGCAGGGCGCAGGTCACGCCGCGGAAGGCTACGCCGCGGCATCCGGTCGTGTGGGCGTGGCGATCGCGACCTCCGGCCCCGGCGCCACCAACCTCGTGACGGCGATCGCCGACGCGTACATGGACTCGGTGCCGATCGTGTGCATCACCGGCCAGGTGTTCTCCACGCTCATGGGGACGGATGCCTTCCAGGAGGCCGACATCGTGGGCATCACCATGCCCATCACCAAGCATTCGTTCCTCGTCAAGCGCGCCGAGGACATCCCCGGCGCCCTCGCGGCGGCCTTCGAGATCGCCTCGACCGGACGCCCCGGGCCGGTGCTCGTGGACATCACGAAGGACGCGCAGCAGGCCGAGGCGCCGTTCGTGTGGCCGCCGAAGATCGACCTGCCGGGCTACCGGCCGGTGACCAAGGCGCACGGCAAGCAGATCCAGGCCGCCGCGCAGATGATCGTGGAGGCCCGCAAGCCGGTGCTCTACGTCGGCGGCGGCGTGGTCCGGGCACGCGCCTCGGAAGAGCTGCGCACGTTCGCGCAGGCGACCGGCGCCCCGGTCGTCACCACGCTCATGGCGCGCGGCGCCTTCCCGGACTCGCACGAGCAGCACCTCGGCATGCCGGGCATGCACGGCACCGTCCCGGCGGTGCTCGCGCTGCAGGAGGCCGACCTCATCGTCGCGCTCGGCGCGCGGTTCGACGACCGCGTCACCGGCAAAGCGGCGCTGTTCGCGCCGAACGCGAAGGTCGTGCACGTCGACATCGACCCGGCCGAGATCTCGAAGATCCGCACCGCCGACGTCCCGATCGTCGGCGACCTCAAGGACGTGCTCGTCGACCTGCACGCGGCGTTCCAGGCAGCCCTCAAGGGCGGCAATCCGGACATCGCCGAGTGGTGGTCCTTCCTCGACGGCCTGCGCGACGAGTTCCCGCTCGGCTACTCGCAGCCGACCGACGGCCTGATGTCGCCGCAGTACGTGATCCAGCGCATCGGCGAGCTCACGGGCCCTGAAGGCATCTACGCCGCCGGCGTCGGGCAGCACCAGATGTGGGCGGCGCAGTTCATCAAGTACGAGCGCCCGAACGCGTGGCTGAACTCCGGCGGCGCGGGGACCATGGGGTACTCCGTCCCGGCGGCGATGGGCGCCAAGGTCGCCGAGCCCGACCGCGTGGTGTGGGCGATCGACGGCGACGGCTGCTTCCAGATGACCAATCAGGAGCTCGCGACCTGCGCGATCAACGACATCCCGATCAAGGTCGCGATCATCAACAACTCGTCGCTGGGCATGGTGCGCCAGTGGCAGACGCTGTTCTACGACGGCCGGCACTCCAACACCGACCTCAACACCGGTCACGGCACCGTGCGCATCCCCGACTTCGTCACGCTCGCCGAGGCCTACGGCTGCCTCGCCATCCGCGTCGAGAAGGAGGAGGACGTGGATGCCGCGATCAAGACGGCGCTCGAGACGAACGACCGTCCCGTGGTCATCGACTTCGTGGTGAGCGCCGACGCGATGGTGTGGCCGATGGTGCCGCAGGGCGTCAGCAACAGCTACGTGCAGTACGCGCGCGACCACTCGCCCGCCTTCGCAGAGCAGGAGGACTGATCCATGTCGAGTCACGTGCTGAGCCTCCTCGTCGAGGACAAGCCGGGCCTGCTCACGCGCGTCGCGGGCCTCTTCGCCCGTCGCGGCTTCAACATCGAGTCGCTGGCGGTGGGCGTGACCGAGGTCCCCGGCCTCTCGCGGATCACCGTGGTGGTCGACGTCGACGAGCTGCCGCTCGAGCAGGTCACGAAGCAGCTGAACAAGCTGATCAACGTCATCAAGATCGTCGAGCTCGACCCCGTGGCATCCGTCCAGCGCGAGCACATGCTCATCAAGGTGCGCGCCGACAACCAGACCCGCTCGAACGTGCTCGAGGTGGTGAACCTCTTCCGGGCCCAGATCGTCGACTACGCGCCGGACGCGCTGGTGGTCGAGGTCACCGGCGACAAGGGCAAGGTCGAGGCCTTCCTGCGGGCGCTGGAGCCCTTCGGCATCAAGGAGCTGGCCCAGTCCGGCCTCGTCGCCATCGGCCGCGGCGGCAAGAGCATCACCGAGCGCGTCCTGCGCGGCTGATCCCCGACCAACAGACCACAACATCAAGGAGAAACACGAAGATGGCTGAGATCTTCTACGACGCCGATGCCGACCTGAGCATCGTCCAGGGCAAGAAGGTGGCGATCGTGGGCTACGGCTCGCAGGGCCACGCCCACGCCCAGAACCTCCGCGACTCGGGCGTCGAGGTCGTCATCGCGCTCAAGGAGGGCTCCAAGTCCACCGAGAAGGCGCAGGACGAGGGCTTCGAGGTCAAGTCGGTCGCCGATGCGGCCGAGTGGGCCGACCTCATCATGATCCTCGCGCCCGACCAGCACCAGCGCTCGATCTACAACGAGAGCATCAAGGACAAGCTGACCCCGGGCAAGACGCTCGCGTTCGCGCACGGCTTCAACATCCGCTTCGGCTACATCGAGGCCCCCGAGGGCGTCGACGTGATCCTCGTGGCCCCGAAGGCCCCGGGCCACACGGTGCGCCGCGAGTACGTCGCGGGCCGCGGCATCCCGGACATCATCGCCGTGGAGCGGGATGCCTCGGGCAGTGCGTGGGCCACCGCGCTCTCGTACGCGAAGGCCATCGGCGGCACGCGCGCGGGCGTCATCAAGACGACCTTCACCGAAGAGACCGAGACCGACCTGTTCGGCGAGCAGGCCGTGCTCTGCGGCGGGGTCTCGCAGCTCGTCCAGTACGGCTTCGAGACGCTGACTGAGGCCGGCTACCAGCCGCAGATCGCGTACTTCGAGGTGCTGCACGAGCTGAAGCTCATCGTCGACCTCATGTGGGAGGGCGGCATCGCCAAGCAGCGCTGGTCGGTCTCCGACACGGCCGAGTACGGCGACTACGTCTCGGGCCCCCGGGTCATCGACCCGCACGTCAAGGAGAACATGCAGGCGGTGCTCGCCGACATCCAGTCCGGCGCGTTCGCCAAGCGCTTCATCGACGACCAGGACAACGGCGCCAAGGAGTTCTTCGAGCTGCGCGAGAAGGCCGCCGCGCACCCGATCGAGTCGGTCGGTCGCGACCTGCGCTCGCTCTTCGCGTGGAAGCAGCAGGACGCCGACTACGTGGAGGGAAGCGCGGCGCGCTGACCGAGCCCTGAGGCATCCGCACCGAGGTGCGATTCAGAGCCCGCCCCCTTCTGGGGGGCGGGCTCTTCGCGTCCGGTAGCCCTCAGACATCCGACGTCTGTCGGGCCCGGGCGGAGGCGCGGAGGGGCACGACGTGACCGACCCCGTCATCGTGGCCGCTGCGGTCGTCGCGGCGCGCCGCGCCTGACTCCCCGCGGACGACGAGGTCAGTGGCGTATCAGGCACCACTTCACGCCGCTCTCTTCACACATCGCCGAACCCGCGGCGATCTTCATGAAAGGAACGGCCATGGACGGGTACGCCCTGACCTTCACGGCCGACCGGCTCGAGCGCGAGCGGGCGGCCGCCCTGAATCGCGAGAACGGGATTCTCCGCAGCATCGCCGATCGCGGCGTGGTGATCGCACCCGAGAGCCCGACGGCGCACGCCGTCGCGGGAATCGGCGTGTGGTTCCGCAGCCTCCTGACGAGGCCGCGCTCGCTGCGGTTTGCGTGAATCCGGGGGGCCCGCCGCACGGGGAGCGGCGGGCCCGACCCGTGTCCCCGAGCGGCGCCCACGGCTAGGCTCGCGGCATGTCCGCAGCACGACCCGTCGAGATCGCGGTCCAGGACCCCGCCGGCGCACGCGTCGCCATGGGAGCCGGCGCCACCCGCCTCGAGCTGTGCCAGGCGCTGGAGGTGGGCGGACTCACGCCGTCCCTCGGGCTCCTCGAGGCCGCGCTCGCCGCCACCGAGCCGTCGGCCGTCAACGTGCTCGTGCGACCGCGCGCGGGCGGCTTCGTCTACGACGCCGAGGAGGTCGCGCTCGCGGGCGCCGACATCCGCGCCTGCGTCGAGCGCGGTGCGGGCGGTGTCGTCGTCGGGGCGCTCACGACCACGGGCGGGCTCGACATCGAGACGCTGCGACGATGGCGGGATGCCGCGGGCGCGGCCACGCTCGTCTTCCACCGCGCCATCGACGCGGCCGCCGACCCGAACGCCGTGTTCGACATGCTCGTGGCCGAAGGCGTGGACCGCGTGCTCACCTCGGGCGGTGCGAGCAGGGCGATCGACGGCGTGACGACGCTCGGCGCCTTCGCGGCGCGGTCGGGTGACGTCGAGGTCATGGCCGGCGGCGGCGTCACGCCGGCGGACATCCCCGCGCTCTTCTCCGTCGGGGTCCACGCCGTGCACCTCTCCGCGCGAGCCCGCGCCGGCCACGAGGCGCCGTCCGGTCCCGGCGGGGGCTCGTCGGGACATGACGTGACCGATGTCGCCGTCGTCCGGGAGGCCGTCGCGGCCGCGACTCGCTGAGGGACCGTCATGCCCCCGCGTGTATCACCGCGACCGGGGCGAGCCTCGCCTCCCAGGGGCGTCCCCGCAGCCGAGACAGAGAAGAGGAACCGTCATGAACGTCGAACCGTGGAGCACCGTCGGACCGGGATCGTCGGCAGCGATCGTCCCGGGCATCCAGTTCCTCCTGCGCGCGCACGGACACGCCGTGGCCGTGGACGGCGTGTACGGCCCGGCGACGGCGGCAGCCGTCACCTCCGTGCAGACGGCCGAGGGCGTCCCGGCGGACGGCATCGTGGGCCCGATCACGTGGCCGCGCCTGGTCGCCCCGGTGCAGCAGGGGTCGACGGGTGACGCCGTCCGCGCCGTGCAGCAGTTCGGCCTCGCCCGATCGCCGGGCGAGGACCCCCTCGTCGTCGACGGGGACTTCGGGCCGGTCACGAGGGAGCGCGTCGAGTTCTTCCAGGAGTCGTGGGGCCTCTCCCTCGACGGCATCGCCGGCCGCGAGACGTGGTCGTTCTTCAGCACGTTCATGCCGGGACCCCGTCCGTGGGCTCTGGTGAAGCAGGGCTCGTCGCAGGCGACCAACTGGCGCGTGCTCGCCGCGCAGCACCTGCTGCGGGCCCGCGGAGCCGCCATCGTCGCCGACGGCGAGTTCGGGCCGCTGAGCGGTGACGCCGTGCGCGACTTCCAGCAGACACTCCGGGCCGTCGAGATCTCGACGACGCTCGGGCAGCTGGACTGGCCGAGTCTCATCATGACGGTGAAGCTCGGCGACGGTCCCGCCGGGCCGAAGGGAGAGGCGGTGCGCGCCCTCCAGTCACTCCTCGCCGGTCTCGCCGTCGACGGCGACTTCGGTCCGCTGACCGACGCCGCCGTGCGCGAGTTCCAGCAGCTGTTCGCACCGCCCGCGGACGGCATCGTCGGTCCGCAGACCTGGCACGCCCTCATGCTGCGCCTCTTCGAATGACGGGTCGCACTCGGCCGATCCGCCCGGAGCGGCCGAGCCCGGCCCGGGCGTGGCCCGGCGCTACGCTGGGAGCGTGACGACAGGACGCGACGACGATGCCCTGAGCTGGGACGGCGACGACGATCCCACGCTCGACCTCGGCGACGACCGGGAACCGGAGGGTGAGGTCACGGCCGCGCTCCCCGAGGGCTACACCGCCGTGGGCAGGGGCAGCGACACGGTGGCCGCCGCCCCGGCGAACGCCTCCGACGGCTCGCTCGGCACGGACGGGACCACCGCGGGTCGCACGCCGATGGGCAATGGCGCGCTCGTGGGCCTCGGAGTGCTCGGCGGCGTCTACGCGCTCTACGCGATCGGCTGGCTCATCGGCGGGCTGCGGCTCCAGGGCCGGGCGCAGTACCTCGTGTTCGACGTCATGTACCAGGGCAGCCTCTGGCTGGCGGTGCTCGCGCCGCCGCTGTGGTTCGCGACGACCTTCCTGCTCACGCGCGGCCGCCGCGCATGGGTGAGGTTCGCGTGGCTCGCGGCGGGGGTCGTGCTCCTCCTGCCGTGGCCGTTCGTGATGATCGGGGCGGTCGGGCGATGAGCGGGAACGTGACGGATGCCACAGCCCCGCGTGCGGGCAAGGGGCGGACGCCGACCTGGCTCGTCGCCGTCATCTGCGGCGCGGTGGGACTGTTCTACGCGTACGCGGTGTGGAACGCGGTCGGCAACCTCGTGACCACGATCCAGGTCTTCGGCGACGCGGGTCTCACACTGAACGCCCTGGGCTGGTTCATCTGGATCTTCGCCGCGGTGTTCCCGCTGCTCGTGTGGGGCGCCGCGTTCGCCATCGGCTATCGACGGGCGCCGCATGAGCTGCTGCTCGTGATGATCACGGGCCTGGCGCTGGTGGCGGTGTTCTGGCTGAACGTCGTGGCGTACACGACGCTCAACTCCGCGTCCTTCCTCGGCTGACGGCGTCCGGCGCCGTCACACGGTCCGGCGTCCGCCTGCGCGGGCGGTAGGCTGGCACAGGCCTCGCCCCCGACGGCGTGCGGCGCGGCATCCGCTCCGCCCTGCTCCGCGCGCTCGCGCACCGCCCCGAAGGAACACCCGTGCCGAAGCCTGTCGTCCTCATCGCCGAAGAGCTCTCTCCCGCCACGATCGACGCCCTGGGTCCCGACTTCGACGTGCGCTACGTCGACGGCACCGACCGGCCGGCCCTGCTGTCGGCCCTCGCCGACGCGAACGCCGTGCTGATCCGCTCGGCGACGAAGATCGACGCCGAGGCGATCGCGGCGGCGCCCGTGCTGAAGGTCGTCGCCCGCGCGGGCGTGGGGCTCGACAACGTCGACATCAAGACGGCGACCACCGCCGGCGTCATGGTGGTCAACGCGCCGACGTCGAACATCATCTCGGCCGCGGAGCTGACGGTGGGGCACATCCTCAGCCTCGCCCGGCGCATCCCCGCCGCGCATGCGTCGCTGGCCGCCGGGCAGTGGAAGCGCAGCGCGTACACCGGCACCGAGCTCTTCGAGAAGACGGTCGGCATCATCGGCCTCGGCCGCATCGGCGCGCTCATCGCCGCGCGCCTGCAGGCCTTCGGGGTGAGCGTCGTCGCGTACGACCCCTACGTCACCCCGACGCGCGCCCAGCAGCTCGGCGTGCAGCTGCTCGAGCTCGACGACCTGCTCGCCCAGAGCGACTTCGTCACGATCCACATGCCCAAGACCCCCGAGACGACGGGCATGATCGGCGCCGAGCAGTTCCGCCTCATGAAGAAGACCGCGTTCGTCGTCAACGTCGCCCGCGGCGGCCTCATCGACGAGGAGGCCCTGCACACCGCCCTCACCGACGGCGAGATCGCCGGCGCGGGTCTCGACGTGTTCACCAGCGAGCCCCCCGCCGAGGACGGCACCGCCTTCCCGCTCCTGAGCCTCCCCAACGTCGTCGTGACACCGCACCTGGGCGCCTCGACCGACGAGGCGCAGGAGAAGGCGGGCGTCTCGGTCGCCAAGTCGGTCAAGCTCGCCCTCGAGGGCGACCTGGTGCCCGACGCCGTGAACGTCGCCGGCGGCGTCATCGACCCCTTCGTGCGTCCCGGCATCTCGCTGGTCGAGCAGCTCGGGCAGTTCTTCACCGGCCTCGCCCACAGCGCGCTGACCAGCCTCGACATCGAGGTGCGCGGCGAGCTGGCGGCCTACGACGTGAGCGTGTACCGCCTCGCCGCGCTCAAGGGCATCCTCGCGAACGTCGTCAGCGAGAACGTCTCGTACGTCAACGCGCCGCTGTTCGCCGAGCAGCGCGGCATCGAGACCCGGCTGATCGTCGAGTCCGAGAGCCCGCTGTACCGCAACATCACGATCCTCCGCGGCACGCTCGCCGACGGCTCGGTCCTCACGGTCGCGGGCACGCTCGCCGGCACGCGCATGGTGCCCAAGGTGGTCGGCATCAACGGCTACGAGATCGAGGTGCCCATCGAGCGTCACCACCTCGTCATGCGCTACGCCGACCGCCCCGGCATCGTCGCGATCTACGGCCAGAAGCTCGGCAGCGCCGGCATCAACATCGCGGGACTCCAGGTCGCGCAGGCCGACGCCAGCGGTCGCGCCCTCTCGGTGCTCACCGTCGATTCGCCGGTTCCCGAGGGCCTTCTCGACGAGATGCGTGAAGCGGTGGGTGCCGACCTGTTCCGCCGCATCGAGGTCACCGAGGACTGAGCGGCGCGCGGAGGGCCGCTACCGCCGCGTGGCGTCCTCGACGAGGGCGATGAGCGCGTCGAGCGCAGGGCCGCGGGGGACGGGCCCCGGGATCGAGCCGCCCGAGAGCGCGTTGTTGAAGTAGAGCCCGTCGCTCACCAGCATCACCAGGTCGAGTGCCACCGCGTCCTTCGTGTGGGGCCGAAGAGCCGCCGCCCACTGCTCGCGCACGTCGCGCAGCGCGTCGCTGGCCGCGGCGTCTCCGCCCTGCGCGAGGCGAGACGTCGCGAGGATCGCGCGGTCGATGGGGTCGTTGGCCATCACCGATGTGCGCAGGAAGTACGCGATCGGCCCCTCCGAGGCCGCGATCATCACGGCGACATCCTCCGCCACCAGGGTCTGCAGGCGGTCGATGATCGCCGACTCGAGGGCCTCTTTGGTGCCGAAGTGGTAGAGCAGCCCGCCCTTCGACACGCCCGCAGCGCGCGCGGTGGCATCCATCGTCGCGGCGCGCTCGCCCTCTTCGATGAGGATCTGCTCGAAGGCGTCGAGCACCTTCTCGCGGGCGAGGGGAGGGCGACTCATGGCGTCGATCGTATCGACAGCGCAGGCAGCATCCTGTTACTATACCGGCTGGACGGTATAGAAATGATGACACTCACTCAAGAACTCTCGCTCGCCGACGCCCAGGGTCGCAGGGTCGGCCGGCGCGGCTGGGCCGCGCTCGTCGTGCTCATGCTGCCGGTGCTCCTCGTCTCGGTCGACAACACGGTGCTCAGCTTCGCGCTGCCGTCGATCGCGCTGGAGATGGGACCGACCAGCGCGCAGCAGCTGTGGATCATCGACGCCTATCCGCTGGTGCTCGCCGGCCTGCTGGTGACCATGGGCACGCTCGGCGACCGGTTCGGACGACGCCGGATGCTGCTCCTCGGCGCGACCGGGTTCGCCGCGGTGTCCGTGCTCGCCGCCTTCGCACCGAGTGCCGCATGGCTGATCGCCGCGCGGGCGGGGATGGGCGTGTTCGGCGCGATGCTGATGCCGTCCACGCTGTCGCTGCTGCGCAGCATCTTCACCGACCGCGACCAGCGGCGGCTGGCGATCGCGGTGTGGGCCGCGATGTTCTCGGCGGGCGCGGCGCTCGGCCCGATCGTGGGCGGTCTGCTGCTGGAGCACTTCTCGTGGGGATCCGTGTTCCTGCTCTCGGTGCCCGTGCTCATCCCGCTCCTGGTGCTGGCGCCCCTGCTCGTGCCCGAGAGCCGCGACCCGAAGCCGGGCCGCATCGACCCGCTCAGCATCGCGCTCTCGATGGCGACGATGATCCCCATCGTCTTCGGCATCAAGGAGCTCGCGGTGCACGGCTTCGCGGTCGCGGCGTGGCTGCCGATGCTCGCCGGGCTGGCCTTCGGCGTGCTCTTCGTGCGGCGACAGCTGCGCACGCGCACGCCGATGCTCGACATGCGCCTGTTCCGCCGGGGGAGCTTCAGCGGCGCGCTCATGGTCAACCTTCTCAGCGTCATCGCGCTCGTCGGCTTCCTGTTCTTCGTGGCGCAGCACCTGCAGCTGATCGTCGGTCTCTCGCCGATGCAGGCGGGTCTCGCGCTCGTTCCCGGTCTTGCGATGATGATCGTGGCCGGACTCGTGGTCGTGCCGATCGCGAAGAGGTGGCCTGCACGCATCGTCGTGCCGGTGGCGCTGGTGTTCTCCGTCGCGGGGTACATCGCGGTGGCCTTCGCCACCGGACCCGAGAGCATCGGGGCGCTCGTGGCGGCCTTCATCTCGCTCGGCATCGGCATCGGCGCCGCGGAGACCGTCTCGAACGAGCTGGTCCTCTCGAGCGCGCCGCCGGCGAAGGCGGGAGCCGCGAGCGCGGTCTCCGAGACGGCGTACGAGCTGGGCGCGGTGCTCGGCACCACCATGCTGGGCGGCATCCTCACGGCGCTCTATCGCACCAATCTCATCATCCCCGAGGGGATTCCGGATGCCGCGGCCGCGGCCGCGTCCGAGACCCTGGCCGGTGCGGTGCACGCGGCCGGCGAGCTCGGCGGAAGCACCGGTGCGGCACTGTTCGAGGCGGCCGCCGCGGCCTTCGACGCCGGGGTGACCGTCACCGCGCTCATCGGGGCGGCCCTGGTCGTCATCGCCGGGGTCATCGCGGCCACTACCCTGGGAGGGTCCCGCCACAAGTCGTAGGAGCACCATGTCGCGTGTCGTGAAGCTGGCCGTCATCCCGGGTGACGGCATCGGTCCCGAGGTCATCGCCGAGGCGGAGAAGGTGCTGGACGCGGTGACCGCGCGGAGCGCCATCCGCTTCGAGAAGACGCGCTTCTCGCTGGGGGCGACGCGGTTCCTCGACACCGGCGACACGCTCACCGCCGACGACCTCGCCTCGATCAAGGCGCACGACGCGATCCTGCTCGGCGCCGTCGGGGGAGTGCCGGGCGACCCCCGCCTGAAGGACGCCAACATCGAGCGCGGGCTGCTGCTCACGCTGCGCTTCGAGCTCGACCACTATGTGAACCTCCGTCCGTCGAAGCTCTACCCCGGCGTGCCCGGGCCGCTCGCCGAGCCCGGCGACATCGACTTCGTCGTCGTCCGCGAGGGGACCGAGGGCCCGTACGTCGGCAACGGGGGATCGATCCGCACCGGCACCCCGCACGAGGTCGCGAACGAGACGTCGGTGAACACCGCCTTCGGCGTGGAGCGCGTCGTCCGCTACGCGTTCGAGCTCGCCGAGCGTCGCCGCCGGAAGCTCACGCTGGTGCACAAGACGAACGTGCTGGTCCACGCCGGCGGCATCTGGAAGCGGCTGGTGGACGAGGTGGCGCAGGAGCACCCGGACGTGACCGTAGACTATGTCCACGTCGACGCGGCCACCATCTATCTGGTCACGAACCCGGGCCGCTTCGACGTGATCGTCACCGACAACCTCTTCGGCGACATCCTCACAGACCTGGCCGGAGCCGTCACCGGTGGCATCGGCCTCGCCGCTTCGGGCAACATCAACCCCGACGGCGCGTTCCCCTCGATGTTCGAGCCCGTGCACGGATCGGCGCCCGACATCGCAGGACAGCAGAAGGCCGATCCCACGGCCGCGATCCTCTCCGTCTCGCTGCTGCTCGACCACCTCGGGCTGCCCGACGAGGCACAGCGCGTCACCACGGCTGTCGAAGAGGACATCGCGACCCGGGGCGCCGCCTTCCGCCCCACCGCGCACATCGGCGACGCGATCGCCGGGCGACTCCAGGCGTAACCTGGAACCGGCAAGCGCCGTCCCTCCTCGCGGAGCGATCCGCACGAAAGCACAGGCCGTCATGACCCTCATCGATTCCGATCCCGACACCGGACTCGCCCCGCTCGAGTTCAGCGTCCACCGCAACCTGCAGGCCAAGACCCCGCAGCAGCGCGAGGAGATCCTCGCCAACCCCGGCTTCGGCACGAACTTCACCGATCACATGGTCGACATCTGCTGGTCCACCGGCGGCGGCTGGCACCGCCCGCGCGTCCAGCCGTACGGCCCGCTGTCGCTCGACCCGGCCGCGGCGGTGCTCCACTACGGGCAGGAGATCTTCGAGGGCATCAAGGCGTACCGTCACGCGGACGGCTCGATCCACACGTTCCGCCCCGATCAGAACGGCCGCCGCCTCCAGCGGTCGGCGCGCCGGCTCGCGCTGCCCGAGCTCCCAGTGCCGTACTTCATCCAGTCCCTGCGCGAGCTCATCGCCGTGGACGGCGACTGGGTTCCCTCCGGCGACGACCAGAGCCTCTACCTGCGTCCGTTCATGTTCGCCAAAGAGGCGTTCCTCGGTGTGCGGCCGGCGCACAAGGTCGGCTACTACGTCATCGCCTCGCCCGCCGGCGCCTACTTCAAGGGCGGCGTGCAGCCGGTCTCGATCTGGCTCAGCGAGGACTACGCCCGCGCCGGCAAGGGCGGCACGGGTGCGGCCAAGACCGGCGGCAACTACGCCGCCAGCCTCCTGCCGCAGTCCGAGGCCTACGAGAACGAGTGCGATCAGGTGGTGTTCCTCGATCAGGACCGCAATGTCGAGGAGCTCGGCGGCATGAACGTCGTGTTCGTCTTCAAAGACGGCACGCTCGTGACGCCGCAGTCCGACTCGATCCTCGAGGGCATCACCCGCGACTCGATCCTGCAGCTGGCCCGCGACCGCGGTCACCGGGTCGAGGGGCGCGCCGTCTCGTTCGACGAATGGCGCCAGGGCGTGGCATCCGGCGACATCGTCGAGGTGTTCGCGTGCGGCACCGCCGCGGTCGTCACGCCGATCGGCCTGCTCAAGGGCAAGGACTTCGTCGACGAGCAGCCGACGGGCGAGCTCGCGCTGTCGCTGCGCGAGGAGCTGACCGACATCCAGTACGGGCGTCGCGAGGACAAGCACGGCTGGCTCCTGCGCCTGGACAGCTGAGACCCGATCGCGAAGCCCCCGCCGCACGCGCGGCCGGGGGCTTCGCGCGTCCGGGGCATCGCTAGGCTGAGCGGGTGAGGATCGCGCGCTTCAGCCACAACGACGCCATCAGGTTCGGAATCGTCGACGAGGGCGAGATGGTCGTCCTCGCGGGCGACCCGATGTTCGCGGGCTACGAGACGACGGGGGAGCGTGTCCCGCTCGCCGACGTCGCGCTGCTGGCGCCCGTGATCCCGCGCTCGAAGGTGGTCTGCGTGGGCCGCAACTACCGCGAGCACGCGGCCGAGCTCGGCAACGACGTGCCGCAGGCGCCGATGCTGTTCTTCAAGCCGAACACGTCGGTGATCGGTCCCGGCGACAGCGTGATGCTTCCGAAGGGGTCGGACTTCATCAGCTTCGAGGGCGAGCTCGCGGCGGTCATCGGCCGGATCGCCAAGAACGTGCCGGCCGAGAACGCGCTGGACTACGTCTTCGGCTACACCATCGCCAACGACCTGACCGCGCGCGACTGGCAGAAGTCCGACGGGCAGTGGGCGCGCGCGAAGGGGTTCGACTCGTCGTGCCCGCTCGGTCCCGCCATCGAGACCGAGTTCGATGTGAACGGGCCCGCCGTCATCACGACGCGGCTCAACGGCGAGGTGCGTCAGCAGGGTCCGATCAGCGACATGATCTTCTCGCTCGCCGACATCATCGCGTACGCCTCCGCGGCGTTCACGCTCCTCCCCGGCGACGTCATCCTCACCGGCACGCCCGCCGGCGTGGGCCAGATCACCGCGGGCGACACCGTCGAGGTCGAGATCACGGGGCTCGGAACGCTCCGCAATCCCGCGCGCGATGCCTGAGGCCCTGCTCCTGCCCGGCGCCGACGACGTGGCGCGCGTGCAGCGGCGCACCGTCGCGGTGCTCTCGCTCGGGCAGGTGCTCGGGGGACTCGCGTTCGGTGCGACGCTGTCGCTGGGCGCCGTCCTCGCCGCCGAGCTCTCGGGCGACGAGGCGTTCTCGGGACTGGCGGCGGCCGCGGTGACGTTCGGCACGGCGCTCACGGCCGTGCCCCTCGCCGCGATCGCGAGGCGGCGCGGACGACGCCTGTCGCTCACCACGGGCATGGCCGTCGCGCTCGTCGGCGTCGGGCTCGTGATCGCCGCCGTCGCCGTCGATGCCTTCCCGCTGCTGCTCGCCGGCTTCCTCGTCATCGGCGCGGGGCAGGCGGCGAACCTGCAGTCGCGCTTCGCCGCCGCCGACCTCGCGACCGACGCGTCGCGCGGGCGCGACCTCTCGATCGTGGTGTGGGCGACCACGATCGGAGCCGTGCTCGGCCCGAACCTCACCGGGCCGGGCGAGATCGTCGGCGCCGCGATCGGGATGCCGCCGCTGACGGGGGCGTACCTGTTCACGCTCGTCGCGCAGGGCCTCGCGATCGTCGTGTACCTCGTCGCTATGCGGCCGGACCCGCTGCTGCTGGCCCAGCGGGTGGTGGCATCCGCTCCCGCCGGCAGCCGCCCGATCGCGCGGGCCGACCGGCCGGTGGCCGCACGCTACGCGATCTTCGCCGTGGCCGCCGCCCACGGCACGATGGTGTCGATCATGGCCATGACGCCGGTCCACCTCACGCACCTCACGCACGGTGCCACCGAGGCGGCCACGCTGTCGATCATCGGACTGACGATCAGCCTCCACATCGCCGGCATGTACGTGCTCTCGCCCGTCTTCGGCATCCTCGCCGACCGCGTCGGGCGCGTCGCGACCATCCTCGTGGGCCAGGCGCTCCTCGCGGCGGCCCTGCTCACGGCGTCGTTCGGCCAGAGCTCGACCACGGCCGTGACCGTCGCCCTCGTGCTGCTCGGCCTCGGCTGGAGCGCGTCCACGGTCGCGGGGTCCACCCTCCTCACCGAGTCGTCGTCAGAGGAGCTGCGGACGCGCCGTCAGGGTTTCAGCGACTTCACCATGAGCATCGTGGGCGGCGTCGGCGCGATCATCGCGGGCGCAGTGCTCGGCGGGATCGGGTACGGCGGACTCGCGCTGGTGGTCTTGGCCCTCGTCGCCGCGTCGGTGCTGCTCGCCCCGCTCGGATGGCGCGCGTCCACACGTCCGGCTGCCGCCGGCTGAGCACTCAGCGGCCCAGCGCCGCCAGCGCGTCGTCGACGTCGTCGGCGTCGTTGAACACGTGGAAGGCGACGCGGGCTCTGCCCGCGCGTCCCGACGCGGTGATCCCGGCGGTCGTCAGCCGGGCCAGCTCGCCGCCGCCGGGGTCATCCCAGGTGACGATGGCCGACGCCCGCTCGGGCTGCGCGATGCCCAGCCCGTCGCGGAACGCCGCGGCGAGCCCGGTGGCGTGCGCGTGCAGCGGCAGTGGGTCGAGCGCGGCGAACAGCTCGAGCGCGGGCGCGGCGCCCACGAACGCCTGCCAGGCGGGGGAGACGTCGAACCGGCGTGCATCCGGCGCCAGGTCGACCTCGGCGCCGTAGCACGACGACCAGGGGTCGTCGCCGGCGTACCACCCGGCCTGGGCGGGGCGCATCCGGTCCCGCAGCCGATCCGACACGGTCAGGAACGACACGCCGCGCGGCGCGCACAGCCACTTGTAGGCGTGGCAGACGACGGCGTCGAAGGCGGATGCCTCCACTCCGAGCCAGCCGACCGCCTGGGTCGCATCGCACAGAGTGAGCACCCCGTGCTCCGCAGCTGCCGCGGCGATCGCGGCGGCATCCGCCACCTCACCGGTCGCCGACTGCACCAGGGCGAACGAGACGAGCGTCGTGGTGGGACGCACGTGCGCGGCCAGGTCCGCCAGCGGGGCGGTGCGGACGCGGATGCCCCGGCCTGCGTGGACGAACGGCAGCACGATCGACGAGAACTCGCCGGCGGGCACCAGGACCTCCGCGCCGTCGGGGAGGGCCGAGGCCACGAGCGCGGCGGCGACGGACGCCTGCGAGCCGATGGCCACCCGCTCGGCACCCACCCCGACCAGGCCCCCGAACAGCGCACGCGAGCGCTCGACGGCCGCGGAGTATGCCGCGATGTCGGGTCGGCCCTCGGCCCAGGTCGCGAGATCCGCGAGGATCGCTTCGCGCGCAGCGCGGGTCGGCAGGCCGACCGTGCACGCGGCGAGGTAGCCGCGACCGCCGTCGAAAGCCCGACGTGCGGCATCCAGCGGCGAGGGGGCGGTGGTGGCAGGCATGCCACCAGGGTGCGCTGGTCGATCCCGTGCGTCTAGAGCAGGTGATTCATGCGACTCATAACGTCGACTTATGCTTGACGGATGAGCGGCACCACCGATGGCGAACCCGGCTTCGACGCCCGCGAGCTGCGCGTCGTGAGAGCGATCGCCGACGCGGGCTCGATCACCGGCGCCGCCACGTCGCTCGGCTACAGCCAGCCTGCCGTGAGCCAGCAGATCAAGCGCCTCGAGCAGCGGCTGGGTGTCGCGGTCGTCGAGCGGGTGGGACGAAGCGTCCGCCTGACCGACGCCGGCCGAGTCCTGGCCCGGCATGCGACGGCGGTGACGACGGCGCTGGATGCCGCGGCCGGCGAGCTCGCCGAGCTGCGAGGCCTGCGCTCCGCGCGCGTGCGGCTGATGGGGTTCCCGTCGGCGTCTCCCACGATCGTGCCGCGGCTCCTCGCCGACCTCGCACAGCGGCATCCGGGGATCTCGCTGACGTATGTCGAGGCGGAGCCTCCGGAGGCGGTGGACGCCGTGCGCGGGGACCGCACCGACATCGCACTCACGTTCAGCTACCCCGGCGACCGCGACGACCCGCACGGCTCCAGCGCACGCGGACTCGCGGTGCGCACGGCCGGCACCGATCCGCTGGTCGGGGTCCTTCCGGCCGGCCACCCGGCCGCCGGCTCCGGCGAGCTCGACATCGCCGCCCTCGCCGATGCGGACTGGATCGCGGGGTGTCCCCGCTGCCGGGGCCATCTGCTGGAGCTCTGCGGTCGTGCGGGCTTCGCGCCGCGCATCGCCTTCGAGACCGACAACGTCGTCGCCGTCGAGGGGCTCGTCGCACAGGGGATCGGGGTCGCCACGCTGCCCCGCATGGCCGTGGACTCCTTTCCTCGCCTGCCCGGCGTCGCGATCGTGCCGCTGCCGGCGGGTGAGCAGCGGACCATCCACACGGTGACCGCGCGCGGCGCGGACCGCGTGCCGGCCGTGCGCGCGACGCTGGCGGCGCTCGGCCGCCTGATCGGGGCAACTAAACTCGGTGGCGATGTCCTCTTCGCCTGATCCCCGCACCACCACCGCCACCGGAGCGGACGTCCGCGTCCGCTTCTGCCCGTCGCCGACCGGTCTCCCGCACGTGGGACTCATCCGCACCGTGCTGTTCAACTGGGCCTACGCGCGCCACAACGGCGGGAAGCTCGTGTTCCGCATCGAAGACACCGACGCGGCGCGCGACAGCGAGGAGAGCTACCAGCAGCTGCTCGACGCGCTGCGCTGGCTCGAGATCGACTGGGACGAGGGGGTCGAGGTCGGCGGACCGCACGCTCCCTATCGTCAGTCGCAGCGTCACCACATCTACCGCGAGGTGCTCGACAAGCTCATCGCCTCGGGTGCCGTCTACGAGAGCTACTCCACGCCGGAAGAGATCGACGCGCGCAACGAGGCGAACGGCCGCGCCAAGCAGCTCGGCTACGACAACTTCGACCGGGACCTGACCGACGAGCAGAAGGCGGCGTACCGCGCTGAAGGGCGCGAGCCGGCGTGGCGGCTGCGCGTCCCCGACGAGGACCTCACCTACGTCGACCTCATCCGCGGCGAGGTGACGTTCCCCGCCGGCTCGTTCCCCGACTTCGTGCTCGTGCGGGCCGGCGGCGTGCCGCTGTACCCGTTCGTGAACCCGGTCGACGACGCGCTCATGGGCATCACGCACGTGATCCGGGGCGAAGACCTCATGCCGTCCACCGCGCGCCAGCTCGCGCTGTACTCCGCGCTCGTGGACGCGGGCGTCACGACGTTCATCCCGCGCTTCGCCCACATGCCGCTCGTGCTCGGAGAGGAGGGCAACAAGAAGCTCTCCAAGCGGGACCCCAAGGCCGACCTCTTCCTCCAGCGGGAGCGCGGCTTCATCCACGAGGGGCTGCTGAACTACCTGGCGCTCCTCGGCTGGTCGATCAGCCACGACCGCGACGTGTTCTCGCTCGAGGAGCTCGTCGCGGCCTTCGACATCGTCGACGTGAACCCCAACCCGGCGCGCTTCGACCAGAAGAAGGCCGAGTCGATCAACGGCGACCACATCCGGATGCTGCGGCCCGAGGACTTCACTGCGCGCCTGGTGCCGTACCTCGCAGCCGCGGGTGTGGTGGAGAAGTCGCCGACTCCCGCGGAGCAGGCGATGCTCGTCGCGGCGGCTCCGCTCGTGCAGGAGCGGATGCAGCTGCTGGGCGACGCGCCGGGCCTGCTCGGCTTCCTGTTCACCGACCGCGTGACGTACCAGGACGACGCCCTCGCCTCGCTGCCCGCGAACGCGACCGAGGTCCTCCGCGCCTCGGTGGCGGCTCTGGAGGGTGTGCCCGACACCGCCTTCACCGCGGCGGCGGTGCAGGACGCCCTCGCCGCCGCGCTCGTCGCGCCGGTGGCGGACGGCGGCCTCGGACTCAAGCCCCGCGTCGCATACGGGCCGCTGCGCGTCGCGGTGAGCGGGCGTCGCGTATCGCCGCCGCTCTTCGAGTCGATGGAGCTGCTCGGCAAGGCCGAGTCGGTCCGCCGGCTCGGCGCGCTCGCCGACGCGCGCGGGTGACGCCTCGGTTTGGAGCACGTGCCGGGGTCGCGTAGACTCTATCCTCGGCACGGCTTCGGCCCACAGCCTTGGGGTATGGTGTAATTGGCAACACGGCTGATTCTGGTTCAGTTGTTCTTGGTTCGAGTCCAGGTACCCCAGCAGTGAAGAAACCCCCGGATGACCGGGGGTTTCGTGTTTCGCCGCCTAGTGGTGCGGCATCGGCTGCCCCGGCTGCACAGGCCCGATCCGGTAGGGCCGCATCATCTCGTTGTCCTCGTGCTCGACGATGTGGCAATGCCACACGTACTGCCCGGGCGTGTCGAACGTGATCCGCAACCGGGTGACCTCACCGGGATACGAGATGACGGTGTCCTTGACGCCGCTCTCCCAGGGCTCGGCGGCCCTGGTGGTCCCGGGCACCAGCTGGACGGTCCCGGCTTCCTCGTCCACGATGATCGCCTGGCGGTCCACGACCTCGAAGGCGACTTCGTGCACGTGCACCGGATGCGCGTCGCCCGTGGCGTTGTACAGCTCCCAGATCTCCACGTCTCCGACGTCGGGGTTCTCGGTGATCTCATCCGCCCAGGCGTGCGAGGTGTACCCGGCAGGACCCGTAGCCGGGTCACCCGCCACCGTGCCGAGCAGGGCCTCCGCCGGCGCGTCGGGGAAGAACTCCGACATGCGCTCGATGAGCGCCAGCCGCCGGGTGACCGTCGCTGTGGGCGGCGGGGGCAGCGACGGCAGCTGGAGCCACCGGGGCGCAGTGGAGTGATCCGGCGAGCGGACCGGCCCGACGCGGAACTGCATGATCTGACCCGTCGTCTCGGGATCGGCCACGTCGAACGCGTCCGGCGCCTCCCCGCCGGAGAAGGGCTCGTCCGGCCCCACGTTGGCCAGCACGTGCGCGCCCTCGGGAGTGTTCGAGAAGTCGACGATCAGGTCGGCGCGCTCCGCGGGACTCATCAGCAGGCGACCGCCGTTCGTCGACGTCAGGTCGACGGGGGCGGCGAGAAGTCCGCCGTCGTTGCCGATCGCCCACACCTCGACGCCTGGGATCCCGCTGAAGTCGAGCACGAGGAATCGCGACTGGCACCCGTTGAGCACCCGGAAGCGGTAGCGGCACTGTTCGACCTCCAGGAACGGCCACGTGTTCCCGTTGACGATGATCGCGTTGCCGAAGAACTCCGGGTTCCAGATGGGCGAGATGTCGGAGTCCGGCAGGTACGGCCCGGCCACCCCGTCGAAGAACGCCCGGGTGTCGGGGTAGAACAGCGAGCCGTCGGAGTCGAAGGCCCTGTCCTGGATCGCAAGCGGGATCTCGCGGTACGGCTTGTTCGGCGGGAACTTGTCGCCCTCGCGGGGCGCGGGTCCCGGAAGCTCGGCTCGGGCGCCCGTTCGGGCATCGGTCACGGCGTCGTCGCCACCCGGCCCGCCGCGGAGGAGGAAGAATCCCGCCGGCCCCGCGTAGACGTTCAGCCGGGTCATCCCGAGCGCATGGTCGTGGTACCACGTCGTGGCCGCTCTGCCCGTGTTCGGATACTGGGACGTCGCCGATCCCGGTTCCCAGTGCGTGTCGAACCGCGCGGCGGCCTTGCTCGCGAAGAAGTCGTACCAGGTGCCCGTCGTCGCGTAGCCCTCGGGGATGTCCCCGGCGTCGGGCAGATACCAGGCCTCGGCGTACCCGTCGCTCTCGTCGCCGACGTCGATCGCGCCGTGGACGTGGGTGACGATGGGCACGGGGCCGGTGTATGGGCCGGGGGTGGCCTGGTGCATCGGCCGGGAATCGCGGCCGTCGACGCCGCCCGGCGGATTCGCCCAGTGCAGCGTCGGGTCGACGGGCAGGAGATGCGGAAGGTACGCCCCGCCCGCGCGGACGAGATCGTTGATCCAGGTGATGCGCGCCGGCCTGTCGACGCGTGCCTCGATCGTCAGCGACGGGGCGTTGTGGATGAGGAGCGGGTCGCGCCCCCGGCCGTCGACCGGTCCGTAACCCCACACCGTCGTCGCCGGCATGCCGGCCGGAAGGATCTGCTGCTCGAACTGCCGCACCGAGATCTCGTACACGTCGATGGGCTTCCCGCCGCGCCGGCTGATCGTCCCCGTGCGCGGCATCACCGGCGGGATCAGCAGTGCGGTGGCGTACTTCGTCACCGCGTGGGGATCCAGAGTGCCGCCCGGGATGGCGGCCGCCGCGACGGGTATGCGGAACGGCACCTCGCCGACCGTCCCGACGAAGAACAGGCCCAGGCCTGCCCCACCCGTGATCCGCAGGAAATCGCGCCGCGATACCGCGCCCATGCCCGTCTCCCTCCCCAGTGAGCAGGCGGACGTCACTCCGCGCTCACGGTACGCCCGCCGCGACGGCGGGGCAAGACATCCGGTTCGCGACCACCGCGGACGGCACCTACCGGGCGTCGTCGGAGCGCCGTGCGACGAGGAGGGCCAGCTCGGTGCGCGATCGGAGACCGAGCTTGCTCAGGACGTTCGACACGTGGGTCTCGACCGTGCGCCGCGACACGCTGAGCGACTCGGCGATCTCGGGGTTGGTGGCGCCGGTGGCCACGAGTCCCGAGACGCGCTCCTCCGTGCGTGTGAGAGCCTCCCACCCGGACGTCGGTCGCGGCCGGCGCGGCGTGCGCACGGGAATCCCCGCACGACGGAATGCCGTCCTGGCCCGCGTGATCTCATGATGGGCTCCGGCTTCGCCGTACGACTGCAACGCCGCCTCCGCCAGCACGCGGCGCTCGTCGGCCCGGCGAGGGAGCACGCGCGCCGCCAGCTCGCTCGTGCGCGCATGCTGCATTCGCCGGGGCGTGCCCGCCAGCATCCGCGACGCCTCGACGAGCAGATCCGGCGATCCCGTCGCCCGCCCGCGCACGGCCAGAGCGGTCGCGCGAAGGTGGTCGACCCCGGGATTGCGGTCGGCGAGCGCGGTCAGCACGTCGAGCACCTCCTGAGCCTGTGCGAGCGCAGGCGTGCGCTGCGGGCCGTCGGCGTCCGCGACCACGCGCGCGACGTGGACGAGTTCCAGACCCAGCTCCGCGCAGTCCATCTGCATGTCGCCGTCGCGCAGCTCGCGCCAGCCCTCCCGCAGCACGCCGAAGGCTCGGCCGGCGTCGCGGCCGGCGTGCGCACGCTGGCTCAGGCCGGACCAGATCCAGCTCCGACCGCGTCCCGCCCACCGGGCCCGATCGGGTACCGGATCGAGAAGCCCCGCCCATTCCCCGGCCGCGTCGGGTCCGCTCCGGCGGGCCGCCACGCACGCCCGCAGTCCCAGGATGGGGCCGCTCATGCGCACATCCATCGACCCCACCATCGAGCCGTGCGCCTCGAGCTCGGCCCAGGTGTCCGACAGACTCCCGACCTGCGCGAGCACCTGTGCCCCGAACGCGTGCGCGGCGAGGACACCGGTGCGATACCCGAACTCCTCGGCCGCCCGGACGCTCCGCTGCAGCAGCTCGAGCACGTCGGAGGTGCGCCCGGCGTCGGTCAGCGCGAGCGCCAGCAGGGCGTGCGGGAACGCCTCGATGGATGCGAAGGTCAGATGCCTGTCGGCGACCGCCGTGGCCCGCGTGAGCAGGGCGGTGGCCTCGTCGAGGTCTCCGCGCACGTCGGCGATCTGCCCGCCCAGCGCGAGAGCGAGGGCCTCGGCGCCCGCGTTGCCGACCGCGGCCGCCATCGCGGCGCCCTCCCGGGCCAGGCGCGTCGCCCCGTCGAGGTCGCCCAGCATGAAGCGCGGCCATCCGGCGAAGGCGAGGTGCGCCGCGCGGTCGGCCGGCTCCAGCACCTCCGACGCGGCGTACCTCTCCGCCTCATCCCGCGCCTCGGCGTTGCGGTGCTCCTGCATCAGGGCGTGCGTGTACGTCGCCGACAGGCCCGCCAGCACGCCGGAGGGGACGTCGTGCCGCAGGGCGCTCTCGGCGAGTGCGCTCGCCTGCGCGGCGTGGCCGGCGCTCAGCTCCGCCCGGGCGAGGCCGGCGATGGCGCGCACGCTCAGCGGGTCACCCGGCGCGGTCTCCTCGACGACCCTGCCCCACAGCTCGGCGGCGGTGCCGGGCGCGCTCACCGCCGCGCCCTCGGCGAGGCGCAGCATCCACGACAGATCCTCCGGCGATGTCGTCGCCTGCAGGAGATGGGCGGCGACGGTGGCCGGCGCGACGTGCGCGGAATCCAGTCGGATCGCGAACTCGCGGCGGAGCTCCGCACGCACCGGGGCGGGCAGGTCGTGCAGCAGCACCTCCTGGATGAGCTGGTGCCGGAAGCCGAGCAGGTCTGCGCCCACCTCCTCCAGGAAACCGGCGGCGAACGCCTCTCGCAGCAACGGCACCAGCGCGCTCATCGGGCGGCCGACGACCACGCGCAGCTGGGTGACGGAGAACCGGGTGCCCAGCAGCGCGGCGGAGGTCAGCAGCTCACGCGTCGGCGTGCTCAGATGGCCGAGGTGGCGCATCATCACCGTCGCGAGCGACGGTGATGGGCCCACCGGCGCGTCGGTTCCCGCCTCGCCCCGGTCGTCGACGGTCACCGCGCCGTCGCGCAGGAGCGCCCTGATCATCTCGGTCAGGAACAGCGGGTTGCCGCCGGCCGTCTCGACATGGCGCTCGAGGAGGCTGCCGATCCGCCCGCCGGTCAGCCGCTCGGTGATCGCCGTGCACGTCTCGGGGGTGAGGGGGCCGAGCTCGACCGGCACGAGCAGGTCCCGTTCGCTGAGGATGTGCAAGAGGTGGTCGAGCTCGGGCGAGGTCTCGTGGCGGGCCTGCGTGCGCATCGAGCCGATGATCAGCAGCGGCAGCTGCCCCAGCGTCCGCGCCAGCCGCGCGAGGAGACGGAGCGAGGCGGCATCCGCCCACTGCAGGTCCTCGAGCACGATCACGGCCGGATTCGCCGCGGCGATGTCGATGAGCGACAGCAGCCTCTCTCCGATCGCGTGCTCGTTGTGGCGCGCGGCGAGGCGCCGGTCGCCGTCGGTCAGCATCGGCGTGAAGGCATCGAGCAGCAGCCCGAGGACGCGACGCCGGTCCATCGCATCGGCGGAGGCCCACAGCACGGTGTGGGTGCCAGGCATCCGCGCCATCGCCGCGCGGATCAGCGACGTCTTGCCGATGCCGCCCTCGCCGAACACCAGGACGACGCGTCCGGTGGCTCCGCCGCGGGCGGCGATCAGACGGGTGATCTCGGGCTCGCGACCGAGGAACACGACGGCGGTCTCCCGCCCCGTCGCGGTCCGGCCGGTCGCCGAGCGCATGCACCGCCCCCCATCGCCCCCACAGCGAATCTCTGACACGCTTGCGGTGAGTCTAGGAGGCGGAGGGCGCCGTGTCGCGTGATCCCGCGTTGCCGTATGCATCGCGCCTTGTCGCCGAATGGCTGATCTCGGCACCCGACCAGCGTCACCGCCGCCTGCCGGGCACGATGCTGTTCGCGGACATCTCGGGCTTCACCCGGCTGACCGAGCGGCTCGCACGGCGGGGCCGCATCGGCGCCGAGCTCATCAGCGACACCCTCGATCGCACCTTCGCCGCGCTGCTGGAACCGGCGTCGGAAGAGGGGGCCGACCTCATCAAGTGGGGCGGTGACGCCGTGCTGCTGCTGCTCCGCGGCGAGGCGCACACCGTCCGCGCCGCGCGCGCCGCGCACCGGATGCGGGCGGCCCTGCGCGACCTCGCGCGCGCCGACGAGGCGGAGCGGTCGGGATCGGGGACGCTTCGCATGTCGATCGGCATCCACCGCGCCGACTCCGGCACCGGCGACCCCGGCGCCGCCGGCTTCGACTTCTTCCTCGTGGGCGACCCGGCCAGCCACCGTGAGCTGATCGCCGCCGGCCCGGAGGTGAGTCACCTGGCGAAGGTGGAGCAGGCCTGCGGGGCGGGGATGATCCTGCTCAGCGCCGCCGCGGCCGCCGCCATGCCGGAAGGGCTGCTCGGTGCGGGGGTGGCGGTCGACGGGTCCGAAGGGGTCGGGCGGCTGCTGCGCTCGCCGCCGCGACCGCAGGCGGCGCCGGCCGCGTCCGCCGGCCTCGACGCCGAGATCGACGGCACGCCGGACGTCGCCGGCACGCTGCCCCCGGGCATCCGTGCGCACCTGCGCGCCGGAGCGGCAGAACCCGAGCACCGGCCCGTCACCATCGGGTTCGTGCAGTTCTCGGGCACCGACGCCCTGCTGCGCTTCCGCGGCGCCCGGGACGCGACCGACGCGATCCACGAGGCGATCGTCGCCGTCCAGCGGGCGTGCCTCGACCACGGAGCCACGTTCTTCGAGTCGGACATCGCCGTGGACGGCGGCAAGGTCATGCTCACCGCGGGGGCGCCCCGCAGCGCCGGGCGGGACGGGGACCGGATGCTGCGCACCGCCCGCGCGATCGCCGACTTCCGGGGCACGCTGAGCATCCGGGTCGGAGTCAGCTCGGGCCACGTGTTCGCCGGAGACCTGGGTCCGCCGTGGCGTCGCACCTACTCGGTCAAGGGCGACGCCGTGAACCTGGCCGCGCGCCTGCTCGGCCGCGGCAGCCCCGGCCAGGTGGTCGCGACCGCACGGGTCATCGGCGAATCGAGCCGGGAGTTCGAGGCCGAGCCGCTGGCGCCCTTCACGGTGAAGGGGAGGCGCGCACCGGTGCACGCCGCGGTGGTCGGCGAACTCCGCAGCGGGCCGCCGAAGTCGCTGACGCCGTTCGTGGGTCGCGACGCCGAGCTCGCGGCCCTCACGGCCGCGGTGTCATCGGCGTCCGACGCCCGGGGAACGGTCGTCGACGTCGTGGGCGAGCCGGGGATCGGGAAGTCGCGTCTGGTCTCCGAGGCCGTCGGGACGACGTCCGCCCGGGTGCTCGCCGTGGCCCTGAGCACGTACGACACCGAGACCGCGTACGCGGCCGCCGGGATGCTGCTGCGCCAGGTGCTCGGCGCCGGGGCGCACGTCCTCCCCGACGACCTGGCTGCGATGCTGACACGCACCGTGGGCCGCGAGGCGCCTCACCTGGTGCCGTGGCTTCCCCTGCTCGGCGCGACGCTCGATCTGGATCTGCCTGTCACACGCGAGGTCCACGAGCTGGAGGAACGGTTCCGTCGTGGCCGCATCGAGCAGGTCACCACCGAGTTCCTCACCGCGATCCTCGACCAGCCGGCCGTGCTCGTCGTGGAGGACGCGCACCTGATGGACGAAGCATCCGCTGCGCTCTTCCTCCGCCTGGAGGAAGAGGCGCCGCGACACCCCTGGTGCGTCATCGTGACGCGACGCGAGATCCCCTCCGGGCATGTCCCGCTGATCGGAGAAGACGGCGATCGCCGGATCGAGCTGGGCGGAGTGGCACCGGAGGCGGCCCTCGAGCTGCTCGAGTCGGCGGTGGACGGCGCCCTCCCCAGCCGCCACACCCTCGCGGCCATGACCGACCGTGCCGCGGGCAACCCGCTGTTCCTCACCTCGCTCGCCGCCAGCGTCCACGTCGGCGATGTGACCGGCGACCTGCCCGTAACCGTCGAGGCGCTGCTGCTGGTCGACATCGACCGGCTCCCGCCCGGCGACCGCACGCTGCTGCGGCTCGCGGCGGTGCTCGGCGCGCGGTTCGATGCGGCCACGCTGGCGCAGGTGCACGCCGAGCCGGTGACCGCGGATGCCCTCGCCGACCGCCTTCGCGAGTTCGTGCGGGTGTCGGAGGGCGGCGAGCTCGAGTTCCGGCACGCGATGGTTCGCGACGTCGCCTACGCCGGGCTGCCCTTCCGCCTGCGCAGGCGGATGCACGAGCGCGTCGCGGTGACGCTCGAGGCCTCCGCGGGGACCGCGGCCGGCGCCGACCTGCTCAGCCTCCACTTCCATGAGGCCGGACTCTTCGACCGAGCCTGGTCGTACTCGCTGCGCGCCGGCGAGGAGGCCCGCGCGAAGTACGCCTTCGCCCAGGCCGCGGCGTTCTACGCCCGCGCGCTGGAGGCGGCGGCGCAGCTGCCCGAGCCGCCCGCGGAGCGCTCCGCGGCCGCGGTCGCCCTGGGCGAGTGCCTCGACATGTCGGGCGACTCCGCCGGTGCCCTCACCGCGCTGCGACGCGCGCGGCGCGATCTGCGCGATGACCCCGTCGCCACGGCCGACCTGCTGCACAAGGAGGCGCGCATCACGCTGCGCCTCGGGAGATACCGCGCCGCGCTGGCGCAGCTCACCCGCGCTATGCGGGTGCTGGACGGGGTCGACGGACGGGCGGCGGACGCCGTCCGCTCCCGCATCGCCACGTGGTACGGCTTCTGCCTCCACCTGCAGCATCGAGACGCGCAGGCGGTGCGCTGGGGCCGGCGCGCGGTCGAGTGGGCGGAGGCCTCGCACGACGAGGAGGTGCTCGCCAACGCGTGCAACGCCCTCCACCTGTCGTATGGAGCCTCGGCGCTTCACGAGGACCGCCCGTACGGGCAGCTCGCTCTGGACCTCTACATGCGCCTCGGCGACCTCAGCGGACAGACGCTCACTCTCAACAACCTCGCGATCGACGCGTACAACGCCGGCGACTGGAACGAAGCGATCGACGCCTTCGCCCGCGCGGCAGCCGGCTTCCACCGGCTCGGCGACGACGCCGACGAGGCGACCGCGCTGTACAACCAGGCGGACGTGCTGGTCGCGCAGGGGCGTCACCGGCAGGCGCTCGCTGCGCTTGCCGATGCACTCCACCTCGCGCGTCGTGTCGACGACGAGGAGCTCGTCGGCCTCGCGCTGCGCGAGCAGGCGCGTGCCCAGGCCGGGTCCGGAGACCGCGCACGGGCGTGGGTGTCCTTCGACCGCGCGCGGGCTGTGCTCTCGGGTCTGGACCTGGCGACGGAGGTGGCACTGCTGGATGCCGCGCACGCGGAGGCCCTGGCGGCCGATGGGCGATCCGCCGAGGCGCTCGACCTCGTGGACCGGACGATCACCGCTGCCGCGGGGAAGGCACCGGACACGCTCGCCCGCCTGCACCGCATACGGGCGCAGATCCTCGTGGGCCTGGGGCTCGTCGAACCGGCCGCGGTGGCCGCCCGGGAGGGGCTGCTGCTCAACACCGGGACGTATGGCGGATACGAGCCGGCGCTGCTGCGCCTCGCCCTCGCCGAGGCCACGGCCGACGAGCGGCTGCGGACGGACGCCCGGCGTGTGCTGGACTCGCTCGGGGTGGTGGGCTGAGGGCGGCGCCTACTTGATGGTGCCGCGCACATCCCGCAGGAACAGCACCACGAGGCGGAGATCGCCGGCGTTGTCGCGGGTGCTCGCCGCGGTGTCGGTGCAGTACTCCTGTCCGTCGCCGATGACGCCCTTGGCGGGGCATGTCGCGGTCGTCTCGAGTGCGCCCGCGGCCGTCTGCGACCACTGCGCACGGTACTGCGGCACGCCGCCCTGCCCGCACACCGTCTTGTCGCACACGATGGTCATCCGGGCCGGGCTCGTGCGGGTGTAGAGCCCCTCCATGTCGGCGAGGAACTGCGTCACCAGGCCGCCGGGCCGGCACGCCGAGTCGGCCGGGCAGAGACCGAGCGAGAGCGCGACGCTGCCGGCCGCGCCGTTGGGCAGCGACAGGATGCCGCACATCGGTCGCGATGCGTCCACCGTCGTGCATCCGCTCCCGTCCGCCCCGGCGGCACCGCTCTTCAGCGCGGGCGACTGACCGTCGAGCAGGTTGAGCGTGAGGTCCACGGGGAACGAAGCGGTGGTCGCCGCGAGGACCGCCCTCTTGTAGGCGGCGCTGGCCGTGATCTGGATCGCGGCGGTGGCGGCGGAGTACGACGTGGTGATGGACACGTGCGAGGCGCCCGCCGGGATGGTGGCCTGCGCGACGCTGAGCCGACCGGGACCGGGGGCGGTGAGCGACACCGTCGTCGCGGTCGGATACGCCGCCGGTTCGGTCCCGTTCCACAGTGAGACCTCGACCACGAACGGCGTCCCGGCAGCGGCCAGCACCGCGGGGAGCGAGGCGTCCGGCACGCCCGTCAGCTGCGCCGCGATCGCCGGATCAGTGCGTGCCACCGCGGTCATCGACGTGGGCTTGGGCAGCGACGCACCGGACGCCGGCGCGGCGGGGACGAGCAGGGTCGCGAGCAGGAGCGCGGCGATGACGGCGACGGGCCGGCGCGCGGCCCGGATCGGGTGAGACGGCATGGCGCGGCTCCTCACGCATCGGGTCCTCTCAGACTCGCCTGCGCCGGGGCGGAAAAGATCCGTGAGATCACTGAGGTTTCGTCACGGCAGCTCCCGCATCCTTGCGGCATGGCGACCGAGTCTCGCGTGGGGACCGGCCCCGATCTGCCGCGCGCGACGCCGCGCGCGGCGACGCGACCGAGCCGCATCCCGGGTCGCACGGTGCTGCTCGTGGCATCCTTCGGGGCGCTGCTGGCGTTCCTCGATGCGACGATCGTGAACATCGCATTCCCGAGCATGCGCGAGGACTTCCCCGACGCATCGATCGGCACGATCTCGTGGGTGCTCAACGCCTACAACATCGTCTTCGCCTCCTTCATGATCGTCTTCGGCCGGCTCAGCGATGTGGTCGGCCGCCGGCGCCTGTACCTCGTGGGGGTCGGTCTCTTCACGCTGGCGTCGCTGGTGTGCGCCGTCGCGCCGAACGTAGGCCTGCTGGTCGCCGCGCGCGTGCTGCAGGCGCTCGGCGCCGCGATGCTCGTGCCCGCGTCGCTGGCCGTGGTGATCGAGGGCGCGCCGGCGGGGAGGCGCGCGCGGGCGGTGGGGCTGTGGGCGGCCGCCGCCGCCGTCGCCGCGGGTCTCGGCCCTCCCATCGGCGGCATCCTCGTCGAAGCCGGCGGCTGGCGCTGGGCGTTCTGGATCAACCTGCCGCTCGGCGTGCTGGCGTGGTGGCTCGGGCGGGGCCTCCTCGTCAACAGCCGGGCACCGGGCCGCCGGCGCACGCCCGATCTGCTCGGCGCCGTGCTTCTGGCGGGTTCTCTGGGGCTCATCACCCTCGCGATCATCAAGGGATCGGAGTGGGGCGCGTCCAGCATCGCGCTGTGGGCGACCGTCGTCGGCTCGGTCGTGCTGCTCGGCGCGTTCGTGCTCAGTTCGATGAGGCATCCGGTGCCCGTGCTGGATCTGGCGATGATGCGCAACCGGCCGTTCCTCGTGGCGAACATCGTCACGCTCGTCGCGGGTGTGGGCTTCTTCGCGTATCTGCTCAACAACGTGCTCTGGCTGCAGTACGTGTGGCAGTACTCGATCCTGGAGGCAGGCCTCGCGCTCGTGCCCGGCGCCGTCGTCGCCGCGGTCACCGCCGCGGTCCTCGAGCCGGTGGCCGCGCGGCTCGGCTATCGGTGGGTCATCGCCGCGGGGTTCGTCGTCTGGGCCCTCGGGTACGTCTGGTATCTCACCGTCGTCGACGTCACACCGGATTTCTGGGCGCAGTGGCTGCCCGGTCAGGTCATCAGCGGGATCGGCGTCGGCGCGACGCTGCCGCTGCTCGCGGCGGCCACCCTGGTGACGCAGCCCGGCGGGCGCTATGCGACGGCGTCCGCGGTCATCTCCAGCGCGCGCCAGATCGGCGGCACGATCGGCGTCGCCCTCCTCGTCGTGATCATCGGCGCGCCCACCGCGCTGACCATCGTGGACGACCTGCGAGACGGATGGCGGCTGTGCATCGCCTCGTTCGCGCTCGGCGCGGTGATCACCCTGTTCCTGGGGCGCGTGCGCGCCGCGGCGGAGGACCCCTCGACCGAGGCGATCGAGGGCTCACGGCTTCATGAGCCGGCCGCTGACACCGGAGTGCTCATGCGGCGCGCAGTGCCGCCGGTCGAGGAATCCCTCTTCGCGCGGCTGCCGGCCGCGGTGCGCGACCGGATCGAGCGGACCGCTCCGCAGCGAACGATTCCGGCGGGCGAATGGATGCTTCAGCAGGGCGACCCGGCATCGTCGATGTTCGTCCTGCTCGCCGGCCGCGCCGAGGTCGTCATCGGCGGCCAGGTGGTGCGCGAGCTGGGACCGGGCGCCGTCGTCGGGGAGCTGGCGCTGCTGACGGGAGGCGTCCGCTCCGCGTCGATCCGGGCCCGGCGCGAGTGCCGCGTGCTGGAGGTTCCGCGTGCGGTGCTCGACGAGGCGATCGGCAACGATCCGGCCGCGCTGTCGGCCCTCGTCGCGGCGCTCGCCCGGCAGCTGACGGACGCCAGCCCGCCCACCGGTCGCCGCGCCTCCCGCCCCGGTCTCGTCGCCGTGGTCGGCGCAGGCCGAGGTGCCCCGGTGGAAGACATCGCCGAGCTCCTCCGCCACGGCCTGTCCGCCCACCTGCGCGTCGAGACGCTGCGCGGCCCGCACGTGCCGGAGGAGATCGACCGCGCGGAGCGGACCAACGAGCTGGTGCTCCTCGTCGCGGCGGCCGCGGACGGCGAATGGGTCGACAGATGTCTGCGCGAGGCGGACGCGGCCGTGCTGGTGGCGGTGGCGGAGGACGCGCCGGAGCACGTGCCGCGCAGCGCGGCGAACCGGCCGGAGCTCGTGCTGGTCGCTGCGTCGCGCTCAGGGCTCGCGCGGGACGCCCGGCGTGCGTGGCTCGATGCCGTGGACCCGTGGCGCTTCAGCGAGCTGACGCGCGACGACCTCGCCGCGACCGGCCTGCCCACCGGGCTCCGCGGGCTCGTCGACCGCCTCGCGGGCAGGTCGCTGGCGATCGTGTGCGGCGGCGGGGGAGCGCGGGCGCTCAGCCACATCGGCGTCCTGCTCGAGCTCGAGGCGGCGGGCATCCGGATCGACCGCATCGCCGGCACCAGCATGGGAGCGGTGATCGCGGCGTCGTACGCGACCGGCGTCGATGCCGGCGAGGTCGCCGACGTGGCGTACCGGGAACTGGTCCGCAACGACCTGTTCAGCGACTACGGTTTGCCACGGACCTCGCTGGTACGAGGCGGGCGCGTGCAGCGATCGCTCGTGCGATCGTACGGGGACTGGCGGATCGAGGAGCTTCCGCGCGGATTCCGCTGCGTCAGCACGGACCTCCTCGCCCGCACCGCCGTGGTGCACCGCAGCGGTCCCCTCGTCGAAGCGGTCAGGGCGACGTCGCGACTGCCGGTCGTGTTCACACCGATCGTCAGTGACGGCCGGCTCCTGGTGGACGGCAGCGTGCTGGACAACCTGCCCGTGGACACCATGGTCGAGCGGGCCGAGGGGCCCGTCGTCGCGGTCAACATCTCGGCGAGCAGTCGCAGGCCGCCGTCGGCGCCGGGAGAGCCGCCCCGGCCGGTGCGCATCCCGCCCCTGGGCGAGACGATGATGCGCACCTTCATGATCAGCGGGGGAGACGCGGCACAGGCCCAGCGCCAGGGCGCGTGGGTCATCACACCCCACTCCATGGGAGTCGGCTTCCTGGAGTTCCACCAGTTCGATCGGCTGGTCGAGTCCGGGCGCACCGCAGCGCGCGCGCTGCTCGACCAGACCGGAGGCGAGCTGTTCACCGCAGCGGGGCGCTGAGGGGGCCGCTTCCACACCGCGGGGGCCGGCGCAACCCCCTCGGGCACGGCGGGAGCGCGCGTAGCCTTCTGACGTGGTTCGACGGACGGCAGACGCATGAGCACACCTTCCGCCCTCGTCGCCGAGCGCTACCGGCTGGTCAAGATGCTGGGCGCGGGCGGCATGGGCATCGTGTGGCAGGCCTGGGACACCCGCCTGCGGCGGCCGGTCGCGCTGAAGATGCTGCGCACGCAGCCCGAGCTGACCGATGAGGAGCGTCAGATCGCCACCGACCGAGCCATGCGCGAGGCGCAGATCACGGCCGGGCTGCACCACCCGCACGCCGTGACGGTGTACGACGTCGTGGAGCACGACGACCAGCCCTGCATCGTCATGCAGCTCCTCGAATCGACTCCGCTCTCCGAGCTGCTTCGTGAACGGGGCGCGTTCCCGCCCGATGAGACGGCACGGATCGGCGCGCAGGTCGCGTCTGCACTGGCGGCAGCCCACCGGCTCAAGATCGTCCACCGTGATGTGAAGCCCGGCAACATCCTCATCACGGCGGACGGGTCCGCGATGATCAGCGATTTCGGGATCTCGCATGCCCTGGGCGATGCGACCATCACCGCGACGGGCATGATCCACGGCACCCCCGCCTACCTCGCGCCGGAGGTCGCGCGCGGGCTGCCCACCAGTTTCGCCTCCGATGTGTTCTCGCTCGGGTCGACGCTTTACGCCGTCGTAGAGGGTGAGCCGCCCTTCGGCACCGACCGGAACTCCATCGCGCTCCTGCACCGGGTCGCCCGCGGCGGCTATCCGGCGCCGCGGCGCGCGGGGCCGTTGGCGCCGCTGCTGCGCAAGATGCTTGCGGCGCAGCCCAAGCGCCGGCCGTCGATGGAGTCCGTCGCCGACGCGCTCGCTGGCATCGGCGGCGAGGAGGACGCCGGCGAGCGCGGTGCCGCGGCAGGGCTCGTCGCCCTGGGCTTCGAGGCCCCCACCCTCGGCCAGCCCGTGCCGGAGGCGGAGACCGAGGTGCCGGTGGTGGAGACCGTGGCGCCCGAGGCGGAGACCGTGGCGCCGGTGGCGGAGACCGCGGCGCCGGAGGCGGAGACCGCGGCGCCGGCGGATCCGGGCCCGGCCACGCCGCCGACGGAGAGACTGCCCACGGGCGCGACCGTTCCCATCGATGGGGCCACTGCGCGCGACGTGCACGCCGCCGAGACGGAGCGTCTCGCACCCGCGGCCGCCGGCGCATCCGCCGCGGTCTCCGAGCATCCGACGGTGGCCGCGGAGGGCGACCGGGCGACGGCACCTGGGACCACCCGGCGCCGCGCGGGTGTCATCGCAGGCGTCCTGGCGCTGCTGGTCGCCGTGGGCCTCGGCGCCGCTTTCCTCTTCGCGTCGGTGCAGGGCGACCCGGGCGTCGCGGATCCGGCCACGTCGGAGACGGCCGACGCCGATCCTGCTCCGACCTCCGAGCCGGAGACCGAGTCGCCCGCGGCATCGACGCCGCAGTCGACCGCGCCGCCGCCGGAGGAACAGCCCGAGCCCACGCCGGCCCCGGTGACCCCCGAGCAGCGGGTCGTCGACACCATCGCGGGGTACTACGCCCGGATGCCGGAGGACCGCGAGAGCGCCTGGCCGCTGATGACCGCCGACTACCAGGAGAACCACGCCGGCGGACGCGACGGATACGAGGCCTTCTGGTCCCAGGTCGCCGATCTCACGGTCACGGATGTCAGCGCCTCGGGGCCCGACAGCGGACAGGCGACCCTCACCTACACCTTCCGCGACGGCCGGGTCGTGGAGGAGGTGACCGCCTACCGCTTCCAGGACGAGGGAGGTGTCCTCAAGATCGCAGCCAGCGACGTGATCAGCAGCCGGGACCTCTGAAGCGGCTCGCCCGCGGCAGCACTCCCGCCGGCTGATCAGGCGCCGTCGGCGGCGATGACCTCGGCCGCGGCATGCGTCCCCAGGGCGCGGTAGTCGGGATCGTCGTCGCTGTGCAGCAGGAGCATGAGCACGACCGCGGCGGCCCACGCCCTCGCGCGGCACCAGGTGGCGGCGTCGTAGCGGCCGCCGGTGGCCGCGCGGAAGCGTGCGCGACCGCCGGCGTCGAAGGCGAGCCACGCCACGGCGAGGTCGTAGGCCGGATCGCCCGCCGTCACATCGCCGAAGTCGATGATCCCCGCCAGTCCGCCGTCGTGCGACACGAGGTTGCCCGGGTGCAGGTCGCCGTGGATCCACACCGGTGCACGGCTCCACGCGGCCGCCGAGAGCCCCGCGTGCCACGCGTCCTCCAGCAGCTCCGCGGTGGCGGGATCGATCGCCTCGGCGTCGCGCAGTGCCCCGAGCCGATCGCGGAACGCCGGGGCCCGGGTCGCGAGCGCCTGACCGCGGACGGGGTTCACTGGGTGACCCTCGGGAGCCTCGATGTGGAGCTCGCGGAGCGCCGCCGCGAGCGGCTCCGCCCAGCCGTGACGGGCACGGCGGGGCACGTCGATGCCGCGATCGCCGTCGATCCACGGCACGACCGACCACGCCCACGGGAACCCCGCCGCCGGGGTGCCGGCGACGACCGGCGCGGGCACGCGCACCCCGACGAGGGTGAGGCGCTCCGCCATGTCCGGCAGCACGAGCTGCTCGTGGAGCACGAGCGGGGCGGCGAGCGCCCGCCGGGGGAGCCGCACCGCGTAGCGCTCGCCCAGGCGCCAGACCTCGCTGTCCCAGCCCTCGGCGACCTTGACCAGCGGCAGGTCAGGGGCATCGGGGACGGCGCCGGTGGCCTGGGCGGCCAGCAGCTGCCGGATCAGGTGCTCATCGATGCGGACCTCTGCGGCGGGCTTGTCGGGCACCCGTCGAGAATATCCGGTTGTGTTCATGTGGGAATGTGTTGTATCGTGTGGGAATTCCCACTGGAGGGTTGCACCACATGTACGCGACGGAGCGCCACGAGCAGATCGAACTGCTGCTGGCCGCGCAGGGGCGTGTCAGTGTCGTCGACCTCGCCGAACGCTTCGACGTCACGACCGAGACGATCCGCCGCGACCTCGATCACCTCGAGTCCACGGGGGCCCTCCGCCGCGTGCACGGGGGAGCAGTCGGTCGCGAGCGCGCCAGCACCCGTGAGCCCTCCCTCGCCGAGCGCGAGCAACGCCATGGCAGCGCCAAGGCCGCCATCGCCCGTCGCGCACTGGACGCCCTCGGCCCCGACTTCAGCGGCTCGGTCTTCCTCGACGCCGGCACGACGACGGGCGCCGTCGCGGCGGCGCTGGCACCGCGCCTGTCCGGCGCCCGCATCGAGGTGGTCACGCACTCCCTCGCCCTCGGGCACGCCCTCGCGGCTGTTCCGGGGTCATCGCTGTCGCTCATCGGCGGTCGCGTCCGCGGGCTCACCGCCGCCGCCGTCGGCGCCGACACGGTGGGTGCGATCGGGTTCCTCCGCCCGGACGTCGCCTTCATCGGCACCAACGGCGTGTCCGCCGGCTTCGGCCTGAGCACTCCGGACCCGGACGAGGCCGCCGTGAAGCGGGCGATCGTGCGGGCGGCGCAGCGCGTCGTGGTCGTCGCCGACGCCGACAAGCTGGGCGCGGAGCTCCTCGTCGGATTCGCGCCGCTGTCGGACGTCGACGTGCTGGTGACGGATGCCGCACCCGACGCCGAACTCGCCGCCGCGCTCGCGGAGGCCGAAGTGGAGGTCTGGCTCACATGATCGTCACGCTCACCGCCAACCCTTCGCTCGATCGCACGGTCACCCTCCCGGCGCCCCTGCAGATCGGCGACGTGCAGAGCGCCCTCTCGGCGCGGGAGGACGCCGGCGGCAAGGGGATCAACGTGGCCCGCGTCATCACCGCTGCGGGGGAGGAGTGCCGCGCCGTGCTGCCGCTGGCGCACGGCGACCCGTTCGAGGCCGCGCTGGCCGGAGCGGGCGTCGACGCGCGCCGGGTGCCGATCGCCGGACGCGTGCGGGCCAACATCGCCATCACCGACCCGGCCGGGGTCACCACCAAGCTCAACCTGCCCGGCGCCGAGCTGTCGGCCGCCGATGCGGCCGCCGTCGTGGACGAGGTCGTCGCCGTGTCCGCCGGCGCGCGCTGGCTGGTCCTGGCGGGCTCCCTCCCGCCGGGGGCGCCCGACGAATTCTACGTCCGCGTGATCCGCGCCGTCCGCAACGCGCACGGCGCCGCAGCGCCGCTCATCGCGGTCGACACCTCCGGCGCGGCCCTCGCCGCCGTGGTCGCCGCCGGAGCGCCCGACCTCATCAAGCCCAACGACGACGAACTGGCCGAGCTCGCGGGCCTAGCGCCGGCAGCCGCCGACCTCCATGCCGTCGTCGAGGTCGCGCGATCGCTCGTCCCGTCCCGTGTCGGAGCCGCACTGGTCACGCTCGGCTCGCGCGGCGCCGTGCTCGTCCGCTCCGACGGCGCGTGGGCGGCGACCCCGCCGCCCATCCGGGTGGTGAGCACGGTCGGCGCCGGCGACAGCTCGCTGGCAGGCTTCGTCCTCGCCCACAGCCGCGGCGCCCACCCCGACGAGTGCCTGCGCCTGGCCGTCCGCTACGGCGCCGCCGCGGCATCCCTGCCCGGCACCCAGGCGCCCAGCCCCGCAGACCTTCCCCCCGGCGACGTGCCCGTCACCCGCCTCACCTGAACCACCACCACACCCGACCGCAGGAGGTCACCGTGTCCGACACCATCACGACAGGCCTGGTGAGCCTGGACGCCCCTCTGGGGGCCGACAAGTCCGCCGTCATCCGCTCGCTCGCCGCGCGCGTGGTCGCGCAGGGTCGCGCGACCGACGCCGAGGCGCTGTTCGACGACGCCTGGGCGCGCGAGCAGAAGGACGAGACCGGCCTTCCGGGCGGCATCGCCATCCCGCACGCGAAGAGCGCCGCCGTCACGACGCCGTCGCTCGCCTTCGCGCGACTGAAGCCGGGCGTCGACTTCGGCGCCCCGGACGGCGCCGCAGACCTCGTCTTCCTGATCGCCGCGCCCGCGGACGCCGCGGAGGCGCACCTCGCGGTGCTCTCCAAGCTCGCGCGCAGCCTCATGCAGGAGGACTTCACCTCGGGTCTGCGCGCCGCGAAGACCGACGAGGAGGTCGTCGCGATCGTGCAGGCGGCGATCGGCGAGGGCGGCGCCGCACCGGCGGCCGCGCCCGTCGCGGCGGCCGCCCCGGCGGCAGCCGCCCCGGCCCCGGCGCCCGCCGCGGGGTCCGACATCGACGGCCGTCCCGCACGGATCGTCGCCGTGACGGCGTGCGCCACTGGCATCGCGCACACCTTCATGGCCGCCGACGCGCTGACCGCGGCGGGCAAGAAGGCGGGCGTCGATCTCGTCGTCGAGCCGCAGGGCTCCAGCGGCTACCAGGCGCTGCCCGGCGATGTCATCCGCGACGCCGACGCGGTGATCTTCGCCACGGACGTGGACGTGCGCGAGCCGCAGCGCTTCGCGGGCAAGCCCGTCGTCCGCGCGGGCGTCAAGCGGGGCATCGAGCAGCCCGGCCGGCTCATCGCCGAGGCGGTGGCCGCGGCCAAGGACCCCACGGCGACGCGCGTGGGCGGCGAGGCGGCCGCGGCGACGGCCGCTCCTGCCGAGACGATGTCGTGGGGCGCCCGCATCCAGCGCATCCTCCTCACCGGCGTCAGCTACATGATCCCCTTCGTCGCGGGCGGCGGCCTGCTCATCGCGCTGGGCTTCCTCCTGGGCGGCTACAACGTCACCGACAACGCCGCGAACGTCATCGTGCAGAACTCGCTGTGGGATCTGCCGACCGAGGAGATCACCTCGAACTACGGACCGCTCGGCCAGTACCTCGGCTCGGTGTTCTTCATGATCGGAAGCACCTCGATGGGCTTCCTGGTCTCGGCGCTCGCGGGCTACATCGCCTTCGCGATCGCCGACCGCCCGGGCATCGCGCCCGGCTTCGTCGCCGGCGCGGTCGCCGTGCTCATGAACGCCGGCTTCATCGGCGGCATCGTGGGCGGACTGCTCGCCGGAGTCACGGCATGGTGGATCGGATCGTGGCGCGTGCCCCGCTGGCTCCGCGGGCTCATGCCGGTCGTCATCATCCCGCTCCTCGCCTCGATCGTGGCATCCGGGCTGATGATCCTGTTCCTGGGACGCCCCATCGCGACGCTGATGGAGTGGCTGAACGTCTGGCTGACCGATCTCGCCGGCACGGCGGGCATCGTGGTCGTGGGCGTCATCCTCGGACTCATGATGTGCTTCGACCTCGGCGGTCCGATCAACAAGGTCGCGTACGCCTTCGCCGTGGCGGGGCTCGCCGCCGGGTCGCCCGAGAACCCGACGCCGTACTACATCATGGCCGCCGTGATGGCCGCGGGGATGGTGCCGCCGCTCGCGATGGCGCTCGCCTCGACCGTCCTCGCACGCAACCTGTTCCCGCCCGTCGAGCGGGAGAACGGCAAGGCGGCGTGGCTCCTCGGCGCGGCGTTCATCAGCGAGGGCGCCATCCCCTTCGCCGCCGCGGATCCGCTGCGCGTCATCCCCGCCTCCATGGTGGGCGGCGCGGTGACCGGCGCGCTGAGCATGGCGTTCGCGGTGCAGTCGCTCGCCCCGCACGGCGGCGTGTTCGTGCTGTTCGCGATCAATCCCATCTGGGGCTTCCTGGTGGCGATCGCCGCCGGAACCGTGGTGACCGCCCTCATCGTCGTCGCCCTCAAGAGGTGGGTGGGCCGCAAGGAGCTCGAAGAGGCCGAGGCGCCCGACACGGCCGTACCCGTGGCGGCCTGAGGCCTCCTCAGACAGAATCGGAAAGTCGGCCGGTCGAGGTCCGACGCAGACAGGAGAGAACCATGGCAGAACGTCAGGCCACCATCGCCAGCAGCTCGGGGCTGCACGCGCGCCCCGCGAAGCTCTTCGTGCAGGCGGTGCAGGCGCAGTCCGTCCCCGTCACGATCGCCGTCGACGGCGGCCCCGACCTGAACGCGGGCAGCATCCTGTCGCTCATGGGCCTGGGTGCATCGCAGGGGACGGTCGTGACGCTCAAGGCCGAAGGGGACGGCGCCGACGAGGCTCTCGACGCGCTCGTCGCACTCCTGGAGACCGACCTCGACGCCCAGTAGAGAACCGCTCCGGCCCGAGGCCGGGAAGACGTGACGACGGATGCCGCGGGTCGAAGCCGCTGCGGCATCCGTCGTCCGCGTCCGGGGAGCGTCAGATGTCGGTGCTCTGACCGGGGTCGAGCACGACGAGCTCGCCGCCGCCCTGCTCGGCCGCCCACCGCAGCCGGGACCTTCCCATGTCGCGTCCGGCCACGGACAGCGTCATGTCGTGCGTGCCGAACACCCGCCGCGGGGCCACCGCGAGCACGAAGTCCATGGCCTCGCCGATCTTGAGCCACGGCGCGCCGACGGGGGAGGCGAGAAGCTTCACGTCGCGGCCATCGGGGACGGCGTAGGAGTCGCCGGGGTAGTAGAACTGGTCGTTCACCAGCACGCCGACGTTGTCGACCACGGGGATCGTCTCGTGGATCACCGCGTGCCTGCCGCCGAAGAACTCGAGGCGGAACGGGTCGGCCTCCACGACGTCACCGGGGTGCACGATCGTGATGTCGTACCCCGCGGCGGCCTTCGCCACCCCCTCGGGGCCATAGATCGGGACGCCGGGTGAGGTCGCCAGGATCCGGTCCAGGTGGTCCGGCGTCCAGTGGTCGGGGTGCTCGTGGGTGAGGACGACCGCCACGACGGGTTCGAGCTCGCCCAGGGGCGCGGTGAAGGATCCGGGGTCGATGATGAGCGTCCGTCCGGCGTCGACGAGGGTGACGGTCGCGTGCTCGAACTTGGTGACTCGCATGCGTCGAGTCAACCGCCACCCGCCCACCGGAGCAAGCGCGACCCGAGGGCGGGGCCGCCGGCGGCACCGATTTGGAGAGGGAATGCGCGCCGTGGCATAATCGAACGGTTGCCTGAACGGCCCCATCGTATAGCGGCCTAGTACGCCGCCCTCTCACGGCGGTAACGCGGGTTCGAATCCCGCTGGGGTCACCAGTCGGGCAACACCGTCGCAGTTCAGCTGCGGCACGCTGTACGGCCCCATCGTATAGCGGCCTAGTACGCCGCCCTCTCACGGCGGTAACGCGGGTTCGAATCCCGCTGGGGTCACCACGGCGAAGAGCCCCCGGTCCATGCGGACCGGGGGCTCTTCTCATCATCGCTTCAGTCGGGCTGACGCGGGCGTGTCACAGCGGGCGATCCTCGTGCGCCTCCGCCGCGGATGCCGGCGTCGGGGTCGACCCGTCGGCGGTGCGCGACTGCCTCCGCCGGCCGCGGACCAGGCGCACGATGCCCCAGACGAGGAGCGCCGCGAACGCGGCGACGGCCAGCCACGGGATCAGGAACCCGATGGCCACGACGATGCCGTTCAGCGTCGCGACGAGCCCGTTCCACCCGGCCGCGAGCCCGTCGCCGAAGCCGGCGGGGTCTGCGGCGACGATGTCGACCTCGGGCACCACCGTCACCGACAGCGTGGACATGGCGACCTGGTCGTCCAGCATCTCGAGCTGCTGCTGGTACGACTCCAGCTGCGCCTGGCGCTCCGAAAGGGCGGACTCCGCGGTGAGGAGGTCGGCGACCGTCTCCGCCTGCGCCATGAGGTCGGTGAGGCGATCGACGGAGGCCTGCGCCGCGTCGATGCGCGCCTGCAGGTCGACCGTCTGCTCCGTGACGTCCTGGCGATCGACGCTCGACGCGGTCACCTCGCCGACATCGTCCAGCTCGCCGATGACGCTCGCCAGCTCGTCGGCGGGCACCCGGACGGTGATCCACGCTCCGTCGGTCGGCACCGGATAAGGGTACGGATACGAGCTGTCGTAGACGACCCCGCCTTCCATGGGATCGAGGGGCTGGACGCTGCCGTCACGGCCCACGCTCATCGACTCGACGTAGCCGCCGTGGGCGACCGCCGAATTGCCGATGGACCGCGCGGCGGCATCGGCATCGTCGACCTCGACGGTGGCCGTCGCCGTGGTGATGATGTCGCGCTCGGACTGCGCGACGCCGGAGGCATCGTCGGAGCCGCCCGGCGCAGTGGTGAGCCCTTCCGGCCCGCGCGACTCCTCCGCGGGGGCGTCGTATGCCGCGCCGCCGCCGTCGGAGTCGGCGGGGGCGAGCGGAGCGACCGCGGACTGGTCCGAGGCGCCGCCGGCGCCGCCCACGAGCTGACCCACCGACGGCGCGATCACCGCCGCGACGACGATGACCGCGGCCGCGGCGCCGCCCGCCACCCACAGCCGGCTCCGGCGGCGACCGCGCGCCGAGCGCTGGGATCGCTCGCGGGCGATGTCGGAGAAGAGCGCGTCCTCGATCTCGTCGATGCGCTCGTCGCTCAGTTCGGGGAGGGGCGCCGGGGTGCCGGCGGCCGGGTGCTGGGTGCTCATGTGCTCTCCTTCACGACAGTCCGCAGTCGGGTGCGGATGCGGGAGAGACGATTGCGGACCACACCGTGCGCGACCCCGAGCTCGTCGGCGGCAGCCTGATACGCGTAACCCTCCGTGGCGCAGAGCCGGAAGATCGCGCGGTCGAGCTCGCCGAGGCCGGCGACCTCCTTCAGGATCGCCTCGGCGAGCCGCTCGTCGATCACCTGCTGCTCGACGTCCACCGTCGCCGGCAGGCTCTCGTCAGCGGGCGCCGCGGTGTGCTCGCGGTCGCGCCGCTGCCGTCGGACGCGGTTGGCGGACTGGAATCGGCAGATGGTCGCGAGCCACGGCAGCAGCGACTCGCCCGCGAGGTCGAAGCCCGGCAGTTTCCGCCAGGCGACGAGGAACGTCTCCTGCGTGACCTCCTCGGCATCGGCGGGGTTGCCGACCAGACCGTGTGCGAGCCAGTACACCGGACGCACATAGGCGCGGTACAGCGCGCGGAATGCGCGCTCGCTCCCACCCGCGGCCAGCGCCACGAGCTCGGCGTCGCCGGCCGGAATCTCGCCTTCCATCCCCATCCTCCGCATTGTCTCTCACCGTGTCAGTGTCCGCACCGGTCGGATCGTCTCGCCCGCGGGGGAGAGCCCCTCGTCAGGCTGTATCCTTGGGCGAGCGAGAGGGAGTATCCCGTCATCGCGCATCCGTCATCACGGGTCCCGACAGTGCGACCCCGGGTGCGCACCGCGGGCCAGGCGGCCGGCGGGGGAGAGACTTTCGGCGTCGACCGACCCCTCGTCTTCTTCCCCTCCCGTTCGGAAAGGCCCTGAATGGACCTCGTTCTCCCCCTGTGGTTCGAGATCGGATCCCTCGTGATCCTCTCGCTCATCCTCCTGGCGGACCTCCTGCTCATCCTGAAGCGGCCGCACATCCCGTCGACCCGTGAGTCGACGCTGTGGGTGATCTTCTACGTGACCCTCGCCCTCCTCTTCGCGGGCGTCATGTGGGTCATCGCCGGGCCCGAGTACGCCGGGCAGTTCGTCGCCGGATGGCTGACCGAGTACAGCCTCTCGATCGACAACCTCTTCGTCTTCGTGCTCATCATGAGCCAGTTCGCGGTGCCGCGCCGCTACCAGCAGGAAGTCCTGATGGTCGGCATCATCATCGCCCTCGTCCTCCGCGGGATCTTCATCCTCGTGGGGGCCGCCGTCATCGAGCAGTTCAGCTGGGTGTTCTACATCTTCGGCGCGTTCCTCGTCTGGACCGCCTGGCGTCAGGCGTTCCCCGGCGGCGCCCACGACGACGAGGTCAAGCAGGAGGCGTTCGTCGTCCGCATGCTGCGCCGCACCATCGACATCAGCGACCACTACGACGGGGCGAAGATCCGCACCGTCGTCGACGGCAAGAAGATGTGGACGCCGATGATCATCGTCTTCGCGGCGATCGGCGTGACCGACCTGCTGTTCGCGATCGACTCGATCCCGGCGATCTTCGGCATCACGCAGAGCGCGTTCATCGTCTTCACCGCGAACATCTTCGCCCTCATGGGCCTGCGGCAGCTGTACTTCCTCCTCGGGGACCTCCTGGACCGGCTGCGCTACCTCCACTACGGCATCGCCTTCATCCTCGCCTTCATCGGCCTCAAGCTCGTCTTCCACGCCATGCACGTCAACGAGCTGCCGTTCATCAACAACGGCGAGCACATCGAGTGGGCTCCCGAGATCTCGACCTGGATGTCGCTGGCCGTGATCGTGCTGTCGATGGCCGTCGCGACCGTGGCGAGCCTGGTGGCCTCGGCGCGCGAGCGGCGGCGTGCGGTCGAAGATGCCCCGGCTCCGCGCGCGAGCGACAACCACGGCTGACCGCCCGCCGACCCCGTTGCCCGCCCGTGGACGCGGTGCGATACTGCGTCCATGGGCAGCGGGGGGATCCCCCGTGAGGGGGCACTCGAGGCGGAGCTGTCCGCCCTGAGGACGCGCGCCTACGGCGTCGACGCCGACATCGACTCCGACCCCGCGGCTCTGGCGCGTCTGGCCGAGCTCGAGCTGCTGCACGCGACGGCGACCTCGGCCGGCCACGAGCCGGAGCCGCTCACCCGCGGCGCCGAGCCCCCGTCCGCGTCATCCGGCGACCTGCGCGGCCCCGATGCGCGCGCCTGGTGGCGCCGGACCCGCGGCGGTGCCCTCGCGGCGGGCGCGGCGATGACGCTCGCGGCCGTCCTCGCGGTCCTGGGCTGGATGTGGTGGACGGCGCCGCGTCCGGACGCGACGCTGCAGCGGACGGATGCCGCACCGAGCGAACAGGTGCTGCGCCTGGCGGACTATGCGCGCCGCCAGCTGGTCATGAAGTCGACGCTGCGCGCGTTCGAGCCGGTCCTGGGGCTGGAGGTCTGGTCGGCGCAGAGCACGTTCGGCAGCACCTGTCTGCTGATCTTCGAGCCCGCCAGCGACGAGCTGCTCGCGATCGGCTGCGCCCCCGCGCCCGCCGAGCCGATCGCCGAGATCTACGACGTCCCCGTGGAGTGGAATGAGGAGTGGGTGGACCGCTTCCCCACCGGCACGGTGGTGCGCTTCATGAAGCACGGCGACGCCGTCGACGTCTGGATCCACGAGGGTGCGGTCCCCGCCGTGCCGCCCGCCCCATGACGACTCCCGTGACGCCGCCGGGCGGGTCGGCGGCGCGGCGGTGGTACCCTGGGCACGTGCGGATCGCTCGCCTTCTCCTTAGCGGCCGCGACGAGTCCTAGTTCCCAGGCCTCCCTCGTCGCGGAGTTCGTCGCGGGCCCCACCCCATGCGGGCACAGTCCCCAGAGGAGAACGACAGAGCAATGAGCATGACCGATGCGTCCCGTATCGCCGACATCCCCGAGCGTCCTCGCACGCTGGCCGAGAAGGTCTGGGACGACCACGTCGTCGTCCGAGGCGATGACGATCAACCGGATCTGATCTACATCGACCTGCACCTCGTCCACGAGGTGACCAGCCCGCAGGCCTTCGACGGACTGCGAGCCGAGGGCCGGCCCGTGCGCCGGCTCGACCTCACGATCGCGACCGAGGACCACAACACCCCGACGCTCGACATCGACAAGCCGATCGCCGACCTGACCAGCCGCACCCAGATCGAGACGCTCCGCCGCAACGCCGCCGAGTTCGGGGTGCGCCTGCACTCGCTCGGCGACAAGGAGCAGGGCATCGTCCACGTCGTCGGTCCCCAGCTCGGCCTCACCATGCCGGGCATCACCGTGGTCTGCGGCGACTCGCACACCTCCACGCACGGCGCCTTCGGTGCGATGGCCTTCGGCATCGGCACGAGCGAGGTCGAGCACGTGCTGGCAACGCAGACGCTGCCCCTGAAGCCGTTCAAGACGATGGCGATCACGGTCGAGGGCGAGCTGAAGCCCGGCGTCACGGCGAAGGACATCATCCTCGCCGTCATCGCCAAGATCGGCACCAACGGCGGGCAGGGCTACGTGCTGGAGTTCCGCGGCAGCGCCATCCGGTCGCTGTCGATGGAAGGCCGCATGACGATCTGCAACATGTCGATCGAGGCGGGTGCGCGCGCCGGCATGGTCGCCCCCGACGAGACGACGTTCGCCTACCTGGAGGGCCGTGCACACGCCCCGAAGGGCGAGGACTGGGACGACGCCGTCGCCTACTGGCGCACGCTCCCCAGCGATGAGGGCGCCGTCTACGACGCCGAGGTCTTCCTCGACGCGAACGAGCTCGAGCCGTTCGTCACATGGGGCACGAACCCCGGGCAGGGCGTGTCGCTGAGCGACGCGGTGCCCTCGCCCGACGACTTCGCCGACCCGAACGAGCGCGCCGCCGCGGAGCGCGCGCTGGAGTACATGGATCTGACGCCGGGCACGCCGCTGAAGCAGGTGCCGGTCGACGCCGTCTTCATGGGCTCCTGCACGAACAGCCGCATCGAGGACCTCCGCGCGTTCGCGTCGATCATCGAGGGCCGCAAGAAGGCCGACGGGGTCCGCGTCATGGTGGTGCCGGGGTCCGCGCGCGTCCGCCTGGAGGCGGAGGCCGAAGGACTCGACAAGGTCTTCGAGGACTTCGGGGCGGAATGGCGCTTCGCCGGGTGCTCGATGTGCCTGGGCATGAATCCCGATCAGCTCGCCCCGGGGGAGCGCTGCGCGTCCACGAGCAACCGCAACTTCGAGGGCCGCCAGGGCAAGGGCGGGCGGACGCACCTCGTCTCGCCGCTGGTGGCCGCGGCGACCGCGGTCCTGGGGCGCCTCGCGAGCCCGAGCGATCTTCCCGCGCCCGTCGCGGCCGGCGCCGAGAGCACGGAGGCCTGACATGGAGAAGTTCACGACGCACACCGGGATCGCGGCGCCGCTGCGCCGCTCCGCGGTCGACACGGACCAGATCATCCCCGCCGTCTACCTCAAGCGGGTCACCAAGACCGGCTTCGAGGACGCCCTGTTCGCCAGCTGGCGCCAGGACCCCGAGTTCGTGCTCAACCGGCCGGCGTACGCCGGCGCCAGCATCCTCGTGGCCGGCCCCGACTTCGGCACCGGCTCCAGCCGTGAGCACGCGGTGTGGGCGCTGCGGGACTTCGGCTTCAAGGTCGTGCTGAGCCCTCGTTTCGCCGACATCTTCCGCGGCAACGCCGGCAAGCAGGGCCTGGTCGCGGGCGTGATCTCGGAGGCTGACCTCGAGGCCGCGTGGGCTGCCATCGAGGCGGACCCGGGCGTCAGCATGACGGTCGACCTCGAGGCGCGCACCGCGTCGATCGGCACGCTGGAGGTCCCTTTCGAGATCGATGATTACACTAGGTGGCGGCTTCTCGAAGGGCTCGACGACATCGGGCTCACGCTGCGCAACGAAGACGCGATCTCGCAGTTCGAGGCTCGCCGAGAGGCGTGGCGGCCGCGGACGCTTCCCGTTCCGTAAGCCGGGTCGGATGCCCCACCAGGGCGCCCGACCGCCGCAGACACCCTCGAGCAACCAAGTGAGGATCATCGGATGAAGCCGCTTCTGAATGTCGCCGCAGGCGAGAGCGCAGCCGCGAAGACGGGGGAGCAGGAAGTGACGGGTGAGGTCCTCGCGATCCGGGGCGGACGCCCGCTCACGGGCCGCGTCGAGGTCAAGGGCGCCAAGAACCTCGTCACCAAGGCGATGGTCGCCGCCCTTCTGGGCGACACCACGAGCATCCTGCGCGACGTGCCCGACATCAGCGACGTCCAGGTGGTCCGATCGCTCCTGGAGGTCCACGGCGTCCGCGTGTGGGACGGCGAGGAGGAGGGGACGATCCACCTCGACCCCAGCGGTGCGGTCGCTGCCCACTTCGAGGAGATCGACGCGCACGCCGGGGCATCCCGCATCCCGATCCTGTTCTGCGGCCCGCTGCTGCACCTGCTCGGCGAGGCCCTCATCCCCGACCTCGGCGGGTGCCGCATCGGCGACCGGCCGATCAACTTCCACATGGACGCGCTGCGCGCGTTCGGCGCCGTCGTCGACAAGAGCTACGAGGGCATCCGGATCACGGCACCCGACGGGCTCCACGGCGCGAACATCGAGCTGCCGTATCCCAGCGTCGGGGCGACCGAGCAGGTGCTGCTCACGGCCGTCCGCGCGAAGGGCGTCACCGAGCTGCGGAACGCCGCCATCGAGCCCGAGATCATGGATCTCATCGCCGTGCTGCAGAAGATGGGCGCCATCATCTCGTACGAGCCGAACCGCGTCATCTTCATCGAGGGCGTCGACTCGCTGCGCGGCTACGACCACCGCGCGATCTTCGACCGCAACGAGGCAGCCTCGTGGGCCTGCGCGGCGCTGGCGACGGACGGCGACATCTTCGTCGGCGGTGCGCGGCAGCAGGAGATGCTGACGTTCCTCAACGTCTTCCGCAAGGCCGGCGGCTGGTTCGACGTGCGCGAGGACGGCATCCAGTTCCGCCGCGGCGGTGCGCTCAAGGCCGTCATGGTCGAGACGGACGTCCACCCGGGCTTCATGACCGACTGGCAGCAGCCGCTCATCGTGGCTCTGACGCAGGCCGAGGGCACCTCGATCGTGCACGAGACCGTCTACGAGAACCGGCTCGGCTTCACCGACGCGCTGAACCAGATGGGCGCCGACATCGTCGTGCACGCGAGCGGTCTGGACTCGCAGGGCCGACGCGTCCCGCGTCGTGCCCTCGAGCAGGCGGCCGTCATCAACGGTCCGACTCCGCTGCACGGCGCCGACGTCGTCGTTCCCGACCTGCGGGGCGGCTACAGCTACGTCATCGCCGCCCTCGCGGCCGAGGGCGAGTCGATCGTCCGCAACGTCGGCATCATCCGCCGCGGCTACGAGAAGTTCTTCGCCAAGCTCGACATGCTGGGCGCCGACTTCGACGTCATCGGATAGTCCGTGGCGACCCATCGTCCGCGCGCGTCCGCGGAGAAGACGCGACCCAGCATCTTCTGGCCCCTGGCCGCCATCGTCGTGCCGCTCGTGAGCCTGGTGTTCAAGGTCGAGGTCGAGGGCTCCGAGAAGCTGCCGCGAGACGGCGCGTACGTGGTCGCGCCGAACCACGTGAGTGAGATCGACCCGCTCGTCGTCGCCCTCGCGGTATGGCGGATGGGACGCGCGCCGCGGTTCATGGCGAAGGAGAGCCTCTTCCGCGTGCCGGTGCTGGGGTGGATCCTGCGTGCGACCGGGATGATCCCCGTCGCCCGCACCACGTCCGCCACCGCCGCACGGGCGACGCTCGCAGCCTCCGAGACGCTGGCCCGCAACGGGCGGGGCGTCATCGTCTACCCCGAGGGCTCGCTCACCCGCGACCCGGATCTGTGGCCCATGCGGGGGAAGACGGGTGCGGTGCGCCTGGCACTGGGCGGGGGCATCCCCGTCATCCCGATGGCGCAATGGGGAGCCCAGCAGGTGATGCCCCGGTACGGCAAGCTGAAGCTCTGGCCGCTCCGCCGGCGCGTGCGCGTGATCGTGGGCGATCCCGTCGACCTGTCGGCGTACGCCGGGCGAGCGTCGTCGCAGAGCGCGCTCGTCGAGGCGACCGACGTCGTCATGGCCGACATCGCGGGGCTGCTCTCGCAGCTGCGCGGCGAGCCCGCACCGGCCGAGCGATGGAATCCGGCCGATCACGGGCAGAAGGAGACCGGTCGCCTTGAGTCGTAGGCACGACGCCGCCCGCCCGCGCGTCGCCGTGGTGGGCGCGGGAAGCTGGGGCACGACGTTCGGCAAGATCCTGGCCGACGGCGGCGCGCACGTCACCATGTGGGCCCGCCGTCCGGAGCTGGCGAGCGAGATCCAGGAGGCCAAGCGCAACAGCGAGTACCTCCCGGGGATCAACCTGCCCCGGTCGATGCAGGCCACGCACCACCTGTCGGAGGCGCTCGAGGGCGCCGACCAGGTCTACCTCTCGATCCCCAGCCAGGCGGTGCGCCAGAACCTCAAGGCCGTGCGACCGCTGATCACGCAGTCCGACGCGCCCATCGTGTCGCTCATGAAGGGCGTCGAGCGTCGCACGGGCCTGCGGATGAGCCAGGTGATCGAGCAGGAGCTGCACTGCGACCCCGCGCGCATCGCGGTGGCCTCCGGGCCCAACCTCGCGCTCGAGATCGCCCGCGAGCAGCCCACGGCGGCCGTCATCTCCTCGACGAGCCAGGAGACGGCCGAGGCGGTGGCGCGTCTCGCGCGCAACCGGTACTTCCGGACGTTCGTGAACACCGACGTCATCGGGACCGAGTTCGGCGGCGTGCTGAAGAACCTCATCGCCGTGGCGATCGGCATCGTCGACGGCGTGGGGTACGGCGAGAACACGAAGGCGTCCATCATCACGCGCGGGCTGGTCGAGATGACCGACTTCGCGGTCGCCTTCGGCGCCCAGGCGGAGACGCTGCAGGGCCTCGCGGGCCTCGGCGACCTCATCGCGACGTGCCAGTCTCCGCTCAGCCGCAACAACACCGCCGGGCGCCTGCTCGGACAGGGCTACCGCTTCGACGACGTCGTCAAGCAGATGAATCAGACCGCGGAGGGGCTGGCATCCGTCGCCCCCATCCTTCAGCTGGCGCGCGAGGTGGGTGTGCAGATGCCCATCGTCGAGCAGGTCAAGATGGTGCTGGACGGCACCATGAACCCCCGCGACATCGCGCCGCACCTGACGACCGACGACGACACCCCCCAGGGCGAGAGGACGACGAATGGACAAGCCGGCGGTGGCGGTGCTCTTTGGCGGTCGATCCAGCGAGCACTCGATCAGTTCCGCAACGGCGGGCGGGGTGCTGCGGGCGATCGATCGTGACCGCTACCGGGTGATCCCGATCGGGATCACCCGTGACGGGGTGTTCGTCCTCGAGGACGACGACCCCGACAAGTTCGCCCTGGACGCCGACCGTCTTCCCGAGGTCGCCGACAACGGCACGCGCGTGGTGTGGCCGGAAGGCGGCGGCGACCGCGTGCTGCGCGTGCGCCGCGCGGACGGAGCGGTGGACGAGCTCGGCGACGTCGACGTGGTCCTCCCGATCCTCCACGGCCTCCATGGCGAGGACGGCACGGTGCAGGGCTTCTTCGACACCCTCGGCATCCCGTACGCCGGCGGCGGTGTCCTGGACTCCGCGCTGTGCATGGACAAGCACTTCATGAAGATCGTGCTCGCGGCGGCGGGGGTGCCGGTCTCGCCGTCGGTGACGATCAGCCGCGCGCGGTGGGAGCGCGACCCGGAGGGAGTGCGGTCGGATGCCGCGGCTCTGGGCGAGCCCACGTTCGTCAAGCCCGCGCGCGCGGGGTCGAGCGTCGGCGTCTCGAAGGTGCATGACGCGTCCGAGCTGGACGCGGCGCTTGCCCTGGCGTTCGCCGAGGACGACAAGGTGCTCATCGAGGCCGCCATCGTCGGGCGCGAGGTCGAGGTCGCGATCCTGGAGGGCCGTGACGGCGCGGCTGCGCGCGCCTCGCTTCCCGGAGAGATCGTGCTCACCACCCGCGAGTTCTACGACTTCGAGGGCAAGTACCTCGGAGGAGACGGCGCAGACGTGGTGTGTCCCGCGGACCTCTCCGCCGATGAGATCGCGCGGATCCAGGAGCTCGGCGTCCGTGCCTTCGAAGCGGTCGACGGCAAGGGCCTCGCGCGCGTCGACTTCTTCCTGGCGGAGGACGGCCTGTACGTCAACGAGCTCAACACGATGCCGGGCTTCACACCGATCTCGATGTTCCCGAAGTGCTGGATCGCATCGGGCATGTCGTATCCGGAGCTCATCGCCGAACTCATCGACACCGCGCTCGAGCGCGCCGGGGCGTAGCCGGCGGCCGGCTCACCCGCCGGACGTGGCGTCCGGAATCAGCTCCTCGGTGAGGGTGCACTCGCGCTGAACGGTCGTGCCGCCCAGCACCGCCGTCTCGGCGAGCTGTGTCAGCGCCTCGTTCGGGGACACCGACTCGTTGTCGATGAACACCTCGACCGCCGGGGTCCGGCCGTAGGTGGTGACCAGGTAGCGAGGCGCCTGCGACTCGTCGACGATCCAGTCGACGCCGCCGAGCGTGATGCACCGCGCCTCCGTCGGCCCGGGCTCCTCGACGCCGCACCGCAGCAGCACCGCCGACGGCTCACCCCACGCGCCGGTCGCCTGGGCGTCGGTCCACCGCCGGGGCTGGCCGTCGACCGTGCCGGGCAGGCGCACGCTCACCTCGGCGCATGCGGCATCGTTCGCCTGCTCCGCGGGCTGCAGATCGACCGTCGTCGAGCAGCCGGTCAGGCCGATCACGGCCGCCGCGGCGAATCCAGCGGCGAGGACGGGGGAGAGCAGACGCACCCCTCCAGGCTAACCGGCGGGACGACTCTGCCCCGCCGGCGGGTACCCGGCGATCGGCGGTCGCGACGGTAGCGTGGTCGTGTGGGCGACGAGCGCAGTGATCCGACGGTGGGCGAGCTGAGCGAGGGGCAGATCCTCGCCCGGATCCTCGAGCGCCTCGGGACGTCCGACGCGATCGTCGGTCCGGGCGACGACGCCGCGGTGCTCGCCGCCGCCGACGGCCGCGTCGTCGCATCGGTCGACACGCTGGTGCACGGTCCGGACTTCCGGCTGGCGTGGTCGAGCGGATACGACCTCGGCTTCAAGGCCGCCGCCGTCAACCTCGCCGACATCGCGGCCATGGGCGCCACGCCCACGGCTCTCCTCGTGGCGCTCGCGATGCCGGAGGGCACGCGTCTGTCGTTCGTGACCGATCTGGCCGATGGCCTGCGCGCGGCGTGCCGGGAGCTGGCCCCCGGGTGTCGCGTCGAAGGCGGCGATCTGACCGTCTCGGACACGCTCACCATCGCCGTCACTGCGCTCGGCGCACTGGCCGGACGTGAGCCGGTGCGCCGCTCGGGCGCCCGTCCGGGCGACGTGGTGGCGGTGGCCGGTGATCCCGGCCGCGCAGCACGCGGCCTCCGCGTCCTGTTCCAGCGGTTCACGGATGCGGCGGGGGCGCCGGTCCCGGTCGACGAGAGCGTGCTCAGCCCCGCCGAGCGCGCCGACCTCGCCGCGCAGCTGCGCCCGTCGCCGCCGATCCCGTTCGGCCCCGAAGCCGCCGATGCGGGCGCGACGGCGATGATGGACGTGTCGGACGGACTCGTCCTCGACGCCTCGCGCATGGCCACGGCATCCGGTGTCACGATCGCGCTCGAGTCGACGCTGCTCGGGCCCGACGCCGCCGACGCGCTCTCGGGCGGCGAGGACCACGCGCTGCTGGCGACGTTCCCCGGCGAACGGCACCTGCCGCATGGGTTCCGGCGCGTCGGCACGGTGCAGCCGAGGGGTGAGGCGGGGGTTCTCGTGGACGGTCTCGCGTACGAGGGACGATCGGGCTGGGATCCCTACCGCGACTGGGACGAGCGCACCGGCTGACTCAGCCGGGCGTGGTCGCCCACCACAGGGCGGTGTCGCCGTACCGCTTCGAGCGGGTCGCGATGAGCCCTGGGGGCAACGTCGGCTCGGGTGAGCGCGCGGCGCGCTCGATGACGATCTCCGCGCCCGGCGACACGCGGGGCAGCAGCAGCGAGAGCGTCGACGCCAGCTCTGTCTCTCCGACGTCGTACGGCGGGTCCAGGAACACCAGGTCGAACGCCCGCGGAGAGGATCTCAGGAACGCGTCGGCGGAGCTGCGGTGCACGCGGATCGCGGCATCGGTCCCCACCGCCTTCGCGACGCGACCGGCGTTGCGCTGCGCGACCGACGCCGCGCGCGCGGACTTCTCGACCAGGTCGGCGGATGCCGCGCCCCGGCTCACCGCCTCGAGTCCCAGCGCGCCGGAGCCGGCGTAGAGGTCGAGCACGGCGGCACCCCGGAGCGCGTCGGCCGATTCCAGGGCGCCGAAGAGGGATTCGCGCACGCGATCGCTCGTCGGCCGGGTGCCCGCGTCGGGTACATCGATCACGAGCGAGCCTGCACGGCCGGCGATGATGCGCGTCATCCCCTCACGATATCTCCGGTGGAATCCTCCTCCCGGAGGCGCGGCTCGGTGCGCAGCTCGGGGCGCAGCCCGGACTTGTCGGCGTAGAACGCGCGGATGACGTCCATGTCGGCCCGCACGTCGCCGGTGAGCGCGATGGTCGGGCCGAGACCCGTCGTCATCGTGGTGCGGTCGACGTATCCGAGGGTGACCGGGAGCCGGGCCTCCCGGGCGATCCGGTAGAAGCCGGACTTCCAGTAGGAGCCCGGGCCACGGGTGCCCTCGGGGGTGACGACGAGGCCGAAGGGCTCGCCCGCCTGCATCTGCGCCACGACATCGGCGACGACCCGCGACGGGTCCGATCGGTCGACGGGGATGCCGCCGAGGCGGCGCATCAGCGGTCCCCTCCACCCGCGGAAGAGGCTCGCCTTGCCGAGCCAGCGGACCGGCATCCCCAGCCGCCAGGCGATGCCGAGCATGAGGACGAAGTCCCAGTTGGACGTGTGCGGAACACCCAGCAGGACGGTGGGGCGGCCCGGGGCCGGCTCGGTCGATAGCGTCCACCGACTGCAGGCCCAGTAGACGCGGGAGAGGAGTCGTCGGAGCATCCCGCGACCTTACGTTTTCCGGCTGTGGCCGAGCCGACAGCGGGCCGCCGCCGAATCTAGACTCGTGAGGTGACCTCCTTCGCGCTCGACTCGCGCCTGGGCGGGGCCATCGGCGGCAAGACCGCGGCGGCGCTCGAGCGCGCGTTCGGCATGTCGACCGTCGGCGACCTGCTCGTTCACTATCCGCGCCGCTACGCACGCCGCGGCGAGCTGACGCAGATCTCGTCGCTGCCCGTCGGCGAGCCCGTGACCATCGTCGCCGAGGTCAAGCGGGTCAACGAGCGTCGCATGAAGAACCGCAACGGCACCCTGCTCGAGGTGCTCATCAGCGACGGCAACGGCGACCTGTCCCTGACGTTCTTCAACCAGGCCTGGCGGGTGAAGGACCTGCGGCCGGGGCGCCGCGGCATCTTCGCCGGCAAGGTCGGCGAGTACCGGGGTGCCAAGCAGCTCGCGCATCCCGACTACGAGCTGTTCGAAGACGAGGCGCAGGCCCGCCTCACCGCCGAGGCGAACGCGAATCTCCCGATCCCGATCTATCCGGCTACGAGCACGGTGGCCAGCTGGCAGCTGCAGAAGATCGTCGACCTCGTGCTGGACGGCCTCGGCGATGTGCCCGAGCCCCTGCCCGACGCCCTGCGGGCCCGCCACGGCCTGCTCGACGCGCGCACCGCCATCGAGCGCATCCACCGCCCGACGTCGTTCGGCGAGATCGAACCCGCGCGCGCGACGCTTCGCATGCAGGAGGCGTTCGTGCTGCAGGTCGCTCTGCTGCAGCAGCGGCAGTTCGTGCGGGCGCTGTCGGCGACCAAGCGCCCGCCCGGCGAGCTGCTCGAGCGCTTCGACGCCGCGCTGCCGTTCCCGCGCACCCCCGATCAGGTGAGCGTCGGCGACGACATCGCGCGCGACCTCCAGGGCGACTGGCCGATGAACCGCCTGGTGCAGGGCGAGGTCGGCTCGGGCAAGACGCTCGTCGCGCTGCGCGCGATGCTGCAGGTCGCGCAGAGCGGCGGCCAGTCCGCGCTGATCGCCCCGACCGAGGTGCTGGCGGCGCAGCACGTGCGGTCGATCGCGCGCATGCTCGGCCCGCAGCTGGCCCCCGAGCTCATGCCCACGCTGCTGACCGGCCAGCTTCCCGCGGCGGAGCGCCGCAAGGCGGCGCTGCGCGCGGCGTCCGGGCAGGCCCGCATCGTCGTCGGCACGCATGCCCTGCTCAGCGAGAGCACGACGTTCGCCGACCTCGGCCTGGTCGTGGTCGACGAGCAGCACCGCTTCGGCGTCGAGCAGCGCGAGTCGCTCCGCGCCAAGGGCTCGTCCCCGCACGCGCTGGTCCTGACAGCCACGCCGATTCCCCGCACCGTCGCCATGACGGTCTTCGGCGACCTGGACGTCTCCACGATCCGCACCATGCCCGCGGGCCGAGCGGGCATCGAGACCTTCACGGCCCCGCTCGCCGAGCATCCCGGCTGGTTCGCCCGCGTCTTCGAGCGCATCGCCGAAGAGGTGCGGAAGGGCCACCAGGCCTTCGTCGTCTGCGCGGCGATCGACGCGGAGGCCCTGACCAAGGACGACACCGCGGACGAGCCCCCCGGCGACACCGCCGGCGAGGCGAGCCGCACGCGATGGGGCGTCGTCCAGGTGGGCGACCTGCTGTCGCGGCATCCGTCGTTCGAGAGCATCCGGGTCGAGATCCTCCACGGCCGGATGCCGTCCGACGAGAAGGACGCCGTCATGCAGGCGTTCGCACGCGGCGACGTCGACGTGCTCGTGGCGACCACCGTGGTCGAGGTCGGCGTCGACGTGCCGAACGCCTCGACGATGGCGATCCTCGAGGCCGACAGGTTCGGCGTCTCGCAGCTCCACCAGCTGCGCGGACGTGTCGGCCGCGGGGGAGTTCCTGGTCTGTGCCTGCTGGTGACCGAGGCGCCGCTCGGCACGCCGGCGCGGGAGCGCGTCGATGCGGTCGCGTCGACGCTGGACGGCTTCGCCCTGGCGGAGGTCGACCTGGAGCTGCGCGGAGAGGGCGACGTCCTCGGCGATGCGCAGTCCGGCGCGCGGTCGTCGCTGCGCCTGCTGCGCGTGGTCAAGGACGCCGACATCATCGCCGAGGCGCGCGTCGCGGCCGAGCACGTGATCGCCGAAGACCCCGCGCTGCTCGAACACGCGGGACTCGCGGCCGCTCTCGAGCGCAACGTCGGCATGGCCGAGCGCGCGGCTCTGGCGAAGAACTAGCGCGTCCGGGGGCTGCTCGGCCTCCCAGTAGGCTGGTCGGCATGAGCAGCCGGATCGCCGTCGTCCCGGGATCGTTCGATCCGCCGACCCTCGGTCATCTCGACGTCATCCGGCGCGCGGCCATGCTGTACGACCAGCTGCACGTGCTCGTGGTGCACAACCCGGGCAAGGAGGCGATGCTCCCCATCGCGCAGCGCCAGGCGCTCCTGGAGCAGTCCATCGCCGAGAGCGACATCGACGGCGACGTCGTGGTGGCCTCCTGGAGCATGGGGCTTCTGGTCGACTATGCGACGGATGTCGGCGCCGGCGTCCTGGTCAAGGGCATCCGATCGCAGGTCGACGTGGCGTACGAGACCCCGATGGCGATCGTGAACAGGCACCTCGCGCAGATCGAGACGGTGTTCCTGCTCCCCGACCCCGCACACGCGCTCGTGTCCAGCTCGCTGGTGCGCCAGGTCGCCTCGCTCGGCGGCGACGTCTCGCCCTTCGTGCCCGGCGCTGTCGCCAGGTTCCTCGACACCGGCGCGCGCGACATCTGACACGGCCGCGCGGCCACGCGCGCGCACCGCGGCTAGGCTGGGAGACGTGGCCAAGAAGCATGTGACGGGTCCCTTCGTCCTCCCTGTCCGCGACATCACCCACCGCCCCGGCGAGATGCGCGAGCACTCCTTCGAGGTGCCCGCGCCCGACAGATGGGGCGAGGGGCTGGTGTCCGTCGCCCAGGGCGAGCAGGTCGCCATCGATGTGCGGCTCGAGTCCGTCCACGAGGGCATCCTCGCCTCCGGAGACATCGACACCGAGTACACGGGAGTGTGCAGCCGGTGCCTCACCGACATCGCCGAGGCCCTCGAAGTCGAGTTTCAGGAGCTTTTCGCGTATCCTGGGGAGGAAGAAGCTGACTTCGAGGTTCAAGACGACCACGTGGATCTTGAAACTCTGGTCAGGGAAGCGGTCGTCCTGTCGCTTCCGTTTCAGCCGGTGTGTCAGCCGGATTGCCCCGGCCTCGATCCGGTCACGGGCGAGCGGCTGGCCGATAGCGCCGGATCGCAGCAGAGCGAGCCTGTCGATCCACGATGGGCCGCGCTCCAGGACTTCACCATGACCAACGACGACGAATCACCGCGCGCCCGCGGCTGATCGACATCGAGAACACAGAAGAGAGCAAGCCATGGCAGGCAACCCCCCGAAGCGGAAGGTCTCCCGATCGAACACGCGCTCGCGTCGCGCGCAGTGGAAGGCCGAGGCGCCCGCCCTCGTCAAGACGGTCGAGAACGGCAAGGTCGTCTACAGCCGTCCCCACCAGGCGAAGGTCGTCACCGACTCGCAGGGCACGGAGCTGTTCCTCGAGTACAAGGGCCGCAAGGTCGCCGACGTCTGATCGTCGCGCACTGACGTGACCGACGTCACTGCCGAGCGCCTCGCGCTCGCAGATCTCACGCAGAAGCTCGGAGTCGACATCGACCCCGAGCTTCTGTCGCTGGCGCTGACGCACCGTTCGTGGGCCTACGAGAACGGACAGGTGCCGCACAACGAGCGGCTGGAGTTCCTCGGCGACTCCGTGCTCGGGCTCGCCGTGACCGTGCGACTGTTCACGGGGCATCCCGAGCTCGAAGAAGGCGCGCTGGCCAAGCGTCGCGCGAGCGTCGTGTCGACGGTGGCGCTGGCCGAGATCGCGCGCGGGATCGGCTTGGGGGAGCATCTGCTCCTCGGACGCGGCGAGGTGCTCACCGGCGGCCGCGACAAGGACTCGATCCTCGCCGACACGATGGAGGCGATCTTCGGCGCCGCCTACCTGTCCGCCGGCTCGGATGCCGCCACCGGCCTCGTGCTGCGACTGGTCGAGCCGTTGCTCGCCGATCCGGAGCGGTACGGCGCCGCCATGGACCCGAAGACGGCGCTCCAAGAGCTCGCCGCCCGCGGCGGGATGCAGCCCCCCGCGTACGCGGTCACCTCCACCGGCCCCGACCACGACCGCCGGTTCACCGCCACCGTCGTCATCGGCGACCTGACGGCGGAGGGCCTCGGCACCAGCAAGAAACACGCTGAGATGGCCGCGGCGCTCAGCGCGTGGCGCGATCTCAGCGGCCGTGCCTGAGCTGCCCGAGGTCGAGGTCGTCCGCGCCGGCCTCGCACCCGCCGTCACGGGCGCCCTGGTTCTCGGGGTCACCGTGCTCGACGAGCGCGCCCTGACGCGGCACCCGGGCGACGGCGCCGACTTCGAGGCGCGCCTGACCGGAAGGGTCCTGGCCGCCGCCGCCCGACGCGGCAAGTTCCTGTGGCTGCCCCTCACGGCGGCCGACGGCCGCGCGGCGACGGAGGCGGTCGTGGGGCATCTGGGCATGAGCGGGCAGATGCTGCTCCGTCCGCCGGGCAGTGCGATCGAGCGTCACGAGCGCGTCCGCCTCGATCTCGTGCACCCGGCGCACGGAGAGCTCGCTGTGGTGTTCGCCGACCAGCGGACCTTCGGTTCGCTGGCGATCGACGAGCTCGTCGCCACGCCGGACGGTGCGCCGGGCGGAGACGGCTGGTCCGAGGCATCCGTCCCTTCGCAGGTCGCCCACATCGCGCGCGACCCGCTGGATCCCGCATTCTCGGACGCCGGGTTCCGCCGCGTCCTCGCGCGCAAGGACTCCGCCATCAAGCGCGTGCTGCTCGATCAGACGGTCGTGAGCGGCGTGGGCAACATCTACGCGGACGAGTCCCTGTGGGCGGCCCGCATCCACCCCGAGACCCCTGCTCGGGACCTGTCGACGCGGGCGGTGAACCGCCTGCTCGGCGAGGTGCGGCACGTGCTGGACAAGGCGCTGGCCGAGGGCGGCACCAGCTTCGATGCGCAGTACGTCAACGTGAACGGTCAAGCCGGATACTTCGCCCACTCGCTCAACGCGTACGGCCGCACCGGGGAGCCGTGCCCCCGATGCGGCCGTCCGATCGTCCGGGTCTCGTTCACCAACCGGTCGAGCCACTTCTGCGCGCACTGCCAGAAGGCGCCTCGTCGCGCGGCCGGCTGATCACAGCGGGAGCACCTTCTTCCACGCGCCGGCATACGAGGCCGGCACGAAGCCGATGGTCTCGTTGATGTCGAGCATGTGGCGGTTCTCCTCGGCGTTGAACGTCGAGACCCGCGGTGACTCCGGCACGAGCTCGCGCCAGCGCAGCAGGTTCGCGCACTTCACGATCGTGCCGAGGCGGTGTCCGCGATGCTCTTTGACGACGAGCGTGCCGTACTGCTGCGTGGCACCGCTGCGGTCGTCGCCGATGGCGAGCTCGTTGTACGCGGCGATCCGCCCGCTCGGCACATGCAGCACGGCGGCGACCGAGACGGTGAGTCCCTGCGCCTTCAGCCGGGCGTCGCGACGCTCGACACGGGCGGCGTCCCAGTGCTGCTCGTCCATCACCAGACCGCCCGCGGGCACGTCGGTCGACATGCGCGAGAGGGCGTAGGCGAAGCCGTCGACGTACTCGGCGGGCGTCGGCGACGTCCACTGGATCGAGCGGTAGTCGTCACCGGCGGCGGCCAGCGCGTCGCCGAGCATCCGCTCGACGAGCGTGAAGTCGCCGGTCAGGTCGAACACGCTGTTGCGCTCCACCTGCTCCAGCGTGAAGCCGCTGTCGACGGCGAACCGGGTCTGCGGGTCGTCGGCGGGGATCGACCCCCAGCCGGTCGACGGCTCGAGCCGCGGCCCGGCTGCGCCGGGGCGGTGGAGGGTCCACGTCTGGATCGTCGCCAGACCGCGCTCGCGCGCCTCGCGCTCGACCTCGGCCAGCAGCAGCTCCTCGGCACCGGCTCCGCGGTGCGGCGGGGCCACCATGAGATCGAACTCGAGCGCACTCACGTCGGGCTCGTTCGAGATCATCAGCTTCACGGCGCCGATGACGTCGCCATCGCGCAGCGCGGCGTAGCCCAGCTGCGTCCAGTCCGACTGGTCCTGCCAGAACCCGAGCATCTCCCCGGGCTCCTCGCGCAGGTAGTCGTGACCGGCGTCGTTCAGGCACACCGCGTTGGCGATGCGCACCATCTCCAGGAACACCCGTGCGTCTGCGGACTCCGTCGACTCCGGCACGGGGATCGGCTGCACGGTCAGCACGGCGGTATCGGCCAGGTCAGTCATCGAGCACCTTCTTCCACGCTCCGACGTACGCGATCGGCGCGAAGCCGATCGCCTCGTTGATGTCCAGCATGGGCCTGTTCTCCTCTGCGTTGTAGGTGATCACGCGACGGGACTCCGGGGCGACGTCGCGCCACGACAGGAGCCCCGCGCACTTGACGAGCGTGCCGAGCCGGTGACCGCGGTGCTCCTTGAGGACGAGGGTGTCCTCCTGGTGAGACGCCTCGGTGCGGTCCTTTCCGATGACGAGCTCGTTGAAGGCGCACAGCTCGCCGGTGGCGATGTGCTGCGCTGCCGTGACCTGGATGGTGCGCCCCGACCCGGTGTACTTGGCGTCGTGCTCGGCGATGCGGGCGGCATCCCACTTCTCCTCGTCGAACTCGAGCGCCGCGGCGGGCGCGTCGGTGGACATCCGCGACTTCATCCACGCGTAGCCGTCGGCGAACTCCGGCGGCGTCGGGGCGAACCACTGCACCACCCGATAGTCCTGTGACGCGGCCTGCGCTTCGCCGAGCAGCCGCTCGACCTCGTCGAACGAGCCGGTGAGATCGAACGCGCTGTTGCGCTCCACCTGCTCCAGCGCGTAGCCGTGGCGGACGAAGAATCGCGCGATGTGATCCTCGGGGATCGCGCCGAACCCGGTGGGCGGCGCGAGCTGCGGCCCCGGTGCGGCAGGGTGCTCGGCCCACGACTGCAGCACGGTGCGTCCGTGCTCCCGCGCCGTGCGCTCGACGAGCGCGTAGGCGGCGGAGCCGATCCCGCGGCCCCACGTCGCGCGGAGCAGCTCGATGAGCCAGAACGCCGAATGCGAGCCGTCCTCGTGGGGAAGGTCGATGCCGATGCGGCCGATCACGGCGCCGTCATCGACGACGATCCATGCCAGGCGGGTCTCGTACGGCGTGGGCCGGTAGTGGGGGAGGAGCTCCTCCGCGGAGATGCGGTGGTCGTCGTGGCCCGAGATCTCGCGGTAGATCTCGTTGCGGACCCGGACCATCTCGACGAAGTCGGCGGCGTCGGGGGAGTCGACGGACTCGGGTACGAGCAGCGGCCGGAGCTCCAGCCCGGTGATGGTGGCCATTTCGTTGCGTCCTTGCGTGGTGGGTGCGGTCGTCTGTGGAGTGGGGTGCGCCCGCCCCGGGGGGGGGGGCGGACCCGGGGGGCGCCCCGGCGGGGGCCGGGGGGGGGCGCGCGGGGCGGGGGGGGGCGGCGGGGGGGCGCGGCCG
>NZ_JBAOJP010000006.1:175885-430746 GCF_037083505.1 Microbacterium sp. CCNWLW41
CCGCGCCGCGCGGGGTCCGCCCCCGGGGGGGGGGGGGCGTGGGGGGGGGGGGGGGGGGAGGGGGGGGGGGGGGGGGGGGGGGGGGGGCCCGCCCCCGGGGGGGGGGGGGCGGACCCGGTGGCCGTCACGGCCGTGGCGCGAGGGAGGCCTCGCGGAAGTAGAGGCGCTCTCGGAGCGCCGCGTCCTCCTGCCGCCGGTACGCCTCGGCGTGTCGGCGGCGATCGTCGGTGAGCCGCGGTGTGCGGGTGCTCCACAGCAGGAGACGCAAGCCCGCGTGCAGGGCGAGACGGTCCAGGAGCGAGATGCGGGTGTCGCGGCTCGGGAGCCGCAGCGTATCGGGCCGGCCCGAGGGGCGCTGCGGCGCGAGAAGGGTGTTCATGATGGTTCTCTTTCCGATCTGGAAGGGATGCCTCCGGCGGGCGCCGGAGGCGGAGATGCCGTGCCGCAGCACGACGGGACGATGCAGGGGGAGCGCGCTCAGCACCGCGTTGCGGATGCGGCGCAGCAGACGGGTGTCGCCCGGAAGCGGGCAGACTCGTCCCCTGCGGGGATCAGATGGCGGCGGGGAAGCGGCCGCTCAGCACCGCGCCGAAGGAGAGGGTCCCCGACGCGCGCAGACGAATCGCACCGCCGAATCCGGCGGTGATTCCTGTGGTGTTCATGTGCATCATCGGTGACCTCCTTTCTCGACTTCAGACGCGGTGAGTGACGTTACAGGGTGCGGGAGACCCGCGTCAAGCGTTTTCGCAGATTCGGTGATCCCATGGCGTGTCGCGGCATCCGCCCGGCGCTCCGCTCGCCTGCCGGGCTCACGCGGCCGGCTCGGGTAGCGTAGGCGGGTAATCGAGGCGGGGTGGAGGGCGATCCATGCACCTGAAGAGCGTGACGCTCAAAGGGTTCAAGTCGTTCGCCCAGCCGACGACCTTCGCCCTCGAGCCGGGCGTCACCTGCATCGTGGGACCGAACGGATCCGGCAAGTCGAACGTCGTCGACGCCCTCGCCTGGGTCATGGGTGAGCAGGGGGCGAAGACCCTCCGCGGCGGCAAGATGGAGGACGTCATCTTCGCCGGCACCGCGACCCGTGGGCCGCTGGGCCGCGCCGAGGTGCAGCTCACGATCGACAACAGCGACGGGGCGCTGCCGATCGACTACTCCGAGGTGACGATCAGCCGCACGCTGTTCCGCAACGGCACGAGCGAGTACGCGATCAACGGCGAGTCCTGCCGGCTCCTGGACGTCCAGGAGCTGCTGAGCGACTCCGGGCTCGGCCGCGAGATGCACGTGATCGTCGGCCAGGGCCGGCTCGACAGCGTCCTGCAGGCCACGCCCGAGGACCGCCGCGGATTCATCGAGGAGGCGGCGGGCATCCTCAAGCACCGCCGGCGCAAGGAGAAGACCCTGCGCAAGCTCGACGCGATGGAGGCCAACCTCACGAGACTGAGCGACCTGGCCGGTGAGCTGCGGCGCCAGCTCAAGCCGCTGGGCCGCCAGGCGGAGATCGCCCGCGAGGCCGCGACGATCGCTGCGGTGGTGCGGGACGCCAAGGCGCGGCTGTTCGCAGACGAGATCGCGGGCCTGCGGGGCGAGCTGGCCTCGCACGCCCGGAGCGAGCAGGAGCGTCATGGGGAGCGCATGGTGCTGCAGGAGCGCCTCGACAACGCCCGGGTGCGCATCGAGCAGCTCGAGAACGATCAGCGCTCGGAGAGCGTCGACCGCGCCCGCCACGTCGCGCACGGCCTCGAGCGCGTCCAGGAGCGGCTGCGGAGCCTGTACGCCCTGGCCGGCCAGCGGCTCGCCCTGCTGGGTGACGCCGAGGACGAGGAGCGCATCGAGCTGACGACCGTGTCGCAGGCGATGATCGACGAGGCGCGCGCCGAGATCGACGACGTGTCCGACGGGCTGGGAGCGGCCCAGGATGCCGCCGCCGAGGCGGCACGCGAGGTCGTGCGCGCCCGCGCCGAGCTGGACGCGCTCGACGTCGACATCGCGGAGCAGAGCGCCCTCGTGTCGGAGCACGACATGCGCATCACGGCGCTCCGCGGCACCGCCGAGGCCGCGGCATCCGCTCTCGCGGCCGTCCGCGGCGCCGTCGAGCGTCAGCAGCGGGCGCTGGATGCGGCACTGACACGCCGCGCGGAGGCCGAGGAGATCCTCGACGGCGTCGACCCCGATCTCGTGCCGGAATCCTCGTCCGCCGACCAGGCCGCCGCCTACGAGCGCGCGCAGCGGGAGGCGGCCGACGCGGAGGCGGCGGTCGCGGCCCTCCGCGACCGTCTGCACGCCGCCGAACGCGAGCGAGACGCCCTGACGGCTCAGACCATGGCGCTCAGCCGCGCCCTCGACGTCAAGAACGGCGCGTCCGCGCTGATCGCCCAGGGGCGCGAAGGCGTCCGTGGGCTCGTCGGAGACGCGGTGCAGGTCAAGCCGGGGTTCGAGGCGGCCATCGCGGCCGTCTTGGGTCCCGTCGCGGAGGGCGTGCTCGTCGACGACCGCGACAGCGCGTTCGCCGTCGCGGACGACGCGCGCGACTCCGAGGCCGGGATGGTCGACATCGTGATCGCCTCGGCCGGGACGACGCGTCCGGCGTTCCCGCCGCAGGACGGCGTGGTGCCGGCGCGCGAGGTGGTCACGGCGCCCGACGGCGTGCTCGGGCTGCTCGCGTACGTCGTGGTCGCCGACGACCTTCCGACCGCGCGTGCGGCCGGTCCGGCGCTGGCCGCCGCAGAGCTCGGCGGGCCGATCACGCTCGTCACCCGTCGTGGCGAGGTGTACACCGAGCACTCGCTGCGCGCGGGCGCGGGCGCGTCGCGTTCGCGCCTGGAGCTTGCTGCCGAGCGGGATGCCGCAGCCGACCGCCGCGACGAGATCGCCGTCGTCGCCGACTCGCTGCGGGAGGCGCTGGCGGACGCGACGCGCGAGCTGGAGTCGGCGCGGCAGCGCACCAAGACGGCGCTGGCGACACTGCGCGAGCACGACGCGGCCCTCGCCGCCCACGCCGAGCAGGTCAACCGGGCCACGGTGCGTCATGAAGCCGCCGTCGCCGAATGCGAGCGCCTGGCCGCCGGACTCGCGCAGGCTGCAGCAGCCGTAGACGAGGCCGAGGGCGCCGCGCGCTCGGCGGAGGAGCAGCTGACCGCGGCACTGGAGGCCCCGCGCCCGATCCTCGACGCCTCGGCGCGCGAGGGCATGCTCGCGGCGCTCGAAGAGGCGCGGGACGGCGAGATGCGCGCGCGGCTCGACGTCGAGACGCTGCGGGAGCGCATCCGGGCCGGCGAGGCGCGCGTGATCGCGCTCGAGCGTCAGCGCGAGCGGGAGCGCGAGGCGGCGGCCGAGGCCGCACGCCGCGCGGTCGTCCGCCGCGCGCAGCGCGAGATCGCCGCAGGCGTGGCGGGGCAGCTTCCGGCCGTCATCGACTCGGTCGACCGGTCGCTCGCGCAGGCGCGCGCGGAGCTCTCCGCGGCCGAAGCCGAACGCACCGCCGTCACGACGGAGCTCGCGACGCTGCGCGGCCAGGAGGCGTCGGTGCGCGAGCGCCTCGCGGGGCTCACCGAGAGCGTGCACAGCCTGGAGCTGCAGATCCACGAGAAGCGGCTGCACGTCACCGGCATCCTCGAGCGGGTGCAGTCCGAGCTTGGCCTCGACGAAGACATTCTGATTTCGGAATATGGTCCGGATCAGCCGGTTCCGCTGGATCCCGTGGCGGATGCGACCGAGACGCTGCGCGACGACGACGGTGCGGCATCCAGCCCGTTCGACCGTGCGCAGCAGCGACGACGCCTGCAGGACGCGGAGCGGAAGCTCAGCCAGCTGGGCCGGGTGAACCCGCTGGCGCTGGAGGAGTTCGAGGCGCTCGAGCAGCGCCACAAGTTCATGACCGAGCAGTTGGCCGACCTGACGCAGACGCGCAAGGACCTGCTGACGATCATCGAGGAGCTCGACGAGCGGATGCAGACCATCTTCCTCGCCGCGTTCGAAGACACGAAGACCGCGTTCGGCGAGGTGTTCCCCATCCTGTTCCCCGGTGGCACGGGATCGATCAGCCTCACCGACCCCGACTCGCCCCTCACCACCGGCATCGAGGTCGCGGTGAGGCCAGTGGGCAAGAAGATCGAACGCCTCTCGCTGCTGTCAGGCGGCGAGAGGTCGCTCGCCGCCGTCGCGCTGCTGACGGCGATCTTCAAGGCGCGCCCGAGTCCGTTCTACATCCTCGACGAGGTTGAGGCGGCGCTCGACGACGCGAATCTGGGTCGCCTCCTGGGCGTCTTCGAGCAGCTGCGGGAGTCCAGCCAGCTCATCGTGATCACGCATCAGAAGCGCACGATGGAGATCGCCGACGCCCTCTACGGGGTGTCGATGCGGCAGGACGGCGTGTCCGCCGTGGTGGGGCAGCGCATCGCCGAGCGCGTCGCGTCCTGACCCTAGGCTGGGGGTATGGCAGAGAGCTCCTGGTCGCTCGGTCGCGCGCTGCGCGGCATGTTCGTCAAGCCCACCATCGACGACAGCACGTGGGAAGACCTCGAGACGGCGCTGCTGACCGCGGACTTCGGCCCCGACATCACCGAGCGGATCGTGGACGAGCTGCGCGAGAAGGTCGAGCGCTATCGCACGACCGACCCGCGGGACCTGCAGCGGATGCTGAAGGAGACGCTCGAGGAGCACTTCGCGAAGTTCGACACGACGCTCCGGCTCACGGAGCGCCCGGCCGTCGTGCTCGTGGTCGGGGTCAACGGCGTGGGCAAGACGACGACGATCGGCAAGTTCGCGAAGTTCCTGCAGCGCTACGGCCGCTCGGTGGTCGTCGGCGCCGCCGACACCTTCCGCGCTGCCGCCGTCGACCAGCTCGCGACGTGGGCCGAGCGCGGCGGGGCGGCGATCGTCCGGCCGCAGCAGGAGGGTCAGGATCCGGCATCCGTCGCCTTCCAGACCATCGCGTACGCGAAGCAGACCGGCACCGAGATCGTGCTGGTCGACACCGCGGGTCGGCTTCACACCAAGGGCGGGCTGATGGACGAGCTCGGCAAGATCCGCCGCGTCGTCGAGAAGCAGGCGCCGATCAGCGAGGTCCTGCTCGTGCTCGATGCGACCACCGGCCAGAACGGCGTCATGCAGGCGCAGGCGTTCCTCGAGCACGCCGGCGTGACCGGGCTGGTGATCACGAAGCTCGACGGCTCCGCGAAGGGCGGATTCGTCCTCGCCGTCCAGGAGCGCACCGGGATCCCGGTCAAGCTCCTCGGCCAGGGCGAGGGCATCGGCGACCTCACCGGCTTCACGCCGCACGTGTTCGCGGCCTCGCTCGTGGACTGATCCGGGGCTCTGAGCCCGGCCGCGCGACGCGGGTGCGGCGGCCGATTCCGCGCCATGCCGGGTTCGGGGTATCGCCTGGGCGCGGGTTGCGGTTTCATGGGGACATGGCGATCGAGCACGACTATTTCGGACTCCTCGAATCCGGGCCGGACGGATCGATCTTCTGGTCCGAGAACGTCGAGCTCGGCGACCAGTCCGTGACCGTCGATCTGACCGCGCCCGATCAGGACGACGTCTCCGAGGCGGCCCTCGACGTCGCGGCGGCGCTGATCTCCGCGCTCGAGGACATCGACCGCAGCGCCCGCAACGCGATGGTCAACGAGCTCAGCGATCGCACCAGCGAGGTGACCGAGTACATCCTGCAGCAGCAGGAGACGCTGGGGGAGTCGCTGGAGGACACCCTCGTCGACATCTCCGGCGATGTCCACATCGACGTCATCCGCTCGCTGCAGCTGATGAGCATGACGATCCTCGCGGACGAGCACGGCGGAGCCGACCCGTTCGCCGTCCTCGAGTACGCGCTGGACCCGGATGCCACCGACGACGTGCTGCTGGTCAACCTCGGCTCCGACGGCGCGGTGCTGTCGGTGACGAGCGCCGACTGACCCCGCCCAGAGGCGGGTCACACCGCCTGGGCGAATCCCCGCTCGACGTGGACGTCCTCGGCGATGTGCGCGAGGTGCGCGGGGATCGCGCGGCCCTTCGACAGCATCGACTGCGCCCACAGCCGCCCCGCCCGGTACGAGGAGCGCACGAGGGGGCCGGCGAGCACCCCGAGGAAGCCGATGCGCTCGGCCTGCTCCTTGAACTCCACGAACTCCTGGGGCTTCACCCATCGGGCGACCGGCAGGTGCCGGGGCGACGGCCTGAGGTACTGCGTGATCGTGATGATGTCGGTGCCCGCGGCGTGCAGGTCCTCGAGGGCCTGAACCACCTCGTCGGGCTCCTCGCCCATCCCGAGGATCAGGTTGGACTTGGTGATGAGCCCCGCATCCCGCGCCCGCGTCAGCACGTCGAGCGAGCGCTCGTACCGGAACGCAGGGCGGATGCGCTTGAAGATGCGCGGGACCGTCTCGACGTTGTGCGCGAAGACCTCTGGGCGACTGTCGAACACCTCGGCGAGCAGCGCGGGATCGCCGTTGAAGTCCGTCGCGAGGATCTCGACACCCGTGTTCGGGTTCATCTCGTGGATCTGCCGGACGGTCTCGGCGTGGAGCCACGCGCCGCCGTCGGGCAGGTCGTCGCGCGCGACGCCGGTGACGGTGGCGTACCGCAGGTTCATGCGCACGACGCTCTCGGCGACGCGGCGCGGCTCGTCGGTGTCGTAGTCGGCGGGCTTGCCGGTGTCGATCTGGCAGAAGTCGCACCGGCGCGTGCACTGCGAGCCGCCGATGAGGAACGTCGCCTCGCGGTCCTCCCAGCACTCGTAGATGTTGGGGCAGCCGGCCTCCTGGCACACGGTGTGCAGCTCCTCGGTCTTCACGAGGGAGTGCAGCGCCTGGTACTCGGGGCCCATCTTCGCGCGGGTCTTGATCCACTCCGGCTTGCGCTCGATCGGCGTCTGCGCATTGCGGACCTCGAGGCGCAGCAGCTTGCGCCCCTCGGGGGCGGACGGCGCGGATGCCGCACCCGGGACGGCCGCGGTCGCCCCGGCGGAGCCGCCGCACGCGCTCATGCCGGCACCCGCGCGAAGTCCGCGGCGAACACGCGGCTCACCGTGTCGATGACGTCGGCCGGGCCGATGTCGGCGCCGGCGATCTCGCTGAGGGTCGTGACCCCGGCATCCGTGATCCCGCACGGGATGATCCCGCGGAAGCCCGCCAGCGTGTTGTCGCAGTTGAGCGCGAAGCCGTGCATCGTCACGCCGCGCTGCACGCGGACGCCGATGGCCGCGACCTTGTCCTCGCCGAGCGGGCGGCGCACCCACACGCCGCTGCGCCCCTCGACCCGGTAGCCCTCGACGTCGAACTCGCGGAGCACGTCGATCAGCAGCTGCTCGAGGCGCCGCACATGCGCGACCACGTCGACCGGCTCGGCGAGCCGGACGATCGGGTAGCCGACGAGCTGGCCGGGCCCGTGCCAGGTGATCTTGCCGCCGCGGTCGACGTCGACGACCGGCGTGCCGTCGGCCGGGCGCTCATGGCGTGCGGTGCGGGCACCGGCGGTGTACACCGGCTCGTGCTCGAGGAGCAGCAGCGTGTCGGGACGCACCTGCGCCACGACGTCGGCGTGGACGCTGCGCTGCAGTGCCCAGCCCTCCAGGTACGGCACGTAGTCGGGGGAGAGGCCGACCGTCCTGATGTCGAGCATCGTGCTCCTTCGCGCTGAGTCTGCAGCCATTCATGGATCGCGTCCAACAATACATCGCGGCGCGCGGGATGGAGCCCGCCGTAGGGTGGCTTCATGTCCAGCGAGCACCGGGCGGGCCGGCCGAAGGCGTCGTCGCGCGAGACGATCGCCGAGGCGGCCTGCGAACTGTTCCTCGAGCAGGGGTACGAGCAGACCTCGATCGTCGACATCTCCCGGCGGGCGGGCGTCAGCCGCTCCAGCTTCTTCAACTACTTCTCCTCGAAGTCCGACGTGCTGTGGGCAGGCCTGGACGAGAGGCTCGCGGAGTTCGAGCGGCGCATCGCGACGGATGGGAGCACGGATGCCGCGGCCGCCGTGCGCGCAGCGACGCTCGCCATCGCCGACGGCTTCGCGCCCGACAGCCTGGCGCTCGGCATCGTCAACGCCGCGGCGATGGATCTCGAGGTCGAGTACGAGCGCGACGCCGCGCTCCGACGAGCCCGCGTCGCACGCGCGGTGTCGGCCCGCCTCGCCCACGGCGGCGCCGATCGGGTGCGTGCCGAGGTCGCGGGCGCGGCATGGGGCGGCGCGGTGATCGCCGCGATCGAGGCCTGGGCGCACGACGGCGCCGGCCGCACGTCGCTGGCGCGGTTCCTCGCCCGGGCGAGCGACGCGGCAGGGTCGACCTCGTGGACGGATCCGGTGGGCGAGGTCGCGCAGCTGCGGGTGGTGGTGCAGGCCGCCGCCTTCGAGCAGACCCTCGCGTTCTATCGCGACGTCGTGGGGATGCCGCAGGCCGAGGCGTACGAGGCCGACGGAGGTGCGCGCGTGGCGATCCTCGCGGCGGGGCGCGCCACTCTCGAGATCGCCAATCCTGCGCAGGTCGAGTTCATCGACCGCGTCGAGACCGACGGCGACGCCCCGAGCGACCGCATCCGTCTGGCCCTGGAGGTCGCCGACACTGACGCCGCCGTCGCCCGGCTCGACGAGGGCGGCGCCGTGATCGAGGCATCCGCCCGCGTCACGCCGTGGCGATCCCGCAACGCGCGCCTGCGCGGGCCGGCGGGACTGCAGCTCACCCTCTTCCAGGAGCTCGGGCCCGAGAGCTGAGTCGCCGCCCGGGCCCGGCAGGGGGCGAGCGCGAGGCGATGGCATCCGTCGCCGTTAGAATCGGGGGATCATGGCGACTTTCGGCACTCTCTCCGACCGGCTCACCGAGACCTTCCGCAACCTCCGCACCAAGGGCAAGCTCACGCCCGCGGACGTCGACGGCACGGTCCGCGAGATCCGTCGCGCGCTCCTCGACGCCGACGTGGCGCTTCCCGTCGTCAAGGACTTCACCGCCAAGGTGCGCGAGCGCGCCCTCGGCGACGAGGTCAACCGGGCGCTCAACCCGGCGCAGCAGGTCGTGCAGATCGTCAACGAGGAGCTCGTCGCCATCCTCGGCGGCGAGCAGCGGCGGCTGCAGTTCGCCAAGAACCCGCCGACGGTGATCATGCTCGCCGGCCTCCAGGGCTCCGGCAAGACGACGTTCGCCGGCAAGCTCGCGCGTCAGCTCGAGAAGGACGGGCACACCCCGCTCGTCATCGCCGCCGACCTCCAGCGCCCGAACGCCGTCAACCAGCTGCAGGTCGTCGCGGAGCGTGCCGGCGCCGCCATCTACGCACCGGAGCCCGGCAACGGCGTCGGCGACCCGGTGAAGGTCGCGCGCGACGGCGTGGAGGTCGCGCGCCGTCAGCAGCACGACGTCGTCATCATCGACACCGCCGGTCGCCTCGGCGTCGACGCCGAGCTCATGAAGCAGGCCGCCGACATCCGCAAGGCCACCGATCCCGACGAGGTGCTGTTCGTCATCGACGCGATGATCGGTCAGGACGCCGTCAACACGGCCAAGGCCTTCCAGGAGGGCGTCGACTTCACCGGCGTCGTCCTGTCCAAGCTCGACGGCGACGCGCGCGGTGGCGCTGCGTTGTCGGTGGCCTCCGTCACCGGCCGCCCGATCATCTTCGCGTCCACCGGCGAGGGCCTCGAGGACCTCGAGGCCTTCCACCCCGACCGCATGGCGTCGCGCATCCTCGACCTCGGCGACATCCTCACCCTCATCGAGCAGGCCCAGCAGGCGTTCGACGAGGAGGAGGCGCTCAAGGTCGCCGAGAAGCTTGCGACCGAGCAGTTCACGCTCGAGGACTTCCTCGAGCAGATGCAGCAGATGCGCAAGATGGGCTCGATGAAGAAGATGCTCGGGATGCTCCCGGGCATGGGCTCGATGAAGCAGCAGCTCGAGGACTTCGACGAGCGCGAGATCGACCGCACCGAGGCGATCATCCGCTCGATGACGCCGGCCGAGCGGCGCAACACCAAGCTCCTCAACGGCTCCCGCCGCCTGCGCATCGCGCGGGGCTCGGGCATGACGGTCACCGACGTCAATCAGCTCGTGCAGCGCTTCGAGCAGGCGGCCAAGATGATGAAGACGGTCGCGCGCGGCGGCGTGCCCAACATCCCGGGCATGGGCCCGGTTCCGGGGGCGGGTCGTCCCGGCGCCTCGTCCAAGCGCGGCAAGCAGCAGAAGGCGAAGGGCTCGCGGTCGGGCAACCCGGCCAAGCGCGCCGCCGAGAACGCGGGCATCGCCGCACAGGCCTCCGAGGCGCCGACGGGGTCGGGCTTCGGCCTGGGCGCGGGCGCCAAGGGCGTGCCGAGCGAGGCCGAGCTGGCCGAGCTCCAGAAGATGCTCGGACGCGGCTGACGACGGCGGGATCAGGCGCGGTCGGCGCGCATCGGCCGTGTCAGTGGCCGAGCGTGGCCAGATGCTCGCGCAGCGTCGGGCCGGAGCGGAACTCGCCGACGAGGTGGCGCACGACCTCGCGCAGATCGCCGTCCGCGGCATCGGCGACCGCGAGCTGCCGCGCGTAGCTCGCGCCCTGCGTGAGGATCGTGTCGATGCCCGCGAGCTCGCGCGCGCACTTCAGATCGACCGCGATGTCGCGGACCTGCTCGAGGGTCTCGCGCAGGTGGTCGACGACCGGGCGCTGCGTGCCCGCGCGATCGACGATCACCCGTGCGTCCAGGCCGTAGCGGGCGGCGCGCCACTTGTTCTCGCGGACGAACCAGGGCTGGATGGTCTCGAGTTCGAGCCCCTCGTCCAGCCGGCGGGAGAGATGCTCGACGAGCACCTGCACGAGGGCGGCGACCGCCGCGAGCTCGGGCAGCGTCGACATCCCGTCGCACGCGCGCACCTCGATCGTTCCCCAGCGCGGCGCCGGGCGGATGTCCCAGCGCACCTCGGTGGCGTCCTCCATCACGCCCGTGCCCACCATGTCGTCGAGGTAACCCTCGAACTCACGCCAGTCCTGCAGGGGCCACGGGAGCCCCGCGGTCGGCAGCTGCTGGAAGACCAGCGCCCGGTTCGAGGCGTAGCCCGTGCGCTCGCCCGCCCAGTACGGGCTCGAGGCCGAGAGCGCCTGCAGGTGCGGCAGGTACACGGCCAGCGCGTTGATGATGGGGAACACCTTGTTGACGTCCTCGACGCCGACATGGATGTGGATGCCCCAGATCATCATGTTGCGTCCCCACCACTGGGTGCGCTCGATGAGCTTGTGGTACCGCGTCTTGTCGGTGACCGCCTGGTGGTACCACTGCGCGAACGGATGACTGCCGGCGCACAGCAGGTCGATGCCGTGCGGATCGGTGAACGTGCGCACCGCCGCGATCGCGTCGCCGATGTCGTCGACGGCGGCCGCGACCGTGTCGCCGATGCCGCTGGTGAGCTCGATGGTGTTCGTGAGCAGCTCGCCGGTGACGGTGTAGCGCTCCAGCGCGGAGTCGTCTTCGAGCGCGTCGAGCACGTCCGGAGCGCGGGGGATGAGGTCTCCGGTCGCGGTGTCGGCGAGCATCAGCTCCCATTCGAGGCCCACCGAGGAACGGGCTGATGTCGCGAAGGGCACCGTCATGCGCACAGTCTGGCACGGTGTTCCGCCGGTCCCGTCCGCTTGACGGCACGGTGCGTCACGTGATGGGCGGGATGTTCGCGGGGGGCTCCTGCGGTCTGGTGGGCGGGGTGTTCGCGGGGGCTCCTGCGGTCTGGTGGGCGGGGTGTTCGCGGGGGCTCCTGCCGTCTGGCAGAATAGAGGGCTGGATCACCCGCTCGACCCTCTATCCAGCGCGGAGATCCTCCCTTCAGAGCTTCCGCCGGGTGTGCACCCCACGCTCCAGGCGATCGGTTCGATCACTTTCCACACATTCAGGAGAATCGTGGCTGTCAAGATCCGTCTCAAGCGTCTCGGCAAGATCCGTGCGCCGTACTACCGCATCGTCGTGGCCGACTCGCGCACCAAGCGCGATGGTCGTGTCATCGAGGAGATCGGCAAGTACCACCCCACCGAGGAGCCCTCGTTCATCGAGGTCGACTCCGACCGCGCGCAGTACTGGCTGTCGGTCGGCGCGCAGCCGACCGAGCAGGTGCTCGCCATCCTCAAGCTGACCGGCGACTGGGGTCGTTTCAAGGGCGACAAGGACGCCGTCTCGACCGTGAAGACGCGCGACGAGAAGGCCGCGTTCGAGGTCGACTCCTCCAAGAAGTCGGTCGTCAAGCCCAAGGCCGAGAAGAAGGCCGAGGAGCCCGCCGAGGCTCCCGCCGCCGAGGCGACCGACGCGGCCGACGAGGCCGCCGACTCCGCCGAGTAATCCGTTGCTCGCCGCCGCGCTCGAACACGTCGTCAAGGGGATCGTCGATCACCCGGACGACGTCCGCATCGACTCGTCCACGTCGCCTCGCGGCGACGTGCTCGAGGTGCACGTCCACCCCGATGACCGGGGTCGCGTGATCGGGCGCGGCGGCCGCACGGCCAAGGCCCTGCGCACCCTCATCACCGCCCTCGCCGACGGACGCCGCGTGCGCGTCGACGTGGCGGACGACTGAGGTGGCAGGCGAAGACACCACGGGAGCGGGTCCTGAGGCCCGCCGCCCCGTGAACGCGGTTCCCCCCACCGGCAGGACGCAGCTCCGGGTCGGACGCCTGGTGAAGGCCCACGGCCTCAAGGGCGCCATCAAGATCGAGCTGTACACCGACGATCCCGACGGACGCTTCGTCCCGGGCGCGACGTTCACGCTCCAGGTGCCGGAGTCGTCGCCGTGGCACGGCAAGCCGCTGACGGTGCGCGAGTTCCGGTGGATGAACAGCCACCCCGTCGCGTTCTTCGAGGGCGTCGACGACCGGTCCGCCGCAGAGGAGCTCATCCGCGCGATCCTGTGGGTCGACGAGGACTCCCAGTCCTCGCCCGCCGAGGACGACGCGTGGTTCGACCACCAGCTCGTCGGCCTCGACGTGGTGCGCGACGGCGAGACCGTCGGCCGTGTCGTGCGTGTGGACCACCTCCCGGCGCAGGACCTCCTCATCGTGAAGGTCCGCGAGGACGAGGTGCTCGTGCCGTTCGTCAAGGCGATCGTCCCCGAGGTCGATGTCGCCGGCGGCCGCGTGATCGTCACGCCGCCGGACGGCCTCTTCGAGGAGCTCCCCGACGACGAGGGCGATGAGAGGCCGTCGCGGTCGGACGACGACGACGCCGAGGACGCGGAGGACGGCACCGCCGGCTGACGCCGCCCTCACGCCGCTCTCCCGGCGGGCGTGCGGCAGATGTGATCTGCGGGAAACACGGCGGGAAAGGTCCCGGAACCTCTCTGCCCGACCATGGTCACATGGCCGAAGTCCGCTCCCCGGTGCGCACCGTGTGCTCCTACTGCGGCGTCGGCTGCGGCATCTCGGTGACCACCGCGGACGGCGGAGCGGGGCATCCGCTCACCATCGCGAAAGTCGTGGGCGACCGCGAGCATCCGACGAACGCCGGACGCCTCTGCACCAAGGGAGCCACGCACGCCGAGCTCATGCAGGCCCCCGGCCGCATGACGTCGGCGCATATCCGACCGGCCCGGGGCGAGCCCGCCGAGCCCGTCCTGCTGACCGATGCGGTCACGGATGCCGCCGCCCGCCTGCGGGCCATCCTCGACGAGCACGGCCCCGATGCCATCGGGCTGTACGTCTCGGGCCAGATGAGCATGGAGGCGCAGTACCTCTCCAACAAGCTCGTGAAGGGGTACCTGCGCGGCATCCACATCGAGTCGAACTCACGACTGTGCATGGCATCGGCCGGCACCGGCTACAAGCAGTCGCTCGGCGCCGACGGCCCGCCCGGGTCGTACGAGGACTTCGAGAGGGCGGACCTCTTCTTCGTCATCGGGTCCAACACCGCGGACTGCCATCCGATCCTCTTCCTGCGGATGGCGGATCGGCTGAAGCAGGGCGCGCGGCTCATCGTGGTCGACCCGCGCCGGACGGCGACGGCGGACCGGGCCGACCTCTTCCTGCAGATCCGCTCGGGGACGGATCTCGCGCTCCTGAACGGGCTGCTGCATCTGCTCGTGGCCGCCGGCGACATCGACGAGGAGTTCATCGAGGCGCACACCGAGGGCTGGGAGCACATGGCCGCGCTCCTGGCCGACTACCCGCCCGATCGCGTCGCCGACATCACCGGCCTCGCCGAGGAGGACATCCGCACCGCCGCGCGCTGGATCGCCGAGGCCGGCGAGTGGATGACCCTGTGGACCATGGGACTCAACCAGTCCACGCACGGCACCTGGTCGACCAACGCCATCTGCAACCTGCACCTGGCGACCGGGGCGATCTGCCGCCCGGGCAGCGGCCCGTTCTCGCTCACCGGTCAGCCCAACGCGATGGGCGGCAGGGAGATGGGGTACATGGGGCCCGGCCTGCCCGGCCAGCGCGCGGTGTTCAGCGCGACGGACCGCGCGTTCGTCGAGGATGTGTGGGGCCTGGAGCCGGGGGCGATCCGCGCGGAATCGGGCTCCGGGACCATCGACATGTTCCGTCGCGCCGCCGAGGGCGAGATCAAGGCGCTGTGGATCGTCTGCAGCAACCCGGTCGCTTCCGTCGCCAACCGCAGGACCGTGATCGAGGCGCTCGAGAGCGCGGAGCTCGTCATCGCGCAGGACGTCTACACCGAGACGGCCACCACGGCATACGCCGACATCCTGCTCCCCGCGACCCTCTGGGTGGAGGCGGACGGCGTCACGGTCAACAGCGACCGCACCCTCACCCTGGTGCGGGACGTCGTGCCCGCTCCGGGCGACGCGCAGCCGGACTGGCTGCTGATCTGCCGCATCGCGCAGGCGATGGGATTCGACGGCTTCGACTTCGCCTCCAGCGCCGAGGTCTTCGACGAGATCCGCCGGTTCTGGAACCCGCAGACCGGCTGGGACCTGCGCGGGGTCACCTACGAGCGCCTCCGCGAGACGCCGGTGCAGTGGCCCGCCCCGCCCGGCGACCCCGCGACGCGTCATCCGATCCGGTATGTGAACGACGGCGTCAGCCAGTCCCTCCACGTCGAGGACGACGGCACGGTGCCGCGGCTGGCCTTCGCGACGCCGTCGCGGCGCGCGCAGTTCCTCGCCCGTCCGCACCTCGATCCGGCGGAGCTGCCCGACGACGACTACCCGTGGGTGCTCAACACCGGACGCCTGCCGCATCACTGGCACACCCTGACCAAGACGGGCCGGGTGGCCAAGCTCGCCAAGCTGCACCCTGGACCGTTCGTCGAGGTGCACCCGTTCGACGCCGAGCGTCACGGCATCTCGGACGGCGACCAGGTCGAGGTCGCATCGCGCCGCGGCCGGTTCGTCGTGCCGGCGGTGCTCACCGATCGCGTCCAGCCCGGCAGTCTGTTCGCCCCGTTCCACTGGAACGACGAGCATGGCGAGTACGTCACCGTGAACGCCGTGACCAACGACGCGGTGGACCCGATGTCGGCGCAGCCCGAGCTCAAGGTCGCCGCTGTGTCGCTGCGCCGCGTCGGGCCCGGTGCCGGCGCCGCCGAGCCGTCGACGGCCTCCGCCGACGAGGCGCTGGCCCAGGCGGGCGTGCCCCTCGCGCCACCCCCGCTGAGCGACACCGAGGGCGCCTATCTGGCGGGCTTCCTGTCGACGGTGCGGTCGGTGGCGCTCGCGCCCGGTGAGGTGCCGGTGCTGCCGGCCGAGGCGCCGCTGGGGGCGCTCGCGCGCGCCTGGTTCGACGGCGTGCTCGCCGGCGCGTTCTCGCGCGCCTCCGTCGGCGGCGCGACGCCGCAGTCCGGCGATGCCGATGAGGTCGTCGTGCTGTGGGGCTCGCAGACCGGGAACGCCGAGGAGTTCGCCACGGCCGCGACCGCCGCCCTCGGGGCGCGCGGCATCCCGGCGCGGTCGCGGAGCATGGCGGAGCTGCGCGCGACCGATCTCACCGCCGTGCGCCGACTGCTCGTCGTCACGTCCACGTTCGGCGACGGCGGCCCGCCCGACAACGGCGCGGCACTGTGGCACGACCTGAACGCCGACGGCGCGCCGGAGCTCTCGGACCTCCGCTACGCCGTGCTGGCGCTCGGCGACTCCAGCTACGACGACTTCTGCGGTCACGGCCGGCGTCTGGACGCGCGGCTCGGCGAGCTGGGGGCGACGGCCCTGCTCGAGCGCGTCGACGTCGAGCCCGATGCCGACGAGCCGCGCGAGGCGTGGCTGGCGCAGATCCTCGAGACGCTGGCGGGGGAGGGGACGGTGGCTGCGGCATCCGTCGTCGCACCTCCGGTCCCCATGAAGCGCCTGTTCACCCGCGCCAACCCGGTGCACGCGCCCCTGGTGCGCAATGAGCTCCTCAGCCGGCCCGGGTCGCAGAAGGAGGTGCGGCGGATCGGCTTCGACCTGTCGGAGTCCGGCGCGACGTACGAGGCGGGCGACTCGCTCGGCGTCGTCTGCGCCAACGCGCCGGGTGTGGTGACGGAGTGGCTCCAGGCCACCGGGATCGCCCCGAACACGATCGTCGAGCTCGACGGCGAGGAGCGCACGTTCGCCGACGCGCTGCGGACGCGGCTGGACATCACCAGGACGCCGCTCGACCTCGTCCGCTTCATCGCCGAGCGCAGCGGCGACAGCGCGCTGAACGCACTGCTCCGGCGCGAGAACAAGGGCCGGCTCGAACAGTTCCTGTGGAGCCAGCAGGCCGTGGACCTCGTCCGCGATTTCCGCGTCGCCGCGTCGGCCGACGAGTGGGTCGGCGTTCTCAAGCGGCTCCAGCCGCGCCAGTACTCGATCTCGTCGAGCCCGAAGACCGATCCGGGCACCGTCGAGCTCACCGTGTCGGTGGTGCGGTTCCAGACCGAGTCGGGCCGTGCGCGGGGCGGCGTCTGCTCGACGTTCCTCGCGGACGGCGAGGCGACGGCGGCGCCCGTGTACCTGCAGCGCTCGCCCGCCTTCCGTCCGCCGGCCGCATCCGATGCGCCCATGATCATGATCGGGCCGGGCACGGGCATCGCCCCGTTCCGCGGATTCCTCCACGACCGTCGCGCCGACGGGCACACCGGCCGCAACTGGCTGTTCTTCGGGGAGCAGCACGCCCAGACGGACTTCTACTACCGCGAGGAGCTGCAGCAGATGCACGCGGACGGCTTCCTCACCCGCCTGGACCTGGCCTTCTCGCGCGACCAGCGGCAGAAGATCTACGTCCAGGACCGCATGGTCGAGCACGGTGCGCGTCTCTGGCGCTGGCTCGAGGACGGAGCCCACGTCTACGTGTGCGGCGATGCGACGCGCATGGCCAAGGACGTCGAGGCGACGCTCCTCGGCATCGCCCAGCAGCACGGCAAGCTGTCCGAGGACGCGGCGACGGAGTACGTCCGCGCCCTGGCGGCCGACGGCCGCTACGCCCGCGACGTGTACTGAGGACCGCCTCGTCCCCACGGGCGCGGGGGCAACACGAAGATGAGCGGATGCCTCGGCCGAGGCATCCGCTCATCTTGTGGTGTCGCGTCAGATGCGCTGCTTCGCCAGCGAGGCCCGGGGGACGACGTAGACGAGCACCGTCACGAGCAGCAGCGCGACGTACGCGGCGACGAACCCGGCGAACGCCGCGGTGTAGCCGCCCGTCGCCAGCTGCGAGGCGTTGAGCACCTGCGGCACGAGGAACCCGCCGTAGGCGCCGATCGCCGAGATCAGGCCGAGGGCGGCCGCGGCCTTGCGCATCATCCTGGTCGCCTCCGGCGACCCCGGCTCGTCGCCTCGCGCGAGGGAGCGCGCCGCGAAGATGCTCGGGATCATGCGGTAGGTCGAGCCGTTGCCCATTCCGGTCGCGGCGAACAGCACGAGGAAGCACGCCAGGAACACGGCGAAGTTGCGCAGCGGCATCGTCAGGATGAGCGCCAGCGCGCCCAGAGCCATCACCGCGAAGGCGCCGACGGTCACGCGCGCGCCGCCGAAACGGTCGGCGAGCCTGCCCCCGTACGGACGGGCCAGCGAGCCGACGAGGGCGCCGAGGAAGGCCAGCGAGATCGCCGCCTGGCCGACCTGGATGGTCGACAGCGCCGGGAACTGGTCGGCGATGAGCTTCGGGAAGACGCTCGCGAAACCGATGAACGATCCGAACGTCCCGATGTACAGGACCGCCATGACCCACAGGTGCGGCTCGCGGAGGGCCGCCGCGGACCCCGCGAAGTCGGCCTTCGCGGACGAGAGGTTGTCCATGTAGCGCCACGCGCCGAACATCGCCAGCAGGATCAGCGGGATCCACATCCAGCCGGCGAGCGAGATGTTCAGCGTCGCCCCGGCGCCGATGGTCACAGCGATCGGCACGGCGAACTGGGCGACCGACGTGCCGAGGTTGCCGCCGGCGGCGTTCAGGCCGAGGGCCCAGCCCTTCTCCTTCTGCGGGAAGAAGTACGTGATGTTGGCCATCGAGCTGGCGAAGTTGCCGCCGCCGACGCCGCCGAGGGCGGCGACGAGCAGGAGGACGCCGAACGGCGTCTCGGGGTTGGACACGACGATGCCCAGGAGCACGGCCGGGATGAGCAGGAGCGCGGCCGAGACGATCGTCCAGTTGCGGCCGCCGAAGATCGCGACCATGAACGTGTACGGGAAGCGGAGCGTGGCGCCCACGAGGCTCGGGAGGGAGATGAGCCAGAACGACTCCGAGCTGGTCAGCTGGAAGCCCGCGGCCGGGAGCATCACGACGACGATGCTCCACAGCTGCCAGATGATGAAGCCCAGGAACTCGGCGAAGATCGACCAGCCGAGGTTGCGGCGTGCGATCGCACGCCCCTCGGCCTTCCAGAACGCCGGGTTCTCGGCGTTCCAGCCGTCGATCCAGCGTCCGGGTCGATGAGTGAGGGCGACCGGCGCGTCGGCCGGGGCGATGGACCGGGGCGGTGCGTCGGTCTGGGTCGTGGACGGGGTCACGGTGGTTGTCATGGCGCCTCCCTGAGGTGAGCTGACACTGGGGGTGAGTGTGCTTCCACGCTAGGAACGGGGTGTTTCGGCCCGTCTGCCCGCGCGGTTACTTCCCGGTCACTTCTCGATCACCGTCCGGCGCCTCCCGCGGTGGGTGCCGCGACACACGTCCGAAACACGCGCGCCTCCTAGACTCGGAGGCATGCGCGTCGACATCGTCACGATCTTCCCGACGTTCTTCGACGTGCTGGGCGTCTCGCTGATCGGCAAGGCCCGTGACCGCGGCATCCTGGAGATGCACGTCCACGACCTGCGGGACTGGACGCACGACCGTCATCGCACGGTCGACGACACGCCGTACGGCGGCGGGGCCGGCATGGTGATGAAGCCGGAGCCGTGGGGCGAGGCGCTGGACGCGGTGCTCACCGACGACGCCGTGCTGCTGGTGCCGTCCCCGGCGGGGGAGCTGTTCTCGCAGCCGATGGCGCGCGAGCTCGCCCAGGAGGAGCACCTCGTGTTCGCCTGCGGGAGGTACGAGGGCATCGACCAGCGCGTCGTGGACCACTACGCCGAGCGCGGACGCGTGCGGCTGGTGAGTCTCGGCGACTACGTCCTCAACGGCGGGGAGGTCGCCGCCATGGCCGTGATCGAGGCGGTCTCGCGGCTGATCCCCGGCGTCGTGGGCAATCCCGAGAGCCTCGTCGAGGAGTCGCACGAGCTGGGACTGCTGGAGTACCCCAGCTACACCAAGCCCGCGCAGTGGCGCGGGCTGGAGGTGCCGCCCGTGCTGCTCAGCGGGAATCACGGGGCCATCGCGGCCTGGCGGCGCGAGCAGAGCCTCGCGCGCACGCGTGCGCACCGGCCCGACCTGCTGCCGGAGCCCGACGCCGCGTCGTAGCGGCGGCGCGTCCCGGCGACCGGTCCGCTCACGCCGGATCGATGACGTTGAGCCGGTAGCCGCGCTTGACGACCGTCTTGACGAGGTCCGGCACGCCCAGCGACTCGCGGAGGCGTGCGACGGCCATCTCGACCGCGTGGGTGTTCTCCCCCGAGCGCGGCAGCGCCGTCTGCAGGCGATGGCGCGACACGACGCCGCCGTGCGCGTCGAAGAGCACGCCGACGATGTCGGTCGCGCTGCGCGACAGCGCGATGTGGCGGCCGTCGAGCACGATGCCCGTGCTGCGGAGCTCGAGGCGGCCGGCGGAGGTGGGAAGCGATGCCGCGCCGCCGCCGCCGAAGTGCGTGACGACCGCCCGCACCAGCGAGCCGAGCCGGCCGCGCTCGGCGATGAGGGGCTCGAGGCCGGCGTCGAGCAGCGGGCCGGCCGTGATCGGCCCGACCGCTGCCGTCAGCAGGCGGCCCTCGGCGTCGCGCTCGAGGATCGCCTCGAGCATCCCCTCCTGCCGTGCCGCCGCGAGCCACTCGGCGGCGCCCGGTGCCGAGGTGAACAGGACGGCGTCGACCTCGCCGTGCGCCGCCGCGACGACGGACCGCGACACCGCCGCCGGGTCCGGCGGTGGCCCCCAGCGGTAGACGGTGAGGCTCACCACGTCGGCGCCGGCGCGCTGGAACAGCTCATCCAGCCCGTCGGCACCCGAGCCGTGATGCTGCACCGCGACGCGGCGGCCCGCGATGCCCTCGGCCAGGAGGTACTCGCCGAGCTCGGCGGACGTCTCGGACTCGGCCACCCAGTCCGCCGTGAGCCCGGCCTGCTGGATCGCACCTCGGGCCTTGGGGCCGCGGGCGACGATCTGCGCCCCGGCGAGCGCGTCGTGCAGCTCGTCGAGGAGCCCGGCCTCGTCGGCCGCCTCCATCCAGCCGCGGAAGCCCACGCCGGTGGTGGCGACGACGATGTCGGGGGGACCCGCGATGAGCTCCTGCGTGGCGGCGATGAGCGCGTCGTCGTCGATGTGGGGGACGATCGTCAGCGCGGGCGCGTGGCGCACCTGCGCGCCGTGTCGCTCGAGTGCGGCTGCCAGCTCGAGCGAGCGGCGGTCGACGGCGATGACGATCGTGCAGCCGTCGAGCGCGGCCGAGAGGGTGGGGCGGGTGGTGGAGCTCAACGGACGGTGTCACCTGCCAGCTGGCGGTCGGGAAGCAGCAGCCCGGCGCGGGCGACCTCGCCCACGACGATGACGGCGGGGTTGCGGACGCCGGCGACGCCCGCGTCGAGCACGACCGCGCCCAGCGTGCTGCGTGTCGTCCGCTGATCGCGGTGGTGGCCGCGTTCGACGATGGCCACGGGCCGGTCCGCCGGGACGCCCGCGTGCAGCGCGTCCGAGACGATGCGGGGGAGGGCTCCGACGCCCATGAGGATCACGGTCGTCACGGCGTCGTCGCGCATCGCCGCGAGAGTGGCCGCGGTGACCTCGGCGGGGCCGTTGACGATGTGCACCGCGCCCGCCACGCCGCGATGGGTGACGGGGATGCCGGCGGCCTGGGGCACGGCGATGGCGCTCGAGATGCCCGGCACGACGTCGACCGGGATGCCGGCGGCCAGGCACGCGGCGACCTCCTCGCCGCCCCGCCCGTACACGAAGGGGTCGCCGCCCTTCAGACGGACGACGTGCTTGCCCGCCTTCGCGCGGGCGACCAGCAGCTCGTTGATCTCCTCCTGCGGCACCGGGTGGTGGCCGGGATGCTTGCCGACGTCGATGATCTCGACCTCCGGCCCGACATGCTCGCGGATGTCGGTGGGCCCCAGCCGGTCCATGACGATGACATCCGCACGCGTGAGCAGCCGCCAGGCGCGCACGGTGAGCAGGTCCAGGGGCCCCGGTCCGCCGCCGATCAGGTCGACGCGGCCGACGCTCATGCCTCGTCCTCCCAGCGCACGAGCACGTGCCCGCCGTCGACGGACACCGGCCACACGTGCAGGCTCATCGGCTCCTTGCCCTGCGTGTCGAGGCAGGCGCCGGTGCGAAGGTCGAACACCTGCTTGTACATCGGCGACGCGACCGTCGGGATGTCCTGGCGCGTTCCGACGATCCCGCGCGAGATGACGTGCGCGCGACTGTACGGGTCGAGGTTCGACACCGCGTGGACGCGGCCGCCCGTGCCGTCCGGGCCGCGGAGCAGGAAGAGGGCGATCTGGGTCCCGCCCAGGAGCGCGGCGCGCCCGCGCTCGATCTCGAGGTCGGCCAGTTCGCACACGCGCACCCATCCGGGAGGTGCGGTGTACTCGGTCGTCTGCGGGTCGACGAGGGTCATCGGCGCACCTCCAGTGTCGTGCCGGCGATGAGCACGCGCGAGTCGGCCCGCTCGTCCTCGGTGGCAGGTCGGGGCTGTCCGCGCTCGGCGGTGTAGGCCAGTGACGGGTCGGGGGTCTTCGGGGCGTTCACGAACGAGGCGAAGCGGCGCAGCTTCTCGGGGTCCTCGAGCGTCGCCTTCCATTCGTCCTCGTACGATTCCAGGTGCGCGGCCATCGCGGCATCCAGATCCGCGCAGATGCCGAGGCTGTCGTCGAAGATCACGGCGCGAAGGCCGTCGATGCCCCCGTCCAGATCCTCGAACCACGGCGCCGTGCGCTGGAGGCGGTCCGCGGTGAAGATGTAGTACATCAGGAACCGGTCGATCGCGGTGAGCAGTTCCTCGTCGCTGAGCCCCTCGGCCAGCAGCACCGCGTGGCGCGGCGTGAAGCCGCCGTTGCCGCCGACGTACATGTTCCAGCCGGCCTCGGTCGCGATGACGCCGACATCCTTGCCTCGCGCCTCGGCGCACTCCCGGGCGCAGCCCGAGACGCCCAGCTTGATCTTGTGGGGCGAGCGGAGGCCGCGATAGCGCAGCTCCAGCTGGACCGCCATGCCCACGGAGTCCTGCACGCCGTAGCGGCACCACGTGGATCCGACGCACGACTTCACCGTGCGCAGCGACTTGCCGTAGGCGTGCCCGGACTCGAACCCCGCCTCGACGAGGCGCTGCCAGATGTCGGGCAGCTGCTCCAGGCGGGCGCCGAACATGTCGATGCGCTGTCCGCCGGTGATCTTGGTGTACAGCCCGAAGTCCTTCGCGACCTGCCCGATGACCAGGAGCCCCTCCGGCGTGATCTCGCCGCCCGGGATGCGCGGCACCACCGAATAGCTGCCGTCCTTCTGCAGGTTCGCCATCACGTGGTCGTTGGTGTCCTGCAGCGTCGCGTTCTCGCCGTCGAGCACGTGGCCGCGCACGAGCGTGGACAGGATGCTGGCGAGCGCCGGCTTGCAGATGTCGCAGCCGCGACCGGTGCCGAAGCGCTCGATGACGGCGCTGAACGTCGTGAGACCGGAGACGCGCACCGCGTCGAACAGCTGGCGGCGCGACATGTCGAAGTGCTCGCACAGCGCGTTGCTCAGTGCCGCACCGGTCTTCGCGAGCTCGGTGCCGACGATCTTCTTGACCATCATCACGCACGAGCCGCAGGCGGCTCCCGCCTTCGTGCACGCCTTGACACCTGCGACGTCGGTGCAGCCCTCCTCGTGGACCGCGTGACGGATGGCGCCGGCGGTCACGCTGTTGCAGGAGCAGACCAGCGCCTCATCGGGGAGGTCGCCGGTGGGCGCGGCCACGCCGCCTTCGGGCATGAGATACGCGGCGGGATCGCCGCCGAGCGCGCCGCCCACGAGCGGCCGCAGCGATCCGTACGCGGAGGCGTCGCCGACGAGGATCCCCCCGAGCAGCGTCTTCGCGTCGTCGGACAGCACGAGCTTCTTGTAGACCCCGGCCACGGGATCGGCGTAGGTGACGTCCAGTGCACCGGGCGTCTCGGCGAAGGCGTCGCCGAAGCTCGCCACATCCACGCCGGAGAGCTTGAGCTTGGTCGACAGATCGTAGCCGGGGAAGGATGCCTCGCCGCCGAGCAGCCGCGTCGCCGCGACCTCGGCCATCGCGTAGCCCGGGGCGACCAGGCCGACGCACAGGCCGTCGTAGTTGGCGACCTCGCCGATCGCGAGGACGCGGGGATCCGACGTCTGGCAGCCGGCGTCGATGAGGATGCCGCCGCGCTGGTGCACGTCCAGGCCTGCGGTCCGCGCGAGCTCGTCGCGCGGGCGGACCCCCACCGTGAAGACGACCACGTCCGTCCGGTCGTACGAGCCGTCCTGGAACTCCAGTCCCGCGACCTGGCCGGTGCGGTCGGGATCGAGCCGTGTGGTGACCGTCCGGGTCTTCACCGCGATGCCCCGGGACTCGATGAGTCGCCGGAGGGCGTCGCCCGCGGGGAGGTCGAGCTGCGCCGACATCAGCCGATCGGAGGACTGGACGACCGTGCAGTCCACGTCCAGCCCCTGCAGCGCCCCGGCCGCCTCGAGGCCCAGCAGTCCTCCGCCGATGACGGTGCCGACGAGCGGGCGGCCGAGCTCCGCGGAGCGGCGCTGGACGAACGCCTCGAGCTTCTCGACGTCGTCGAGAGTGCGGTACACAAAGCAGCCCTCGAGCCCGAAGCCGTCCACGGCCAGGCGGGCGGCGTACGATCCCGTCGCGAGCACGAGCCGGTCGTACGCGACGCTGGTGCCGCTGCGGGTGGTCACGCGCCGGGCCTGGCGGTCGATGCGGGTGACCGCGTCGCCGCGCAGGAAGCGGACGCGCGGGTCCTCGAGCACGGTGCGCTCGAGTTCGAGGTCGGCCGCCGAGGCGCCGCTGAAGAAGCCGGTCAGCCCCACGCGGTCGTACGGCGGGCGGTCCTCCTCGCCGATGAGCGTCACCCGCCACTCGTCGCCGGCTCGGGTGAGCAGGCTCTCGACGAAGCGGTGGGCGACCATGCCCGCGCCGACGACCACCACGTGGGTGCCGAGCGCGGGGCTGTGCATCATGAGGTCACCGTACGCGGGTGATGTTGCAGCGGCGTCAGCGTCATGTTTCCGGTTGTTGACATGGTCGCGGTGGGCCATGGCTCCTCCTCGTCGGCCGGATGTTCGGTGAACACGAAGCTACGAGCGCGGTGTTTCACCGCCCTGCGGGCGGGGGTTACCTCGAGCGAACGTTTCTCTCACACGGCATGCGACGCCCTTGTGAGGTCGCGGTCGTGGCGGGGGGCCTACCCTGTTCGCGCACGGTGCGCCAGTCCCGGCGCCCGGTCATCGCCGACCGATATCGTGAAGGCCCCGCAAGATGGAGGTCGTATGCAGATCTGGCCAGGTTCCCCGTACCCGCTCGGTGCGACCTTCGATGGGAGCGGGACGAACTTCGCGCTCTACAGCGAAGGTGCCGAACGCGTCGAGCTGTGCCTGTTCGACGACGACGGCAACGAGACACGGGTCGACCTCGTGGACGTGGACGCGTACGTGCATCACGGCTATCTGCCCTCCGTGCAGCCGGGCCAGCGCTACGGCTACCGTGTGCACGGGGAGTTCGATCCCGAGTCGGGCAAGCGGTTCAACGCCCACAAGCTCGTGCTCGATCCGTACGCCAAGGCCGTCGAGGGGCAGGTCGACTGGGGCCAGCAGGTCTTCGGCTACGACTTCGGCGAGCCGGACTCCCGCAACGACGAGGACTCCGCCGCGCACCAGATGATGGGCGTCGTCGTGAACCCGTACTTCGACTGGGCCGGCGATCGCCTTCCCAAGACCCCCTACTCGGAGACGTTCATCTACGAGGCCCACGTGCGCGGCCTGACGCAGCTGCACCCCGCGATCCCGGAGGAGATCCGCGGGACGTACAGCGCGATCGCCCACCCTGCGATCATCGAGCACCTGCAGAAGCTCGGAGTCACCGCGATCGAGCTGATGCCCGTCCACCAGTTCGTCAACGACTCGGTGCTCGAGGAGAAGGGGCTGTCGAACTACTGGGGCTACAACACCATCGCGTTCCTCGCCCCGCAGAACACCTACGCCTCGAACGGCCAGCGCGGGCAGCAGGTGCAGGAGTTCAAGGCGATGGTGAAGTCGCTGCACGCGGCGGGGATCGAGGTCATCCTCGACGTGGTCTACAACCACACGGCCGAGGGCAACCACCTTGGCCCCACCCTGTCGATGCGGGGGATCGACAACGAGGCCTACTACCGACTCGAAGCGGACGACAAGCGCTACTACACCGATTACACCGGCACGGGCAACAGCCTCAACGTCGGCAATCCGCACACGCTGCAGCTGATCATGGACTCGCTGCGGTATTGGGTGCTGGAGATGCACGTCGACGGGTTCCGCTTCGACCTGGCGTCGACCCTCGCGCGCGAGTTCTACGAGGTCGATCGGCTCGCGACGTTCTTCGAGCTGGTCCAGCAGGATCCCGTGGTCTCGCAGGTGAAGCTCATCGCCGAGCCGTGGGACGTCGGTCCCGGCGGCTACCAGGTCGGCAACTTCCCGCCCCAGTGGACGGAGTGGAACGGCCAGTACCGCGACACCGTCCGCGACTTCTGGCGCGGCGAGCCCGCGACCCTCGGCGAGTTCGCCTCCCGGCTCACCGGGTCGGCCGACCTCTACGAGCACTCCGGGCGCCGGCCCGTGGCATCCATCAACTTCGTCACCGCGCACGACGGCTTCACCATGCGCGATCTCGTCTCGTACAACGACAAGCACAACGAAGCCAACGGCGAGGACAACCGAGACGGGGCGGACGACAACCGCTCGTGGAACTGCGGCGCGGAGGGCCCGACCGAGGACGTCGAGGTGCTGTCGCTGCGTGCACGTCAGCAGCGCAACTTCATCGCGACACTGCTGCTGTCGCAGGGCGTGCCCATGCTGCTGCACGGCGACGAGCTGGGGCGCACGCAGCGCGGCAACAACAACGGCTACGCGCAGGACAACGAGATCACGTGGGTGGACTGGTCGGCCGTGGACCAGCCGCTGCTGGAGTTCACCGCGGCGCTGGCGCGGTTGCGCCGTGAGCACCCGACCTTCCGCCGTCGCCGTTTCTTCGACGGCCGGCCGGTGCGGCGGGAGGAGGGCGCCCCCGTTCCCGACATCGTGTGGGCGCGTCCGGACGGCTCGCAGATGCAGCCGGAGGACTGGGACTCGGGCTTCGGCCGTGCCGTCGCGGTCTTCCTCAACGGCGGCGGCATCCGCGAGCGCGACCGCCGTGGCGAGCCGATCACCGACCGCCACTTCATCATCCTGTTCAACGCCGGAGACGACGACGTGGACTTCCTCATCCCCGCGGTGGAGTTCAGTCCCGAGTGGGACGTCATCGTCGACACCGCAGGTCAGCACGCCGACACCGACCCCGTCGAACCCGGCACCACGCTGACGGTGCGCGGTCGCTCGCTCATGGTGCTGCGCGAGCACCAGATGGAGGAGCCGGAGGTGGACCACTCCGTCGCCGCATCCCTCGCAGTCACAGGGGTGGCCGGGCCGGACGAGGTGCCCGGTGCGGCGCCGCGGGCGGAGCTGTCCCGGTGACCCGAACGCCAGCGCGGGGGGCGCGGCCGCGCTCGACGTACCGGCTGCAGATCCGGCCGTCGTTCACGCTGGACGACGCCGCCCGGCTGCGCGATTACCTCGGCGCGCTCGGTGCCGACTGGGTGTACTTCTCGCCGATCCTCGCGGCGTCCGAGGGATCCGATCACGGGTACGACGTCGTCGATCCGAGCACCGTCGACCCCGCGCGCGGCGGCCGCGATGCGCTGGAGCGCGCCGCCCGCGCCTTCCACGAGGCGGGTCACGGCGTCCTGGTCGACATCGTGCCCAATCATGTGGGCGTCGCGCGCCCCGCCGAGAACCCGTGGTGGTGGGACGTGCTGGCGAAGGGGCGCGGGTCGCGGTACGCGCGCGCGTTCGACATCGACTGGGACTTCGGCGGCGGCAAGGTGCGCCTGCCGGTGCTGGGCGAGACGGTCGAGGAGGCCGCAGCGTCGGGCGCTCTGCGCGTCGAGGACGGCGAGCTCCGCTACCACGACCACCGCTTCCCCCTGGCTGGAGGGTCTGCACCCGGCGATGAGGACGTCCTCGCCGTGCACGCCCGGCAGCACTACGAGCTGATGCACTGGCGGCGCGAGGCGTCCGACCTCAACTACCGCCGGTTCTTCGGGGTCTCCAGTCTCGCCGCCGTGCGGGTGGAGGACCCGGACGTCTTCGACGAAGCGCACGCCCAGGTCCGCAGCTGGTTCGACGACGGCCTCGTCGACGGTCTGCGCGTCGACCACCCGGACGGGCTGCGCGCCCCGGTGGAGTATCTCGAACGGCTCGCAGAGCTCACCGGCGGGGCGTACGTCCTCGTGGAGAAGATCCTGGAGCACGGCGAGGCGCTGCCCCCGTTCTTCGCCGCAGAGGGCACGACCGGATACGACGCGCTGGCCGAGATCGACCGCGTGCTGGTCGACCCCCGGGGCGAGGACGCCCTCGACGCCCTCGACGCCCGCCTCCGCGAGCGCTCCGGGCTTCCCGCTCCTCAGCCGTGGGCCGACGTGATCGCGGGGACCAAGCGCGCCATCGGCGAGGGGATCCTGCGATCGGAGGTGCGCCGTCTCGCGCGTGAGCTCGGCGCGCCCGACGACGCAGCGGTGGAGGACGCCGTGGTCGAGCTTCTCGCCCGGTTCCCGGTGTACCGCTCCTATCTGCCTGCGGGGCGGGAGCATCTCGACGCCGCCACGGACGACGCGCGCGCGCACCGCCCGGACCTCGCCGCGGCGATCGACGCCGTCGTCGCGGCGCTCCGCGACCCCCGGCATCCCGCCGCCCTGCGCTTCCAGCAGACGAGCGGGATGGTGATGGCCAAGGGCGTGGAGGACACCGCGTTCTACCGTGCGACCCGCCTCGGCACCCTCACCGAGGTGGGCGCCGACCCCTCGCAGTTCGCGCTGCCGGTCGACAGGTTCCATGCGGCGCAGGCGGCCCGGCTCGCGGCGTGGCCGCACGCCATGACGACGCTGTCGACGCACGACACGAAGCGCGGCGAGGACGTCCGCGCACGCCTGTCGGTGCTGGCGGAGATCCCCGAGCGGTGGGCGGAGGTCCTCGAAGAGCTGACGGATGCCGCCTCCAGCGGTCACGGCCCCTTCGACGCGCTGCTGTGGCAGGCCGTCATCGGCGCATGGCCGGCGTCACGCGACCGCCTCCACGCGTACGCCGAGAAGGCGGCGCGGGAGGCCGGTGAGGCGACGAACTGGCTGGATCCGGATGCCGCGTTCGAGCGCCGCATGCACGCGATGGTCGACGCGGCCTTCGACGACCCCGCGGTGGCCGCCCGCGTCGAGTCGTTCGTGTCCGAGATCGAAGGCGCGGGATGGTCGAACGCGCTGTCGGCCAAGCTCCTGCAGCTGGCAGGACCGGGCGTGCCGGATGTGTACCAGGGCAGCGAGCTGTGGGAGCACAGTCTCGTCGACCCCGACAACCGCCGTGCCGTGGACTTCGACGTCCGCCGCGGACTCCTCGCGGCGATCGATCGGGGCGGGCAGCCGCTGATCGACCGCACGGGCGCGGCGAAGCTCCTCGTCACGGCGCGCACCCTCCGCCTGCGGCGGGACCGTCCCGAGCTGTTCACGCGCTACACGCCGGCGGCGGTCGTCGGCGCCGCCGCGCATCACGCGATCGCCGTCGACCGCGGCGGCGCGCTGGCCGTCGCGACCCGCCTTCCGGTGGCCCTGGCGGCACGCGGCACGCGATCGGGCTCGCCCTGGGAGGACACGATGCTGCTGAGACACGCCGGCACCACGACCGACGTCTTCACCGGGCGGGTCTACCGCGACCACGTCGCGCTCGCCGAGCTCCTCGAGCTGTACCCGGTCGCCCTCCTCGTCCCGGAGGAGCCGGCGTGATCCCCGAAGTGTGGGCTCCCCGGGCAGCTGCCGTCTCGCTGCGCGCTCCCGCACGCGGCGCGGACTCTCCGATGACGGCGCGCGGCGGGGGCTGGTGGCGGGCTCAGGTGGCGCTCCGGGACGGCGAGGAGTACGGGTTCGTGCTCGACGGCGCGGACCATGCCCGGCCCGATCCCCGGTCGCGCCGGCAGCCGCGCGGCGTCCACGACCTCAGCGCCGTGTTCGATCCCGCAGCGCACCTCTGGGGCGACAGCGCGTGGACGGGGCGCCAGCTCGCCGGGGGCGTCGTCTACGAGATGCACATCGGCACGTTCACCCCGGAGGGGACCATGGATGCCGCGGCCGAGCGCCTCGATCACCTCGTGGAGCTCGGGGTCGACTTCGTCGAGCTGCTGCCGGTCAACGCCTTCAACGGCGTGCACAACTGGGGCTACGACGGCGTCCTCTGGTACGCGGTCCACGAGGCCTACGGCGGTCCGGCCGCGTATCAGCGCTTCGTCGACGCCTGTCACGCCGCGGGCCTCGGCGTGATCCAGGACGTCGTGCACAACCATCTCGGGCCGAGCGGCAACTACCTGCCGGAGTTCGGGCCGTACCTGCGCGACGCGGAGTCGAACACGTGGGGATCGTCGGTGGACCTCGATGAGGACGAGGTCCGCCGCTACATCGTCGAGAACGCCCTGATGTGGCTGCGCGACCACCACGTCGACGGCCTCCGCCTGGACGCCGTCCACGCGCTGAAGGACCGCCGCGAGGTCCACATCCTGCAGGAGCTCGCCGAGGCCGTCGACGCGCTCAGCGCGCACCTCGGCAGGCCGCTGACCCTCATCGCCGAGTCGGACATGAACGACGCCCGTCTGATCGCCGCGAGGGAGGCGGGCGGCTACGGGCTCACCGCGCAGTGGAGCGACGACTACCACCACGCGGTGCATGTCGCCCTGACGGGCGAGACGGCGGGCTACTACGCCGACTTCGCTCCGCTCAGCGCGCTGGTCAAGGCGTCCACTCGCGGGTTCTTCCACGACGGGACGTGGTCGTCGTTCCGCGGACGTGCCCACGGACACCCCATCGATCCGCGCATTCCGACCTGGCGCCTGGTCGCCTTCTCGCAGGATCACGACCAGATCGGCAATCGCGCGGCCGGCGACCGGCTGTCGCAGTCGCTCGACGAGGGGGGACTCGCGATCGCGGCCGTCCTCACCGTGCTCGCCCCGTTCACCCCCATGCTGTTCATGGGGGAGGAGTGGGCGGCCTCCACGCCGTGGCAGTTCTTCACCTCGCACCCCGAGCCCGAGCTGGGGGAGGCGACCGCGCGCGGGCGCAAGGCGGAGTTCGCGCGGATGGGGTGGGACGAATCCGTGGTGCCCGACCCGCAGGATCCCGAGACGTTCTCGCGATCGAAGCTGCGCTGGGACGAGAAGGATGCCGGAGCGCACGGCAGGATCCTCGCGCTGTACCGCGCGCTGCTGGCACTGCGCCGGGAGCGGCCCGAGCTCACGGATCCGGACTTCCGTCACCTCGAGGCATCGGCCGACGAGGATCAGCGGTGGTACCGCCTCTCCCGGGGCGCGGTGGAGATCATCGTGAACTTCTCGGCGACCGAGGTGGAGCTCGCCGCGACGGAGGCCGCCGACCTCCTGCTGGCGACGGACGAACGTGCGCGTCTGGAGCGGTCTCGTCTCACCCTGCCACCGCGCTCGGCCGTCGTGACGGCTCGCGCGACGTCCTGACTCAGGCGACGCCGAGCCAGGAGCGGTCGGTGAGGACGATCGGCCCGTCCTCGGTGATCGCCACCGTGTGCTCGGAGTGCGCGCCGCGCGAACCGTCGACCGAGCGCAGCGTCCATCCGTCGGGGTCGGTCACGAGCTCGTCGGTCGTCTGCAGGAACCACGGCTCGAGCGCGACGACGAGACCAGGGCGCAGCGGGTAGCCGCGGCCGGCCTTGCCGTCGTTGGCGACGTGCGGGTCGCCGTGCATGACGCGGCCGACGCCGTGGCCGCCGAAGTCGGTGTTGATCGAGTAGCCCCGGCCGTGGGCGACCTCGGCGATCGCCGCGGAGATGTCGCCGATGCGGTTGCCGACCGTTGCCGAGGCGATCGCCGCGTCCAGCGCGCGCTCGGTCGTGTCGATGAGCACGAGGTCCTCGTCGCGCGGCGTTCCGACGACGAAGGAGACGGCCGAGTCGGCCACCCAGCCGTCGATCGACACCGCGAAGTCCAGCGACACCAGGTCCCCGTCGCGCAGGGCGTAGTCGAAGGGGAGCCCGTGCAGCACGGCGTCGTTCACGGACGTGCAGATGACCTTGCCGAACGGCCGGGCGCCGAACGAGGGGTGGTAATCGATGTAGCAGGACTCCGCTCCGGCGCGACGGATCAGATCGTGGGCGCGCCGGTCGATCGCGAGGAGGTTCGTCCCCACCTTCGTCTCGTCGCGCAGGGTCGCCAGGGTCTCGGCGACGAATCGCCCTGCGGGCTTCATCGCCTCGATCTCGGCAGGCGTGCGCAGCTCGATCATGTGGAGGTTCCTCTCGTCCGGATCCATTCTGGCCGACCGGTGACCCCGAGGCTGTGAGGATGCCGCGCGGCGCGCGGAAGGGCACCACGGCGCGGTGGGGCGGGCGTACCATCGGGGGCATGTGGCTGCGTCGTGCGTTCTTCGGCTGGCTCCTTCCTGCCGCCTTCCTCCTGCCGCTGTGGCTGCTCGTCGGCTGGGCCGTGTTCAACGCCGGCGGCTGGGCGTTCCTCTGGGTGCTGTTCCTGGCGATCCCCGGCGTCTTCCTGTGGCAGCTGCTGCTCACCCTTCTGGTGCGTGCCCGAGGAACCGTCCGTGCGCACCGCGCGGTGTCGTGGTGGGACGTCCTCGGGTTCACGGTGTGGCACGCTCTGGTGATCTCGCTGGGGTTCTTCGCCGAGGACTGGTGGGCGCCGATCATGGTCGTGGCGATCCTCGCCGGCGTCGGCCTGTTCTGGCTGGAGCTGTGGCAGCTGTGGAGCGAGGCCCGACCCACCCGCTTCGTGCTGCGCACGTCGGAGGGGATGGCCTACCTCCCCGCCGAGGGCGCGGCTCCGGAGCAGCAGGACCGGGAGGTCTTCGTGATCACCGAGAAGCAGGCGCCGCCCGCCGGCTGACGCGTTTTGGCCGGTCGCGGCATCCGTGGCAGAATGGATGTTTGTGCCCTGACCGGTTCTGCCTCAGGGGAACCAGCTGTACGGCGTCACGCCGGAGGCCTGCGGCACACCCAGTCCTTACTATCCTTCCCGCGGTCGACCTGTGGCGGCCGCAGAGAGAGACGATCATGCAGATCCTCGACGCCGTCGATGCGGCCTCGCTCCGCTCCGACATCCCCGCCTTCAACGCCGGCGACACCGTGAAGGTGCACGTCAACATCACCGAGGGCAACCGCTCGCGCATCCAGGTCTTCCAGGGGGTCGTCATCGGCCGCTCGGGCGACGGCGTTCGCGAGACCTTCACGGTCCGCAAGATCAGCTTCCAGGTCGGCGTCGAGCGCACCTTCCCGGTGCACTCCCCGGTCATCGACCACATCGAGGTCGTGACCCGCGGTGACGTCCGCCGCGCCAAGCTCTACTACCTCCGCAACCTCCGTGGCAAGAAGGCCAAGATCAAGGAGAAGCGCGAGAACTGACACCCGCTCTCGCATCGCGGTCACGAAGCCCCGGACGCCACGCGTCCGGGGCTTCGTCGTTCTCCGCGGCGGCGCGGAATGTGCGACCCTTGAACACGGGCCGCCGCGACCGACGGCGCCTGCGAAGGAACTCCATGACGACCGAGAAGTCGGCTCCTGCCGAACCGGCGCCCGGGCCCGAGAACGCGGCAGCCCTGCAGCCGCGGCGTCGCGGCTGGCTGACCTTCCTGCGCGACGTGATCGTGATCGTCCTGATCGCTGTGCTCGTCTCGCTCGTCGTGAAGACCTTCCTGGTGCGGTCGTTCTACATCCCCTCCGGATCGATGGAGGACACCCTCCACGTCAAGGACCGCATCCTCGTCGACGAGATCACCCCGCGATTCGGCGAGTACGAGCGCGGCGACATCGTCGTCTTCCGCGACCCGGGCGGCTGGCTGCCGCCGAGCACCGAGCCCGCGCGCCCGCCCGTGGTCGAGGGGATCGAGTGGGTGCTGTCGCTGGTGGGGCTCGCAGCGCCCGACAGCGACGACCACCTGGTGAAGCGGATCATCGGCGTCCCCGGCGACCACGTGGTCTGCTGCAACGCCGCCGGTCAGATCACGATCAACGACGTCGCGATCGACGAGACCGACTATCTGAAGCTGCCGACGGGGGAGGCCGCGGCGTCCGGCGACGCCTTCGATGTCGTCGTCCCCGAGGGAAGCCTCTGGGTGCTGGGCGACAACCGCTATCGCTCGAAGGACTCGCGGTACAACACCGAGCAGCCGGGCAAGGGATTCGTGCCGATCGACAACCTCGTCGGCCGCGCGTTCCTCGTGACGTGGCCGTTCGACCGGTTCGGCCCGCTGGACTTCCACCACGAGGTCTTCGCGAGCGTGCCGAGCCCGGCCGCGGAGGGCAGCGGGCGGTGACCGTCGCGGAGCCTCGGCTCACGCTCGAGCGCCGCCTCCTGCGGGAGCACGCTCTCGTCATCGCGTTCGACGAGGTCGGGCGGGGCGCGCTGGCCGGACCGGTGGCCGTCGGCGCGGCCGTGATCGACCCCGCGCGCTCCCGCAAGCGGATCCCGCAGGGCCTGCGGGACTCCAAGCTCGTCCCCGAGCCCAAGCGCGCCGACGTCGCGGCCCGCGCGGCGGCATGGGTCGCCTGCAGCGCGGTGGGCTGGGCGAGCTCCGAGGAGGTCGACGAGATCGGCATCATCCGGGCGCTGGGACTCGCGTCGGTCCGGGCTCTGGCCGACCTCCGGGCGCACGGCGTGGTGCCCGAGGAGAGCATCGTGATCCTCGACGGGAACTACGACTACATCACCCCCGCCGGCGCGTGGGGACTGACCGTCCGGCCCGTCGTCAAGGCCGACCGCGACTGCGCCTCGGCGGCTGCGGCATCCGTCATCGCCAAGGTGGCACGCGACCGGCTGATGACCGATCTCCACGACGAGCTGCCCGCGTACAACTGGGCGCGCAACAAGGGATATGCCAGTCCGGATCACCGCGAGGCGATCCGTCTGCACGGCATCAGCAGGCATCATCGCGCCTCGTGGTCGATCGCGGACGCGCCGACCCTCTTCTGAGGGTGTTCGCCTCGCGCGGACCGGACATCGAGCCTGCCCCGGCGCCCATAGGATGGAGGCACCATGGATGACGAGGTCTTCGAAGACTATGACCGCGAGCTCGAACTGGCGCTGTACCGCGAGTATCGCGACGTGGTCTCGCAGTTCCAGTATGTGATCGAGACGGAACGGCGCTTCTACCTCGCGAACGAGGTCAACGTCGTCCGGCGAGACACCGAGCACGACTTCTACTTCGAGATCTCGATGTCCGACGTCTGGGTGTGGGACATCTACCGCGCAGACCGGTTCGTCAAGGCCGTGCGGGTGCTCACCTTCAAGGACGTCAACGTCGAAGAGCTCTCGCGCCGCGACTTCCACCTTCCGGAAGAGCTCTCGCTCGACAGCTGAGCCCCGCGGCGGCTCCTCCCCAGCCCGGCGATTCCCGCGGGCAGCCGGCGTTCTGAACGGATGCCTCCCTCGGCCGCCCGCGCACGCGGGACCGTGCGCGAGCATGCCGTCATGGCAGACAAGGACGTGCTCGGGCGCGCCGGCGAGGATCGCGCAGCCCGCTACTTCGAGGAGCTGGGCTATACGGTCCTCGCCCGCAACTGGCGTTCGCGAGAGGGTGAGCTCGACCTCGTCGTCGCGGACGCGCGCGCCGTGGTCGCCGTCGAGGTCAAGACGAGGCGCGGGGAGGACTTCGGGCACCCCTTCGAGGCGATCGACGCGCGCAAGCGGGCGCGGCTGTGGCGGCTCGCCGTCGCCTTCGTGGCGGCGAATCGGGATGCCGTCCAGGGGCGCCGTCTCCGCATCGATGCGATCGGACTGACCGGCGCCGTCCCCGAGCACGCCCGGCTCGAGCATCTCGTCGACGTGGAGGTGCCGTGAGCGTCGCGCGCACCTGGGCGGTCGCCCTCGTGGGCGCTGAGGGCGAGTGCGTCGAGGTGGAGGCCGACCTGTCGAAGCAGACGCCGGAGTTCCGCATCATCGGCCTTCCCGACAAGGCGCTGGGCGAGGCGGTGCAGCGCGTGCACAACGCCTGCGCGAACAGCCGCACGCCGCTGCCGCGACGCCGACTCACGGTGAACCTCTCACCGGCCAGCCTTCCCAAGCAGGGATCCGGATTCGACGTGGCCATCGCGATCGCGTGCCTGGCGACCGAATCGTCGATGGACGCCGCGTCGGTCGCCGGCACGGTGCACATCGGTGAGCTCGGGCTGGACGGTCGGCTGCGTCCCGTCGTGGGCGTGCTGCCCGCCGTCGTCGCGGCACGCCGCGCCGGGCATCGCCGCGTCGTGGTGCCTCACGCGAACGGCGCCGAGGCGGCCCTCGTCGACGGCATGGAGGTGCTCGCCGCGGTGAATCTGGCTCAGGTCGTGGCGTGGCACGGCGGCGACGTCGAGGTCCCCGACGACGAGCCGGTCGCCGTCACCGACGACGACCCGCCCGCCGAACCCGCTCCCGAGCTCGCGGAGGTCATCGGCCAGCGCGACGCGGTCGAGGCCCTGATCGTCGCCGCCGCCGGGGGTCACCACCTGCTGATGTGCGGCCCGCCCGGCGCCGGCAAGACCATGCTCGCGCGGCGGCTGCCGGGGATCCTCCCCGAGCTCGACGACGAGGCTGCCCTCGCCAGCGCGTCGATCCGCAGTCTCGCCGGAGCCCGGGTGGTCGAGTTGTCGCGCACGCCGCCGTTCGAGGCGCCCCACCACAGCGCGAGCATCGCGGCGCTGGTCGGCGGCGGCACCCGGTTGATCCGGCCCGGTGCGATCGCCCGCGCGAGCGAGGGCGTGCTCTTCCTCGACGAGGCGGGCGAGTTCGCCGCCAGTGCGCTGGACGCGCTGCGTCAGCCGCTGGAGTCGGGCGCGATCACCATCCACCGCGCGGGGGCTTCCGCGAGCTACCCGGCGCGCTTCCAGCTCGTGCTGGCGACCAACCCGTGCCCGTGCGGCGACTACGGCATCCGCGGCGGGACCTGCACGTGCCCGCCGGCGGCCATCCGCCGGTACCTCGGCAAGCTGTCCGGTCCGCTGCGCGATCGCATGGACATCGAGCTGACCCTCACCCGTGTGTCCGTCGCGCACCGGGACCTCGGCCCGGCGATGTCCAGCGCGGCGGCCCGGGAACGCGTGAAGGACGCCCGGGCCCGGGCGCGACGACGGCTCGAGGGCACGCCATGGCGTGTCAACGCCGACGTTCCGGGTACCTGGCTCCGCGAAGGACCCTCGGCGCCGCCGCCGGCCGTGCGTCGACCGCTGGACGCGGCGCTGCACCGCGGCGCACTCACCCTCCGGGGGTACGACCGGGTGCTCCGCGTGGCATGGTCGCTCGCCGACATCGACGGACGCCCCCAGCTGGGCGGCGAGCACGTCGGTCGCGCCCTCTTTCTGAAGAAGGGATTGGCCCCGTGAACGGAATCGACCTCGGCCCGCGTGCCTCCCGCCGGGCACTCGCGCCGCTGGGACGCGAGGCATCCGACGACGAGGACGCCCGCGAACGCCACGCCACCGTCGTCTGGTGCCTGCTCACCGAGCCGGGTGACTCCGTGGCGCGCAGGGTCATCGCGGCGTGCGGCGCCGCGGACGGCCTCGAGGCGGTCCTCGCCGGCGACCCCGTCCCGGCCCTCACGCCGCGGGAGCTGGCCGACGGCCGCAGACGCTGGCTTCCCCGTCTCTCGTCCGAGGCGGTCGGTGACGCGGTGCGCACCGCGGCGGCACGCAGCGTCCAGCTCGTCACGAGAGGCGATCCCGACTGGCCCGATCCGATCGACGACCTCGGCGACCACGCTCCGCTGTGCCTGTGGGTCCGCGGCGACGCCACGGCGCTGCGCCGGCTCACCCCCTCGGTGGCGATCGTCGGGGCCCGGGCGGCGACGGGGTACGGCGACCATGTCGCGATGGAGCTGGCCTCCGAGCTCGCAGCGCGCGGTGTCGCGGTGGTCTCCGGGGGCGCCTACGGCATCGACGGCGCGGCCCATCGCGCCGCTCTCGCGGCCGGCGGACTGACCGTGGCCCTCCTCGCCGGTGGCGCCGATCGTGCGTACCCCGCCGGGCACACGCAGCTGATCGACGACATCGCCCGACGCGGTGGCGTCGTGATGAGCGAGGTGCCGTGCGGCTCGGCGCCGACGAAGTGGCGATTCCTGCAGCGGAATCGCCTGATCGCCGCTCTCGCGGGGGCGACCGTCGTCGTCGAGGCCGGGTGGCGCAGCGGATCCCTGAACACGGCGGGCCACGCCGCCGCGCTGTCACGGCCGCTCGGCGCCGTCCCCGGCCCGATCACCTCGGCGGCGTCGGCCGGCGCGCTGCGCCTCATCCGCGAGTACGGAGCCGAGTGCATCACCGGTGCCGACGACGTCTGCGAGATGCTGGGGCTCAGCGCGCACGCGAACGGCGCGGCGTCCGCGGACGGCTACACCGACGACACCACGCGCGTGCAGGACGCCCTGAGCAGCCGGGTGTGGCGCGGCGTCGATGAGATCGCGCGGCGCGCAGGGATGGCGCCCGACGCCGTCGAACCGTGCCTGGGCATGCTGGCGCTGGCCGGGGAGGCCGAAGCGGGCGCGAGCGGATGGCGGCGTCCGCCCGGCGGCCGATGACGACCGGGTGCGCGCGAGGGCACCAGACCCGCCGCCGTCCAGCGATCGGGGCCGCCGCGCGCCGCGAGAGGTGCGTCGTACTGCGACGCCGAGTCGTTCCGGGCGCAAGCTGGGGGAGTGGAGATCTCGGAGGCGGCCGACGCGTACCTGCACCACCTGGCCGCCGTGCGCCGCCTCGCACCGGCCACCGTGCGGGCCTACCGATCCGACCTTGCGGGACTCGCCGAGGCCTGCGGCGACGCGGAACTCGCCACGGTCGACCTCGAGCAGCTCCGGGAGTGGCTGTGGCGGGCCGTCCAGCGCGGCGACAGCCGCGCGACCATCGCGCGGCGCACGGCCGCCGTGCGCGGCTTCTTCGCGTGGGCGGCGGAGGAGGGCGCGATCGCCGCGGACCCGAGCCTGCGGCTGGTCGCCCCGAAGCGGGGGCGCACGCTGCCGAAGGTGGCGACCGTCGACGCGCTGAACGGCGTGCTGCTGCGCCTGCAGACGGCCGCCGCGGAGGGCGACCCGGTCGCCCTGCGCGACCACGCCGTCCTGGAACTGCTGTACGGGGCGGCGGTGCGGGTGTCGGAGCTGTGCGGGCTCGATGTCGACGACCTCGATCGGGAGCGCCGGACGCTGCGCGTCCTGGGCAAGGGGTCGAAGGAGCGGGTCGTGCCGTTCGGCCTGCCGGCGCTGCGGGCGGTAGAGGCGTACCTGGTGCGCGGTCGGCCGGCGCTCCTCGCCCGCGGCGCGACGGACGCGGCGGCATCCGCCCTCTTCCTCGGTGTGCGGGGTGCGCGCCTCGGATCACGCGCGGTCTACGACCTCGTGTCGCGAGAGTTGGGCCCCGAGATCGGAGCCGGTGCAGGTCCGCACGCACTGCGGCACTCGGCGGCCACGCATCTGCTCGACGGGGGCGCCGACCTCCGCGCGGTGCAGGAGATGCTGGGCCACGCGAGCCTCGGCACGACGCAGATCTACACGCACGTGTCGAGCGAGCGCCTCGCGGCCTCGTACCGCCTCGCGCACCCCCGCGCATGAGCGGCGACCACCCGGCCGGCTGAGCGCCGCAGCTCAGCAGCACGGGAGCAGCACGGCGCGCGGCACACCGCCGAGCAGCACGAGCGGGTTGACGTACTCGCCGCCCAGTCGCACGCCGAAGTGCAGGACGCCCGGCTCGACGTGTCCGCCGGTGGCCAGCACGCCGACAGGAGCGGATGCCGCCACGGGCGTCCCCGCGACGAGCTCGGAGGCGACGGGCTCGAGCGTGGTGACGAGGCCGTCGCCGTGGTCGATCGTCACCACCGGTCGCCCCGCCACCTGACCCGAGAACGCGACGACCCCCGGGGCGGGAGCGATGACGGGGTCGTCGTCGAGCGGACGCAGATCGACCCCGCGATGGCCAGGCCCGTACCGGTGGGGCGGGGCGACGAACAGCCTCTCCAGCCGGAACGGCTCGACCGGCCAATGCCATCCCCGTGACACCGCCACCGAACCGCCGTCCCCGGCGGGGAGCGGGTCGGCGCGGCGGGCGCCTGCGGCGGGCGTCGGCCCGCCCGCGACGAGGAGGAGGGCCGCGGCGACGCCGACCGCGCGGGTGCCGGCTGCTCTCATGCCCTCGACTCTGCGCCGCTCCGGGAGCCGATCACGCGGGAGGGACGAGAGACGTGGAGAACCGCGGTGAGGGCGACATGGGGGAGGAGGGGCGGTGGGGTCGCCTGCTGATACACTGGAGGCCGCACTCCGCCTGTCGGAGTGACTCCGCGTGCCCAGAGCGCTGCGATCCGGTCTCCGGTCCCCGAGGTCTCCGAGGGGCAGCAGCGCGGCATCCCATCCCATCGGTCCCCGTGAACGCCTGAGTGCGAGCGCGGGGCGGGAGAGAGCCGGGCGCCAGGCCCGCCGGCACCACACCGGCGAGAGAACAACCGCAAGCAGGCGCAACAGCGCCGGAACAGGAGAACGGCCATGGCCGTCGTCACCATTCGCCAGCTGCTCGACAGCGGCGTCCACTTCGGACACCAGACCCGCCGGTGGAACCCGAAGGTCAAGCGCTTCATCCTCACGGAGCGCAGCGGCATCCACATCATCGACCTCCAGCAGTCGCTGACGTACATCGACAAGGCGTACGAGTTCGTCAAGGAGACGGTCGCGCACGGCGGCACCATCCTCTTCGTCGGCACCAAGAAGCAGGCGCAGGAGGTCATCGCCGAGCAGGCGACCCGCGTCGGCCAGCCCTACGTCAACCAGCGCTGGCTGGGCGGTCTGCTCACGAACTTCTCGACCGTGTCCAAGCGCCTCGCGCGCATGAAGGAGCTCGAGGAGCTCGACTTCGAGGACCCGGCGGCGAGCGGCTTCACCAAGAAGGAGCTCCTCCTCAAGAAGCGCGAGCTCGACAAGCTCCACAAGTCGCTCGGCGGCATCCGCAACCTGCAGAAGACCCCCTCGGCCATCTGGGTCGTCGACGCCAAGCGCGAGCACCTCGCGATCGACGAGGCGTCCAAGCTCGGCATCCCGGTGATCGGCATCCTCGACACCAACGCCGACCCCGACGAGTTCCAGTACCCGATCCCCGGCAACGACGACGCGATCCGCTCGGTGGGCCTGCTCACCCGCATCATCGCCGACGCCGCCGCGGAGGGCCTCATCCAGCGCCACCAGCCCAGCGACGAGGCCGCCGACGCCGAGCCGCTGGCCGACTGGGAGCGCGAACTGCTCGAGCAGGGCGCTCCGGTCGAGACCGAGGCCGCCGCCGTCGAGACCGCCGCGACCGAGTCGGCCTCGGACGAGGCCGGCGCGGAGGCCGCCGAGGCCGCTGAGGCTCCCGAGACCGCTGAGGCTCCCGAGACCGCTGAGGCTCCCGAGACCGCCGAGGCGACCGCCGCCGAGTAAGGCTCGCACACGCACTCCGCCTCGGCGGGATCGCCCTGGCCGCACGGCCGGACGGTCCCGCCGAGGCATCCACGAGAAGTCACACACATCAAGGAGCCGCCACCCATGGCAAACTTCACGATCGCCGACATCAAGGCGCTGCGCGAGCAGCTCGGCACGGGCATGGTCGACACCAAGAAGGCGCTCGAGGAGGCCGACGGCGACCTCGAGAAGGCCGTCGAGATCCTCCGCCTCAAGGGCGCGAAGGGCAACGCCAAGCGCGCCGACCGCTCCACCAGCGAGGGCCTCGTCGCCGCGAAGGAGGTCGACGGTCAGGTCACGATCATCGAGCTCAACACCGAGACCGACTTCGTCGCGAAGAACGACCGCTTCATCGCGCTGGCCGAGAAGGTCCTCGACGCCGCCGCCGCCGCGCACGCCGACTCGGCCGAGGCCGCCCTCGCCGCGTCCGCGGGCAGCCAGACGGTCGCCGAGCTCATCTCGGACGAGGCCGCCATCATCGGCGAAAAGGTCGAGCTGCGTCGCGTGGACACGCTGTCCGGCGACAAGTTCGAGATCTACCTCCACCGCACCAGCAAGGACCTGCCGCCGCAGGTCGGCGTCGTCCTCGCCTACTCGGGCGACGACGCCGAGACGGCGCGCAGCCTCGCGCAGCACATCTCGTTCGCGAACCCGACGTACCTGTCGCGCGACGAGGTCCCCGAGGCCGAGGTCGAGAAGGAGCGCGAGATCGTCACCGAGATCTCGCGCAACGAGGGCAAGCCCGAGGCCGCCCTCCCGAAGATCGTCGAGGGACGCGTCAACGCGTTCTTCAAGCAGGTCTCGCTGCTGGACCAGGACTACGCGAAGGACAACAAGCTGTCTGTCGCGCAGGTCGCCAAGGACGCAGGGCTCACCCTGACGGGCTTCGCCCGCTACAAGGTCGGCGCCTGATCATCTGAGAAGGCCCGCATCGGCAATCCGATGCGGGCCTTTTCTCATGCCCTTCGGTAGTTTGTCGTAGACGAGAGGACCACAGTGATCAACGAGAACACCGGGCGCCGGCGCGTCCTTCTGAAACTGTCCGGTGAGGCGTTCGGCGGGGGGCAGCTCGGAGTCAACCCCGATGTGGTCAGCCAGATGGCGCGGGAGATCGCCGCCGCGGTCGACCGCGTCGAGATCGCGGTCGTCGTCGGCGGCGGCAACTTCTTCCGCGGGGCCGAGCTCAGCCAGCGCGGGATGGACCGTGGCCGCGCGGACTACATGGGGATGCTCGGCACGGTCATGAACGCGCTGGCGCTGCAGGACTTCCTCGAGCAGGCGGGGGCCGCGACACGGGTTCAGTCGGCGATCTCCATGACGCAGGTCGCCGAGCCGTACATCCCGCGGCGGGCCGAGCGCCACATGGAGAAGGGCCGCGTCGTGATCTTCGGCGCCGGCGCCGGCCTGCCGTACTTCTCCACCGACACCGTCGCCGCGCAGCGTGCGCTCGAGATCGACGCGCAGGAGGTCCTCGTCGCCAAGAACGGCGTCGACGGGGTGTACACGGCTGATCCGAAGAAGGATGCCACGGCGACGCGCATCGACCGCATCACCTACCTCGACGCGCTGCAGCGGGGTCTGAAGGTCGTGGACTCGACGGCGTTCAGTCTGTGCATGGACAACCGGATGGATATGCGGGTGTTCGGGATGGAGCCGGCCGGCAACGTCACGCGGGCGCTGCTCGGCGAGTCCATCGGCACGCTCGTCACGGCGTGACGGCCCGCCGATACACTTGACGAGCCCCATCAACGCGAAGGAGACACTGTGATCGCGGACGTCTTGGCCGATGCCCGAGCGCGCATGGACCGCGCCGTCGAGGCTGCGAAGGAGGACTTCGCGACGGTGCGCACCGGCCGCGCGAACCCGCAGCTGTTCCAGAAGGTGCTCGTGGACTACTACGGCACCCCCACGCCCCTCGCGCAGCTCGCCTCGATCAACAACCCCGAGGCGCGCACGCTCATCGTCACCCCGTACGACAAGTCGGCGCTGAAGGCCATCGAGCAGGCCATCCGCGACATCCCGAACCTCGGCGTGAACCCGACGAACGACGGCAACCTCGTGCGGGTCACGATGCCGGAGCTCACCGAGGAGCGCCGCAAGGAGTACGTCAAGCTCGTGCGCAGCAAGGGCGAGGACGCGCGGGTGCACGTGCGCGGCATCCGCCGCAAGACGAAGGACGACATCGACTCGCTCAAGGGCGAGGTCGGCGACGACGAGCTCGCCCGGGGCGAGAAGGAGCTCGACGCACTCACGCGCTCGCACGTCGATGAGATCGACGAGGCGCTCAAGCGCAAAGAGGCAGAGCTGCTCGAGGTCTGAGCCCCGCGCATGACCGACCCCTCCGATCCGCTGGCCGGTGAGCCGGCCGCGCCGCTGACCCGGCGCGAGGCCGAGGAGCTCCGGCGCGCCGCCGACGCGCAGCGTGCGCACGACGCGCAGCCGGCGCACGACGCGCAACGCGCGCACGACCCGCACGAGCCCGCCCTCCAGGCGCACCTGCGCGCCGCGCGAAGCGAGCTGGAGAGCCAGGTCGAGCGGGCGAGAGCGGACTTCGAGGTGGCGAACGAGCGCATCAAGGAGCGCACGGGCCGTGACCTCATCGTGGCGACCCTGATCGGCCTGGCGATCGGCGCCGTGCTGATCGCATCGCTCCTGTTCGTCAAGTGGGCCTTCATCGGCTTCGCGCTCGGCGCGGCGCTGCTGGCGGTGTTCGAGTTCTCGCGCGCGCTCATCGTCAGCGGCCGCCGCGTCGACGTCGTCCCGCAGCTGATCGCGACGACGGTCGTGGTCGTCTCGGCGTACTTCGTGGATCCGTGGTCGCTGTGGTTGCTGCTCTTCGTGGCACTGGCCTTCGTCGTCGTGTGGCGTCTCGTGGCGCAGATGGCCGCGCACGACGGCCGCGCCTACGACGCCGTCCTCGGCGACGTCCTGATCGCGTCGCTCCTGCAGCTGTACGTCGCGTTCCTCGGCAGCCTGTGCGTCGTGCTGCTGAGCCAGGACCGCGGCGAGTACTGGGTGCTGTCGTTCATCATCGTTGCCGTCGCCGCCGACACCGGGGCGTACGTGGCGGGCATCACGATGGGCAAGCACCCCATGGCGCCGCGCATCAGCCCGAAGAAGACCTGGGAGGGCTTCGCCGGCGCGGCAGCCGCGGCGATCCTCGCGGGCGTCATCGCCGGCATCTTCCTCCTCGGGATCACGTGGTGGATGGGCGTCGTGTTCGGCATCCTGATCCTCGTCACCGCGACCATCGGCGATCTCGGGGAATCGATGATCAAGCGCGACCTCGGCATCAAGGACATGAGCTCGTGGCTTCCCGGCCACGGCGGCGTCCTGGACCGGCTCGACTCGATCCTCCTGTCGGTCGTCGCGGCTCTGGGCCTGTACTACCTCTTCACCCCGCTGGTGGCTTCATGACGACGTCCGACACGAGTGCCCGCACCGCCTTCCCCGAGGCGCACGGACGCGAGAAGGGCTACGACAAGCAGCCGGTCGACGAGTTCCTCGCCCGCGCCCGCACCTCCTTCGAGCAGGGCACGGACGACCTGAGCTCGGCCGACATCCGCCAGGCCGCCTTCCCGCTCGTGCGGCACGGGTACGCGATCGCGTCGGTGGATGCCGCGCTCGGCCGCATCGAGGACGCCTTCGCGGCTCGCGAGCGTTCGACGGCGGTGGCCGAAGCGGGTGTGCAGGCGTGGGTGGGTCACACGCGCGAACTCGCGCAGGAGGTGCTGGACCGGCTGTCGCGCCCGCCCCAGCAGCGTTTCGACCGCGTGTCGGCGCTGCGATACGGCTACCGCGTCTCCGAGGTGGACCTCGTGACCGACAAGCTCGCCCGCTACCTCGAGACGGGTGAGTCCGTCACCGTCGAACAGGTGCGCTCGGTCGCCTTCCGTATGCAGCGCGGCGGCTACCGCGAGACCCAGGTGGATGCCGTCCTCGACGCGGTCGTCGAGGTGATGCTCGCCGTCAAATGACGGACGGCGGCCGGGCTGATGGCACGGCACGGCGGGCGTGTGCGAGAATCGGGGCACTGTGACTTCTGGAAACGAGCTGCACCCGACCCGGCGCGCCCGTCGTCAGGAGGTGTCGCCCCGGACCAGGACGCCTGCCGCGCCGACGCGCAGGGCCCCGACGCCCGACCCCCGCTGGTCGCGACGACGCGGGGTCCTCGGCGCGTTCGCGGCTTTCGCGGTCCTCGGGTTCGTGGTGGCGTACATCGGGCCCACCGGACTAGCCCTCGCACAGGCGAGCGTCGATGACGACACCACGGTGTCGCTGTACGCGAGCGGCCTGGGAGACGTGCAGCGCATCGAAGGCGACGACGAGGCGGCGCCTGTCGAGCCGGCGGTCCTCGATCGCGGCAACTACACCGTCTATGTGAAACCGAAGCCGACACCCACGCCGACGGTCCGGGCGGCCTCGTCGAACGCAGGCACGGGGTGGCGGCCTCCGTTCGCGACCCCCGATCCCGGCACCGCCCAGGCGATCGCGTACGACATGGTCCTGGCGCGAGGCTGGGGCGACGACCAGTTCGCGTGCCTCGTGGCGCTGTGGAACAAGGAATCCGGGTGGCGGGTCAACGCCTACAACGCCAGCAGCGGCGCGTACGGCATCCCGCAGGCGCTGCCCGGGACCAAGATGGCCACGGCGGGCGCGGACTGGGAGACCAACCCCGCCACGCAGATCACCTGGGGCCTGGGCTACATCGGCGGCCGCTACGGCACGCCGTGCGGCGCGTGGGACCACTCGCAGCGCACAGGCTGGTACTGAGCCGTGCCGCGGTCCCATCGCCGTCGGCACCCTGCGAGCGGCGACGCCTCCTTCGAGCGCCTGCTCGCGGGCTGGAAGCGCACCGAGGTGCGTCGCGGGGTCGAGTGGACGGTGCAGCCGGTGTCGGCAGCACAGGCGCAGAAGCCGTACACCTGCCCGGGCTGCGGCGGACAGATCGACATCGGGGTGGCGCACCTCGTGACCTGGCGCGCGGACGGGGTGCTCGGCGACGCAGCCGACCTGGCGGCCCGGCGGCACTGGCATCAGCACTGCTGGAAGGTGGCTTGAGTGGAGATCCGCGGACCGATGCTGCTGCCCGCCCGGCGCGAGGACATCGAACTCGAGACGCTCGACGGCCTGACGCTGGTGGGCGAACTCGCACTGCCCGAGACGCGCGATCCGGTGGCGACGCTGGTGACGTTGCATCCGCTTCCCACCGCCGGTGGCTTCATGGACTCGCACATCCTGCGCAAGGCCGCGGGGCGCCTTCCCGCCCTCGCCGACCTCGCGGTGCTGCGGTTCAACACGCGCGGCACGACCTCGCCGCGGGGCACGAGCGAGGGAGCCTTCGACGGCGGCCGCGCAGAGGCCTTCGACGTCGCGGCGGCCATGGACTTCGTCCACGCCCGGGGGCTGCCGCGGCCCTGGCTCGTCGGCTGGTCGTTCGGCACCGAGCTCGCCCTCAAGTACGGCCGTGACCATGCGGTCGAGGGTGCGGTGCTGCTCTCGCCGCCGCTGCATCGGGCTACCGACGCCGAGGTCGCGGCGTGGTCGGGTGACGAGCGGCGGCTGATCGTGCTGGTGCCGGAGTTCGACGACTACCTGCGACCGGATGCCGCGGCCCAGCGCTTCTCCAGCGTCCCCGACGCCGTCCTCATTCCGGTCGAGGGTGGAAAGCACCTCTGGGTGGGGGAGAACCAGACGCGGCGTGTGCTCACCGAGATCGTCGCGGCGATCAACCCCGACGCGCTTCCGCTGCCTGGCCAGTGGAACGGCCCGATCGTCGCCGACGGCTGACCCGATCGGGTCGCGCGCGGCGTCATCTCTCGTTCTGACGCGGGATCACGACCTGGCGGTAGATGATGAGGATGCTCGCCGCGACCGGGATGGCCACGAGCGCGCCCAGCAGGCCCAGCAGGGAGCCGCCGGCGAGTGCCGCGATCACCACGACGGCGCCCGGCACGGACACCGCACGGCCCATGATGCGCGGCGCGATGACGTAGGCCTCGATCTGCATGTAGATCAGGTAGTAGATCGCCGCGATGAGCGCTGTCGTGGGGGAGCCGACGACGAGGCATGTCAGCACGATGATCGTCGAACCGGTGAGCGTGCCGACGAGAGGGATGAGCGAGAAGAAGAAGGCGATCACGGCGAGCACCGCAGGGAAGGGCGCGTCGATGATCGACAGGAAGATCGCGCTCAGGACGCCGTTGATGACGCCGAGCGCCGCCTGGCCGATGACGAAGTACCCGACCGAGTCGGTGATCTGCTCGCCGAGGTCCATGAAGCGCGCGCGCTTGGATGCCGGGACCAGCTGGTAGACCGCACGCTTCAGGTTCGGCGTGGAGGCGGTGAAGTAGATGGTGAGGATGAGCACGATGAACGCGCCCGCGAATCCGGCGAGGAGGGCGCCCACGATGGCGATGATGCTCCCGCCCACCTCAGAGCCGATCGCGCCGACGTCCAGCGAGGCGTACCAGTCCTCGATGTAGGTCCAGACCTCGTCGACGTTCAGCGCCGGGAACACGGTGTGCAGCCAGTCCTGGATCGCACCGACGGGGTCGTCGAACATGCCGTCCTCGGCGAGCTCTTGGATGGCCACCACGAGCTGCCCGATCTGCTGCACGATGACCGGCACGATCATCAGCACGATGCCGGCGAAGGCGGCGAGGACCCCGAGGATCGTGATGAGCACCGCCGCCCACCGCGGCAGCCTGCGTCGTTCGAGCCACTCCACGATCGGGTCGAGCCCCAGCGAGAGGAACAGGGCCGTGCCGACGTACAGCAGGATCGTCTGGAGGTTCTGGATGCTCCCGATGAGAAGCAGCCCGAGACCGACGCCGAGGGTGGCGAGCAGCGCGGTGCGGAACGGGTTGTGCAGCTTCATCGAGATCCCCTCCCATCGACGACCGCCGATGCACCAGTCCGCTAAGGATACGCATTCGCGGGCCCTGGACCCGGGAACGGCACCTCCCACGCGCCTCACAGGTCGTGTTCGCTAGTCTGAAATGTCGAATCGAAGGGTGCGGAGTGTCCGCGCACCCCGGAAAGGTGTTTCTTCGTGCGTTTCGTGTGGGCCGTGGCGGCCTTCGTGCTCGCCACCGTGATGATCGGGGCGGGCATCGCCCAGCGGACGATCTTCCAGGGACCCCGGACCGAGACGGCGGCGATCTCGGTCGAGGACGAGGCTCCCTACCTCCTCATCGACGGCGCCGTGCTCAATCAGCTGCCCGGCACCCAGACGCTGCGCGCGCAGGGGGAGGGCGAGCTCTTCGCCTCCTACGGCCGCACCGCCGACATGCAGGCCTGGCTCTCGGATGCCGAGTACACGCACGTCACGCTGGGCGATGAGGGAGTGCTCGACTCGACGCTGGTCGAGCCGGCTCCCGATGCCGTCGCCCCCGACGACGAGGCCGCCGCCGAAGACGCAGCCACCGACGAGGCCGCCGCCGACGAGGCGGCCGCCGCAGACGCGGCGGACGATGACGCGGCGGACGATGCCGCGGCGGATGACGCGGCTGCCGAGGAAGCGGCGACCCCGGGGCGCAGCCCCATCGGTTCGGACCTCTGGCTCGACGAGTACCAGCAGACCGACCTCCTCATCGCCCCGCTGCAGCTCCCGGAGGGCATGAGCGTGCTCGTCGCGGCGGACGGCACGGCACCGGCACCCGACCGGGTGACGGTGACCTGGCCGCTGCAGACGTCCACCCCCTGGGCGGGCCCGCTCATCGTGTTCGGCGGCCTCCTCATGGCCGTCGGCGTCTTCCTCTACATCCTCGGCATCCGCCACGCCCGGCGGAAGCGCGGGCCGCGCCGCAAGGGGCTTCCGCTCCCGGTGACCGAGCCGATCAACATCGCCATCACCGATCCCGACGGCAAGGGCGTCATCAGCAACGGCCAGGCCACGACGCGCCGGGCCGTCTCCAGCGGTCGCCGCGCGTTCGCCGTCGTGCCGGTCGTCGCGGTCTCCGCGCTGCTGTTCAGCGGCTGCTCCGCCGACGCCTGGCCGCAGTTCGCGGCGTCGCCGACGCCGTCCCCGACCGCGACGGTGATCGCGCCCGAGGGGCAGCAGGCGCCCGCTGTGACCAAGGCGCAGGCGGAGCGCATCCTCACCCGCATCGCGGCGACGGTCGCGGACGCGGATGCCGCGATGGACGGCGATCTCGCCGAGACCCGTCTCGAGGGCGCGGCCCTGGCCGCGCGAGACACGAACTACAAGCTGCGCTCGGCGATCGCCGACTACGCGGTTCCCGCACCGATCCTCGCCAAGCCGCTCGAGATCATTCTTCCCCAGGCGTACGACGGCTGGCCGCGCTCGGTCATCGCCGTCGCCGACGACGAGGAGTCGAAGACCTCGAGCATCATGGTCATGACCCAGAAGGACGCCTGGGCCGACTACAAGCTGTCGTACATCGCCAGCCTCGAAGCCTCGACGACGCTTCCCGACCTCGCACCCGCCTACATCGGGGCGCCGCAGGTGGAGCCTGATTCGCCGTTCCTGCTTCTCGCGCCCGACCAGGTCGCCGCGGCGTACTCCGACGTGATCAACAAGGGTGAGGACAGCGAGTTCTACGACCTCTTCGAGGTCGAGGGCGACCAGCTCCGCGCCAGCATCACCGCCGATCGTCAGCGACGCCTCGACGAGTTCAACAAGACCGCGTCCTCCACGGGAAGCCTCACATTCAGCTCGGCTCCCGGGCCGCAGGCGCCGTTCGCGCTGCAGACGGTCGAGAGCGGAGCGATCGTGGCGGTCAACGTCAACGAGATCGACACCGTGAAGCCGACGAACGAGGATGCCGTGATCAAGGTCGACGGCAACCTGACCGTCAAGTCGCTGGCCGGCGTCGACCAGTCCGCGACCGGCTTCGCCACGACGTTCAGCGATCAGGTCTTCTTCTACGTGCCCGGCCCGGGCTCCAGCGAGAAGATCCGCCTGCTGGGCTACTCGTCCGACATCCTCGATGCGAAGGTTCTCTCGTGACCGATCCCACCCTGGGCGCCGCGGTGCGCGGCGCCGTCGATCTCTCGGCTCTCCGCAACCGCCCCACGACCGGCGCTCCCGATGGCGAGCAGGCCGCCGACGGCGCCGGTGGAGTCGTCGTGCCGTCCCTCGTGCTCGACGTCACCGACGAGACCTTCCCGCAGGTGCTCGAGCTGTCGCGCACCGTTCCCATCGTGATCGACCTGTGGGCCGAGTGGTGCGGACCGTGCAAGCAGCTGAGCCCCGTGCTCGAGCGCGTCGTGACCGAGCTGGGCGGCCGCCTCGTCCTGGCGAAGGTCGACGTCGATGCGAACCCGCAGCTGTCGCAGGCCTTCCGGGCGCAGTCCATCCCCATGGTCGTCGCGCTCGTCGGCGGCCAGCCGGTCCCGCTGTTCACCGGCGCGGTGCCCGAGCAGCAGGTCCGCGAGGTGTTCGCACAGCTGCTCCAGCTCGCCGCGCAGAACGGCGTGACGGGCACGGTCTCCGTCGACGGTGAGCGCGCCGAGGAGGCGCCTGCCGAGCCGCCCCTGCCGCCGCTCCACGCGGAGGCCTTCGACGCGATCGAGGCGGGCGACTACCCCCGCGCGATCGCGGCGTACGAGAAGGCTCTCGCCGAGAATCCGCGCGACGCGGAGGCGCGCGCGGGACTGGGGCAGGTGCGCCTCCTCGACCGCGTGCAGGGCCTCGATCTGCAGGCGGCCCGCGCCGCGGCGGCCGATGCACCGACGGACGTCGCCGCGCAGTTCGCGGTCGCCGACCTGGACGTCGCCGGCGGGCACGTCGAGGACGCGTTCGGCCGCCTCCTGGACCTGTTCGCCCAGCTTCCGTCGGACGCGCGCACGCCGGTGCGGGAGCGGCTCCTCGAGCTGTTCGCCCTCATCGGCGACGGTGATCCCCGCGTCATCGCGGCCAGGGGTCGCCTGGCGTCGCTGCTCTTCTGAGCAGCCCCGGCGCCGGGAGCCCCGGCGCCGAGGGCGAGGTCAGCCCTGCGTCGGCGAGGGGATGTGCGCCTGCGTTCCGTGACGCAGCCAGAGCACGCCCAAGGGCGGCAGCACCAGTGAGGCGCGGCCTCCTGCGCCCGCATGCACGACGCCCAGGTTGCCGACCCCGGATCCGCCATATGCCTCGGCGTCGGTGTTGAGGATCTCGTGCCACACCCCGCTCTCGGGCAGGTCGAGCTCGTACGAGCCGATCGTCGAGCCCGAGAAGTTCGCCACGACGACGACGGTGTTCCCGTGCCAGTCGCGCCGTGCGAACGCGATGACGTTGGGGTTCCACTGCGGGCCGCCGAGCCGCGCGAAGGCGGCGCCGTCGCTGTCACGCGCCCAGAGCGCGGACTGGTCGCGGTAGACCCGGTTGAGCGTGCCCACGAAGTGCTGCAGCTGGGCGTGCGCCGGCTGGTCCAGCAGCCACCAGTCGAGGGAGCGACCCTCGGACCATTCCGAAAGCTGCCCGAACTCCTGTCCCATGAACAGCAGCTGCTTGCCCGGGTGCCCCCACATGTAGGCCAGGAACGCCCGCATGTTCGCCAGCTGCTGCCAGTGATCGCCCGGCATCCGGCCGAAGAGGCTGCCCTTGCCGTGGACGACCTCGTCGTGGCTGATCGGGAGGACGTAGTTCTCGCTGAAGGCGTAGACGAACGAGAACGACATCTCGCCCTCATGGTGGGAGCGGTAGAGCGGATCGCGCGCGATGTACTGCAGCGAGTCGTTCATCCAGCCCATGTTCCACTTGAACCCGAAGCCGAGACCGGCCTGGCTGGTCGGGGCGGTGACGCCGGGGAAGCTGGTCGACTCCTCGGCGATCATCGCGATGCCCGGGTAGCGCTTGTAGGCGGTGGCGTTGACCTCCTGCAGGAAGCGGATGGCCTCGAGGTTCTCACGCCCGCCGTGCACGTTGGGCGCCCATTCGCCCTCGTTGCGGGAGTAGTCGAGGTAGAGCATCGAGGCGACGGCATCCACCCGCAGACCGTCGACGTGGAACTCCTCGAACCAGTACAGGGCATTGGCGACGAGGAAGTTGCGGACCTCGTTGCGGCCGTAGTCGAAGATGTACGTGCCCCAGTCGCGGTGCTCGCCGCGCCGCGGATCCGGGTGCTCGTACAGGGCCTCGCCGTCGAAGCGGGCGAGCGCGAAGGCATCCTTCGGGAAGTGGCCGGGGACCCAGTCCATGATCACCCCGATGCCCGCCTGGTGCAGGCGGTCGATCAGGTAGCGCAGGTCGTCGGGGTCGCCGTACCGGCTCGTCGGCGCGTAGTACCCGGTGACCTGGTAGCCCCAGGAGCCGCCGAACGGATGCTCGGCGAGGGGGAGGAACTCCACGTGGGTGAATCCCTGCCCGGTGACGTAGTCGATCAGCTGGTCCGCGGCATCCCGGTACGACAGGCCCTGCCGCCAGCTGCCGAAGTGCAGCTCGTAGACCGACATCGGCCGCGACACCGGGGTGGTCTTCGCGCGCTGCGCGAGCCACGCGTCGTCGCCCCACGTGTACGAGGAGCGAGTGACGACGGATGCCGTCGCCGGCGGCACCTCGGCGAACCGCGCCATCGGGTCGGCCTTCAGCACCCACTGCCCGTTGCGGCCGAGCAGCTCGAACTTGTAGGCGGTGCCCTGGCCGATGCCGGGGACGAAGAGCTCCCAGACGCCGCTGTCGCCCATGGAGCGCATCGAGTGGCCCTGTCCGTCCCAGCCGTTGAAGTCGCCGACGACCCGGACGGCGCGGGCGTTGGGGGCCCACACGGTGAACGCCGTGCCGGATGCGCCCTCGTGGTCGCGCTCGTGCGCGCCCAGGACGCGCCAGAGCTCCTCATGCCGGCCCTCGCGGATCAGGTGGAGATCGAGCGCGCCGATCGTGGGGGAGTGCCGGTAGGGATCCTCGGCGACGTAGTCCGGGCCGTCCTCGTATCCGGCGACGAGCTGATATCGGCCCGGCGCCCCGGTGCGCGTCCCCTCCCAGATCCCGGCGCGGACATGCTCGAGGGGAACCCGCGTGCCGTCCGCGAAAACGGCCGTCACGCTCCGCGCCAGAGGTCGCCGCGTACGCACGATCCAGGTTTTCGTGCCCTCGGCATCCGTGTCGGGGTGGATGCCGAGCACGGCGTGCGGGTCGTGGTACGAGCCGGTGGCGACGGTGTCGAGGAGCTCGTCGGAGGGCATCATCGGGACTCCTTCACGTGGAGGATGTGGACCGGCTCGGTGAACGCGTCGAGCATCACGAAGTTGTGATCCGACCACGTCCACGTCGCGCCGGTGACGAGGTCCTCGACCTCGTACGGAGTGCCCGGCTCGACTCCCCACACGCGGGTGTCGAGGTGGACCATCGTCTGACGCACCGAGTGGGGGTCGGTGTTGACCACGACGATGACGGTGTCGCTGCGTCCGTCGGGGGACACCGCCGCATCCAGGTGCTTCGCGTAGACCAGGATGGCGTCGTCGTCGCTCCAGTGGACGCTGAGGTTGCGCAGCTGCCGGAGCGCGGGATGGGCGCGCCGGATCTCGTTGAGCCTGGTCAGGAAGGGCGCCAGCGAGTCGCCCCGCTCGACGGCACCCGCCCAGTCGCGGAACTTGTACTCGTACTTCTCGTTGTCGATGTTCTCTTCCGACCCCGGCCTGGCGACGTTCTCGTAGAGCTCGTAGCCCGCGTACACGCCGTACGTCGGGGCGGCCGTCGCCGCGATGGCGGCGCGGATCCGGTACGCCGGACGGCCGCCGTACTGGAGGTACTCCGTCAGGATGTCGGGCGTGTTGACGAAGAGGTTCGGGCGGAGGAAGTCGGCGGTCTCGTGGGCCAGCTGCGAGAGGAACTCCTCGAGCTCGGCCTTGGTGTTGCGCCACGTGAAGTACGTGTAGCTCTGCTGGAAGCCGGCCGATGCGAGGCTCTGCAGCGGAGCGGGCCTGGTGAAGGCCTCCGCCAGGAACACGACGTCGGGGTTCTCCGCGTTGACCGTCCGGATGAGCCACTCCCAGAACTGCAGGGGCTTCGTGTGCGGATTGTCCACCCGGAAGATGCGCACGCCCTGGGCCACCCAGTGCCGCACGATGCGCAGCACTTCGGCGCGGATGCCGGCGGGGTCGTTGTCGAAGTTGACCGGATAGATGTCCTGGTACTTCTTGGGGGGATTCTCGGCGTACGCGATCGAGCCGTCCGGAAGGGTCGTGAACCACTCGGGGTGCTCGGCGACCCACGGGTGGTCGGGTGCGGCCTGCAGTGCGAGATCCAGTGCGACCTCGAGGCCCTCGGCCCTGGCAGCCCGGACGAACGCCCGGAAGTCCGCGAGCCCGCCGAGGTCGGGATGCACCGCGTCGTGGCCCCCCGCCGCCGAGCCGATCGCCCAGGGGGACCCCGGGTCGCCGGGTCCGGCGTCGAGGGTGTTGTTCGGTCCCTTGCGGTTGAGCGTGCCGATGGGGTGGATGGGCGGCAGGTAGAGCACCTCGAACCCCATGGCCGCGACGCCCGGGAGCCGCTTGGCGGCAGTGCGGAACGTGCCGCTCTTGACGGTGCCGTCCTTGAGCCGGCGCGCGCCCTCCGAGCGCGGGAAGAACTCGTACCACGCGCCCACTCCGGCACGCTCGCGCTCCACGAGGAGTTCCAGGTCGTCCCCGAGCGTGACGAGCGACATGACGGGGCGTTGACGGAAGAAGCCGGCGATGGTGGCGTCGGTCACGATCTCCAGCGCGCCGGCGTCGTCGAGGCCGGCGTCACGGAGCGACGCGGCAGCAGTCGCCAGCGCCTTCCGCTCCGCCGCCGGGCGGTCCTTCTCGGCGCGCGCACGGTCGAACAGGAGCGCCCCGATCTCGCGCATGAGCGCCGCATCCACCCCGGCGGCGATCTTGAGGGCGGCGGCGTGCTCCCACGTGGCGAACTCGTCGCCGAACGACTCGAACCGGAAGCGCCAGACGCCCTGCTCCAGCAGCGCGACCTCCGTCCGCCACCGGTCGAATCCGTCTTCGAGGGGGTCCAGGCGGTGCAGCGACTCGTCGCCGGAGGGCGAGAACAGGCGCAGCTGCACACCGATGCGGTCATGCCCCTCGCGGAACGACGTCACGACGAACGGGACGACCTCGCCTACGAACGCCTTCGGCCGGTAATCGCCCCACGGCACCGCCGGGGACGGCTTGGCGAGCGGGACCCGGCGCGACGCCGTGTCGGACTCCGGCTGCCGGGCGGGGACAGGGCGGACGGGAAGGGCTGCGGCGCTCCGCCACGGGCGGGGGCGCTCTGAGCGCGTCGACGTGACCACGAGTCGAACCTATCGCGCGCCCGTCGAACAGCACAGCGAGGTGACGACCGGCGCCGGATGCGGTAGCGTGCGTCCCCGCCGCGGGCGGGAGCTCGTCTACTCGGCGCGGAAGAGGCGCATGGACGTCCCGGGGAGCCGGACGATCTCGCCCGGCGCGTACGCGGTCTCCGTGGCCGCGGAGGGGACCTCGTCAGCGCTGGACCACAGCGACGTGAACCTCGTCACACCGTCGATGTCGGGCAGCGTCACATCGATCGGCCGCTCGGTCCCGTGCACCATGAGCAGCACGCGGTTGAAGCCCTCGAACTCCGGCGTCGAGGCCGCGACGTACTGGAGCGTCCGGTGCGCGGGGTCGGTCCAGCGCTCGCCCGACATCGTCCGGCCGTGCTCGTCGTACCACTCCATGACGGACGCCGACGGCGTGTGCTCGCCGAGACGGGCGAAGCGGCTCGGGCGAAGGGCCGGATTGTCCCGCCGCAGTCGCAGCAGGTGGCGCACGTGCGCGTAGAGGTCGCGCTGCCACGGCGCGTGCTCCCAGGACAGCCACGTGAGCATCGAGTCGTGGCAGTAGGCGTTGTTGTTCCCGCGCTGAGTGCGCGCGAACTCGTCGCCGGCGGTCAGCATCGGGACGCCGGCGGACAGCAGCAGGGTCCCCAGCAGGTTGCGCATCGCCTTGCGTCGCGTGGCCAGGATGGCCTCGTCGTCGGTGGGTCCTTCCGCGCCGTGGTTGAACGACCGGTTGGTGTCGGCGCCGTCGCGGTTCTGCTCGCCGTTCCCGTGGTTGTGCTTGACGTCGTACGACACCAGATCGCGCAGGGTGAAGCCGTCGTGCGCGGTGATGAAGTTGACGCCGGCGAGGGGGCCGCGCTCCTCGACGAAGGTGTTCGCGGATCCGGCGAGGCGGGTGGCGAATCCACCGACGCCGACCGGCGAGGTCGACGCGCGACGGGCGTAGTCGACGTCGCTGAGCCAGAAGTTGCGGACGCGGTCGCGGTAGCGGTCGTTCCACTCGCTCCAGCCCTCGCCGAAGCCGCCGGTCTGCCAGCCGCCCAGGCCGACGTCCCACGGCTCGGCGATCTTCTTCACGCCTTCGAGGGCGGGGTCGTCGAGGATCGCGCGCAGGAGCGGGTGATCGGGGGTGAACGTATGCGCCGCGTCGCGCCCCAGCGTCGCGGCGAGATCGAAGCGGAAGCCGTCGACCTGGACGTCGTCTGCCCAGTACCGCAGCGAATCCAGCACGAGCCGGGCCGCGGCATCCGTCGACGTGTCCAGCGAGTTGCCGCAGCCGGTCACGTCGATGTAAGCGCCGTCCGCCTGCTGCCGGTAGTAGGCGCGGTTGTCGATGCCCCGGAGGCTGGACCGCGGACCGCCGATGCCCTCTTCGGCGGTGTGGTTGTACACGACATCGAGGATGACCTCCAGGCCCGCCTCGTGGAGCAGCTTCACCATGCCCTTGAACTCGCGCAGCACCGCGTCGGGTCCCTGGCGGCGGGCGTCCTCGGTGGCGTACGCCGCGTGCGGCGTGAAGAAGTTCAGGGAGTTGTAGCCCCAGTAGTTGGTGAGGCCGTGCTGGAGGAGGCGGGGCTCCGTCGTGAAGGCGTGCACCGGAAGCAGCTGGATGCTCGTGACCCCGAGGTCGAGGAAGTGGTGCACCATCGCCGGGTGCGCAAGTCCCGCGTACGTGCCGCGCAGCGCGCCCGGGACATCCGGATGCCGCTTGGACAGGCCTTTGAGGTGTCCTTCGTAGATCACCGTGCGGTCCATGGGCACCCGCGGCTTGCTTGCACCCGCCCAATCGAACGATCCGTCGACCACCGCCGATCGCCAGCCGTCGTAGCCCGTGCGCACGAGGCCCCGCGTGTACGGGTCGAGCAGGAGCGCGCCGTGATTGAACATGTTGCCCGGCCCCGGGGGGCCGTCGACGCGGATCGCGTAGCGCACGCCGGGGCGGAGCAGGGGAGAGGTGACCTCCCAGACGCCCCCTCCGACGTGAGCGAGGGGCTCGGTCGCGGTGATCCAGTCGAGGTCGGTGTCGTCGAAGATGACGAGGTCCACTGCGCCCGCCGCTCCGGACCACACGCGCAGCCGGCCGCCCCCGGGCACGAGCACCACGCCCAGCCCGTCGAGCTCCGGGCTGAGCAGTCCCGGGAGGGGAGGCGAGATGACGGACTCCGGGCTGACCATGCGGACTACGATAACCATGGTCGGAGTCGGGGATGTTACGGGACTCGGTCCCATGACCTCCGGCACTCGGGCGCACGGCGACCGCAGATCGATCGCGAAGGAGGTCCGCGTGCAGATCTACCTCGACCACGCCGCGACCGCCCCGCTGCGACCGGAGGTGCGCGTGGCCTGGATCGACGCCGCCTCGAGCGTCGGGAACGCCTCGTCGATCCACGGTGCCGGCCAGCACGCCCGGCGCCTGCTGGAGGAGGCGCGAGAGCGACTGGCGGCGGTCCTCGACGCCGACCCGATCGAGGTGGTGTTCACCTCGGGGGGCACCGAGGCCGTCAACCTCGCCGTCAAAGGCCTGTGGTGGGCTCGCGGCCCGGAGGAGGACTCCGTGGTGCTGCCCGACGCCGAGCACCACGCCACGCTCGATGCCGTGGCGTGGCTGCAGTCGCAGGGTGCGCACGTGCGCCACGTGGGCGTCGACGCCGAGGCGCGCATCCGCCTCGACGAGCTCGCCGCGCGCATGCCGGGGGCGGCGCTGGCGACCGGCCTGGTTGCGAACAACGAGTGCGGCACCGTCAACGACGCCGCCTCGATGTCGCGAGCGGCGCTCGACGCCGGGGTTCCCCTGCACCTGGACGCCGTCGCGGCCTTCGGTCACGTGCCGGTGTCGTTCCGTGCGTGGCGAGCGGATGCCCGGGGAAGGGCGGGCCTGGCAGCCCTGAGCGTCTCGGCGCACAAGATCGGCGGGCCCGCCGGCGTCGGCGCCCTCGTGGTCGCCCGCGGCGCCGAGCTCACCCCCCTCGTTCACGGGGGAGGCCAGCAGCGGAGCCTCCGCGCCGGCACGCAGGACGTGCCGGGGGCCGTCGGCTTCGCGGTGGCGGCCGAGCTGGCCGAGGCCGAGCGCGAGGCCGAGGCGGGGCGGCTGGCCGCTCTGCGCGGACGGCTGGTGGGCGGCATCCGTCACTCGATCCCGGACGCGGTGCTGCTGGGCGACCCCGTCGACCGCATCCCCGGGAACGCGCATGTCCTGTTCCCCGGAGCATCGGGCGAGACGCTGCTGTTCCTGCTGGACGTCGCCGGCATCGCGGTCTCGACCGGGTCGGCGTGCCAGGCCGGCGTACCGGAGCCGTCGCACGTCGTGCGGGCGATGGGGCGGACGGATGCCGAGGCCCGGCAGGTGCTCCGCTTCACGATGGGTCGCACCACGGCCGACGAGGACGTCGACGCGGTGCTGGCCGCACTGCCGGACGCGGTCGAGCGCGCCCGGGCCGCGTCCGGGTCCCGGTCAGGCTCGCGTTCGTAGACTGGACGCATGCGAATCCTTGCGGCCATGAGCGGTGGCGTCGATTCCGCCGTCGCGGCCGCGCGCGCCGTGGACGCGGGTCACGACGTCGTCGGCGTGCACCTCGCGCTGTCCCGCGCCGGCGGCACGCTGCGCACCGGCAGCCGCGGGTGCTGCACGATCGAGGACGCGATGGACGCGCGACGCGCGGCCGACCGGCTCGGGATCCCCTTCTACGTCTGGGACTTCTCGGAGCGCTTCCGCGACGACGTCATCGACGACTTCGTCGCCGAGTACCGCGCCGGGCGCACCCCCAATCCGTGCATGCGCTGCAACGAGAAGATCAAGTTCGCCGCGCTGCTCGAGCGTGCGCTCGAGCTGGGCTTCGACGCCGTCTGCACGGGCCACTACGCCACGCTCGTCGAGGGACCGGGCGGACGGGAGCTGCACCGCGCGTCGGATGCCGCGAAGGACCAGTCGTACGTGCTCGGCGTGCTCACTGCCGAGCAGCTCGCGCACACGTACTTCCCGCTCGGCGCGACGCCCTCCAAGGCGGTCGTACGCGCCGAGGCGGAGTCCAGGGGGCTCACGGTCGCGCACAAGCCCGACAGCCACGACATCTGCTTCATTCCCGACGGCGACACGCGCGGCTGGCTGGCGGAGAAGGTGGGCGCCGAGCGCGGCGACATCGTCGACCGGACAGGCACCGTGGTCGGCGCGCACGACGGTGCGCACGCCTTCACGGTGGGCCAGCGCCGCGGCCTTCAGCTCGGCATGCCCGCGCCTGACGGCAAGCCCCGCTTCGTGCTGGAGGTCCGACCCGTCACCAACACGGTCGTGGTCGGTCCGAAGGAGGCCCTGGCGACCGCCGAGATCGCCGGAGAGCGCTACACCTGGGCAGGGCGCGCGCCCGGGACCGGCGCGTTCGCGTGCGATGTGCAGATCCGTGCGCACGCCGACCCCGTGCCGGCCGCCGCCGTTCTCCGCGAGGGCGTGCTGACCGTCGTGCCGACGACCCCGTTCGACGGCGTCGCGCCCGGCCAGACGGCCGTGCTCTACGACGGAACCCGCGTCATCGGGCAGTTCACGATCGACCGAACCGTGTCGGCCGTCCCCGTGGGCGCCTGAGCGGCGGAAGATCCGCAAGCACCTCGTGCTGTCGGACCCCACTCCTAGACTGACGGGGTGACGGATGCCGTACTTCCCGCAGACGCCGGTCTCGAGGCCGCGCGAGCCGAAGCCCAGGAACTGACGGATCGCATCCTCGACGCGCGGGACGCGTACTACGGCCGCAACGCCGAGATCGTCGACGACGCGACGTACGACGCCTGGATGCGGCGCCTCGAAGAGATCGAGCACATGCACCCCGAGCTGCAGGGGCAGGACTCGCCCACGCAGACGGTGGGCGCGGCCGAGAGCTCGATGTTCGCCCCGGTCGAGCACGCGGAGCGCATGCTGAGCCTCGACAACGTCTTCAGTCCCGACGAGCTGCACGACTGGTGCGTCAAGACCGAAGCGGCCGCCGGGCGCAGGGTGCGGTGGCTCACCGAGCTCAAGATCGACGGGCTCGCCATCAGCCTCCGGTACGAGCGCGGAGTGCTCACCTCCGCCGCCACCCGCGGCGACGGCCGGATCGGCGAGGACGTCACGATGAACGCGGCGCGTGTCGCCGGCATCCCGCACCGCCTTGCCGGCACCGGGCACCCCGACCTCGTGGAGGTCCGCGGCGAGGTGTTCATCCCCGTTGCCGCCTTCGAGCGGCTCAACGCGCTGCAAGCCGAGATGCGCGATCGCGCCGTCGGCGAGACGCGCGCCCGGAGCCGGGCTTTCGACGAGGCCAAGGCCCGCATCAGCGCGGAGCGTCGCTTCCCCTCGTTCGCCAATCCCCGCAACGCCGCCTCCGGCGGCCTCCGCCAGCAGCTCGACAAGAAGGACGGCCTCGAGCGCGAGGCCGGTCAGGCGAGGCTGGACTCCCTGCGCCTCTTCGTCCACGGCATCGGCGCGTGGAGCGAGCCGCCGGTCGGCTCGCAGAGCGAGACGTACGCCCTCCTGGCCGAGTGGGGCCTGCCCGCGAGCCCGTACTTCCGCACCGCCGACGACGTCGACGGGGTGCTCGACTTCGTCGCCCACTATGGTGAGCACCGCCACGACGTGGAGCACGAGATCGACGGGGTCGTGGTCAAGATCGACGAGCTCGCGCTGCATGACGAGCTGGGCGCGACGAGCCGTGCGCCGCGCTGGGCGATCGCGTACAAGTACCCGCCCGAGCAGGTGAACACGAAGCTGCTCGACATCGTCGTGTCGGTGGGGCGCACCGGGCGCGCCACCCCGTTCGCGGTCATGGCGCCCGCACGCGTCGCCGGCTCCGTGGTGCGACAGGCGACGCTGCACAATCAGGACGTGGTGCGCGCCAAGGGCGTGCTCATCGGCGACACCGTCGTGCTGCGCAAGGCCGGCGACGTCATCCCCGAGGTCCTCGGCCCCGTCGTCGAGCTGCGCGACGGCTCCGAGCGCGAGTTCGTGATGCCCGCCCACTGCCCGGAGTGCGGATCGCCGCTCGCGCCGGCCAAGGAGGGCGACATCGATCTGCGGTGCCCCAACACCCGCGCCTGCCCGGCGCAGGTGCGGGGCCGGGTCGAGCACATCGGCTCGCGCGGCGCCCTCGACATCGAGGCGCTGGGCGAGGTGACCGCGGCGGCCCTCACGCAGCCCTCGGTGCCCGAGGAGCCCCCGCTCGACACCGAGGCGAGCCTGTTCGACCTCACCCTCGATCAGCTCGTGCCGATCGAGGTCGTGGTGCGCGACGCCGAGACGGGCGAGCCCCGCGTCGACGAGAAGACCGGCGAGCTCGTGCGGCGGGCGCCGTTCCGCCGCAACCCCTCGGCGGCCGAGAAGAAGGCGGGCCTGACCGGCCCGCAGCCCTCGGCGCAGGCCCTGACCCTGCTCGATCAGCTTGAGCGGGCGAAGACCAAGGAGCTCTGGCGATTCCTCGTCGCACTGAACATCCGGCACGTCGGTCCCGTCGCCGCGCGCGCTCTCGCCCAGTGGTTCGGCTCGGTGGCGGCCATCCGCGCGGCGTCGCGCGACGAGCTGGCGGGGGTCGAGGGCGTCGGCGGCATCATCGCCGACTCGCTGAGCGACTGGTTCGCCGTGGATTGGCATCGCGAGATCGTGGAGCGCTGGGAAGCAGCGGGCGCGCGGCTGGCCACGCCCGGTCACCCCGGGCCCGGCGGCGCGGTGGCCGGCGGCGGGGTGCTCGATGGTCTCACCGTGGTCGCCACCGGCTCACTGGAGGGGTACACGCGTGAGGGAGCGCAGGAGGCCATCATCCAGGCCGGCGGGAAGGCCGCCTCCAGCGTGTCGAAGAAGACCGACTTCGTCGCGGCGGGTCCCGGCGCAGGCTCCAAGCTGGCCAAGGCCGAGGAGCTCGGCATCCGGATCCTCGACGCCGCGCAGTTCCACGTGCTCGTCACCCAGGGGCCCGAGGCGCTGGAGCCGCTCGCCCCGGATGCCGGATGAGGGCATGATGGCGCCATGGCCCAATGGCTCTACCGCATCGTGCCCTCCCGACCGGAGATGGTCGCCGACGCGACCGACGACGAGCAGCGCATCGTCGCGGACCACTTCGAGTATCTGGTCGACCTGCGCGACCGCGGCATCCTGATCCTCGCCGGGCGCACGCAGGAGGACGAGGGGACGTTCGGCGTCACGATCTTCGAGGCCGACGACGAGCAGGCCGCCCGGGCGGTCATGGCGGCCGACCCAGGGATCTCGGGAGGAGTGTTCCTTGCGACCCTCCACCCCTATCGCGTCGCTGTGGCGCGGGACGGCCTCGCCGACTGACGCCGGATCTCCCGGCGACGGAGACCGACCCCTGCTGATCAGGAGCCGCTGTTGAGCGCCAGCAGGCGTTCGCGCACCTGACGGCGGAGCACCTTGCCGATCAGCGACTTCGGCAGCTCATCGACCACGAAGACGCGGCGCGGCACCTTGTAGGGCGTGAGGATGCCCCGGGCGAACTCGCGCACGGCGTCCACGTCGACCTCCTGACCGGGAGCGGCCACCACCGCCGCGACGACCTCCTCGCCGGAGTGGTCGCTGGGAAGGCCCACGACGGCGGCATCCTCGATCTGCGGGTGCTGCCGCAGCGCGTTCTCCACCTCGGTCGGGGCGACGTTGAAACCGCCGGTGATGATGAGCTCCTTGATGCGGTCCACGATGCGCACGAAGCCGGCGTCGTCGATGGTGACGATGTCGCCGGTGCGGAACCAGCCGTCGGCGAAGACGGCCTCGGTCTCCTCCGGCTTGCCGTAGTAGCCGCTGAAGACCTGCGGGCCGCGGACGACGAGCTCGCCCCGCTCGCCTGCGGGGACGTCGGCCGTCGGGTCATCCGGGTCCACGACCCGGCACTCGGTGCCCGGCAGCGGAAGGCCGACGGTCCCCGGCACGCGGTTCTCGGCGACGGGATTCGCCATGAGCACGGGCGAGCACTCGCTGAGGCCGTAGCCTTCGACGAGATAGCCGCCGGATGCCTCCTCGAACGGGACCACGAGCTCATGCGGCAGCGCCATCGCCCCCGAGATCGCGACCTGCGTGCCCGCGAGCGAGACGCCCTTCTCGCGCGCCGCCGCGAGCAGGCGGTCCGCGATGGGCGGCACCAGCGGGAGGAACGTCGCGGGATGCTTCTTCGTGACCTCGAGCACCATGTCGGGGTCGAAGCGCGGGAACAGCACGAGACGCGCGCCCATGGACATCGCGAAGGTCAGGCACAGCGTGAGCCCGTACGCGTGGAACATCGGCAGGACCGCGTAGAAGACGCATCCGTCGCCCCGCACGATCGACGGCACCCACGCCTGGGCCTGCGCCGCGTTGGACAGGAGGTTCCGATGGGTCAGCGCCGCGCCCTTGGGTGCGCCCGTCGTGCCGCTGGTGTACTGGATCAGGGCGAGGTCGTCGGTGCCCGGGCGCGGGTGCGATGCGGGCAGCGGCGACGCGCCCACGACCTGCGCCCACGGCACGGTGCCCGAGACGCGCTCGGCGAGCGCCCCCCGCGCCTCGCGGGCCTTGGCGATGGGAAGCGTCAGGGCGACGCGCATGCGCAGCGGCATCGCCTTGACGACGTCCACCGAGATCAGGTTCGACACAGCGACGTCGGCGGGGAACTCCTGCACGGTCTTGACGACCTTGGTCCACACGATGGCGTGCTTGGCGCCGTGGTCCTCGAACTGCTTGCGCAGCTCGCGCGGCGTGTAGAGCGGATTGTGCTCGACGACGACGGCCCCGAGTCGCAGGATCGCGTAGAAGGCGACGATGTGCTGGGGGCAGTTGGGCAGCACGATCGCGACCGGGTCTCCGGCCTTCACGCCGAGGTCGCGCAGCCCCGCGGCCGCGCGCTCGATCTGCTCGTGGAGGGAGCGGTACGACGTCTCGCGACCGAAGAACTGCAGGGCCGCGGCATCCGGATAGTCCCGCGCCGACGCGTCGACGATGTCCACGAGCGATCCGGTCACGGGAGCGAGGTCCTCCGGAACCCCCTCCGCATAGCTGGCGATCCAGGGGCGAGGCGGGTCGTACGTCGTCACGCGCTCAGCCTACGCCGCACGCGCCACGGGCCGGGGGTGCGGCCCCGGTAGGCTGTGGGGGTGTCTGAAATCACCCCCGATCTCGTGCGCCATCTCGGTGTGCTCGCCCGGATCCAGCTCAGCGACGAGGAGGTCGGGCGCCTGACAGGGCAGCTCGACGCGATCGTCGACAACATCGCCAAGGTCTCCGAGGTCGCCACCCCCGACGTCCCGGCCACCAGCCACCCGATCGCGCTGCAGAACGTGTTCCGCTCGGACGTTGCCGGTGAGCAGCTGACCCGCGCGCAGGTGCTCCAGAACGCACCGGATGCCGCCGACGGCCGCTTCCGCGTCACCGCGATCCTCGGCGAAGAGCAGTAAGGGGCCCCCGTGACCGATCTCACGAAGCTGAGCGCCGCCGCGCTCGCAGACAAGCTCACCGCCGGCGAGGTCTCCAGCGTCGAGGCGACGCAGGCCCACCTCAACCGCATCGCCGCGGTGGATGCCGACATCCACGCCTTCCTGCACGTCAACGCGCGCGCGCTCGACGTCGCCGCCGACGTCGACCGCCGTCGCGCCTCCGGCGAGGAGCTCGGCCCGCTCGCGGGCGTGCCGCTCGCGATCAAGGACGTGCTGGTCACGACCGACATGCCCTCCACCAGCGGATCGAAGATCCTCGAGGGGTACATGTCGCCGTACGACGCCACCGTCGTCGCACGGTCCCGCGCCGCCGGACTCGTCCCGCTCGGCAAGACGAACATGGACGAGTTCGCCATGGGGTCCTCGACCGAGCACTCGGCGTATGGACCGACCCGCAATCCGTGGGACCTCGACCGCATCCCCGGCGGCTCCGGTGGTGGCTCGGCCGCGGCTGTCGCCGCCTTCGAGGCGCCGCTCGCGCTCGGCTCCGACACGGGCGGATCGATCCGTCAGCCGGCGCACGTCACGGGGACGGTGGGGATCAAGCCCACCTACGGGGGCGTGAGCCGGTACGGTGCCATCGCCCTCGCCTCGAGCCTGGACCAGGTCGGTCCGGTCACCCGCACGGTGCTCGACGCCGGGCTCCTTCATGACGTGATCGGCGGCCACGACCCGCACGACTCCACCTCGCTCGCGCACGAGTGGCCGTCGTTCGCCGCGGCCGCGCGGGAAGGCGCGAGCGGTGGCGTCCTCAAGGGACTCAAGGTCGGCGTCATCCGGGAGTTGCCCGACAGCGGCTTCCAGGCCGGCGTCTCGGAGTCCTTCCGGTCCGCGCTGGCGGCGATGGAGGCGCAGGGCGCCGAGATCGTCGAAATCAGCGCACCGCACTTCGAGTACGGGGTCGCCGCGTACTACCTGATCCTCCCGGCCGAGGCGTCCAGCAACCTCGCCAAGTTCGACTCGGTGCGCTTCGGGCTCCGCGTCGACGTGCCGGGCGGCACGGTCGAGGATGTCATGGCCGCGACCCGCGACGCCGGCTTCGGCGACGAGGTGAAGCGTCGCGTCATCCTCGGCACCTACGCCCTCTCCGCGGGGTACTACGACGCGTACTACGGATCGGCGCAGAAGGTGCGGACCCTCATCCAGGGCGACTTCGCCGAGGCGTTCTCGCAGGTCGACGTCATCGCCACGCCGTCCGCTCCGACCACCGCCTTCAAGCTCGGCGAGAAGATCGACGACCCGCTGCAGATGTACCTCAACGACGTCACCACCATCCCCGCCAACCTCGCCGGCGTCCCGGGCATCTCGATCCCGTCCGGCCTGGCCCCCGAGGACGGCCTGCCGGTCGGCATCCAGTTCCTGGCCCCCGCCTACGAGGACGCGCGCCTGTACCGCGTCGGCGCGGCGCTGGAGGCCCTGCTCGTCGACTCATGGGGCGGTCAGCTCCTCGACAGGGCGCCCGCGCTCGGTGTGAACGGAGGAGCCCGCTGATGGCGAAGGACAAGCTGATGGACTTCGACAAGGCGCTCGAACTCTTCGAGCCGGTGCTCGGATTCGAGGTGCACGTCGAGCTCAACACCGAGACCAAGATGTTCTCCGGCGCGGCGAACCCGGCGAACTCCGCCAACCACGGCGCCGAGCCGAACACGCTCGTGGCGCCGGTGGACATGGGCCTGCCCGGCTCGCTCCCTGTCGTGAACGAGACCGCGGTGCGGTACTCGATCAGCCTGGGTCTCGCGCTCGGCTGCTCGATCGCACCGTCCAGCCGGTTCGCGCGGAAGAACTACTTCTACCCCGACCTCGGCAAGAACTACCAGATCTCCCAGTACGACGAGCCGATCGCGTTCGAGGGGCAGGTCGAGATCGAGCTGGCCGACGGCACGGTCGTCGAGGTGCCCATCGAACGGGCGCACATGGAGGAGGATGCCGGCAAGCTGACGCACGTCGGCGGCGCCACCGGTCGCATTCAGGGCGCGGAGTACTCGCTCGTGGACTACAACCGCGCCGGCGTCCCGCTCGTCGAGATCGTCACCAAGCCGATCTTCGGCGCCGAGCACCGCGCGCCGGAGGTGGCGAAGGCGTACGTGCAGACGATCCGCGACATCGTGATCGGCCTGGGCATCTCGGAGGCGCGGATGGAGCGCGGCAACCTGCGGTGCGACGCGAACGTGTCGCTGCGGCCCCGTGGCCAGGAGAAGCTCGGCACCCGCACCGAGACGAAGAACGTCAACTCCATGCGCTCGGTCGAGCGCGCGGTGCGCTACGAGATCCAGCGGCAAGCGGCGATCCTCGCGGCCGGCGGAACGATCACGCAGGAGACCCGCCACTGGCACGAGGACACCGGCACGACCTCGCCTGGTCGGCCCAAGTCGGATGCCGACGACTACCGGTACTTCCCGGAGCCGGACCTGCTCCCGGTCGCCCCGGCACCCGAGCTCATCGAGCAGCTCCGCGCGGCGCTGCCCGAACCGCCGGCCGCCCGTCGCCGGCGTCTGAAGGGGGAGTGGGGCTTCAACGACATCGACTTCCAGGGTGTCGTGAACGCCGGGCTCCTGGCCGAGGTCGAGGCGACCGTGGCGGCCGGTGCGTCGCCTGCTGCCGCCCGCAAATGGTGGATGAGCGAGATCAGCCGTATCGCGAACGCGGAGAACCGCGAGCCAGCCGCGCTCGTCACCCCCGCCCAGGTCGCCGCCCTGCAGGCGCTGGTGGACGCGGGCACACTCACCGACAAGCTCGCCCGCCAGGTGCTCGAGGGCGTCATCGCCGGTGAGGGCTCGCCGCAGGAGGTCGTCGACAAGCGCGGACTCGCGGTCGTCTCGGACGACGGCGCGCTCATCGCCGCCATCGACGACGCACTGGCCGCACAGCCCGACGTGCTGGAGAAGATCCGCGACGGCAAGGTGCAGGCCGCCGGCGCCGTGATCGGCGCCGTGATGAAGGCCATGAAGGGGCAGGCGGATGCCGCGCGCGTGCGTGAGCTGATCCTGGAACGCGCGGCCGCCACCGGCGCCTGAGCGCCGCGCCGCAGCACGCCGGCTGCGCCCGCGGCCGGTGTCTGCGGCGCACCCACGCTCCGGCGTGCGGTGCCGCGATTGCTGGAAGAATCGACGCATGGGTCGTGGCGACGGGAGCGGCAGAGTCGTCTCTGCGGATGGTGCCGACGACTCCGGCACCGGCATCCTGCACGTCGACATGGACGCGTTCTACGCCTCCGTCGAGCAGCTCGACGACCCGTCGCTGATTGGCAAGGCGATCATCGTCGGGGCGCCCGACGGCAGATCCGTCGTCTCGAGCGCATCGTACGAGGCGCGACGCTTCGGTGTGCGCTCGGCCATGCCGGTCGGCCAGGCGCTCCGGCTGTGCCCGACCGCCGTCGTGGTGCGGCCTCACTTCGAGCGGTACCTCGCGGTGTCGTCTCAGGTCATGCGGATCTTCCGCGACATCACGCCGCTCGTCGAGCCGCTGTCGATCGACGAGGCCTTCCTGGACGTGCGCGGGGCGCGTCGGCTGTGGGGGAGTCCCGGGCACATCGCTCTCATGCTGCGGCAGCGCGTGCGGGACGAGACGGGGCTCACGTGCAGCGTCGGCGTCGCCGCGACCAAGCACGTCGCGAAGATGGCCTCGACGCTGAGCAAGCCCGACGGGATGCTGATCGTCGCGGCGGCGGACACCGAGGCGTTCCTCGCCCCGCGGTCGGTGCGGGCGCTGTGGGGCGTGGGCCCCAAGGCCTCGGAAGCGCTCGAAGGCCGCGGCATCCGCACCATCGCGGACGTGCTCGATGCGCCTCGCGAGGTCCTCGACCGCGCGCTCGGGCCCGCGATGGGCGACCGCGTCTGGCATCTCGCCCGCGGGATCGATGCCCGGGAGGTCGACACCGAGCGGGTGGAGAAGAGCGTCGGCCACGAAGAGACCTTCGACCAGGACATCGGCGACGCCGTCGTGCTGCGGTCGGAGCTGCGGCGGCTCGCGGATCGTGTGGGCGCGCGCCTGCGGGCGAACGGGTGGGAGGCGTCGACCGTGGCGATCAAGGTCCGGTTCTCGGACTTCACGACGATCTCGCGGTCGCAGACCCTCGCGGAGCCCACGGCCGTCGGTCAGCGGATCGGGGATGCCGCGCACGAGCTGTTCGGGTCGGTGGAACGCGCGCTTCCGGTGCGGCTCATCGGCGTGCGCGCCGAGAGGCTCCGTCCCGCCGGGGTGGCGGCGCCCACGCTGTGGGACGACGACGAGGGCTGGCGGCGCATCGAGGACGCCCTGGACGGGGCGACGGCGAAGTTCGGCCGCGGAGCCGTCACGCGCGCGACGCTGCTGGGCTCGCGGGGCGGCGGATCCGTGCCGACGAGCCCTCCGGCGCCGCGTCTCGACCACGGCTGACACGAGGCCGCCTCGGCAGCGTGACGCACCGGCCTTGCGGTGATGACTGTGCCTGCGGGCCCGCGCCCGCTAGCGTGGAGCCATGCCCAACATCGCACTCGAACTCGGCAGGCAGTCCGCGTCCTTCGGCGTGAAGAGCGCCTACGGCGAGCAGCAGGACGTCGACGGCGTCCGCCTGATCCCGGTGGCACTGACGTGGTCCGGCTTCGGCGGCGGATCCGACGAGGCGGGCAACGGCGGCGGCGGCGGTGGCGGGTGGGCCATCCCGGTCGGCGCATACATCCGTCGAGGCGACGACGTGCGGTTCGAGCCGAACCTCGTCGCGCTGGTGGCCGTCGCGGTCCCGTTCGTGTTCTTCGCCGGTCGCGCGCTCAGCCGTGTCATCCGCGCCCTCAAGAAGTAGCTCGGACGCGGTCGGCTCCTCCCTGGCTCTCGCTGTCGCGCGCATCACGGCGGCGGTCGCCGACGTGGCGGCATCCAATCCGGTCGTGCTCATCGACGGCCGCAGCGGTGCGGGGAAGTCCTCGCTGGCTCGCGCCCTCGTCGCACGGTGGCCGCTCCGCGGACGCGTGCAGCTCGTCGCGCTCGACTCGATCTATCCAGGATGGAACGGGCTGGAGGAGGGCGCGGAACTCGCCCGTCAGCTGATCCTCACGCCGCATGCGCGCGGCGTCATCGGCGTGTGGCAGCGGTGGGACTGGACCGCGGGCGAGCCGGCTGAAGCGCACGCCGTGGACCCCTCGCTGCCGCTGATCGTCGAAGGAGCGGGACTGCTGACCCCGGCCAGCGCGAAGCTCGGTGACGTGCGCGTCTGGCTCGAGTCGCCCGCGCCATCGCGGCGGCAGCGGGCGCTGGATCGCGACGGCGAGACCTTCCGCCCGCACTGGGAAGGGTGGGCCCGCCAGGAGCAGCGGCACATCACGCGGAACGAACCGATGCGGCTCGCGACGCACGTCTTCGACGTGCCGTGACGCGAACGCTCAGTCGTGCGGGTCGAGCGCGCCGACCAGTCCGTCCAGCCGGTAGCCCAGCCAGTCGTAGATGCCGAAGCGCGGATCGGCGGAATCATGGTCATCGGCCTCGGCGACGCCCAGCCGGGTGGCGAGCACCAGCCTCACCGCAGCCAGCGTGCGCAGCCAGGCCTGGGCGGCGGCCGGATCGAGCCGGATCTCCGTCTCTTCCAGGAGCGCCGGGTCCTCGGGGTCGTCGGGGATCTGCGAGGCCTCGCTGAGCGAGGCCAGCACGACGGCGGCATCGGCACTGCGGCGGTCCAGCAGATCGGACTGCGTGAGCGCGCGGAACTCCCGTGCGGCCTCCTCGTCGTCCGAGTACGCGGACGGCACCAGTCGCGCGATCGCCGGATCGCCGTCGTCGGGTCCCGACTCGCGGAGCAGGTCCGCGAACTGGCCGACCAGGCCCGAGAGGTGCGCCGCCTCCAGGCGGGTGATCTGCATCACGACCGTCCGCGCGCTCACAGCGGAGCCCGTCGAACGGTGGCCCACAGCCCGTAGTCGTGCATCGCCTGTGCGTGCAGCTCCATCTGCTCGCGGACGCCCTGCGAGACGACGGCATGACCCTCGTGGTGGACGGCGAGCATGAGGCGCTCCGCCTCGGCGCGGGCGAGTCCGAAGTACTCGCGGAACACGTGGGTGACGTAGCTCATCAGATTCACCGGGTCATCCCACACCACCGTCTGCCACGGCGCATCGGGATCGACGCGTGTGGCCTGGTCGGTGTCCTCCCAGGTGCCGGGCGTCGTCAGCGCCGTCATCATGCCCACCCGAGTTCGTGGAGGCGGTCGTCGTCGATGCCGTAGAAGTGCGCGATCTCGTGGACCAGCGTGGTGTGGACCTCGCTGCGCAGCTCCTCGTCGCTCTCGCACGCCGCCAGATGAGGTTCGCGGTACACGATGATGCGGTCGGGCAGCTCTCCGACGCCGTAGCGCTCGCGCTCGGTGAGCGCCCACCCGTCGTACAGCCCGAGCAGGTCGAGGCTGCCGTCCTCGGGGCGGTCCTCGACCACGAACACGACGTTGTCGAGCCCCTCCACCATGTCGTCGGGGAGGAGGTCCAATTCGTCGATCACGAGCTGCTCGAAGGTCGCCGCATCCATCTCCATCATGATGCCCCGCTCCGACGCGAATGGGGCGCGATTCGCGCGCCCCATTCGAAGGAATTGGGGTGAGTAACGGGACTCGAACCCGCGACATCCGGCACCACAAGCCAGCGCTCTACCAACTGAGCTATACCCACCATGTCTCCCGCCTGCGCGGGCAACCAGAAGATTCTCTCACACCTCTGGGGCAAACGACGACACGGCGGCGGCGGCCGCCGCGCGGGCTCCGTCGCTGGTCGGGCCGGGCTCGGGAACGAACACCGCCTGGCGGTAGTACGCGAGCTCGCGGACGGACTCGAGGATGTCGGCGAGCGCCCGGTGGCCGCCCTCTTTCGCCGGCGCATGGATGTACGCGCGGGGGTACCACCGGCGGGCGAGCTCCTTGATGCTGGACACGTCGACGTTGCGGTAGTGCAGCCACCGGTCGACGCGCGGCATGTACTTCGCCAGGAACATGCGGTCGGTGCCGATGGTGTTGCCTGCGAGGGGCGCCTTGCCCTCGAGCGGCACGAAGCGCTGGATGTACTCGAGGACCTGGAACTCGGCGTCCGCGAGGCTCACCCCGTGCGGGATCTCATCGAGCAGGCCGGACGTCCGGTGCATGTTCGTGACGAACTCGTTCATGTTCGCCATCGCGGAGTCGTCGGGCTTGATCACAACGGCGAAGCCCGGGTCGAGTGGTCGCAGCTCGAAGTCCGTCACGACGACGGCGATCTCGACGAGCTCATCGACACCGAGATCGAGCCCCGTCATCTCGCAGTCGATCCACACCAGACGGTCGTTCTCGGATGCCCCCACCATGTGCTCCATCCTTGTGCAAGGTCCAGACATCCCACGGGTCTGGACGCGAGTCCCGGCTCCCACGCCGAGACCCCGTGCCCCTCCGGGAGGATTCGAACCCCCGACCTTGCGGGTAGAAGCCGCTCGCTCTGTCCCCTGAGCTACGGAGGGAAAGGTCCTGCCCAGACTACTAGGTGGCGCCACGCCCTCGCCGACGCTGGCGCTGGGACGCCGCCCGGCGTAGCGTCAGGGGCGGAGGCATCGAAAGGAGTTCACCGATGAGCACCACGGAGACGCACCACCCCCTCTGGGTCGCCTACGGCGCGTCCGGCGTCGCCGGAAGCATCCGGAAGGACGACGACGGCTACACCGTCACGATGGCCGGCGCAGACGCCCCCTCGGGCACCTATCCGTCGATGGAGATCGCCAAGAGCGCTCTCCACGCGAGGATGGCGCCGGGCAGCGAATGGCCGATGTTCCGGGAGCACTGAGGCAGGCGCCCACGCACCGGGTCGTCGTACCGCCGGGCGTCAGACCGATCGCCCGGCGGTCGGCGTCGGCTGCTTCCTCGTGTCCAGGAGCGGCAGCGCGACATGGACCAGCGGACCGATCAGGAACGCGAACAGCACCGTACCGACGCCGACTGTGCCGCCGAGGAGCCAGCCGACGGCCAGCACCGACAGCTCCACCAGCGCACGGCACATCCAGATCGGCCATCCGAGGCGCGCGTTCAGGCCCGTCATGAGCCCGTCCCGCGGGCCGGGGCCGAAGCGCGCCCCGATGTAGAGGCCGGAGGCCAGCGCGACGACGAGGATGCCGCCGAGGAGCATGGCGACCTGGGCCACCAGGCCGGAGATCGGGGGCACGACCCCCAGCACGATCTGCATGCTCGTCCCGACGAGGAGGATGTTCGCGATCGTCCCCACGCCGGGGCGCTGGCGCAGCGGGATCCACAGCAGGAGCACGAAGAACCCGACGATGTTGGTGATCCAGCCGATGCCGATGCCGGTGCGCAGGGAGAGGCCCTCAGCGAACACGGTCCACGGGTCCACCCCGAGTCCGGCTTCCACGGTCAGCGCGCACCCTGCGCCGTAGAGGAACAGGCCGACGAGGAGCTGAGCGATGCGGCGTGGCATACAGCCATCCAATCGCATGATTGGCATGCCGGATGCAGTCCAATGTGGCTACTCTGGCCCCATGGACTCCCGCGTGTCTGCCCGCGCTCTCGCATCGGCGCTCGGCGGGTGGCGCTCGCGAGAACCGGCCTACGAGGCTCTCGCCGACGGCATCCGTCTCCTCTGCCTCGACAACCGCCTGGCCCCTCGAACGACGCTTCCGGCCGAGCGTGAGCTCGCCGCCGCCCTCCACCTCAGTCGCAGCACCGTGGCGGCGGCGTATCGCAGCCTGCGTGACACCGGACACATCTCGAGCCTTCGGGGTTCGGGGAGCGTGACGCTCCCGCTCGCGCGCCGCGACCCTGGGCGGGTGGCGGCGGCGGACGGCATGATCGACCTGCAGCAGGCCAGTCCTCCCGCCTGGCCCGGCCTGGCCGGCATCATGGCCGAGGCCGCCGCGAACGCGTCGGCGCTGCTCTCGCGCGCCGGATACGACGTGCTCGGACGCATCGAGCTGCGCGAGGCGATCGCCCGGCGGTACACCGAACGGGGGATCCCCACGCAGCCGCAGGAGGTGCTGGTCACCACGGGCGCGCAGAGCGCGATCCACCTGGTCTCGTCTGTGCTCGTCGGGCGCGGAGACCGCGTCCTCATGGAGACCCCGACGTATCCCCACGCGGTCGACGCACTCAGGCGCGCCGGAGCCCGCCTCGTGGGCGTCCCCGTGACGACGGAGGCCGGGTGGGACGTGGACCGGGCCGAGCAGGCTTTCGCCCGGACTCTGCCCGTGATGGCGTACCTCATGCCCGACTTCCAGAACCCGACGGGACGGAGCATGACCGCTCTCGAGCGCGCAGCCGTCCTTGCCGCGGGCGAGCGCGCGGGCTCCGTCCTCGTCCTCGACGAGACGACCGCCGATCTGGACATCGACCGCGGCGCCGTGGCGCCGGGATTCGAGGCGTCCGAGCCCGGCACCGTCGTGCGGATCGGGTCGCTGGGCAAGACCGTCTGGGGCGGGCTGCGGCTGGGCTGGGTGCGAGCCGACGGCGACCTGATCCGGCGCCTCGTCGCGGCGCGACCCGCACACGATCTCGGCACCCCCGAATTCGAGCAGGCGCTCGCCACGAACCTGCTCGCACGCTTCGACGACGTGGTCGCCCAGCGGTCGGAGCTGCTGAAGGCCGGCCGCGACGCGGTCGTGCAGGCGCTCGGCGCACAGCTGCCGTCATGGGACATCCCCGTCGCACACGGGGGAGTCTCACTGTGGATCGAGCTGGGCGCACCGCTGAGCTCCGCCCTGGTGATGGAGTCGCGCTCGCGCGGCGTGCTGCTGAGCGCAGGGCCGCGGTTCTCGGTGGACGGCGGCCATGACCGGCATCTGCGGGTGCCGTTCACCTCGCCGCCGGACGAGATGACGCGTGCCGCCGGCCTCTTGGCGGATGCCTGGGCGGCCGTGCGGGCGGGCGCGCCGTCATCGGTCGTCGAGGCGGCGGGCGCCGTCGTCTGAGTCGCGGGCGCGATGCCCTCACCGTCCGAGGCGGAGGCAGTCGATCGCATCCTCGGCGCTCCAGAAGTCGCCCACATCGCGGAATGCGCGCGACGCCGGGTGATACCTCCGGGCCCGGAAGCGCGTCCCGCCTGCCTGGGCGACGGCCTGCAGGTGCCCGATGACCCGGCCGGTGGCGTCCTGCACCCTCCACAGGGACGGCGCAGCGCGGATCAGGCGCACGTCCCGCCGTACGGCGGGCTCGGGCGTGACGAGGACTTCGGACATGGTCTGCCGGCTCATCGACTCTCCTCTCCATTCGAACATACGTACGGGTTCCGACATCGCAGCGGCCCTCACCCCACGGCGGCTCCCACGGCGGCTCCTCCCCAGCCGGCGTGCGGGGCCGCTCGTCCCCAGAAGGGCCGATCCCCGTCCAGGCGAGCGATGCCGGCGGCCATGCTGAACCCACCGCCGGCGCCTTCGGGCACGGGCGCCGGCGGTGCCGAGGAGAGTCCTCGCACGCAGAGAAGGGATGCGACATGAGCGATATGGGCGACATGATCACCGTCACGGGCAACGTGGGCACCACCCCGGAGCTGAAGCGCACGAACGCGGGCGTGGCCGTCACCACGTTCCGCCTCGCCAGAGGGCTGCGCCGATTCGACCGCGACGCCGCGGCGTGGTCGGATGCGGGGACGAGCTGGTACACCGTGTCGGTCTTCCGGGACCTCGCCGACCACGCCTTCACGTCACTGCACAAGGGCGACAGGGTGATCGTCACCGGTCGGCTGCGTGTGCGTGACTGGGAGACCTCGTCGGCGAAGGGCACCGCGGTCGAGATCGACGCGGAGGCGATCGGGCACGATCTGCGCTGGGGCACCACGACGTTCGTCAAAGCCGCGCGGCCGACGGCTCACGTCGGCAGCCGCACCTCCGCCGGGCCCGAGGACGCGTGGGCGGCGCCCGGCCTGGACGCGGGCGAGCACGAACTCGGCGCGCCGCACTCCGCCGAAGCGCCGCAGCCGCCGGCACTCCTCGAGGAGCACACCGGTGAGGGCGGGGCGGAGCCGGAGCCGGAGACGCCGTTCTGAGCCGTTCCGAGGCTCCACCGGTGGCCGTTTAGACTCTCTCCGTGCGCCGTCACCTCGCCTCCCGCTCGTCGTTGCGGGGGTCGCCCCGCAGCACGACCGGGATGGCGGCCGTCGCCGCCGTCCTGACCGTCTCCCTCGCCGCCTGCACCCCGGGTGGCCCCGCGACGGCCCCGCCGCCGGCGGCGAGCTCGCCGGTCGCCGCACCCAGCGCGTCGAGCGCGCCGGAGGACTCGGAGCCGAGCGCGCCGCCGCTGGTCCCGGACGGCACGGCCGCAGACAACCTGCCGGCCTTCGCCGCGGTGACGGCGGCCGTCTGGGCCACCGATGACCGCGTCGCGGGGCGCGCCTACGTCGACGCGCTGGTGCAGGCGGGGTTCGACAGGTCCGCGATGCAGGTGACGCACGACCGCTCCACCGTGGGCGACCCGGCCGAGAGCATCCAGTTCTCCGTCCGATGGGATCAGGAGTGCCTCATCGGGCAGGTCGGTCCGGCGACCGGCGAGCCGGTGACCACGGTCATGCCCGTCCTCGCGGAGGGCACCTGCCTCGTCGGCAACACGCGCCCCATCGACTGGTGACCGGCACCGCGGACGGCGGCGGCAGTCCCGCGGTCCTGCCGCGAGCGGACGCGACGGCGCGGGCCCACACGCCCGCCGCACCGGCGGCCGGTAGGCTGGGACGCTGACGTCCGACTCCAAGGAGAACTGAATCCCGCATGGCTGAGTACATCTACTCGATGGTCCGCGCCCGCAAGGCCGTTGGAGACAAGCTGATCCTCGACGACGTCACCATGGCGTTCCTGCCCGGGGCGAAGATCGGCATGGTGGGCCCGAACGGCGCCGGAAAGTCGACGATCCTCAAGATCATGGCGGGCCTGGATCAGCCCTCGAACGGCGAGGCGAAGCTGACTCCGGGCTACTCGGTCGGCATCCTCATGCAGGAGCCGGAGCTCGACGAGACGAAGACGGTGCTGGAGAACATCCAGGACGGCATCGCGATCAAGCCCAAGCTCGACCGCTTCAACGAGATCTCGGGTCTGATGGCCGACCCCGACGCCGACTTCGACGCACTGCTGGCCGAGATGGGCACCCTGCAGGAGGAGATCGACGCAGCGGACGCGTGGGACCTCGACTCCCAGCTCGAGCAGGCGATGGACGCGCTGCGGACCCCGCCGGGCGACGCCGAGATCGGGCCACTGTCGGGCGGTGAGAAGCGGCGCGTCGCGCTCACGAAGCTCCTGCTGCAGAAGCCCGATCTGCTGCTGCTCGACGAGCCCACGAACCACCTCGACGCCGAGAGCGTGCTGTGGCTCGAGCAGCACCTGCAGAAGTACCCCGGCGCCGTGATCGCGATCACCCACGACCGGTACTTCCTCGACAACGTCGCCGAGTGGATCGCCGAAGTCGACCGTGGCCGCCTGATCGGCTACGAGGGCAACTACTCGACCTACCTCGAGAAGAAGGGCGAGCGTCTCGCGATCCAGGGCAAGAAGGACGCGAAGCTCGCCAAGCGACTCGCCGAAGAGCTCGACTGGGTGCGGTCCAACCAGAAGGGTCGTCAGGCCAAGTCCAAGGCGCGCCTGGCCCGCTATGAGGAGATGGCGGCAGAGGCCGACCGCACGCGCAAGCTCGACTTCGAGGAGATCACGATCCCGCCGGGCCCGCGCCTGGGCAGCATCGTCATCGAGGCGAAGAAGCTCCAGAAGGGCTTCGACGGGCGCTCGCTCATCGACGGGCTGACGTTCAGCCTGCCGCCGAACGGCATCGTCGGCGTCATCGGCCCGAACGGCGTCGGCAAGACGACGCTCTTCAAGACGATCGTGGGCCTCGAGCCGCTCGATGGCGGAGATCTCAAGATCGGCGAGACCGTCAAGATCAGCTACGTCGACCAGTCGCGCTCGAACATCGATCCGAACAAGACACTGTGGGAGGTCGTGTCGGACGGGCTCGACATCATCACGGTCGGCAAGACCGAGATCCCCTCGCGCGCCTACGTGTCGAAGTTCGGCTTCAAGGGTCCCGATCAGCAGAAGAAGGCCGGCGTGCTCTCGGGCGGCGAGCGCAACCGCCTCAACCTCGCGCTGACCCTCAAGGAGGGCGGCAACCTGCTGCTCCTCGACGAGCCCACGAACGACCTCGACGTCGAGACCTTGCAGTCGCTCGAGAACGCGCTCCTCGAGTTTCCCGGCTGCGCGGTGGTCATCACGCACGACCGGTGGTTCCTCGACCGCATCGCGACGCACATCCTCGCGTACGAGGGGACCGACGAGGACCCCGACCGGTGGTACTGGTTCGAGGGCAACTTCGAGGCCTACGAGGCGAACAAGGTCGAGCGGCTCGGACCCGATGCGGCGCGTCCGCACCGCACGGCGTACCGCAAGCTCACCCGTGACTGACGGCGGCGACGCGACGGTCGCGGCCGCGGCCGCGGCTCGCGACCGTCGCCTGCACATCCCCATCCACCTGAGATGGGGTGACCTCGACGCGTTCAACCACGTCAACAACACGTCGATGCTGAAGCTGCTCGAAGAGGCTCGAGTGCGGGCGTTCTGGGTGCCCGAGCCTGGGGAGGACGCCCCGTCCACGGCCGTGCTCGATTCCAGCATCTTCAGCGGGATGCTGACGCTCATCGCCCGGCAGGAGATCGAGTACCTCGCCCCGGTGCCGTATCAGCGGCATCCGCTCGACGTGCAGATGTGGTTCGGCAAGCTCGGCGGCTCGAGCATCGAGGTGTGCTACGAGGTGTGCAGCCCGCTCGCGACCGCGGAAGCGAGTCAGACCGTGTACGCGCGGGCCACGACGGTCATCGTCAAGGTGGATGCCGAGAGCGGACGGCCGATGCGGCTGACGACGCAGGAGCGGGAAGCCTGGGAGCCGTACCTCGGCGAGCCGATCCTCTACGCCCACCGGCGCTGACTCAGCCCTCCGGAGAGTCCTCGTCCGGCACCCGGACCATGATCTCCTGCGCGACGCTGGCCATCAGCGTGCCGTCGGCGGAGTAGATGCGCCCGGTGGCCAGTCCCCGCCCGCCCCGCGCGCTCGGGGACTCCTGCACATACAGCATCCACTCGTCCACCCTCCCGAAGCGGTGCCACCACATCGCGTGGTCGAGGCTGGCGACCTTGAGCCCGCGCGTGGACCAGGCCACCCCGTGGGCGCGCAGGATCGATTCCTGGATGGTCAGGTCGCTCAGGTAGGCCAGGGCCGCACGGTGGACCGACGGCGTGTCGGGGATCGGCCGTCGCACGCGCATCCACACCGCCTGCCGGGGCACCCGTTCACCCGAGACCGTCGCGTAGATCGGCGAGGGGATGTGCCGCAGGTCGACGGGCCGATCGGTGAAGAGCCGCTTGGACATCGGATGCAGCCCCTTCAGGTGCGACTCGACGTCGGGCAGATCGTCCGGCGCGGGGACGCCGTCCGGCATCGGCGCCTGGTGATCCAGGCCGGGGTCGTCGTCCTGGAACGAGGCGATCATGGAGAAGATCGGCACGCCCTCCTGGAACGCCTGAGTGCGGCGCGTCGAGAACGAGCGGCCGTCGTGTATGCGATCGACGGAGAACGTGATGCCTTCGGTGGAGTCGCCCGGCCTGAGGAAGTACCCGTGCATGGAGTGCACGACGCGTTCCTCCGGGATCGTCCTCGACGCGGCGACGATCGACTGCGCCAGCACCTGGCCGCCGTAGACCCGGCCCAGCGGCATGTGCTGCGAGGTGCCCGTGAAGATGTCCTCCGTGGTGCGGGCGTCCGATGCGCTCAGGTCGATCACCGACAGCATCGAGGCGACGGGATCCGCCTCCGGCATGGCCTCGGCGTTCCGGTCCTGGTCCACGCTGCTCCCTCCCGGGGCGTCCGCCGCCCGCAGGTCCGCTTGGTAGCTTAGGGGCGATGTCTCCGCGCCTCCTGCTCGCCGATCCCGACTCCGCCGCCGACGCCCTCACGTTCGCCGGACGCGCCGCCCGGTTCACGGTCGAAGGGGTGAGGCTGGCCGCATCCGGCGGCGTGCTCGCCATGACGGCGGCGGCGCTCGCTCCGCGCGGCTTCGGCGATCCGACGCCCACGGTGCTCGCTCTGCGCACGCTCGCCGCCGACCCCGAGCTCGTGTGCGACCTGGTGGTGGAGGCATCCGCTCTGTCCGCGGCGGACGACGACCCGCGCGCGCTGAACCTTCCCGAGACCGCCCTGTCGCCCGCCTGGGCGGGCATCACCCCGCCGCGGACCGGCTGGGACGCCCGGCCGGGGATCGAGGCGTCGACCCTCGCCGCCACGGCGCAGGGCGGCATCGCCCGCGTCTCGGATGCGGTTCCCACGGACTCCGGCGAGGACGTCGTGCGCGCGGTGCGCGCCGCGGTGTGGGGCGCCCCCGACGAGGAGCTCGGGGGCCTGCCCGCCGGCGTGGCCTTCGCGGCCCTCAGCCTCGGCTTCATCAGCGGCGCCGAGACGGCGCGCGTGTTCGCCAGCGGTCCCTGGACGCGGGTGAGCCTCACCAGGGGTCACGTGCTGGTTCGCGGCCCGGTGGCCACCGGCCTCACGGCCGTGCGCAGAACCGGCTCGGCGTCGAGCTGACCGGACGCGGCCGATCACCGGCGCCGGAAGGCCGTTCAGACCGCCGCCGCTGCCGCACGCCCTGCGATGCGCCCGGAGAAGAGGCATCCGCCGACGAAAGTGCCCTCCAGCGCGCGATAGCCGTGGACGCCGCCGCCGCCGAAGCCGCTGGCCTCGCCCGCGGCGAACAGTCCGGGCACCGGCTCGCCGCCGGCTCCGAGGGCCCGCGACGACAGATCGGTCTCGATGCCGCCGAGCGATTTGCGCGTCAGCACGTGCAGCTTCACCGCGATGAGCGGCCCGGACTTCGGATCCAGGATGCGGTGCGGAGCCGCGGTGCGGATGAGCCGGTCGCCGCGGAAGGCGCGCGCTGACCGCAGCATGGCGATCTGCGCATCCTTGGTGAAGTCGTTCTCGACCTCGCGGTCGCGTGCCTCGACCTCGAGCCGCACGCGATCGCCGTCGAGCACCTCGCCGCCGGGGAGGGCGCGCATGCCGGCGATGAGGTCGTCCAGGTCGTCGCGGACCACGAAGTCCGCGCCCCGGTCCATGAAGGCCTGCACGGGTCCGGACGCCCCCTTGCCCAGTCGCGACGAGGCCAGCAGCCGGAGGTCTTTGCCGGTGAGGTCGGGGTTCTGCTCGCTGCCCGAGAGGGTGAACTCCTTCTCGATGATCCGCTGGGACAGCACGAACCACGAATGGTCGTACCCCGTCGCGCGCAGGTGCGAGAGGGTGCCGAGCGTGTCGAAGCCGGGGAACAGGGGCACGGGCAGACGCGAGCCGGTCGCATCCAGCCACAGCGACGAGGGGCCGGGGAGGATCCGGATGCCGTGACCCGGCCACACCGGGTCCCAGTTCTGGATGCCCTCCACGTAGTGCCACATGCGGTCGCCGTTGATGAGCCGGGCGCCGGCGGCCGACGCGATGGGCTGCATCGAGCCGTCGACGTACGCCGGGACGCCGGTCACCATCGTCTGTGGCGCGGCACCGAGGCGCGCGGGCCACCACCGGCGCACGAGGTCGTGGTTGCCGCCGATGCCGCCCGAGGCGACGATCGTCGCGCCCGCCGTGACGGCGAAGGAGTCCACCACGTCGCGGGAGCTCGCGACCCCGCGGGCGGCGCCGGAGGGCGCCAGGACGTCGCCCGTCGCACCCGTGACGACGCCGTCCTCGACGGTGAGCGAGACGACGCGGTGACGGGGGAGGATCGTGACCCTGCCGTCCGTCTCTGCGGCCTCCACCTCCGCCTGGAACGGGGCGACGAGCCCCGGGCCGGTTCCCCACGTGACGTGGAAGCGCGGCACGGAGTTGCCGGGGCCCGTCGCGGTGTAGCCGCCGCGCTCGGCCCATCCGACGATGGGGAAGAACCCCACGCCCTTCTCGCGCAGCCAGGCGCGCTTCTCGCCGTGGGCGAAGTCGAGGTACGCATCGGCCCAGCGGCGCGGCCACAGGTCCTCGTCGCGGTCGAAGCCGGCGGTGCCGAGCCAGTCCTGGCGGGCCAGCTCGATCGAGTCGCGGATGCCGAGCCGGCGCTGCTCCGGCGAGTCGATGAAGAACAGCCCCCCGAACGACCACCACGCCTGCCCGCCGAGGTTCGACCGCGGCTCCTGGTCGACGATCGTCACGCGTTTGCCCGCGGACGCGGCCTCGGCCGCGGCCACGAGGCCGGCGAGGCCCCACCCGATCACGAGGACGTCGGTGCGGTGGCTGGCAGTGGGCATGTCGACTCCTTCGTCGGCGGTGGCCTGGGTCAGCGGGACGGGTCGGGGTCCGCCGGGGGAGCGGCCGTGACGGGAAGCGATGTCGCCGCCCGCGCACCCGCGGCCGGTCCGATGCCCGATGGCTGGAAGGTGTTCACCATCGCGTGCGCCGCCCGCTGCAGGTAGTCCCACAGCGTCGCCTCGTGCAGCGGCGGCAGGTCGAGCTCGTCGACGGCCACCCGCATGTGGGCGAGCCAGCGGTCGCGCGCATCGGGATCGACGTGGAACGCGGCATGGCGCATCCGCAGCCGCGGATGCCCGCGCTGGGCACTGTACGTCGTCGGGCCGCCCCAGTACTGCTCCAGGAAGAGCGTCAGCCGCTCCTTGGCGGGCCCGAGGTCCTCCTCGGGGTACATCGGGCGCAGCACCTCGTCGTCGGCGACCCCTCGGTAGAAGGCGTCCACCAGGCGGACGAACGCCTCGTGCCCGCCGATCTCGTCGTAGAAGCTCAGCGGGACGTCCGAGGGCTCGGCGGGAGCGGGGCTGACGGGTTCGTCGGTCATGACGTTCCTCCGGGGGCGCTGCCGTCCTCGGCGTCGCCGGGCTGCGGGTTCTTCTTGGGGGTGCGCTTGGGCTTCCACACCGGTCTCTCGGCCGCAGGGGGGACCGGGGTCGGCTTGGTCTTCGGCGGGTTGGCGCCGCGCACCCGCTGCGCGCCCTCGATGCCCGTCGGCATGACGGCGGTCAGCGCGGGAAGGCTGATGCCCATCTCATCGATGGTGTGCTTGAGTCGCATGCGCAGCTCACGCGCGACGTCGTCCTTCGCGTTGGCCCGCGTCTTCATCACGAGCCGGATCACCAGTGCGTCGCCCGAGATCGACTCCAGACCCCATACCTCGGGCTGCTCGAGGATGCGCGTGCGCCACTTCGGGTCCTTCGCCAGCCCCTTGGCCGTGTCGAGCAGGGCCTGCTCGACCTCGGCGATGTCGGAGTCGACGGCGACCGAGAGGTCGATGATGACCCGCGACCACCCCTGGGAGAGGTTGCCGATGCGGGTGATCTCGCCGTTGCGCACGTACCAGAGCGTGCCGTTGACGTCCCGGACGTGCGTCACCCGGACGCTCACGTACTCCACGATCCCGGTGGCCAGGCCCAGGTCGACGACGTCGCCGATGCCCACCTGATCCTCGGCGACGATGAAGATGCCGTTGAGCACGTCCTTGACGATGTTCTGCGCACCGAACCCGAGGCCTGCGCCCACGGCGGCGGTCAGCAGCGTCAGCGACCCGAGGGCCGTCGGCGCGACGACGTTGATGACCAGCAGGATCGCGATCACGACGATGGTGACGTTGACCACGTTCTGCAGGATCGAGCCCAGCGTGCGGGTGCGCTGCACCAGCCGCACCGACGCGAGCGGGGAGCGTTCGAGCGCCTGCGTGTCGTCGACGTTGGCCTTGGACTTCGCCCCGTTCACGATCCGGTTCACGACGCGGCGGATCACGAACTTGAGGATCCAGCCGAGGATGAAGGCGCCGAGGATGATGAGCGCGATCGACAGCACGTTCCAGCCGGCGGCCACGAAGAAGTCACCGATGCCCGTCCAGAATGCGGCGTCGGTGATGCCGGGGCTTTCGGGGGCGGGGGTCTCGCCGGTGCCGGCGGCGTGGGGGGCGCTGATCATCGTGACGATCCTAACGACGGATGCCTCGGCCCTGCCTGAGAGCGGGGCCGAGGCATCCGATCGGGAACTACTGGGCGTCGCGGTCCTGGACCGACAGCGCGCGCTCGACGCCGGCGAGGTTCTCGGCGACGAGGCGACGCAGCGCCGGTGCGGCGTCGGTGTTCGCCTCGAGCCATGCGCGCGTCGCGTCGCGCAGAGCCACGTCCGCGAGGGGCGCCGGGTACAGCCCCACGATGAGGTACTGCGCGATCTGATACGTGCGCGAGTCCCAGATCGGCAGGAGCGCCTCGAAGTACTGCGGTACGAACTCTCCGAGGAGATCGCGGCTCGCCGGGTGCACGAAGCCGAGGGCCGCCGAGCGGACGATGGTGTTGGGGAGGTCGTCGCTCTCCACCAGCGACGACCACGCCGCGGCCTTGGCCGCTGCGGTCGGCAGCGCCGCCTTGGCCTGCGCGGCGAACTCGCCGCCCTTCGCGGTGTTGTCGGCGGCCAGCGCGGCCTCGATGTCGGCCTCGGTCGCGATGCCTCCGGCCGCGAGCGACACGAGCAGCTGCCACGACAGGTCCGTGTCGATCTCGAGGCCGTCGAGGGCCGCCTCGCCGTCACGCAGCCGGCGCACCGTGTCCCACTGACTCGGCGTGGCCGCCCCGGACGCGAACGCGGTGACGAACTGCAGCTGGCTGTCGCTGCCCGCCTCGGCACGCTGTGCGAGCTCCCACAGGGCGTCGGCCACCTTGGCGCGCGTCGCCTCGCGCTTCTCGGGCGCGACGTACGCGTTGGCCGCGAGCAGCAGCTGGGCGAGCGTCGTGCGCACGGTGGTCGACTCCGTCTCGGCGCCGATGTTGCGCAGCACCAGGTCGACGTAGTCGGAGGCGGATGCCTCGGCGTCGCGGGTCTGGTCCCACGCGGCGCCCCACACCAGCGAGCGGGCGAGCGGGTCGCTGATCTTGCCGAGGTGGTCGATCGCGGTCTGCAGCGACTGGGCGTCGAGGCGGATCTTCGCGTAGGCGAGGTCTTCATCGTTGAGCAGCACGAGCGCGGGACGCTTGGTGCCCTTGAGCTCCGGCACCTCGGTGAGGTCACCGTCGACGTCCAGCTCGACGTGGTGCACGCGCACCAGCGCGTCGCCCTGGAGGTCGTAGAAGCCGACGCCGAGGCGGTGGGGACGGATGGTCGGGTAGTCGGCCGGGGCGGTCTGCACGATGGCGAAGCGCGTGATCGTGCCATCGGCATCCGTCACGATCTCGGGTGCGAGCGTGTTGACGCCCGCGGTCTCGAGCCACTTCTTGGACCACGTCGACAGTTCGCGCCCGCTCGTGACCTCGAGCTCGGCGAGGAGGTCCGACAGCTCGGTGTTCGACCACTCGTGCTTCTTGAAATAGGCGGCCACGCCGGCGAAGAACGCCTCGATGCCCACCCAGGCGGCCAGCTGCTTGAGCACGGAGCCGCCCTTGGCGTAGGTGATGCCGTCGAAGTTGACCTGCACGTCCTCGAGGTCGTTGATCTGCGCGACCACGGGGTGCGTGGAGGGGAGCTGATCCTGGCGGTACGCCCAGGTCTTCTCCATCGCGTTGAAGGTGGTCCACGCCTCGGTCCACTCGGTGGCCTCGGCGGTGGCGATGGTCGAGGCCCACTCGGCGAACGACTCGTTGAGCCAGAGGTCGTTCCACCACTTCATCGTGACCAGGTCGCCGAACCACATGTGCGCGAGCTCGTGCAGGATCGTGACGACGCGACGCTCCTTGACGGCATCCGTCACCTTCGAGCGGAAGACGTACGTCTCGGTGAACGTGACCGCACCGGCGTTCTCCATCGCGCCCGCGTTGAACTCCGGCACGAAGAGCTGGTCGTACTTCGCGAACGGGTACGCGTAGTCGAACTTCGCCTCGAAGTAGGCGAAACCCTGGCGCGTCTTGTCGAAGATGTACTCCGCGTCGAGGTGCTGCCACAGGCTCTTGCGACCGTAGACGCCGAGCGGGATGACGCGGCCGGAGGCGCTCGTCAGCTCCGAGAACGTGGCCTCGTACGGACCGGCGATGAGGGCGGTGATGTAGGAGGAGATGCGCGGCGTGGGCTCGAAGCGCCAGGTCGCGCTGCCGTCGCCGTGCTTCTTGGGCTCGGGGGTGGGGGAGTTCGACACGACCTTCCACGGCTCGGGCGCGGTGACCGTGAACTGGAACGTCGCCTTGAGGTCGGGCTGCTCGAACACCGCGAACACGCGGCGCGAGTCCGGCACCTCGAACTGCGAGTACAGGTACACCTCGCCGTCCACGGGGTCGACGAATCGGTGCAGGCCCTCGCCGGTGTTGGTGTAGAGGCAGTCGGCGTCGATGACGAGCTCGTTGTCGGCGGCCAGGTCTCCCAGGGCGATGCGCGAGTCGGCGAACGCCGTCGCAGGATCGAGCGCGCGGCCGTTGAGGGTGATCTCGCGCACCTCGCGGGCGATCAGGTCGATGAACGTCGAGGCGCCGGGTGTCGCGGTGAAGCGCACGACGGTGCGCGATCCGAAGACCTCCGCGCCCTTCGTGAGGTCCAGCACGACCTCGTACGACTGCGTGTCGACGATCGCGCGGCGCTCCTGCGCCTCGATGCGGGTGAGGTTCTCTCCAGGCACTGCTTCGGCTCCCGTGGGTGAGGATGACGGATGATGTCTTGGGCCCGTTGTGCGGACACACGGTCCGGCGGACGCCGCCAGCGCTGCTGGCGCCGGCGACAACCGGTCCAGCCTACGCGGTGTGCGCGCCTGATCGCCGTCGCACGTGGCTGCGCGCGTGCTCCAGCGCGGATTCGAGCTGCGTGAACAGGTGGTTCTGGTGGCGGAGCGAGGCCAGCACGCCCACGGTGCGGAACAGTTCCTCGTGGCCGGGCTGCACGCCCTTGATCAGCACGGTGACGCCGCGGCGCTCGAGCGTCTGCACGATCTCGGTCAGCACACGCGCGCCTGTCGCATCGACCAGCTCAAGTCTGGACATCCGCAGGATCACGACGGATATCCCGCTGAGGCCCGTGATCGCCGCCGAGACGCGGTCCGCCGTGGCGAAGAAGAGCGGTCCGTCCAGCCGCACCACGGCGATGTGCTCGTCCTCCGGCATCGGCTCGCCCGGCGGCGGCTCCCGGTGCGCCGACGCCGAGCGGGACAGGGAGCGCAGCGCGAAGACGCCCGCGCACACCACGCCGATCGCGACGGCGACGATGAGGTCGAACGACACCGTCACGAGCGCGGTGATCCCGAAGGCGAGCGCGTCGGAGCGCGTCGAGCGCAGGATCGCACGCACCGTCCCCGCGTGCACCATGCGCACCGCCGTCAGCATGAGCACGCCCGCGAGGGCGGCGAGCGGGATCGCGCCGACCGGTCCTGCCGCGACGAGGACCACGCCCAGGAGCACGACGGCGTGCACGAGCGAGGCCAGCCGGGTCCGGCCGCCCGAGCGCACGTTGACGGCCGTGCGGGCGATCGCACCGGTGGCGGGCATGCCCCCGAACAGGCCCGACCCCAGCGAGGCGATGCCCTGGCCCACGAGCTCCCGGTCCGGGTCGTAGGCGCCGGTGTCGGCGAGGGAGGCGGCCACGCGGGCCGAGAGCAGGGATTCGATCGCCGCGAGGGCGGCCACTGTCACGGCGGGGGCCACGAGGTCGCCGAGCACTGCGGGGTCGAGGGAGGGCAGCGCCGGGGCGGGAAGCGATGCGGGGAGAGCGCCGATGGCGGCGAGCGGTGTCGGCAGCAGCACGGTGAGGACCGTGACGATCACGATGCCGACGAGCGAGCCGGGGATGGCGGGGTGCACGCGGGGAGCGGCGATCATGCACGTGATCACCAGGCCGGCCGCGCCGAGCGCCCACGGGACGTACGCCCAGTCCGCCGCCGCGACCGCCTCGACGGCGGCGGCGACCGCGTTGGCACTGTGCTCGCCCGCCCCTGCCGGCGCGGCCGAGACGAGGAGCGGCACCTGCTGCAGGAAGATGATCACCGCGATGCCCAGGGTGAACCCCTCGATGACCGGCCACGGGATGAACGACACCGCGCGCCCGAGCCGCAGCACGCCGGCGAGGAGGACCAGGACGCCCGCCATCACACTGACGGCGGCCACGGCCGCCGGTCCGTGTGCGGCCACGATCGGCACGAGCACGACCACCATGGCTCCGGTCGGCCCCGAGACCTGCACGTTCGAGCCGCCGAACACCGCGGCCAGGACGCCCGCCACGATGGCCGTCACGAGGCCGGCCTCCGCCGTCAGGCCCGCGCTCACCCCGAACCCGAGTGCCAGCGGCAGCGCCACGATGCCGACGGTGACCCCCGCGACGAGGTCCGCGCGCCAGCTCCGCCTCAGCCCGCGGTAGTCCGCGGCGGACGGCAGGAGCGCCCGGAGGACGGCACCTGCCCGCCGGCGTGGGCGCGCCGGCGTCGCGGCATCCGCCCCGCTCATCGGGCGGGGAGGGTCGGAAGCGAGCCGGCGTCGGCGAGGAGGTCGCGCTCGGACGCCAGCACGTCCAGGAGGAGCGCACGGGCGACCGCGAGCAGGTCGGCCACCTTGTCGTCGGCGAGCCGGTAGTACACGCGGCTCGCGCGGCGCTCGGAGTCCACCAGACGGTGGCGTCGCAGCACGGCGAGGTGCTGCGAGAGGTGCGACGGCTCCAGCCCGGTCTCGGTCTGGAGCTCGGCGACCCCCACCTCGTCGGCGGCGGACAGGATCTCGAGGATGCGGATGCGCAGCGGATGGGACAGGCCTTTGAACAGGCCCGCCTTGACCTCGTAGAGCGGACGCTGCTGACGTGTTAGCGGCATGATGAATTCATCATATCGCGCTGGGGGCCGCGCCCGCGGTGTCAGGATGGACGGGTGACGTCCTCCGAGCAGCACGTGGTCCCGTTCGCCTCTCCCGCCGCTGCGCCGGGCGCCCCGTGGGTGGAGCAGCCGGTCGCGTACGACGCCCTTCTCCTTGCGGGGTTCGGCGGCCCCGAGGGCCAGGACGACGTCATCCCGTTCCTGCGCAATGTCACACGGGGGCGCGGCATCCCCGACGAGCGCCTCGAGGAGGTCGCGCACCACTACCGCCATTTCGGCGGGGTGAGCCCGATCAACGCGCAGAACCGCGCGCTCAAGGCGGCGCTCGAGGCGGAGCTCGCCCGCCGCGGCATCGACCTTCCGGTGTACTGGGGCAATCGCAACTGGTCGCCCTATCTGGCCGAGGCGGTGACGGATGCCGCGGCCGCCGGTCACACGCGCCTCCTCGGGCTCGCCACCAGCGCCTATTCCTCGTTCTCGAGCTGCCGGCAGTACCGCGAGGACTTCGCGCGCGTGCTGACCGAGACCCAGCTGGCGGACACGGTCACGATCGACAAGGTGCGTCAGTTCTTCGACCACCCCGGCTTCGTGCAGCCGTTCATCGACGGCGTGCGCGACGCGGTCGCCGCCTTCCTCTCCGACGGCCACGCGCCGGAGACGGTCCGCGTGCTGTTCTCGACCCACAGCATCCCGACGGCGGATGCCGAGCGCTCCGGCCCCCGCGCGGGAGACGAGCGGCACCGCGACCTGGGGGAGGGCGGCGCGTACGCCGCCCAGCACCTGGCGGTGGCGGAGGTCGTCATGGCGGCGGTCGCCGCCGAAGTGCCGGGCGCCGAGCGCATCGGGTGGGAGCTGGTGTACCAGTCGCGCTCCGGCCCGCCCACGCAGCCGTGGCTCGAGCCCGACGTCAACGACGTGATCTCCGGTCTGCCCGCGGCGGGCATCGAGGCCGTGGCGATCGTGCCGCTGGGCTTCATGAGCGACCACATGGAGGTGCTCTGGGACCTCGACACCGAGGCGATGGAGGCCGCCGCCGAGGCGGGCATCCGCGCCGTGCGCACGCCGACTCCGGGAGTGGACCCCGTCTTCGTGTCGGGGCTGATCGACCTCGTGGAGGAGCGGCTCCAGGGAACCCCCGCGACCGCCCGCGCGCACCGCACCGACCTCGGCCCGTGGTTCGACGTGTGCCGGCCCGCGTGCTGCGAGAACGTCCGGGCCGGCTTCAAGCCCGCCGCGGCGGGCATCGCCCCCTGAGGCGCGTCTTCCCGCCTCGCGTGGCTCTCTAGGATGGAGCCCATGCGCATCCACATCGCGACCGACCACGCCGGCCTCGAGTTCTCGACGCAGCTCCAGCACCACCTCGCCGCCGCCGGTCACGAGGTCGTCGACCACGGCCCCATCGAGTACGACCCGCTCGACGACTACCCGGCGTTCTGCATCCGCGCCGCCCAGGCGGTCGTGCGCGACCAGGCAGACGGCATCGAGTCCCTCGGCGTCGTGTTCGGCGGGTCCGGCAACGGCGAGCAGATCGCCGCCAACAAGGTCGTGGGGGTGCGCGCCGCCCTCGTGTGGAGCGTCGCGACGGCCGAACTCGCTCGTGAGCACAACGACGCCAATGTCATCGCGATCGGCGCCCGCCAGCACACCTTCGCCGAGGCGGCGTCGTTCATCGACCGATTCATCGCGACCCCGTTCTCGGGCGAGGAGCGCCACGCGCGGCGGATCGCCCAGCTCGCGGCCTACGAGCAGGACGGCGCGCTCGAGCCGGATCCGCGCGCCACCGCACCCGGACAGCCCGACGTCCTGGCCGCCGACGACAGCTCGTTCGACCCCGAAGCCGGCTGACCCGATGCCCGAGGGCCATTCCGTCCACCGCATCGCTCGTCAGTTCGATCGCAACGTCGTCGGCCGGCCCGTGCAGGCCTCCAGCCCGCAGGGTCGCTTCGTCGAGGGGGCCGCAGTCCTCGACGGCCGCACGGCGACCTCGGTGCGGGCCGTCGGCAAGCAGATGTTCCTCGAGTTCGACGACGACCTGTGGCTTCGCGTGCATCTGGGCATGTACGGCGCGTGGGACTTCGCGGGCGAGATCCTCGTCGACCCGACCATCGCCTCCGCGAACGGCCGCATGGGGCAGACCAACCAGCGCGGCACCGACGTCGGCGAGCCGATCCTCGACGCCGCGGGCGAGAACTCGCTGACGTCGATCGGAGCGCCCCGCCGCACGCGCGTGCACGTGCGCATGTCGGAGCAGACCACCGGGCTGGCCGACGAGGGCGACAGCTGGCCGCCGCCCGTCGTGGGGCAGGTGCGGCTCCGCCTGCTGACCGACGTCACCTGCGCCGACCTTCGCGGCCCCACCGCCTGCGAGTTGCAGACACCCGACGAGGTCGCCACCACGATCGCCAAGCTCGGACCCGACCCGCTGGTGGACGACGTCGCCGAGGGGGAGGAGCGGTTCACCTCGGTCGTGCGTCGCAAGCCGACCGCGATCGGGCTGCTCCTGATGGATCAGGGCGTCGTGAGCGGGATCGGCAACGTCTATCGCGCCGAGCTGCTCTTCCGTGCGCGTCAGAACCCGCACACACCGGGCCGCGACGTGCCGGAGGAGATCGTGCGCGCCATCTGGCAGGACTGGGTGCGGCTGCTCGCGATCGGCGTGGAGACCGGTCAGATGATGACGATGGACGACCTCGACGAGCACGCCTATCGCAGGGCGATGGCCAGCCGCGACGACCGCCACTGGGTGTACCACCGCGCGGGTCTGCCGTGCCGCGTCTGCGGCACGGCGATCGTGGTCGAGGAGGCCGCCGGCCGCAAGCTCTACTGGTGCCCGTCCTGCCAGCGCTGACCGCCACGGCGTCGGGCGTCGCGCCGCGAGCGCGCCCATAGGCTGGAGCCATGCGTCAGAACCCGAGCTTCGCGATGACGGATGTGGGCGAGATCCGCCGGCTCATCGAGCACAACCCGTGGGTCACGATCGTGAGCGCCGCCGACGGGGGGCTCGTCGCCTCCCACTACGCGGTCCTGCTCGATGCCGGGCGGGACGACCTCACGATCGTCGGTCACGTGGGCAAGCCGGACGATCTCGTCCACGGTCTCGGGGACCGTGAGCTGCTCGTGGTGGTCCAGGGGCCTCACGGCTACGTCTCGCCCGGGTGGTACGGCGACACTCCGAGCGTCCCGACCTGGAACTTCGTCTCGGCGCATCTGAGCGGCATCCCGGAGCTGCTCACCGCGGAGGAGAACCTCCAGGTGCTCGAGCGGCTCGTCGCGCGATTCGAGAGCGGGATGCCGCAGCCTCGGATGATGTGGGCGCCGCCGAACGACCCCGACTACGTGCGCCGTCTCGAGCGGGGCACCGTCGGATTCCGGCTCACGCCCACGCGGGTCGTCGGCAAGCGCAAGCTGAGCCAGAACCGCCCCGACGAGACCGTCGAGAACATCATCACGCAGCTCGAAGCCGGTGGCGGCCCCTACGCCGACCCGCGGCTGCCGGGCGAGATGCGCCGCGACCTCGAGACCCGTAAGGCCGCCCGGTGACGGCGGGCCGCGGCGACGTTCCCCATGTCATCGCGAATGCCCGGCTCACCGGCGCCGACCGCACCGATCCGTTCGGCGACGAGCCCGTCGACGTCCACCTCGCCGACGGCGTGGTGGCCGACATCGCCCCCGCCGGCGCCCTGCCCCGCCGCGGCCCGGTGCTCGACGCCGACGGTGGGTTCGTCGTCCCGGGGCTGTGGGACCACCACGTCCACACGGTGCAGTGGGCGCTGTCGGCGCAGCGCGCTGCTCTCGGCGACGCGGCATCCGCCGCCGAGGCTGCCTCGCTCATGAGCGCCGCAGACGTCCTCCCGGACGGACGCCGGGTGGGCGGCGGCTTCCGCGACGCGTTCTGGCCGGACGCCCCGGATCTGGCCGTGCTCGACGCCGCGACCGGCGACGTGCCGACCTACCTCGTCAACGCCGACGTGCACAGCGTGTGGCTCAACTCCGCCGCGCTGCGCCGTGAGGGCTTCGAGCCGGACGGCGTCGGCATCCTGCGCGAGGAGCCCGCATTCGAGATCTCGCGGCGCCTCAACGCCGTCGACGCGTCGGTGTCCGATCCTCTCGTCGCGCGGATGGCGCAGGATGCCGCCGCGCGCGGCGTCGTCGGGCTCGTCGACCTCGACATGGCGTGGAACGAGGACGCGTGGGTGCGTCGCCTGGCCGGTGGGTTCGACGCGCTGCGCGTCGCGTTCGGCATCTACCCGGAGTTCCTCGACCGGGCCGTCGCCGAGGGGCTGCGGACCGGCGATGCCGCGCGGGGCGCGGCATCCGATCTGGTCCGCGTGGGTCCTCTCAAGGTGATCACCGACGGATCCCTCGGCACCCGGACGGCCGCGTGCTCCCACGCCTATCCGGGCGATCCGCACGATCACGGTCTCCTCACCGTCGATCTCGCGACGCTGGTCGATCTGATGAGCCGCGCCACCGCCGCCGGCATCGCCTCCGCCATCCACGCGATCGGCGACGTCGCGAACGCGCGCGCCCTGGACGCATTCGCGGCGACCGGCGCCTGGGGCACGGTCGAGCACGCGCAGCTGGTCGCGCACGCCGACCTCCCGCGCTTCGCCCGCCTGGGCGTCGGCGCCAGCGTCCAGCCCGTTCACGCCCTCGACGACCGCGATCTCACCGACACCCTGTGGGCCGGCCAGACCGCGCAGCCCTATCCGCTGCGGGCGCTGCACGAATCGGGAGCGAACCTGCTGTTCGGATCGGATGCCCCGGTGTCGCCGCTCGACCCCTGGGCGGCGATGGCGGCGGCGGTCTTCCGGACGCGCGACGGTCGGGACCCGTGGCAGCCGCAGCAGCGGATCGACGCCGCGACGGCGCTCGGTGCCTCGACCCGCGGCGGATCCGCCGAACCCGCCCGCATCGCCCCGGGCGACGTCGCGGACCTCGCGATCTGCGAGCGCGACCCTCTGACGGCCGACGAGGCGCAGCTGCGCGGCATGCGGGTCGCCGCGACGGCGGTCGGCGGGCGCCTCACGCACATCGCGTGACGCGGGCACTCATCGGGGGTCTTCCCCCGTACGTCTTCGGGTGGATGTCGGATGCCGCAGCGCCGGCCGCGCCGGGAGGCTGGGATCATGACTTCCGAGGGAGACGCCCATGAGCACCACGATCACTGAATCCGCGCCGTTGCAGCCGCCGGCCGCGACGGCGGTCGGCAGCGGCTTCTGGGCGTCCTACGGCCGCGCGTGGGCGCGGACGCCGGGCAGCGCGCTGTACCTGCTCGTGGTCTTCGTCCTCGCCATGCTCTCGCTCAGCATCCTCGCGGTGCTCTTCTCGACGAGCGTCGGCCTCCTGATCCTCGTCGTCGGACTGCCGCTGGCCGTGCTCGCCCTTCTCATCGCGCGCGGCTTCGGCGTCGCCGACCGCTTCCTGCTCCGCCTCACGGGTCTGCCCGCGATCGCAGAGCCCGAGTGGAACCGCGACAGGACCGATGCGACCGGTTTCTGGATGACGCTCACACGTCCGCTCCGCAACGCGCACTACTGGGTGTACCTCGTGCACGGCATGGTCGTCAGCCCGATCATCAGCATCGTGTCGTTCGCGCTGACCACCGTGTGGCTCAGCGTGGGGCTCGGCGGCCTCACGTACTGGTTCTGGAGGCTGTTCCTGCCGCGCGAAGACAGGTCGGGCCAGTGGGGGCAGTACGTCGCCGACTACCTGCCTGGGCTGTTCGGCGGCTGGTCGAGCTGGGTCCTGGAGGTGACGCTGTATCTCATCGCCGGCGTCGTGTTCACGGCCACGATGCCGTGGGTGCTGGGAGGCCTGGCCCGCGGGCACCACGCCGTGGCCGCGGGCATGCTCGGCCGCTGGGACTCCGACGATCTCGCCGCGGAGGTGCGCGCCGAAGCGGCTGCGCGAGGCGCCGCGGTGCACGCCGAGGATCTCGGGCTGCGCCGCCTCGAGCGCGACATCCACGACGGGCCGCAACAGCGCCTCGTCCGACTGCAGATGGATCTCGCGGCCCTCGAGCGCCGCGCCGAGGCGGGAGACGCGGATGCCGCGGCCGACCTCGCGCGCGAGGCACGGGGGCACGCGCAGGCGGCACTGGACGAACTGCGCGCCCTGTCCAGCGGCGTCGCCCCGCCGCTGCTGCAGGATCGCGGACTCGCCGCGGCGCTCGACGCCCTCGCCGCGGGTTCGCCGCTGGCCGTCCAGGTCGACGTCGACCCCGCCATCGACCGGGCGGTGAGCCAGGAGACGGCACGAGGCGTCTACTTCGTGGTGGCCGAGCTGATGACGAACGCCGTCAAGCACTCCGGCGCCACCGCCGCGACCCTGCAGGCGTCGCTGCGGCGCGCGGCGGGCGGTGCTGCGACGCACCTGGACGTCTGGGTGGTCGACAACGGGCGCGGGGGCGCAGTGGTCACGCCGGGCCACGGCCTGGAAGGTCTTCGTGAGCGCGTCGCGGGCCTGCGGGGCGTGCTGGACGTTCGGAGCCCTATCGGCGGGCCGACATCGGTCGGCGCCCACGTCCCCCTGGCGGGCACGCCGTGACCGCTTCGGCCTCTGAGGCGACGGGCGCCTCCGGCCCGCTCCGCGTCGTGCTGTTCGAGGATTCGCTCCTCCTGGCCGAGGGCCTGGTGAGACTCTTCGACGAGGCCGGCTACCTCACCGCCGGGGCATGGGGCGACGCGCAGGATGTGGTGGCGCGTGTGCGCGACGCGCAGGCGGATGTCGCGATCCTCGACGTGCGCCTGCCGCCGGGGTTCCGCGACGAGGGCATCCGGGCTGCGCTCGACGTGCGGGCGGCGCTTCCCGGAGTCGGCATCCTGGTGCTCAGTCAATACGTCGAGGCGGTGTATGCCCGCGAGCTGCTGGCCGGCGGCGAAGGGGGCGTCGGCTACCTGCTCAAAGACCGGGTGACCTCGCTCGAGGAGTTCACCGACGCCGTGCGGCGCGTGCGGGAGCGGGGCACCGTGCTGGATCCGGTCGTCGTACAGGCTCTGCTGTCCGCGCGTCCCGACCCGCTCTCGAGCCTCACGCCGCGGGAGCGGGACGTGCTGACGCTGATGGCCGAGGGACGCAGCAACGGGAGCATCGCCGAGCGTCTGTTCATCGGGGTGGGCGCTGTCGAGAAGAACATCAGCGCGATCTTCGCCAAGCTCGGCCTGGAGGAATCGGGCACCGAGCACCGGCGGGTGCTCGCCGTCCTCGCGTTCCTGCAGAGCCCCTGACGACGAGAGCCCCCGGGATCCCCGAGGGCTCTCGTCACAGGTCCGGCGTCACTCGGCGAGGTGCGCGAAGAGGAACCAGCGGTCCTTCTCGAGCGACTCCTTGATGCCGATCGCGATGTCCTGGCTCGTGAGGTCGAACTCGTCCAGGCCGTCGATCGCCGCCTGGACGTCGGCGATGACGGCATCCATGTCGGTGATGACGTTGCGGATGAGCGCCTCCCACTGCGTGAAGCCCGCCGGCACCGCGCTGGCGGTCTTCTGCGCCACCGTGGCGACCCGCGCGTCGATCGGCAGCCCCAGGGCGACGATCCGCTCGGCGGCCTGGTCGGCGCCGTCCTGCGCGTGGGCGACCACGGAGTCGAGCAGCTCGTGGATCGCGATGAAGTTCGCGCCGCGCACATTCCAGTGCGCCTGCTTGCCGTTGACGGCGAGCGCCTGCAGCCCCAGTACGACGGGAGCGAGGAACTGCGCGGTCGCGGCGGCGACGTCGGGGTTTGCAGCGGTGGCGGGGGTGGTCTGGGTGTTCGACATGTCTGGCCTCCATCGTTCGGAGGGTCGCTCAGCTGGGCGATCGGCCTCCAATGACTGCAACGGTACTCAGCGGGAGTCATTCCGCAAGCAAGTGAAGGCTGGGCTAAACAGCTGCCTCCGGGCCCGTCGGTTCGGGTGCGGCGACCACAGCGGCTAACGTCGATTCGTGCCTTCCGCCGATCACGACCTCGGACCGCAGCATCTGGGCGATCCCGCCAAGACCGTGACGCGCGAGCCGCGCGACCGCTCCCCGGAGCACGCGGAGCCGTCGCGCTTCCTGCCGCACGTGCAGGGTCTTCGCGCGATCGCCGTGCTCTGCGTCGTGCTCTACCACTTCTGGCCCGGCCGTGTCACCGGCGGCTACATCGGCGTCGACATCTTCTTCGTCATCTCGGGCTTCCTCATCACGTCCCACTTGATGCGGGAGCTCACGGCGACCGGCACCGTCCGTCTCGGCCAGTTCTGGGCCCGCCGCGCAAGACGCCTGCTCCCCGCATCGCTCCTGGTGCTGCTGTTCTGCGCCGTCGTGGTGATGTCGCCGTACCTCATGCCCACGTCGGCGCTGCCGAACGAGGTGCGAGAGATCCTGGCGTCGACGTTCTACGTCGAGAACTGGTACCTGGCGCTCAACTCCGCCGACTATCTCAACCACGGCGGCGAGCCGACGACGGTCCAGCACTACTGGTCGCTGTCGCTGGAAGAGCAGTTCTACGTGATGTGGCCGCTCATCATGCTGCTGGCCGCCTGGGTCGCGGTGAAGTGGTTCCGCGGCGCGCGTCGGCGGGCGATCATCGTGGCGCTCGGGCTCGTGACGGCCGTCTCGTTCGTGTTCTGCGTCGTCTTCACGATCACCGACCCCGCACCTGCCTACTTCGTGACGTTCGGCCGCATGTGGCAGTTCGGCGTCGGCGCGCTCATCGCCCTCGTCCCGCTGCTGCGCGTGCGCCACGCCGTCGGGAGCTTCCTGCTGGGCTGGGCGGGCATCGCCGCGCTCCTCTACGCGACCTTCACATTCGACGGGCAGACGCCCTTCCCCGGCTATATGGCCGCTGTTCCCACGCTCGGCGCTGCGGCCGTCATCGCCGCGTCCAACACCGACCGCTGGTGGTATCCGACGAGGATCCTCTCGATCCGTCCCGCTCAGTTCGTCGGCGACATCTCGTACTCGCTGTACCTGTGGCACTGGCCGCTCATCGTCATCGCGCCGTCGGTGCCGTTCTGGGGACTGACGATCTACCACCGCGTGTCGCTGCTGGTGCTGTGCTTCGTGCTCGCGTGGCTCACGAAGCGGTTCGTCGAGGATCCGGTCCGCGGCTGGAAGGTGCTCACGCGGCGTCCGGCGCGGGTGACGCTGTGGTCGTCGCTGGCCGGCATGGTCGTCGTCGCCCTGGTCGCGGGCACCGCGTGGTTCGCGAACGCACCGCTGTACGAACGGGGCACGCGCGACATCGCCGAGCTGCAGCAGAATCCGCCGGAGTGCTTCGGTGCGGCATCCGTCCTCGATCCCTCGTGCGCGGACGCCGCGTTCGGCGACACGATCCTGCCGGCACCCGGCTTCGCGGGCATCGACCGGCCGGCCGACGAGCAGTGCTTCGTGCAGCTCACCGACTCGCGCCCGGTGTCGTGCACGTTCGGCTCGGACGATCCGGACGCGCCGCGCGTCGCCCTCATCGGCGACAGCCACGCCTACCAGCTGCTCTCGACCTTCCAGCGCATGGCGCAGGACAACGGCTGGCAGCTCGTGACGTGGTTCAAGGGCGCGTGCCCGTGGAATGCGACCCCGCTTTCGACCCCCGGCGCCTTCGGCGCCGCGTGCACCGAATGGCGGGAGCGCGTCCAGCGGGCGATCGACGACGCAGACCTCGACGCCGTCTTCACCGCGGCCATCGCGACGACCCCGTATTCGCCGGCCGGCTTCGACTCGGCCCACGACGCGGCCGTCGCGGGCTACCGCGACGCGTGGAGCACAGTGACGGAGCGCGGCATCCCCGTCATCACCGTCGTCGACAACCCGGTGTGGGAGACGGATCCGAACAAGTGCCTGCGCACCCGCGACACGTCCGAGTGCGACGCCGCCCGATCGGACGTGCTGGTGGCCGACGATCCGCTCCGCGACGCGGCATCCGGCCTCGACGCGGTCACGCTGCTCGACTTCACCGACGTCTTCTGCGCGTCGGAAACCTGTGCACCGGTCGTCGGCGGTGCGAACGTCTACCGGGACCAGGATCACCTCACGGTGACCTTCGCCGACACCCTCGCGCCCTGGTACACCGAGGCTATCCAGACGGCACTGGCCAATAGGGTCGGATCATGACGGTCGCACCCGGAGCATCAGTCCTCTCTGCCGCGGGCAGGACGCCCGACCTGCACCCCACCGCCTTCGTCGCCGCCGGTGCACGCGTCGTCGGGGGAGTCACCCTCGCCGAGGGCGCGAGCGTCTGGTACAACGCGGTCCTCCGCGCCGACGGCGACACCATCACGGTCGGGCGCAACAGCAACCTGCAGGACAACGTGTCGGTCCACGTCGACGCCGGCAGGCCCGTCGTGATCGGCGAGAACGTCTCGGTCGGCCACAACGCCGTCGTCCACGGCTGCACGATCGGCGACGGCTCGCTGATCGGGATGGGCGCCGTCGTCCTCAACGGCGCGAGGATCGGCGACGGATGCCTCGTCGCCGGCGGCGCCGTCGTGCTGGAGGGCTCCGAGATCCCCGACGGCTCGCTCGTGGCCGGCGTGCCGGCGAAGGTGCGCCGCGCGCTCACCGCCGAGGAGCGCGCCGGACTGCTGCGCAACGCCGAGCACTACCTCGCCCACGTGGAGGAGCATCGCGACGCGACCCCCGTCGGCTGACGGGTCGAGGCGACGGCTCAGCTCTTCGCCGGCGGGTGGTGCGTGCCGCGGTGCACCTCGTACAGCCGCACGTGTCCCGGCCATTCCGGGTCGTTCTCGATCGGGAGGTCGTCCATGAAGAGGCGGATCACGTGGGCGAGCTGGCCGGGGTGGCTGAAGTTGATCGCGTGCGCCGCCCCCTCCAGCAGCACGATGAGGACGTGACTGTCGGTCTGGCTCGCGATCTCGTCGATGCGATGCGCGTGGGGCAGCAGCGGGTCGCGCTGACCGAGCACGACCAGCGTCGGGATGCGGAGCTCGAGCAGGCGCTCGAGCGACGGGTACTGCGTGAGCGCGCGGAACATGCGCATCGTGCTGGGCACGCCGAAGCGCACGTAGTCCGGCACGGCGACCCGCGCCATGCGGGTCGGCTCGCGCGGCGCGTCGGCCGACAGCTGCCGGATGGCACGGCGCAGCGGCTGATTGAACAGTCCGCCGGCGGGGGACACCAGCACCGCGCGGTCGACACGCTCGGGGTAGCGGTGCGCACACTCGATGATCACGGGGCAGCCCATCGAGTTGCCGACCAGCGTGGCCTTCCGGACGCCGCGATCATCGAGGAAGTCGACGGCGACGCGCGCGAGATCGGGGATGTCGAGCATGTCCCGCCGCTTGCCGCTGCGCCCGAACCCCGGCAGGTCGGGGACGTACGTGTGGAACTCGTCCGCGAGCCGCTCCGCCGTCGGGAGTAGGTAGCGCCCCGAGAGACCGAAGCCGTGGATGTGCGCCATCACCCGGGCATCCGGCGGTGCATGCGGCGACTCGCGGTAGAACACGTCGACGTCGTCGATCCGCGTCCACCGCTCGGCGAGCGTCGACGCGGGCCGGCGGGGGAGCTTGCGCGCCTGCGGCCACTGTGGCGTCGGCCTGCGGTTGCCCATCGCGCCTCCTGAGCGGGGAACGGTGCTCATGCCAGTCTGCCCTTGGGCGGGACGCCCGCGATAGCGCAGATCGCGTGAATGCAGAAGCCCCGAGCACGGCAGGCTGTCGGCCGACCGCTCGGGGCATCGGAGGGGATGACGGGAATCGAACCCGCACCATCAGTTTGGAAGACTGAGGCTCTACCATTGAGCTACATCCCCGTGCGCCCGCTGACGGGCACCGACCAATCGTAGTACATCGCGACGGCCATCCCGTTCCGAGTCGATCCAGACGCGCGGCCGAGAGAGGACGCCGCGATGGAGCGCACGGGCAGGCAGGTGGTCGAGGATCTCGTCGCGACGTTGAACGCGGGCGTGGTCGCCGGCATGGACGATCTGTTCCACGACGATGCCGTCATGGAGTGGCCGCAGTCGGGGGAGCGGATCGTCGGGGCGGACAACCGGCGTGCGGTCTACGGGTCGTTCCCGCGGCTTCCGGCGATCTCGCCGCGCCGGCTGGTGGGCGACGGCGACCTGTGGGTGCTGCAGGCCGACCTGGACTACGGCGACGGCGATCCGTACCAGACGGTGTTCGTGTTCGAGATGCGCGACGGCCGCATCGCGAAGGAGACTGCGTACTGGACGAAGCCCTTCCCTGCCCCCGACTGGCGGGCGCAGTGGGTCGAGCGGATGTGAGGGCTGCGCAGGAACCGACCGGCTCGGTCGGCTAGACTTCTCGGGGCCGAACGGCGCGCGCACGCGTGCGAACCCGCCCGGGGCGTAGCTCAGCTTGGTAGAGCGCCCGCTTTGGGAGCGGGAGGCCGCAGGTTCAAATCCTGTCGCCCCGACATCACGGCCACGGAATTTCCGAACCCAGACCTTCAGCCCGCCGCGTCCTCGCGCGGTCCGATAGAGGAGAAGTAACAGGCATGGTGAACAGCACCGTCGAGAAGCTCAGCCCGACCAGGGTCAAGCTGCACATCACGGTCAGCCCCGACGAGCTGGGGCCCTCGATCAAGCACGCGTACGAGCACATCGCGCAGGACGTGCAGATCCCCGGCTTCCGCAAGGGCAAGGTCCCGGCGCCCATCATCGACCAGCGCATCGGCCGCGTGGCCGTGCTCGAGCACGCCGTCAGCGAAGGGCTGGACACCTTCTACCGCGAGGCCGTCGCCGCCAACGAGCTGCGCGTCCTCGGCCGGCCGTCGGCCGAGGTCACCGAGTGGCCGAACGAGAAGGACTTCTCGGGCGACCTCGAGGTCGAGGTCGAGGTCGACGTCCGTCCCGAGTTCGAGCTGCCGTCCTTCGAGGGCACGACGGTCGAGGTCGACGCGGTCGAGGTCGACGAGGCCGCCGTCGACGAGGAGCTGGACCGCCTGCGCGCCCGCTTCGGCACGCTCGTCACCGTCGACCGCCCCGCCGCGACCGGCGACTTCGTGGAACTCGACCTCGTCGCGACCATCGACGGCGCCGAGATCGACCGCGCCGAGGGCGTGTCGTACGAGGTCGGCTCGGGTGAGCTCCTCGAGGGCATCGACGAGGCCATCGACTCGCTCACCGCGGGCGAGGACACCACGTTCCGCTCCAAGCTCGTCGGCGGCGACCACGCCGGCGAGGAGGCCGAGGTGTCTGTGACGGTCAAGGCCGTCAAGGAGCGCGAGCTTCCCGAGGCGGACGACGACTTCGCCCAGATCGCGAGCGAGTTCGACACCATCGGCGAGCTGCGCGACAGCCTCAAGGAGCGCGTCGGCCAGCAGGGCGCCTTCACGCAGGGCTCCGCCGCGCGCGACAAGCTGATCGAGACGCTGCTGGAGCAGGTCGAGATCCCCGTGCCGCCGCAGCTCATCGAGGACGAGGTGCACAACCACCTCGAGGGCGAGGGCCGCCTCGAGGATGATGTGCACCGCGCCGAGGTCGCCGAGGCGAGCGAGAAGCAGTTCAAGACGCAGATGCTGCTCGACAAGATCGCCGAGACGGTCAACGTGCAGGTCTCCCAGGACGAGCTCACGCAGTACCTCGTGCAGTCGGCCGCGCAGTACGGCATGGCTCCGCAGGAGTTCGTCAACGCGCTGCAGGAGGGCAACCAGCTTCCCGCCATCGTCGGCGAGGTCGCCCGCAACAAGGCGCTGGCCGTCGCCCTCGGCAAGGTGAAGGTCGTCGACACGAACGGCGAGCCGGTGGACCTCACGGGCTTCGTGGCCGTCGAGGACGAGGCTGAAGGCGAGGACGAGGTCGCCGAGGAGCAGGCGACGACGGATGCCGACGCCGAGGCCGCCGAGAAGCCGGCCAAGAAGGCCCCCGCGCGCAAGACCGCCGCCAAGAAGGCCGACGCCGACGCCGAGAAGGCTCCCGCGAAGAAGGCACCGGCCAAGAAGGCTCCGGCCAAGAAGGCTGCCGCAGAGAAGGAGTGACGCCCGCTCCTCTCGGTGCTCGCACCGAGACCGGGTGACGAGGAGGACGGATGCCGCGGCATCCGTCCTCTTCTCGTTCCGCCCGATCTGCCCAGGGCGAACACGCGCGGGTCGCTCGCGGCGCCCCGGTAGATTCGATGGCGACCCAAGGAAACAGGAGTACACATGGCCGAACCACTTGTCGCGACCAGCGTCTTCGACCGGCTGCTGAAGGACCGCATCATCTGGCTGGGGTCGGAGGTGCGTGACGACAACGCCAACGAGATCTGCGCCAAGATCCTGCTTCTCGCCGCGGAGGACTCCGAGAAGGACATCTACCTCTACATCAACTCGCCGGGTGGCTCGATCACCGCCGGCATGGCGATCTACGACACGATGCAGTTCGTGCCGAACGACATCGTCACCGTCGGCATCGGCATGGCGGCCTCGATGGGCCAGCTGCTGCTCACCGCAGGCACCAAGGGCAAGCGCTACATCACCCCCAATGCCCGCGTGCTGCTCCACCAGCCGCACGGCGGCTTCGGCGGCACCGCCAGCGATATCCAGACGCAGGCGCAGCTGATCCTCGACATGAAGAAGCGCCTCGCCGAGATCACCGCCGCGCAGACCGGGAAGTCGGTCGAGCAGATCAACGCCGACGGCGACCGCGACCGCTGGTTCTCGGCCGAGGAGGCGCTCGAGTACGGCTTCGTCGACCACATCCGCGAGTCCGCCACCGATGTCATCGGCGGCGGCGGCACGGCGAACTGACGGCTTCGAAGGCGAAAGAGAGAGAACCCGAATGCAGACCCCCACCTTCGGACCCAGCGCCCCGCAGGGGCTCCAGATGCCCGGCAGCCGCTACATCCTGCCGCAGTTCGAGGAGCGCACGGCCTACGGCTACAAGCGCCAGGACCCGTACAACAAGCTCTTCGAGGACCGCGTCATCTTCCTGGGTGTCCAGGTCGACGACGCGTCAGCCGATGACGTGATGGCCCAGCTCCTCGTGCTCGAGAGCCAGGACCCCGATCGCGACATCATCATGTACATCAACTCGCCCGGCGGCTCGTTCACGGCGATGACCGCGATCTACGACACCATGCAGTACGTGTCGCCGCAGATCCAGACCGTGGTGCTCGGCCAGGCCGCGTCCGCTGCGGCCGTGCTGCTCGCGGCCGGCGCGCCGGGCAAGCGCCTGGCGCTGCCGAACGCGCGCATCCTCATCCACCAGCCCGCGATGGGCGAGGCCGGCCACGGCCAGGCGTCGGACATCGAGATCCAGGCGCAGGAGATCATGCGCATGCGCACCTGGCTCGAGCAGACGCTCGCGAAGCACTCGAACAAGTCGGTCGAGGAGGTCAACAAGGACATCGACCGCGACAAGATCCTCTCCGCCGAGGAGTCGGTCGCGTACGGCCTCGTCGACCAGGTGCTCACCACGCGCAAGCGGGGTCAGCAGGCCGCGCTCACGAAGTAGGGCTGCGTTCCGCGCCGGGCGCCCCGCCATCCGCACGTCGGGTGGCGGGGCGCTTCGTCGTCCGGTGTCCGCTGAGCGCGAACCACGGCCGTCCACAACGTGCGTCGCAATGCCGCCGCTTGTCGGCCCCACCTATTAGGCTCGGAGACAGCTGGGGGCTTCCCCGGCGGTGACGAGGAGGAGCCGCATGGCACGCATCGGTGAGAGCGCCGACCTGTTCAAGTGCTCCTTCTGCGGCAAGAGCCAGAAGCAGGTCCAGCAGCTGATCGCGGGTCCCGGCGTCTACATCTGCGACGAATGCGTCGAACTGTGCAACGAGATCATCGAAGAGCGCATGGCCGAGTCCTCGTCGGGCGTGGTCGCCGACTTCGATCTGCCGAAGCCGCGTGAGATCTTCGCGTTCCTCGAGGAGTACGTCGTCGGCCAGCACGACGCCAAGCGGGCGCTGTCGGTCGCGGTGTACAACCACTACAAGCGCGTGCGCGCGCATGGCACCATCCAGTCGGCCGAGCAGCGCGCCGACGAGATCGAGATCGCCAAGAGCAACATCCTGCTGCTCGGGCCCACCGGCTGCGGCAAGACCTACCTCGCCCAGACCCTCGCCAAGCGCCTGAACGTGCCCTTCGCGGTCGCCGACGCCACTGCGCTGACCGAGGCGGGCTACGTCGGCGAAGACGTCGAGAACATCCTCCTCAAGCTCCTGCAGGCCGCGGACTTCGACACGAAGCGCGCCGAGACCGGCATCATCTACATCGACGAGGTCGACAAGATCGCCCGCAAGGCCGAGAACCCCTCCATCACGCGCGACGTGTCGGGGGAGGGCGTTCAGCAGGCGCTGCTGAAGATCCTCGAGGGCACGGTCGCGTCCGTTCCGCCGCAGGGCGGCCGCAAGCACCCGCACCAGGAGTTCATCCAGATCGACACCACGAACGTGCTGTTCATCGTGGCCGGCGCGTTCGCGGGACTGGAAGACATCATCTCGTCGCGCGTGGGCAAGCACGGCGTCGGCTTCGGCGCCCCGCTCCACGACAAGGGCGACGATCTCAGCCTGTTCAGCGAGGTGCGGCCCGAGGACCTGCACAAGTTCGGCCTCATCCCCGAGTTCATCGGGCGTCTGCCTGTGGTCGCATCGGTCTCGCCGCTCGACCAGGAGGCCCTCATGGAGATCCTCGTCGAGCCGAAGAACGCCCTGGTCAAGCAGTACCAGCGCATGTTCGAGCTCGACGGCGTCTCGCTCGAGTTCGAGCGCGAGGCGCTCGAGGCGATCGCAGATCTCGCCGTGGCGCGCAAGACCGGTGCCCGGGGACTCCGCGCGATCCTCGAGGACGTGCTCGGGCCGATCATGTTCGAGATCCCGTCCACCGACGACGTCGACAAGGTGGTCGTGACCCGCGCCGCGGTCGACGAGGGCGCTGCCCCCACGCTGGTGCTGCGGGAGAAGCGCAAGAGCGCCTGATCGCGACCGGTCTGCGGGACTGCGGGCTGACAGGGACGCCGTACGCGTGGCTGTCGGGGGTGGCCGATAGCGTCGGCGTGTGACCGCGCGCCCCTTCTCGATCCACATCCCCGACGTTGAGCTGGCCGATCTGCGCGAGCGTCTCGATCGGTTCCGGCCGTTGCCGGATTCGCCGCGTCGGCCGGAGGCCGGCATGAGCGCCGACTGCCGTTCTTCTCACGCCTCGAGCAGTGGGGCGGCGCCAACGGCGCGTACGGCCACGTGCAGGCGACGCGACCCGACACGCTGGCGGCCGCACTGAACGACTCTCCGGCGGGGCTGGTCGCGTGGCTGGCGGAGAAGCTCGTCGAGTGGAGCGACACGACCACAGGCGATCCACGGGCCGTCGAACGCCGGATCTCGCGCGACCGCATCCTCACCGAGGCGATGGTCTACTGGACCACGCAGACCATCGGCTCTTCGTTCCGCCCTTACTACGAGGGGGCCGACCAGCCCGAAGAGATGCCACCGGTCGTGGTTCCGGCATCCGTCCACATCCAGCGCCACGAGGGCGACTACCCCGAATCACTGGCGCGCCGCTTCTACCGCGATCTGCGGGTCTTCGAGCGTCTCGAAGAGGGCGGGCACTTCGCGGTGGGGGAGGTGCCCGCCGTGATGGCCGCACGGGTGCGAGCTTTCGCCCGGAGCTTGGGCATGCTCTGAGGCACAGCTGCGCGGCGCGGTGACGGGCTCGACTCGCCGGCACAACCCGGGACTGGCCGGTTCGGGCCACCGGCGAATGGCCCGACCGTGCGACGCGGGCGGGCCGCCCTCGCACGTTCACTTGTGAGCATGTCAGCTCTCATCATCTCGCTTCACTCTCCGTCGACATCCGTCGAGACGCACGCACTCGGCTCGGATGACGGGCATGGCGCGCGTCCGGTCGGGTCCGTCCTCATCGAGCGCCACCTCAACGGCCCCCGCGGCTCCGCCAACGGCGGGTTCGCGGCCGGCTCCATCGCGCAGCACGTCGACGGCGACACCGTGTCCGTCGTCCTGCAGAGCCCCGTCCCGCTCGGTCGGTCGCTCGGCGTCTTCGACGAAGGCGCGGGCGGCGTAGTCGTCCGCGACCGGCGCAAGGACGTCGCAAGGGCGCATCCCGGCGCCCTGGTCGCCGCCGCCGCTCCGCTCGCACCCTCGTTCGCCGACGCCGTGCACGCGCGGGAGCGGCATCCGCTCGTCGGCGTGCGTCACGCGCTCTCGGACTGCGTCGTCTGCGGGCCGCGCCGGGCCGACGGGATGCACGTGACCCCCGGCCCCGTCGTCGGCCACGACGACCGGCTGGCGGCGCCGTGGACCGTGTCGGGCGCGTTCGCCCACGCGGGGCTCGCCTGGTATCCGGCGGTCTGGGCGGCGCTCGACTGCACCAGCTATCCGGCCGCGGCGCTCGAGCAGGGCATCCTCTGTCTCCTCGGCACGATGACCGCTCGTGTCGACCGCCGACCGCGCGTCGGCGAGCACCTCGTCGTGCACAGCTGGACGCGCGAAGCCCGCGGTCGTCGCTACGAGACGTCCGTCGCGATGGTAGACGCGCGTGGCGACGAGATCGCCCGCGCCGACGCGACCTGGATCGCCCTCAGGCATCAGAAGGCTGCGGCCGTGGCGAGCCGGCTGCGCTGAACCACCACCGGGATGGCCGGTTCCGGCCATCCCGCCCGATCCGCAATGGCAGATCCTGCCGATGCCGTCCACCGGCTCTGCCGGGTGGACTGTCCACCAGACGCGGGCATGCGCCCGGCGTCGCACCAGAAAGGAATCCGAATGTCCACCACCACGATCCTCGACCGCGCGGACGCGCTGTCAGAGCCGGTCATCATCGGCCCCGACGAGCAGGCGGCGGCACTCACGCAGCGCCTGCTGGAATCCGTCGGCCCCGCCCTCGAGCTGCTCACCATCGAGCTCGGACACCGGCTGGGCCTGTACGCCGCCATCGACGCCGCCGGCGGGGTCACGGCGCACGACCTGGCGGGCCTCACCGGATACGGTGAGCGTCAGCTGCGCGAGTGGCTCGACCAGCAGGCGATCGCCGGGATCCTCGAGAGCGAGGCGGGGACACGGCGACGCTACCGGCTTCCCGCCGCGCATCGAGCGGTCCTGCTCGATCCGACGTCACCCGTGCACGGTGCGGGGCTCGCCTCGATGTTCGCCGGCATCGCCTCGGCGTTCGATGCGGTCGCAGAGTCGTTCACCGCCGACGGCGCCGTGAGCTTCGCCCGCTTCGGCGCCCCCGTGCGCAACGGCCTGGAGGTCATCTACCGACCGGGCTACACGCACGCGCTGCCGTCGTGGCTTGAGCAGCTGCCCGACATCGAGTCTCAACTCGAGGCGGGCGGGACGATCGTCGACGCCGGTTGCGGCACCGGCTGGTCCACCATCGCCCTCGCCCGGCGTTTCCCGCGGGCTGTCGTCCTCGGCGTCGACCTCGATGCCGCGTCGATCGAGGAGGCGCGACGCAACGCCGAGACGGCGGGTGTCGCGGACCGCGTGCGCTTCGAGTGCGCCGACGTCGGCGACGACGCCGCGCTCCGGGCGCTGGTGGGCGGGCCGGCGACGCTGGTCACGGTCTTCCTCGCACTCCACGACATGAACGATCCGCAGCGGGCCCTGTCGTCGCTCGCCGGACTGCTCGCCCCCGGCGGCGCGGTCCTCATCGGGGACGCCAAGGTCGAGGACGAGTTCCTCGCGCCTGCCGGGCCGCTCGACCGGATGTTCTCGGCGTTCAGCGTGCTCCACTGCCTGCCCGCCACCCTCGCCGAGGGCAGCGGCCACGCCCACGGCACCGTGCTGCGCGCGCCGACCGTCATGGCGTGGAGTGCTGCGGCGGGGCTGCGACGCGCCGAACGCCTGCCGATCGAGCACCCGGCCTGGTCGTTCTACCGGCTGGACGCGTGACCACGCTGCCTGCACCGACGCTCCGTGTGCCGCGGTCCGGCCCGCTCCCGGCGGGCCGGACCGTGGCCCATACTGATGTCGTGTCCACCCCCATCGACGTCCGGTATGCCTGGTCGGGCTCCGACGATGTCGCCTGGTCGCAGCTCGGCGACGGCGCACCGGTGCTGGTCGGCGGCTGGTGGATGAGCCACCTCGAGCGCGACTGGGAGTATGAGCCTTTCCGCCGGTTCGTCCAGGCGATGGCCCGCCACCGTCGTGTCATCCGGATGGACCCTCCGGGCAGCGGACTCTCGCGTTCCCGCACCGGCACCCCTGACACGCTGGAGCCGCACGTCGACGCGATGAAGGCGGTCCTCGACGCTGCCGACGCCGAGCAGGCGACGCTCTTCGCCGGCTCGTCGGGGTGCGCCGTCGCGGTCGCGTTCGCCGCACGCCACCCCGAGCGCGTGCGCCGGCTCATCCTGGCCGGCGCTTACCTCGACGGGGCCTCGATCGCGTCGGCGGGGGATCGGGCGGCGCTGGTCGACCTCGTCCGCAGCAGCTGGGGGGTGAGCTCGCGGGTGATGTCCGACATCTTCTACCCGGACGCGACGGCGGAGCAGCGCCGCGCGTATGCGCGCCATCAGCGCTCCACCGCGACGGCGGAGTCGGCCGCCGCCGGCCTCGAGGCGGTGTACTCGTTCGACGCGCGCGCCGACGCAGCCGCCGTGACGGCGCCCACTCTCGTGCTGCACCGCCGCGGCGACCGGGCCATCCGCCTCGCGCTCGGCACGGCCACGGCGTCCGCCATCCCCGGCGCGCATCTGGAGGTGCTCGACGGCTCCGACCACCATCCGTGGCACGGCGACTCATCTGCCTTCCTGAGGCGCGCCCTCGCGTTCGACGGCGTCCCGGAGGCCGCGCTGGCGGGCGACCTTGTGAAAGCTCCCCCTGCCGAGCCTGGCGCTCGCGAGGCCGATTCGCCCATCTCTGGCCGCGAACTCGAGGTCCTGCTGCTCGTGTCACAGGGCCTCACCGACGCCCAGATCGCCGCGGAGCTGTTCCTGAGTGTGCACACGGTGCACCGGCACGTGGCGAATGCGCGCACCAAGCTCGGCGTGCCCTCGCGGGCGGCCGCCGCGGCGTGGGCGGTCTCGCACCGGGACGGCGTCTAGCCTGCGAGACCCCGGCGCTCGAGGAGCGGCTGGGTGTCGGCATCCCGGCCCCGGAAGTCGCGGTACGCCTCCAGCGGGTCCTTGGAACCGCCGACGCCGAGCAGGCGATCACGGAAGCGATCGCCGTTCTCACGGCGCAGGCCGCCGTTCTCGCGGAACCATTCGACCGTGTCGGCGTCGAGCACCTCGCTCCAGATGTAGGAGTAGTACCCCGCGCTGTACCCGCCCGAGAACACGTGGGCGAAGTAGGTGGACGAGTAGCGTGTCGGCACCGCCGGGTTGTCCAGCCCGATGTCGGCGAGGGCGGATGCCTCGAACGCGGCGACGTCCAGGTCCGCCGCGGCGTCCTGGACCGAGAGCGAGTGCCACGCCTGGTCGAGCCACGCCGCGGCCAGGTATTCGCTCGTCGCGAAGCCCTGGTTGAAGGCCTCGGAGGCGTGAAGCCTCTCGACGATGCTGGCGGACAGCGGCTCGTCGGTCTCGATGTGCCGGGCGTACGAGGCGAGGATCTCGGGCCAGTAGATCCACATCTCGTTGACCTGGCTGGGGAACTCGACGAAGTCGCGGAACACGTTCGTCCCCGCGAAGTGCGGATATGTCACGGTTGCGAAGAGCCCGTGGAGGGCGTGCCCGAACTCGTGGAAGAGCGTGGTGACCTCGTCGAGGCTGAGGAGCGTCGGGCGCCCGGCGGCGGGCTTGGACACGTTGAGGTTGTTCACCACGATCGGAGCGGTGCCGCGCAGGCGCGACTGCAGCACGATCGAGTTCATCCACGCGCCCCCGCGCTTGGTGTCGCGCGTGTAGAGGTCGAGGATGAACAGCCCGAGCGCCGAGCCGTCCGCGTTGTGCACCTCGAACACCCGCGTATCGGGGTGGTAGCCGGCGAGGTCGTCGCGTTCGGTGAAGGTGATGCCGTACAGCTCGGTGGCCGCGCGGAAGACGCCGTCCTGCAGCACCCTCTCGGCCTCGAACCACGGGCGCAGCGCGGCACGGTCGAGGTCGTACTCGGCGGCGCGCACCTTCTCGGTGTAGAACGCCCAGTCGTGCGCCTCGAGGGCGAACGGTGCCGGTTCGGCGTCGACGATGGCCTGCAGCTTCTCCTGCTCGCGGCGGGCGTTGCGGGCGGCGGGCACCGCCAGCCGGCGGAGCAGGTCGTGGACGGCGGCGGGGGAGCCCGCGGTCTGGTCGGAGGTGATGTAGGCCGCGTGCGAGTCGTAGCCGAGCAGTGCTGCGCGCTCCGCGCGCAGCCGCACGATCTCGAGGAGCGTCTGGCGATTGTCGTTGTCGTTGCCCCGCGAGCCGCGCGAGCGCGACGCCTCCAAGAGGCGCGCCCGCGACGCACGATCGGTCAAGGCGGCGAGGTACGGGTGGCCGGTGAAGAGCGTGAGCGTCACGACCCACTTGCCGTCCAGGCCGCGGTCGGCGGCGGCCTGGGCCGCAGCGGACAGCTCACCCTCCGAGAGCCCGTCGAGCTCGTGCGCGTCATCGAAGACGACCGCCAGGTCGTTCGTGTCGGCGAGGAGGTTCTTCTCGAACTGGGTGGTGAGGGTGGAGAGCCGCTGGTTCAGCTCCGTGAGTCGCTTCTTCGCCTCCTCTCCGAGGCCGGCGCCGGCGTGGGACATCTCGGTGTGGTGCCGCTCGACGAGGTAGCGCTGCTCCGGCGTGAGGTCGAGCTCGTCCAGCTGGTCGTGGATCGTCTTGATGCGCCAGTACAGGGCCGAGTCGAGCTGGATGGAGTCGTGGTGCGCCGACGTGAGCGGCGCGAGCTCCTCCTCGATCGCCTGGATCTCCGGCGTCGCATCCGCGGACGAGACCGTGTAGAAGGTGCGCGCGATGTCGCCCAGCAGGCGGCCGCTCTCCTCGAGCGGGACGAGCGTGTTCTCGAAGGTCGGCATGGACCGGGCCCTCGTGATCGCCGACACCTCGGCCGAATGCCGGGCGAACGCCTCCTCGAATGCGGGGAGGTAGTGCTCGGGCCGGATCGCGGCGTAGTCGGGCAGTCCGTAGGGCAGCGCGCTGGGGGAGAGGAGGGGATTGCTGGTCGGCATCCCGCAAGCCTAGCCGCGGGCTCGACCGTTGCCGCCGAGGCTTTGCAAACCAATTTATGCAAAGAAATACTTGCAAAGAATCCTTTGCGGTCGTACGCTGAAGCCATGGACGAGGAGATCACGGCCCCGAGCACCGACGACCGTTCGCCGGCCCCGAGCGGGCGGCAGGACCGGGTCCTCGACGCCGGCGCGCTGCGGGCCCTGGCGCATCCGCTCCGCGTGAAGATCTACGACATCCTCAGCCAGTACGGCCCCCAGACGGCGAGCTCGCTCGCCGAGCGGCTGGGGGAGTCCTCGGGCGCCACCAGCTACCACCTCCGCGCGCTGGCCAAGCACGACCTCATCCACGAGGTGGCCGACCGCGGATCAGGCCGGGAACGCTGGTGGGAGCGTCCGGTCGGCGGCGTGTCGTTCGCGAACGAGGAGGCGCTCAAGACGCCCTCCGGCCGTGCGGCGACCCAGATCGTGATGAGCGAGTTCTTCCGGCTTCGCCAGGAGCAGCTCATGCGGTTCATCGACCGGGGCCTGAACGCGGAAGAGAACGCGTGGCAGGACGCGAGCTTGATCTCCACGGCCACCGTGCGCCTCACGCCCGAGCAGAGCAAAGAGCTCGCCACGGCGATCATGGCCCTCATCGACGAAGCGGTCGACACGTACCGCGAACAGAACGGCGAGGACGTCCGCCCGGTGACCATCCGGGCCGACCTGTTCCCGCTCCCCGGACTCGAAGGATAGGAGCGCAGTCATGACCACCATCACCCTCCCGGATGTGACGACGGGAACCCTCTCCGCCGCCGCCACGGGGCTCGACAGAGCCCTGCTGCGCGCGGCATCCGCCCTCGACGCCCACGTCCTCGGACGCGTCGAACGGCGCGCGGGCGTCGCCTTCCGACGCGCAGTGTCGGCTCAGGCGGCCGCCGACGGCATCCGCCGTGACGCGACAGCTCGCGCGGCGATCGGGATCCTCCCGCGATGAGCGCCGCCACCGACACGCAGCCGCGGAAGGGGTCGCGCAGCGAGCGACCGGCCAGGGTGCCGCTCGGCCGCGACTTCGGCAAGCTGTGGACCGCGGCAGCCTTCAGCAATCTCGCCGACGGTGTCGGACGCGTCGCGGTGCCGCTGATCGCGACGACGCTCACGCGGGATCCCCTCGCCATCGCGGCGATCAGCGCGCTCGCGTTCCTGCCATGGCTCGTGTTCGGGCTGCCGGCCGGGATGATCGTCGACCGCTTCGACCGGCGCTGGATCATGGCCATCGCGAACACGATCCGCGGCCTCGCCGCGGTGGGGCTCGCGACGCTGACGGTGTCCGGAGCGATCACGGTGTGGTGGCTGCTGGCCGGCGTGCTGGTCTTCGGCCTGGGTGAGACGCTCTTCGACAACGCGACGAACTCGATCGTCCCGACCCTGGTGCCCCGGCGAGGGCTCGACCGCGCAAACGGGTTCCTCCAGGCGGCGCAGATCACGATCGACAACTTCATCTCGGCGCCGATCGGAGGCGTCCTGTTCGCCTTCTCGCTCGCCCTGCCGCTCTGGGTGGGCGCCACCGGCTACGTCATCCCGATCGCCCTCGCACTGCTCCTTCCGCTCTCCGCAGCGCGACCCCTCCGCGAGCCGCGGGATCTCGACCGCGCGGCGACCATCGCCGCGCAGGGCGAGATCGCATCCGCGGAGCCGTTGGCCGCCGCCGAGCTGCCCGCCGCCGCGCAGCCCCGTCCGGCGGAGGCGGTCTCGGCACGGGAGGCGCTGGGGTACCTCTGGAACCACCGCTTCCTGCGGGCGATGGTGCTCTTCACCTGCGTCGTCGGCTCGGCATTCGCCTTCGCCCAGGCCCCGATCTTCCTCTACTTCCTCGACGAGCTCGCGGTCGACGCCGCCGCCATCGGCTTCGTCACAGCGGGCATCGGACTGGGCGCCCTCGTGGGCTCGCTCATCGCCCCCGGTCTCGTGCAGCGGTTCGGACGGGGCCGCGTGATGCTCGCGGCGAACGTCGTCGCCGCGGCCGGGCTGTTCGGGGTGTGGCTGGCGCCGGAGGCGATCACCGGCACCGTGGCCTACGCGGTGATGGCGTGCGCCGTGTCGATCTGGAACGTGCCGTGGGGCGCTCTGCGTCAGTCGATCATCCCCGGCCACCTGTTCGGCCGCGTGCTCGGCATCATCCGCAGTCTGACGTGGGGCATCTTCCCCTTCGCGACGCTGCTGGGCGGCTGGGTGGCGCGCTTCGACCTCCGGCTGCCGTTCCTCATCGCGGCCGGCGTCACCCTCGTGGCGACGGCGGTCGCCGTGAGGCTCCTGCTCGAGGCGTCGCGGCACGACGCCCCGGAGGACTGACGGCGGATGCTACCCGAACCCGTCTTCCGGATCGTTCCGGGCGACGGGTTCGCCGTCGGCGTCGAGCGACACGATGATCCCGGTGTCGAGCTCGGCGATCGGCTTGCCTTCGAGCCACGTGAGCGTCCAGCGCGGCCGAGGCTGTCCGAACTGGTCGGCCGGGATCGTCGCGTCGACGGACTTGACGCCGCGGCGCAGCGCGTCCGGCACGGCGGCGGGAGGCTCGTCGCCCGAAGTCCAGCGTGTTCCGAGCTGCATGTCAGGCCTCCTGAGTGGCGAGCTGGATGTCGGTCACCGACACGGCGTCGGCGTCGGCGTACTCGATCCGCTCGATGCGGCCGACCGCCTTGAGGTCACCCTCGGCGAGCTTGAGCGCCTCGAGGGTCGCGGCCGGGGCGGCGATGACCGCCCGCGCCACCGGGGTCTTCTGCGACGCCTTGGCCTCCGTCTTGGCGCGACGCACGCCGACGAGCGCCGCGCTCACCGCGGTGAGCACGGCCGGGTCGCCCCACTCCTCGTCCGGCGCCACGGGCCACGCGGCCGTGTGCACGGAGCCCTCGTTGAACCAGGACCAGGCCTCCTCGGCGGCGAAGGCGAGCACCGGCGCGAGCAGCCGGAGGAGCGCCGACATCGCCAGGCGCAGCGCGAGTGCGGCGGAGGCCTGGCCGACATCGGTCTGGTTGTAGGCGCGCTCCTTGACCAGCTCGAGATAGTCGTCGCAGAACGTCCAGAAGAACGATTCGGTCACCTCGAGAGCACGGGCGTGGTCGTAGTCCTCGAGCGCCTTGGTCGCCTCGCGCACCACGCCGTGGAGCGTGGCGAGCATCGATGCGTCCAGCGCGTGGGTGACCTCGGCGCCCTCGGGGACCGGGAACGACAGGACGAACTTGGCGGCGTTGAGCACCTTGATCGCGAGGCGGCGGCCGATCTTGATCTGCGTCGGGTTCTGCGGGTCGAAGGCCGCGTCGGTGCCGAGACGGCTCGAGGCCGCCCAGTACCGCACCGCGTCCGACCCGTGCTGGGCGAGGATGTCGGCGGGCGTGACCACGTTGCCCTTGGACTTCGACATCTTCTTGCGGTCGGGGTCGACGATGAAGCCGGAGATCGCCGCATCCGTCCACGGCGCGCGGTCGTCTTCGAGGGCGCTGCGCAGCAGCGTCGAGAAGAGCCAGGTGCGGATGATGTCCTGTCCCTGCGGACGGACGTCGAACGGCGTGACGAGGTTCCACAGCTCCGGGTCCCGCTCCCAGCCTCCGGCCAGCTGCGTCGTGAGGGATGACGTCGCCCACGTGTCGAAGATGTCGTTCTCGCCGTCGAACCCGCCAGGGACGCCGCGCTGGTCCTCGGTGTAGCCGGGGGGCACGTCGGTGGAAGGGTCGATCGGGAGCGCGGCGAGGTCGGGCGTGAGAACGCGGCCGTAGTCGCGGTCGCCGTTCTCGTCGAGGGCGTACCAGACCGGGATCGGAACGCCGAAGAAGCGCTGACGGGAGACCAGCCAGTCACCGGTGAGACCGTTCGTCCAGTTCTCGAAGCGCACGCGCATGAAGTCCGGATGCCACGACATGCTCTTGCCCAGGGCGATGAGCTTGTCGCGCAGCGCCTCGTCCCGTGCGCCGTTGCGGATGTACCACTGGCGCGTCGAGACGATCTCCAGCGGGCGGTCGCCCTTCTCGTAGAACTTCACGGCGTGAGTGAACGGCTTCGGGTCGCCTTCCATCTCGCCGGACTCCTGGAGGAGCTCGACGATGCGCTTCTTCGCGCTGAAGACCGTCTTGCCGGCGATCTCGGCGTACGCCGCCTTGGCGGCATCCGTGGCGATGACGTCGGGCGCCTCGGCCATCACCCGGCCGTCCTGTCCGAGGATGGTGCGGTTCGGAAGCTGGAGCTCGCGCCACCAGACGATGTCGGTGACGTCGCCGAAGGTGCAGATCATCGCGATGCCCGAGCCCTTGTCCTGCTGGGCCAGCGGGTGGGCGAGAACGGGCACCTCGACGTCGAACAGCGGAGTGCGCACGGTGGTGCCGAAGAGCGGCTGATACCGCTCGTCGTCCGGGTGGGCGACGAGCGCCACGCAAGCGGCGAGCAGCTCGGGCCGCGTGGTCTCGATGTAGACGTCGCCCGACCCGTCGGTCCTGTGGAAGGCGACGCGGTGATACGCGGCCGGCTGGTCGCGGTCTTCGAGCTCGGCCTGCGCGACAGCGGTGCGGAAGTCGATGTCCCAGAGCGTCGGCGCCAGGTCCTGGAACGCCTCGCCGCGCTCGACATTGCGCAGGAACGCCAGCTGGCTGGTGCGCATCGTGTCGTCGGAGATGGTGCGGTAGGTCTGGGTCCAGTCGACGCTCAGGCCGAGCGAGCGCCAGAGCGCCTCGAAGTGCTTCTCGTCCTCGACGGTCAGCCTCTCGCAGAGCTCGATGAAGTTGCGGCGGCTGATCGGGATCTGGTCGGCGGCGCGGCTGGACTTGTTGTCGCCGCCCTCGTAGGGCGGCGTGAAGCCCGGCTCGTACGGCAGCGACGGGTCGCAGCGGACGCCGTAGTAGTTCTGCACCCGGCGCTCGGTCGGCAGGCCGTTGTCATCCCAGCCCATCGGATAGAACACCGTCTTGCCGCGCATGCGCTCGTAGCGCACCTTGACGTCGGTGTGGGTGTAGCTGAAGACGTGGCCGATGTGGAGCGATCCCGAGGCGGTCGGCGGGGGAGTGTCGACCGAGTAGATGCCTCCGCGCCCGACCTCGACGGCGCGATCACGGTCGAAGAGGTACGTGCCCTGCGCGGACCACGCGGCGTCCCACTTCTGCTCGAGGCCCTCCAGCGCGGGCTTGTCGGGGATCTGTCCCTGTGCGGGGCGGGCGTCGGTCATGCGAACTCCTCGAGCGATATGTGCGGCACTGTGTGAGCGTGCCTGAGTGTGGGATGCCGCTCGATTCTAGCCCGGGCCGCGTGAAGGCGGAAAAGCGAGCGGATGCCGCGCGCTGCGGCATCCGCTCCCTCGATGTCTCGTCAGGCGTTCGCCGTCGCCGTCTCGGGTCGTGTCGCCAGCTCCGGCTCCACGCGGCGGCGGGACGCGAGGAAGGCCGCCACCAGCGTCACCGCAGACATGATCGCGAGGATGACGCCTGGGTGCCACCAGGCATAGCCGGTCGCCTCGCCGAGACTGAGCGTCAGGTACGGCACGAAGCCGCTCAGCGTCGCGGCCAGGGCGTACGCGAACGACAGCGCCGAGTACCGGAAGTGGTCGGGGAAGAGGTCGTTCATGAGCCCGCCCAGCGCCGCCCACGCCATCGTCGGCAGGATGCCGCCGACGATCATGGTCCCGACGAGGATCGGGAACGTCGCGAACTGCAGCAGGAAGTACATCGGGAAGGTGATGAGGAGCGTTCCCAGCGCACCCCACACCACCACGTTCGCCGAGCCGACGCGGCTCGCCCATGCGCCGAACAGCGGGATCGTCACGAGCTGCAGGAGACCGCCGATGGTCGTCGCGACCAGAAGGTCCTGGAAGCTGAAGCCGAGCTGCTCGACGCCGTAGTTGACGGTGTAGGTGTTCATGAGCGAGTACGACCCGATGCCCAGGAGCGCGGCGCCGACGGCGATCGCCATCGCACCGGGACGCTTCGCGAACATCGTCACGAACGGCACGCGGTCGCGGCGCCCCTCGGCGACGATCCCCTCGAACACCGGGGTCTCGGAGATGGACCAGCGCAGGTACAGCGAGACGAGCAGGAGTGGGAGCGCGAGGAGGAATGGGATGCGCCAGCCCCATTCGGCGATCTGCTCGGGCGGGAGCACGGCGGTCAGGACGATGAAGACCGTGGCGGAGAGGATCGAGCCGACGGGCGAGCCGAGCTGCGGGATCGCGGCGTAGAACGCGCGCTTGACCGGTCCGGAGTTCTCGGTGGCGATGAGGATCGAGCCGCCCCACTCGCCACCCAGCGACAGCCCCTGGACGATACGCAGGACGATCAGCAGCACGGCGCCGAGCCATCCGGCCTGGGCGTAGGTGGGCAGCAGGCCGATGAGGCCCGTCGCGACACCCATGATGGCGACGGTCCACAGGAGGGTCGCGCGGCGCCCGACGCGATCTCCCATGTACCCGAAGATCACCGCGCCGATCGGGCGGACGACGAAGGCCAGCGCGATCGTGAGGAACGCCGCGCTGGTGGCGCCGAACTGCCCCAGCGGGTCGAAGAACAGCGGCCCGACGAAGAACGCCGAGAAGTACGCGAAGAGGTAGAAGTCGAACGACTCCAGGGAGGTCCCCACCATCGATGCCCATGCGACGCGGCGCGTCGGGGCGTTGTCGAGGGGGAGGGTGGATGCGGGTGCTGCGGCGGTCACGGACGTCAATCTTGGCACGAGTCCAGAAACCAGGACGCGGCCGTTCGCATTCCCGCCTTGCGCACGCCCGGTAGACTCGTGCGATCAGCACCGATCCGGCCATCACCGGGGAGCTCTCGGAAGAACAGGACGCCACCGCGTGGCATCCCCATTAGAACCGAGCGGGTCAGGCCCGTCACAGCCGCAGTGAGAGAGGACGGATGCCTCCGCCGAGGCATCCGTCAATGCAGGGTGGTACCGCGGTCGGCCGGAGAGTCTCCGGTTCGGTCGTCCCCGCAGGAAGCACACGAGCGAGCACCTGCGAGAGATGATGACCTACCCACGATCTGAGTCACGGTCCCCGAGCACCGGCGAAGCCGCCGTCGTCCCGAGCCCCCGCTTCCCCGACATCGAGCGGGAGACGCTCGCCTTCTGGGAGGCCGACCAGACCTTCCGCGCGTCGATCGACCAGCGCGAAGGCGCCGACGAGTGGGTCTTCTACGACGGTCCGCCGTTCGCCAACGGCCTGCCGCACTACGGCCACCTGCTCACCGGCTACGCCAAGGATCTCTTCCCGCGCTTCCAGACCATGCGCGGCAAGAAGGTCGACCGCGTCTTCGGCTGGGACACGCACGGTCTCCCCGCCGAGCTCGAGGCCATGAAGCAGCTCGGGATCACCGAGAAGAGCGAGATCGAGGCCATGGGCATCGCCGCCTTCAACGCGAAGGCCCGCGAGTCCGTCCTCGCCTACACGCGCGAGTGGGAGGACTACGTCACGCGCCAGGCGCGATGGGTGGACTTCGAGCGCGGCTACAAGACGTTGAACCCGTCGTACATGGAGTCCGTGCTGTGGGCGTTCAAGACGCTTCACGACAAGGGCCTCGCGTACGAGGGGTACCGCGTCCTGCCGTACTGCTGGCGCGACGAGACACCGCTGTCGGCGCACGAGCTGCGCATGGACGACGACGTGTACAAGATGCGCCAGGACCCGTCGGTGACCGTCGCGTTCCCGCTGGTGGGCGCCAAGGCCGAGTCCCTCGGCCTCACCGGGGTGCGCGCGCTGGCGTGGACGACCACCCCCTGGACGCTGCCGACCAACCTCGCCCTGGCGGTCGGCCCCGGCATCCGGTACGTCGTGGTGCCCGGCGGGCCCGACGGCGCCGCCGACGTCCACCACGGGCCCGACGGCCGGGCCGACGAGGCGGAGGAGGCGTACGCCCACCGCTACCTCCTCGCCGAGGAGCTGCTCGGTGGGTACGCGAAGGACCTCGGCTACGCGTCCGCCGAGGCCGCCCGCGCCGCCGTCGTCCAGACGGTCCTCGGATCCGAGCTCGAGAACGTCGCGTACGACCGTCTGTTCGACTACTACGCGGATGCCGCGACCTGGGGCACCGAGAACGCCTGGCGCATCCTCGTCGACGACTACGTCACGACGGGCGACGGCACGGGCATCGTCCATCAGGCTCCGGCGTTCGGTGAGGACGACCAGCGGATCACCGAGGCCGCCGGCATCCCGCTCATCATGAGCCTGGACGACGGCGGGCGCTTCCTGCCGCAGGTGACCGACGTGGCCGGCGAGCTGTGGATGGACGCCAACCGTCCGCTCATCCGTCTGCTGCGCCAGGAGGGCCGTCTCCTGCGCGAGGCGAGCTACGAGCACTCGTACCCGCACTGCTGGCGATGCCGCAACCCCCTCATCTACCGCGCCGTCTCGAGCTGGTTCGTGCGCGTGACCGACATCAAGGACCGGATGATCGCCGGCAACGAGCAGATCACCTGGGTGCCTGAGAACGTCAAGCACGGCCAGTTCGGCAAGTGGCTCGAGGGCGCGCGCGACTGGTCGATCAGCCGCAATCGCTACTGGGGCTCTCCGATCCCGGTGTGGAAGAGCGATGACCCGTCGCACCCGCGGGTGGACGTCTACGGCTCGCTCGAGGAGCTCGAGCGCGACTTCGGCCGTCTGCCGCGCAACGCGGAGGGCGAGGTGGACCTGCACCGCCCCTACATCGACGAGCTCACCCGCCCGAACCCCGACGACCCGACCGGCCGCTCGACGATGCGGCGCATCGAGGACGTCTTCGACGTGTGGTTCGACTCGGGGTCGATGCCCTACGCGCAGGTGCACTATCCGTTCGAGAACCAGCAGTGGTTCGACGAGCACTCGCCGGCCGACTTCATCGTCGAGTACATCGGACAGACGCGCGGCTGGTTCTACGTGATGCATGTGCTGTCGACCGCGCTGTTCGACCGGCCGGCCTTCACGGGCGTCTCGTGCCACGGCATCGTTCTGGGCAGCGACGGCCTGAAGATGTCGAAGTCGCTGCAGAACTACCCCGACGTCAGCGAGGTGTTCGACCGCGACGGCTCCGACGCGATGCGCTGGTTCCTGATGTCGAGCTCGGTGCTGCGCGGCGGCAACCTCATCGTCACCGAGGAGGGCATCCGCGCGGGCGTCCGGGAGTTCCTGCTCCCGCTGTGGAACGCGTGGTACTTCTTCGCCACGTACGCCAACGCGGCGCGCGGCGCCGGCGGAGCGGGCTACGAGGCGTCGTGGCGCACCGACTCGACCGACGTGCTGGACCGCTACATCCTGGCGCTCACCGGCGACCTCGTGCGCGACGTCGCCGCCGACCTGGAGGCGCTCGACTCGACGCTGGCCGCGGCCAAGCTCCGCGACTTCGGCGAGGCGCTGACGAACTGGTACATCCGCCGCTCGCGCGACCGCTTCTGGACGGGCGTGTCGGACGACCCGGAGAGCCGCCAGGCGTTCGACACGCTGTACACGGTGCTCGAGACGCTCACCCGCGTGGCCGCCCCGCTCATCCCGCTGGTGGCCGAGAAGGTGTGGCAGGGACTCACCGGCGGCCGCAGCGTTCACCTGCAGGACTGGCCCGACGCCGAGGCGTTCCCCGCGGCGGACGACATCCGCGCCGCCATGGACGCCGTGCGCGAGGCATCGAGCGTCGCCAACGCCCTGCGCAAGAAGGAGGGCCGCCGCGTGCGCCTGCCGCTTCCCACGCTCACGGTGGCGGTTCCGGATGCCGCAGCCCTCGCGCAGTTCGAGGGCATCCTGCGCGACGAGCTCAACGTCAAGACGGTTCAGCTCATGGAGCTGGGCGACGACGTGTCGGAGCGCTACGGCATCAGCAAGCGCCTCTCCGTCAACGCCCGCGCCGCCGGCCCGCGCCTGGGCAAGCAGGTGCAGCACGTGATCGCCGGGGCGAAGGCGGGTGTGTGGGAGGAGCGCGACGGCGCCGTGATCGTCGACGGCATCGCCCTCCAGCCCGGCGAGTACGACCTGACCCTCGAAGCCGGGGGCGTGGCGGAGGGGACGGCGATCGCCCTCCTCGCGGGCGAGGGCTTCGTGCTGCTCGACACGACCACCACGCCGGAGCTCGAGGCCGAGGGGCTCGCGAGGGACGTCATCCGAGCCGTGCAGGACACGCGCAAGGCCGCCGGATTCGACGTCAGCGACCGCATCCGCCTGGCGCTGCTCTTCGACGAGGCCGCCGACGGCGAGGCCGTCGCGTCCGCGTTCGACGTCGCCGACGTCGCGGGTGAGACCCTCGCGGTCGCGCACTCGGTGAGCACCCGCGGCAGCCGGCTCGTCGTCTCGGGCGACGGCGACACGCCCGTCGAGTACGAGGCCGTCGTCGACGCGGGCACGTACGCCAATCGCGGCGCGTTCACCGTCTCGGTCGGCAGGGTGGGGGTCTCGGCATGAGCGACCGCGACCGCCGCAGGGCCGACGCCGTCTACGAGGCGCTGCTCCAGCGCCAGGGGGAGCGGTGGGTGCAGCCGCGCGTCGAGCGCACCCGCCGCGTGCTCGAGCTGCTCGACGACCCCCAGAAGACGTATCGCGTCGTGCACGTGACCGGCACGAACGGCAAGACCTCGACCAGTCGCATGATCGAGAGCCTCGTGCGTGCCCACGGCCTGCGCACGGGCCTGTTCACCAGCCCGCATCTCGAGCGGTTCACCGAGCGCATCATGATCGACGGAGAGCCGATCGACGACGCCGCCGTCGCCGACGCGTGGGACGAGATCTCGCCGTTCGTCGACATCGTCGATGCCGAGCTGGAGTCGAAGGACGATGCGCCGCTGACCTTCTTCGAACTGCTCACGGTGCTGGCGTTCGTGGCGTTCGCGGACGCGCCGATCGACGTGCTGGTGCTCGAGGTGGGAATGGGCGGGTCCTGGGACTCGACCAACACCGCGGACGGGGACGTCGCCGTGTTCGCGCCGATCGACGTGGACCACGCCGACCGGCTCGGCGACACGATCGCCGAGATCGCCGCGGTCAAGGCGGGCATCATCAAGGACGGCGCTGCAGTCGTCTCGGCGAGGCAGGATGCCGCCGCCGAGGCGGCGCTGCGCGAGGCAGCGACCCGCCACGGCGCCTCGATCGCCTTCGAGGGTGCGGAGTTCGCCCTCGCCGAGCAGCGTCTGGCCGTGGGCGGGCAGCAGATCACGGTGCGCGGGCTCGCGGGCACATACGAGGACGAGTACCTGCCGCTGTACGGCGCCCACCAGGGCTTCAACGCCGCCCTCGCGATCGCCGCGGTGGAGTCCCTCGTCGGGGGAGGAGCCCAGCGCATCGCCGGCGACGTCCTGGCCGAGGGTCTCGGCGCCGTCACCTCGCCGGGGCGTCTCCAGCTGGTCGGCGCAGCACCCACGGTGCTCGTCGACGCGGCGCACAACCCGCACGGCGTCCGCGCACTCGTCGGCGCCCTGCGCGAGAGCTTCGACTTCGACGAATGGGGCGTGGTGCTGGGCGTGCTCTCCGACAAGGACGCCGCCGGAATCGTGGCCGAGTTCGCACCGGTCGCCGCCCACGTCTTCGCCACGGCGCCGGACTCCGAGCGGGCCGAGGACGCCGACGCCATCGCCGACCTCGCCGAGGCCCACGACCTGCGGGTGTCGGTGCACCGCGACCTCGCGGATGCCGCCGAGGCGGCGCGCACGTGGGCGGCGGCATCCGATCGCCGTGCCGTCGTCATCGCGGGCTCGGTCGTCCTCGCCGGCGAGGCGCTGGCGCTGTCCGCCTCCGAGGACTGGAAGAGCGGGTCGAGCGATGAGCGCTGAACGGCCCGTACGGCCCCATCGCGCCCGAGGGGCGGCGGAATCGCTGGGCGCCATCGTGCTCGGATTCGAGTCGCTCATCGCGTTCCTCGCTGGACTGGTGATCTACGGTCTGAAGGCGCTGCCCGCGCCGATCGAGCCGTGGTGGGGGATCGTCGCGGGCACCGTGGTGGCGGCGCTCATGATCGCCACCACGCGCGTGCTGCGCCACCGGTGGGGCATCGCGCTCGGCTGGGCCCTGCAGGTGATCGTGGCGCTCGGCGCCCTCCTCGTCCCCGCGCTGGCGCTCGTCGCCGTCATTTTCGGCGGCATGTACGGGTATGCGACGATCAAGGGGGCCGCTCTGGACCGGCGCAACGCGCAGCTCGCGGCGAATCCCCCCGAAGAAGCCTGATCCGAAACGAAAGGCCCGCATGCCCACCGAAGAGACCCTCGTCCTCGTCAAGCCCGACGGCGTCGCCCGCGGCCTCACCGGCGCGATCCTCGCCCGCATCGAGGCGAAGGGGTACGCCCTCGTCGACATCCGCCTGGTCGAGCCCGACCGCGAGCGGCTCGAGCGCCACTACGCCGAGCACGAGGGCAAGCCGTTCTACGAGCCGCTGCTGGAGTTCATGATGTCCGGCCCGTCCGTCGCCATCCGCCTGGCCGGCAACCGGGTCATCGAGGGGTTCCGCTCGCTGGCCGGGACGACGGATCCCACCACCGCGGCGCCCGGAACGATCCGCGGCGACCTGGGCCGCGACTGGGGCCTGAAGGTGCAGCAGAACCTCGTGCACGGCTCCGACAGCCCGGAGTCGGCCGCCCGCGAGCTGGACATCTGGTTCGCCTGAGCCGACCGGCGCGGGGGCCATCGTGCGCACGGGCGGTCGCGCCGGTCGACGGCGCGGCCGTCCGTCGCATCAGCCGAAGAGCGTCTGCCAGACGTTGACGATCGCGTTCATCTCGAGCTGCGCCAGCAGCAGGATGATCGCGTAGCTGAGGATCGCGGCCAGCGGCACCCACGCCATCAGCCGGTCGGCGACGCGCCGCACGCCTGCCGACGCCGGGAAGAGTCCCGCCCGCAGCAGGTGGAGGGTGACGGCGTAGAACGTCGGGATCGTCACCGACCACGTCACCATGCACCACGGGCACAGCGTGTGCAGGTCGTAGATGCTCTGGCCGATCAGCCAGATGACGAAGCCGAACGCGAAGGCGATCCCCGCCCAGAAGCACCACCAGAACCAGCGCGCGAACCGGGCCCGCGCGAGGATCGCCATTCCCACGACGATCGGCGCCATCCAGCCGGTGAGTCCGAGGATCGGGTTGGGGAAGCCGAACACGCTGCCCTGCCACGAGTCGAGGTTGGCGCTGCACTGGACCAGCACGGAGAAGTCGCACGACGCGATGGCGTCGGGATTCGCGAGCGCGTGGAGCTTCTCGAGGGTGAGCGAGAACGCCGCCCACCAGCCGATCACGCCGGCGACCACGAGCCAGACGGCGAGACCGGTCGGACGGGCGTGGCTGTGCTGCTCGGGCATGCCTCGGATTATGGCATCCGGCTCTGATCGGTTGCCGCACCCGGCGCCGTGCCAAATGCCCGAGACGGCGCTCCACCGCATCGGCGCGCCGCGAATGGGCAATATGGCGGGGGAAGTGCGATAATGGGGGTCGATCGATCACGGCCGCGCCGTGCCGGTCGCATACAGAAGACTTCAGGGCGACGAATGCCCTTGGCAGCGCGAACCTCCGCCAGAGCGCCGAGATCCGCTGCAGACCGAGTGAGTTCGCGGCACCGCCCCGTCCGGAGGGGCATGGGCGGCGCCGCACGAGATTTCGCCGGGCGACGCGCGGTGCCGCCCCGCTAGGAGTACGCCAGTGATGGCTGATGGAACCGATGCAGAATTCATCCCTGGGACCGATCCGGACGCTCCGCTGACAGCGGCGCCGGTCGACGACGCGACGTCCGCAGCGGCGGGCGCACAGGTCGAGGACCACGGGGTGGCCGACACGGACGGCGCGACGGCGGATGCCGGCGTCGCGACCGACGGCGACGGAGCCGACGGAGAGCCTGCGGCGACCGCCGACACCCCCGCGGGTGAGGCGGCTGAGGCAGCCGCAGCCGAGGGTGAGACGGCCCCCGGGGCCGCCGCCGTCCCGGCGCAGGAGTCGGCGGACGGCGCGAGCGCCGATGCGGACAGCCCCGGTGGTGCGCAGCCCGCGGACGCCGGTGGGCCGTCGCCCACGGAGCCGGTCACGGCGGTGAGCCTCGGCCTGCTGCCGCAGGAGTTCGTCTCGGCGGTCTCGACGCAGCTGCACTTCTACGCGCCCGAGATCGCCGTCCTCCCCGCCCGTCCCGGACGCGAGCGGGAACGGGAGCGGGAGCCCGAGGCCGACGCCTCCGGTTCGGGGTCGTCGCGCCGCCGCAGCCGTCGTCGCGGCGGCGAGGGCAGGGACGAGGCATCCGCGTCCTCCGATCAGCCGCAGCAGCCGCAGCAGCCGCGGCAGCGCGCGGTCGAGCTCATCACCGAGCCGCAGCGCATCAAGGGATCGACGCGGCTGGAGGCCAAGAAGCAGCGGCGCCGCGACGGCCGGGAGGCCGGTCGCCGCCGTGCGGTCGTCACCGAGGCCGAGTTCCTCGCCCGGCGCGAGTCCGTCGACCGCGTCATGATCGTCCGTTCGCGCAACGGCCGCATCCAGATCGCGGTGCTCGAAGACAACGTGCTCGTCGAGCACTACGTCGCCCGCAGTCAGGACGCCTCGCTGATCGGCAACGTCTACCTCGGCCGTGTGCAGAACGTGCTGCCGAGCATGGAGGCGGCGTTCGTCGACATCGGCCGTGGCCGCAACGCCGTGCTGTACTCGGGCGAGGTGGACTGGGATGCCGTCGAGACGGGCAACCAGCCGCGTCGCATCGAGCTCGCCCTCAAGAGCGGCGACCGCGTGCTCGTGCAGGTGACCAAGGACCCGGTCGGGCACAAGGGCGCCCGCCTCACCAGCCAGATCTCCCTGCCGGGCCGCTACCTCGTGTACGTGCCGGGCGGCGCCATGAACGGCATCTCCCGCAAGCTGCCCGACACCGAGCGCGCGCGCCTGAAGAAGATCCTCAAGGAGGTGCTGCCCGAGTCGTCTGGCGTCATCGTCCGCACCGCGGCGGAGGGGGCGACCGAAGAGCAGCTCACCCGCGACGTGCAGCGTCTCACCAACCAGTGGGAGCACATCTCCAAGCAGATCGAGTCCATCCAGGCGCCGGCGCTGCTGCACTCGGAGCCCGACCTGCTGGTCAAGATCGTGCGGGACGTCTTCAACGAGGACTTCTCGAAGATGCTCATCCAGGGCGAAGACGCCCACCACACGATCTCGAAGTACCTCGAGTCTGTCGCACCCGACCTCCTCGAGCGCGTCGAGCGCTTCGAGGGCGAGCACGACCCGTTCGACGAGTTCCGCGTCACCGAGCAGATCGAGAAGGCACTCGACCGCAAGGTGTGGCTGCCCTCGGGCGGCTCGCTGGTCATCGACCGCACCGAGGCCATGACCGTCGTCGACGTCAACACCGGCAAGTTCGTCGGCTCGGGCGGCAACCTCGAAGAGACCGTCACCAAGAACAACCTCGAGGCCGCCGAGGAGATCGTCCGCCAGCTGCGCCTGCGCGACATCGGCGGCATCATCGTCGTCGACTTCATCGACATGGTGCTCGAGTCCAACCGCGACCTCGTGCTGCGGCGGCTCGTCGAGTGCCTGAGCCGCGACCGCACCAAGCACCAGGTCGCCGAGGTGACCTCGCTCGGACTCGTGCAGATGACCCGCAAGAAGCTCGGCCTCGGTCTGCTCGAGACCTTCAGCGAGGCGTGCGAGGTGTGCGCGGGCCGTGGCCTGATCGTGCACCACGACCCCGTGGTCAAGCACCGCGCGCCGGCCGCGGGTGCGTCCTCGTCCGGTCGCCGGGGCCGCGGCGCGTCGCCCGCGCCGACGAACGGCGGCTCGAACGGCACCCATGTCATCACCGAGGGCGTGAAGTCGGCCCTGGCCCAGATCGCCGCCTCGACCATCCACCACCATGACGAGGCACCGGTGGCCGAGGCCGCCCCCGTCGTGGAGCAGCCGCAGGCCGAGCGTCCCAAGAAGCGCAAGAAGCGTCAGGACGCCGGCCAGAAGCGCGAGACGAAGACCGAGAAGGACATGCTCCTCGATTCGGTACTCAACGCCCTCCCCGAGCCCAAGGCTCCTGGTCAGGGGCGCTCGCGTCGGCGCGTGACCACGGCGGCCCTCACCGGCACGCCGGTTCCGCACGCGCCCGCCGAGGACTGAGGTCGCCCGGGGCCCGGCGCACGCCGGGCCCCGGCGGCCACCCCCTGTCGGCGCTTCCCCGCCATCGCTAGTGTGAGCGCCGAGGGGCCGGGGGAGCGGGGGCGCCATGGCGCGCTACATGTTCGTCACGTGGGACGGCGGTGGGAACCGCGTGCCGACGATCGCCGTCGCGCGGGCTCTCGTCGATCGCGGGCACGATGTGCGGGTGCTGGGGCACGACTCGCAGGCCGAAGCCTATCGCGCCGCGCACCTGCGCTTCACGGCGTACCCCAGCGCGCCCGGATTCGTGCTCGATCCCCGTCCGGGCGGCCTGCTGCGGCTGTTCACGGACAGGGGACTGGCCGACGACGCCGTGGCCCAGCTGACCGCGGCTCCGGTCGACATCGTGGTCGTGGACTGCACCCTCGTCGCGGTGCTGGACGTACTCGACCGTATGGATCAGCGCTTCGCCGTGCTCGAGCACACCATGCACGACTTCCTCGTCCCCGGGTTCCGCGCCCTCGAGGCGATCGCCTGGACGCGAGGGATCCGCGTCGCGCGGCCGCGCTCGCATGCGACGCCGATCCTGGTGGCATCCGTCCCCCGCCTGCGTGCGCCCTTCCCGCCTCAGCGGCCGCTGTCGGCGGGGCCGGGGGAGGTCGTGTACGCCGGAGTCATGACGCCGGCGGTGGCGGCGCGCCCCGACGCGTCGACCGTCGTCCTCACCCTCAGCACCTTCCGGTTCCCCGATCTGGTCGCGATGTGGCAGCGGATCCTCGATGCCGCGGACGGGATCGAGGCGCCGGTGGTCGCGACGCTCGGCCGCGCGGTCGCGCCGGGCGAGGTGACTGCGCCGCCGGGTGTGCGGGTTCACGAGTGGATGCCCCATGACGAGCTGTTCCCGGACGCTTCGCTGATCGTCGGGCACGGCGGGCACGGGACGACCCTCGCGGCGCTCGCCCACGGCGTGCCGGTGCTCGTGCTCCCGCTGGACACCACGTCGGATCAGCCCCGCATGGCTCGCGCAGTGACGCTGGCCGGAGTCGGGGAGACCCTTCCGCGGCGGGCCGGCCCGGCGGCCATCCGCGCGACGATCGAGCGGATGCGGCGCGATGCGGCGCTGCACCGCCGTGCGCAGGAGCTCGGGGCGGCGATCAGACAGCTCGACGGACCCCGGCGGGCGGCACAGGTCCTGGAGCTGGCGGTTTCCGGCGGCCGGTGAGGCTCAGCGTCGGTCGCGGGCCTTCACCCGGAGCCCGGATGCGATGAGACGGCGCACCAGCTCGTGTCCGCTCACGTGCTGCGCTCCGGCCGCCACGAGCCTCGCATGCGCCTCTTCCGGGACGTCGTAGTGGTCGAGATCGAAGCCTCGTCGCGGGATGCCGTTGGCCGCGGCGAACGCGTGCAGCTCGCCGAGGTCGGAGTCCGTCACCAGGTGCGCCCACAGTCGCCCGTGCGCCGGCCAGCGCGGATCGTCGATGAGGATCGCCACGTCCGAATCCTACGCACGGATGCCGCGCGCGCCCGCTTTCGCGACCGCATCCGGCATCTGATAAAGTGGACCCTTGGTGCGTCGAGATATCCGCACCGAGTCTTTCATGACGTCCTGAGCGCGTGCGCGTGCTCCCAGAAGAAACAGGTGTGAAGTGGTTTACGCAGTTGTGCGCGCCGGTGGCCGGCAGGAGAAGGTCGAGGTCGGCACGATCGTCGTTCTCGACCGCCAGGCCGCGAAGGTCGGCGACAAGATCGAGCTCCCCGCGGTGCTCTTCGTCGACGGTGACACCGTGACGACCGACGCCGACAAGCTCGCGAAGGTCACCGTGACCGCCGAGGTGCTCGGCGAGGAGCGCGGCCCCAAGATCGTGATCCAGAAGTTCAAGAACAAGACCGGCTATAAGAAGCGCCAGGGCCACCGTCAGGACCTCACGCGCGTCAAGGTCACCGGCATCAAGTAAGCCACAGGAGACGCAGAGATGGCACACAAAAAGGGCGCAAGCTCCACCCGCAACGGTCGTGACTCCAACGCGCAGCGCCTCGGCGTGAAGCGCTTCGGCGGCCAGGCCGTCAACGCCGGCGAGATCCTCGTCCGCCAGCGCGGCACCCACTTCCACCCCGGCGCCAACGTCGGCCGCGGTGGCGACGACACCCTGTTCGCGCTCGCCGCGGGCGCGGTCGAGTTCGGCCACAAGGGCGGCCGCAAGGTCGTCAACGTCGTGGCGGTCGCGGAGTAATCCTCGACAGGCTCACGCACCGCGAAAGTGGCGCAGACTTCGAGAAGGGGCGGGCTTCGGCTCGCCCCTTCCCTTTATCCCTGAGGGGGACCGGATGGTCACGTTCGTCGATCGGGTGACGCTTCACCTGCGCGCAGGCAAGGGCGGCAACGGCTGCGTCTCGGTGCGCCGCGAGAAGTTCAAGCCGCTCGCCGGCCCCGACGGCGGGAACGGCGGGCACGGCGGCGACATCGTGCTCGTCGCCGACCCGCAGGTGACGACGCTGCTGTCGTACCACCACTCTCCGCACCGCAACGCCGGCAACGGCGGGTTCGGCATGGGCGACAACCGCTCCGGTGCCGCCGGAGAGGGCCTCGAGCTCCCCGTGCCCGTCGGGACGGTCGTGCGCGACCCCGACGGCGAGGTCCTGGTCGACATGATCGAGCCCGGCATGCGCTTCATCGTGGCGCCGGGCGGTCAGGGCGGTCTCGGGAACGCGGCGCTGGCCAACCCCAAGCGCAAGGCGCCCGGGTTCGCGCTGCTGGGGGTGCCCGGCTGGGAGGGCGATGTCCTCCTCGAGCTGAAGACCGTCGCCGACGTGGCGCTGGTCGGCTTCCCGTCCGCCGGCAAGTCGAGCCTCATCGCCGCGGTGTCGGCGGCACGGCCGAAGATCGCGGACTACCCGTTCACCACCCTCCATCCCAACCTCGGTGTCGTGCAGGCCGGCGACGTGCGCTTCACCGTGGCCGACGTGCCGGGTCTCATCGAGGGTGCGAGCGAGGGCAAGGGGCTCGGACTGGAGTTCCTCCGCCACGTCGAGCGCTGCACGGCGCTCGTGCACGTCCTCGACTGCGCGACGCTCGAGCCCGGCCGCGACCCCATCACCGACCTCGACGTCATCCTCGCCGAGCTCGGCGCCTACCCGGTCCCGGAGGGTCAGGTCCCGCTTCTGGAGCGACCTCAGCTCATCGCGCTGAACAAGGTCGACGTCCCGGAGGCGAAGGATCTGGCCGACCTCGTGCGACCCGACCTCGAGGCACGCGGCTACCGCGTGTTCGAGATCTCCACCGTCAGTCACGCAGGCCTGCGCCAGCTCACCTTCGCCCTCGGCGACATCGTCGCGGCGCATCGTCTCGAGCAGGCGAAGACACCCGCCCCCGAGCGCATCGTGATCCGGCCGAAGGGCGCGGACCGGGACTTCACCGTGCGGGTGGAGGGCGGCACCTACGGCAACGTGTACCGCATCCTGGGCGACAAGCCGGTGCGCTGGGTGCAGCAGACCGACTTCCAGAACGACGAGGCCGTCGGCTTCCTGGCCGACCGTCTCGACAAGCTCGGCGTCGACGACGCGCTGTACCGCGCGGGAGCCACGCCGGGGGCCACCGTCGTCATCGGCGAGGGCGACGGCATCGTCTTCGACTGGCAGCCGGCGCTGACGTCGGCCGCCGAGGTCATGACGGCCCCGCGCGGCACCGACCCTCGTCTGTACCAGGGCGGCCGGCGCACCAGCTCCGAGCGCCGTGAGCAGTACCACGAGCTCATGGACGCGAAGGCTCAGGCCCGCGCCGACCTCGAGGCCGAGCGCCTCGCCGAGCGCGGGTGGGCCGAGGAGGACGCCGAGTGAGCACCCCCGAGCGCCGCGACCTCCCGGCCGCGCGCCGCGTCGTGGTGAAGGTCGGATCGAGCTCGATCAGCGGTGACAACGCCCACAAGATCGCGCCGCTCGTCGACGCCCTCGCCGCGGCGCACGGGCGCGGGACCGAGGTCGTGCTCGTGTCGTCCGGCGCGATCGCGACGGGCATGCCCTACCTGCTGCTCGACGAGCGGCCCAGCGACCTCGCCACGCAGCAGGCGGCGGCGGCCGTCGGCCAGAACGTGCTGATCTACCGCTACCAGGAGGCGCTGCGACCGTTCCGCATCGTCGCGGGTCAGGTGCTGCTGACCGCGGGTGATCTCGAGAACCCGACGCACCGCTCCAACGCCCGCCGCGCGATGGAGCGCCTGCTCGGCCTCCGCATCCTCCCGATCGTCAACGAGAACGACACCGTCGCGACCCACGAGATCCGCTTCGGCGACAACGACCGCCTCGCCGCGCTCGTCGCACAGCTGATCGGTGCCGACGCACTGGTGCTGCTGAGCGACATCGAGTGCCTCTACACGCGCCCGCCGGACGAGCCGGGCGCAGCGCCCATCCCGCGCGTGGCATACGGCGACGACCTGCACGGCTTCCAGTTCGGGTCGGTCGTGGTCAACAGCGTCGGCACCGGCGGCGCGGCGACCAAGGTGTCCGCTGCACGTCTGGCGGCGGCATCCGGGATCGGAGTGCTCGTCACGAGCGCCGACCTCGTCGCCGAGGCGCTCGCGGGCGCCGAGATCGGCACGTGGTTCCAGCCGAATCCCGAGCCCGCTGCGCCCGCCGCGACCGGACCCGTGCGCACCGCCGCCGATAGACTGGTCCGATGACCACCACCGCCACGACGGCACGCGAACGGATGCTTCTGGCGAAGGACGCCGCCCGCACCGTGGGCCTTCTCGGCGACGATGCCAAGCGCGACGCGCTGCTGGCCATCGCCGATGCGATCGAGGCCGCGGCGCCCCGCATCGTGGCCGCGAACGCGGAGGATCTGCAGCGCGGCGCCGAGACGGGACTCTCCACGGCACTGCAGGACCGGCTGCGGCTGGATGAGCCGCGGGTCGCCGCGCTGGCGGCAGCGGTGCGCGAGATCGCGGCACTGCCCGATCCGGTGGGGCGGGTCCTCGACGAGCGCACCCTCGCCAACGGCGTCTCGCTGACGAAGGTCGCCGTGCCGTTCGGCGTCGTCGGGTCGATCTACGAGGCACGTCCGAACGTCACCGTCGACATCGCCGCTCTCGCCCTGCGGTCGGGCAACGCCGTGGTGCTCCGCGGCGGCACCGCTGCCGAGCGCACCAATGCCGCTCTCGTGAGCGCCATGCGCGGAGCCCTGGCCGATCGCGGCCTCGACCCGGAGGCGATCCAGACGGTCGACGAGTTCGGGCGCGAGGGCGCGCGGGAGCTCATGCATGCCCGGGGGATCGTGGACGTGCTGGTGCCGCGGGGGAGTGCGCAGCTCATCGAGACGGTCGTGACCGAATCGTCGGTCCCGGTGATCGAGACAGGTGCCGGCGTCGTGCACATCGTGCTCGACGAGACCGCGCCGCTGGAGTGGGCCCGCGACATCGTGGTCAACGCCAAGACGCAGCGTCCCAGCGTCTGCAACGCGGTCGAGACCGTGCTCGTCCACCGGGCGGCCGCCGAGCGACTCGTGGGCCCCGTCGTCGAGGCGCTGCAGCAGGGCGGCGTCACCGTGCACGGCGACGAGTCCGTCGCGCGGCTCGCGCCGGGGGTGACACCGGCCACCGACGAAGACTGGGCGACGGAGTACCTGAGCCTCGACCTGGCGATGCGCGTCGTGGATGATCTCGACGATGCGCTCGACCACATCCGGCGCTACTCCACCCATCACACGGAGTCGATCGTGACGCGGGATACCGCGAACGAGGCCCGGTTCCTCGCCGAGGTGGACTCTGCCGTGGTGATGGCGAACACCTCCACCCGGTTCACCGACGGCGGCGAGTTCGGGTTCGGCGCCGAGGTCGGCATCTCGACGCAGAAGCTGCACGCCCGCGGGCCCATGGGCCTGGCCGAGCTCACCAGCTCCAAGTGGCTCGCGCGCGGCGCAGGGCAGGTCCGCGCGTAACGGAATAGACTGGTCCAGTCCTGCGCCCCAGAGGCGAACCCGAACGGAGCCCGAATGACACTCGCCACGATCATCGCCCTCGCCGCCGAAGAGGCCGAGCACCACGGAAACGTCGCTCTCGAGACGGTCTGGTACGGCATCGTCGCGGTCATCGTCTTCGCCGCGCTGGCACTCGTGACGCTGTCGTACCGCAACGTGGCCAACCGTCACTCCCACAAGGCCGAGGCGTACGCCCGCGCCCACGCCGACGACCTCCAGCGAGCGGGGCACGGCCACTGAGGCTGCCCCATGACGGCGACGGCGGCCCCGCGGATCGGGGTCATGGGCGGGACGTTCGACCCGATCCATCACGGTCACCTCGTCGCCGCCAGCGAGGTGGCGCAGTGGTTCGATCTCGATGAGGTCGTCTTCGTCCCCACGGGCGAGCCATGGCACAAGGCCGACGTCTCGCCGTCCGAGCATCGCTATCTGATGACCGTCATCGCGACGGCATCCAATCCCCGCTTCACGGTCAGTCGCGTCGACATCGACCGCGAAGGAACCACGTACACCATCGACACGCTCCGCGATCTGAAGGCCCAGCGCCCCGATGCGGAGCTGTTCTTCATCACCGGTGCCGACGCCATAGCGCAAATTCTCAGTTGGAGAGACCATGATGAACTGTGGGACCTCGCCCACTTCGTCGCGGTGTCCAGGCCCGGACACGTTCTGAACACGGACGGTCTGCCCAGCGACGACGTCAGCCAGCTCGAGATCCCCGCCCTCGCCATCTCATCGACGGACTGCCGCGATCGGGTTCAGCGGGGACACCCCGTGTGGTACCTCGTTCCCGACGGGGTCGTCCAATACATTGCGAAGCACCACCTCTACCGGAGCAAGGAATGAGCACACCCGAGCACCCGGCGACACCAGCCCTCACGCGCAAGCAGATCCGCGAGCTGCGCAACACGGGATCCACCCCCGTGATCACCGGAACCCCGGCATCGGCCGACGAAATCACCGAGACCTCCGAGACCGAGGCGCCTGCCGACGCCGCGCCCGTCGCGCCGCCGGCCGCTGCGCCGTTCCCGCGTCCTGCCGAGCCGGTCGACGTGCCCCCGCCCCCGGTCGCGGACTCCGCGGTGGATCTCGGCGTCTCGCCGTTGACCCGACGGCAGGCCCGTCAGCAGGAGCGCATCCGCACCGCATCCGTCCCCGTCATCACGCCGGAGATCGTCGCGGCGCACGCCGCAGGCGTCCCCGCACCCGCCCCCAGCCTGCCTGCAGCGCCCGTGGCCGCCGCGCCGGACGCCGCGACGCAGGAGTCCGGGCGTCCGCTCTTCACCGCCCCGGACGACGCGTCGCAGATATCCACCGACAGCGGCGTGCATTCGCTGTTCGGCCTCTCGCGCGAGAGCGAGCCGGCGGCTCCCGCAGCCGGCCGCGATCAGGGCGCTTCGGCGTCGGCCAGCGTGGCGCCGGTACTCGCTCCCGAGCGCACCGCCCGGACGGACGAGGACGAGGCCTCCGCCGACGCGTCCTCCGACCCGGACGAGGATGAGTCGCGCGAGGAGGAGCAGCCGAAGTCGGTCGTCAGCCCTCACCTCGGTGCGAGCCTCCTCGACGCCGACCCCGTCGCCGGCACGCCACAGGCCGTGGAGTTCCCGCCGTCGTTCGATCAGCTGCTTTCGCGGACCACGGGGGCGACGGTCATCCCGAACACCCTCATCGTCTCGCAGGCGCCCGAGGTGTCGCCGCTGGTGGCGCCCGTCACCGCGACCGGCGAGGTCATCGTGACCGGAACCTTCAACCTGCCCGAGGGACTGGGCTCGACCGGGCACGCGAAGGGGACCGCGGACGGCAAGGAGATCGACGCGACCCTCATCGACGGCGAGCTGCCGCGCCACTCCTCGCCGACGCCCATCGCCGCCAGCGCCGCGGTCAGCACCTCCAAGATGCCGGGCGAGGTCATCAAGCCGCCGGCACCGGAGAAGGGCGGCAAGCTCATGATGTCGCTGGCGATCACGGCGGGCGTCCTCGCCCTCGCGCTGGTGGGCGTCCTCATCCTCGCGTTCGTGACGGGAGTCTTCTGATGGTCGCGAGTGCGCAGTCGCACGACATGCTCCGGATCGCCGCGGCCGCGGCGGACGCGAAGGGCGGCGAGGATCTCATCGCCCTCGACGTGTCCGAGCCGCTTCCGCTCGTCGACATCTTCCTCCTCGTCACCGGTCGCAGCGAGCGCAACGTCGCGGCCATCGCCGACGAGATCGAGGACAAGCTGCTCGAGGCCGGCTATAAGCGACTGCGCCGCGAGGGACGCCAGGAGTCGCGCTGGGTGCTCATCGACTTCGGCGACCTCGTCGTGCACGTCTTCCACGAGCAGGAGCGCGTCTACTACGGCCTGGAGCGGCTGTGGAAGGACTGCCCGGTGGTGCCGGTGACCCTTCCCGCTCGTGCGGCCGCGGAGGAGTGACGGTGGTTCGGAGCACCCCGAGCGGTGTTGTAAGCTAGACGAGTTGCCCCGCGAGAGCGGGGAACGTCAGGGCCTGTGGCGCAGCTGGTAGCGCACCTGCATGGCATGCAGGGGGTCAGGGGTTCGAGTCCCCTCAGGTCCACCAAACTCCCGGTAAAGCACCGAAACTTCACTCCCTAATCAGGGAGTTTGAATGTTTGGTCGTCGTTTACTGGACACTTCGCCAAGCCGCCGCCGGGCGCCTTCGAGCCTTCTAGAACTATCTGGAAGGTGCGCGGCAACGCCCGCGCACCTTGGCTACATGGACGGCGCGGGCAGCTCAGATGCAGGGCACGGAAACTACGTGTCGCTGGCGGAGCTCGCCGCTCAGCTCAAAGTCACGGTGCAGACGATCTACGATCTGCGGAGCAAGGGTCGCGGCCCCCGCGGTTTCCGTGTCGGCACGCAGCTGAGGTTCCGCGAGAGCGAGATCGATGCCTGGGTCGAGCGCATGGAGCTGGCCGACGAACAGCGTCACGCCGGCGGCGCATCATGAACGGCGGGCGGCCACGCACCCTGATCGGCTCGTACGGAACCATCAGCGTCAGCAGGCGCGGCGCCTCGTACGTCGCTCTCGCGCGCATCCGCGATACCGACGGGCGCCTGCGCAGGGTAACGGGTGCTGCTCGCACCGAATCGGCGGCTCGAGCCCGCTTGAAGGAGCGCCTCCTCGACAGGCCCGGATTCGGGGCCGGCGGCCTGCTCGACCTCAGCAGCTCCTTCGCAGACCTCGCCGACCTGTGGCTCGAGGATCTGGAGCTGCGCGAGCTATCGGACGGGACGAAGAAGAACTATCGCGACGATCTCCGGCTTCGAGTGAGGCCGCAGTTCGAGCACTTCTCGCTCGGTGAGATCACCACGGGTCGGGTTGAGTGGTTTCTGCGCTCCGAGAGGGCCGTGTCGTTCTCGCGAGCGCACCACTCGCGAACGATCCTCAATCAGCTCTTCGGGTTTGCTCTCCGGCACGATGCAATCCCGCGGAATCCGGTGCAGGGGACGAGTCCGTTGCGGCGGCCGAAAGGGGAGCGGCAGGCGCTGAACGTCGAGCAGATCAGTGCAATCCGCGACGCCGCCAGTCGCTGGCGGACCGGGCCCGACGTCAAGGGGCCCAAGCCGGACGGTCAGGTGCGCGACATCCTCGAAGTGCTTCTCGGTACCGCGTTGCGCATCGGCGAATGTCTGGCTCTCCGCATATGCGACGTCGAGGACGGCGCCAGCGGGATGACGATCTCCGTGACGGGTACGGTCGTGCTGCGCACCGGCAGCGGTGCCGTGCGTCAAGACCACCCGAAGACTGAGCACTCCATCCGCCGCCTTGCGGTTCCGGACTTCGCCGCCGCCGTCCTTCGAGCGCGCCTCGCTGCCATCCCGACCTCGGATCCGCAGCGGACGATCTTCGCCAGTCGCGCAGGCAAGCCGCTCAGCCCGTTCAATGTGCGACGGACTTTCCGTGCAATTCTCGAGCTTGCGGATCTCCCGGGGGAGAGAATCACACTTCGCTGGTATCGACGGACTGGCGCAACCGTCATCGCCCGCGGTGCGAGCGCCGATGCTGCCGCGACCTTTCTCGGGCACGGGTCGACCGCGATCACCGAGGGGCACTACATCGAGCCGGATCGCACCGTGGACCGCGTACCGGCAGGAATCCTCGAGCGGACCCTACGCCGCGAGAGCCCCGATACTTCTCTGCTGTCGACCGAAGATGCAACGGCCGACGATCCGGCGCTCAACTTCCTCGACGAGGAAGACATCGAGGCGGCGTAGGGCTTCTCGGCCTATGGGTCTTGTTTGCTCGCACCCCAACTCGCGATCGGTCCGCCATCGGGGCCGTGGTTGCGCAGGAACTCGGTGTGCACCCCCCTCGCGCGCGAGGCGAAGTGATGTTGACCAGCCGATGACTTTGCCTTGGAAGCTGGCGCGGTGACGGACTTCAGTGGCGTTTCACTCGGCGGATCTCGATAGTGCCGTACACACGGTCGTACCCGTCGAGCAAGCCCCACGTTCCGGTTGGGCCTTCCTGCGCTGCGAGCAGGGGGTGCCATCGCCTCGGTTCGGCCATCGGGCTTTCTCCCTCCGGCCGAACACGTATGAGCGTAGAGCGGGACGGCGACATCGCCACGCGGGCAATGGGCGCGGGCGGCGCACCTTCCTGTCATGAGCGATCGTGAGCGCGCTGACGCGGTCTTGGAGCACGTGGCCGTGCTCGCATTCCTGTACTACCCCGGCATCGAGGTGGACGATCCGAGATATCGCCTCGCCGAGGACATCGAGTGGTGTCTCGTGCGGCTCGGTGACGTGCCCGAGGCCGAGCGCAAGCGGATGGGCGCGCTCTTCGCGCGAGCGATCACGGACCCCACAGCGGCGCGCGAGGAGCTTTTCACGGCGCTCGCTGACCTCGACCGCGTGCCCACGGCGGATCACCGTGAGTGACGAGCGCTCGAGCGCCGATGCGCGAGCAGCGCGGCTGGCCGCTCAGCGGAAGGCCTGGAACGACGCGAACCCGACCTACTACGCCGAGTACCGTGATCGGAACCGTGAGGAGATCCGCCGCAAGAACCGCGAGTACATGCGAGATCAGGCTCAGCGCGAGCGCGACGAGAGGGAGCGGCGCCAGAAGGGGATCGACCGCGCGACGGCGTGGGCGAAGGAGCACCCCGAGGAGCGCCAGGAGGCACGCGAGCGGTACAAGCAGAAGCATCCCGAGGCATACAGGCAGGCTCAGCGTGACTACTACTACCGGAATCGTGAGGCGATCGCGGAGCGCCGGCGCTCTCGGGAGGCTGCCAACCCGGGCAAGGCGAACGAGGCTCGTCGGCGCGCGGTCGACCGTGCCCGGGAGGCCGGCCGCAATTCGACCTGGTCGCCCACATCTGATCAACGGGCGACGTACCGTGAGCGCGAGAACGAGGCGAGGCGCATGGCGCGGCGTCGTGCCCGTGCCGGGCTGCCGGAGCGTCAGCTGCACCGCGTGCACGCTCCGGAGCGGCGCCACAACGATGCCGCGGCGGACGCCTTCTTCGCCCAGAAGCGCTCTGGTGAAGACGTCGCCCGAATCCGACTGCAGGACGAGCCGACTCCTCCGGACTTGGTGCACGCTTTGCGGGAGCGCTCCGAGAACCGCCGCGTAGTTCGCGAGATCCTCGCGATCGCCGAGGAGTACTTCGCCGATCATGAACTCGAGCTGCGGGCACGGGTCGCAGAGGTATCCCGAGCGCGCTTCCGGGGCGGGATGCTGCCCCTCGATGTGTACACGGAGCCGCGCCGTCACGCGCTGGGGTTCGCGAGCCGGGGCTATCTCCGTGCCAATGTCGCTTCGCCGACGTCGTCGTTGGCCGTGTTTCGCTGGCTCACGACCGATCTCACCAAGTGGGGACCTGACATCGTGCTCTAAGCGCCCTGCTGTTCGGGCACTAAATGCTTTGGGCGGAGACCTCGGCGAACCCGTGGACGGTTATCCTCTTTGCGGGGAATGTCGTCGGCGCACTGTAGTTGCAACGCACACCGGCCGCGGCAGTCGTGGTCACGTTTGGCATACGCCGCCGGACTATGGCACCGCCGACCGCTCGGTAGGCCGTCGGTATGACGTAACGCGGAGAGACCGAGAGACAACAACATCCACGCCGCCGTACTCGCCGGTTAGCGTGAGAGGGTAGTCGTGGCGATCCGCGCGGTCGGTTCATACCCGGCTGCGTGGCGACCTGGGGGCTCCACGCTCGGTCGACCTGCATGCTCAGGTGTTCGGCTCGCTCTGAGCGGGTCAGTCAGCGCAGCGGGCGCACCCCACGCCGGGCCCGCAGCAATGCCACGTCCTTCCCGCTTCGGCCGTGCTCCAGTCGCTCAAGAACTCGTTTCTGAGTCTCCGGCGACCAGTAGATCTTCAGGTGTGTACGTGCGCGGGTGACCGCGGTGTAGAAGACGCTGTGGGTCACGTCATCACTGTTCGCTTCGGTAATCACGACCTTCACCGACTCATACTCGAGCCCCTGCGCCTTGTGGATCGATACCGCGTACGCCACCTGGAACGGCACGAACGTGTTTAGCTTCTCGTTGTCGCGGTCGGTGCTGCCGCGACGGTGGACGTAGAAGCGCACCGTCGAATCTCCGACGTATTCCAAATCTTCCCCGTCGACGTCCAGCTCGGTGACCGGGCGGTCAAGCCAGATGTCGAAGCGGATGCGTTCCTTGTCGGCGGTGAAGTCGACGATGCGACCTTTCAGGTTGTTGTAGATGAACGGTGCGAACCGGTCGGTGTGCTGGAACAAAACCGGGTCTCCCACCTTGTAGGTGTTCACGCCCCAGACGACAGACTTGCCGGGGTTCGCGCTCTGTCGGAACCGGTTGATGTTGTTGATCCCGTAGAGACCGTCATAGTTGAGACAGAGAATGATCTCGCGCTCGTCGTAGGTCTGAAAGAGAGACTCATCGAGGTCGGCGGAGTAGCCGTGGGCGGCGATGGCCTCTTCAATTCCCTCATCCAGCGCTCGCACTCTCGCCCAGAAGTCCAGCAGCGCCGAACTGTTCGTGCGGTGCGGCTTGGTCAGCTCGAACACCGTTGATTTCGGCATGAATCCGCGGATGATGTTGAACCAGTTGCCGAACTGGATGGAAGCAATCTGGTAGACGTCGCCGACGAGCACCAGCAGCTTGAAGTCGGTCTTGCGCAACACCGCCAACAGGTCGTCGTTACTCACGATGCTGCACTCGTCGATGACGAGCACGTCTACTTGGCTGCGACCCGACCGGTTGATATGGCTCTTGATCGTGCGGAAGTCCGCGTTTGCGGTGGCGGCCCTGCGTTCCAGGTTGGATTTCGCCGAGTGGGTGTGCGCGAGGAACAGCTTCTGCTTGTCGTCGAAGTAGCTCGCGATGTAGCCGACCATGGTGGACTTACCGGTGCCGGCCGCGCCGTACACCAACGCGACCTTCGAGGTGGCGAACAGCGCGGGCAGCGCTTTGCGTTTGACGGAATCGTCGATATCGAGCGTGGTCTCAGCCAACCACCTCGTCATCGCAGACTGGTACCCGCTCACGCCGGACGCGGCGAGCTCCTGAAGATGCTCGACGATGGCGACCGAACTGTCCTCGTAGGTGTGCATGAACACGTGGTCCATGTCCTTCTCGATGACCCGCCCCGCATGATTCGCAGTCGGCGGGAGGGTGTCGTTGTGCGTCTGGACGAGCTCGTCGATATCCCCTAGGTCGGAGAAGTCTCCGACCGGCGTGTACAGCGTCCCGTGTCGTTCGACGTTGTTGCGGATCCGCCGCCCCAGGAACTCGTGCTTGCGTTTGCGTGCGTCGACGCTGGCCATCAGGTCGCGGAAGTGAGGAACGTGACGCACCGGCATCGCACAGAACGGCATCTGGTCGAACGGGCTGACTTTCGGGGACAGGTACAACCGCGACAGGTAGCGGTGAGGGAAGTCGCCCAGCTGATTCTTGATGACTCGGTTGCGCATCTCGAGCATCAGGTAGCGCACGATGTTGTGCCCCGGAAGCTTCCCCTGAACGACCCGGCGTGCCTCATCCAGTGCCGGGAAGATCTGCGGCCGCACGATCTTGTCGGTGACCGACGTGCGTATCTCGGCGTAGCGCGTGTCACTCATCAGTGTCAGGTCAATGAGGTTGAACGACGTGCGGGTGAGGATCTCCATGAGCCGGGTGTACTCGGCACTGCGGGCATCCACGTCGACGGCCTTACCGAAGATCTCCGCGAAGTGCTCCAACTCGCAGGGGCGGATGGACACGTCCCATTGCCGGATGATGAGGATCGGCATGCGCTGCCCGAGGATCTCGATCTCGTCCGGGTAGACGCGCAACTGCGCGGCATACGCGTCGGTCATGGCGATGTCGGTGAACGCGATCACCCGGTCGAACTTGTTGGGCTGATCCGCGATGTTCGAGAACGTCACTTCGTAGAAGATCCGCCCGCCGACGAAGAACGGGCGGACACTGTGCACGTAGTAGCGGGTCCGGTTCCCACGCTCCCCCGGAAGCTCCCGGGCCCAAACCACACGTTCGGCGATCTTCTCGTGGTACTCAGTCAGCGCCGGGTCGGTGTCCAACGGGAACTTCTCCAGGTTGCGGAGAATCCTGGTGCCATCGAGCTCCTTCATCAGCACGCGGGTGCGTAGCAGGAACTCGTAGTACTTCAGCATCAGCCGCTCAGCCGCGTCACCCTCGAACGAGTAGTGCGACATGCCCGCCTGCAGCATCCGGTGAAACCCGTATAGGAAGTTGGTCGACGCGTCGGAGGAGCCTACCCATTCGATCGCGGCATGCGTCTTCTCGAAATGGAACTCGGCTTCGCCACTACCCAGATGCAGGCGCACAGCGACAGCTTCGACCAGGTCGCGCAACTGCTTGATCGTGAGCCGGGACAGCAGATTGCGGTCGTGGGCGAGCGCGTCGATCGCATCAGAGATGGTCTTGGCGGTCGCGCGGATCTGGGAATCGACGCTGGCCATTACCGTACCTCACCATCGCACAGCGCTCAGCGCAGATCACGCCGCCCCATGTGGCGTGTCCCCCGAGACTCACACTCAGCTAAGTTACCGAGCACTCTCACCAAGCGTATCGATTCAGCCTCAACTGTCACGGCGACCCGGCCGGAGGTCTCAGTAGTACCCGTCGTCGATGGACTCGGCGATTACATTCAAATCAGCGGTGGTGAGTCTCGCCGGAGCCCGTTGGGTTGCTCCTGTCGCGCACAGCGCATCGCACCGTGTTCACCGCTACCAACGGATGGGTCAACAGAGTCGTATCCGCGAGTTGTTACGAACATCTTGACCAGGCCGGCGGGATCGAGACCCACTGGACCTAACCACAAACGCGGGCATGCGTTCGCAGATGTCCTGCTGCTACCGACGCGGCTCAGCTCGCATCCTGAAGGGTAAGCCGCGCCTGAAGACCGGTGGCGCGAGTGATAGGTGTGCTGACACAGGTTTTGATTGATTCGGAAGATCCGATCACTCGGACGTGGTGGACGGCGCGGGTAACTGCGGTGTACAGCGTCTGACGGGTCGCGAGATTCGAGGCCGTCGTAGGCAGGATGACGGTTACACGTCCGAACTGCGAACCCTGGGTGCGGTGCACGGTCATCGCGTACGCGGGCTGTACAGCGCCGAGCCGGACAAGTGGAACGGTGACGGGCTGGCCGCCGTGGTCGAACCACGCCTGTGTAAGACCAGATCCAGGGTCGGGCGATCCGGCGGCGATACCGGTGTCACCGTTGAAGAGGCCGATTTCGTAGTCGTTGGCTGTCACGAGGAGCGGCTCACCGGGCTGGTAAGCGTCCAAACTCGGACCGCGCAATCCGGACGCGTAGGAGGTCGCCCATCGCTTGGCGAGGGCGCCCCAGTGCTGTACGCCGCGCGGGCCCCGGCGGTGCGCGCACAGGAGCCGGTAACTCTCCAACGCCTGCAGTGCTGCGTGGTGGTCGCCGCGCACCGTCGCGGCTCGGAGGGCAGCGGACCATGCTTCGATTTCAGCTTGGACGGTGCCCAGAACCGCCGCGCTGGGTGGAGTGGTGTCGTCGAGCTCCACGAACTCGACCTCGGTGTCGCGGGCGCGCAGGATGTCTAGGGTGTCGTCGGTGTGCCCAGCCCGGATTGCTGACGCCAATGCGCTGATCGCGGAGGATGCGTGGAAGCGGTGGTTGGTGGTCAACTGGGCGATACCGTCCCGAAGGCCATGCGCCGGCGTGGATTCCACCGAAGTCGACCCGTGGCTGGGATTGATCGCATCGAGCGCCGCAAGGAACGGCGCGGTGCGTGGTCCTGGCGTTGCGTCGCCGACGATGTCGGCAAGCACGACACCGGCTTCCACCGACGCGAGCTGATCGGGATCTCCGACGAGGATGAGACGTGTGGCGGGGCGTAGGGCATCCAGGAGTCTGTCCATCAGGGACAGCGGCACCATGGAGGCTTCATCGATCACGACGACGTCGAACGGAAGCCGGTTGGTACGGTCGTACCGAAAACCGGGGTGCCGTCCAGTGCGCCATCCGAGGAGCCGGTGCAAGGTGATGCTTTCGAGTCCGGAGAGTCGGTCCTGGTCTGCGACTGGGAGTGTCTCGAGAGATCGGGCGACAGCTTCGCCGAGCCGGGCAGCCGCTTTCCCTGTGGGAGCTGCGAGCCCGATCCGCCACTGCGGGCGCTGTTCGCGGAGAAGCGCGAGCAGCCGTGACACGGTCGTGGTCTTTCCGGTGCCGGGACCCCCGACGAGCACCGAAACCGCGGGAAGGGCGCAGATAGCCGCGGCGAGGCGTTGGTCCGCATCGTCGGGGTCAGGGAACAGCCGGTCGAGGCCAGTACGCAATTGTGGAAGGTCGAGGTCGTCCGGCAGTGTTCGAGTCTTCGCGAGGAGCTGATCGGCGACACGCTGTTCTCGTGCGTCATGCTTGGCCAACCACAGCCGTGTCCCTTGCTGGCGTAGCGGGGCTTCAGTTCCGCTCGTGAGAGCACTGGCCTGGCAGGCGGCCGTCCATGCGCCCGGTTCGGGCCAGGGGACGCCGGGACTATCCGATGTCTCCGCGTCCTCGCCCGCGATGGTGGTTTGCGCGATCGAGGACAGGTCAATGAGGACAGAGCCGTGACGAGTGGCGCGAACAGTAAGTGCGAGGGCGAGGATGACGCTGTCGTCGGTTTCGTGGAGGAGGGCGGCGAGCCGGGACGCCACATGCACATCGGCCGGGGTGAGGATGCCGTGCTGGTTGAACTCGGCGAGCACGCCGGTTGCCCGTTGCGTGATGTCTGCGGCCGAGGGTGGGGACGTCACTGGTCACCTCCAGCCAGCAGGTCGGAGAGGTCGGTGATCAGGCGTGCGGGCGGCTTCCACGTGAACACGCCTGGGGTGAAGCCGGCGTGGTCGAGTGGGTTTGTTGCGCTCATACCGCGGAGGAACAGGTATAGGACGCCGCCGAGGTGCCGGTCCGGATCGTAGCCGGGGCGCCGCCACCGCAGGTAGCGGTGCAGGGCGACGGAGTACAGCACCGCCTGCAGCGGGTAGTGGGCGTCGATCATCGCCGTCTCCATGGCGGTGTGTCGGTAGTGCCAGCCGGTGAGCGGTTCGTCTGTGGGGGTGAGCCGGTTGGTCTTGTAGTCGATGACGACATACTGCTCGTCGCTGGCTGTGTCCGCACGGGTGCGCAGGAGCGCGTCGATCGATCCGGTCAAGTAGCCGCGCAGCGTGTGCGCCGCGTCGTCGGTGGCGAGTTGGGCAAGCGTGTCGGCGTACCTGGCCATGAGCCCTTCGGGGACATGTTGACGCCAAAGGTCGACCAGCCCGGCAAGGGTGACGGCTGCGTTGTGGGGGATGTCACCTCCGGCGAGGGGGAGCTCGAACGTCACTTCCCGCATCAGGTCGCTTGCGTCAATCGCGGACCAGGAGCTGTCCAAGAGCGGGCGCAGCGGCGTGTCCAGCGCGTGTTGGAGTGCGTCACTGAGCGTCGCGGTGTTCCTGTAACCGGGGGATACCGACGTGATCAGTTCGGCGAGGTCGCACTCTGGTTCGTATTGCTCGAGGACCCGGTGCACGAGGGTTCCGAATCCACTTCCAGTGGACAGTCTTTCCCACAGCGACGGGAACTGGTGCAGGTCGGCGTCGGGGTCGTCGGCCGGCACGGACACGAGCGACGTGTCGGCTATGTCTTGCTCGTCATTCTTGAGTGCCGCATCCAGATCGTCAGCGAAGGGTCTCCCGATGGCGTGCGCTTGGGCTGGATGGTGGGTGAGTGCCGTGTAGGACGTCCGACGCCACCCTCGATCGATGGGACGGTCGAAGGATGCAAGACGAAGCTCCACCGTATCCGGGGCAGGCGCAACCCACTCTGGAGGCGCGCTCAGGGTCTGCGATGTGATCGTGCTGACGTGGAGTGCGCCGCGGCTGCTGCTAGCGCGGTCCTCGGCGCGAGCCAGGACATCGCGGTCACTGGGTATCGGCATCGAGAACGGTGCAACGCGTGTCGGGTCGCTGTGCAGCAGGATCCGGGTCAAAGGCCCGGATGAGCTGTTTTGGGTGGGCGCCCACCACGCGATCACGAGGGCGGCAGCTCGCGTGAGGGTGACATACGCGAGACGCATCTCATCGTTCGCATCCTCCTCCTTGTTCGCTTGTACGTGCGCGGCGTTGTCGGGACCAGAAGGCCCGCCGATGTCTCGCAACCGTTCGCCACCATCGTGGAAGCGCGGGTATGTCTGGGGCCGCGGCCGGTGGTCCCAGAGCGAGGGAGCCAGCACAACAGGGAACTCAAGCCCCTTACTCATATGAGAGGTGAGTACTTGCACAGCAGCGGCGTCGCTTTCGAGGCGGCGGCTGCGTTCGATGGTGGAGTCATCGTGGTCGCGGCGTCGTCGGCGCAGCCAGGACGTGAGCCCGGTTAGGCCGAGTGCATTGCGGGTCTGTTCCTCCTGCAGAACTTCTGCGAGGTGTCGAAAATCTGTCAGAAGCCGCTCCCCGTCGGGCTGGCGGAGCAGGCGCTCCTGGACGCGCATGTCGGACTGGACGCGTTCGAACAGGGCGCCGACACCGTTGTTGACGATGACGGGTACCCATTGCCGCAGGTGCAGAGCGAGCGTGTCAACGTGCTCGAGCAATATGGTTGCCGTCCATCCGACCAGCGAGCTGACCGCCAGACGTCGCACCCGGGCGGTGCTGTGGGGTTGTTCGAGTGCGTCCAGCAGGTACTGCCAGGTGGCGGCTGCGTCGGTGGTGAAAACGCTGGAACGTCCGGACACCACAGCGGGTACACCCGCACGACGGAGACGGTCACGGATCTGTTCCGCTTCCGCGTTGCTGCGCACGATCACGGCGATATCGCCGGGAGTGACCGCTCGCTCGAGGCCGTCCCGTTGCCGCAGAGGGGCGCCAAGGACATCGATGACCTGCCGCGCAACATCGTCACGGATCGTCCTCCTTGCGGCATCGGTCTTGATGTCGCCGGTATCAGTCAGCGGGTGTCCGTCACGAGGAACGATCCGCAGCCGGACCGGAGCGCCGGTGTCGATCATGCGGCCCTCGACGGCTGCGGACACAGTGGGGACGGTGATTGCGGGGTCTCCCAGCGCAGCGCCGGCGAACAAGGCGGCGAGACCGTCCAGCACGCCGGGATCACTGCGGTAATTCGCGGGCAGGGTCTCGATGGTGGCGGCGGCCCGCCGAGCGTTGAGATATGCCTGGACGTCGGCGCCACGGAAGCCGTAGATCGCCTGCTTCGGGTCGCCTACGAGCACCAGGGTGCAATACCCGTGGAATGCCGTTCGCAGGATCCGCCATTGCACAGGGTCGGTGTCCTGGAACTCGTCGACCAGTACAATCGAATAGCGTGCCCTCAGGCGACTGACTGCTACGTCCGCCGTGTACCTGTCGTGCAGTGCAGCGTCGAGGCGGGTGACCATATCGGCGTATGTGAGCAGGCGTCCGGCACGCAACCGTCGGGCGACCTCCCCGCGTATCGCAGTGGCGATTCGCGCCCGAAGCTGCGCATCGGCAGATCCGTTTGGATCGGGACGGGGCACCAAGGCGGCGACCGGATCGCGAGCCACCTGCTGCGTTAGTTCGCGGAAGTCTCCCGGTGCGAGAGTTGCGGTCTCGGCACCGGGAAATCCCCACTTCCGTACGTACAGATCGTCGGCCACATCCGCGGCGATCGTAGAGGGATCCTCGACGAGCAACGCGTCGGTGTCGTGGTCTACCGCGGTCCCCAACTCACGAAGCATCGCGTAGCAGAACCCGTGCGTGGTCGTCACGGTCGCCCCGTCGAAATCGGTCAGTGCCTGCTCGAGCCGATCGCGCGCGACCCCGATCGCCGCGTCGCGATCCTGGACGAGTCGACTGCGGACTCGGTCGCGCAGTTCCCGAGAACTCGCCTCACTGAACGACACGACCAACAGCTCGTCCATCCGAGCGTGCCCTTCGCTGATGTAGCGAGACACCAGGCGCGCGATGGTATATGTCTTCCCAGTTCCGGCGCTCGCCTCCAACACCGACGTTCCCGTGGGCAGCGGGCCTTCGACGTCGAAGTGTGAGGGCGCGGTCATACAGTGTCCCGGGTTTCGTATCGAAGTAGTGGACCCCACAGTCGCCGGCTCAACACCCCGAACCGGTCACCTTCCTCGTCACTGGGCCAACGTTGGAAATAGTCCTCGATGCTGGCCGCATCGCGCAGCAGCACATCGAACGGTGCAGCACTGCCGAAAAGCAGCGCGTGAGCATCGTCGGACTGTTCCCCGGGCACATTCCACGCGTCGTTCCACTGCCGTGCTGCTTCCGAGCGGGCAAGCTGCGGTGGCGTCCCATTGAAGCGCCGTGCAGCGTACGCCTCGGAACTGCGCGGGGAAAGAGGAAGGGGTGCCTGCAAGCCGTCCCGGTACAGGGACACGTATTGGCGGAGAAGCCGACCCGCGACATCTTCGTCGACAGCTTGCAGCGTGCTGCGTGCACACTGCGCTCGGTCACGGTCGAGCCCGAGCGTGATGGCCCGCCAGGGCTCGTTGGGGAGGGTCGCGGTCAGGGCGAGTAGCCGTAGCCATGCACTCAATCGTTGCCGGGGGGTGAGGGCTCCGTACCCGATCCCGGTGAGGCAGCTACCGCGGACGTTGTTGACGGTGCCGAGCAGTCGTGTCCCGTCGCCCAGGTCGACGTCGATGTCGTAGGACTCCGCTTCTTCGGCGAGGAGCGCGTCAGCGGCGTGGGCGATCGCCTCTGCACGTGGCCCGACGACACTCAGTTCTTGGGTGCCCAGCGGGCCAGGCGGGAGGTTACCTCGGGCTAGCTCGCGCTCACGGACTAGGGTGGTGTCACTTCCGGTGAGCAGTTCGCGCAACACCCGACCACCCAACGCCCACCGCTCAAGAGGGGTCAGCTCAAGCGGCAGAGAGTCTTCTAGACCTTCGTCGACCTCGGTGGTGCTGATCTGCAGTCGTTGACGCAGGAAACCCCGGGCAGGATGACACAGCAGCGCCACGAGGTCCTCCAACTCCACATCGGCGGGGGGCAGCGCCGGCAACGGTGTATCTGTCAGTAGGGGAGGGGCGGAACGATCCTGCGTGGCCGAGGTCGCCCCGGCATGCGCGCGGGGATCGAAACTGAACGGGCGATCGGTTCCCAAGGCCCCGGCGATGAACGCACGCGCGTCGAAAGGTTGCAGAGGATGGTGAGTGGTCACCGTATCCCGCGCGGACCGCCCGTCGGGGCCAATCGCGGTGCGATCGAGCGCATCGAGAAGCTCCCCCAGGGGAACTGCTGGGGGCATCGGTGCGCCGGTGCGTTGATCGTGCCCGGTGTAGATGACGACGAGTCGTTCGCCGGCTGCTCCGATCGCATCCAGGAAGAGTTGCCGATCCTCGCTGCGCGGGTCGCGGTCGCCGATCCACGGATCGCGAGCGAGCAGATCATCTCCGTCGCGTGCGCTCTGACGAGGAAAGGCCCCGTCATCCAGCCCCAGCAGAATCACGACACGATGGGGAACAGACCGCATCGGAACGAGCTCGCACACAGTGAGGGCGCCGGTGCGGAACCCGGCCCGGGTCGGGCGTCCCGCCAACGCTTCCCGTAGCGCGGGGCGGATCTCCCGCAACGTCAACATCAAATTTGCGCCGGTCCCGCCAGCATTGTCGACGAGCACCTCCTGCAGCAGCTCACGAAGCTGGAGTGCCTGCCACGGTGCGTCCGGGTCTGGCAACGTCAGGCCAGTCGTCGCCTGTTGAAGGATGTCCGCCCACTCCGCTGCGGTGTGTGGTTGTGTGAGCAGGCTCTGTGTAGCGTCGACCCGGTCGAGGAACTCGGTGAACCGTCCCAGCAGGTCCAGGTCAGCGGAGTCGATATCGTCCGAAGGAAGCAGCTGCGCCACTGGACGTGTGTCGTCATTGGCTGCATCGAATGCGGCGCCGAGCAGCAGCCTGTCCATTCCGCTCCGCCAAGTGCCATCAGTGACCCTGGACAGCTGCCACTGACTCCTATCCGCATCGTTCAATCCCCACCGGACATTCGATGCGCGCGTCCACTCGCGCAGCTGCTCGCGGGTTTGGTCATCCCAGCGGAAACGGCGTGCAACCGCAGACAGCTCAGCGAACCCGAGCACCTCGTTGGCGGTGTGGCGTGCCGTTCCGAACTCGAGGAGCGCGTCCAGGACTGCAAGCACTGGATTGGACTGGTGCAGGGCACGATCGGCGATGTGGACACGCATCTGCTCCGCCGGATGTGTCTCATCGCCCGGGGAACGAGGCGCGAACACGGCTGATAGCAGGGGCGCGAACGTCTCGATGTCGGGGCACATGACCAGCACGTCTCGTGGCTCCAGGGTTGGATCGTCCGCCAACAGCCCGACAACGACTTCGCGGAGCACTTCCACCTGCCGGGTGCGACCGTGACAGGCATGCACCTGGACACTGCGATCTGAGGTGCCTAGAGCGGCGCGTGACTCGGGAACTACATCTGCGGCGAGGTCACTTCGAACCTTCCTCAACAGGTCAGTATTCTCGCTCCGCGAGGGCGGAGGGTGGTGAACCGACATGTGGCCCGGCGCGTAGGCGCGCAGCATCATCTGCAGTTCACGGACGTCCCGCGACAGGCTGCGCAGAAGCGGATTGGATACCGATGTGGCGTCCTCGGATCGGCGCACAGCGACGGGGGATCGGGAGACGGACTCCCAGAGTGCAGGGGAGCTGTGGTGCAGCCAGATGTGTACGTCCCGGTGTTCTGCAAGAGCGTGGAACATCTCGAGGTCACGTCGGGTCACCCTGCTCGGCGCGAACACGCTCAAGCGGCGCGGCAGTGCCACCCGCTCGGGGTGAGTTCTCACTTCCTCCACAAGCTGCGTGTGCAGGTCAACGGGGGAGGTGCCTCCTAGCATGTTCAGCGCGCTCCGCCAGAGCCGGGGTTGCCACTGTTCTGATGCAGGGACCGGCGAGCCGTCGGGGAGGACGTACTCGTCATTCGCCCACCGGGCCAACATTTCCGGTCGAGAATGTGCGTACGTGTCGAACAGTCGCGCAACGCGCGCCGCGAAACCTAGGCGACGATCCGGCGCGTCATCGTCACCTGCACCGTTCGGAAACAGATACTGACGTGGCAGCCGGCACCAATCCTCGTTGAGGTTGTCGTCCAGAGCGGCAAGGACGGACCAGGTCAAACGCGGTGGCGCCCACATCGCCAACCGTTCCCCAAGAGCGGGAGAACTCAAGGCAACCGTCTCTTCAAACAGTTGCCGAGGCGAAGGGAAATCAACGTTCGCGCACACCCCGTCCTTGGGTGCGATGCCATCGAGATTGATTGCTCCCAAGCGCAGTGATAGACGTTGCGTCAGCCAACGCTCCACACCCTTCGCGGGTACCGAGACGATCTCGGGCGCGAAGGGATCATCGAGTGGGTCCGCCAGCAGCCGCGCGAGCTCTTCCGCGAGTACTGCGCCGCTCTCTGCCCGATGGACGACAAACATGCCTCACACCCCTTCCCTGTGAGAGTAGTGGCTGGTGTACGGGCCCCGAAGATGGTCGGGGGCGATACGTTTCGCAATCCGCGTCGTTCCCAGTCAATCCTCCGCGCCTGAGTCCGCATGCGCGCAGTTTCGGTATGCCTGCAACCGCGGCTCGAGTCAGACCGCCTGTGCGAAACTCACGGCCCCGGTGCGCGGCTACGAAGTATGTTCTCTGCCGAAGTACTCGGCGACGAGTTCGTTCCCTCGAAACCATGACGATGCGAGTTCGGACCATGCGCTCGCCGGAAACATACCGTCAACGCGAAACAGCTTTCGATAGCGATCTCCCTTTCCGCGGTTCTTGAATTCCGACGCCTCGCGCGGGTACTTGTCCGCGGCGAAAGCCTTCACCGCCCCATCACAGTGAACGAAGGCTTGCTGCTTGGTATCACGGATAGCGTGCAGGTATCGCGCGAAGACCCACTGTGTGTCGGCCTCAGGGGCCGGCATGAACTCCTCGATTTCGACTACCTTGAGCGGGCCGTCCGCTTTCCATCGAACCGATAGGCCGGCATACGGGTGCAGTAGGGAAGTCCCGCCGTGAGGATCGCCGTGGAAGGTTTCTCCGACCACCGAAAGGGTGTCGAGTTCTTCCTCCTGAAGTGCACGCCCGTACCAGTAGTCGAACTCGTGGACCTCCTGGTACTCGTTCTTGAAACGGACGCGTCGCTCGTCCAGCGCCAGGCGTGCGGTGAGTCCATGCGCCGCGCTGAGTCGCAGGATGGTGTCGATGAGGCCGTAGTGAATCCCCGAACCATAAGCGCGCCGGAGAAGTTGGTGATATTGAAAGGCGTAGTCGTGGGTGTGCAGGCCCCATGGACGAGCATCGAGCCCATCAATAAGGACGAGCCCACTCTCGTCAAGTAGCGGCAGGAGATGAGGTGCCGCAGCGAATACCCGCGAGCGTGGGTCCGGAGCGGCGAAAAGGCCGATGGAGGGATCGTTGAAGTCTGTCGCGGTCGCTGCTTCAAGGAGTGACTCGGCGACTGACCTGGTCTGATGGTAGTCGGGCAGCGTCTTGTAGATGCGCTGAGCCGACTCAGGGGCAGCAACTACCCACGCGTCGAGAACCTCCACGGCTCGCGTACGTGCCTCGACGAGTCGTGGCCGGTCATCAGAGAACAGGAAGATCGGAAACGTATCTACGTCGCGCATCACGGTCACGAGCTGGTCGAAGTGTTGCCCGAGTTGCGCGCGAACGATCGCCATTTCTCCTGTGTGGGACTCGATCGTCATAGTGCCTTCCCACCGAACTGATCGAACGCTACTACCACTCGCCCGACTCCGCCTTCAACGCCCACGCTCACGCCGCGGAATTAGCCAAGATCTAGCGTGGGCACGCCAGCGGCTTCAAGTTCGGCGAAGAACTGCTCGAGGTTGCTTGACGAGTTTGTGGTCACGCGCGAGAAGATGATCCGCTCCGCTGCCCTCGACACACCGACGAAGAATGTCATAGTCGACTCGACCACGTTCCGTCGATGAGACCACCATTGCTCGTCGTCCAGGCCGATGATGAACACGGAGTGATATTCGAGCCCCTTGCTTCGGTGCACTGTCATGAGACGAACGGCGTCCTCGTCCATGAAGGCGTCCGGCACCGAGTTCCATGTGTCACACCTAGCGAGAGTCTGCGCGAGCCGGATTTGGGTGGCTGCAAGTTTGAGATCCGCGTCACCCGCACTCTCGGCCAGCGTGCGGCTGTTGCCGATTCTCTCGGCCGTCACGAACTGCCCTGTCTGGTGCATCAGTTCGCGTGCCAAGTCTTCGAGGTCGAGCTTCGAAACAAGATCGTCGGCGTGCGAGGCGAACCAGGAACGAAGCTCTCGGATATGTGCGGACAACGAATCCTCGGCCGTCGAGCCGAGATCCGCTTCACGTCCCTCGGGGATGAACTCCTCGACAACCGCCATTGCGAAACGCCACGCATCTGGCTCTCCAACCCCCGAGGTTGCAAGGCGAATGAGCGCAACGTGCAGGCGAACCAGACTGTCCGCTAGTAGGTCCTGCAGCCGAATCTGCCCCACTTCGGCGTCATCGTTTCGAACACGAAGTCCGTGGTCCCCAAAAGCGGCCGCAAGATGCGGTTCAAGATCCGCAACCTTCTGGCGCGCGAGTACGGCGTAGTCGGCGGGTCGGCGACCGGAGTCGGCGATGTCCGCCTCAATCCATGCGGCGATCTTCCTTGCCTCCGACTGCGCGCTCGAGAAGTTCCAGACTTGCGCCGAAGCGTCAGCGACATCGCTGATCCGCTGCGAGACCTGCTCGGCGGCGTCAGGCGCCAGGATCTTTGCGAAGCGATGCTGCAGCTTCACAAGCTCAGCCGAGGAACGATAGTTGTGTACCAACTCAAACGACGCGGCTCCGAAGTCGGATTTGAACTCCTCGAAGGCATTGTCCATGGCCCCCGCCCAACCCATGATGCGCTGCTTGCGGTCTCCGACGACGGTCACCGTCGCGCCCGTTCCACCGAACAAAGTCTTCAAGAATGTGTACTGCGCGTACGTCGTGTCTTGGAACTCGTCTATGAAGACGAATGGGTACGTGACGGCGAGAGCTCTCCGCAACTGCGGGCTCGTGCGGACGATAAGTTCCGCGAGCCTGTTGAGCATTACGAAGTCAACAAGTGGGGGTTCCTCGTTGAGGTAACGGGCCTTCCACCACTCGTGAATCGCAAACTCGGCGCCGTCCACGGGCTCTCCCAGCTCAGGAGGGAGACTCCATGAACCGACCACAGAAGCTAGGAATGAGTCGGCAGAGAGCGAGTAGACGTCCGACCGAAACGTAGGCGGCGCTGCGCCACCCGTGACACCAAGGAATACCTTCGTGTCATTCTGACTGGCGAAGTCAATCTTGTACTGCTCTCGGGACCAGAATGGTGGGAGCACGTTCGCGAACCGGTCGACGAGCGCCTTTGTGAACGCGTCGAACGTCATCGATTTGAAACGGTCCGCGTGCTCCGGTACTCGTTGTGCAACACGATCCTGCAAATTCGCCGCTGCGGAACGCTTAAACGAGATGGCCAGAATCTGGGTGGGGGATCGGCACTCGTTGGTCTCGAGCAAATAGGCCGCGCGCTGGGCGAGAAACTCGGTCTTTCCTGCTCCAGGTCCGGCAGCCACTGATGCCGTACCAGCTCGCAGCGCGTCCCACGCTGCCTTCTCGAGCTCATCGACACCGGTGGGGCGCCATTCCTCAGGTTGGATCCTCATCTGGCCGCGATGCTTTCTCCGACAGTATCGAGAAGTCGACCGATGCTTCCACCGACGGAGGAGAGTTGCTCCGTCGAGAGTTTCGAGAGCGCCAGCAGATGCGTGCTTGGTTTCGAGTTAGTCTGGAACAGGTACCGGTACCAACGCAGGAACTCGACTTGGTCCTCTCTGTCCCAGAACTCGATGTCAGGCCGAGCGGCTTCTTTCCCGAGCACTGTCTTCCGCGGGTCCCCACTAGACGAAGGGCCGCTGCCTCCCGCCGGGACGGTCGCGTGATACGCCTCCGGGAAGTCGTAGAGCAGCCGAGAATCCAGGTCTAGCGGAGTCGCGAAAAAGAGCCCGAACCCTTCGAGGTGCTGCAGCCACTTCTTCATGAGGTCCTGGTCCTGGTCCAGGCCATTGAGATCGGCCGAGGACGCCGCGCCTCCGGGCGCCCCTTCGAATGGGTCGTAGCCGAGTTCGACCAGACGGTTGCACGCGTCGCGGAGGCGTCCTTCGCCGCCACCGGCACGACCCCAGTCCAGATCCAGAAGTGTGGCGTGCGGAATGCGCAACTCGCGGAGCAGCCTCCAAAAATGATTGGTGTGACGACCGCCCAGAGGCACCACTGCTACAAATGATTGGTCTATGTGAATGCCTCTCGCGCCGGCGAGGATAGGTAGCGCAATCGTTTCAGAGTCACCCTCGGCGAGTACCACATATCGGGCGAAGTAGATCTCGGGGAAAGCGTGCACCGCCTGCCGGATGTACTTGCCCACATCGGTGCCGCCGTCGGGGAGACTGAGCTCTCTCACCCGAGTCGTTCTGTCTTTCCTTCTCAACCTGAAATGGCGAATGCGCTCTGGGCTGACGCGGGTAACAGCGCTTGCGGAGTGACTCGAGATGATCGCTTGCGAACGCCCGCCTGCCCCCGTGACCGATATGAGCTGCTCAACGACACGGGATAAGAAGTATGGCGAGAGATTGTTCTCGGGTTCCTCCAGGATCAGGAGGGTGAGCGTCGGCAGGGCAGTAGGGGTGAGCTCAAAAACTTCAGCATGCTCACCCGCGACGATCTCCCGTTCGAGATCGAGCGTCGCCGATGTTATTGCGATGTGGAGGAGCGCACGTTGACCGTCGCTGAGTTCCGATGCATTTTTGCTCCTGCCGCCGGGCGCCGGGTCAAACAGCAACTCCGCATTCGAGACCAGACTTCTCAACTCTTTGCTGACCGGTCGAAAAGTCGGCTCGAACTCTGCGGCTGAATGATGAAGCTCTTGCCAGCGGCTGGCGATGACCTCGGTCGCTCGAGCAACGACGTCTTCATCCTGAAAGCGCGATGTCAGTTCCTCCGTCGCGTTGGACAGATGTGTGCGAAAGTCGGCGGACCACTGACTTGCCCTCCATAGTCGTCCGCGAAGGAAGGCGGTAATTTCCTTGGCCCCATCACGTGTCGCCGGAACATAGACCGCCTGGATTCTGCCGCGCTCGCGCAGCGGAACCCACTTCTCACCGTAATCGGGTTCGAAAGTGTGAACGACCCGCACGCTCGAGGCGATGACCCCGTCTGGCGAGCCGTCGTCGTTCCATTCCGCTTCGAGCACGATCCGAACTTTCAGCGCGCCATCCTCCTGGGCGGTCATCTGTCGAAAGAACTCGGGGACCGTCAGGTGGGCGTCACTAGTTGGGTCATCGAGTTCAGGAAACGCGAACACTGCATCGACCTGCAACCGGCGAGAAGTCGGTGCCTCCGTCTCGTTCTCGGGGACATGAAAGTCAGCCAGGGTGAGCGCACGCTGGTCCTTCACAACGCTGAACATCCGGAGGAGCGCCTGACACGCGGACGTCTTGCCCGCGCCGTTGACTCCAACGAACGCTGTCAGCTGTGGGTCAAACCGGAGTTGTTCCGCTTTCGGACCAAAACTCTGAAAACCCGCAATGCTCACGCGCTCTAGGTGCACCGCCTGCACCCCTTTCTCTACTGCCCAGTCCTCTGAGCGTATCCAGCGGCTCCCTATCCTCAACTGCTCGCTGGCAGCCGTGTCGCCCATGCGAAGGTCCAGAATCGCTAGTAGTGCGACCGAGGAGTCGGAACTTCCGCTCATCCGGTCCGGTCGGGGAGCTCCCGTAGCTGTGGCATTTGCCTCCCCGCTGCTCGTCTGGCTCATGGAGGCTCCGCTCCCTCTCACCGAGGACAGCGGCCAGTGCCTCGTGATGCGGTCAGGCGGCGGGCGCCGTAGCCGGAGTCAGCACGATGAGCGGACTGTGCGCGATCATCTCGCCGACATCGTCTCTGCGCCATCGGCGGGCGGCGGCCTCGATGAGCGGCCGAGCTTCTTGGGGGTCAGCGATTATCCGCGCCGTGGCAGGAACGTCGGCCTCGATGCCCTTCTTCAGATGCACGATGACGTTGGGGTCTGCGGTGATGTTGTGAATCCAATCCCTCGTGTGGTCTCGACGCGGCATCCCAGTGATGAACAGCACGCCGTCCTCATCGTGCAGGAAGATCTCGATGCGGCGAGGTAGCCCGCTACGGCGACCGGTCGTCGTCAAGTCAATGAGCTGACTTCGGTGCAGGGCTGTGCTGACGTCGTTGTTCACACCTGTGGAAGCAACCTCGCTGCTGCACACATTCCACACGATCGGTGACACACTCCGGGCGCAACGCTGATGCCCAACGTCCCCGGTAGCAAAGCCCTTTGGGTGACCAGCGGGTCGTTAGGCGCTCGATCGCCGCACTTCAGCCGGTCCTCGAGCGAGCGGCGTCTTCGTGTGCGACAGGTGACCTGCGGTTCTCATCCAAGCGTTCTCGATTACGAGCCTGTCTCAACTCGGCCGCCGCAGTGCCCCTTCTGATTGATGGCGTCATGACGCACCGAGCGATCTTCCGCCTCGATCGCTTGGCTTGGCGTGGCGGGACTGGTCGCAACCTCCATCCTGTTCGCGCCGGTGATCAGCGGCGGATGGTGTGCCGATGCGCCAGATGAAGGCGCATCGCGTCGCGGTTCATTCCAGCGCTCGCTTATCGGTATCGATACGAATATCTGGCTTTGGCCTGCATCGAGCGCCGGTCATCATGGTCGTCACGGTCGCCGCCCTCCGCAAGAAGCGACTTCGCAGTCGCTAGGGGCCTCGCCCCAGGACCGCAAGGAGGTCGTCTTCCGCGCGGCGCGGTGTCGCGCGCGATCTCCGTCCCGCGGCGCTCCCGGGTAGCGACGGTGGTGTGTCGACGGAGAGCCGTCGGCTTCCGACTCTGGCCTACATCAACTCGTCAAGAGTCGGCATGGAGTCGTAGCCCGCCTCGATCCAGCTCCAGACTCCGTTGAGGAGTTCCCACTCGTCATCGAGCATCTTGACAAGGTCGGGAAAGTCGATGTGCTCAGTGACGTCCGGAAGCTGTCCGGAATACCGGAACGCCGTGCCGCTGGCATCCGCATCGTGCAGGAGGAGTATCAACTTCTTGATGCTCGCCGGGAACGGCTCTCCGAGATCGAGTGCGTCGTAGTGCTTGAGCACCTCGTTGAGGAGCTTGTGCAGATTGTGGCCGATCTCCTTCTGCAGACGCGCGTCGAGACTGGCCGCGTCGGTCTCAGGCCCGAAATCACCCTCGTAGGTGCGCCTTATCTTAGCGAGCTGGCGAGCCATAACCTTCAGCTGAAGCTCAAATGCCTGGCGGTACAGAGTCAGAAAGGGGAGAAGCATCAGATCATCGGGGGCGACTCCCTTGAACGTACTCGCGAGTCGCTCAGCTGACTCCTTGTACGAGAATGCGAATGTGGCGTCGTCCTGGTAGGGGTATCGCACGATCAGACGGCTGTAGTCGGTGTTCGGTACTGACTGGAACAGCTTGATGGGATCAGTTCGGTTGCTTCGCCTGCCCATACATGTCCTCTCTGACGCGGGCTGGGGCCCACTCCAGGTTCCGGACGGGCATTAGGTCTCGATCATGGCGCGAACTCGACGCCGATGCGAAGTCGCTCGGACTTTGCGCGGGTTTAGTTTGAGGTCCACGCAACCGAGTTCCGACCCTGTCAGTCCAATTGATCGGAAGCGCCGCGCTTTGGGTCGATCCCGCACAAGGGCATGCTGCGAGGGCTACCCGGGTGCTGCCGCCGGCCGCCTATCTCGCTCCGCCGCGATCCACCCACCGACGCGGCAGCGACTGCGCCTTCAGATCGGGAGCTGGACGCCAGCCACGCCGAGGTAGCGTGACGGCTCGAAGGTCGCCGAGGGATTGCTCGTCATCTTCCTGGGACGACCGGTGGCTCGATAAACCCTGAGGGATCCTCGGGCGAGGTTGCGACCCTCAGACTCAGCGAGCCGGAGAGCGGGAACACTGAGTCACAGCAGGCCGATCTTGCGGCCCTCTTCGATGAGGAGCGACACGAACGCGGAGGAGGTGACCAGGACGTACTTGGCGAGCGCTTGGTCGGCTCCCGCCGCTTCGATCCCACCGGGGCGGATCCCGTCGTCGTCTGACGTCCAGCCGTACATCTCTAGCCAGGCTGCCTTTAGTGCAGGGTGGATCGGCAAGCCCGCTGCTTCGAGTTTCTTTAGGCCTGATCCCAGGTGGATCGCGTCGCTCGGGCGCGTCCCCGTCGATCCGGCGCGCGCGAGTGCGTGGCGGCTCCAGGTGCGCATCGTTGCTGCCTATCGTGACCGGTACGGCGTTTTCGAGGGTGACGCGCTCGGCGCGCCCGCCACGTCACCGAACCAGCGGATAGATGCCGCGGCCGCAGCCGTCGCGCGGGACCGTGCGATCTGGCTGTCACGGACGGATACTCCTACACAGCCGCCGCGGTCACCTGTGCGGACGCGGCCTGTTCACAGCCTGTAGCGGATGGTCCTATCGGCACCGGAATGCCGGGCGTAGCCTGAGCGCAACCGCAAGCCCCACGCCTGAAGGAGAGGCCTGGCCGATGTTTCAACTGCTGATCGGTCTCGTGAGCCGCATCTACGCGTTCTTCCAGCGTACGATGCCGACGAACATCCTCATCCGCGCCACCCACCCCCGACGCGGGCTGAAGTGGGGCGCTCCGGCGATGCTTCTCGCCGTTGTCTACGTCGTCGTCGCTGCTGCGCTCGCGCAGTGGGTCGCCGGCGGAGCGCCCGGCTGGATCAACCTTCTCGTGCTGGTCAGCCTGTGGAATGCGCTCAAGTTCGTGGTGAATGGGCCGATCACGCTCGCGCGGCTGGTTCGCGTTCGAGCAGTCGAGCGTCGCTACCGTTACGCGGATGTTGCCTCGAACGAATGGATGTCCGTGGGCTGAGACCTCGAGCCAATGAACGCTCGCGGCGCTCCAACGGCAGGGTGCTGTGTGAACCGGCGGATAGAGTCCCAACGCGACCACCACCGATCAGCTCATTGACGAACTGCGCGCAGAGGGATTCGGAGGATTCGTCCCATTCGCGGGGCTCCCCAGTGCCGACGTTCCGAAGACTGGTGGCGTCTACATTGTGGTTCGTCCAGACCCCGAACATCCGCAAGAGTTTCGGCAGGCGTGCCCAGCTGGCTCGTTCCAGCAGCGTGATTCTTCAGTCGCGAGCGAGAAGCTACAGAGGGCCTGGGTGGATGCCGCATTCGTCGTCTACATCGGCGTGGCCACGCCCGGAGCACGGGGGCGACGGGGCGTTGCGAAGCGCTCGCATGAGTTTCGCCGACGTGGTGTTGGCGGGAGCCGATCGGGCACCGGGCGGCCGCTACATCTGGTGCCTCGAGGACTGCGACGACCTGCTGGTCGCGTGGCGCGAGGAACCAGCGGACCCCGGTGCGGTCGAGGCGGATCTCACTCAGAAGTTCACCGCCCACTTCGGCAAGTTGCCGTTCGCCAATCTCACACAGGAGCGTCGCCGCGCCCAGCCCCGCTCCAGGTCTAAGCGACGAATTGGGTCACAACCGCCGGACACCTGCGACGGCTTCCTTGTCTCGGCAGAAGCCGTGCGTCGCCGCCGACGCTACGCCCGGGACCCTGGAATCGGGTCAGCGAGAAGTCCTGACGACCGAGTGCTCACTAGTTCGGTCGTCAGGTGTCACGCTGACTCCGTGTGGACAACTTCGGCGTCCACATGCACGCAATCAGTATCCTCGGGCTGTGCTGATCCCTTTGATCCGATCGAGTTCGCGGTAGAGCGCTGCCCCGACTGTCTCCACAGCATGGATCCGCGCGTTGGTGCGTGGTGGTGCGAATCGTGCCACCTGGTGATGCGACCTGAGAGTGTCCTTGTCGGAGCCTGAGGAGCGTGCCTACAGCTCGAAGACGGCGACCGGATCTTCCATGGCGCGCTTCAGCTCGGCGATGTTGCCGATGCCCACGAGCCGCGAAGTGCGGGCAACGTCAACGACGACGACACGCACCTTGCGGAGCGGCGTTGCGTAGAACGCGCGGAAGAGGTTCGTCTCGAGCGAGAGAACCTGCGTTGCGGCGGGATCGTTGGCCGCAGCGCGGACCTCGAGGATCTCCGGATCACCGAAGCCTTCGGTTGGAGCGCGAGCGCCCAGTCCTGTGGGAGTGCTTCGTAGGTCGACGAGTGCTGCATGGACCTCATATGCTCCGTGGGCGATGAATTGCGTTGACAGTTGCGATGACTTCACACGTGCTGATAGCTTCATCGGCTGCCTTGGAGCGCGGAGGTGACGAAAGTGGAAGCGCAAGCACAGCAAACACTTGAGCATGCGGGTTTCGCGTTCGTTCAGGTTGAGCCGCGACTGCCGGAGCTCAGAAACTACCGGCCGGATCTCATCGCCTGGGCGGCCAACGAGCGTGGTGAGTTGGTTCCGTGGGCGGTCGTCGAGGTCAAGCGTGGCTCCCAGAGGCCGCCGGACCTAGTGCTTCCCCAATTGGCTCGATACCGCGACCTTCTCGGAACGGTCGATCACTACGTGGTTGTGGACGGGAGGTGGTTCCGCGCTGACGACGGTCTCCGTTCGCTGCGCCAGGTTGAGATGCCCCAGGCGCCGCCATTCGGCTCGGCGGGTGAACTCGCCGATGTTGGCCTCATTACCTCCCTTCTGGCATTGCAGATCAATCGCGCGACGTCCATCGACCGCGACGGAGCCGAGTTGAGCGACGCTGCTGATGTCATACGCGCCGCCGCTGAGCGTGGGATCGAACTGGCGCAAGGTGAGCTCGCCCCGGTGTCGCGGAGCGCATTGTTTGAGGCAAGCCGCCGACTCGTCGAGAGCGTGATTGCGAGACAACATCGGGCTTCGTTCCTCTCGCCACATCCAGTTCTCGCGGCTGCGATGGCAGCGCTCGGAGGTCAGAATCTCTCCGGCACGGTCGTCGATCCGTTTGCGGGTGTCGGCACGCTCCTTTGGGCTTCGGCTGATGAAGCTGAGCGCCGGGGTGCCACCGTTACTCTTCTTGGTCGCGAGATTGCCGATCGCTCTCGCGAACTCGCTTCAGCAATCGCGCTCACGAGTCCGGCGCCTGCGATCTTCGAGCCGGTGAGCGATCTCTTCGAAAAAGTCGCCTCAGCGGACCTCGTCATCAGCGTTCCGCCGTTCGGCATCCGTGTGCAGCCATCGAGCGCCAAACCGTATCAGTTGCTCGATGGATCACCCGCTCGCGATGGGGACTTCGTCGTTGTCGACATGGCACTGCGGAGCCTGAACCCTGGCGGGCGCGCTGTCCTGCTTGTGCCGAGCAGCTTTACCTTCCGCGCAAGTGGTGAGCGCTATCGGCAGTACCTCGCGGAGAACTACCGTGTCGCCGCGCTCATCGGGCTCGATGCGGCGCTTCAACCCAGCACGAGTGTGTCGACCGTTCTGCTGGTCATCGACAGGGCTGAACCTGGAAAGACGTTCATCGCTCAGCTCGCTGGAGATTGGGAGTCTCAACTCGCTTCGGGAGGCGCTGCACTGGAGGCGGCGCTGCTTCACGTCGAGTCGTCGACGGCGGGGGAATGACGTGAGCGGCACAGCCACCGTTGATCTTCGCGTCGAGCGCACTTGGGATCTGGGGCGGCTCCTCGCGGATGCCTTCGAATGGCCGGTGGACTGGCGTACTGTGCCCCTCGGCGAGATCGCCGCCATGATCTCTCCCACCACTTCGCCACCAGAAGGCGCGCTAGTCATAGCTCCAGGCGGACTGGACGCACGCACAGGCGGGATTAGACGGCGAACCAACAAGTACCTCGGCAACGTCTATCAAGTAGGCGCTTCGGAGCGCAGCTTGCGCGAAGGCGACCTCCTCGTACCTCCGATCGCCAGCCTCCCCGTCCTGTACGTGACACCGGCGATGCAAGGCGCGTTGGTCGCGGGATCCTTCTTGGCGCTTCGAACGGACGCCGATTCGCTGTGGCTTTGGGGAGTCCTGAACTCGACCGAGGGCAAGCAACTCCGGGCCATGGCAACGACGAGCAAGACATTGAGGCTGGGCCAGAAGGCCGCACTGCTCTCTCTTCTTATCCCTCGACCGCCTCTTTCGCAGCAACGACGTGTGGAGCCGGCTCTACGTGATCTCGTCACCATGACCGGAGCAGATGAGGAGGATGCACCCACTTCGTGGTGGCGGGTCGCGGACATCCGTGACACCGAGTGGCGGTTTGCGCTCGCTACGTCGCGTCCCGAGCTGCTCGGTCAGGGTGTTCCTCTCGAAAGTCTCGCGAGTGACATACGCATCGGGCGCTCGGTCGGAAGCGCGCCCACAAATGCACCCGGCCCCTTTGACCTGCCCGTCGCCGACGCCGGTTGGCTGCGGAGCGGCAAATTCCGCCGATGGTGCGCGCCCGACAGTCCTCGAGCGGCACTAAGAACCGAACAGGACGATGTGGTGATGGCTGTGACTGGCCGCGCCGCGCACGCCCAGGTTGCACCCGCTGGTCTCGTCATCGATACGAGCGTCGCCGCTGTGACACTTCATAACCCGGAGCTCTCCCGCGGTCTCGCGCGTTTCCTCAATAGCCGAACGGGACTCGGCATGCGCGCGCTCAGGCTTACTGGCAGCTTCATCACGCGACTGAACCTGCGGGACATTCGTCAGCTCCGTGTCACTGATGACGTCTACAGCGAGGTCGGACGTGACGGAGCTGTGTACTCTTGGGCGCCTCCCCTCGAGGCGCGACTGGAGCAGCTGCTATGGGGCTGACCTGTGAGCTGTCGCCCCTCGTGTTTGCCGAGATCTACTCGCTGTTGAGTGACAAGACCGCTTGGGCCGACACTCTCGAGGACCGTCTCACGGACGGCGGACTCGACTTGGCGTGGTTGAGCGAAGCCGCGCAGATGTACTCGAGCTACTGGGACACGGTGACGGACGCAAGCCCGATGGCCCTGCTCTCGGAGGACCATGCGCACCTTGCCAGCTGGATCCTAGCCGCGCTTCGCCTAAAGGAGCCCAGCGACAACTTCAGCGATGAGCTGCGAGCTCGTGTACTTCAGCGCTATTCCGCGGACACTGGCGTGGCGACGGGGATCCTGCCTGAAGGAGCGGCCGGGATCGTCGTCGCGTGGACCCTTGGGAAGGTGGTCGGCGAGTTCGACGTTGTGCTGCCCGTTGTGCCGGCCAAACTCCCTTCCGATGACGACATCGCTGCGGCTTACATCGGGCTGGTCGAGCACGTCGGAACGCTCCCAAAGTCCACGCCGTGGCCGGAGATGCTGGGTTCATCCACGCACTGGCGGAGCGCTGGCTTGGCGGAATCGCTCAGCCCTCGGGATCCGCCGAGCCTTTCGTCGTCGATCGGTCAGCTGGTGAGTGAGTCCCAGCGTCACATGGAGGGCCGGAAGTATCTGGCGATGAAGAGTCACTGGAACGACCCAAAGTTCGTTCCGAGGCGAAATGTGCTCACGCACGTCAAGTCGGACGGCATCACTTTCGACGATGCCGCGAGGAAGGCGTCCGAGCATCGAGAGGTCACGCCAACGATCGCCGGCGTTACGCAGTTCATCTGTCAGCACGTCGCGGCCGAACTAGCCGACCCCGGTAACAGACCGCCATGGGGAACACTGTGGCCGACGATGCAGTACGACATCGGCGGCGGGTACTCGTAAGTCGGGGTATGCAACTCGGGCGGAACAGCGTAAAAGTAAGGGCAGCGCCGTGAAGGCCGGTCGAGCGTTGGCTCCCGCGGCACGCCACCCCCGCCACTTCCGAAGGGGTGTCGCTGTCGATCACTAGTCTGAGAGCGATGCCCTGGCGGACATCACTAACGATCGCGCGCAGATGCGCAGAAGGAACTTTCACGAATGACTCACGCCACAACCCGACACACCAACCGCTGCGCGCTGACGCAGAGTGCTGCTGCGCGGTCGAGGGTGGTGGTGTGGTAGTGGCTCTCAAGAAGTCCGATCTCTACAGCTCCCTCTGGGCAAGTTGCGATCAGCTGCGCGGCGGCATGGACGCCAGCCAGTACAAGGATTACATCCTGACGATGCTCTTCATGAAGTACGTCTCAGACAAGGCTGCCTCCGATCCGGATAGTCTCATCGAGGTACCCGACGGCGGCTCCTTCGACGACATGTTCGCCGCCAAGGGCGACCCGGAGATCGGTGATCGCTTCAACAAGATCATCGGCAAACTGGCCGACGCGAACGGGCTCCGCAACGTCATCGACCAGGCCGACTTCAACGACGCGGAGAAGCTCGGCAACGGCAAGGAGATGCAGGATCGCCTCTCCAAGCTCGTCACCATCTTCCGCGACCTGGACTTCCGCGGCTCGCGGGCCGAAGGTGACGACCTTCTCGGCGACGCGTACGAGTACCTGATGCGCCACTTCGCAACGGAGTCGGGCAAGAGCAAGGGACAGTTCTACACGCCTGCCGAGGTCTCTCGCGTCCTGGCGAAGGTGGTCGGCATCGGAAGCTCCACCAGCCAGGACGAGACTGTCTACGACGCCGCCTGTGGGTCGGGGTCGCTGCTCTTGAAGGCGGCCGCGGAAGCTCCTCGTGGCATGACGATATACGGCCAGGAGAAGGACAACGCGACCTGGGCGCTGGCCAAGATGAACATGATTCTTCACGGCAACGCGGATGCCGAGGTCTACAAGGGCGACACCATCACCAACCCGCAGCTCACGAACGGCAAGAGCCTCAAGACCTTCGACTACGTCGTGATGAACCCTCCGTTCTCCATCAAGTCGTGGAACAACGGACTGGAAGAGGACTACGGCCGGTTCGAGTACGGCATGCCTCCGGAGAAGAACGGCGACTATGCCTTCCTCCTTCACGCGCTGACGTCGCTGAAGTCTGAAGGCAAAGCAGCAGTCATCCTGCCGCACGGTGTCCTGTTTCGTGGGAACGCCGAGGGCAACATCCGCCGCGAGCTCCTCAAGCGGGGCTTCATCAAGGGCGTCATCGGGCTGCCCGCAAACCTCTTCTATGGCACCGGAATCCCGGCGTGCATCGTGCTCCTCGATAAGGAGAACGCGGTCAGTCGCACCGGCGTGTTCATGGTGGATGCCAGCAAGGGCTTTACGAAGGACGGCAACAAGAACCGCCTCCGCGATCAGGACATCCACAAGATCGTCGACACGTTCAATCGCCAGGTGCCGATCGATGGCTACTCGCGCATGGTGCCGATGAGCGAGATCGCAGACCCTAAGAACTCTTACAACCTCAACATCCCGCGCTACATCGACAGCTCCGAGCCCGAGGACATTCAAGATCTGTCGGGTCATCTGCATGGCGGCATTCCGAACCGCGACATCGATGCGTTGCAGAACTACTGGGACGCGCTACCCGCCTTAAAAGGCCAACTGTTCCAGCCACTCCGTGACGGCTACTCGACGCTGGTCGTTGACCCCTCCGAGGTGCAGGAGTATGCGCTCAACCGCAGCGGGCTGGATTCCATCCGCCAGGAAGTGGCGACGGTGGTGGCGGACTGGTTCGAAGCGCACCGCAGCGCGCTTCTCGGCATCTCGGCCGAGACGATTCCGAATGACCTGATCCGAGAGCTCGGCGACGACCTGCTTACGCGCTTCAAGGACATGCCACTGCTTGACGAGTATGACGTCTATCAGCAGCTCATGAGCTACTGGAACGACACCATGCATGATGACGTGTACCTTCTCATGACTGAGCTTGGCAACGGAGGATCGTGGGCCAGCGCGGCCAAGCCCCGACCAACGATCGAGGACAAGGAGCGCAAGCTCAGCGAGGAAGCTGACCTCGAGATCGGCACCGGACGCTCGAAGAAGAAGTTCAAGATGGACCTCGTTCCGCCGGCGCTTATCGTGGCGCGGTTCTTCCCAGATGACCAGCTCAAGGCCGATGAACTGCAAGCGGCTGCGGACGACGCCACTCGCGCGGTTGAGGAGTACGTCGAAGAGCACGCGGGCGAAGAAGGATTGCTTGCCGATGCCATGGACGATGACAAGATTTCGAAGGTTCTGGCGGCCAAGCGTCTGCGTGAGATCAAGGGGAGCGGCGATGCGGACGAGATCGCCGCACTGACTCGCCTGATCAAGCTTTACGGGAACGAGGCCACGGCGAAGAAGGCGGCGAAAGAGGCGCAGGCTGACCTCAATGAATCTGCGTTGCGCAAGTACGGAGTGCTGCAGGATTCGGACGTGCACGAGGTTGTGCTTGACGGCAAGTGGCGATCCACGTTGCTCACGCGCGTCGATGACGCGGTGAGCAACCTCACGCTCAAGCTTGTTGGGCGAGTCACTGTGCTCGGAGCACGCTACGCCGAGACCGTGGACGATTTGGACGCCGAGCTAGCGACGTTGGAGGCGAACGTCGCTAGGCACCTGGAAGCAATGGGGATCTCGTCGTGAGTGAGTGGCAGACGCGTCGCATCTCAGATTTGATCGACGGCCTAACCGCTGGTGTGAGCGTGCGCTCAGTTGATGGTGTCGGCTTCGGGCCGTCAGTCCTAAAGACGTCTGCCGTGGACCAGGGTCGATTCGTGCCGAATGAGGTGAAGACAATCCTCGCCGCCGATCGCGGACGCGCTCGCTGCAACCCCGTCGCAGGAAGCCTCATCATCAGTCGAATGAACACGCCGGCGATGGTCGGCGATGTTGGGTACGTAGACAAGACATACCCCAACCTCTACCTGCCTGACCGGCTGTGGCTCGCACGGTCGAAACGCGGAGCACGCACGGATATGCGTTGGCTGACATACTTCCTCGCCTCGGAGCCGGGCTCAGCGCTTCTCCATGGGCTTGCTTCGGGAACGAGCATGAGCATGCAGAGCATCCCCAAGGACCGCGTACTCGCACTTGAGATTCTCGCCCCGGATGCGGACGAGCAACGGGCAATTGGGGACGCGCTCGAGGACGTCGAGCGCTTGATCGCAACCCTGCAGCGCCTTGCTGTGAAGAAGAAGTCGCTGAAGGAGGGCATGATGAGGGAACTTCTGACTGCTCACACGCGCCTTCCGGGGTTCCAAGGCGAATGGACCGCACGGCAGGTAGGCAGCTTCGCCCAAGTGAAGGCGGGCGGGACGCCATCGACAGCTGTAGCTCGATACTGGGGTGGTGACGTGAGGTGGATGAGTTCCGGTGAGATTCACCTCAAGCGCATCACCGAAGTCGTGGGACGCATTACGAGAGCGGGCCTGCGGGAGTCCGCTGCACAGCTGTTACCAGCGGGCACTGTCCTGATCGCACTTGCGGGACAAGGCAAGACTCGAGGCACAGTCGCGGTCTCGCGCGTCGAGTTGTCGACCAATCAGTCGATCGCCGGAATTCTGCCCAGCACAGAGCACAACTCAGACTTCTTGTACTACAACCTCGACACCCGTTATGCGGAGTTGCGTGGTGGGTCCTCGGGGGACGGTGGCCGTGGTGGGCTCAATCTGGCGATCATCAAGAGACTCGAAGTGCTCATGCCCGAAGTTGATGAACAGAGCGCAATCGCGACAGTCCTCACGTCCATAGACGATGAACTTGACGCAATCAATCGGCGCATTGCGAAAGCTCGCGCCATCAAGCAAGGCATGATGCAGCAACTCCTTACCGGACGCGTTCGGATTCCTGTGGGGATCGCAGCGTGAGTGGCCTCAACACCGAATGGGCGCTCAAGGAGCTCGACACTCTTATTCACTTGACCGAGCTTGTTCCGCATCCGTCTCCGAATGTCATAGGTAGCTTTCCGAGAGGCTCCGAGGAAGATATTGCGGCGCAAGCGCAGGTCGCTGAGCAGATTCTGAATCGAGTGCTTCCACGCTGGCGGGTCGAAGTTCCCGACGATGAGTACACCGCGTGGGCTCGACATCGTGAGGCTGCGACGCGTGCGCGTGCGCAGTTGAAGCGTGCGGACGAGATCAGGCAGAACCTCGGTGACGACGCGCCCGAGATCTCGGCGGCGGATCTCCACCCGTGGATCTGGAGCGGCGCGCGCTCGCTCTGGCAATCCGGTCACTTTGTCCAGGCCGTGCGCGACGCCGTGACCAAGCTCAACGCCGAGACGCAGAACAAGGTGGGCCGTCGCGACGTCAGCGAGACGGATCTCTTCAAGCAGTCCTTCTCGCTCGATGAAGCGAAGGCAGGGAAGTCACGGCTGCGGCGCCTGCCGCCCGAGGACAGCGACACGTACCGCTCCGTACAACGCGGAGCGATGGCGTTTGCTGAGGGCGTGTTTGCGGGCATTCGCAATCCGCTTTCGCACGAAGCGGATCAGGAGCTCATCGAGCAGGTTGCCCTCGAGTACTTGGCGGCGCTGAGCGTGCTCGCACGTTGGGTAGATGAATCAGTAGTTGAGCACGCAAGGGGAGCATCATGAGCACAGTTGGACAGATCGAGAAGAAGACACAGGATCGGGTCGTGAGGCTGTTCGCTGAACAGTTGGGGTACGAGTACCTCGGCGACTGGCACGACGGCAACCGCACCAACGGGATCGAACCGGATCTCCTGACGCAGAACCTGCGCGCTCGGAGTTATGACGAGACGCTCATCACCCGCGCGCTGGACCAGCTGGAGAAGGCCGCCGCCGTCGGCGTCGGTCACAACCTCTACGAAGCGAACCGCGACGTCTATCAGCTGCTTCGCTACGGCGTGAAGGTGAAGGCAGCGGTAGGGGAGTCAACGCAGACTGTTTGGCTGATCGATTGGCAGACCCCGTCCGCCAATCACTTCGCGATCGCGGAGGAAGTGACCGTCCTCGGCCACCACACCAAGCGTCCGGACATCGTGCTCTACGTCAACGGCCTGGCGCTTGGCGTCGTTGAGCTCAAGCGCTCTAAGGTCTCGCTGACTGAAGGGATCCGCCAGTCCATCGGCAATCAGAGTAAGGACTTCATCCGTCCGTTCTTTTCAACCGTCCAGTACCTGTTCGCCGGCAATGACGCCGAGGGTCTTCGGTACGGAGTTATCGATACCCCGGAAAAGTACTGGCTGGAGTGGAAGGAGGATTCCGACGTTGACTCTCCTCTCGACCGTGCGCTGTTGCAGGTGTGCTCGAAGGATCGCTTCCTCGAACTGATCCACGACTTCATGGTTTTCGACAAGGGCGTCAAGAAGGGTCCGCGCCACAACCAGTACTTCGGTGTCAAGGCCGCGCAGAAGCGCATCGCGCAGCGCGAGGGTGGCATCATCTGGCACACCCAGGGGTCGGGCAAGAGCCTGACCATGGTGTGGCTCGCAAAGTGGATCCGTGAGTCCCAGGTCGGCACCGATCCGCGTGTCCTCATCATCACCGACCGCACCGAACTCGACGAACAGATCGAGAAGGTCTTTAAGGGCGTCAACGAGTCGATCTATCGGACGAAGAGCGGCGCCGATCTCATCGCCACCCTCAACACTTCAGAGGAGTGGCTGATCGGGTCGCTGGTACACAAGTTCCGCGACAGTGGCGACGACTCCAATGCCGACGCTGACGCCGACGACTACATCGCGGAGCTGAGTGCTGCGCTTCCGAAGGACTTCCGCGCCAAGGGCAATATCTTCGTCTTCGTTGACGAAGCCCATCGAACGCAGTCCGGACGCATGCACCGCGCCATGAAGCAGCTCCTCCCCGACGCGATGTTCATCGGATTCACCGGTACGCCGCTCTTGAAGGCTGATAAGGCCACCAGCATCGAGACCTTTGGCTCATTCATCCACACCTACAAGTTCAACGAAGCCGTCAGCGACGGCGTCGTGCTCGACCTCCGCTACGAGGCGCGCGATATTGACCAGGACCTCGCTTCGCCTGCGCGTGTCGATAAGTGGTTCGAGGCGAAGACCAAGGGTATGACGGACCTCTCGCGTGCCGAGCTCAAGAAGCGGTGGGGCACGATGCAGAAGGTGGTGTCCAGCAAGTCGCGCGCGGAGCAGATCGTTGGGGACATCCTGCTCGACATGGAGACCAAGCCGCGACTCATGGACCGGCGCGGGAATGCCATGCTTGTCGGCGCGAGTATCTATCAGGCGTGCAAGTTCTATGACCTGTTCGTCGCCGCTGGCTTTAAGGGCAAGTGCGCCATCGTCACGAGCTACCAGCCGAACGTCACCGAGATCTCGAAGGAAGACTCCGGGGCCGGCAGGACGGAAAAGCTCGCCCAGTACGACACGTACCGCCGTATGCTAGCAGACTACTTTGACGAGTCCGAGGACGCTGCCATGGGGCGCGTCGAAGAGTTCGAGTCTGCAGTCAAGAAGCAGTTCATCGAAGAGCCGGGACAGATGCGGCTTCTCATCGTGGTTGACAAGCTTCTGACCGGCTTTGATGCGCCGAGCGCCACCTACCTCTACATCGACAAGAAGATGCAGGATCACGGGCTGTTCCAGGCGATCTGCCGTGTGAATCGACTCGACGGCGACGATAAGGACTATGGCTACATCGTTGACTACCGTGACCTGTTCAACTCGCTTGAAAGCGCTATCAACGACTACACCTCGGGTGCCCTCGAAGGGTACGAGAAGAAGGACATCGAAGGGCTCCTCACCGATCGCATCGATAAGGCTCGCGACGAGCTTGATGATGCGCTCGAGCGGATCCGTGCGCTCTGTGAGCCTGTGCTTCCGCCGAAGGGCACCGACGAGTATCGGGCCTACTTCGTCTCGAAGGTGGCCGGCGATGCTGCCCAGATAAAGGTCAACGAACCGAAGCGCGTGGAGCTGTATAAGGCTGTCTCAGGCGTTGTGCGCGCGTTCGCGAACCTCGCCAACGACATGGACGAAGCGGGCTACAGTCCTGCGGACGTCGAGAAGATCAAAAATGAGATCGCGCACTACAGCGACGTGCGGGCCGAGGTGAAGCTCGCCGCAGGTGAGGACGTCGACTTCAAGGCCTACGAGGCCGACATGCGTTTCTTGCTCGATACCTACATCAAGGCGGGTGCCTCGGAAGTTGTGTCCAACTTTGAGGACACCGGCCTCATTGACCTCATCGTCAAGCTCGGCCCGGCCGCGTTTGACAAGCTCCCGCCGGGCATCAGGAAGAGCAAGGACGCGGTCGCCGAGACCATCGTCAACAACATGCGCAAGGTGATCATCGACGAGCACGCACTCAATCCGAAGTTCTACGACCGGATGAGTGAACTGCTCGACGCGATACTCGAGGAGCGCCGCAAACAAGCACTCGACTACGAGGCGTACCTCGCAAAGATCCTCGAAGCAGCACAGCAACTCGGCAGCAAGGACACCGGCAAGACCTACCCGACGTGGGCGAAGCACGGTGGACAGAAGGCGCTGATCGACACGTTGGATGACGATGCTGACCTCGCGTTCGTCATCGACTCGGCGGTGCGAAACGTGAAGAAGCACGACTGGGCCGACAACCCGATGAAGCGGAAGCAGGTTAGGCAAGCTATCGCGCGGGCGCTTCCTGACGCCGACGGTCGGCTCGACGCGGTGTTTGATCTCGTGAGGTCACGTGATGAGTACCGCTAGTGCATACCTCACTGTGCGCGGGTTGGACATCGACATTGTCCGCAAAAACATCAAGCATCTCCATGTCGGTGTCTACCCTCCGGCCGGCCGCGTGCGCGTCGCTGCGCCGATAGGGTTGGACGACGAGCAAATCCGCCTGGCGGTGATTCAGCGTCTCGCCTGGATCCGGCGACAGCGCAAGGAGCTGCAGGGCGCCGCACGGCAGTCGCATCGCGAAATGGTGACAGGGGAGTCGCATTACGTCTGGGGGATCCGGAAGCGGCTGAAGGTCATCGAGCGACCGGGTCGCGCGCACGTCGAAGTCGACGGCGATCGTCTCGCGCTGTATGTGGCTCCGAACGCCTCGATCGAGCAGCGCCGGGATTATCTCGACCAGTGGTATCGAGCGCAGCTGCGCTCTGCGCTCCCTGACCTCATCAGCACCTGGGAGGAGCGGCTGGAGGTGCGAGTTCCGAAGTGGACTATTCGGAAGATGAAGACCAAGTGGGGCTCATGTAACCGCGAGAGTCACCACCTGTGGTTCAACGTCGAACTCGCCAAGAAGCACCCGGACTGCCTCGAGTACATCGTCGTGCACGAACTCACCCACTACCTCGACGGCGCGCACGGCGCGCGCTTTGCCGCGCTGATGGATCGCAACCTGCCCGACTGGCGCGTCCGTCGCGCTGAGCTAAACGATGCGCCGCTGGCGGAAGAGGTCTGGACGGCATGAGCGAACGGCGCATGGGTCAGGGGCGTGATGACCGAACGAAACCGTGAGATCCCTCAAGATGTGCAAGCGATTGTGCTGGATACCAACTCGGGCAGCAACGGCTTCTTGAACTTGGATCAGATCCAGGAGTTGGTCCACGTGATCAACGCGCAAGAACTGGACGTGGAAATCTGGATCCCAGAGCCCGCGCTATGGGAGTGGGCCGAACACGCCCACAACTTGGCCTTGACCACAAAGAAGACAACGGAGACGGCGGCGCGGCGCTTAGACGCATCTGGCGTCGAGGGGTTCGCCGAAGTGGCGTACAACTGGAGCGTTGCTGAGCTTGTCGAGCACCTGGAGGAGAAGGTCACTGACTTTTGGCTAGACGATGGGCGACAGGCCGTTGTAGTTCTTGATCTTGGTAGCCATGCAGAAGCGGCAGTCGCGGGGATTCGCGATCAGGTGCTCAGGTTAGGGGCCGGGCGTACAAAGTCGGACAAGGGTCAAGCCGTAAAGACTGGAGCATCGGACAGCGCTTCGTGGCGCTTAATCCAAGCGGCGGCTGACTCTTTGGGAAGGGTCGTGCTCGTCACGGCTGACGGCGATGCGGACCGGCACTTTGCTGACGGTGATGCTCCGGTCTTGCTCAGAGATATCTGGGCCGCAAAAGAGGCGTTGCTTCGTCTGCAGAACGGATCGGAGCTCGCGTTCAATCTGGTTGATCAGGCGATCCGCGAGGACTTGCCGCGCCTGTCCGAACGTCAGCTCCATCGCACAACCGTTGTTGGTGGTTTGCCACCAGGATTGCTGCCGCGCCGGGACTCCAATTACGATCCTGTGGTCCGCGTGCTCGGAATCGATCGTGTGGTGAACGTTGACGACATTGAAGTGTCCCGAAGAGACGAAACTGCCACCGCACTCGCGCTAGTCGAACTTCGAGTCAGCGTCGACTTCCTTCGATGGGATCCCGACAGCGAGTCGTTAGAGTCCGACACCGTCGAAGAGTCCGGGGTGGAGGCGCTGGCGCAGGTGAGCGCTGAGTCAGGCGGCATACAGAACCGGGACTGGTCGGCTTGGGTCAGTCAGTTGGATCTCCGCGCGTAGCGGACAATGCACTGGTCTCGCCGCGCACTCCGATCGCCGGAGAAATTGAGTTGTAGTCCTTTTCTCGACAGTTCGGATACCTCGCAGGTCCTCGAGGTGCGTCGAGAATCCTCGAAGCCCAGTCGCGTATGCTGGCAGTCACCACCACCGGAGTGAAGCCGAAGCGCAAGATTCCGGGGGTTTTGGGCATCCGCGAGACCATGCGGGCTTGTGGTGCAGCTGGTAGCGCACCTGCATGGCATGCAGGGGGTCAGGGGTTCGAGTCCCCTCAGGTCCACCAAAACTTCCGGTAAAGCACCGAATCTTCCTTCCCTCATCAGGGATTGTCACTGGTTCGCAGTCGTCTTCTGGACCCTGAGTGTTCACCGTGATCCGGGACGGGATGCCGGCACCGGCGTAGCCTTGCCGCATGAGCAGCAGGAGCCGTGTGCTCGCCGGTCGTCCCCTCGCGTGGGTAGCGGCGATCGCCGCACCGATCGCGGTGGGCGCCGCGGTGCTCGTGCCGATGGCGGCCAGCGGAGCGGTCGATCTGCCCGACAAGTCCGTCGAGGAACTGATCGCGTTCGCGAGCGCCAGTGAGGTCGATGCGCTCAGCGGGACGATCGAGCAGTCGTCCGAGCTCGGACTGCCGGACCTGGCCGGGTTGACCGGCGGACCACGGGAGCGCGACGACGGGCCGCGCGCGGCAGAGGTCGACGATCTGATCGCCCTGGTCACCGGCTCGCACACGGCGAACGTCTACCTCGACGGCGATCAGGCGCGCCTGCAGGTGCTCGACCAGCTCGGCGAGCGCAACGTCTACGTCGAGAAAGAAGCGGGGGAGGCCTGGTTCGTCGACAGCGAGTCGCAGACCGCCACGAGGCTCACCGTTCCGGCGGGCGCGTCACCCGGTGCGGGCGATGCCGACCGCACCCTGCCGACTCCCGACCGGATGCTCGACGAGGCGCTGGCCCGGCTCGACGCCACCACCGAGGTGACGGTGGGAACCGACGCGCGTGTGGCCGGGCGCGAGGTGTACGAGCTCCTTATCGTGCCGCGCATGGAGGACACCCTCGTCGGCGAGGTGCGCTTCGCCATCGACGGCGAGAACGGCGCCGCGCTCGCGGCCTCCGTCACCGCGCGGGGCGCGAGTGCGCCCGCCTTCGAGATCGCGTTCACGCGCATCGACTTCTCCGCTCCGGCCCCCGACACCTTCGCCTTCGAGCCCGGCGCCGACATGGTCGTGGTGGAGAAGGACCTCACCGGGCCGGATGACGCCGAGCACGAGAGGGACGCAGAGAAGGGGGATGCCGCCCCCGTGGTCATCGGAGAGGGCTGGGCGACGGTGGTCGCGCTGACCGCGGCGGATGGCTCGGGCGTGCCGCAGGCGCTCGAGCCTGCTCAGCTCGCGATGCTGGAGAGCGTCACCACCGCCGTCGAGGGCGGCCGCGTCCTGCAGACCTCGCTGGTCAGCGTCCTGTTCACGGACGACGGTCGCGTGCTGGCGGGCGCCGTGCCCGCTGCGCGTCTCGTCGAAGCCGCCCGGACCGGCCGCTGACGGACCGCCGGTGACGATCCCGACCCCGGTGCGCCCGACCGAGGGGGCCGAGCCGGCCATCGTGACCACCGGCCTCACGAAGCGATTCGGTGCGCAGACCGCCGTCGACGCCATCGACCTCGCGGTGCCCCGCGGGTCGGTCTACGGGTTCCTCGGGCCGAACGGGTCGGGCAAGACCACGACGATCCGGATGCTGCTGGGACTGCTGAGGCCGACGGGCGGTGCGGCGCGCGTCCTGGGCGCCCCGATGCCCCGGTCACTGGACACCGTCCTTCCCCGCGTGGGAGCGCTCGTCGAGGGCCCCGCGTTCTCGCCCTTCCTCACCGGGGAGCAGAACCTGACCCGCTTCGATGCCGCGGACCGTCATTCGCCGAGCCGCACGCGCACGGCGCGGGTGGCGGCGGCGCTCGAGCGCGTCGGCCTCGCGCACGCCGCGAGGAAGAAGGCGCACGCCTACTCGCTCGGCATGAAGCAGCGCCTCGGGCTCGCCAACGCACTGCTGATGCCGCGAGAGCTGCTCGTGCTCGACGAACCCACCAACGGGCTCGATCCGCAGGGCACCCGCGAGGTCCGGTCCCTCATCCGCTCCTTCGCCGCCGACGGCACGACGGTGTTCGTGTCGAGCCACCTGCTCGCCGAGGTCGAGCAGCTGTGCACCCACGTCGGAGTGATGAGCGGCGGACGGCTCGTGGCCCAGGGCACCCTCGACGACTTCCGCCGCCGCGGCGGACCCACCCGCGTCCGCGTCCGCACCCCCGACGTCGACGCGGCCCGGGCGGTGCTCGCATCGATGAAGATCCGCCCCGACGCGCAGGATGGGGCATCCGATCATGATCTGGTGACCGGGATGCTGCACGACGGCGTCCCCCCGGAGGCGCTGGTGGCCGCGCTCGTCGCGGCAGACGTGCGCGTGCGAGGGTTCGACGTGGTGGGCGAGACTCTCGAGCAGCGGTTCGTCGAGCTGACCGGCGAGGGCTTCGATGTCGTCGCGTGACGTCGCGACGGCCACACCCCGCGCCGGATCGGGGACGTTGCAGCTGTTCGGCAACGAGCTGTTCACCCAGTTCCGGCGCCGGCGCACGTGGGCGATGCTGGCCGCTCTCGCGCTCATCCCGATCCTGCTGGGGGTCGCGATCCGGCTCGTGGGCGGATCGAGCCCTGGTCGCGGACCGGCGTTCCTCGATCAGATCACCGGCAACGGGCTCTTCGTCTCGCTGGCGGCGCTGACGGTCGCGATCCCGCTCTTCCTCCCCCTCACCGTGAGCGTCGCGTCGGGCGATGCGATCGCGGGCGAAGCGAGCCACGGCACGCTTCGCTATCTACTCATCGCCCCGGCCGGACGCGTGCGCCTCCTCCTCGTGAAGTACCTCGCTGCGGTGGCGTTCTGCCTCTCGGCGACGCTCACGGTGATCGCGATCGGAGTGCTGGTGGGGTGGATCCTCTTCCCCGTCGGGCCGGTCACGCTGATCACCGGGACTCAGGTGTCGGTCGGCGAGGGCCTGCTGCGTCTTCTCGCCGTGGGCGCCTACGTGTCGGTGTCGCTGTGCGGACTGGCGGCGATCGGACTGTTCCTCTCGACGCTCACCACCGTGCCCATCGGAGCGATGGCGGCGACGGCGATCCTGGCGGTCGCCGCCCAGATCGTCGGTGCGATCCCGCAGCTCGACGCCGTGCACCCGTGGCTCTTCACCGACCGGTGGCTGGACTTCGGCGACCTGCTGCGCTCGCCGATCGCCTGGGACTCGTTCGCAGGCAACGCGCTGCTGCAGGGCGGCTACATCCTCGTGTTCGGGTTCGCCGCGATCACCAGGTTCACCACGAAGGACGTCCTCTCGTAGGACCATGAGCAGGCCGCCCGACCGGCCGGCCCTTCCCCTTCCCGGGATGCGCCGGCCATTGCGCGAGGGGGCCGCGTCGGCGAGGGTGGGACGCATGAGCGGCGTGACTCCCTTCCTCTGGTTCGACGACTCGGCGGAGGAGGCGGTCAGCTTCTACACCGCGCTCATCCCGGACTCCGAGATCGTCTCGCTGGGCCGGTATCCCGACGAGGTGCCCGGCATGGGCGGCAAGGTGATGCACGTCCACTTCCGACTGGCGGGCCGGGACTACTACGGCATGGATGCGGGTCCGCAGTTCCCCTTCACCGAGGCCGTCTCGCTGTACGTCTCGTGCGCCGACCAGGCCGAGGTCGACCGGTACTGGGACGCGCTGACCGCCGACGGCGGCCAGGAGCAGCCCTGCGGGTGGCTGAAGGACCGTTGGGGACTGTCGTGGCAGATCATCCCGGATCGCCTCGTCGAACTTATCCGCCATCCCGACGCCGACGTCGCACACCGTGCCGTTCAGGCGATGCTCCGGATGCGGCGCATCGACCTCGCGACTCTCGAGGCCGCCGTGGCGGACACCGCCGTGGGCGACGGATGACGTCACCCGCCCGCGTGGCGGCGGCCGCGTTCCTCGTGCTCGCACTCCTCGCGGCATCCGGCTGCACCTCCCGCCCGCAGGGCGGGGCGCCGACGTCGCAGGCCCCCACGCTCGGGCCGAGCCCTGCCCCCGAAGCCGGCACACGGTGGCGCGCCGGCTCGGCGACCGGCACGCTGGCATCCGGCCTCGACGCGCCCTGGTCGGTGGTCCCGCTCCCGAACGGTGGAGCCCTCATCTCCCAGCGCGGGGACGGGACCGTGCTCGAGCTCACGGCACACGGCGATCTGCGTCTCGCGGGGACGATCCCGGGCGTGGCCTCCGGAGGCGAGTCGGGCCTGCACGGCCTGGCTCTGCGGGAGGCGGGGGAGACCACGCTGCTGTACGCGTACTTCGGCGCGGCGGAGGACAACCGGGTGGTCCGGATGCCGTTGCAGGGGGAGGCCGGGGCATACGCCCTCGGTCCGGCGGAGGTCGTCATCGAGGGCATACCGCGCGCGAGCACGCACGACGGCGGTCGCCTCGCGTTCGGCCCGGACGGTTCCCTGTACGTCACGACGGGCGACGCGCAGCGGTCCGATGCCGCGCAGGATCCGGACGCCCTCGGCGGGAAGATCCTGCGCGTCACGCCGGACGGCGACCCGGCGCCCGGCAACCCCTGGGGCAACGCGGTCTACTCGATGGGACACCGCAACGTGCAGGGCATCGCCTGGACCTCCGACGGCACACTGTGGGCGAGCGAGTTCGGCCAGAACACCTGGGACGAGCTGAACCGCATCGACGCCGGCGCGAACTACGGATGGCCGGTCGTCGAAGGCGTGGGTGGGCGGGCGGAGTTCGTGGATCCGGTCGTCACATGGGCGACGAGCGAGGCGAGCCCCAGCGGAATCGCCGCGTATGGCGACACCGTCTTCGTCGCGGGTCTGCGCGGCGAGCGGCTGTGGCAGATCGACACACGGGACGGCGAGCCGGTAGGGAGCGCCGTGGCCGCCCTCGACGGCGCGCACGGTCGGCTCCGCGACGTCATCGCGCTGCCGGATGCCTCGCTCTGGGTGCTCACGGGCAACACCGACGGCCGCGGAACGCCGCGAGAGGGCGACGACCTCCTGCTCCGCGTCCCGCTGACACCGGCGACCTGACGCGGGACGTCTGCTGTGGCGGCGCGCTACGGTGAGAGCGTGAGCTCGCAGCCCCGCTGTCCGCATTGCCGCCATTTCGTCTACCTCGACACGCTGCAGTGCCCCAACTGCGAAGGGGAGATCGCGTACCACCTGCTGACGCGCGAGTTCTACGGCATCCGTCACGGTCAGGTCGTCATCGACGGCGCCACCTGGTACACGTGCTCCAATCGCGACTGGGCGTGCAACTGGCTGGTGTGGGAGAACGCACCCGCCGGGCGCTGCTTCTCGTGCCGCCTGACGCGCCGCCGGCCCGCGGCGGACGACACCGTCGCCCTGGACAAGCTGGCCAAGACGGAAGAGGCCAAGCGCCGGCTGCTTCTGCAGCTGGCCGACCTCGGCCTGCCCATCGTGGGGTGGGACGTGCGTGAGGGCGGCCTCGGCTTCGACCTCATCTCCAGTCTCTCCAACGGCAAGCCGGTGACGATCGGACACGCGAACGGCATCATCACGATCGACCTGGCGGAGAGTCTGGACGACCGGCGCGAGGCCCTGCGGGTACGGCTCGGCGAGCCGTACCGCACGATCCTCGGCCACCTCCGCCACGAGGTGGGCCACTACTTCCAGAACGTGCTCCTGACCGACGACGAGCTGTGGGCGCGCTCTCGCGAGCTGTTCGGCGATGAGCGCACGAGCTACCGCGAAGCGCTCACCCGCTACTACCAGGTGGGCGCGCCGGCCGGCTGGCAGGAGTCCTTCATCTCGGAGTACGCGACGATGCACCCCTGGGAGGACTTCGCCGAGACCTTCGCCCACTATCTGCACATCACCGGCACCCTGCAGACGGCTGCGATCATCGGCATCCGCCTGGACGCGGCGGTGACCAATCTGCGCGACACCGACGTCGTTCCGCTCGTCTCCTACGAGCGCGAGCCGATCCAGCGCCTGCTGACGGACTGGGAATGGCTCTCGCAGAGCTTCAACCGCATCAACCGGTCGATGGGCTTCGGCGACCTGTACCCGTTCACGATCGTCACGCCCGTGCGGCACAAGCTGGCGTTCGTGCACGACATCGTCACGCGGGCACCGCTGACGCCGGAGCAGCAGTATGCGCTGGCCCTGCCGGTGGAGAGCGAACGGGCATGACCTCGCTCGGGCGCGGTGATCGGGTGATCGGGCAGGCGACGCACCACGTCGAGAATCAGCCGCCGTGGCGCGTCGACGTGAACGAGTACGACCTGAACGTCCCGCTCGGCGAGGCGGTGCGGACCTTCGGGGCGGGCTGGGCCGAGGACGACCTCCTCGAGGCCGGACGGCTCGTCGGATCGGCGTCGTTCCAGCGCGATGCGCAGCTGGCCGAGGTGCATCCGCCCGCCTCGCACGCGCACGATCGCTGGGGCTTCCGGCTGGACGAGGTCGAGTACGACCCGTCCTACCACCGGGTGATCGGCGAGGCGATCGCGCGCGGCGCGCACACCTCGGCGTGGGCGGATCCGCGGCAGGGCGCGCACGTCGCACGGGCGGCGATGTTCATGCTGTTCGCGCAGGTGGAGCCGGGCCACGCCTGCCCGGTGTCGATGACCCACGCCGCCGCGGCGTCGCTGCAGGACGCGGGGTGGATCTCGGACGAATGGCTGCCCAGGCTCCTCTCACGCGAGTACGAGCCGCGCCTCGTCGTCGAGGGCGGGAAGCGCAGCGCGCTGGTGGGCATGGCCATGACCGAGAAGCAGGGCGGCTCGGACGTGCGCGCCGGCACCACGGTCGGCGAATCGATGGGCGGCCGGGCGTACCAGCTGACCGGGCACAAGTGGTTCTGCTCGGCGCCGATGTCGGATGCCTTCCTCGTCCTGGCTCACACGCGGAACGGCGGCACCGACGAGGGACTGTCGTGCCTCTTCGTCCCGCGGATCCTTCCCCACGGCATGCGCAACGTCTTGCGCATCCAGCGGCTGAAGGACAAGCTCGGGAACCGCTCGAACGCGTCCGCCGAGATCGAGCTCGACGGGACCGTCGGATTCCTGGTCGGCGAAGCCGGCAGGGGCGTCCGCGCGATCATCGAGATGGTGCAGCGCACCCGGCTGGACTGCGTGCTGGGCACGGCCGCCGGGATGCGGCAGTCGCTGGCCGAAGCGCTGTGGCACACGCGTGGCCGCCGCGCGTTCGGCGCGCTGCTGGTGGACCAGCCGGCGATGACCGCGGTGCTCGCCGACCTCGCGCTCGAGTACGAGGCGGCGATGCTCTCCGGCCTGCGTCTGGCGCAGCTGTTCGAGGCCGGGGCGTCCGACCGGGACGTCGCGCTGCGGCGGCTGGCGACCCCGGTGTCGAAGTACTGGGTGTGCAAGCGGGGTCCGCAGCACGCCTACGAGGCGCTGGAGTGCCTCGGCGGCAACGGCTACACCGAGTCCTTCCCGCTGGCCCGCCGATACCGCGAGCAGCCGGTGATGGCGATCTGGGAGGGCTCCGGCAATGTGATCGCCCTGGACGTCCTCCGAGCGCTGACACGCGACCGCGACTCGGGCGAGGCGTTCGCCGACGAGCTCGCCGGCACGGCGGGGGCTTCGGCCGTCCTCGATCGGCACGTCGACCGCACGCTCTCGCTGCTGAGCCGGCTGTCGGGTGCCGCATCCGGCGACGCGGCGCCGCAGGCGCGGCGGATCAGCGAGGACCTCGCGCTGGCCTTCCAGGCCTCGCTCATGCTCCGCCATGCTCCTTCGCGCGATGCCGAGGCGTTCATCGCCGCACGGCTGGGCGACGAGCGCCGCGCGCAGTACGGCGTGCTGCCGGTCGGGACGGATGCCGCTGCCGTCGTCGCGCGCCACTGACACCTCGACGCCGCTTAGGCTTGATGGATGACGGCAGCGGCGCGGGTGGGATGCTTCGCCGCGGTCGTCGCCGCCGCGGCGATCGCGTGCGCGTCCTGCGCTCCGGCGCCCACGCCCACCGCCTCGCCCACTCGCTCACCGTCCGCGGCCGCGACGCCCACGCCGTCGCCGTCGCCCGACGAGGCGGCGACGCCCGCTGAGAACGCGGTGGCGGCGATGACCCTGCGGGAGCGGGCTGCCAGTGTCGTGATGGGGCACATCCCCACGACAGACGCCGCGGCGCTGCACTCGTACATGTCGGAGACCGGCATCGGCGGCTTCCTCCTCATGGGGGCCAACATGCCCGCCGACGAGGCCGCTCTGCAGGAGATCACCGCCGCCCTCACCGTCGATCCCGCGAACCCTCCGCTGATCGCGATCGACCAGGAGGGCGGGGACGTCTCGCGTCTTCCGTGGGACGACCTCCCCGCGCCGTACGAGCTGCAGCAGGCCGACCCGTCCGCGTCCGAGGCCGCCTATTCAGGCCGCGCGGCGCTTCTCGCCCAGAGCGGCATCACCGTGAACTTCGGCATCGTCGCCGATGTGTCGGCCGACCCTGCCTCGTTCATCCACCGGCGCGTGCTCGGCACGACGCCGGACTCGGGAGCCGCGAGGGTGGCCGCCGCGGTGAAGGGCGAGCAGGGCGTCGTGCTCTCCACCCTCAAGCACTTCCCGGGTCACGGCGCAGCTCCCGGCGACTCCCACGCATCGATCCCGTCGACGGGGATGACGCTCGATCAGTGGCGGGCCGCCGATGCGCTGCCGTTCGGCGCCGGTATCGACGCGGGGGCGGAGCTCCTCATGTACGGGCACCTCGCCTACACCGCGGTCGACGCGGCGCCGGCCAGCCTCTCCACCGAGTGGCACCGGATCGCGCGCGAGGAGCTCGGCTTCGACGGCGTCGCGATCACCGACGATCTCGGCATGCTGCAGGCCTCCGGCATCGACGTGTACGCAGACCCGGTCGCCAACGCCGTCGCCGCCCTGGCGGCGGGCAATGACATGGTGCTGACCGTCGTGTACTCGACGGCCGACACCGCGCCGCAGACGGTCGACGGCATCGTCGCAGCCGTGGAGTCGGGGGCTCTCCCCGCCGAGCGGCTCCAGGAGGCGGCGGAGCGCGTGACCGAGCTGCGCCTGGCCATCGCGGAGGCTGACGGCGGCGAGCTGCCGTGCACGACCTGCGAGCCGGCGGGCTGACTCAGCCCGCTGCGATCTCGAGCAGGCGGGCACGGATGATCGCGCCGCGCTCGGCGAACCCGCGCTGCTCGCGGACATACGCGGCCTTGCCCTCGGCGGTCTCGATGGGCACGGCGTCGTATCCCCAGTCGGCGAGGTCGTACGGGGATGCCCTCATGTCGAGCACCCGGATGTCGCGCGCGAGCTCGAAGGCGTCGAGCAGAAGCTCGCCGGGCACCAGCGGCCCCAGCTTGACGGCCCACTTGTAGAGATCCATTCCCGCGTGCAGGCATCCGGGCTGCTCGAGCTCCGCCTGCCGCTCGCGGGTCGGCGTCTCGCGATTGCGCGGGACGGCGGCCAGGGTGAAGAACCGGAAGGCGTCGAAGTGGGTGCAGCGCAGGTCGTGCGCATCGACCACGGCATCGGTGGCGTCCTGCCCGAGACGCAAGGGGACCGGATGCCGGTGCTCCGCCTGCCGGTAGACCATCGCCCATTCGTGGAGACCGAAGCAGCCGAACCCGGGTGCCCGGTACGCGGTGGCACGGAGGATCCGGGCGATGTTGCCCACGAGGGCCCCGCGCTCCGCGCGGAATCCCGCGCCGTCGACGGCGATCGCCCCGCGCGCGCTGCCGGGGCGGTACCAGCGCCACCGGGCACGGGCATCGGCTGCGGCATCCGCGAGCTCCACGCCCTCACCCGGATGCCAGCGGTGCAGCACGGCCGGCTTGTACGAGTAGTACGTGAAGAGGAAGTCCTCCACCGGGTGCGTCTCGCGGCGCTCCTGGCGCGCCCGGCGGGCGGCCGTCGAGGCCCGTGCCCGCGTCTCGTGCGCGGCCTCGCGCTCACGCCAGACCGCCGCCGGCAGCACGGGGGCGGAGGGCGGCGCGATGGTCACCGTTCGAGGATACGCGGGCTCGTACAGCCGCCGAGCCGGAGCGTCACACCGGCTCGATGAGCTCCGGCGCATCGTTGCGGACGTTGCCGACGGCGGTGGACACCTCGTGGTCGTCGAGCGTCTCGGCGAGGGCGGGAGCGGCGTCGATCGCGGCGTCGAGCACGTCCCGCACATTGTCGGTGGTGGGATCGAGCCACGCGTCGGCGTGATCCGGGTCGAGGAACAGCGGCATGCGGTCGTGGATCGAACCGAGCCGCCCGATGGCGTCGCGCGTGAGGATCGTGAAGCTCAGCAGCCAGCGATCGGGGTCGTCGTCGCCCTTCGTCTTGTCGCGCCACCACTCGTACAGGCCCGCGAGGAACAGCGGCTCGCCGTCGGCCGGGTGGATGTAGTGCGGGATCTTGACGCCGTCGACGTTCTTCCACTCGTAGTAGCCGGAGGTGGGCACCACTGCTCGGCGCTTCTCGAGCGCTCCGCGGAACATCGGCTTGTCTTCGAGCTCTTCGGCGCGCGCGTTGAAGGCCCGCGCCCCGATCTTGGTGTCTTTCGCCCACGACGGGACGAGCCCCCACCGCGCCGCCTCGAGCCGCCGGGTCGGCGGTTCGGTCTTGGCGGAGTCGAGCACGATCGCCACGCGGGAGGTCGGCGCCACGTTGTACGACGGCTCGGGGAGGTCATCGCCTTCGACGTCGACTCGCAGCACCCCGACGAGGTCGGAACCGGCACTTGCCACCACGAAGCGTCCGCACATGCGGCCAGCCTACGCGCGGCCGCCGACGTCGGCGCGGCCGCTCAGGCCTCGATCGTGCCGCCGCTGCCGAGGACGCCGACACCCTCCAGGCGCTCCAGCAGGCCGGCGCCGTCGTCGTCGCTCACCCAGGGCACGGATGCCGCGGCGTGGTCGTTGACGGCCGTGCGGCCACCGGCGAGCACGGCCTCGGCGGGGGAGAGGCGCCGGATCGCGACCGCCACCACCTGTGAGGGGTGCTCGTCGGTGAAGGTGGTGTAGATCTCGTCGTCGTGCTGGCCGTCGTCGCCGATCAGCAGCCACCGCACGTGCGGGAACTCGTCGGCCAGGCGCCGGAGGTTCGTGAGCTTGTGGGTCTTCCCGCTGCGGAACCACCGATCGTGGGTGGGACCCCAGTCGGTCAGCAGGAGCGACCCCGGAGGGAAGACGTGACGGCTCAGGAAGCGGATGAGCGTGGGCGCGATGTTCCAGGCGCCGGTCGAGAGGTAGATCAGCGGCGAGCCCGGGTTCTCGCGCACCACCCGCTCCATCAGCACCGCCATTCCGGGGACCGGCTGGCGGGCGTGCTCATTGACCACGAACGAGTTCCACGCCGCCAGCAGCGGGCGGGGCAGCGCCGTGACCATGACGGTGTCGTCGACGTCCGAGACGACTCCGAACTCCACGTCGGAGCCCACCACGAACGTGCGCGTCTCGACCGGCTCGCCGCCCTCGACCGACATCGTGAAGGTCTGCCAGCCCGGCTCGAGCTTCGCCGGAAGCCGCGTGTCGATGACGCCGCCGCGATCGGCGACGACCTCGTGGTCGACGCCGCCGATGGAGACCGTCACCTGCGCATAGCCGATCGGGACGGCGACGAAGCTGCGCCAGCCGCGGACGCCCGCGTACTCGCCGGACTCGGTCGTCTTCGCCGGCGGGGCGATCATGACCCGCCCGAGCACGCGCACCCAATCGGGCCCCGCATACCCCGGGAAGGGGGCCACCGTCGGCCTGTGGCCGCGTCGCCGGGCGCGTCGCTCCCGCCAGGCGTGGAAGCGATACTCCAGGCGAGCGAACCACAGCACGTTGGCGGGCTCGGACCGGGTATCGGTGGCAGACACTCCTTCAGTCTTCCATGTCCGCCACGGCGGCCTGGTCGGGACCGTCATGATCGAGGTGCTTCCGCTCGGCGCGCTCGATCACCTTCTTGCTGACGAAGACCAGGCCCAGGAACAGCACGATGACCCCGACGAAGATGTAGCCGGCGTAGTGCAGCTGATCGGCCAGCTCCCGGTACGTCCCCGCCGCGAGAGCGGCCACGGAGATGTACAGCGTGGACCAGATGACGCACGCGGGGATGGTCCACGCGAGGAAGCGCCGGTAGGGGAATCCGCTCATCCCCACCGTGAGCGGGACCAGCGAGTGGAGCACGGGCAGGAAGCGGGAGATGAAGATGGCGGGGCCGCCGCGACGCCGCAGATAGCGCTCGGAGCGGGCCCAGTTCTCCTCGCCGATGCGGCGCCCGAGCCGGGAATGCCGGATCTTGGGGCCGAGGAATCGTCCGAGCCAGAAGCCGATGCTCTCGCCGGCCAGCGCGCCGAGAACGACGGCGATCCCGAGCAGCACGCCTTCCAGGGGCGACGCCACGGCCGTCCCGGCGACGATGACGATGGTGTCGCCGGGCACGACGAGCCCGATGAGCACGCTGGTCTCGAGCATCACCGCGACACCGGCGAGGAGGGTCCTGACGAGGGGGTCGACGCTCTGGACGGCGTCGAGGAGCCACGTGAGGAACTCGTTCACGCCACGAGCCTAGAGCTCCGTCCGTCCCTCTAACCTGGGAACATGTCGGACCCTCTCGCCGCCGCGGACCTCGCGGAGTGGGTGGATCCGGCATCCGTCTTCTCCGCGCTGCTCGCCGATGCGGAGCACGCCTTCTGGCTGGATGCCGGGCCGGCGGCCGAAGCCGGCTGGAGCTTCATGGGCACGGGCACGCCTCAGGACGCCGCCGTCGTGCGCGCGACGGCGTGCGGCGGCGGCGAGGACGACGGCGACAGCCCGTTCCGCGGCGGCTGGGTGGGCTGGATCGGCTACGACGACGCCGCGGCCCGCGCCGGCGCCCCCGCCGTCCGCGACGACGACGCCGTGCCGCACGAGCGGTGGCTGCGGGTCGAGCGGCTCGTCGCCTTCGACCATGCCCGCCGGCGCGTCCGCGTGTTCGCGCCCCCGAGCGCGCTGACCGGGCTGGTCCAGGCCGTCGCCGCGGCGACGACCGGGCCGGCGCCTGCGCCGCCCGCGCCCCTGGGACACGCCCGCTCGCGCCACACGCCGGACGAGTACGCGACTCTCATCGAGCGCTGCCGCGATGCGATCCGCGAGGGCGACGCCTACCAGCTGTGCCTGACGACGCGTTTCGAGGTCGAGGCATCCGTCGACCCGGTGCAGGTCTACCTGCGGCTGCGCGCTGCGACCCCCGCCCACCACGGCGGGTTCGTGCGCTCGGGCGACTCTGCGCTGCTGAGCGCGAGCCCGGAGCGCTTCCTCCACGTGGAGCGCGGCGGCGAGGGCGCGGCGATCGTGCGGACCCGCCCCATCAAGGGCACCCGCCCGCGCGGCCGCGACGCCGCCGAGGACGCGGCGCTTCGGGCGGAGCTGCGCGGGAGCGAGAAGGAGCGCGCCGAGAACGTCATGATCGTCGACCTCATGCGCAACGACCTCTCGCGCGTGTGCGTGCCCGGCACGGTCGGCGTCGACGCGCTCCTGGAGGTGGAGTCGTATCCCGCCGTGCATCAGCTGGTCAGCACGGTGTCCGGTGCGCTCGTCCCCGGCACGACGCTCGCGGACCTGCTCGACGCGACGTTCCCCGCCGGGTCGATGACCGGTGCGCCGAAGCTCTCCGCCATGACGATCCTGCATCGGCTGGAGGCCGCGCCGCGCGGCGTGTTCTCGGGCTGCTTCGGGTGGGTCGGCGACGACGGCGCGCTGGATCTCGCGATGGTCATCCGATCGATCGTGGTGCGCCCGGACGGCGCGTACGTCGGCGCGGGCGGGGGGATCACATGGCGATCGGATGCCGCGGCCGAAGTCGCCGAGGTGGGCATCAAGGCGCGGGGGCCGCTGGCGGCGCTCGGCGCCGGACTGCCGCCCGGCTGGTGAGGGCGCCCTTCCGCTAACCTGGAAGACGCGCTTCGCGCGCTGAGCGCGTCTCAGCCCCTCCCATGATTGGTTCTTCCCCCGTGAGTCAGACCATGTCCTCCGACACCAGTGCGCCCGCAGAGGGCTACGACGCCTACGCCATCCAGCAGAAGTGGCAGGCGCGCTGGGCCGAGGCCGACCCCTTCCGTGCGGGCGGCGACGACGACACGCGGCCGCGCAAGTACGTGCTGGGCATGTTCCCGTATCCCTCGGGCGACCTGCACATGGGCCACGCCGAGAGCTACGCGTACGTCGACATCGTCGCGCGCTTCTGGCGCCACCGCGGCTACAACGTCCTGAACCCGATCGGCTGGGACTCGTTCGGGCTGCCCGCCGAGAACGCCGCCATCCAGCGCGGCGCCGACCCGCGCGAGTGGACCTACGCGAACATCGCGCAGCACAAGAAGAGCTTCCGGGAGTACGGCTCGTCGTACGACTGGAGCCGCATCCTGCACACCAGCGACCCGGAGTACTACCGGTGGAACCAGTGGCTGTTCCAGCGCCTGTACGAGCGCGGCCTGGCCTACCGCAAGGAGAGCCCGGTCAACTGGTGCCCCAACGACCAGACGGTCCTCGCCAACGAGCAGGTCGTCGAGGGGCACTGCGAGCGGTGCGGCGCCGAGGTGATCAAGAAGAAGCTCACGCAGTGGTACTTCAAGATCACCGAGTACGCCGACCGCCTGCTCGACGACCTGAACCAGCTCGAGGGGTTCTGGCCGCAGAAGGTCATCCGCATGCAGCGGAACTGGATCGGCCGATCGGTCGGGGCCGACATCGACTTCGAGATCGAGGGTCGCGCCGAGAAGGTCACGGTCTTCTCCACGCGACCCGACACGCTGCACGGCGCGACGTTCATGGTCGTCGCCCCCGACAGCGACCTGGCGGCGGAGCTCGCCGCGGGCTCGACCGCCGAGGTGCGCATGCGCTTCCAGGACTACCTCGAGACCGTGCAGCGCGAGACCGAGATCGAACGGCAGAACACCGACCGGCCGAAGACCGGCGTCTTCCTGGACCGCTTCGCGATCAATCCGGTCAACGGCGACCGCCTGCCCATCTGGGCCGCCGACTACGTGCTGGCCGACTACGGGCACGGCGCGGTCATGGCGGTGCCCGCCCACGACCAGCGCGACCTCGACTTCGCCCGAGCGTTCGACCTGCCCGTGAAGGTGGTCGTCGACACGACCGCGCCGATCACGGGCGCGATCCCCGTCATCGAGCTCGACGACGACGGCGTCCCGATCGACCCGGGCCCGGTGGACACCCTCGACGACATCGACCCCGCGCGCACCGGCATCGCGCTCACCGGCGACGGCCGCATGATCAACTCCGGCTCGCTCGACGGCCTGTCCAAGCGCAACGCCATCGCGCGGGTCATCGAGGAGCTGGATGCCGCGGGCACCGGCCGCGCCGCGAAGTCATACCGCCTGCGCGACTGGCTGATCTCGCGCCAGCGCTTCTGGGGCACGCCCATCCCGATGATCCACACCGAGGACGGGCGCATCGTGCCGGTGCCGGACGACCAGCTGCCGCTGCGCCTCCCCGACGCGCAGGGCCTGGACCTCGCGCCCAAGGGCACCTCGCCGCTGGGCGGGGCCACGGAGTGGATGCAGACGACCGACCCCGAGACGGGGGAGCCCGCGCTGCGCGACCCCGACACGATGGACACGTTCGTCGACAGCTCGTGGTACTTCCTGCGGTTCCTGTCGCCGACGGACGACGCCGAGGCGTTCCCGCCGCGTGTCGCCGACCGGTGGGCTCCCGTCGACTCGTACATCGGCGGTGTCGAGCACGCCATCCTCCACCTGCTGTACGCGCGCTTCATCACGAAGGTCCTCTTCGACATGGGGCTCATCGAGTTCACGGAGCCGTTCTCGAGCCTCATCAACCAGGGCATGGTGCTGCTGGACGGCTCGAAGATGTCGAAGTCGAAGGGCAACCTCGTCGAGTTCGCCTCGAGCATGGTCGACCCCGGCGCCGACGCAGTGCGGATCGCGATCGCGTTCGCCGGTCCCGTCGAGGACGACATCAACTGGGAGGACGTGTCCACGACGGGCGCCCAGAAGTTCCTCGCGCGCGCCTGGCGCGTCGCCAAGGACGTCACGAGCGACCCCGATGTCGTCTGGGCCGAGGGCGACACCGCGCTCCGCCGCGTCACGCACAGACTGCTCGCGGATGCCCCCGGGCTGGTCGAGCAGACGAAGTTCAACGTCGTCGTCGCCCGCCTGATGGAGCTGGTCAACGCCACCCGCAAGACGATCGACACCGGCGCCGGCCCCGCCGACCCCGCCGTCCGCGAGGCCGCCGAGGCGACCGCGATGATCTTGGATCTGTTCGCCCCGCACACCGCCGAGGAGATGTGGCAGATCCTGGGCTACGAGGGCTTTGTCGGCCTCGTGCCGTGGCGCACGGCCGACCCGACGCTGCTGGTCGAAGAGAGCGTCACGGCGGTCGTGCAGATCGACGGGAAGGTGCGCGGAACCCTGCAGGTGCCCGCGCGCATCGAGGCCGCCGAGCTCGAGCGCCTCGCGCGGGCGGACGAGAAGGTCGTCCGTTCGCTGGCGGGTCGTGAGATCACGCGCGCGGTCGTGCGAGCGCCGAAGGTCGTGAGCTTCAGCACGCACTGACGCTCCTCCCCAGGAGCGGACGGGCGCGCGGACTGCACAATCGCGTTCCGGGCGTCCCGGGCGGTCGCGGCGCACTCGTAGCGTGGGCGCGTGACAGCCGGTGCCCGTGACGACCCGGAGCAGGCGCCGGGTCCTGGCGCGCGGCGACGCTTCGGCGCGGGTGCCGTCGTGGTCATCGTGCTCGTGGCCCTCGCCGTCACCATCGCGATCGGCATCGTCCGCGGCGCGACGACTCCCGTCGACGAGGTGGCCGTCGACCCCTCGCCGGTCGCGACCCCCGGCGGGGGCGAAGAGCTGTTCGTCCACGTCTCGGGCGCCGTGCGGGAGCCCGGCCTGTACGTCCTCCCCGCCGGCGCCCGGGTGGTCGACGCGATCGCGGCCGCGGGCGGATTCGCCGACGACGCGGCGCGCGATGCGGTGAACCTCGCGCGGCCGATCGACGACGGCGAGCAGCTGCCCGTTCCGCGCCAGGGCGAGGCCGCGCCGCCCACGGCGGCACCGCCGGGACAGGCGCCGGACGGCCGTGTGGACATCAACACCGCCGACGCGACGCTGCTCGAGACGCTGCCGCGCATCGGACCGGCCCTGGCGGAGTGGATCATCGCGTGGCGGGATGACAACGGCGGGTTCACCAGCGTCGAGGACTTGCTGGCCGTCCCGGGGATCGGCGACACCATGCTCGAGGCACTCCGCGACCTGGTGACGGTGTGACACGGCGTCTCCCGGCACTGCGCCTCGTCCCCGTCGCCGGCGCGACGTGGGCGGTCGCCGCGGCGGCGATCCTCGCTCCCGCGGCGGCGGGCTGGATCGCGTCGGGGTCCTGGGCGGTCGCCGTCGTCGCCGTCGCCGTCGTCGCGCGAGCGGGTCGCCGCGTCTCGAGCGGGCGTCTCTCCCCGGCTGCGGCGCCGATTCCGGCCGCCGGAGTCGCACCGAGGCTCGGGATGCCGACCCGGACAGCACGCGTCGTCCTGGCGGTGATCGTGCTCGCCGCCGCGGCCGCGGGTACGACCGCCGCGCACGTGGCGGTGGCCTGGCCCGGGCGCCAAGCCGTCACGGAGCTGGCCCTGCAAGGCGGCCGGGCGGTCGACGTGCGGGCCGACGTGGCCGGCAAGGTCGAGCGGCGCGCCGGCACGCTCTCGTTCGCCGCGCGCGCCCGCAGCGTCAACGCCGGCAGCGAGACCCACCGCGTGGCGATCGACGTCACGGTACGCGTCGCTCCCGACGACGTGGACCGCCCGGACCTGCTCGATGTGGGCGCCGACGTCGAGGTCCACGGCACCGCGAGCACTGGCCGGGCGGGGGATCGCGCGGTCCTGGTGCTGTGGGCATCTCGCGGCGTGGAGGTCCGGCAGGCGGCGAACGGTGCCGCGGCGCTGACCGGCGACCTCCGGCGCGGCCTCGTCCGCGCCGTCGCGGATCTGCCGGGGGCGGGCGCCGGACTCGTGCCGGGGCTGGCCGTCGGCGACACGTCGATCGTCTCCCCGGAGCTCGACGCCGCCATGAAGGAGGCCTCCCTGTCACATCTGACCGCCGTCTCCGGCGCGAACTGCGCCCTCGTCGTGGGCATCGCGTTCGGCCTCGCGGCGGCGGCCGGCGCCTCCCGCGGGCTGCGGGTCGGCTGCGCGCTGGCGGTGCTGCTGGGCTTCGTCGTCCTGGTGACCCCCGAGCCGAGCGTCGTTCGCGCCGCGACCATGGCGGCGATCGCGATGCTCACCGTCCTCCTCGGCCGTCCCGGCGCCGGAATGGCGCTGCTGTGCCTCGCGGTGACGCTGCTCCTCGTCTTCGACCCGTGGCTGGCGGCATCCCTCGGATTCGGGCTCTCCGTCGCCGCGACCGGGTCGTTGCTGCTGTTCGCGCGCCCGCTCGCCTCCGGGCTGGCCCGCTGGGTACCCCGTCCGCTGGCGCTGGCGCTCGCGGTGCCGCTGGCGGCTCAGCTCGCCTGCGGCCCGTTGCTGATCCTGATCCAGCCCACGGTGCCGGTCTACGGCGTGGTGGCCAACCTGCTGGCAGGTCCGGCCGCGCCGGCGGCGACCGTGCTCGGCCTCGCCGCGTGCCTCAGCGCGCCGCTGCCGTGGCTGCAGTCGGGCCTCGCGGTGCTGGCATGGGTGCCGGCGTCCTGGATCGCGGCGACCGCGGTGACGATGTCGGAACTGCCCGCCGATCAGCTGCCGTGGCCCGAGGGCGTGCCCGGCGCCGTGGCGCTCGCGCTCGTCGGTCTCGCGGTCGGCGCCGCGATCGCGCTTCCGCGCGCCGGCCCGCCCGCGCTTCGCGCCGCGCGCGCCGGCGCGGCGGTCCTCGTGGCGACGGTGGTGGGGGCGGGACTCGGCACGGGCGCGCTGGCGACGGTCGCCGGGCGTCTGACCCTCCCCTCGGGGTGGGCGATGCTGGCGTGCGACGTCGGCCAGGGCGATGCCGTGCTGCTGCGCTCGGGCGACGCCGTGGCGCTCGTCGACACCGGACCGGACCCCGGCGCCCTCGAGGCATGCCTGTCGCGCGCCGGAGTCGGACGCATCGAACTCCTCGTGCTGACGCACTTCGACCTCGACCACGCGGGCGGTCTCGACGCCGTGCAGGGGCGGGTGGGCACGGTGCTGCACGGCCCCACCGACGCCGCCGGGCACGCCGGGATCGCCGCCCTCGAAGCGGCGGGCGCCCGCGCCGTCGAGGCGTCCGCGGGGATGTCGGGGTCGCTCGGCGGGGCGCGGTGGCGGGTGCTCTGGCCGCGCGCCGACAGCCGCGCCTACCCGGCCGGCAACGACGCGAGCGTGGTGCTGGACGTGCGTGGCGGCGGCGTGCCGCCCACCCTGCTGCTCGGCGACCTGTCCGCGTCGCCGCAGCGCGCCCTCGTGGCATCCGCGACGCTGGACCCGCCGTACGCGATCGTCAAGGTCGCCCATCACGGCAGCGCGGATCAGGATGCCGCACTCTACGCCGCCGCCCGGCCCGCCGTCGCGGTGATCACGGTCGGGCTCGACAACGACTACGACCACCCGCGCCCCGAGCTCCTCGCGGTCCTCGCGGACGCCCGCGCACGCGTGGTGCGCACCGACGAGGACGGATCCGTCGCGCTGTGGACGACGGCCGGGGGAGCGGTGGCACTCTGGCGCGACCGGGGCGGCTGATCGCTCATGGGGGGGCGCCGCGGCTCGCGTCGGCGGTCGTCGGTAGGCTGAGGGGATGGCATCACCCGCGCGCCGATCACCGGCGAAGTCGGCGCGCAGCGCCATCCCTCAGCTGTCGTGGCGCACCCCGCAGCCGGCTCCCGTCGTGCTCGTGTCCGGCCCCGAGGAGGTCTGCGCCGAGCGCGCGATCGCCGGTGTCCGCGACTATCTGCGCGCAGAGGATCCGACGCTCGAAGTGTCCGACATCCGGGCCGACGACTACCCGGCGGGGTCTCTGCTGGGTGTGACCTCGCCGTCCCTGTTCGGCGAGCCGCGCCTGGTGCGGGTCAGCGGCGTCGAGAAGTGCTCCGACACCTTCCTCTCCGAAGCGCTCGCGTACCTCGCCGCCCCGCAGGACGGCGCCACGGTCGTGCTCCGGCACACCGGCGCGAGCGTGCGCGGGAAGAAGCTCCTCGACGCGATCCGGGCAGGCCAGGGCGCGGGGGTGGAGATCGCCTGCCCGGCGATCAAGCGGGACTCCGACAGGTTCGACTTCGCGGCGGGAGAGTTCCAGGCTGCGCGCAAGCGGATCGCCCCGGTCGCGCTGCGCGCGCTCGTGTCCGCGTTCGCCGACGACCTCACCGAGCTCGCCGCGGCGTGCCAGCAGCTCATCGCCGACGTCCCCGGCGACATCACCGAGCAGATCGTCGAGCGGTACTACGGCGGTCGGGTCGAGACCTCGGCCTTCACCGTCGCCGACACGGCCATCGCCGGGCGCTACGGCGAGGCGCTGATCGCGCTCCGGCACGCGCTGGCCTCGGGAGCCGACCCGGTCCCGCTGGTCGCCGCGGTCGCGATGAAGCTGAGGACCATGGCCAGGGTCGCAGGCAACCGCGAGCCCGCCGCGGCGCTCGCCGCGCGCCTGGGCATGAAGGACTGGCAGGTCGACCGCGCGCGCCGCGACCTGGTCGGGTGGAACGAAGAGAGCCTGGGCCGCGCGATCCAGGCGACGGCGCGCGCGGACGCCGAGGTCAAGGGCGGCTCGCGAGACCCGATCTTCGCGCTGGAGCGCATGATCACGGTCATCGCCACGCGCGCTCCCTACGGCTCCTGACCCCGCGGGTCCTCGCCGCTCGGGGCGCGTCGCCGACACCGCCGGCGCCGTGTACATGCGAAAGGCCCGCCCCTCGCGGGACGGGCCTTCTCATGCGACGCGGACCTGCCGAGCCGTTCCGGCGTCAGAGCGCAGCAACCTGCTTGGAGATCGCCGACTTGCGGTTCGCCGCCTGGTTCTTGTGGATGACGCCCTTGCTGACGGCCTTGTCGAGCTTCTTGGTGGCCTTGCCGAGCGCCTTCTCAGCGGCCGCCTTGTCGCCCGCGGCGACGGCCTCGCGCGTGCGGCGCACGAGCGTCTTCAGCTCGCTCTTGACGGACTTGTTGCGCTCTCGCGCCTTCTCGTTGGTCTTGTTGCGCTTGATCTGCGACTTGATGTTCGCCACGTGTCGACGTTTCTTTCGTTCGAAGGGAATCGGATTGATGATGCCGGTCAGCGGGAGAGGGGCGCTGCTCGGCGGTCGTGAGGGCGAACCCACACGCAAGCCAAACAAGGATTCTATCAGGTCGGTCGCCCGGTCGATGACGGGAGTCCGCCGACGCTGCGGCCCGGGTGCTCGTGCTGCCCCGCCTCGAGCGTAGCGAGGGCGACCTCCAGCACCGCATTGAACACCCGCGGGCGCATCACGGTGACGTGATGGGTCGTGCGGGGGACGACGATGAGCTCGGCGTGCTGCGCCACGCGGGTGAAGAGCCGCTCATTCACCCGCAGCTGGTCGTACTGCCCGTTGACGATCCACAGCGGCACCTCGATGCGCCTGAGCGCCGACAGCAGGTCCAGCACCGACAGACTCCGCAGGGCGACGTCCTGCGCGTCCAGCGCGTAGCCGCCTGCCCCGAAGTCCGCGCGGGTCTCCTCGGGGAGGATGCGATCGAGCATCCGGTCCGTCAGCCACATGCCCCGGTCGGGGAGCGAGTCGAAGCCCCGCGCCAGCAGGCGGTAGGCCCGCAGGCCGATGCCCCGCGGGATCGCGGTGCACGACGCCGCGATGAATCCCGAGACCGGCGGCCGCTCCTCGGCCCCCGCGTACTCGATGCACAGCAGCCCGCCCATGGAGTGCCCCACCAGCAGCACCGGGCCGCGCTCCGCCGCGGCCTGCACGGCGTCGTCGATCGTGGCGAAGGCGGACTCGATCGTGAACTCCTCGCGCATGCGGGATCCGTGCCCGGGCAGATCGACCGCCGTGACCGGGGTCCCGCGCGCCTGGAGATACGCGACCTGCGACCGCCACATCGTCGCGGATGTGCGGATGCCGTGGACGAGGACGACGTGGACCGCCATGACGACAGGCTAGCCACAGCGCCCGCCCTAGCATGGCGGCATGCCCGAGATCGCCCCGCACATCGCGCGCATGCCCGGCTCGGGCGTGCGACACATCCTCGAGCGCGCGCTGCGCCGGCCGGGCACCATCGTCCTGGCCGTCGGCGAGCCCGGAGAGGTGGCGGGCGCGGCGATCAGAGACGCGGCGGCGGCGGCGTGGACGGCCGGGGCCATCCGCTACACGCCGAACGGCGGCATCCCGGCCCTGCGCGAAGCCATCCGCGCGAAGCTCGCGCGCGAGAACGGGCTCGAGGCCGACGTCGAGCAGATCTGGGTGACGGTCGGCGCGACGCAGGCGCTGCACCTCGCGATGGCCCTGACCCTGTCGCGCGGCGACGAGGTGCTCGTGCCCGACCCCGGGTACACGACCTTCACCATGAACGCGCACCTGCTGCAGGCGACGCCGGTGCCCTACCCCCTGCGTCCGGACCGCGGCTTCCAGCCCGACCTGGACGAGCTGGACGCCCTCGTCACCCCGCGGACGCGCGCCCTGATCGTGAACACACCGTCCAATCCGCTGGGGTCCACCTTCGATCGAGCGACACTCGAGGCGCTGATGGCGCTGGCTCGACGGCACGACCTGTGGGTGATCAGCGACGAGGTGTACGAGCGCTTCACGTGGGGACATCCGCACGTGAGCCCGGCGACCCTGGACGACGACGGGCGCGTGCTCTCGGTGTTCTCGATGTCGAAGACGTACGCGATGACCGGTGCGCGGGTGGGCTGGCTCGTGACGCCTCCCGGATGGCGCCAGACCATGCTGCGGGTGCAGGAGTCGGTGGTCAGCTGCGTCGACGAGCCCGCGCAGCGGGCGGCTGTCGCGGCGCTGACGGGGGAGCAGACCGCCGTCGCGGCGAGTGCGGCGCACTACCGCGACAACCTGGCCGCCGCGACGGCGCTGCTGGATGCCCGCGGCCTGCGCTATCTCGCACCCACCGGCGCGTTCTACCTCTGGATCGACGTCTCGGACGCCTCGGGCGGCGACGTGGTCGCGTGGTGCGAGCGGTTCCTCGACGAGCACGGGGTGGCCGTCGCACCGGGCAGCGCGTTCGGGGCCTCCGGCGAGGGATGGGTGCGCGTCTGCGTCGCGAGCGACAAGGCGGAGCTGCTGGAGGGCCTCAGCCGCCTGCCGGCCCCGGCGCGGCCTGCGCACGGCGGGATCCGGTGACGCGCAGGGTCGCGGCATCCGTCACCCGTACAATCGTCTGGACATGTCACCCCGTGCCCTGAAGCCTCTCGAGCCGTCTGCGACCCCTCCTGAGCTGATCCGCAACTTCTGCATCATCGCCCACATCGACCACGGAAAGTCGACGCTGGCGGACAGGATGCTGCAGATCACCGGCGTCGTATCCGACCGCGACATGCGCGCGCAGTACCTCGACCGCATGGACATCGAGCGCGAGCGGGGAATCACGATCAAGTCGCAGGCCGTCCGCATGCCGTGGTCCACCGCGGACGGGACGTTCGCGCTGAACATGATCGACACGCCCGGGCACGTGGACTTCACCTACGAGGTGTCGCGCTCGCTCGCCGCCTGCGAGGGCGCGATCCTGCTCGTCGACGCCGCGCAGGGGATCGAGGCCCAGACCCTCGCCAACCTCTACCTCGCGCTCGAGAACGACCTGCACATCATCCCGGTGCTCAACAAGATCGACCTCCCGGCAGCCGACCCCGAGAAGTTCGCCGCCGAGCTGGCCAACCTGATCGGCGGCTCGCCGGACGACGTGCTGCGGGTGTCCGGCAAGACGGGGATGGGGGTCGAGGACCTGCTGGACCGCATCGTCGAGCAGATCCCCGCGCCCACGGGCGACGCCGACGCCCCGGCCCGCGCGATGATCTTCGACTCGGTGTACGACTCGTACCGCGGCGTCGTGACGTACGTCCGCATGGTCGACGGCAAGCTCGAGCCGCGCGAGCGGATCCAGATGATGTCGACGCGAGCCACCCACGACCTCCTCGAGATCGGCGTGTCCAGCCCCGAGCCGGTGCCCACCCGGGGTCTCGGCGTCGGCGAGGTCGGCTACCTGATCACCGGCGTGAAGGACGTGCGCCAGTCGAAGGTCGGCGACACGATCACCAATCAGCGCAAGCCCGCCGCCGAGGCCCTGCCGGGGTACACCGACCCGAAGCCGATGGTGTTCTCCGGCATCTACCCGATCGACGGCAGCGACTACGGCGATCTGCGCGAGGCGCTGGACAAGCTCAAGCTGTCGGATGCCTCCCTCCAGTACGAGCCCGAGACGTCGGTCGCGCTGGGCTTCGGCTTCCGCTGCGGCTTCCTGGGGCTGCTGCACCTCGAGATCATCACCGAGCGCCTGTCGCGCGAGTTCGACCTCGACCTCATCACGACCGCGCCGTCGGTGACCTACGAGGTCACCACCGACACGGGGGAGACGGTCGTGGTCACCAACCCCAGCGAGTACCCCGACGGCCGCGTCGCCGAGGTCTCGGAGCCCGTGGTGAAGGTGGGGATCCTGCTGCCCAAGGACTACGTCGGCACGGTCATGGAGCTGTGCCAGTCGCGCCGCGGGTCGCTGCTGGGGATGGACTACCTCAGCGAGGACCGCGTCGAGCTGCGCTACAACATGCCGCTCGGCGAGATCGTGTTCGATTTCTTCGATCAGCTGAAGTCCAAGACCCAGGGCTACGCGAGCCTCGACTACGAGCCCGCCGGCTCGCAGACGGCAGACCTGGTGAAGGTCGACATCCTGCTGCAGGGCGACAAGGTCGACGCCTTCAGCTCGATCGTGCACCGCGAGAAGGCGTACGCGTACGGCACCATGATGACCGAGCGCCTGCGCAAGCTCATCCCGCGGCAGCAGTTCGAGGTGCCGATCCAGGCCGCCATCGGCGCCCGCATCATCGCGCGCGAGAACATCCGCGCCATGCGCAAGGACGTCCTGGCGAAGTGCTACGGCGGTGACATCTCGCGCAAGCGCAAGCTCCTCGAGAAGCAGAAGGAGGGCAAGAAGCGCATGAAGATGGTCGGGCGCGTGGAGGTCCCCCAGGAGGCGTTCATCGCCGCGCTCTCGGGTGACGTCGAGACCAAGGGCGCCAAGTAGGCTGGTCCTCATGCGTCGAGGGACCTTCCGTGACGACACCGTCGACTACGCCGCCGTCGGGGCGACGCAGGCGGCCGATCTGATGCACTTCCCGCCGGAGCGCAGCATCCCCGCGGAGCAGTCGTGGCGCATCGGCAGCGGCGAGGCCCGCTTCCACGCCGCGAGCGATGCGCTGCTGTCGTGGACCGCCCAGCGCGGCGCCGGACTCGAGGTGACCGACGTCCGCCCGGCTTCCGGGCCGATGTACTCGGGCGTGAGCTTCGACGCCGAGGGCAACCCGGTCGCGCCGAGTCGCACCGAGTCGGAGCAGCGCTTCGACGCCGACGGCACCCCGTACGTGGGGCCCGGCACGACGATCCGCGTCGCGGGCCGTGTGAAGGGGCTTCGGGCCGATGCCGAGCTCCGGGTGATCTTCGCCATCGAGGAGCCCCGGCGCGTCGGCTTCGCCCTGGGCACGGTCGGCGACTCGGTGGTCAGCGGCGAGGAGTCGTTCATGCTGGATTGGAACGACAAGGACGAGGTGTGGTTCACCGTTCGCGCGTTCGACGCCCCGCACGCGCTGCTGTACCGGATGCTTCCCGCGCTGACCAGGCGCCGCCGGCGTGAGCTGTTCACGCGCTATCTGCGCGCGATCTCGCCGCTGTACACCACCCCCGCGTGAGGCGCTGATGGGCTCCGCTCTTCCTCTCGGCGAGCCCGTTCCGGCGGACGGCTCGCTGCCGGCCGGCATCCGCATCGATCGGGCCACCGACTTCGGCGTGTACCTGCACGTGCCCTTCTGCCGCGTGCGGTGCGGGTATTGCGACTTCAACACCTACACGTCGTCCGAGCTGCGCGGGGCACGCCAGGACCAGTACGCCGACACGCTCCTGCGCGAGATCGGCCTCGCCCGGAGCGTCCTCGAGCGCGCCGGCGGCACCCGGCCCGCATCGACGGTCTTCTTCGGCGGAGGCACGCCCACGCTGCTGCCGCCGGGGGATCTCGCGCGCATGCTCGACGGGGTGCGCGAGGCGTTCGGGCTCCGGGACGACGCGGAGATCACCGTCGAGGCCAATCCCGACACGGTGTCGCCGGCGGTGGCGGCCGAGCTGGCGGCAGCGGGGGTCACCCGGATGTCGATCGGCATGCAGTCCGCCGTCCCCCGCGTCCTGGCAGCGCTCGACCGCACCCACGACCCCGACAACGTGCGCACCGCCGTGTCGGCCGCACGCGAGGCGGGACTCGACGTCAGCGTCGACCTCATCTACGGCGCACCGGGCGAGACGCTCGACGACTGGCGCAGCTCGCTCGCGACGGCCGTCGCGCTGGAGCCCGACCACATCTCGGCCTACGCGCTGATCATCGAGGATGGCACCAAGCTCGCCCGTCAGATCCGCCGCGGCGAGGTCGCCGCGCCCGACGACGACCTGCAGGCCGACATGTACGAGCTCGCCGACGACCTGCTGTCCGTCGCCGGCTTCGACTGGTACGAGGTGTCGAACTGGTCCCGCGGCCCCGAGCACCGCTCCCGGCACAACCTGGCGTACTGGACGGGGACCGACTGGTGGGGCTTCGGCCCCGGCGCCCACAGCCACGTCAACGGCGTGCGCTTCTGGAACGTCAAGCACCCGGCGGCCTACGCCCAGCGCCTCGCGGCCGGCGAGTCGCCCGCGGCGGGACGGGAGATCCCGGATGCCGCCGCCCGCGGTCTGGAGAGCGTACTGCTGCGCACCCGCATCCGCGAGGGGATGCCCGTCGACGAGCTGCTGGGCGAGGGTCGGCACGCGGTGGCCGCGCTGATCGCCGACGGCCTGATCGAGGGGCGGGACGCGCTCCGGGGCCGTGTCGTGCTCACCCGACGCGGGCGGCTCCTGGCCGACGCCGTCGTCCGGGCGCTGACGCCGTGAGGCGCCCGCGCCGGGGCGTGCCGGGGCGGAGCCGCGCGGACATCTGCGGACGCGGCGTCGCTCAGCGATCGTGACGGGCTCATCGGATAGAATTGGCACTCCAGTCATGCGAGTGCCAGATCGGGCGTGAGGAGGCGTGATGGTCAGCGAGCGCGGACTCCAGGTGCTGCGGGCGATCGTCCAGGACTACGTCGACACGCGCGAGCCGGTCGGCAGCAAGGCGATCGTCGAGCGGCACGCCTTCGGCGTGTCTGCGGCGACCATCCGCAACGACATGGCCCTGCTCGAAGACGAGGAGCTCATCGCCGCCCCGCACACGTCGTCCGGCCGCGTGCCGACCGACAAGGGGTATCGGGTGTTCGTCGACCATCTGGCGGAGCTGCGGCCGCTCTCGCCGGCGCAGCGGTCCGCGATCGCCTCGTTCCTCGACGGCCCCGGAGACCTCGACGACGTGCTCGTGCGCACGGTGCGCGCACTCACGCAGCTCACGGGCCAGGTCGCGATCGTGCAGTACCCGTCGTTCGCCCGCGCCACCGTCACGCACGTCGAGCTCGTGCAGCTCGGCGCCGGGCGCATGCTCGTCATCGTCGTCACCGACACCGGCCGGGTCTCGCAGCGGCTCGCCTTCGTGGGCGACGAGTTCGACGAGGCCGACCTCGCGCGCATCCGCGCCGAGCTCGGCACGCTGCTGGTGGGCCGGCCCGTCCGGGAGGGGCTGCAGCGCATCGCCGACCGCCTGGAGGCGCAGGCCCCGCAAGCCCCCGCCCACGAGCGCGCCACCGACGAGATCGTGCGTGCGGTCGCCGAGGAGCTCGAGGAGTTCCGCCAGGACAGGCTCGTGATGGCCGGCAGCGCCAATCTCGCGCGCAGCGAGTCGGACTTCCGCGGCAGCATCTATCCGCTCCTCGAGGCGATCGAGGAGCAGGTGACGCTGCTGCGGCTCATGGGCGAGATGGTGGCCGACGAGCAGGGGCTCGCCGCCAGCATCGGACGCGAGAACGAGCCGTTCGGCCTGGCCGAGGCATCCGTCGTCGCCAGCGATTACGATGCCACCGGCTCGCTCGCGCGTGTCGGCGTGCTCGGCCCCACCCGCATGGACTACCCCTCGAACCTCGCGGCGGTCCGTGCCGTCGCGCGCTACCTCACGCGCATGCTCGAGCAGGACGACAGCTCCCGCTGACGCGGACGCGTACCCACGATCCCGCGGCGCCGCCGCGGCAGGAAGGCGAAAGTGGCTGACCACTACGAGGTCCTCGGCGTTTCGCGCGAGGCCACCCCCGACGAGATCAAGAAGGCCTACCGCAAGCTCGCGCGCCAACTCCACCCGGACGTGAACCCCGGCGAGGACGCGGCCGAGAGGTTCAAGCTCGTCACGCACGCCTACGACGTGCTCAGCGACCCCGAGCAGCGCGCCCGCTACGACATGGGCGGCGCCGATTCTCCGTTCGGCGGCGCCGGCGGGTTCGGCGGGTTCAACGACATCTTCGAGACCTTCTTCGGCGCGGCCGGGGGCACGCGCGGCGGCCGGCCGCGGTCGCGGCGCGAGCGCGGGCAGGACGCCCTCGTGCGCGTCACCCTGGAGCTCGGGGACGTGGTGTTCGGCGCCCACCGCGACATCGACGTCGACACCGCCGTGCTGTGCGAGACCTGCCAGGGGTCGTGCTGCCAGCCCGGCACCAGCCCCGTGACGTGCGACATCTGCCACGGCACGGGCAACGTCCAGCGTCAGGTGCGGAGCCTGCTGGGCAACGTCGTGACGTCGCAGCCGTGCAACGTGTGCCAGGGCTACGGCACCACGATCCCGTACCCCTGCGCGACGTGCCAGGGGCAGGGGCGTGTGCGCGCGCGCCGCACCGTGTCCCTCGACATCCCCGCCGGCGTCGAGACCGGCCTGCGCCTGCAGCTGCCCGGCTCGGGCGAGGTCGGCCCCGCCGGCGGCCCGAACGGCGACCTGTACATCGAGGTGACGGTGTCGCCCCACGAGGTGTTCAGCCGTGACGGCGACGACCTGCTGGCGACCCTCGAGGTGTCGATGCCCGACGCGATCCTCGGCACGACCACGACGATCCAGTCGCTGGACGGCCCGGTCGAGCTCGAGGTGCGCCCCGGCGTGCAGGCCGGCGACATCCTGACGATCAAGGGGCGCGGCATCACCCCGCTGCGCGGCTCGCAGCGGGGCGATCTCAAGGTCGGCGTGCACGTGGTGACCCCGACACGGCTGGACCACAAGGAGCGCGCCCTGATCGAGGAGTTCGCCAAGCGCACGAAGGCCCCCGGTCCCCGGCTCGCGGAGTTCCACCAGGGACTGTTCGCCAAGCTGCGCGACCGCTTCCGGAACGGCTGAGCCGTGCCGCTGCACTTCCTCGTCGACGACGCCGCTGGGCTCTCGCCCGGGAGGACCGTGACCTTGATCGGCCCCGAGGCGCATCACGCCGCCACCGTGCGCCGTGTCCGCGTCGGCGAGAGGGTCACCGTCGGCGACGGGAGGGGTGCGTGGCTGACCGGCGAGGTCGAGGCCGTCGCGCCGCGCGAGGTCGTCGTCCGGGTCCGCGAGCGGACGGATGCCCCCGCACCGCGACCACGGGTCGTGCTCGTGCAGGCGCTGGCCAAGGGAGACCGCGACGAGCTCGCCGTGCAGGCGGCGACCGAGCTGGGCGTGGACGAGATCGTGCCGTGGCAGGCAGCCCGGAGTGTGTCGCGCTGGGACGCGGCGAAGGCGTCGAAGGGGCGGGCGCGATGGGCCACGATCGTCCGCGAGGCCGCCAAGCAGGCTCACCGCGCGTGGCTCCCGGACGTCGCGGAGCTGACGACCACCGCTCAGCTGGCACGCCGGGCGGAGGCATCCGTCGTCCTGATCCTGGAGCCGACGGCGACGGAGCCCCTGAGCGCCCTGCGGGTGGGCGAGGGGGAGGAGCGCGACATCGTCCTCGTCGTCGGCCCCGAGGGCGGCATCGCCCCCGAGGAGCTGGACGTCCTCACCGCCGCGGGCGCCCGGGCCGTGCGCCTGGGCGACACCGTCCTGCGCACCTCCACCGCGGGCCCGGCCGCCCTGGCCGTCGTCAGCGCGGCGCTGGGACGGTGGTGAAGGGTGGGCCGTGCGCCGGGCCGGCATGGCGCACCGGTCGATCGGCGCCCGAGCCGGTGGCAGGGCCCCGTCGCTAGACTTGCCGCATGAGCGAACCCTCGATCTTCACGCGCATCCACAACGGGGAGATCCCGTCCGAGATCATCGCAGAGACCGAGAACGCGTTCGCGATCCGCGACATCCACCCGCAGGCGCCCGTGCACCTGCTGGTGATCCCCAAGAGCGAGGACTACCGGAACGTCGTCGAGCTCGCCGCCGGCGACCCCGACCTGATGGCGGAACTCGTGGGCCTGGCCAACAAGCTCGCCGCCGAACACGCGGACGGCGACTTCCGGCTGGTCTTCAACACCGGCCCCAACGCGGGCCAGACCGTCTTCCACGTGCACGCCCACGTGCTCGCGGGAGGCCTCGAAGAGAAGAGCGTAGGTGCCTGACCAACCTGCTGATCACGACGCGCGCGAGCGCGCCACCACCGTCGAACGCGTCTGGGCCGATGGCGTGGCCATGGTCCAGCTGCTCGGCCCGCAGGACCGCCTGCTCCGCGTGGTCGAGCGGGAGCACCCCGATGTCGACGTGCACGTGCGCGGCAACGAGATCACCCTGACCGGCGAGGCCGGAGCGGTCGCCGCGGCGCGCTCCCTCGTCGACGAGCTGCTCACGATGACCAAGGCCGGCCACGCGCTGGGCGAGGAGGACGTCGCTTCGTCGAACCGCATCCTGCGCACCGAGGGCGGGCCGCGTCCGTCGGAGGTGCTCGGAGAGGCGATCCTGTCGTCGCGCGGCAAGATCATCCGGCCCAAGACGCTCGGCCAGAAGGCCTACGTCGACGCGATCGACGAGCACACGATCGTGTTCGGCATCGGCCCCGCCGGCACCGGCAAGACGTATCTCGCCATGGCGAAGGCCGTCCAGGCTCTGCAGCGCAAAGAGGTGAGCCGCATCATCCTCACGCGCCCGGCCGTCGAGGCGGGGGAGCGCCTGGGATTCCTCCCGGGAACGCTGACCGACAAGATCGACCCCTACCTGCGCCCGCTGTACGACGCGCTCAACGAGATGATGGACCCCGAGCTGGTGCCCAAGCTCATGGCGACGGGCACGATCGAGGTCGCGCCGCTGGCGTACATGCGCGGCCGCACGCTGAACGACTCCTTCGTCGTGCTCGACGAGGCGCAGAACACCACGCCCGAGCAGATGAAGATGTTCCTGACCCGCCTCGGGTTCGGAACGCGCATGGTCGTCACCGGCGACATCACGCAGATCGACCTGCCGCAGGGCGCCTCCGGCCTGCGGCTGGTGACGCGGGTGCTGAACGAGGTGGACGACATCCACTTCTCGTACCTCACCAGCCAGGACGTGGTGCGTCACACGCTCGTCGGCCGCATCGTCGACGCCTACAGCGAGTACGACGAGCGCCGGCTCGCCGCGCGGAGGGAGCGCGACGAAGCATCCGAGTTCGCCAATCGCGCGGAGCGCCGGGCCGCGACGGTCCGCCACGGCGGACCGCGCGACCACCTTCCGAAGCGAGGACGCGCATGACCATCGAGATCGGCAACGAGTCCGGCATCGCCGTCGACGAGACCGTGCTGCTGCGGCTCATGGAGCACCACCTCGCGGAGCTGCACGTCAGCCCCGACGCCGACATCGCGATCCTCCTCGTGGACGAGGGTGCGATGGAGGCCCTGCACGTGCAGTGGATGGACGAGCCCGGCCCGACCGACGTGCTGAGCTTCCCGATGGACGAGCTGCGCCCCGGCACCGAGGACGCGCCCACGCCGCCGGGGCTCCTCGGCGACATCGTGCTCTGCCCGCAGGTCGCCGAGACGCAGGCCGTCGCGGCGAAGCACTCGACCCTCGACGAGCTCATCCTCCTCACCACGCACGGCCTGCTCCACCTCCTCGGCTTCGACCACGCCGAGCCGGAGGAGGAGCGCGAGATGTTCGGACTGCAGCGCGAGCTGATCGCGGCGTTCCAGGCGTCCGAGCGTCGACGACCGCGCACATGACCGCCGCTCTCCTCCTCGCCGCCGCGGTCCTGCTCCTCGGGTTCGGCGCGCTGATGGTCGCGATCGACGCCGCGCTCGGCGTGACCTCGCGCGCCGACCTCGCCGAGCTGGGCGCCGAGGGTCGCAACGCGGACGCCCTGCGGCGCATCGCCGCCGATCCGGACGCGCACGCGAACGCCGTCGTGTTCATCCGCGTCCTCGCCGAGACCACGGCCGCAGTCCTCGTGACGGTCGCCTTCATCCTGCTGTTCGACGACACCTGGTGGGCGATGCTCGCCGCGGCGCTGCTGATGACGGGCGTGTCCTACGTCGTGGTTGGGGCGAGCCCCCGCACCGTGGGCCGCCTTCACGCGAAGGGCCTGCTGCGCGGTGCGGCGCCGATCATCCGCGGCGTCCGCGTCATCCTCGGCCCCCTCGCCCATGGGCTGGTCGCCCTCGGCACGCGCATCACCCCGGGCGCCTCGCGCGGCTCGTCGTTCGCGTCGGAGGAGCAGCTGCTCAGCATCATCGACGAGGCGGCCGAGAACGAGCTCATCGAGCAGGACGACCGCGAGCTGATCCACTCGGTGTTCGACTTCACCGACACGTTCGTGCGCGCGGTGATGGTGCCACGGACCGACATGGTCACGGTGGATGCCTCGACCTCGACCCGCGAGGCCATGACGGTCTTCCTCGAGAAGGGCGTCTCGCGTGTGCCGATCGTGGACGACGAGGCCGACGACGTGGTCGGAGTGCTGTACCTCAAGGACCTGGTGCAGTTCGCCTTCCGCGACGAGGTGGGCTGGCGCGACGCCCCCATCAGCCGCATCGCCCGCCCCGCCGTGTTCGTGCCGGAGTCGATGAAGGCCGAGACGCTGCTGCAGCAGATGAAGCGCGACGCCGTGCACGTGTGCCTCGTCGTCGACGAGTACGGCGGCGTCTCAGGACTCGTGACGCTCGAGGACCTCATCGAGGAGCTCGTCGGCGACATAGCCGATGAGTACGACCCGCGCGCCACGGAGGTCACCGAGCTCGAGCCCGGTCACTACCGCGTCAGCGCACGGCTCGGGCTCGACGAGGTCGGCGACCTGTTCGGCATGGAGCTCGAGGACGAGGACGTCGACTCCATCGGCGGACTTCTCGGGAAGGCGCTCGGCCGCGTTCCCCAGCCGGGCGCGACGGCGGAGTACGCCGGCCTCGTGCTCACCGGCGGCGCCTCGCGCGGCCGCGGCCGCGGCATCTCGACGGTCTTCGTCGAGCGCGGCGAGACGCCGCCCGACTCCTCGCGTCAGCCGCGGACCGGCGAGAACCGCACGGTCGGCACGCGCACCGGCGAGATCCGCACCGTGAGCCCCCGCAGCGGAGAGGTCCGCCTGCCGAGGAAGGAAGACACGCCATGACCGATTCCGACACCGGCCGGGACCCCGAGGCCGCTCCTGCCACCGAACCCACGGCTTCTCCCGCGCCCGTCGACGGGCGCTCGGGCTTCGTGACCTTCGTCGGCCGCCCGAACGTCGGCAAGTCCACGCTCACCAACGCCCTCGTGGGCGAGAAGGTCGCCATCACGAGCGACAAGCCGCAGACGACGCGGCGCGCGATCCGCGGCATCCTCAACCGGCCCGGCGGCCAGCTGGTCATCGTGGACACCCCCGGGCTCCACAAGCCGCGCACGCTGCTGGGCCAGCGGCTCAACGACCTCGTCGAGCAGGTGCTCGGCGATGTCGACGTCATCGGCTTCTGCGTCCCGGCCACCGAGAAGGTCGGCCCCGGCGACCGCCGCATCGCGGAGTCGCTGGGCGGCTACGGCAGGGCGAAGAAGGTCGCGATCGTCACGAAGACCGACGCGGCGACCCGGGACCAGATCACCGAGCGTCTGATCGAGGTCGACCAGCTGCGCGAGGACTGGGCCGCCGTCATCCCGCTCTCGGCGCTCACCCGAGACCAGCTGGACGTGCTGAGCGACGAGCTCCTCTCGCTGATGCCCGAGGGGCCGGCGCTGTACCCCGACGACGTCGTGACCGACGAGTCCACCGAGGACCGGGTCGCCGAGATCATCCGCGAGGCTGCGCTGGACGGCGTGCGCGACGAGCTGCCGCACTCGATCGCCGTCGTCGTGCAGGAGATCGCGGCCCGCGAGGACTCCGACATCACCGACGTCTTCGCCGACATCGTCGTCGAACGCGACAGCCAGAAGGGCATCATCATCGGGCACAAGGGCTCCCGGCTGCGCGATGTCGGCGCCCGCGCACGCGCGCAGATCGAGCCGCTGCTGGGCACCAAGGTGTTCCTCAAGCTGCACGTGCGCATCGCGAAGGAGTGGCAGCGCGACCCCAAGCAGCTCGGTCGTCTCGGCTTCTGAGCCGCCCCTGACTCCGGAAGGATGCCGCGCCCCGGCCGTGCACTCGCCGCCGGGTCAGCCGCCGCTCTCGCGCAGCGCGGATCGGATGAGCACGACGTCCTCGCCGAACTCGCGATCGGCGGCGTCCTGCCAGGTGCCGTCGTCCCAGACGACGTCGACCCAGAGCCGCCCGTCCTGGGGGTATGAGCTCAGATACGACGAGCCGAGGCGATCGGGCAGCTCCTCCTGGATGCGCGCGAGCGTCTGCTCGTCGCCCGCACCGGGCTCACCGCCGGTGGGGTCCTCGGGGGCCATCGGGTCGTAGAGGGCCAGCATGACGGGCGGCTGCGTGACGGTGAACGACTCGCCGTCGAAGGTGCCCTGCAGCGCGTACGCGCCCCACGTCACGTCACCCGACGACTCGGCACCCTCGACGCCCTCCCACGTCCAGTCCTCGAGCGGGATGCCGGAGCACTGCGGGGGGTACGACTCGGCCACCGGCCCGAGGCAGAGTTCCGCGACGCCGCCGGTGTCCAGCACCGTCCCCACCGCCGTCACCTCGCCCTCGGGCGGCACCGGCGTGACGGCGCCGAGCGACGGGGGAGAGGGCGTTCCTGACGGCGCCGCACCCGCGCAGCCGGCGAGGGCGAGCGCGGTGACGGCGACGATGGCGAGGCGCAGCGGACGACGAAGACCTGTCATGTCCTTTTGGTGTCGCCCGCGCGCCGATCGTCTCAGAAGCGGATGCCGCGGCATCCGGCGGTCGTCACGCGTTCGCCCTGTCTCGCGACGGGGTGTAGCCTGGTGCCATGCGCTTCCGCGGGCTTCTCCTTCTTAGCCGCCGCGACGAGACCTCGATCTAGGGCCTTCCTCGTCGCGGAGCTTTCGTTGGCCCGCATCATCAGGCATCGAGCCGGTCCGATCCGGTGACCGCTCGAGAACAGACGGAAGCGACGAATCATGGAGAACACCCAGAAGCCCTCGGGCATGCCGATCCACAAGTATCGGCCCTTCCACGAGCAGATCCGGGTGGATCTGCCCGACCGCACCTGGCCCGACCAGCGGATCACCGCCGCGCCGCGGTGGTGCGCCGTGGACCTGCGCGACGGCAACCAGGCGCTCATCGACCCGATGAGCCCCGAGCGCAAGCGCATCATGTTCGAGCTCCTGGTGCGGATGGGGTACAAGGAGATCGAGGTCGGCTTCCCGTCGGCGAGCCAGACCGACTTCGACTTCGTGCGCCAGCTCATCGAAGAGGACCTCATCCCCGACGACGTGACGATCCAGGTCCTGACGCAGGCCCGCGAGCATCTGATCGAGCGCACCTACGAGTCGATCGCCGGCGCCAAGCAGGCCATCGTGCACCTGTACAACTCCACGAGTGTGCTGCAGCGCGAGGTCGTGTTCCGCACCGACCGCCAGGGCATCGTCGACATCGCCCTCGAAGGCGCACGGCTGTGCCGCGAGTTCGAGAAGCGCATCCCCGAGACCCAGGTGTTCTACGAGTACTCGCCCGAGAGCTACACCGGCACCGAGCTCGAGTTCGCACTCGACGTCTGCAACCGGGTGATCGAGATCTTCGAGCCGACCCCGGAGCGCAAGGTCATCATCAACCTCCCCGCCACGGTCGAGATGGCCACGCCGAACGTCTACGCCGACTCGATCGAGTGGATGAGCCGGCGCCTGGCGCATCGCGAGAACGTGATCCTGTCGCTGCACCCGCACAACGACCGCGGCACCGCGATCGCCGCCGCCGAGCTCGGCTATATGGCCGGCGCGGATCGCATCGAGGGATGCCTGTTCGGCAACGGGGAGCGCACGGGGAACGTCGACCTGGTGGCGCTCGGCATCAACCTGCTCACGCAGGGCATCGACCCGCAGATCGACTTCAGCGACGTCGACCAGGTCAAGCGGACCGTCGAGTACTGCAACCAGCTGCCCGTCCACGAGCGCAGCCCGTGGGCCGGCGACCTCGTGTTCACCGCGTTCAGCGGTTCGCACCAGGACGCCATCAAGAAGGGCTTCGAGGCGATGGAGGCCCGCGCCGCGGCGGCCGGGGTGACTGTCGACGACATCGACTGGGCAGTTCCGTACCTGCCGATCGACCCCAAGGACCTGGGACGCTCGTACGAGGCGGTCATCCGGGTCAACTCGCAGTCGGGCAAGGGCGGCGTGGCCTACCTGCTGAAGACCGACCACTCGCTCGATCTGCCCCGCCGGCTGCAGATCGACTTCTCGGGCGTCGTGCAGGCCAAGACCGACGCCGAGGGCGGCGAGGTCACGAGCGAGCAGATCTGGAAGATCTTCACCGACGAGTACCTGCCTTCCGACAACGCCGACGAGCGCTGGGGCCGGTTCGAGCTGCTGGCGACGAGCACGCGCAGCGACCTGTCGGGCGATGTCTCGCTCGACATCACGCTGCGCGACGGCGACGAGCGGTTCGAGGCATCCGGGCGCGGCAACGGTCCCGTCGCGGCGTTCCTCGAGATCATCCGCGCGCAGGGATTCGACGTGACGCTCTACGACTACGTCGAGCACGCCCTGAGCGCAGGCGGCGACGCGCAGGCCGCCGCGTACATCGAACTGCAGGTCGATGGCGAGCGCCTGTGGGGCGTCGGCATCGACTCCGATATCTCGACCGCGTCGCTGAAGGCGATCGTGTCGGGCGTGAACCGCGCCATCCGCACGCGGCAGCGCTCCGGGGCCCTCGCGGGCGTCTGAGCGCGAACCGTCGACGGGCGTGCGCGGGTGATCCCCGCGCGCGCCCGTCGGTGTGTGGTGGGCGTCGTCAGGGCTTGACGATGGGGATCGTCGACGTCTCCACGGCCACCTTGCGGCGGTAGAGGGCTCGCTGCTCGGGCAGCGAGATGTCGAAGATCACCGCGAGAAGGCGGATCACCGCCGTGACGAGGATGCCGATCGCCGACGCCGCGACGACGTTCAGCCCGAGCTGCTGCGAGATCGCCAGCACGAGGCATCCGGCACCGGCGGCGACCGCGTAGAGCGAGCCGACGTGCATGATGGCGACCGGAAGCCCCATGATCATGTCGCGCAGGATGCCGCCCCCCACGGCGGCGCAGACGCCGACGAACACGGCGGGCACCGCGGGGAGACCGAGGGCCAGCGCCTTGCTGGTGCCGAAAGCGCCGAACATGCCGATGACCACGGCGTCGAGGCCGACGATGAGGGCGTTGAGGCGCTGGAAGACGCCGGCGAGGAGCATCCCGAACAGCGCCGCGCCGGTCGCGGTCAGCAGGTACCAGTTGCTCTGCAGCGTGGTCGGCGCGACGTTCAGGAGCAGGTCGCGGATGAGGCCGCCGCCCATGCCCACCACGACGCCGATGATGGCGACGCCGAGCAGATCGAGTCGGCGCTGGCCCCGGAAGCCGGAGGCGAACAGGGCGCCCTGCACCCCTCCGAGGGCCACGGCGGTGAGATCCGCCCACAGCGGGATGATGAAGACCGGCTCGTTCACAGGACCATTGTCGCGTCCGCGCGGCCCGGGCTGCGCAGCGCGCCCGCAGGAGGACTCACGGGATGTGGGTGCGCACCGCCTGCAGGAAGCCGTCGACGTCGTCGGCCCAGAGCCGCACGGCGTCGATCTCGACGTCTCGATCCGACACGCGTGCGAGGACCGGTCGCTCGAGCACGACCAGGATGTTGGTCTCGTTGGCCATGCGCAGGGACAGCGTGCGGCCGTGCTGCTCGTCGCGCAGCTTCGGCGCCTTCTCGACGACGTCGTGCGATCTCTCGACCGATGCGACGACCTCCCACGGCAGGTCGATGTCGACGTCCGCGCCGGCACGTGCGCGGATACCGGCGGCTCCGACGGCGTGCGGACGGGTGAGGTAGCTGAGCGCGAGACCGATCATCCAGGTCAGGCCCCAGATGCCCGCGACGAGCAGCGGGATACGCACCCACGGCCAGGGATGCACGATCAGGTCGATGATCGGGATCTCGACCGCCGACAGCACGATGAACACCATGAGGATCGTCATGACGGGTGCGTGGTAGGCGAAGGCCGTCGCCCCGGCCGGAACGCGCGGACGCCGGAAGATCCAGCGGTAGAGGCTCTGCCACACGCCGATCTCGGCGCGCCAGGCGAGCCGTGCGAGCCGCAGCACGCGGCCGCGCGCACGGACCTCGGTGCCGCTGTCCGTGGAGAGATTCATGCCGAGTCCGCCCGACGCTTCTCGCGCGCCTCGTGCTCGGCGACGAGTGACTGCAGCCTGGCGAGGACGTGCTCCAGCACCCGGCCCGCCGCCGTCACGGACTCCTCGTCGAGGCCCTCGACGAGGCCTGCGCCGAGCACCTCGTGCTCGGCATCCATCCGCCGCATGGCGGACCGTCCGCGGTCGGTCAGCGTCACGAGCACGGCGCGGCGATCGGCGGGATGCGGCTGCCGGTGCGCGAACCCGGTCGCTTCGAGCGCGTCGACGAGCGTCGTCACATGACGCGGCGTCACACCGAGCGCTTCCGCGAGCTGGGCCTGCGTCGCCGGACCTCGGTGGTGCAGCAGCCACAGCAGATGGGTGCGGGGCTGGGTGAGACCACGTCGCTCGAGCTCGCGGCGCTGGTCGTCCTCCAGCACGACGGAGATCGCAAGGAGGGTGTCCAATATGTGAGTCCCCGACATAGTGAACAATGTACACGGTTATTCCGATGCGCTGGCCGCCCGCCCGCCGCGCCGCCGCCCGATCCCGCACGCGCGCGGGGATAATCGAGGGGTGCCCACCTACCGCGACGAAGTCGTGGTCCTGCGCACCCACAAGCTGGGTGAGGCCGACAGGATCCTGACGATGCTCAGCCGCCGTCACGGCAAGCTGCGCGCGGTCGCGAAAGGCGTGCGGCGCACGTCGTCGCGCTTCGGCGCGCGGCTCGAGCCGTTCATGGTCGCCGACGTGCAGCTCTACCAGGGCCGCTCGCTCGACATCGTGCAGCAGGCCGAGTCGCTCGGCTCCTACGGCGCCGACATCGCCGCGCACTACGACCGCTACACCTCCGCGCACGCGATGGTGGAGGCGGCCGATCGCCTGAACGAGGCCGAGGCCACGCCCCAGCAGTACCTGCTCCTGGTGGGCGGGCTGCGCGCGCTGTCGCGCGGGGAGCACGCCTCGCGCAGCGTGCTGGACTCCTACCTGCTGCGGGCCATGGCGCTGTCGGGCTGGGCGCCCGGGCTCGGGGAGTGCGCCCGCTGCGGACGCATCGGGCCCCACGACACCTTCGTCGCCCAGCAGGGCGGGATCGTGTGCCGCGACTGCGCGCCCACGGGCGCGGCGCGCGTCGACCCCGCCACCGTCTCGCTGCTGCAGTCGCTCATGGCCGGCGAGTGGGACGTGGTGGATGCCGCGTCCCCTGGCGCGACCGCGGCCGCCTCGGGCCTCATCGCGGCCTATGCGCAGTGGCACCTCGAGCGCGGCATCCGCTCGCTCTCCCACGTCTCGTCACCCTCGCAGGAAGGCCGCCGGTGACCCCCAAGCCCTACACCCACCGCGACGCGGTTCCGTACCGGCCGCTCGACTGGACCGGAGTGCACCCGCCGGAGTACCCGAAGGGAGCAGTGCCGAACCACATCGCCATCGTCATGGACGGAAACGGGCGCTGGGCGAATCGTCGCGGGCTCACTCGGATCGAGGGACACAAAGCGGGGGAGGCGGCGCTGCTCGACGTCGTCGCGGGCGCGATCCAGGCAGGCGTCAAGCACCTGTCGGTGTACGCGTTCTCGACGGAGAACTGGTCGCGCTCGCCCGAGGAGGTGCGGTTCCTCATGGGCTACAACCGCGACGTGCTGCACCGCCGGCGCGACCAGCTGAACGAGTGGGGCGTGCGCATCCAGTGGGCGGGACGCAAGCCGCGACTGTGGTCGAGCGTCATCAAGGAGCTGCAGTTCGCCGAGCGGCTGACGGCGGGCAACGACGTGCTGACCCTCACGATGTGCGTCAACTACGGCGGCCGCATCGAGCTCGTCGACGCGATGCGCTCGATCGCCGACGACGTGGCCGCGGGACGCCTCCGGCCCTCGGCCGTGTCGGAGAAGCTGATCCAGCGGCGGCTCTACCGCCCGGACATGCCCGACGTCGACCTCTTCCTCCGCTCCAGCGGCGAGCAGCGCACGTCGAACTTCCTGCTCTGGGAGTCCGCCTACGCCGAGTTCGTCTTCCTCGACACGCTGTGGCCGGACTTCAGTCGCACGGACCTGTGGCACGGCATCGACGTCTACCTCGGGCGCGATCGCCGCTTCGGCGGCGCGGTGGACGCGCCGGACGCCTCGACCGGCTGACCGGCCGCGCCTCGGCCGGGGTATCCACGGCGCCCGCGCGCGCTCATCATTGACGTGAGCCGCATGCGCGGCCGGTCGGAGGTGCATCGTGGCGCTGTCGAGACCGAGGGCGGGTGCCACCGCCCTGTGCGTCGTCCTGCTGCTCGGCCTCGCCGGGTGCGGAACGCCCGTGAGCCCCGGCGACGCCGGGGCGACGATGAGCGCGAGCCCGTCACCCGACCGCTCGGACCACGGGACCGACGCCGACGGTGAGGACGTTGGCGGGACCGACTCCGACGGGGGCGGCTCCGACGGGGGCGAGGATCCCGCACAGGACCGCGTCCGGACCGGACCCGTCGCGCAGTACGGGGGACCGGCGTACGGCGACCAGGGCGTCGCCGAGGTCATCGCGGCCGGTGTCTGGTGCAAGACCATCGCCGTCTTCTGGGGCGGCGGCGAGCCGATCCCCGAAGGAGTGCGCTTCACGTTCGACGGCGCGGTGACCGATCGGCCGGGACTGCAGGTGGAGGGCGAGGCCTGCGGCTCCCGCGGGGCCGACCGCTCCTGCCTCGGACTGACTGTCGCCGCCAACGAGTCGGGGATCTTCTGCGGTCTCCTCCTGCGCCCGTCCGCCGACTTCCAAGACGGCACGCTGATCTCGTTCGTCGGCACGCTCGAATGCCCGAGCGCGGAGATCTGCGACGCGGTCGCGGCCCGCGCGGTCGACCCCGGCCCGCCGATCGTCGTCACCGACCCCGAGGCGGACGGCGGCGACGCGCCGATCGACGGCGAGGAGGAGTCCGACGAGCAGGCGCCGGGCGAACAGCAGCCGTCCGAAGACCCCGACCAGCCACCGGCCGACGAGCAGCCCGGGGAGGAGCCTTGAGCGCCTGGCGGGTACGCCCGGCGGCCCCCACGCCCGGGGCAGCACCGGCCGAGCAGGCCGCCGTCGACGCCGAGCCCGTCCCGAAGGGCGCCGTTCAGGTGGAACCAGGCCTCGGCTTCGAGAAGTGGATGGGGTTCCTCTCGTCCTTCGTCGCGCCCCTCACCCTCGTCACGGCGCTGCTGTTCTACTTCGGATACGTCTCGACGCGGGAGTTCTTCCGCTACTTCGGCGTCGACGTCGACATCATCGGACTCAGCACCCAGGAGTTCGTCATGCGCAGCCCGGGGGCCCTGTTCATCCCGGTCATGGTGCTCCTGCTCCTGGCGGCCGCGGGGATCGTGGGGCACCGCGCGCTGCGACGCCGGCTCGGCGAGCGGCCCGATGCGGTGCGGCGCCGCGTGGTGGGCGTGATCGCCTGGACGGGGATCGCGTTCCTCCTGGCCGGCCTGGCGTGCGCGTTCCTCGTGCCGTTCTTCCCCGCCTGGGCGTGGGGGCAGCTGCTCACGCCGCTGTCGCTGGCGATCGGCGCAGGACTGGCCGCCTATGCCGCCTCCACCGCACGCGCCTTCGGAGGCGCGACCGTGAGCCGCGCGGTGGTGGTCCTCCTCGTCCTCGTCATGGTCGCGGGCACGTTCTGGTCGACCGCCACCATCGCCCAGTGGTGGGGACGCGGGCAGGCGCGCTCGCTCGCCGCCGACCTCACGACCCTTCCCGCCGTGGTGCTCGACACGACCGAGCGACTGTACCCGGGCAACGACGACATCGCGTTCCAGCAGCTCGGTGCGCAGGCGCCGGCCAACGGTGAGGGGCTCACGCCGCCGGCCTTCGCCTATCGCTACTTCGGACTCCGGCTGCTCGCCCAGGGCGGTGGCAGGCTCTACCTCGTCCCTGATGCCTGGTCGCCGGACGCGTCCACGATCGTGGTGCCGTACGACGACGTCCGCGTGAGATTCCGGTTCGTGCCCGACGCCGATCCGCCGACCTCCTGACGGACGCGTCGCGCAGACCCATGCGACGGAATAGATGAGCATCCGCGCGCGGTTGTCCCTCAGCATGACGGAAGCGATCAAGATCGACGTGTGGAGTGACATCGCCTGCCCCTGGTGCTACATCGGCAAGCGCAACCTGGAGAACGGGCTGGCCGCGGCATCCGCCGACGAGGACGCGCCCGCTGTGGAGGTCACGTTCCACTCGTTCGAGCTGTCGCCGGACACCCCCGTCGACTTCGAGGGCGGAGAGGCGGACTACCTCGCCACCCACAAGGGCATCTCGTCGGCGCAGGCGCAGCAGATGCTCGAGCGCGTCACCGGCGTCGCCAACGAGGCGGGTCTGGCGTACCGGTTCGATCTGCTCAAGCACACCAACACCGTCAAGGCGCACGAGCTGCTGCACTTCGCGAAGGAGCACGGTCGTCAGCCCGAGCTCGCCGAACGCCTCATGTCGGCCTACTTCACCGAGGGACGGCACCTGGGCCGCGAGGACGAGCTGGTCTCGCTGGCGGCAGATGCCGGACTCGACGCCGAGGCGGCCCGTGAGGCGCTCGTCAGCGGCCGGTACCTCAGCGCGGTGCGCGCCGACCAGGCGCAGGCCGCCGCGTACGGCATCAACGGAGTGCCGTTCTTCGTGATCGACGGCAAGTACGGCGTCTCGGGCGCGCAGCCGGCCGAGGCGTTCGCGCAGATCGTGCGCCAGGTGTGGGCGGAGCACCACGAGCCCGCCGACGTCGACGCCTGACCCGCACCCGCCCAGGGCCCGTCGCGATCCGCGGCGGGCCCGTCCCGTGGCCGCGCCGCGCCACGCGGATCCACAGCCGAGACGGGCGTTCAGCCAAGGAACGGATTCCTGTACGAGAATGGAACGCGTGACCACCGCCCTCGCCCCGACCCGCGCGCTGCGCCTCGGGCCCATCGAACTCGACGCGCCCGTGGTGCTCGCGCCGATGGCGGGCATCACCAACACCGCGTTCCGCCGGCTCTGCCGCGAGTACGGCGCGGGGCTGTACGTCAGCGAGATGATCACGACGCGCGCACTCGTCGAGCGCAACGCGACGACGATGCGGCTCATCACCCACCACGAGTCCGAGACCCCGCGCTCCATCCAGCTCTACGGCGTCGATCCCGCGACGACGGAGGCGGCGGTGCGGCTCCTCGTAGAGGAGGACCGGGCCGATCACATAGACCTGAACTTCGGATGCCCCGTCCCCAAGGTCACGCGCAAGGGCGGCGGAGCGGCGCTGCCGTGGAAGCTCGGCCTGTTCCGTGAGATCGTGACGCGCGCGGCGCGTGCCGCCGGCGACATCCCCCTCACGGTGAAGATGCGCAAGGGCATCGATGCCGACCACCTGACGTACCTCGACGCCGGGCGGATCGCGGAGGACGCGGGCGTGGCCGCGGTCGCGCTCCACGCGCGCACGGCGTCGGAGTTCTACTCCGGCCAGGCCGACTGGTCGGCGATCGCCCGGCTCAAGGAGGCCGTGACCAGCGTCCCGGTACTCGGCAACGGCGACATCTGGTCGGCCGACGACGCGGCGCGGATGATGGCTGAGACCGGTTGCGACGGCGTCGTCGTCGGACGCGGATGCCTCGGCCGGCCGTGGCTGTTCGGAGACCTGGCGCGCGCCCTCGGCGGCCCGGGGGCGGCGCCCGCGCAGCCGGTCGACGCGACCCTCGGGTTCGTCGCCCGCGCGTTCCGGCGGCACGCCGAGCTCCTGGTCGAGTTCTTCGAGGACGAGGGCCGCGGCTGCCGAGACATCCGCAAGCACGTCGCCTGGTACTTCAAGGGCTACCCCGTCGGCGGCGAACTGCGCGCGAGCCTGGCGACGGCGTCCAGCCTCACCGAGATCGACGATCTGCTGGCGACCCTCGACGCCGACGCGCCGTACCCCGGCGCCGCCGCCGAGGGGCAGCGGGGCCGCGCGGGGACCCCCAAGCGTCCGGCGCTGCCCGACGGCTGGCTGAACTCGCGCGAGCTGAGCGCCGAGGCATCCACCGCCATCGCCGACGCGGAACTCGACCACAGTGGCGGCTGACGACTCCGCGGGCGCCGCCGACCGGCCCGCCGGCTACGACGACGCCGACGCCGCCCGCTTCCACGCCGAGCAGCACCGCTCCCAGCGCGACGACTTCGCCCGCGACCGCGCGCGCGTGCTCCACTCCGCCGCGCTGCGGCGCCTCGCGGCCAAGACCCAGGTGCTCAGTCCCGCGAGCCCCGCCGACTTCGCACGCAACCGTCTGACGCACTCGCTCGAGGTCGCCCAGGTCGGTCGCGAGCTCGCCACCGCGCTCGACCTCGCCGCGGACGTGGTCGACACCGCCTGTCTCAGTCACGACCTGGGGCATCCGCCGTTCGGCCACAACGGGGAGCGCGCGCTCAACGAGTGGGCCGAGGACTTCGGCGGCTTCGAGGGCAACGCGCAGACGCTGCGCATCCTCACCCGGCTCGAGCCGAAGGTCATCGACGCCGACGGGCGCAGCTTCGGCCTCAACCTCACGCGCGCGAGCCTGGACGCATCGTGCAAGTATCCCTGGACCGCCGACCACCCGCTTCCCGATCCCGGCGGACGGCTGAAGTTCGGCGTCTACCCCGAGGACGAGGACGTCTTCCGCTGGCTGCGTGCGGACGCGCCCGGACGTGTGCGGTGCATCGAGGCCGAGGTCATGGACCTGTCCGACGACATCGCCTACTCGGTGCACGACTTCGAGGACGCGATCGTCAACGGCTACCTGGATCCCGCGCGCCTGGCCGATCCCCGCGAGCACGAGTGGCTGCTGACCGCGATCCAGTCGTGGGTCGGCTTCGACTTCGCCCGCGACGAGCTCGAGGACGCCCTGTTCCGGCTCACGCGCATGCCCGAGTGGATCGACGCGTTCGACGGATCCCGCGCCGCGCTCGCGCGCTTGAAGAACCTGACCTCCGATCTGATCGGCCGCTTCGCCCGCGCCGCCACGACGGCCACCCGCGAGTCGTACGCGACCTCCGTCCTCACGCGCTACCGCGGTCACCTCGTGGTGCCGCGCGTCGTCGAGGCCGAGATGGCGGTCCTCAAGGGCATCATCGGGGCGGCCGTCGTCTCGATCGAGGGGCGCAAGGATCTCTACAAGGAGCAGCGGCGGGTCCTCAAGCGCCTGGCGAGCGCGCTGTGGGAACGGCCGGAGGCGCTGGACCGCCTGCACGCGCAGGACTTCGCGTCGGCGCGGACGGATGCCGCGCGCCGGCGGGTCGTCGTGGATCAGGTTGCGAGCCTCACCGATCAGCTGGCGATCGCGTGGCACGGGTCCCTCGTCGGACAGCTGGATCCGGCCTCCGTCGGCGTCTGGGCCCCCGGCGCCCGCCCGATGGACGCACCGGCGGGCGCCGCGCCCGAGCGATCCGAGGTGCGCTGATGGCGGGGCGAATCCGGCAGGCCGACGTCGACGAGGTGAAGGCCCGCACGAACATCGCCGACATCATCGGCGAGCGCCTGGCCCTCAAGTCCGCCGGCGTGGGCTCGCTCAAGGGGCTGTGCCCCTTCCACGACGAGCGGAGCCCCAGCTTCAACGTGCGCCCGCAGGCCGGGTTCTACCACTGCTTCGGCTGCGGCGAGTCCGGGGACGTCTACTCGTTCCTGCGCGCGATGGACCACGTGACGTTCACCGAGGCCGTCGAGCGCCTCGCCGGGCGGATCGGCTACGCCCTGCACTACGAGGACGGCGGCGCAGCCCCCGAGCACACCGGGCGCGCGCGGCTGTACGCCGCCAACGCCGCCGCCGCCGAGTTCTTCCGCGCGCAGCTCATGACCGCCGAGGCCGACACGGCGCGGAGGTTCCTCGGCCAGCGCGGCTTCGACGCCGGGGCGGCTGCCCATTTCGGGGTGGGCTACGCCCCGAAGGGCTGGTCGGGGATGCACTCCGTCCTGCGCGCGCAGGGCTACACCGACGAGGAGCTGTCGTCCGCGGGGCTGGTGTCGCAGGGGCAGCGCGGGGTGTACGACCGCTTCCGCGGCCGCGTCGTGTGGCCGATCCGCGACGTCACCGGGCAGGTCATCGGCTTCGGCGCACGCAGGCTCTACGACGACGACCAGGGGCCCAAGTACCTCAACACGCCCGAGACGACCATCTACAAGAAGGCCCAGGTGCTCTACGGCCTCGACCTCGCCAAACGCGAGATCTCGCGGGAGCACCGCGTCGTGGTCGTCGAGGGCTACACCGACGTCATGGCCTGTCACCTCGCCGGCATCACCACGGCTATCGCGACGTGCGGTACCGCTTTCGGCTCCGACCACATCTCGGTGCTGCGACGCGTGATGGGCGACGACTCCACGGCGGGCGAGGTGGTCTTCACCTTCGACCCCGATGCGGCCGGCCAGAAGGCGGCGCTGCGCGCCTTCGCCGACGCCAAGCGCTTCAACGCGCAGACCTACGTCGCGACCGGGCCCGAGGGGCTGGATCCGTGCGACCTGCGCCTCACCCGCGGCGACAGCGCGGTCCGCGGGCTTCTGGAGACGAAGGTCCCGATGGTGGAGTTCGTCCTGGACCAGCGCATCTCGGGCTACGACCTCGCGAGCGTGGAGGGGCGAGTCGGGGCGCTCCGCACCGCCGCCCCCGTGGTGGCCGAGCTTCGCGACCCGCTGCTGCAGCCGGAGTACGTGAGGGTGCTCGCACGCCGGCTCGGCATGGACACCGAGGACGTCCGGCGGGAGGTGGAGCGCGCCGGGCGCGGCGGGAGACGGGATGCCCCGGCCGCTGCGGAGCCGCCCGCACCCTCCTCCTCGGAGGACGGCGCCCTGCATGTCACGCTCGCCACGCTGCCGCGCACGCCGGAGGTGGGACTCGAGCGCGACGCCCTGATGGGCGTCCTGCAGTTCGGCCACCGCATGGAGCCCGCCCTCGTCGCACGGGCGCTGGAGCAACCGTTCCGCCACCCGGCGCTCGACGCCGTCCGCGCCGCGGTGGTCTCGGCCGCCGACATGCAGCGGCCCGGCTGGTCGGCTGCGGTCGTCGGCACCGTGCGGGAGCCCTACCGGTCGCTGGCGGCCGAGCTGCTTGCGGGCGACTTCCCGGCCCTGAACGACGAGGCGGCCGTCGCCTCGGCCGGTGACCTGGCGCGGCGGCTCGTGATGCGCGCCATCGATCGCGAGAAGGCCGAGCTGCTGGGCGCGATCCAGCGGGTGCCCGCCGATTCCGAACAGGGTCGCAGCATCCGCCTGCGCCTGCGCGAGCTCGACGCACGACGTCAGGCGATCGCCGACGAGTCCTCCTGACGGACTGCTCCGACTGGCGCGAGGGTCCGCTGCCGGGCAGGATGAGGAGATGGCTCGACGACGAACCGCGGATGCCGCGATCGACTGCTCCGACCTGTCGATCGCCCGCGCGGGTCGTGGCGGCCCGAGTCAGCGCGTCGTCGACGGCGTCACATTCCGCCTGGCGCATGGACGCAACCTCGCCGTGATGGGACCGACCGGATCCGGCAAGTCCTCGCTCGCCGCGGTCCTGGCCGGAGCCGACGAGCCCGGCCTCGCGGTCGTGGGCGGGGACGGCACGGTCGAGGGCGTCTCCGTGCGCCGGCCAGGGCGTGACCATCGCTTCCTCACCTACTACGCCGGATACCTGCCCCAGTCGGCGGGGGCGCGCCTTCCCGCCCGGCTCACCGTCGCCGAGGTCATCAGCGCGCCCATCACCAGCCGCGACCGGCGGGTGAGCTCGCGCGCTCTCGCGGTGCGCGTCGCGTCACTGCTGGACGAGATGATGCTTCCGCTGGGCGCCTCGGCCAAGTACCCCTACGAGCTGAGCGCGGGCATGCGCCAGCGCGTCGCGCTGGCGCGCGCGCTCGTGCTCCAGCCGCGTGTCCTCATCGCCGACGAGCCCTACGCGAACATGGACGTCGAGGTGCGCAAAGCCGCGCGCGAGGCGATCCTCCGACGGCAGCGCGACCTCGGCATGGCCGCGCTGGTGGTGACGAATCAGGCCGACGTCGTCGACGAGCTCGACGCCGACGTGCTGGTGCTGCGCGCCGGCCATGCCGTCGCATTCGGCCACGGAACACAGGACCTGCTGTGGACGCCGAGCGGCGAAGCGGATCGGAGACTCGTCGGGTCCTGAGGCCTCCCGTGGTCATGACCATGGGTGGAGCTTTGCTAATATGGACTGGTTGCCCGCGCGAGAGTGCGGAACATTCCTCCATAGCTCAATTGGCAGAGCAATCGGCTGTTAACCGATAGGTTCTTGGTTCGAGTCCAAGTGGGGGAGCGGATCGGCCCCGAGCTCCACCTCGGGGCCTTTCTTCGTCTTCAGACGCCCTGAGGACGCCGCGCGGCGGGTCGCGTCACGCGTCGAGGTCGTCGACGCCGGGGGTCCATGAGCTTCCCGGCCGGCCCCAGCCGCGCTTGCGGGCGATCTTCTGCACGGTCTTCCAGTCGCCGTCGTCGAGGCGGTCCACGTACAGCACGCCGTCGAGGTGGTCGAACTCGTGCTGCATGATGCGGGCGCGCCAGCCGTCGACCTGAATGCGCACGGGCTCGCCCTCGAGGTCGGTCCCGGTGACGAGCACCTCGTCGGAGCGCCGCAGCGGGAACCGCTCGCCCGGGAACGACAGGCACCCCTCGGATTCCTCGTCGGGGTCGGGCGCGCCGGGCTCGAGCGGCCGCATCCACAGCTCCGGGTTGACGATCACGCCGCGCCAGGGAGCGCCCTCGTCATCGGTGTACGAGTAGGTGTAGATCCGCAGCGGGACGCCGACCTGCGGGGCTGCCAGGCCCACGCCGGGGGCGGCATCCATCGTCTCGAACATGTCGGCGACGAGCGTGCGGACCTCGTCCGTGATCGCCTCGACACGGGATGCGGGGGAGTGCAGGACGGGATCGCCCATGATGCGAATCGGGAGAACAGCCACGCCTTGAGCCTATCGAGCGACGCCTGCGGCTAATGTCGATGTGTGCTGTGGACCGCGGTGGAGCTCGAGGACGTGGGAGACCAGCTGGTCGGCGCGTTCCAGAACCCTGGCCTGCTGTACGGCATCCCGCTCGCCCTGCTGGGCGCGGTCTTCATGTCGTTCGGGGCCCAGTATCAGCACCGCGGCGTGACCAAGGTCGAACGGATGAGCCGTTCGCAGCCGACTCAGGGCGGCCTCGATGCGAGCCACCTGCTCAAGCTGCTCTCGCGCCCTTCGTGGGTCATCGGCACGGTCATGCTCGCACTGGCCATCGTGTGTCAGCTCTCCGCCCTCGCCGTGGCGCCGCTCATCGTGGTGCAGCCGCTGGGTGCGATCGCGCTCGTCATCACGACCCTTCTGAACGCGCAGATCAGCGGGCACAAGCCCACGCGACGCTCGCTGATCGCGATCGCGGCGTGCGTGGGGGGCATCTTCGTCTTCGTGACCATCGCGGCCCTCTTCGCGACCGAGAAGCCGGTCTCCAGCGGACAGCTGATCACGATCCTGGTGCTGCTCGCCGTGGTGACGCTGGTCTTCGCGGGGTTGTGGGTGTGGCTGCGCAAGCGGATGGGCGCCCTCTTCTACATCACCGCCGCGGGGGTCATCTACGGCTTCGTCGCGACGCTCGCCAAGGTCGTCATCGAGCGCATCAAGGACAACGACTTCGACGGGCTCACCTTCCTGTGCCTCGCCGCCCTCATCGTCGGGGCGATCGTCGGCGCGTACTTCGTGCAGAGCGCCTACGCCTCCGGCCCGCCGGACCTCGTGGTCGCCGGCCTCACCGTCATCGACCCGATCGTCGCCATCCTCATCGGCCTGATCGTCCTGCAGGAGGTCGCGGGGGCGCCGCTGTGGGTGTACATCGCCTTCGCCGTGGTGGGCGCGGTCGCGGTATGGGGCGTGTTCCAGCTCGCGCGCCATCACCCGCAGGTGCTCAGCGAGAGCCAGGAGCTCCCGATCCAGCGGGGGAGCACCGGAACGGCACCGGACGACGCGCACCCCTCCACCGCGTCGATCAAGGTCACCGAGGCGGTGGCGAAGGTGTGGCCGGAGCCGCCCGTGAAGGACCCGGCCGACAAGCCCGACACCCGCTGACGCCGCGGATCGCTCCGGCGGGCGGGTAGGCTTCTTCGCGCACCCGATGTGCGGGGGGCGGTGGCCAAGCTGGTCAAGGCAGCGGGCTCATAACCCGACGATCGTGGGTTCAAGTCCCACCCGCCCTACCGATGAGGACCGCCGCGGCATCCTGTCCGCGGCGGTCCTCTGCGCTCCCGGTCTGCGTGCGCGCCGCCGCCGCGCCCGATCGAGCCGGATTCGTTCACCATCCTTACTTTCGGAGGGAGTGGCACTGACGGCGATCGCCGATTGACGGTAGCGTCATCGTCACAACCCATTCCTGGCCCCCCCCTGGAGGAGAACAATGAAGTTCCTGCAGAGGCTCGGCAGATCGATCATGCTTCCGGTGGCAGTGCTGCCGGTCGCTGCGATCCTGTCCGGCATCTCGTACTGGATCAGCTCGGCAGCCGGTCCCAACGTCGTCTCGACATTCCTCGGCGCGGCCGGCGGCTCGCTGCTGGACAACATGGCGCTGCTGTTCGCCGTCGGCATCGCGCTGGGCATGGCGGAGAAGTCGGACGGCACCTCGGCGCTGGCGGGCCTGGTGTCGTGGCTCGTGGTCACGACGCTGCTCAAGCCCGAGACCGTCCTCCTCTTCACCGGCGTCGACAACGTCAATGAGGTCGACCCGGCGTTCCTGCGTGTGCAGAACGTCTTCGTCGGCATCATCTGCGGCCTCATCGGCGCCTACTGCTACAACAAGTTCAAGGACACGCGCCTGCCCGACGCGCTGTCGTTCTTCTCGGGCAAGCGCTCGGTGGCGATCGTCACGGCCGGCTTCTCGCTGGTCGTCGCCGTCGTCCTGTTCTTCGTCTGGCCGTTCGTGTACGGCGGCCTGGTCGGATTCGGCGAGTGGATCGTGACGCTCGGCGCGTTCGGCACGGGCATCTACGGGTTCCTCAACCGCCTGCTCATCCCGGTGGGGCTCCACCACGCCCTGAACTCGGTGTTCTGGTTCGATGTCGCGGGCATCAACGACCTCAACAACTTCCTCGCCGGCGAGGGCACGTACGGCGTGACCGGGCAGTACATGACGGGCTTCTTCCCGATCATGATGTTCGGCCTCCCCGGCGCCGCCCTCGCGATGTACCTCACGGCGAGGACCACCAGGAAGAAGCTCGCCTACGGCATCCTGTTCTCTGGCGCCATCGCCTCCTTCTTCGTGGGTGTGACCGAGCCCCTCGAGTTCGCCTTCATGTTCCTCGCGCCGGTGCTCTACCTCACGCATGCCGTGTTCACGGGCATCTCGATGGCGATCAGCCAGATCCTTCCGGTGCGCATGGGATTCGGCTTCTCCGGCGGCTTCATCGACCTCGTCCTCAACTGGATGAACCCGATGGCGCAGAACCCGTGGCTCATCCCCGTGATGGGCGTCTTCTGGTTCTTCATCTACTTCGTGGTGTTCTACTTCTTCATCAAGCGGTTCAACCTCAAGACGCCGGGACGCGAGGACGACGACATCCTCGGCGAGGGCACCGAGTACGACACCCACACGGCCGACGACAAGTACCTCGTCACGGGAGGACGGTTCATCGACGCCCTCGGCGGCAAGGACAACATCCTCGAGCTGGAGAACTGCGCCACCCGCCTGCGCATGGAGATCGACGACGTGAGCAAGGTCGACGACGCCGCGCTCAAGCGCGCCGGTGCGGCGGGAACCATGAAGCCCGGCGGCAAGTCCGTGCAGGTGGTCTACGGAACGAACGTGCAGTTCGTGAAGGACGCCATGGAGGCGATCCTCGCGGGCCGCGCATCGGCTCCCGCCGGCGCGACGGCCGAGCCGGCACCCGCGCCGGCCGCGGGTGGGACCGCCGTGCTGACCGATGCTCCCGCGACGACCACGATCCGGCTGCGCCAGCCGCTGGCGGGCCGCGTCGTGCCGCTCTCGGAGGTGCCCGATCCGACCTTCGCCGAGGGCGTCATGGGCCCGGGCGTCGCGATCGAGCCGACCGGCGACACGGTGGTCGCTCCCGCTGACGGCACCATCGGCGCCACGTTCGACAGCAGCCACGCCGTGGCCCTCGTGCTGGAGGACGGCACCGAGCTGCTCATCCACGTCGGCATCGACACGGTCGGCATGAAGGGCGACGGATTCGAGACCCTCGTCCAGAAGGGGCAGAAGGTGACGGCAGGCACTCCGCTGCTGCGCTTCGACCTGGCGAGGATCCGCGCCGCCGGCCACCCCGCGGTGACCCCGGTCATCGTCCTCAACAACGAGAACGCGGCCGTCTCGTTCGAGTGACGCCGGCAGGACCCCGATGACGGGTGGGACGGATGCCTCGGCGCGAGGCATCCGTCCCGCCCGTCACATCGCCTCGCCGATGTAGGAGTACTTGACGAAGACCTCGGGGGCCATGCCCGCCTCCTCGAGGACGCCCTGCACGGCGCTCAGCATGTAGCTGGAGTCCCACCCCATGTAGAGCGAGTGATGGTCGTCGAGTCGATCCCACTGACCGTTCCAGGACTGCGCGGTGTAGACCGGGCCGCCGCGGCGGGCGCTGTACGACACGACCGCCGCACGCGCATCAGCCCACAGCCGCTTGAAGACGCGGTTGAAGAGGTGCTTGACGTCGTAGACCTCCCAGTGCTCGCCGCAGTACTCGACGTACGACCACTCGCGGTGCCAGCCGGGGGGCCATCCCCGCCGGCGGACCGCGTCGAGGATCGGGGTGAGGCCGTCGTCGTCGATGGCGGGCCCACCGGGGCGCTTCCACACCTGCACGAAGCGCTCGGTCAGGTGCCGGGAGCGCTCGGCGATGGCGGCGGTGCCCCACGCCGGCACCTCGGCGAGCTCGGCGGTCGTCACGATCGCGCTCCGGGCGTAGAGGGCCTTCTTCTCGGGGAACGAGCGGTCGAAGGCTCGGAACGCGAGGTCCTCCTCGAGCACGGCCAGGTTGCCGATGGTCTGGGCGAGCGCGCGATGACTGTTCTGCTCGTCCTCGCTGTACGCGGCCCACTCCCGCACGCCGTCGCCCGACCAGGCATCGCCGGGGGCCAGGGGGAAGATGTGCTCGATGTCGACCTCGGCGGCGGGGTCGAGTCCGGCGATGCGCCCGAGCGCATATCGCGCGTGCGGCAGCTCGGAGTACTTGAGCGCCACGGCGATGCGCTCGTCGGACGGCGTGATGCGTGAGATCGCCGCGACGAGGGCCTCCCATCCCGCTTCTCGGGCGCGGCACAGGCGCGCGACGAGGCGCTGCGTGCCCGTCCCGACGACCGACCGGCGCATCAACAGCGCCTGGATCATCTCCAGGGTCTCGATGAACGCCTCGCGGGCGAGCGCACCGGTCTCGACGTCCCGGTATGCGCGCATGACGAGCGGGTACATCGCGGTGCCGAAGGTGTTGAGGTGACGGAGCTGCTGTGCGATCTCGGCATCCGGCGCCTCGTCCGGCCGCAGCAGCACCCGGTACACGCGTGACAGCGCGCGCCACTCCTCTGCCCGCGCGACGAGCTCGGGGAACGGGAGGCGGGGGAACTCGTGACGGAAGGCGTCGTAGACACCGCGTCCGCCGACCACGGTGACCTCGCGGCCGGTCCGCATCACGAGGTACTGCCGCCAGAAGTCGGCGATCGCGTCGCCCGTGTTCGCCTCGATCGGCCGCCAGAAGTCCGCCTCGACCTCGCGCTGCTCGGCGTGCGTGAGCCCCATCAGGACGTAGTTGTGGATCAGCTCGTGGTCGCGCAGCGGCTCGCCCGTCGAGTTGAGGCTCTCGAAGATCTGCTGGGCGTTCGCGCCCGCACCCAGCGTGATCGCGACGTGCTCGAGCTTCTGCAGCCCCCGCCAGATGTGCGGCGCCTCCTCCACGCTGATCTGGCTGCGGAAGAACGCGTAGTTGTCGTCGAAGCGGGAGTCGCGGTGCTCACCGGGCGGCAGCGGGAGGTCGAGCACGACGCGCTCGAACACGCCGGCCCACGCGCGGTGCGGTCGCAGCTTCGTGCGGGTGACGTCGTGGGAGTGGACCAGGACGCGCTGCAGCTCGTCGGCGAGGTCGGGCCGGGCCTCCCGCACCGTGTGGTGCAGGGCCGCGACGAGGAGCATCAGTGTGGTGGTGCGCTGCTGCCCGTCGATGAGCACGAGCTCCGCGCCCTCGCCCTCGCCGCTCGCGGAGGACAGGATCGAGCCGATGAAGTGCATGTGCCGGTCGTCGAGGTCCGCGACGGCGCGGATGTCGGCCAGCAGCTGCTCGCATCCGCCGATGTCCCACCGGTACTGCCGCTGGTAGACGGGGACGACGATGGTCCAGTCCGCGGCGGAGAGCCACCCGATCGTGTTGACAGCAGTCGCATCGACGTTCGTGGCAGTGACCATGGCTCCCTCAGTCTATTCGGGGCCCCCGGCGCGGAATCGGCGGGCCGCCGGGGCGCCGGTTATTCACGGCTCGGTCACGGGGGCGCCCGAGGGGTGCGAGGTAGGCTTGCCTAAGTTGAGCCTGTTAAAACGTGCTGGCTCACTGACCGAAAGGCATGATTCGTCATGGGTTACATCAAGTCCGCCGCTCTCGATGAGACCGGCTTCGTGGTGCTCGACTCCTACGGGGAGGAGATCGATCCCCAGGAGTGGCTCTCGATCGAGTACGTCGACTGGAAGTCTTCCGGCGACACCCGGTTCGCACCGCTCGCCTCCGCCAAGGGCGAGATCGAGTGCAACGGGTTCTGGAACCACACGCCGCCGCGCACCGACAAGGACGGCGTCTGGATCCCCGAGCAGACCGAGAAGGCGCCGACCCTGACGCGTCGCGCGCAGGAGCCGGGCTCCAACGTGGGGCGCTGCCGCATCATCGAACTGCAGCCGAACACGTACGCCGACGCGCTGTACAACCTGCACCAGGACGACAACAACCGCCTCAACCCCGACGGCACCGGCTGGGTGGTCCGCGGCTTCTTCAACCTGACGGACGACAAGAACAGCTACTTCGTCCTGCGCGAGAACCGCACCGACCCGAGCATCGAGTACCGCGTGGCGCTCCCTGCCGGCGCGCAGCTCATCGTCGACACGCAGCGACTGTGGCACGCGGTGCACCACGACGGCGACGCGCCGCGCTACTGCCTCATCACGTCGTGGGAGTCCGGCCCCGAGCTCGACGCCTACATCGAGAAGTACCACGGCAAGCCCACGACGGACCAGTTCGAGGTCCCCCAGGACGTCCTGGACGCCGGGCAGGCAGAGCAGGCGCGCCGCGACGCCGCCCGCGCGGCCTACTACGCGGCCAAGGGCAAGGCCGCGGTCCAGGCCATGAGCGAGGCCTGACCCGCATCTCATCCAGGGGGCGGTGGAATCACATACTTGTGATTCCACCGCCCCCTCGGCGATAATGGCGACAGCACAACCGAACAGCACGCTGTGACACCGTCTCAGGTCGTAGGGGAAGACGCACCTGATGAACGGAGAGATCATGGCGACACACAAGGCGCGTGGGGTGATCTTCATCCACTCCGCGCCACGAGCGTTGTGCCCGCACCTCGAGTGGGCGGTCGGTCGGGCCCTCGGCCGCGCCGTCAGCTTCGACTGGGCGGAACAGCCGGTGCTGGCAGGAAGCCGCCGCGCCGAGTTCTACTGGGAGGGCGCGGCAGGCACCGGCTCGGCCCTCGCGACGGCGATCCGCGGCTGGGAGCACCTGAGGTTCGAGGTGACCGAGGACCCGACCCCGCGCAGCGACGGCGGCCGCTGGCTGCACACCCCGGGACTCGGCATCCACTACGCCCAGACCGATTCCGCGGGCAACGTCGTGATCGGCGAGGACCGCATCCGGTATGCGATGGAGATCGCCGGCGGCGACGCCTCGGAGCTGCACCGGGAGCTGCAGGTCGCCCTCGGTGCGGCGTGGGACGAAGAGCTCGAGCCGTTCCGGCACGCGAGCGACGAGGCGCCGGTCGTCTGGCTCCACAAGGTCGGCTGATCTCCGGCCGGGCGCGGCCCGGCCGCCGCCACGTCGGCGTGACACAACTTCACAGACCCGGGCGGTGCGAGGCGCCACTACCGAGGCTCGGAGGCCGATGATCCCGGGCAGCGGGACCGCGAACCACCGCCTGTCACCACAGACGCCCCGATCTCCCTCTCGCCGAGGGGATCGGGGCGTCTTGGACGTGCGTGCGACTCAGACCGATGCGAAGGCCGCTACCGCGTTGTGCCCGCCGAAGCCGAAGGAGTTGCTGATCGCGAACTGCGGCCCGTCGCCGAGCGGGGTCGGCGACCCGGAGATGCGGAAGGGCACCGCCGGATCCTGCGTCGTCAGGTTGATGGTCGGGGGCGCCACGCGGTCGCGCAGCGCCAGCACCGTGAAGATCGCCTCGAGCGCTCCGGTGCCGCCGAGCAGGTGACCGGTCGAGGCCTTCGTCGCCGACACCGGGATCTCGTCGATGCGCGGGCCGAAGACGGCCCGGAGCGCCTGGTACTCGTTCGGGTCGCCGACCGGGGTCGAGGTGGCGTGCGCGTTGATGTGCGTGACGTCGTCGGCCGAGGCATCCGCCATCTCCAGCGCGAGGTTCACCGCCCGGGCCGCTCCGAGTCCCTCGGGGTCGTTCGCCGTGATGTGGTATGAGTCCGCCGTCACGCCGCCGCCGGCGACGACGGCGTAGATCTTGGCGCCGCGCGCGCGGGCGTGCTCCTCCGTCTCGAGGATGAGAGCTCCGGCGCCCTCGCCCATGACGAAGCCGTCGCGGTCGATGCTGCACGGCCGCGAGGCGGTCGCCGGGTCGTCGTTGCGCCGGGACAGCGCCTGCATCGACGAGAACGCGGCGATCGTGACGGGGTGGATGACCGACTCGGTGCCTCCCGCGATCACGACGTCGGCGAGCCCCGAGCGGATGTGCTCGATGGCGTTGACGATCGACTCGGTGCTCGACGCGCAGGCGCTCGCGACGGTGCGCGCGTAGGCCCGGGCGTTGAAGTGCAGCGACAGGTTGCCCGCCGCGGCGTTGGGCATGAGCATGGGCACCGTCATCGGCAGGACCCGACGCGGGCCCTTCTCGCGCAGCGTGTCCCAGCCGTCGAGGAGGGTGTGCAGACCGCCGATACCGGTCGCGAAGTCCACGCCCAGGCGCTCCGGCTCCACCTCGGGGCTTCCGGCGTCCGCCCAGGCCTCCATGGCCGCGACGAGCGCGAACTGAGACGACGGGTCGAGACGCTTGGCGACGGGGCGCTCGAGCACGGTGTCGGGACGCACCTTCGCCTCCGCGGCGAAGGTCACCGGCAGCTGGTACTGCTCGACCCACTCGTGCTCGAGGGACCGCGTGCCGGACACGCCGTCCAGAAGGGCCGACCAGCTCTCGGGTGCCGTGCCGCCCAGGGGCGATGACGCGCCGATGCCGGTGACGACGATGCGGGAGTTGCTCATGACGGTGAAAGTCCTCGTGGGTGTGCCGGTGGGGGCCGCAGCCCCCACCGGAAGGGGTTACGCCTGGTTGGACGTGATGTAGCTGACGGCGTCGCCGACGGTCTTCAGGTTCTTGACCTCGTCGTCGGGGATGGTGACGCCGAACTTCTCCTCGGCGTTGACGACGATCGTCATCATCGAGATCGAGTCGATGTCGAGGTCGTCGGTGAACGACTTCTCGAGAGCGACCTCGTCGGACGAGATGCCCGTCTCGTCGGTGATGAGCTCGGCGAGTCCGGCGAGGACCTCGTCGCTGGTGAATGCCATGGGATTCTCCTGTTTCTTGGGGGTACGCGGACCCGGGGGCGGGCCGGGTCTCAGTCTATGGTCGGGGCTCGCGGCCTCAGGGAAGCACGACCACCTGTGCGCCGAAGACCAGCCCGGCGCCGAAGCCGATCTGCAGCGCCAGGCCGCCGGAGAGCTCGGGGTGCTCCTCGAGCAGCCGGTGCGTCGCGAGCGGGATCGAGGCCGCCGAGGTGTTGCCGGTCGTCTCGATGTCGCGGCCGATCAGCACCGTGTCGGGGAGGCCGAGCTGCTTGGCGAACTCGTCGATGATGCGCATGTTCGCCTGGTGGGGGACGAAGGCGGCGAGATCCGCTGCCTCCACACCGGCGGCCTCCAGGGCCTGGCGGGCGACCTTGACCATCTCCCACACGGCCCAGCGGAAGACGGTCGGCCCTTCCTGGCGCAGCGTGGGCCAGGGCGCCGCGCCCTCGCGGAACTCGATGAGGGTGTGGTTCATCCCGACCGCGTCGGCCTTCGAGCCGTCCGAGCCCCACACGGTGGGTCCGATGCCGGCGCTGTCGCTGGGGCCGATGACGGCCGCGCCCGCTCCGTCGCCGAGCAGGAACGAGATGCTGCGGTCGGTCGGGTCGACGATGTCGCTGAGCTTCTCGGTGCCGATGACGAGCGCGTAGTGCGCGGCGCCGGCGCGGATGAGGGCGTCCGCCTGCGCGACGCCGTACGCGAAGCCCGCGCACGCGGCGTTGAGGTCGTACGCGGCGGCGGGGTTCGCACCGACGCGGTCGGCGACGATGGCCGACACCGACGGGGTCTGCTTGGGGTTCGAGATCGTCGCGACGATGACGGCGTCGATCTGCGACGCCTCGACGCCCGAGCGCTCGATCGCCTCGCGCGCGGCATCCGTCGCCAGATCGATCGCATCGGTGCCGGCCGACGCGCGCATGCGGGTCACGATCCCGGTGCGCTGACGGATCCACTCGTCGCTGGAGTCGATGGGGCCGACGAGGTCGTCGTTCGGCACGGCGTTCTCGCCGCGTGCGGCGCCGTACGCGTAGATGCGCGTGTGCGCGGCGCCGGTGGGCTGGATGAGGCTGGCGGTCATTCGGGTACTCCGGTCAGGCATCGGCGGCCGGCAGTGCGCCGGCGGCCTCCAGGTCGGCGGGTGTCTTGACGGCGACGGCCGGGACCCCGCGCAGCGCGCGCTTGGCGAGCCCGACGAGCGTGCCCGCCGGCGACAGTTCGACGATGCCCGACACGCCGCTGTCGGCGAAAGAGGCCATGCACAGGTCCCAGCGCACCGGCGAGGCGACCTGCTCGACCAGAAGGTCGACGAAGGCGCGTCCGGAGGCGACAGCGGAACCATCGCGGTTGGTCCACAGCGTCACGCCCGGGTCCGACACCTCATGGTCGGCCGCGGCTGCCCGCAGCGTCTCGACCGCCGGGGACATGTACTGCGTGTGGAACGCGCCGGCGACCTGCAGCGGGATCACGCGCGTGCCCGCGACGGGCTCGGCGGCGAGGGCCTGGAGGGCGGGAAGCGCGCCTGCCACGACGAGCTGGCCGCCGCCGTTGTAGTTCGCGGGGGCGAGCCCCAGCTCGTCCAGGCGGGCGAGGACGGATGCCTCGTCTCCGCCGATCACGGCGCTCATCCCGGTCTCGGCCGCCGCTGCCGCCTCCGCCATGGCTCTGCCGCGGATGCCGACGAGCGTCAGCGCCGCCTCTTCGCTCAGGACGCCTGCGGCCGCCGCGGCGGCGAACTCGCCGACGGAGTGACCGGCGACGCCCCCGATGGCGGCTCGGTCGGGGAGGGCGTTCCACGACAGCAGGCTCGCCGCCACGATGAGCGGCTGGGCGACCTGGGTGTCGCGGATGCGGTCGGCATCCCACTGGGTCCCGGCGGCGACGAGGTCGACCCCCGACCACTCCGAGTAGCGGGCGAGCCGCTCCGCGGCGCCGTCCTCGTCGAGCCACGGAGCCAGGAAGCCGGGGGTCTGGGAGCCCTGCCCGGGGAAGACGGCGATTATCACCGTTCCATCCTGTCAAGGATCATCCGGCGGGTTCTGGCGACACCGTCAAAGAATGCCGGCATGCTTTGTGCGTGGTGCACACCGGGCGCCGTCGCGATCAGGCTGGTGCCCGTCGCTGGGAGGGCGCACGCCGGCGCGCGGCATCCGTCCCGATGGAGCCCAGGATCAGCGCCGTCTGGAGGATGAGCGCCTCGCGCGGGCCCGTCGCATCCCAGCCGATGACCTCCGATACGCGCTTGAGGCGGTAGCGGACGGTGTTCGGATGCACGAAGAGCTCGCGCGCGGTCGCCTCGAGCGACCGGCCGTTGTCGAGGTACGCCCACAGCGTCGACACCAGATCGGCGCTGTGTGCCTGCAGTGGTCGGTAGATGCGCTCCACCAGCGTGACCTTGGCCAGCGGGTCTCCGGCGAGGGCGCGCTCGGGAAGCAGGTCGTCGGCCTCCACCGGACGCGGCGCGTGGCGCCACGCCCGTGCGACGGCGAAGCCCGCCAGCGCCGCGCGGGCGCTCTGACTCGCGTCCACGAGCGCCGGGACGGTGGGACCCAGCACGAGATACCCGGTGCCGAAGCCCGGCTCCAGCCGGCGCGCGATCTCCGCGAAGGGGAGATCGGTCGCGGCGTCGTCCGCGCGCGAGCCGGGGTCCGCGCGGCCGACCACGAGCACGAGGCGGGAGCCCTGCACGCCGATCAGCACGTCGACGCCCAGCTTGCGGGCGGTCCGGCGCAGCTGGTCGACGTCGAACTGCGGCGGAGTCGTGCCTACGAGCACCGCGACCTCGCCGTGGCCGTGCCACCCGAGGGCGGCGATGCGGCTGGGCAGCTCCTCGTCGGCCTCGCCCGTGAGGATCGAGTCCACGACGAGGGCCTCGAGGCGGGCGTCCCACAGTCCGCGGGCCTCGGCTGCCCGCGCGTAGACGTCCGCCGCCGCGAACGCGACCTCACGCGAGTACAGCAGGATCGCCTCGCGAAGGTGCTCGCCCTTGCCCGCGACCCGCTCCTCGGTCACCTCCACGGTGACCCGGATGAGCTGGAGGGTCTGCTGCAGGCTGACGCTGCGCAGCAGCTCGCGGGGGGCGACGGCGAAGATGTCCGCCGCGATCCACGGGGTGGAGGCGGGATCCTCGTACCAGGCGATGAACGAGGTGATGCCCGCCTGTGCCACCAGCCCGACGGCGGAGCGTCGGGCCGGCGGCATCTCGGCATACCAGGGCAGCGTCTCCTCGAGGCGCTTGATCGTGACGGTGGCGAGATCGCCCGAGATGCGTCGCAGCCAGGCGAGCGTCTCGGGCTTGTCCATCACCTCGGCGGACTTGCCCATTCGCGGATCAGCTCTCGCCGCCCGCGTTTCCGCTCGTTCCGGCCGTGACGTCGTGCAGGCGGTACTTCTGGATGGCCTGCGCGGCGAGGCTGCGGTCCACGGCGCCTTCGGCGGCGAGGGCCTGGAGCGTGCGGACCGCGACCGAGGGGCCGTCGATCTTGAAGAACCGGCGAGCCGCTGCGCGGGTGTCGGAGAAGCCGAATCCGTCGGCACCCAGCGTGGCGAAGTTGTGCTGCACCCAGGGGCGGATCTGGTCCTGCACCGCGTGCATGAAGTCGCTGACCGCGACGACCGGCCCGGGCGCTCCCGCGAGCTTCTCGGTGATGTACGCCGTACGGGGCTCCTCGTCCGGGTGCAGGAAGTTGTGCTCGTCCGCCGCGAGACCGTCGCGGCGCAGCTCGCTCCACGACGTCACCGACCACACGTCGGCCTGCACGCCCCAGTCGTCGCGCAGCAGCTGCTGCGCCTCGAGCGCCCACGGCACGCCCACGCCCGAGGCGAGGATCTGCGCGCGGGGCCCTTCGCCCTCGAGCGACGAGATGCGGTGGATGCCGCGCACGATGCCGTCGACGTCCACGCCCTCGGGCTCGGCCGGCTGCACGAGCGGCTCGTTGTACACCGTGAGGTAGTACATGACGTTGGGGTCGGGGTGGTTGCCGCCGTACATCCGCTCGAGCCCCGAGCGGACGATGTGCGCGATCTCGTAGCCGTAGGCCGGGTCGTACGAGACGGTCGCCGGGTTCGTCGATGCCAGCAGCGGCGAGTGGCCGTCGGCGTGCTGCAGGCCTTCGCCGGTGAGCGTGGTGCGGCCGGCGGTGGCGCCGATGATGAAGCCGCGCGCCATCTGGTCGCCCGCCGCCCACTGGGCGTCGCCGGTGCGCTGGAAGCCGAACATCGAGTAGAAGACGTACACCGGGATCAGCGGCTCGCCGTGCGTCGAGTACGACGTGCCGGTCGCGGTGAAGGCCGCGACGGCACCGGCCTCGTTGATGCCGACGTGCATGATCTGGCCCTGCGGGCTCTCTTTGTACGCCAGGAGCAGCTCGCGGTCGACCGACGTGTAATTCTGACCGTGCGGGTTGTAGATCTTCGCGGTCGGGAAGTACGCGTCCATGCCGAACGTGCGAGCCTCGTCCGGGATGATCGGCACGATCCGGTGGCCGAAGTCCTTCGCGCGCAGCAGATCCTTCAGCAGGCGGACGAACGCCATGGTCGTGGCGATCTCCTGCGTGCCGGAGCCCTTCTTGGGCAGCGCGTAGGCCTCGTCGCCCGGAAGCTGGAGGCCGACGTGGTGCGAGCGGCGCTCGGGGAGGAACCCGCCCAGGGCCTTGCGGCGCTCCAGCATGTACTGGATGGTCTCGTCCTGTGCGCCGGGGTTGAAGTACGGCGGCAGGTAGGGGTTCTCGTCCAGCTGCGCGTCCGAGATCGGGATGCGCATCGAGTCGCGGAAGTACTTGAGGTCCTGAAGGGTCATCTTCTTCATCTGGTGGGTCGCGTTGCGGCCCTCGAAGTGGTGACCCAGGCCGTAGCCCTTGATGGTCTTGGCCAGGATCACGGTGGGCTGGCCCTTGTGCTCGGTCGCGGCCTTGTAGGCGGCGTAGACCTTGCGGTAGTCCAGGCCGCCGCGACGCAGCTTGCCCCAGATGTCGTCGTCCGACCAGTCCTTCACCAGAGCCGCGGTGCGCTCGTCGCGCCCGAAGAAGTGCTCGCGGATGAAGGCGCCGTCCTCGGCGCGGTACGTCTGGAAGTCGCCGTCGGGCGTGGTGTTCATGAGGTGCACCAGCGCGCCGTCGACGTCCTTCGAGAGCAGCTCGTCCCAGCCCGACCCCCACACGACCTTGATGACGTTCCAGCCGGCGCCGCGGAAGAAGCTCTCCAGCTCCTGGATGATCTTGCCGTTTCCGCGGACAGGGCCGTCCAGGCGCTGCAGGTTGCAGTTGACGACGAACGTCAGGTTGTCCAGGCCCTCGTTCGCGGCGACCTGGAGCTGGCCGCGGCTCTCGACCTCGTCCATCTCGCCGTCGCCGAGGAAGGCCCATACGCGTGAGTTCGAGAGGTCCTTGATGCCCCGGTTCGTCAGGTACTTGTTCGTCATCGCCTGGTAGATGGCGTTGATCGGGCCGAGACCCATCGAGACGGTCGGGAACTGCCAGTACTCCGGCATGAGGCGCGGGTGCGGATAGGACGGGATGCCGTCGGGGAACTTCGACTTCTCCTGGCGGAAGCCGTCGAGCTGCGCTTCGTCGAGGCGCCCCTCGAGGAACGACCGCGCATAGATGCCGGGGGAGGCGTGACCCTGGATGAAGACCTGGTCGCCGCCGGAGGGGTCGTCGAGGCCGCGGAAGAAGTGGTTGAAGCCGACCTCGTAGAGGGACGCGGAGGAGGCATAGGTCGAGATGTGACCGCCCACGCCGATGCCGGGGCGCTGCGCGCGGTGCACCGTGATCGCGGCGTTCCAGCGGATCCACCGGCGGTAGCGGCGCTCGAGCTCCTCGTCACCGGGGAACTCGGGCTCGTTGTCGGGGGCGATCGTGTTGATGTAGTCCGTCGTGGGAACCTGCGGCACGTTCAGCTGCAGCTCGTGGGAGGTCTGCAGCAGGCTCAGCATGATCTCGCGGCCACGGCCGTGGCCCTTCGCCTGCACGAGCTGCTGGAGGGACTCCTGCCACTCGGAGGTCTCATCGGGATCGCTGTCGAGGGGTTCCTGCGAGTACGGATCCTGATCGTTGACAGTCACAGAAGACCTTTCGTCGTCTGGCAGATCGTGCCAGGGAATCTCTACCGGAGCGGCGCAGACTTTGTCTGCCGTGCACAACGCACCAGCTGCCAGCCTACCGAGTTCACGACGATCCGGACGCACCTCGTAGACTGACCGCGCGGGCCTTTAGCTCAGCTGGTAGAGCGCCACGTTTACACCGTGGATGTCGTCGGTTCGACCCCGGCAGGGCCCACTTCGTCGTCACGTTCAGCGGCGCGGATCGCCGTCGCTGTCGTCGCGCGTGTGCGAGACCACATGCGGCAGGGCGAACTCCTCGTAGCCCGGCTGACCGACCTTCGAGTGCCGGTGCGAGTAGGCGAAGTAGATGACGAACCCGATCGCGAGCCACACCAGGAATCGCAGCCACGTCTCGACGGTGAGGTTGAGCATCAGGTAGACGCAGACCGCCGCCGACAGGCCCGGCAGCCAGGGGCTGAAGGGCACGCGGAAGGTGCGCGTGAGATCGGGCCGCTTGCGGCGCAGCACGATGACCCCGACCGACACGAGCACGAAGGCCGACAGCGTCCCGATGTTGACCATCTCCTCGAGGAGGCCGATCGGGGTGAGACCCGCCACGACCGCGACGATGACGGTCACGATGATCGAGATGAGCCACGGCGTGCGGTACCTCGGGTGCACCTTGGCCAGGCCCGCGGGAAGCAGCGCGTCGCGCGACATCGCGAAGATGATGCGGGTCGCGCCGATCAGCAGCGTCAGCACCACCGTCGTGAGGCCGGCGACCGCGCCGGCGGAGATCAGCGTCGCCATCCACGCCTGCCCGTGGTAGGCGAAGGCGTTCGCCAGCGCCGCGGCGGGGTCGAGCTCCTCGTATGAGACCATTCCCGTGACCACCAGGGCGACCGCGCAGTAGAGGACCGTGCAGATCGCCAGCGAGGCGATGATGCCGATCGGCATGTCCCGCTGGGGATTCCTGGTCTCCTCGGCCGTGGTGGCCACGACGTCGAACCCGATGTATGCGAAGAACACCAGCGCCGCACCGGCGAAGATGCCGCCGACGCCGAATGCCATCGGCTCGATGCCCGACAGGAACTGCAGCAGCGGCTGGCCGAGGCCGGTCGCGGTCTCGCGGGGCGCGGCCTCCGGCACGAAGGGCGACCAGTTGGCGGGGTTCACGAACAGGATGCCGGCGATGATGACGAACAGCACGATGAAGATCTTCACCGCCACCAGGACGAGGTTGACCCGGAGGGACTCCTTGATGCCGAAGGTCATCAGCCCGCCCAGCACCAGCACCAGCAGGATCGCCATGAGGTCGACCGTGCCGCCGTAGCCGATCTCCGCGGGGATCGGCGCACCGAGCTGCTCCATGAGGGTTCCGAGGTACGCGCTCCAGCCCTGTGCGACCACGCTGGCGCCGAGGAACATCTCGAGGATGAGATCCCACCCGATGATCCACGCGAAGAGCTCGCCCAGCGACGAGTACGAGAAGGTGTAGGCCGATCCGGACACCGGCACGGTGGAGGCGAACTCGGCGTAGCACAGTGCCGCGAGCGCGCAGGCGATCGCCGCGACGACGAAGCTGATCACGATCGCGGGGCCGGCGACCTCGTGCGCCGCCCGGCCGGTGAGGGTGAAGATGCCGGCGCCGATGACGACGCCGATGCCGAAGACGGTGAGGTCCAGCGCCGACAGCGACTTCTTGAGCCGGTACTCCGGTTCGTCGGTGTCGGCGATGGATCGCTCGACGGACTTGGTGCGGAGAACGCCCATTGTTCGCGCCTTTCGTCATCGGAGAGCCGATCGTCGAATGCTAGTCCCCGCCGCTCCTGGCGTCGACGGCTCGCGGGGTAGGTTGGTGACGTGAAAGCCACCGCCGCAGACCAGCGCCGCCTCGTCGAGGTGGCCCAGCTCGACGCCCGCATCCGCCAGGCGGACCACGCCCGCCGGAACCCGCCGCAGGCCGCGAGGGTGCAGGAGCTCCTCGGGCGCCGGCAGGAGCTCTCGGCGGAGCTGTCGAACCGCCTGGGCGCGCGCGACGATCTGCGCACCGAGCTGTCGCGCATCGAGTCCGATGTCGCGGTCGTGGACGCCCGGGCGGCGCGCGACGCGCAGCGGCTCGCCTCCTCGAGCAACGCCAAGGAGGCCCAAGGGCTCGAGAGCGAGCTGGCCGCGCTGGCGCGTCGCAAGAGCGACCTCGAGGACGCCGAGCTGTCCGTCATGGAGCGACTGGAGCTCGCCGATGCGGCCGTCGCCGAGCAGGAGGGCCTCATCGCGGCGACGAACGCCGAGGGCGCCGAGCTCAGCGCCGAAGGCAAGCGTGCCGTGGCCGAGGCAGGAGCCGCCTTCGATGCCGCCACCCGCGACCGCGCGGCGATCGCAGGCGGGCTCCCCGGCGAGCTGATGGCGCTGTACGAGCGCGTGGCCGCCCGCAGCGCCGGCGCGGCCCTGCTCCGGCGCCGCACGTGCGAAGGATGCCGCATGGTGCTCGCCGGCACCGACCTGCAGGTGCTGCGCCAGGCGCCCGAGGACGAGGTGGTGACGTGCCCGGAATGCGGCTGCATCCTGGTGCGCGACGACGAGTCCGGTCTGTGACCCGACGCCCGCTGTGCCGCGATGGCCGGCGTTGAAGCGGCCGCGTGGATCGTCCTCGGACGCACCGACGGCGGCGCGATCGGCGTCCCGCTCGGCTCGACGGGTGAGGAGCTCGGCCGTCACCGGATCCCTGACGCCGATCTGAGCTCGTGGGTCGCGGCGCAGGAGTCCTCCCTCGCGCCGCGCTGGGTCTGGAACGACGCGCCCCAGTGGTACCCGCGACTGCTCTCCGACGGCGTGCGCGTCGCGCGGTGTCACGACCTGCGACTGTGCCACGCCATCCTGCGCGACTCGGTGCTGGTGGACGGCTCCGCCGCCGTCCGGGGTGCTCACGAGTGGGATGCGGCCCCATACGACGACGACGCCGCGCCGCCGGCGCTGTTCGAGCTCGACGGCACCGCGCGCCCCTCCGGACCGCCGTCCGACGTGGACAGCGCGCTGTCGGAGTTCGCGCGACAGCGCGACGCGATGGCCGGCGGCCGCGAGCCGGGCCGCCTGCGCCTGCTCACGGCGGCGGAATCCGCGGGCGCGCTCATCGCCTGCGAGCTGCGGGCCGCCGGACTGCCGTGGGACGCCGCGGCGCACGACCGGATCCTGGTGAGGATGCTGGGGGAGCGGCCCGCGGGCGGAGGCCCGCCCGCGAAGCTCGCGGAGGCGGCCGCCCGCGTCCGCGCAGCCCTCGGTGATCCGACCGCGAGTCTCGACTCGCAGCCGAAGCTGCTGCGGTCGCTGCACCGCGCCGGAGTGCTCGTCCAGTCCACGAGCCGGTGGGAGCTCGCCGAGCAGCGGCATCCCGTGATCGAGCCGCTGCTGGAGTACAAGAAGCTCTCGCGTCTGCTCTCGGCGAATGGGTGGACGTGGCTGGCGGACTGGGTCGAGGACGGACGATTTCGGCCGGTGTACGTCCCCGGCGGCGTGGTGACCGGTCGCTGGGCGTCGTCGGGCGGCGGCGCGCTCCAGCTGCCGCGGCAGCTGCGAGAGGCGGTGCGGGCCGATCCCGGCTGGCGCCTCGTCGTCGCCGATGTGGCGCAGCTCGAGCCGCGGGTCCTCGCCGCGATGTCACGCGACACGGCGCTGGCCGCGGCGGCGCGGGGGCGCGACCTCTATGCCGGCATCGTCGACAGCGGGGCGGTGGCGACGCGGCAGGAAGCGAAGATCGCGCTGCTGGGCGCGATGTACGGCGCCACGACCGGCGAGTCGGGGCGCCTCGTCCCACGGCTGCGGCGGGCCTACCCCCGCGCGATGGGGCTCGTCGACGACGCGGCGCGCACCGGCGAGGACGGCGGGGTCGTCTCGACGTGGCTGGGCCGCACGTCCCCGCCGCCGTCGCCGTCGTGGGCGGCCGCGCAGTCGCGGGCGACCGAGGCCGAGGCATCCGGTATCGACGAGACGCGGGCGCGGCGATGGGCGCGCGATCGCGGCCGGTTCACCCGCAACTTCGTCGTCCAGGGCACCGCCGCCGAGTGGGCGCTGGCGTGGCTGGCCGACCTCCGCACGCGTCTGGCCGCGATTGCGCCGGTGGCGGTCGCCGACGCGGCGCCGCGCTCGGGTCCGGCGTTCGCGAGACAGCCGCACCTGGCTCTCTTCCTCCACGACGAGGTGATCGTCCACACGCCCGACGAGCACGCCGAGGAGGTCGCTCAGGCGGTGACGGATGCCGCGGCCGCCGCCGGCCGCCTGCTGTTCGGAGACTTCCCGCTCGACTTCCCGCTCGACGTGCGCGTGGGCGACACCGCGCTGAAGGACTGACGCCGAGGCGGGCCACGGACCGCGGCGGTAGACTGCCAGACGCGAATGGGTCGGCTGGACGGTCGCGTCGCGGGCGGATCTCCGTTCCGCGCCGAGGAACGTCCGGGCTCCACAGGGCAGGGCGGTGGGTAACACCCACCCGGAGCGATCCGCGAGACAGTGCCACAGAGAGCAGACCGCCCGGCTACGGCCGGGTAAGGGTGAAAGGGCGGTGTAAGAGACCACCGGGGTCGTGGTGACACGGCCCGCACGGCAAACCTCGCCCGGAGCAAGGCCAGACAGGGGATGACGACGCGGCCCGCCGAGTCCCCGGGTAGGCCGCTGGAGCGGCACGGCAACGTGTCGCCGAGAGAGATGACCGTCTACGGGGCTTCGGCCCCCGGACAGAACCCGGCGTACAGGCCGGCCCATTCGCCTCCGAAGAGCTCGTCCGTGGGATCCGCTCGACCGGACGACCCGACCGCACCGGGCGCGGGTGCGGCGAATCGGGTCAGCCGCGCGCGAGCGCGGCCGCTCCGATGATCCCGGCGTTGTTGCGGTGCACGGCGGGCACGATCGGGGTCTTCAGCTGCAGGAGGTGCAGGAACTTGGCGGCGTGCTTGCTCACGCCGCCGCCCACGACGAACAGGTCGGGGCTGAAGAGGAACTCGATGTAGCTGTAGTACCACTGCAGCCGCTCGGCCCACTGCTCCCACGACAGCTCGTCGCGCTCCATCGCGGAGTACGCGGCGTACGCCTCGGCGTCCTTGCCGTGCTCCGCCCGCTGGACGTGGCCGAGCTCGGAGTTCGGGATGAGCACGCCGTCGTACAGCAGTGCCGAGCCGATCCCCGTGCCGAGCGTGGTGAGGATCGTCAGACCCGGCTGATCCTTGGCCGCGCCGTAGCGCACCTCGGCGATCCCGGCGACATCCGCGTCGTTGGCGAAGTGGATGTCGCGACCGAGTCCGTCCTCGAAGAACTTCTCGGCCTCGAAGTCGATCCACCGCTCGGAGACGTTGGCCGCCGACAGGGTGCGCCCGTGCTTGACGATGGCGGGGAATGCCACGCCGAGTGCGACCGAGGGGTCGTCGGCGACGCCGAGCGTGGAGAGCACCTCGGTCACCGCGGCCAGGACATCCGGCGGATGCGCTCCCTCCGGGGTCGCGACCTTCACGCGGTCGCTGATCAGTTCGCCACGCTCGAGGTCGACGATCCCCGCCTTGATGCCGGTGCCGCCGATGTCCACGCCGACGGCGCGTGCCGCGTCAGATGCCATGCCGTCAGCCTACCGATCGTGATCCCGGACGATGACGCGCCCCGTCAGTAGGATCGACCTGACGGCGAACTGCCCGCGATCCAGAGGAGCGCACGATGACGAACGGCAGCGAGAAGTACTGGTACAACCTCCGCACCGGCGAGGTCGAGAAGGGCTTCGAGTCACCCTCGGTGGACCGGGCCGGTCCCTTCGACACTCCGGAGGAGGCCGCCGAGGCTCCCGAGGTCATGCGCCGGCGCTCGCGTGCGTGGGCGGAGGAGGAGGCCCGCGAGGATTCCTGGGGTGGCACGGGCGTGTCAGGAGAGCCCGCCGACGACCAGTAGTCTGGCTTCGACCGCGGTCTTGCCGACGGTTCGGGCACCGGAGAGGACGCGATGGACAAGCAGCGTGACTTCGTTCTGAGGACCATCGAGGAGCGGGGCGTCAAGTTCGTCCGGCTCTGGTTCACCGACGTGATCGGCACACTGAAGTCCGTCGCGATCGCCCCCGCCGAGGTGGAGGGCGCCTTCAGCGAGGGGCTCGGCTTCGACGGCTCCGCCATCGAGGGCCTGACGCGCTCCTACGAGTCCGACCTGCTCGCGCATCCCGACCCGACCACGTTCCAGACCCTGCCGTGGCGCGGCGAGATCGACCCCACTGCGCGCATGTTCTGCGACATCACCACCCCCGACGGGCAGCCGGCCGTGGCCGACCCGCGCCACGTGCTCAAGCGCACGCTCGCGAAGGCGGCCGATGCCGGATTCACCTTCTACACACACCCCGAGATCGAGTTCTACCTCCTGAAGTCGTCGGCGTTCGGCGCCGAGGGGCCCGAGCCGGTGGACTCCGCCGGCTACTTCGACAACGTGCCGGGCGGGACCGCCCACGACTTCCGGCGTCGCTCGGTGCGGATGCTCGAGGACCTCGGCATCTCGGTCGAGTTCAGCCACCACGAGGGCGGCCCGGGACAGAACGAGATCGACCTGCGCTACGCCGACGCTCTCACGACCGCCGACAACATCATGACCTTCCGCACGGTCATCAAGGAGGTCGCGATCGAGCAGGGCGTCTACGCGACGTTCATGCCCAAGCCGATGACCGGCAAGCCCGGCAGCGGCATGCACACGCACATGTCGCTCTTCGAGGGCGACGTCAACGCGTTCTACGAAGAGGGCGCGCAGTACCAGCTGTCGAAGATCGGCCGCCAGTTCATCGCCGGGCTGCTGCGCCATGCGAACGAGATCTCGGCGGTCACCAACCAGTTCGTGAACTCCTACAAGAGGCTGTGGGGCGGCGACGAGGCCCCGAGCTTCATCTGCTGGGGCCACAACAACCGCTCGGCGCTGGTGCGCGTGCCGCTGTACAAGCCCAACAAGGGGCAGTCTTCGCGCGTGGAGTACCGCGCCCTCGACTCGGCCGCGAATCCGTACCTGTCGTTCGCGCTCATGCTCGCCGCGGGCCTCAAGGGCATCGAGGGCGAGTACGAGCTTCCCGCCGAGGCGGAGGACAACGTCTGGTCGCTGACGGATGCCGAGCGACGGGCGCTGGGCTATGCGCCGCTGCCGGCGAGCCTGGACCACGCGCTGGAGTACATGGAGGAGTCGGAGCTCGTCGCCGAGACGCTGGGCGAGCAGGTGTTCAACTACGTGCTGCTGAACAAGCGGCGCGAGTGGCAGGAGTACCGCTCCCAGGTGACCCCCTTCGAGCTCAAGAGCAACCTCGAGATGCTCTGAGGCCGGTCGAGGCATGTCCGCGAGCGAACGTCCGGGATCCCTCACCCCTCTCGCGCGATTGGGTTTCAGCCGGCTCACCGAGGCCGAGGCGCTGCTCGAGGAGCTGACCGAGCTCATCGGCGCGCCGCGCAGCGACGTCCTCGACGCCGCTTCGCACGCAGCCGACCCCGATGAGGCGCTGTTCGGGGTGACCCGCCTGGCACGCCGCGACTCCGACCCCGTCCGGCGCGCCCGCGAGCATCCGGCCGCCTGGCGCGCCCTGTGGGCGCTCCTGGGCGCATCGACGGGCTTCGGCGAGTTCTTCCTGCGTCATCCCGCGGAGGTCGACGAGCTCGCCGCCGCGGGCGAACGCCTTCCCACCGGCGCAGAGCTGCGCGAGACGCTGCTGGAGTCGGTGGGAGCGGTGGAGGGCTTCGCCGCAGAGGGCGGCGAAAGCGCCTGGGTGGCGCTGCGCGTGCGTTATCGGCGGATGCTGGCACGCATCGCGGCATACGACCTGCTCAGTCCTGCACCCGTCGACGAGATCGCCAACGTGTCGGCGCGGCTGGCGGATGCCGCGGGCGCCGCGCTGGAGGCATCCCTCGCCGTCGCCCGCACGCGGGTGTCCGGCGGCGCGGTGGGGGCGGGGCTCTTTCCGCGCGACCAGGTGGCGCGCACCGAGCTCGCGATCATCGGCATGGGCAAGACCGGTGCCCGCGAGCTGAACTACGTCAGCGACGTCGACGTGATCTTCGTCGCCGGCGGTGATGACGAGGCCGTCCAGGAACTGGGGGAGAGCAGGATCGTCGACATCGCCACGCGACTGGCCGTGCAGACGATGCGCGGCATCAGCGGGGTCGAGATCGAGCCGCCGCTGTGGGAGGTCGACGCCAACCTGCGCCCGGAGGGCAAGCAGGGAGCGCTGGTGCGGACGCTGGACTCCCATCTGGCGTACTACGACCGCTGGGCCAAGAGCTGGGAGTTCCAGGCGCTGCTCAAGGCGCGACCCATCGCCGGCGACGAGGCGCTCGGGCGCGCGTACACCGAGGCCGTCCAGCCCAAGGTGTGGACCAGCGCGGCGCGCGAGAACTTCGTCGACAGCGTGCAGCGGATGCGGGAACGCGTCACCGAGCACATCCCCGCCGCGGATGTGCCGTACCAGCTCAAGCTCGGTCCCGGCGGCATCCGCGACATCGAGTTCACCGTGCAGCTCCTGCAGCTCGTCCACGGGCTGACGGACGACCGCATCCGCCAGCGCGGCACCCTCGACGCCCTCGCCGCACTGGTGACCGAGGGCTACATCGGCCGGGCCGAGGCATCCGCGTTCTCCCGGGACTATCGTGTGCTGCGACTCCTCGAGCACCGTGTGCAGCTGCGCCAGCTGCGCCGCACGCACCTCATGCCGCAGCGCCCGGAGGACCTTCGCGTCCTCGCGCGGGCCAGCGGGCTCGCCGACAGCGGCAACGGCGTCTGGTCGCTGTGGGAGTCCGTCAAGCGCGAGGTGCGCGACATCCACGTCCGGCTGTTCTACCGTCCGCTGCTGTCCGCGGTGGCCGCGCTGCCCGCCGACGAGCGCGCGCTCTCCACGGAGCAGGCGCACGACCGGCTCGCGGCGATCGGCTTCACCGATCCCGCCGGCGCGCTGCGCCACATCGCCGCCCTGACCAGCGGCCTCAGCCGCAAGGCGACGATCCAGCGACACCTCATGCCCGTCATGATCCGATGGTTCGCCGACGGCGCGGATCCGGACTACGGACTGCTCGCATTCCGCCGACTGAGTGAGCGGCTCGGCGACACCCACTGGTTCCTGCGGATGCTGCGGGACTCGTCGGGGGCCGCCGAGAGCCTCTCGCGCGTCCTCTCGGGGTCCCGTTACGTGGGCGAGCTGATCGAGTGGATCCCGGAATCCGCAGCCTGGCTCGACGATCCCGAGCTGCTGCGCCCTCGGTCGGGCGCGGTGCTGCAGCAGGAGGCGCGCGCGATCCAGACGCGCCACGCCACCACGCTCGACGCCATGCGCGCGGTGCGCGCGCTGCGGCGGCGGGAGCAGCTGCGCGTGGCGATGGGCGCCATTCTCGGAACGATGACGATCGAGGAGCTGGCCGAGGCGCTCACCACGATCACCGAGGTGACGATCCAGGCGACCCTGCGCGCGGTGCGCCGCGAGGTGGTGCCGCCGGAGGACGAGGCGCTCGACTTCTCCGTGATCGCCATGGGCCGCTTCGGCGGAGCCGAACTCGGCTTCGGCTCGGACGCGGACGTCATGTACGTCTACCGGGCGAACGGCGTCGACCCCCAGCGGGCGCACGAGCTCGCGCTGAAGCTCGTCGCGGCGCTGCGGACGCACTCGGAGGACCACCGTGTTCCGCTCGAGCTGGACGCCGACCTGCGTCCGGAGGGACGCAACGGACCGCTCGCGCGCTCGCTCGAGGCGTACGCCGAGTACTACCGGCGCTGGGCGCTGCCGTGGGAGGCGCAGGCGCTGTTGCGGGCGCGCGGCGTCGCGGGGAGCGTCAAGCTGATCGCCGACTTCACGAGTCTCATCGACCAGGTGCGCTACCCCGAGCGCATCGACGCGGCCGCGGTCCGCGAGATCAAGCGGATCAAGGCGCGGGTCGAGAGCGAGCGCCTCCCGCAGGGCGTCGATCCGTCGCGGCATCTGAAGCTGGGCCGCGGTTCGCTCAGCGATGTCGAGTGGCTGGTGCAGCTGCTCCAGCTGCAGCACGCGCACGCCGTCCCCGAGATGCGCACGACGTCCACGCTGCGCGCGCTCCGTGCGGCCGAGACGGCGGGTCTCATCCCGACGAGCGCGGCCGACCGGCTCACCGAGGCCTGGCGCCTGTCCAGCCGGCTCCGCTCGGCGAACACCCTGCTGTCCGGGCAGACCAGCGACGTCCTGCCGGTCGACCGGAAGAAGCTCGACGGGATCGGCCGCCTCCTCGAGTACCCGCCGCGGTCGGCCACGCTGGTCGAAGAGGACTATCTCGGCACCACCCGTCGCGCACGCCGCGTCTTCGAGAAGCTCTTCTACGGATAGGGGCCGGGCCGCAGTCTGCGCCGGCCGCGAGCTTCAGGAGCCAGGACAGAGCGGGATGCCGTCGATGCGGTCGCCGTCCAGCGGAGCGCCCCCCAGGGCCGCCACCACGCGGACGGCGCGGTCCCAGTACCGCGCGTAGTGGTACGGGTCCTTGTTGACCTGGGTGCGGTGGGCGACGAGCGTCGGCTCCAGCGCTGCCCTGTCGGGAACGCGCGCGGCCATCGCCCGATAGAAGACGCCTGCTGCGGTGTACGGGTCGAGTCGGGCCTCGCGGGTCCCCCAGGAGTCCTGCTGCTGGAACAGGCCGATGGACGTGGTGCGCGAGCCGTCGGGGTTGGTCACTCCGCTGGTCTCCCAGTCGCCGTAGTCGATGTTGCGCAGCGACGATTCGCCCATCGCGGTCATCACGGCGATCGTCTGGTCGCGTCCGTCGAACCCGAGGTCCCTGCCGGCGGCGAGGATGGTACACGCGTTGGCCAGCTGCTCGAGCCCGTAGCCGGCGACAGCGGGTTCGGCGATCGCAGCCGGCGGCACGGGGAGGGCCGGTGCGCGGCCGTCGGCGGCGAAGGCCCTGCCGAACGCCCCGGCCAGCACGCCGCCGCCGAGCAGCACGGCTGCCGCGAGCACCACCGCGACCGTCACCGCGATCGCGACCGCGGCACCGGCTCGCCGCACGGACCGGCCTCGGCGGCGGGCACGCGCCGTGCGCCGCCGCGCCGACGCCTTCGAGGTCTTCGCCTTCGGCCGGCGCGCGCGACGTCGTCGCGTCGGTGTGGAGCGGCCGGTCGGCATCGGAGATTCGCTTTCGTCACGAGGCGCGCGTGCGCCCGTTCAGCATAAGCACGCGCGCCGGGTCACGGCATCCGTCAGCCACGCGAAAGAGCCCCGGTCTCCCGGGGCTCTCTCGCGTGCTGGAACGTCAGACGCCGAAGTACAGCTCGTACTCGAACGGGTGCGGACGCGCGTTGAGCGGCTGGATCTCGTTCTCGATCTTGTACTCGATCCACGTCTCGATGAGCTCGGGCGTGAACACGCCGCCCTTCAGCAGGAACTCGTGGTCGGCGCGCAGCGCCTCGAGCGAGTCGAGCAGCGAGTTCGGGACCTGCGGGATGTTCTTGGCCTCCTCGGGGGGAAGCTCGTACAGGTCCTTGTCGACGGGCTCGTGCGGCTCGATGCGGTTCTGGATGCCGTCCAGGCCCGCCATGAGCTGCGCCGCGAAGGCGAGGTAGGGGTTGCCCGACGCGTCCGGCGCGCGGAACTCGATCCGCTTGGCCTTCGGGTTCGAGCCGGTGATCGGGATGCGGATGGCCGCCGAGCGGTTTCCGGCCGAGTACACCAGGTTGACCGGTGCCTCGTAGCCCTTCACCAGACGCTTGTAGGAGTTCAGCGTCGGGTTGGTGAACGCCAGCAGCGCCGGCGCGTGGGCCAGGATGCCGCCGATGTACCAGCGGGCGGTGTCGGAGAGCTGTGCGTAGCCCTTCTCGTCGTAGAAGAGAGGCTTGCCCTCGAGCCACAGCGACTGGTGGGTGTGCATGCCCGAGCCGTTGTCGCCGAAGAGCGGCTTGGGCATGAAGGTCGCGACCTTGCCCCACTCGTTGGCCACGTTCTTGACGATGTACTTGAACTTCAGGATGTCGTCGGCCGCGTGCACCATGGTGTCGAAGCGGTAGTTGATCTCCTGCTGGCCACCGGTGCCGACCTCGTGGTGGGCACGCTCGAGGTGCAGGCCCGACTCGATGAGGCGGAGGCTGATGTCGTCGCGCAGGTCGGCGGTCTTGTCGACCGGCGAGACGGGGAAGTAGCCGCCCTTGTACGGGGTCTTGTTCGCGAGGTTGCCGCCGTCCTCGACGCGGCCGGTGTTCCAGGCGCCCTCCTCGGAGTCCACCGAGTAGAAGCTGGAGTTCTGCTTCACCTCGTAGCGGACGTCGTCGAAGATGTAGAACTCGGCCTCCGGGGCGAAGAACGCGGTGTCGGCGATCCCGGTCGACGCGAGGTACTTCTCGGCCTTCTTGGCGACCTGGCGCGGGTCCTTGGCGTAGATCTCGCCGTTGCGCGGGTTGTAGATGTCGAAGACCATGACGAGCGTCTTCGCCTCGCGGAACGGGTCGAGGTACGCCGTCGACACGTCGGGGATGAGCTGCATGTCAGATTCGTGGATGTTCGCGAATCCCCGGATGGAGGAGCCGTCGAACAGCTGGCCGACCGTGAAGAACTCTTCGTCGACGGTGGAGGCCGGGATGTTGAAGTGCTGCTGCACGCCAGGAAGGTCCGTGAAACGGATGTCGAGGAACTTGACGTCCTCATCCTTGATGTACTTCAGCACCTCGGATGAATCTTTGAACATGAAGACTCCAGAGGTAGGGCATTCGGAACCGCCCGTGCGGGTCGGGCTTGCAGGCAAGCTACCCAAAGGGGATTGCCCGGCAGTATCACTCGTGTTTCCGGCATGTTACGGGGACCTGGATACGCTTGTCCCGTGACGCAGAGCACGCAGGATTACCCCGGAGAACGGCTCGGACTGCCCCGCGAGGGCACGGGATCCATCGGCCGGCTCGGCCGACGGGTGGGTGCGCTGTTCATCGACTACGGCGCCGCGTACCTGATCTCGGGCTTCTTCGGCTGGGATCCGCTGGCGATCTTGGCGCTGTTCGCCGCGATCCAGCTCGTCTTCCTGCCGACCCTGCAGGGGAGCCCGGGTCACCGGCTCTTCGGCCTGCGACTGGTGCGGCTGGACGGCGCGTGGGTGGGCCTGTGGCGGCCCGTCGTGCGCACGGCGCTGCTGATCGTCGTCATCCCGGCCGTCATCTGGGACGCCGACCAGCGAGGACTCCACGACAAGGCCGCCGGGACGGTCCTCGTCCGCGCCTGACCGCGGCCCCGCGCGGTCAGCGCGGGCGCGGCGCGCGCACCTTCGTCGGATCGATCCCCTTCGGGATGGGCAGCGACGACAGCGACTGCGAGACCGAGTCGATGCGCTTGATGACGGCGGCCATGGTGGCGCGGTCGATCTTCTTCGGCAGCGCCTTGATGGCGGGGGCGAGCTTCGCGATGGGGACCTCGCCGTCACCGTGGCCGACGTAGAAGACGGTCACCGGCACTCCGGCGGCCACGCGCTGGACCTTCGAGCGCTCGTCGTTGACGAGGCGGGTCAGCCGGCCGCGGGCCCCCTCGCCGACGATGACCACGCCACCGCGTCCGACCGCGCGGTACACGGCCTCCTGCGTCTTGGGGTTGATGCCCACCGGCATCTCGCTCGCCGACCACTTGCGGCCGAGCGAGCTGGACAGGACGTGGCCGGTGGCGCCCGGCATCCCGTCGATCTTCTTGTACATCGCCTGGGTCGACAGGCGCGTCATCGTCATCATGGACGCCAGCACGCCGAGCATCAGGCCGGTGAGACCCCAGAGGATCACGCTCCAGATCGCGACCGGCGGGATGAGGAACCCGATCGCCACACCCACCGCGATGCCGAGGAGCAGGATGCCTATCAGCAGGAACGGCAGCCAGCGGAACTCCTTCTGCGTGAAGGTGTACAGGGTGCGGACCTGGGAGAAGAATCCAGGGCGTTTCTCGGGGGCGGAACTGCGCGCGGCCATGCCCTCCAGCCTACCTTTTCGCGCGTGCCTTCTCGGCTCCTCCCCACACCCGCGCTGAAGGCGTTCGTCCACAGAGGCGTCCGCTCGCAGCGCGTCACTCCGCGCGCACGACCACGCTGGGACGGTGGACACCGATGACGCGCCGCTGGGCCGGGCCTACCGCGCCGTACGCGCCGTGCGCGCGCACGAGGACGGCCCATGGCCCGGAACCCTGGTCCGCACAGACGACGGCGCCTCCCGCATCCTGGTCGATGCCGCGGTCCTCGGAACCGACTGGGCCGGATGGGAGGCGGATCCGGAAGGTCACGTGCTCGCCGCGCTCGACGTCACCCGGCGCGCGGGCGGGCACGATGCGGTCCTCCCGGTGTGCCTCGAGCGACTGGACGACTTCGTCCGCCGCCGTCAGGAGCGGATGCCGCTCAGCCCCGGCGAGGCGGTGACGCTCGGTGTCAGCGTGCTGCGCGGCTGCGCTCAGCTGGCGGGCGTGGCCGAGACGGGCGGCCAGTGGTGGCTCGACGACGCCGGTCGCCCGGTGCTGGCCACGGATGCCTCCGACAACCGTGCGCTCGACGCATCGGTGGCGGTCCTCGAACGGGTCACCCCACCCCCCGTCATGCAGCGGACGTGGGACACCGCGGTGCGCACGCTCGGGGCGGACCGGGTATCGGTCACCGAGCTCGCCGCGGCCGAGGACGCCCTGTTCGCGCTCTCACCAGCGGAGCCCCTCGTCACGGTGAGCCTGAGCCCGCGCAGAGCGTCGGAGGCCATGGCGCGCAGCAGCGCCGCGGGTGAGCGCCCACGCGTCGTGCATGAGCCGCCGCCGCGCTCGATGTGGCAATCGCTGCTCCGCGGCGTCGACGAGGAGCTCGCCGACACCGTCTCGCGCGCGACCACGGCCGTATGGCGGCGGGTGAGGCCGGGGGATCGGCCGGCTCGGGCCACCTCCCGCCGGGCGCCCTGGCTGGTGGCCGGTGCCGTCGCGGCCGTCGTGCTGGCGGGCGGTGCCCTGTGGCCATCCGCCGACGTCGTGGCCACCGGCGGACCGGCCGCGTCGACGCCGGCTGCGACGGCGGGCGCCGGGACGCAGGTCGCCGCCCCCGCCGCCGGGCTGGATGCGGACGCAGTCGAGGACGTCGGCGCCTCGCCGGGCACCGACGCGGAGGCGGCGGCCGCGCCGGCCGCGGCGCCGGCCGACCTCGCCGCGATCGCGGGTGGACTGCTCGACGCCAGGCTGGCCTGCGGAGCCGATGCGGAGTGCCTGCGCAGGGTCGTCGTCGATGGTGCTGCGATCGCCGACGGCGCCATCGACCTGCCGGCGGACGAGCGCACGGTCACGATGCTCGACGACTTCGGAGACCTCGCGGTCGTGCGAGTGGACCCGGACGAGGGCGGCATCCCGTCGCAGCTCGTGGTGATCCTGCGCCACGAGGAGAAATGGCTGCTGCGCGACGTCCGTGACGTCGCGCAGCAGCCGTAGACCCTGGGGGCGCGGGATCAGATGCCGAGCTGGCCCTCGAACTGCGCGGCCTCCAGGCGAGACTTCACGGCGCCGAGGAAGCGCGCCGCGTCGGCGCCGTCGATCACGCGGTGGTCGTACGAGAGCGCCAGGTACACGTAGGAGCGCACCGAGATGGCGTCCTTGCCGTCGACCGTCACCACGCCGGGCCGCTTGACGACGACACCGGTGCCGAGGATGGCCGTCTGCGGAAGGAACACGACCGGCGTGTCGAAGAGCGCGCCGCGCGAACCGGTGTTCGTCAGCGTGAACGTGCCGCCGGCGAGCTCGTCGGGCTTGAGCTTGTTCTCACGCGTGCGAGCCGCGAGGTCGGCGATCTCGCGAGCGATCTGGGCGAGGTTCTTGGTCGCCGCGTCGCGCAGCACCGGCGTGAGCAGGCCCCGCTCGGTGTCGACGGCGATCGAGAGGTTCTCGGTCGCGGGGTAGACGATCTGGTCGCCGTCCACGGTCGAGTTGACGACCGGGTAGGCCTGGAGGGCCTCCGCGGCGGCCAGCGCGAAGAACGGCAGGAACGACAGCTTGTCGCCGGTCTTGGCCTGGAAGTCGCCCTTCACCTTGTCGCGGAACGTCGCGAGCTTGGTGACGTCGACCTCCACGACGGACGTGAGCTGAGCGGTCGACTGCATCGACTCGACGGCGCGCTGCGCGAGAACCTTGCGCAGACGCGACATGGGCTGCGTGGTGCCCCGCAGCGGCGACACCTCCAGCGGCGCGGGGGCAGCCGGCGCGGCGGGCGCCGCGGCAGCCGGAGCCGACGCGGCCTCCGCGGCCTTCAGGACGTCCTCCTTGCGGATGCGGCCGCCGACGCCCGTGCCCTTGACGGACGCCAGGTCGACGCCCTGCTGCTGTGCGAGGCGGCGCACCAACGGCGTGACGTAGGTGATGCTGTCCTCGTCGGTCGAGAGAGACGGAGCCGATGCCGCGGGCGCCGCAGCCGGAGCCGGCGCGGCAGCGGGAGCCGGCGCAGCGGCCGGAGCCGGGGCAGGCGCCTCGGCCGGGGCGGCCTGTGCCGGCGCGGGAGCCGGAGCGGCG
>NZ_JBAOJP010000007.1:0-313179 GCF_037083505.1 Microbacterium sp. CCNWLW41
TGACCGTAGGCGACAGCATCAAACGCGCCGCACAAGGAACGAAGAACGTCACCGACAAAGTCGTCGACGCAGTCGAATCAAAAATCAGCGACGTCACAGACACCATCCATGACGCGGCCTACGACGCCAGCGACAGAATCCACAAAGCAACCGGACGCGAGCCGAAAGAAAAGTAGACGTGCCCGAACAAACGAAATCCGCCCCACCTTCCCGCAGGAGAGTGGGGCGGATTCATGCGAAGGACGGCCCGCTAGCGGAGGTCGCGGCGGAGGGAGGCGCTGGGCGTGTACCGGCGCTCGATGGCGGCTGCCGTGGGCTTGGTGATGAGCGCGTAGCTGGCCTGGACGACCACGACGGTGAGCAGCACGAGCTGCGGCCACTCGGGCACAGCGTCGCTGGTGTACACGTAGTAGAACGCGAGTGCGACGGCGGCGAGCACGACCGAGACGACGACGGACAGCGTCCGCTTCTGCCACGGCTTCTCGATGAACGACAGGATGCCGTTGAGGAAGCCGATCAGGTGCGGTGCGAGCAGGCCGAGGAGCACGAGCACGCCGGCGGGGATGGTGGGCAGGGTGATGTCCATCAGGGGGACTCCTTCTTGTGTTCGAGGTTGGTCATGCGGTCGGCGAGGTCCTGAATCTGTTCGGTCGTCGCCTGGTGGTTGTCGTGGTTCGCGCGGCGGTCGTCGCGGAGCTCCTGGCGGATGCCGCCGATGTCTCGCTGCACGGACTTGAACTGGCCTGTGACGGTGCGGCGGAGGTCTTCCATCCACCGCTTCGTCTCGGCGTGGCGGGAGTCGTTCTCCTCGCGCAGGTTCGTGTCGTGGTCGTTCTCGACCTGGACGCGCGCCGCGGCGCTGTTCGTGCGCGCTTCGGCGGCGTCCTTCTTGACCTTCCCGACCCAGCTCCCGAGGAGGCCGAGCAGCGCGAGGGTGATCGCCTGTCCAGCGATCACGAGCTGGACCATCACCCCCTCGCTCATGCGACCGCGGGGATTCGCTTGAGCAGCTCGTCGAGGGACCGCGCGAAGCCCTTATCGCTGAGCGTCTCGCTGACCTCGATGGCCATCTGCCGAGACCAGAACGCCCCCTTGCCGAAGTTCGACAGGTTGTCGAACGCGCGGGAGTGGTAGGTCGCGTCCATCGCCTCCCACGGGATGCCCAGCATGAGCTGCACCTCCGTGAGTTCGTCGTTCGAGTACTCCGCCGGCGTGACGCCGGTGAGCTTCTTCGCGGCGGACAGGGCTTCGAGGTTGCGGACGTAGGCGACACGTTCGAAGCCGACGAGCCAGACGCGGCCGTTCCAGATGATCGGGGTCATGGTGTCCTCCTTGCGGACGGGGATCGTTGCGGGTGCGGGTGCGGGGTCTTTGCCGATGTGGCCGAGGGGGCCCCAGAAGGTCCAGTGCCAGTCCTCGTCGAACGCGGCGCCTTCCCAGGTGATGTCGTGTCGCTCGCAGAGCTGGCGGGCACGACGGTGCGCGGCCGTGCCGGAGTCGTTGTACGGCCAGCCGAGGTCGTTCGCACGGCGGCGCTCGTGGTTGCTGGATCCGGGCGCGCCGACGGCCCACGGGTGGATCCGGTACCAGAGCTCCCCGTTCCACCATGCGGTGCCGTAGACGGTGCGACCGCCGGGGTCGAGGGTCATCCGGTCGTACCAGATCGCGAGCTGCTCCTCGGGCTCTCGGTCGCCGTCCGTGACCACGATCTCCGGGTGCCCTTCCGCGACGAGATCCGCGGACAGCGCCCCGAACGCGTTGCGGGTGCCCTCAGCCAGGTTGTACGCGCCGTCGACGTAGATCGTCATCAGTGCTCCTCTCATGACGGAGCCCCGCCACGGTGGGCGGGGCTCCACGGGTCCGGTTAGGCGATCGCGCCAGCGATGAGCGCGACGACGACCATGGCGAGCAGCGCCGAGGCACGGGTGTTGCCATGGAGGCCGTCGAGCATCAGCTGGTGCGCGTTCGCCTGCGCGTACAGGCCGATGACCTGTTCCTCGTCGATCAGCGGCCAGTCGTGCTGCTGAGCGATCTGGTAGAGGTGCGCGGCGAGCGCGTGGGTCGGTTCGAGCCCGCGGTTGCCGTCGATGCCGCCGGGGCTGATGATGATCACCGGCACGCCGAGGGCCGCGAGCTGGTCGTAGTAGACCGTGAGCGCGTTGAGATCGGTGATCTCGTTCGTGCCGAGGGCGCTGATGATCACGTCCGGGGATGTGGCCGGCCCGTCCACGACCGTCGCGAATCGTCCGGTTGGTGAGGTGCCGGACCAGTCCGAGGCGGCCGAGGACGGTCGGGCGGGGTTGGAGATCCGCAGCATCGGTGTGTCGTAGGTGAGGGTGATGCCGGACACGTACAGGTCGCCGGTCGCCTCGAGCTTCACCGTGTGCGGGTTCGGTGGGAGCGTGCCGAGCGGGATCGGGTGGAACCCGGCTGTCGCGGGGATCGTGACCGCGGTGGCGGTGCCGTCGATGGTGAGCGTGGCGGGGCCGCCGCCGGGGATCCGCGCCCACAGGGTCCCGCCCGCGAACCCGTCGAGGGTCGCGAACTGTGCGGACTTCGGGTCCGTGGTGCCGGTCGTGGTGGGGCGGACGCCGATGCTCGTCGTCGGGGCGAGCTGCATCCCGACGAGCGTCCATCGTGGGTCCATCAGACCGTCGTCGGCCTGCACGAACCCGTCGGCGGCGGCGAGAGACCGGCGCACCTGCTCCGGCCAGCCCATCACGAGCCCCTGGAAGTTGGAGCCCTTCGAGTCCGCGGTGATCAGGATCTCGCAGGAGTCGCGGCCGAGGACCGCGGCGATGACGCGGCGGCGGATCTCGAGTAGCGCGGGCGATTCCCGGTTGAACACGGGCGGGCGGAACGTCGCCGTGGTCCCCACGATCCATCCGGGAAGGGTCTCGATCGGACCCTCGAAGCGGGGCGCGTACCGCTTGTCCAACGCTTCCTGCGTCATCGGGAGCAGGTCACGGGTGACCAGATCCGCGCCCAGAGAGAGGACGGGCATCAGACCACCGGCTCCCCGTCAGCGACGCCCGGGAGCGTCGACGGCCACCCCGCCTGAGTGAACGTCTCCATCACCGTGGAGATCGCCCGCGCCGCCTTCGCGAACTGCACGAACACCGCCCCGGAGGAGTTCACGGCGAGGCGCACGATGTGCCCGTCCGACTGGATCTTGTAGTCCTTCGTGGACGTGTAGAACGGGCGGAACGACTGCAGCTGCGTGCCCGAGATGATCGCCCAGCTCTGCCCCTCGGCTGCTGCCGGAAGCATGAGCGAGTCGAACGCCCACAGCACCTGGAAGTCCCGGCGGGCCACGAGCAGGCGACCACTGGTCACCTGCCCCGGGGTCAGCAGCCCCGTGATGTCACGGAACCCCGTGAAGCTCCCAGTTTCCACGGTCTTCCCATCGAAGGTGAGCGCGGCACGGCCGCTGGCCGCCACGATCGTGGAGGTGAACTCCGCACGGGTGATCAGGGTCTTGTTTGCGTCAGCCATGGCGGCCTCCTACCAGTTGAAAGCGGGGGTGGACTGCGGCACAGGCCACACGGTCGGACGGACGATCAGGGCGCCCGTGTCGTCGGGCAGGACGTAGTGGGTGGCGGCGAGACCGTTCGGGCCGTCGTAGACCCACTTCCCGGCCTCCAGGTGCACGCACTTGATCGGCTTCACCTCGGCGGCGTTGAGGCCCTCCTCGATCGCGGCCATGACCGCGTCTCGGATCGTGGGGTCGTTCGCGATCACGTCGCCCGCGACGACCTCGAGCAGGCCGATGAGCGCGGCGCGGAACTCGCTGTCGGAGGTGTTCGTGATCACGGCCATGGAACGGTCGGTGGCGAAACTCATCTCGCCCCATCGCGTGAGCGGCATCAGGCACCCCCTACCAGGTGGGTCTGGTCGAACCAGAGCACGGGCTTACCGTTCGGGAGGCCGGAGATGTCGACCCAGACGACGTCGTTGCGGACCCGCAACACCTCGGGCGGATCCCCGAACCCGAACCACACCCCGGACAGGGCCGGGACTGCCCCGGGAAGTTGGTCGATCGGCCCGCCCTGTCCCGGATGGAACATCGGCCACTCGACTTGTCCACGGGCGCGGTTGGTTGGGTCCGCCGGGTTCTTCAACCAGGTCAGAATCGGCACGTACAGCAGCCCCGGTGTGGACTCCAGGTCCACGATGAACGCCCCCGTGCCGACGGTGAACGTCTTCGCCGGGACCTCACGGTCCGAGATCAGCCCAGCCGCGATGATCGAACCGACCGGCCGGAACCACAGCTCCGGCTCGTTCGCCGCCGGGATCGGTGCACGGTTCGCGTCCCACGCGTTCCCCGTGATCGTGACCTTCGCCATGGCGCCTCCATCTGGACAAGAGAAGGAAACTGGGTTACCTTCTTGGGGTGGATCAGATCAGGGCCGAACTCGAAGCACTCGCCGCGGAGCGAGCCACCTTCGACGAACGACGTGACGCGCTCATCAAGCGCGCGCACGAGGCCGGGATGACCTGGAACAAAATCGCGGAGGTCCTGGGGATGACGCCGCTCGGATTGCGGAAAGCCCGCGCACGGATGGAGCAGTCATGAAGCGCACGCCCCTCGCCGCTGTAGCGGCCGTTCTCCTGCTCGCCCTGGCCGGGTGCGCCGGAACGACCGAGGCGCCCGCAGATGCGAGCGCAGCACCCGAAACGACGACACCTACGGAGACACCGACCGCGGAACCGCTGGTGGCGGAGGAGCCGAAGGCCCCCGAAGTCTCGCCGGAGGCGTTCATCTCTCAGGTACGCGATGAGCTCCCAGAGAACACGCAGATCCCGAACGCCACCGACCAGCAGTTGCTGGATGCAGGCATGCAGGCATGCGATCGGATCCGCGCCAACGAGTCAACCGAGGTGATGTCTCTCATCGAGGGTGAGCAGCCAAATGGCCTCGGCTACTTCGCGGACAGCGGGGTCATCATCTCGGCCGCGCGAGCGAACCTGTGCCCCGACCTCTTGAACTACGTGCCGACTAGTTGACGACCCGCAGCAACTCGTTGCTGCCGCTGATCACCACCATGTTCGGCTGAGCCCATGCGCCGACGTCGACCTTCGGAATCGTGTTCATCGAGGCAGTGATGCCGGTGTTGGAGACGGTCAGGGACCGGGAGCCGACGCGCAGCCGCGCGACGCCGTCGAATGCGGCGGCCTGAGCGTTGCCCTTCGTGATCTGAATCCCGTCGATGTCCGCTCGCACGGAGGACCCGTTCGCGAAGTCCATCCGAGAGTTGTTCAGCACCGTGTCACCATCGGGTCCCTGGACGACGATGCGCCCGTTCGTCGCGACGATCAGGTCCGACATCAGTTTGAGGATCCCGGTGATGTCGACGTTCCCGGTGATCTGCCCGTTGCCGGTCAGCTTCCACGGGCCCTGCAGGTCGATCGTGCCCTGCCAGATGATGGTGCCGTTGCCCTCGAGGCGTCCGGTGATGCGGAGGGTGCCGTCGACGAGCTGGAGGCCGGTGACGCGAATGCCTGGGTCCCCGCCGATCACCTGGTTGACGCGGATGCCTTCCGCGGACTCGACTCGCATTCCGCCGCGGGTGATCGAGGAGAACCCGAGCGGTGCGGAACGTTCGGCCGATCGCAGGCGCCGGTTCAGTCCCGTGATTGCTTGCGGGAGATCGAGTCGCTGTCGCGCTACCATCGCACCTCCTACAGCGGTTCGAGGACGAGCGAGTACTGGGCGGACTCTGTTGTCCCGGAGTACCCGATGACCCGACGACGCACGATGCCTGGGTCGAGCCACGGGCTGGTCTGGTCGATGAGGGCAGTGAGGATCGATCCGATCCGAAGTTCAGAAGGCGGGATGTCCTGGGTGAGGACGTCGGTCGACCACTGAACCCGAGGACCGGCGTGTGACTGCACCCATGCCAACGCGAGGGCGTCGAGGTGGGCCTGGTCGTCGATCTCGCGATAGGGGACGATGTAGTCGGCGGAGACCGGGACGGTCTCTGGGAGTGCGGCCTGTCCGATCCGCTGGTCCTGTTCGGACCCGCGGCCGACGGCGAAAGCTCCAGTAGCCATCTCGGAACCGTCGTGCACGACCTGAGCGCCGACGAGCGACCCGGGCGCTGGGGCGGCTCCGCTCGTGGGCGCGGCCCGCAGGGGAAGCTCGTACGCGGGACCCGTCAGGTGCGGGGTACCGATCCTTGCCGCCCACCAAGCGGCGCCGTTTCGGAACTCGGGCTCCAGCTCGATGTCCGGCCCGATGTCCTCGATGTCGGAGAGGATGTCTCCCGCCGTCTGTCCGTCGTACGCGAAGTACTGCGCCCACGGTGACGAGCCGAGCTCGGCGCCGCCGACGTCCACATTCAGCGGCCAGGCGGCGCTGTACGGGTGCACGAGGGCGTAGTACAACACCTGCCGCGCGACACCGCGTGTGGAGTATCCGCGCCAGTCGAACACGGACTGCGGCGTCATGTGCCCGACGCCCCACAGGTATCGGCGAAGGATCCTTGCCCGGATGTCCTCATGGGTAACGGTGAGTTTCTCGGTCGTGATGTCGAACGAGAGGTTTCGGATCGGCCGGTGACAGATCGGCTGCCCATTCCAGCAGACCGTGATCATCCGAGTCCGCGGCTGGAACAGTTCCCGCCGGTCCGCTCGTGAGAGACCGTCGTGATCGCCGAGGCGGAAGACGTGTGTCTTCTCACCTGTCGGGTTCCCTCGCTCCCACTCCCCGGACTCCGGAGTGAGCCGTTCGAGGAACACGCCGCCCTGGGTCGTACGTACCTCTGTTGAGAACTCGCCCACCGGCGCCTCCTGTCACTCGTAGGCGTCGTAGATGCGCCCCTGGATGGTTCCCGTCCCGCCGGCTCCCGTGACGCTGTGAACGACGCCGAGCTCACCGCCGGGGATCTCCCACCGGCCCGGATAGCTGATCGCGCCGAGCACACGGACCCCGTTGCGGTACACACGAGACGCACCGACGTCGACCGTCTCCATGGCGCCAGCCGGCAACGCCGTGGTCACCACCACCTGGCCGAGCCCGGCCGCCGTGATCGTGTACCCGTTCGGAAACGGCCCGTACACGTCGATGAGCGGCGCGATCGGAGCATCCCCCTTGTGGGAGATCCGGATCGACCCTGCGCGGACGGTGCTGCGCATTCTTCCGACGAGGATCGGGTCAGGGAATACCCACTGCACGAACGCTTTCGCGTAGTGCCGTCCGTGCCGTTTCCCCGAGTCACGGAACGTGATCTGACCGCCACGCCGTGCCCACCCGGAGACGGTATCGCCCAGATGATCGATCTCCACCAGGAATCGCCGACCGCCCTGGCCGACGCGCTTGAGCTGCGAGCGAAGCGCGCGCAACTCCGTCATCGAGTAAGCGATCACGTGCAAATCGATCGAGACCACCCGCGCCCCGGAGAACACGGCGAGGTCAAACTCGCCACGCTCCCCGGGGCGCGGGATGGACTCACGACGGACTTCGGCGCCATCGTCGATTCCGATCACGCCATCCTTCGCGACGAAGATCCCCGACTCGGTCGCCCGCGGCCGCCCCCGAATCTCCGCACCGTCGGCGCGAATGATCAGGGTGGTCTCGGGGGCGGCCATCAGGAACTCCTCACCAGGCTGTCCATCTGGTCGCGCGCCAACGCGGCCGCGACCTTCGGATCCTCATGCGCGTAGGTGTTGTGCTGCTCGATGTGCGTCACGGGTACGGACGCCCCTCCCCCGCCTCCGCCGCCGGACGTGGCCACGGTGGCAGACGCGGATTCCATCGCGGCCTGCGCCCGCCGTGACGCGGTCGAGGCCGCATCCACCAGGGCGTCACCGAACTTCGGGGCTTCGTCGTCCGCACCAGCGTTGAACTGGGCGAGCGTTGCCGCACCGGACTCCTTCAACTGCCGCCACCCGGAAGCGGACAGCGGCCCCTTCTTCGCCGGAGAGTGCGGGAAGAAGTCGAGGATCCCGCCGAGGACCTCCCCGATCGCGTCGCCGACGGCGCCGACCATCGAGAAGAACCCGTCGATGATGCCCTGTATGATCTGCGCTCCGAGGCCGAGCCAATCGACCGCGGCCAGCCCATCCCAGATCGCCTTCACGATCTGCGGCAGGGCGGCGATGATCTTCGGGATCGCCTCGATGAGGCCCTTGATCAGCGACACCACGAGCGTGATTCCCGCGGTGATGAGCTCGGGCAGCATCGTGATCAGTCCGGCGACGAGCTGGAGCACCAGTTCGACCGCTGTCGTGATCAGTTGCGGCAGCGCGGCGATGAGTCCCTGCACGAGCGACAGCAGCAGCTGCACGCCCGCTTCGATGATCATCGGCAGGTTCTCGACGATGGCCTGCAGCAGCCCCATCACGAGCGACAGGGCGGCTTGCAGGAGCATCGGGAGCGCGGTGACGATCCCCTGGATCAGCGCCATGAGCAGCCGGATGCCACCTTGGATGATCGTCGGGAGCGCGGCCACGATCGCCGACAGCAGTCCGCCGACGAGCGACACCGCGGCCTGCACGATCAGCGGCAGCGCCTGGATGATCCCCTGGATGAGGGTCATCACGAGACGGATCGCTGCGGTGATGATCGCAGGGAGGTCCGCCACGATCCCGTCGATCAGCGCCGTCAGGATCGACAGTGCCCCGTCCGCGAGCAGCGGCAGCGCGGTCACGATGCCGTCCACCAGCGCCGACACGATGCCGGTCGCGGCGGTGACCAATTGCGGGACCGCGGAGAGGATGCCCTGCACGATGCCGGGCAGCGCCTGGACGACCACGTCGATCACCCCGGGCAGCGCCTCGGTGATCTTCGACACGATCCCGGTGATCGTCGCGACCAGGGCCCCGGCGTCCCCGCCGGTGGCGAAGAACCCAGCCAGTGCGGCCGCGGCGATCCCGAGGGGGCCACCGAGGGCGGCGAGGGGGCCGGCGAGTCCGCCGAGCAGCCCGCTGACGAGCGGGAGCTTGGACAGGAGCCCGGCGAGCCCTCCGGCGCCGAGCGCGGTGAGCATGCCGACGACCGGGCCGAGGACGGGCGCAAGGCCCTTGAGCCCGTCGAACGCGGCAAGCCCGCCTTCCCCGAACCGGTTGAGGAGGTTGGTGATCCAGTCCATTGCGGGACCGAGCACCCGGGACAGGGTGTCGCCGAACGCGAGGGCCTTCTCTTCGATCGGGCCGAGCGCGTTCGTGACCGACTGGAATAGCGGGGCGAGCTTGGCGTAGAGGCCGAACATCTCGCCGGTCTCTTTGTTGATCCCGCCGAACACGTTCGCGCCGACACGGCCGAGCGCGGCGAACATGTTCTTCAACGCGCCGGGGACGGTCTTGCCCATCTCGTCGGCGACGGTTCCCGCGGCAGCTTCCGCCGCGCGCGCGAACGTGTCGAAGTCGACCTTCCCCTGGGAGGCGAGGTCGAACACTTCCCCGGCTGTGACGCCGAGGATCTTCCCGAGCTCCTGGTAGATGGGGATGCCGCGGTCGGCGAGTTGGCTGATGACGTCGTTCTGGACGCCGTTGGCCTGGGTCGCTGCCTTGTTGAACAGCGCGCCCATCTCCTCCATCGAGGAGCCCGCGGCCGAGGCGGTGTTGGCGATCCGCTTCAGGTGTCCCTGCAGCTGCTCGCCGGGCTGGATCTGCGCGGCGATCGCGCCGGCGGCGACGTTCGCCGCCTCTCCGAGACCGAACGCGGTGCCCTTCACCGACGCGGTCGCGTCGTTCATGATGGCCGCGACGGTCAGGCCGTCCTTGCCGAGCCCGGTGAGCTTGGCGCGGGCGGTGTCCAGCGACGTCAGCCGGGACATGCCCTTGGTCAGGGCGATCCCGACAGCGGCCGCGGCGGCGGTTACCCCTGCGGTCGCGGCGGACTGGATCCCGGTGCCGAGCGCACGCCCTGCGGCGGACGCGGCGGTGCTGGCGGCGGAGACGATCCCCTGGAACGCGGATCCGGCGACGGCACCGAGACGGCCGACACCGGACGCCAACGAGGACACCAGGCCGCGGGCGGCCGGGCCACCGGCGGCGGCGATCTTCGCGAAGATCCCGCGCACCTGGGTGGTGACCGGGCTCAGCCAGGTCGAGACCTTCGACCCGAGCTTGACGAACGGGGACGCGAGGATCGTCGCCTGCGCGGCGAGGTACTGGCCGAGCGGGGCGAACGCGCCGCGGACGGTGGAGCCGATACCGCCGAGCCACCCGCGGGTGGCGGCCCACGCGGAAGCGAGCTTGCCGCCGACCTGGGTCGCGAGGGACGTGAACGTCGAAGCGACCCGCTGCGCGGTCAGCCGGGCCATCTTCCCGAGGAAGGTCAGCCCGGATACGTCCGACACCGCCCGCAGCAGCCCGCCGAGGGATCCGGCGAGGCCAGTGAACGCGGACTGCGCGGCGCGGGCGTCCTTCCACCCGGCGCGCAGGGCGCCCAGGGTGCCGCTGACGCCGGTGAACACCTTCGACCAGGACGCGGCGTCCACCGCGGTCTGGGCGGCGGTCACGGCCTGCTGGGCGGCGGTGAGACGCTTCGACGCGGCGGTGACCGCGTCGATCGCCGCGGTGTGGGTGCGGCGCACCGAGGCGAGGCGTTCCTCCGCGGCGACGGCCTGCGACGACGTCGCCCCGTTCTTCGCGATCGCCTCCTGCAGGCGGGCCTCCGCGACACGCACCTTCCCGGCCTCGTCCTGCTGCTTCAGCCGTGCCTTGGACAGTGCGGCCGACGCGGACGCGACGTCCCCGGTCAGCTTCCGCAGCGCGCCCGCGCCCATGTCGCCGGCGGCCGTGGTCAGCGCGGACTTCATGTCGCGGCCGAGCGTCCGGCCCGTGCGGGCCCCGGCACCCTTGAACCCGCCCTCGAAGGTCTTCGCGCCCGCGGCGCCCGCGGAACGGGTCTCCTTCGCGACGCGGGCCTTGAAGCCCGTCAACACGGGGAAGACGGAGATGTGACCGGAACCGACCTCGGAGGACATCAGCACCCCCTCAGGACGTGAACACCAGCCCCTCCTCGAGGGACGCTTCCGCTTCGGCGACCTCGGCGGCGTCGCGCGGGGCGGTCTTGCGCGGGCCGGGCATCGCCCACGGCATGAGCTTCTTCGCCGCGTTCGCGTTCCCGATCTGCGCGATCAGCCCCAGCAGATCCAGGGTCGTCGCGGGGTACGCCCACCCGGCGAGCTCGGCGCCGAGGTGCGTGGACGGATCCTCCGCGGCGGCCTCGAGGAGGATCTTCGCCTCACCCCAGGTGAGACCGTCGCCCAGATCAGAGATCCCTACACCGAACGCTCGTAGCGTGCGGGCGGCCGCGGTCCGGTGCTCTCGGATGATCTGGGCGACGGAGACTATTCCGGGAGGGCCGCCTTCGTGACCCGCTGCAGGATCGTGAAGTACTTCTCCGCGAGGACGGCCGTCTCGGCGATGTCGTGGGACGTGAACGCCTTCGCAGCGGCCTCACCGCCGACGTTGGTCAGGATCGTCTTGAACTGGTCCACGGGCCCGCCGACGCCGTCGAGGTTGTCGACGTCGTCGAGGCTGAGGGAGATCGGCACTTCGACGATCGTGCCGTCGGTGAAGCGGCCGATGAATGTCCGCTCGACGATGATGTACCGCACGTCGATGGTGTCGGCGATCTGCGCGATCGCCTTCTCCTCCGCGTCCTCCGACCAGCTGTCGAAGTCGTACTCGGGAGTCTTGGTCTTGGTGGCCATGATGGTCTCCTTGTCGGGTTACGGGTGGGTCGGGTCGAGAAGAGGTGAGGCTGGCCGGGGTGACCCGATAGCACCCCGACCAGCCGGTCTTGGGTCAGCCCTCGCCGGGGGCGGCGCCAGGCACACCGACCCACTGCCAGAACGGCGCCCCGTTGAACAGGTCGTCCTCCTGCCAGGTGAAGGTGACCGCCTGGCCCTCGACCTCACCGCGGGTCTGCTGATCCGGCTCGACCGCGGTCACCGCGGCGACGCCGATCTGCCGCTTCTCCTTCCCGCCGCGGTACTTCGTGACCACGAGCAGGATGAAACGGTTCGAGGGGATCGAGGACGACACCTCGATGACGCCGTTCGCGTCCGGCTCGGCGCCCTCGGTGAGCTCCTGCACGGCAGGGTTCTGCTCGGCGAGGTTGATCACCACCGCCCGGGTGCCGTCGCCGGCGAGGGTGTACCCCTTCTGGAAGAACTCGATCGCGTCGCCGGACTCCCGCGACGGTGCCGGTCCCCCATCGACCTTGTACAGGCCGAGGCGCTTGAACGCGGCGGGCAGGGTCAGGGGGCTCTTGTTCAGGTCCAGCTTCGGGATGACGTTGGCCACCTCGGCGGGGGCGAAGGCCGCGAGGCCCGTGAGGGGGACGCCGACGGCGTCGAGGTCGTTACCGGCAGTGTCAGCCGCCATGATCTTCTCCTTCTGATGGTTCGACGTCCCCAGGCGGGGCCGGTTCGGTATCGGGTGGATGCGGGCCGCCCAGACGGGCGGGCAGGTCGGTGGTGGCTCACCAGGAGCCGGAGACGACGTACTGCGCCGTCATGTAGCGGCGGGCGACGTCGAGGGGCTCCGTCACCGCATAGGGGCCGTTGCAGCCGTCGAAGTCGACGGCTGCGATCGGGCTGCCGGACACCAGCGGGAGCTCGTCGTCGAACAGGACCCCGGCGAGCCACCGGGCGAGGTCGTTCGCCGGCTTGTCGTTCATGCGGGACCCGGCCAGCACCGAGGCGCCGATGGATCGGTCGAACGTCGTCCAGTTCATCCGGGTCCCGGAGTCGTCACGGATGACGATCAGCGGGCGTGCCAGGGGCAGCTTCAGCCCGACCGGTTCCTTGTTCCCGACCTCGACGTCGTGGCCTTCGGCAGCGGCGAGCGTGCGCACGTATCCGGTCAGCCACAGCTCCAGGTCGGGCGGGGTGACCCTCACGACTTCGCCGCTTTCAGGGCTCGGGCGAGGTTGCCCGTCTTCGACTCGATCAGTAGCGTCTTCGCGTCGTCGCCGACGACGCGGGTCGTGCGCCGGTAGGTCGCCTCGTAGTGCTCGATGTGCAGGCCGTCACGGTAGTCGCCGGAATCGACGGGTGCGGTCGACTTCGCGATCGCGAGTGCGCGCTCCGCGACCTCGTCGGTGAGCGTCTCCACACGGGCAGTGCGGAGGATCGCGTCGAAGAACTTCGGGTTGAACTCGACGATGGTCTGATCCTTCCGGGGCATGGCGTCACCGCCTTTCGGTTCAGCCGACCGATCGGGTCAGCGGGATCTCTCGGGGCGGAGTCCACCCGGTGAACGGGTTCGTGTCCGCCGCTGGCGGGATGCCGTCGATGCTGTACAGCGGGGCGTCGGCCCCGCCGTCGCGGATCCGATCGCCCTTCTGGACGTCGACCGTGCCCTCGCAGAACAGCGACTTCGATTCGAGTGCCTGCTCGCGTGTGGCGTTGCTCAGCATGGACGTGGACGTCTGCGCGATGAACGCCCCGGGGATGGGGAGCTCGTCCGGGTCATCCCAGTCCTCGCCGATCACCGTCTGCGAGTACGGGTCCAGGACGGGCTTCGCGCGGAGCCGGACCACGGTGCGCCCGAACGGGAAGTCCATGCTCAGTACCTCTCCGGCCAGATGCGGCCCACCGGCCGATCCGTGGGGAAGCTGCCCGCTGAGTGCGCGGCCGACGGACGCGCAGCGCACAGCGCCCGCAGGGCCCGTGTCGGCTGGCCGTCGAACGCGGACCGGACGGCGACGTCGTACTCGACGCGCGCCGAGCCGATCGACTGCCCTTTCACGAACCGCGAGCCGCGAGCCGCAGCGGCTTTGAACACGCGCCGCAGGATCGCGAGCGCGTTCTTCTCGTCTTCCCCGGCCAGGGAGTCGAGGCAGGGGGCGATGTCGCGAGCGATGACGAGGACCTCACGGGCGAGGTCCTCGTCGGCGCCGACCTGGTCATGCGTGATCACGTCATCGCCCCCCGACTGTTACTGCTTGGCGTCGTCCGCGAGAAGCGCGGCGACGATCTGCGGGCGGTTGCCCGGCTCGGCGGGAACAACCTTGGCGGCGTCCTCGCGGTCGGAGTTGCGCTTGTCGATCTCCGCCTTCAGGTCCTTGACGCTGACACCCTTGTAGATGCCCTCGTCCACGACCTCGGCATCCTCGGCGGCCTCGTCGACGTCGACGGCCTCGATGAGTCCTCGGTCGGTGAGGTGCTTGAGCGACTCCTCGGACACGCCCTCGGGTACGACGTCGCCGCGGCGCAGGAGGACCGCGACGCGGTTCCCGCCGGCGCCGCCGACGGACACCTTCGCGGCCGCGGCCGTCACGATGTGCTGGGTGCTCATCACGGGGCCTCCGTTCCGGTCAGGTAGAACGCGGCGAGCGGGTCGGTGACGATCGGCACGTGCACGTTCCGGGCCTGGAGGCGGGTCTTCTCCGACTCAGGCACGCGGATGGACGCGATCTCGACGCCGGTGTCTCCGCCGATCGGACGCATCTCCGGGGTGGGGATCTGCTCGCGGGCGATGCCGCCGAGGCGGCGCCGGTCCACGAACAGCGGGTCGGTGATGTCGTCGCCGTCGTCCGGGATCCACGTCAGGCCGGCCACGGTCGGGAAGCCGTCCGTGAGCGCCTGGCGGTCGTCCTTCGGGAGGATCTCGAGCAGCTCCGGAATGACCTCGGCGTACAGCTCACCCGGCAGGACGACCGTGTCGATCGAGTAGCCGAGCTTCTGCCGGCGCACCGCGGCCTTGACGCGCAGGGCGTCCTTGTAGACCTGCTTTCCGGTGGTCCAGGTCGCGCCGGCGGCCATGGTGTTCGTGATCGACGACGCGACGGCGCCGATCGCCATTTCGTTCGCCGAGAACACGAGCTCGGTCTGCAGGAACGTGAAGGCGTCGTCGATCGGCTGGCGCAGCAGCCGGCCGACCTGCTCGTCCGTGACTTCGGTGGCGAGGCCGTCCTTCATCGCCGAATAGAACTCGTACTCTTCCTGCGACATCGGCGTGAGCTTGTACTCGCCGCCGGGGGCGACGATCTCAGCGCCACGCTGTGCACGGATCACCTCGTTGATGGGGACGCCGATCGCGCCTCCGGTGATCGTGAAGCGCTTCTGCAGCAGAAACAGTCCGAGGAACTGCTGCGCCTGCAGAATCTCTCCGAAGCGGCGAGCGACGAGCGTCGGCGACTTCAGGAACGCGATGACCTCGGCGGCCGAGACGTTGGCGAGCTGGCTCGGGGTGAGCGGGTAGGTCTGCATCGTGCTCTCCTTTCTCAGAGCTGGAGGGCGCGCACGAGCGCACCGTCCGCGGCGGACGTCAGGGCGAGGAAGACCGCGTCGCCTTCGGCGACCGTGCGGACGGTGCCTGCGGCGGCGGTCTCGAGCTTCTGGCCGCGGGTGATGGCACCAGTCGCCTTCAGCTCGTGGATGGGCTTGCCGATCTCGACGGTCAGCTTGTCGCCGACGGCCGCGTCGTAGCCGGCGACGCCGACGTACTTCGCGGATCCGGCGGCGGCGGGCGCGACCGACATGTCGGTGGCGCCGACTTCGACGGCCTGGCCGCCGATCACAGCAGCCGTCACGTTGAAGGTGACGGTGTCACCCGGGCGGAACAGGGGCAGGTAGCTGGCCATGCTCAGGCCTCCTTCTCGGTCGAGCCGTACACCGAGCCGTACAGCGCGTCGTCGGCGCTGGTGAGGGTGTCGGCGTGGCCGATCTCCTCGACGGGCACGGCGTTCTTCGGGAAGGACTCGAGCAGCGCCTTGATGCCGTCCTCGTCCTTGTCGAGCTGGGCGCGCCAGCCGTCCTTGGCGGACGCCGCGATGCGGCCGTCGTTCATCGCGTCCGCGATGATCTGGTCACGACGCTGCGCGTCGATCGCTTCCATCGCCTGGCGGCCCTTGTCGGCGTCGGCGCGGAGCTGGTCGTGCAGGGCCTTGTCCATGACGATCGCGCCGTCCGGGATGGTCGCGGCGGGCGCGGCCGGGGTGTCGGCCTGCTCAGCGAGCGCCTCGTCGAGGGCGGCCAGAACCGCCTCGTCGGAAGCATCGGCATCGGTCACGCCGAGCCGCTCGATGATGCCAGCCTTGATGGTGTCGCTCACGGTGAGCTCCTCCTTCTGGATGGGGGTACCCGGCTCGGTCGAGTCCGGGGTCTGTGCGTCGACGTGCGCGGCGGCCCGGCGGCCGTTCTTCCGCGCGAACACCGACAGGTCGAACTTCGCCTTCGCGGCCTCGGCGTCGCCGACGCCTTCGATCCGGTCGGCGAGCTTCTCCGCGACAGCCTCCTCGGCGGTCAGGAATCGGTCCTTGTCCATCTCGGCGAGCCAATGCTCTACCGTGTCTCCGGACTTCGCCGCGTACACGCTCGCGATGTTGCGGTCGAAGGACGCCTCCAGTTCGGCGGCGACCTCCCGCAGCTCAACGGCGTCACCGATCGCGATCGCCCAGGCGTTGTGGATGTAGAGCTGACTGTTCTGCATCATCACGAGCTCGTCGGCGGCCGCAGCGATGAACGAGGCGGACGACGCGGCGATGCCCTCCACGACCGCGGTGATCTTCGCCGGGTGAGAGCGCAGCGCGTTCATGATCGCGATGCCCTCGAACACCTCGCCGCCCGGCGAATTGATCAGCAACCGGATCTCGCTGATGTCGTCAGGCAGCTCGTCGAGGACGCGCGTGAACTCCTTCGCGGAGACGCCCCACCACTCGCCCCAGCTGTCGATCGGGTCGTACAGCCGGAGGGTGGCGACGGTGCCGCTCGTCTTCGACGACGGGAGCTCGGCACGGATAGGGGTGCGCTCGACGCTCGCGCGCCCGGCGGGTCGGAACGGATTCATGCGGCCTCCTCAGGCTGAGTGGAAGGGATCCGGCTCACGTCGGGTCCGTCCCCGGTCAGGTCCGCTCCGGCGGCACGGAGGATGTCGCGGGCTTCGTCCTGCCGCAGCGGCGGCTTGTCGGTCGCGAGATAGACCTTCTGCGAGATCTCGGCCACGGTCCGGGCAAGGTCGCGCACCGCGTCCGCGGTCTCGGCGGCGTCCGTGAGGTCCTCGACCGGCAGCCCGAACTTGTCTCGGACGTACGCGCGCAGCGCGGGGTCGGGCTTGACGGCGCCGCACTCGATCAGTGACTTGATCGCGTCCGCGGTGATCTGCTGCTGCTCGCCGATCACGGCAGGCACCAGCCGCGGTGCGGGCTCGGTCGGCCCGAACGCGTGGTCGACGAGGTCCTCGATGACGTGCTGCTGGGTGACGTCGGCGATGTGCTGCGCGACGGCGTTCAGCGAGTCGGTGAAGAAGTTCGCGAAGGTCGACCCGAGTGCCCAGGACCCGGTCTCGGTGCCGAGGTTCAGGAAGTGCGCGAGGACTGCGCGAGCGATCTGCTCGTCGTAGTACCGGATCGGCCCCTCGGTGTCCGGGAGCTTCCCGCTGACGCCGACGAACTCGAGCTTGCCGCCCGGGCCTACCGCGGCGCCCGCCGCTTCTCCCGCCCGCGCCTGCTTCGCGATCTCCAGGCCGCGCTTGATCTCCTCGTCCAGCCAGGCGATGACCTTGTCCAGATCCTCACCCTCCGGCGGGGCGCCGACGGTGAATACCGGCAGGCCCAGGCCGTTGCGTTCCGCGGTGAGCGCCTGGATTCGCAGCACGCGGTCCTTCAGCAGCCACATCTTGTACGCGGAGCGCAGCAACGACTCCCCAAGCCAGTTCGACCCCTCGCGCTCGTTCACGAACGCGACGAGACGGTCGACTCCGATCGGCCTGGACAGCCCGTGCTGACGGATAGCGACCAGCCCGCCGTCCTTCGCGACCTCGATGTCCGAGATCGTGCGCGGCGGACGCCACGCCAGCTTGGCCAGGTGGGTGCTCCCCGAGGACTGGTCGTAGACCTGCTCGAAGAAGCTGTGCCCGTAGACGAGCTCCAGCAGCGCGAGACGCAGGAACTCCTTGAACGAGAACCGGCCCCGCGTGCGCAGCGGTGCGACGTACGGCTCCCCCTTCACCGGGAGCCCCAGATCTGCGGCGACGTGCGCCACGACCTCCGGACGGCAGCCGGCACCGTCGATGACCCACTCGGTGCGCATGATCGGCAGGGTCACCGCGCGCAGCACCGACTTCACCTGCGGGTCCTCGCGGCGCATGCGGTCGAATACGTCGATCGAGTTCGGCCACTGCAGCTCGGGGTTCGTCTCGTGCGTCTCCGCCGTGAGCTTGCCCCAGCCCACCAGCCCCGAGTCCGCCTGGTAACCGATCTCAGTCAAGGCGCACCTCCTTCGTCAGAATCGCGCCGAGGCGAGATCGAGCTCGTCGCGACCGATGTCGGCGCGGGTGAGCACGGCTGCCTTCGGCGGCGGCGCCTTGCGCTTCTGCGGTGACGCCTCGGACTTGAGCACGCCCCACAGCGCCCAGGTGATGGCCTGCGCTTGGCTGACGGGCTTGGTCGGGTCGGACTGCTCCCATGTCATCCCGGCACGGCCGATGTTCCGGGTCGTCGCGAGTTCGAGCGAGCGGGTGACCTCGTCCTGCTTGCGGTGCGGGACGAGCCCGGCGTTCACGAACTCGATGAACAGAGTGTGCGCTGCGGCGATCTCGTCGAGGTTCATCGCGAGGTACTTGATGCCGGCGGCGTCGAGCGCGCCGATGACGGCGGCGGCGTTCTTCGGGTCGAGCACGACGAGCGCGTTACCGTGCTTCGCCTTCAGCTCCTTCAGCTTCGGCGCGATCCAGCGGGTGCCGCTCTCGGTGTGCAGATGTTCTACCGCGATGGTCTCGGAGTCCACCCGGACGGCGGCGCCGATGGTGCCGTACCCGCCACCGCGGCCGAGAGCCAGGGACAGCACCACGCCGTCGCCGACGACCGCGGCGTCGTCGCGGGCGTGCCGCTTCCACACCTCGAGGTCCAGCTCGGACAGCTTCGCCGCCGTCTCCGGGCGCCGGCTCGGCCAGATCGAGCACCGCTGCCGTGCGAACGCCTCCGGGTTCGTCTGGCCCATGCGGTTCCAGGCGTCCTGGACGGTCCTCCACGCCAGCCGGATCCCGAGGCCGGGATTCGCCTCCCGCCACGTCTGCGGTGAGCCGAGGTCGATCTTCGCCGCCGTGTCGGGGTCATCCGACCCTACCGGTGTGTGCTCGATCCATCCGGTGCGCTCCTGACCACCGGCGCGGCCTCGATCACGGATGCCCTCGAAGTACTCGCCGTCCTGGTCCTCCTTCGGGACCGTGCCGGTGAACAGCACCTGCAGGTTCGGACTCGCGTCCGACGCCGGAAGCAGCGCCTCGAGGATGCTGAGCGGTGAGTGCTGCGCCTCGTCCACGATCAGAACGTCGAAGGAGATTCCCACGCCAGCGGCGCCCGTCCTGGTGAAGAACACCAGGCGGTTGCCGTTCTTCAGCTCGATTGCCCAGTTGCCGTTGCCGGTCGAGATGCCGGTGACGCCCTGCGCAGTCTGCTTGCCGCCGCCGACGAGCTCGGCGCGCAAGATCGGCGAGGCGAGGATCGTTCGGCGGGCTCGGCGGAATGCCTCCCGCGCGGTCGCGCCCTCGTGCGCGGTGTGGCCGATCAGCTTCGGGGCGCCGTCCTCGCGCGGCCAGAGGAACAGGTGAGCGAGCTCGTACGGCAGCAGGATGTTGCCCTTGCCCTGCTGCCGCGAGACGAGTACTCCGAACTCGGTCGCAGCCCACTGGCCGTCGGCATCGATCGACGCGATCGCCTCGAGCGCGCCCTCCTGCCACGGGTCGCACCGGATGTTGGCGAGATCGCAGATGTCGAGGACATCATCGACCAGCGTGTCAACGCGGCTGAGCGGCAGCGCCCTGACTCTGGGCTCTTGCAGCCCGAGCAGCTCGGGCCTCGGCGAGTTGCTCGGCAAGGGTCAACTCCTTCGGAGGCTCGACCGGACCGCGGGTCGCTTCGACAGCCGACCGGAACTCGCGCGCGATCGGCGCCAAGCGGGTCGGATCCTTCTCCGCAACCGTGGTGAACACGGTTCGCAGCGTGTCGACGATGAGCTGCATGTCGTCGCGGTCCTCCGACACCTCGGACCGTGGCGGTCGCGCCGGAGCGGTCGTGGCCGCGGCCGGTGAACGGCGAGCATCGCGACGCATCGCAGCGTGCGCATCGCGGCACGCGTCATCGACCGTCTCGCCGTTGCGGAGGTGGCGTCGGTACGCCGCCTCGGTGCCGCAGGGCGCCTTGGGCCGTCCCATTCGTCCCACCCCCTCCGATTCCCACACACTCGCGAATTGACACACGGAGAGAACCGCCAGGACCGGCGCGGGAGGTTGGCAGCGAACCGCGACCCTGGATTTTCTGGCGACCTGGCGGCGGAGGCGGGCAAGAGCCGCGCCTCACGGGCCTTCTGGCGGTCTGTCGGGCCTTCGTCGGCTTAGACGGCGCTCAGCTGCGACTCCCGCGCCAGGGGTGCCGCCTCGGGATACGGAAGCGGTGGCGTCTGGTGACGATGTAGGCGTGACCGTCCTCGTCGCGCGCAGTGACGATGCGGCCGCGCTGATCGATGACAGGCACGTTACCCACGATGAAGCGACCATTGGGACGATGGAGGACCCCGTCAACCACGATGAGGCGGCGCGCGTTCTTGCCGCGGGTGTCGGCCTTCCCGGTGATCTGCTCGACAAGCGCCCGGTTCTCCGGCGTGAAGGCGATCGGGTCCTGACGGGTCACGATGCCTCCCAGATCTCGGCTGGAGCGTGGTCGCTCTTCCTGCTGTTGCACGACAGGTGCATGGGCACCAGCGGTCCGAGCAGAGGCCCGCTGTTACCGAGGGCGGTGTCGTGATCCGCGGTGAAGCTCATGCGGTGGCCGGCGGGCAGCGTGGTATCGATCTGCTCACCACATCCCCACCCGTGTGTCGACCCATATCCGCACGGGAGCTTCTCCACCTGAGTGCGCCGCTTCAGCGCGGCCTGCTTGCGACGGTAGGCGCGGTGGCCTTTCCCGTCACGGACGCTCTTCGCCATGATCAGCGCTTGCGACGGCGCGGCACGATCTCCACGACTGCCGCCGCCACCTCGGGATCGATCGCCTCGGCTTCGTCGCGCGGCATTGGTCCGGGGTTCGCCGGTGCGACGACGACATCGACACGGTGCTCGCTGTTCATGGCATCTCCCTCGCTGACGTCCTGGAAGGCCCCAGCATCCGGTGAATACCGAACACGCGACCATGCAGCCGGTCGTCCTCCTCGTACGCATCCTGATCCGCACAATCCGCCGCGGCCAGCACGGACGGGAACTCACGACCGCAGGACTCGCACGCGTACATCGGCCCCCCAGACATGACGAAAGCCCCGCCGAAGGGCGAGGCTTCAAGGTCATAGATCAGGTGCAAGCACAGCTTAACAGAACCTGCCGCAGTTGTGTGCAGACTTTCTTCGAATGGACAGACGTGACCGAGCGTTATCGCCCGGAGGCCAATTTCAGGACCTCGCGGAGGATCTCCTGCTCCTCATCTGCGAGCAGTTCGCGTCCTTCCGCGAGGTCGGACTCAGCGGTTGAAAGGCGCTCCTCAACGCGCGTGAACCCTATACGGTAGGTGTCCCGCCAACCATCCAGCACTCTGACAAACTCCTCGAACTCGCGGCGAGTCTCCACTGTCTGAGGCTCCGTCCTGAGGATCCGATAAGCCTCGACGTAACCCTGCGCCAAGGTAAGGCGCGCCGCCAACCGATTGCTTTCAAACTCACGACGAATCTCCGCCAGTCGGGTTCGCACCGACCGATTAAGTCGCCGTCGCCTTGCCTCCTTAGAGAAGGGCATCCGCCGATGCAACCGCACCAGCCGATCACCCATCAGCGCGACCATGATTCCCAGCACTGGGGTGAGGACAACGGTGTTCAGGCCGACGGTGATCGACGCTTCAGCGACGAAGATCTTCCAGGGGGCGAGTTCGTCTCCGAGCGCGCCTTCAAGCGCGATAGTGAGCCCAGAGAGGAGCGCGACGCTGGTTACGCCGAAGATGATTGCGTAGAGGAGACGAACCCCGCCGGACTCGGCGAAAGTCCTTCTTCGGGCAAACTGGCCGGCGATCGCGCGCCCTTCAACTACCAGAGCCAGCATGAGCACTGGGAGTATCTGGGCGATGAGCGTCCAGTATGTCGGGGTGTACTTCACGATCCAGTTCAGGCCCGTCGAGGGACAACGGCGAACTCGAGACGCTCAGAGGGGGCATAGCTGCGCTCGCGCCCCTCGCTGAACCTCACCACTACGCTCTGCGCGGAGTGTCGGACCTCGTCAATCCGACCGTCCGTGCTCTCCCGGCCGACGTCCTTATGCCCGAGCGCCCTAGCCTCCTTCGAGACGTAACGAGTCGGTGTGACGTACTCGGGCACGTCCGGTGCGCAATGGCTGCAGCGCGTGTAGTGACCTACCGCCGCGAGATTGTCCCGATCAATCCTGGCGCTGACCCAGCGTCGCTCGACTGACTCGCTCGTGATCGTTCGCACCAACTCGGTCTGCGGGTCGACTCGCGTGATCTCATGTGCGACGCCCTGATCGAACGTCACCCTTTCTCGGTGACCATCCACGTAGTGGGCGATGTGCGGGCACCCCTCGACGTGGATCATCCCCGAACTGGACTGAACGAGCGGCTTCACGTCGGTCATCGAACCATCGTGGCATAGCGGGCCGACATCGGGACTGCCTTCACCCACCTCGCCCACGCTCACCGTGCGATCTGTGCTGCCGTCGAAGATCGAGTAGCAGCGGTCGCACGTCAGTGTGACGAACCGGCAGGCGGTCATCGCTCCCCCTGACCAATCGGGCGGTTGGTGACCTCGCGGGCCATTGCCTCTCGTATGTCGCGCGCGAACTGCTCAGCGATGCTCGACCGCTCTTCGTAGTCACTGATGTGCTCCGCGATCAGGTGCATAGCATCGTTCCGAAGGCTTCACCAGAGGGCGTCGGTCATCGCTCCGCGCTCCCATCCGGGCGATCCGTGCCGTCGCACGTGCAGTGGCCGGCCTCGGAACATCCGGTCACCGCGTGGCACCAGTCCTCATGACGGATCGGGCGGTTGGGTGTCGCTGTGCGGAGAACGCACCGCTTGCAGGTCAGGGCGATCAGGCCGCCGTCGAGTGCGGGCGTGTGGGCACCGCAGGGAGCGACCTCGACCCATGTCCCGGGAGCGACCTGCAGCACCCGCGGGGCGGTCGTCGTGGGTCGCCGGCGGCGGCCGCGCATCTCGCGCTCAGCGGCGAGCACCTCGTCGCGGTCGAACCATCCGGGGCGGACGGGGCGGAGGACGCCGTCGCGGATCCAGTTGCGTATCGTGGACTCCGACCGGCGCGCCACGGCCGCGACCTCGGCGCGGGGCAGGTACTGACGGGGCTGTCGTTCAGCGGTCATGCTGCCGCTCCTTCCTTCATCGCCTTCACGGCGAGGACATCGTCGCGGCGGACGCGGCCGTCCATGCGTTCGAGGTGGCCGTCGCGGATCCAGGTGCGGATCGTGCCGACCGTGCGCCCCGCAGCGCGTGCTGCCTCGGTGAGGGTCAGCAGGTCCGGGTCGTGCGGGCGGATCTCCGGCGGGGTCGGCTCGGCGAACACTGCCGCCCACAGGCCGCCGTCGTCGAGCTCGTTCGCCTCCCACCCGCACTCGGCCGCCGTGCACCGGTAGCGGGTCGGGCGGCTCCCGCGGGACGGCTGCACCCGGACGGCCATCAGGTCGCACTCGGGGCACGGCGCGGACGCCCACCGCGGCTGATCATCGAGGGGCCACCGTACGGCGGCGTCCGCGATCGACCAGACCGATGGCTCGCCGTGGTGCACGACGATCGCGTCTTCGCAGAGCGCGAGGACCTGGTGCGAGTCGTTCGCGAGGTGCTCCAGCTCATCGAGGACGACGTCGGCGGCCATCCGGACGACGTCGTGCGCCTCGGCGGCGTCTGCGCCGGCGTGCAAGCCGACGGCGGCGCGGTCCTCCCCCGCGCACCAGTTCGCCCAGGCGTTCAGGTTCTGGGTGATGTCGTTCGACGCGTCCACGAGATCCGCGGCGACCGGGGCCGGGAGCTCCGGCATCGACGAGGAAACCCGGACGCGATCGAGGACGACGGCCTTCGTCGGGTCCGCGACCGATCGGAGGTGCGCGACGAGGTCGGCGGCGTCCTCCAGATGCCGGCGGAGCGTGCGGAAGCAGCGCTCGCACAGCAGGACGCCGTCGGCCGCGTCGAACGGGACGCAGCCCGTGCAGCCCGCCGTCGGCTCTCCGTCAGCGTTCAGGCACACGGCCAGGTGCTCGCCCTTCCGGGCGCAGCCGCGGATGCACACCCGCTCAGACATGGCTCGCCTCCATCACGACTCGGCGGATCGTCTTCCACCCGGAGCGCCGCGCCCGCTTGGTCACCTTGCTCTCGCCGTCCAGGGCACGGATCGCGATCTCCCGCTGCCAGGGCAGGAGGGTGAGGCCGAGGCGACGCTCGATGATGGTCACGCGCTCCTCGGCGGACAGCGGCGGGTCGGTGCAGACGCAGTCGACGTCCGTGTCCGGATCGCGGGTCACCATGACGAACCCGGCTCCACGGCAGTACGGACAGCCCGGCTTCGGCTCAGAACGGCGTGTCATCGGAGAACCCTCCCCACTCGTCGGCCGGCGGCTCCGCCGTCGGCCACTGCTCGGTCTGCTGCGGCGCGGCCGCGGCGCCGTCACGGCGGGCGGCGCGGGTGACCTGCGCCGTCGCGTAGCGCAGGCTCGGGCCGATCTCGTCGACCTCCAGCTCGATCGCGGTGCGCTGGTTGCCCTCGCGGTCCTGGTAGGAACGCTGCCGCAGACGCCCCTGGGCCACGACGCGCATGCCCTTCGTGAGGCTCCCGGCGACGTGCTCGGCGAACTCGCGCCAGACGCTGCAGCGCAGGAACAGGGCCGGGTCGTCCTTCCACTCGTTCGACGCCTTGTCGAAGTGCCGAGGAGTCGACGCGATCGTGAAGTTCGCCACCGGCAGCCCGTTCTGCGTGAACCGCAGCTCCGGGTCAGCGGTCAGGTTCCCGACGACGGTGATGATCGTCTCCCCGGCCATCAGATCTGATCCTCCTGCTGCTGGCTGTTGCTGCTCTCGCGCTCCTCACGCGCCAGACGCGCGGCCTCGATCCGCTCCTCCCGGGCCCGCTCCTCGGCAGCGATCTCGGCGGCCATGAACTCGACGTCGATGCAGCCCTCGAGGATCAGGCGCTCAGCCATCCGCACGCGGGTGTCCTTCGCCGACTGCGGGGACGCGATCTTCATCTGATCGACGACGCGCTCCCGAACCGCCAGCCACTGCGTCGCCGAGATCTCCGTGCTCTTGCTCATGATGGTTCTCCTCGTTGCTCTGCTGACCTCGCAGGTATCGGGTCAGCTGTTCGGTCTTCTCGTCGTAGGCACGCTCTCGTCGCGCCTCCCTCGTGGGCAGCCCCTCACCCTCGCGTCGGAGGTCGTAGAGCCGTCCGGGCCTCTGGTAGCGGCTCGCGCAGCGGGCGAGGAAGTCGGAGAACCACTCGTCCGCGACCGTGCGAACCTCAGAACGGCTCGTCATCCCACACCCCCTCGTCGCCCTGCTCCTGTTCGGTGATCTGCTCGCCGTAGCGGGCTTCCGCGACCCATCGGTCGTGACGTCGGCGCGCGGTGCCGCAGGGTCCGCAGTCCTTGAAGCGGCCGTGAGGGTGATCGGGGCATCCGATCGGCGGGGCGTCCATCAGCAGGGGCCGACGCGGCTGACGGGGTCCGCGCTCCTGCTCGTGCGCCCACGCGGCCCACTCCCCCGCACGCTCGGCACCCTCGGCCTGCACCCTCGCCCGCGCCCGCTCGCGCGCTCCCCCCACAGCCGCGAACGTTCGCGAATGCTCGCGTGGCGGCTCCGGGGCATCCGAGGAGGCCAGGCGCGCGTCGACCTTCAGCGGTCGGCGTAGGGCGATCCACTCCGCGCCGTGCTCGTCCTGGTACAGGGTGAGGAACCCGACGTCGGCGAGCATCAGCACGTGCTCGATCACCATGTCCGTCGCGGCCTCGCCCGGGTAGATCGCTGCGGCGATCAGCTCCGGCACCAGCTCGCACCGGCCCAGCGGATCCGTCGTCAGCCACAGGCCCAGCGCCGTCGGCCGGGCCTCCAACGGCGCGCGGAGATACCCCGGCCACTGCAGGTCCGCCGCGCTGATCCTCCGCTGCACGCTCCTCGTTGACACCTTGCTCGCTTCCCTTCGCGAATCCCTCGAAACACAGATCGACCGCCAGGCGCAGGTGCTCGTCGTCGACCTCGAAGCACTCCGTCCACCCGCGGCCCTTGAACAGGACCCGGCGGGCCTCGCGCTCGTTGGCGAACGCCTGCGGGAACCAGCGGCGCAGGATCCGCAGCGCCTCCGTCTCCCACGTGGCATCCGTGCCGCGCGCGAGCACGAGCACCTGGCCACCGGAGACGGTCATCATCTGCACCCGAGCGAACCGCCACGCGCGGCCCACCTTCAGCACGTGCCGGCCCGGGCCGAGCTCATCCGCCCAGACGACGACGTACGTCATCGCGTACCTCGGCATGCTCATCGCGCGCCCGCTTTCATGTCGGCGCGGAGGCCCGCGCGCCAGTCCTTGTGAGCCTCGGAGGTCTTCGAGCACAGGCCGTAGCGGTCAAGCTGGCGGCACGCCTGGCCGCAGAGGCGGCACGTCGGCGAGCCCGCCTGGATCGCGTCGATCTCCTCCAACGCGCGCAGTGTCACGGCGCGGTCCGGGGTCCACGCGGTGGCGGTCTCCGTCATCCCGCCGCCGCGGTCCTCGCCGAGCTGCTGCACCTCGCCCGCGGTCATGAGAACAGCTCCCGGGCGCGCCATTTCATCCAGTCGTCGCCGTACACTGCGCAGCCCATCTCCATCGCGACGGCGTGAGAGATCCGAACCCGGTTCGTGCCCTCGAGGCGGAACCATGCGAACTCGTGCGGGAAGTACACCGGGACGCGGGCGGCGCTGCCGACCCAGCGGCGGACCTTCCAACCGTTCGCGAGCGCCTGCATCTGCAGCTCCGCCTCGCACGCGGCGTTGCACAACGCGCACAGGGTCAGGCCGTCCACCGGGGCGGGGATGTTCGTCGAGCCGCCCATGCCCTCCGCGATGCGGTGCTGGAACGTCAGCCCGTCGACGGCACCGCACATGACGCAGCGGTAGCCGTCCCGGAAGTAACAGGCCTGGCGGGTCGCGTTCGTCGGCTTCGTCATCCTGCCACCTCCGCGAAGATCTGCTCCCACGGGTTCCGCTCGCGGGCATCCGCGATCAGCGCGCCGAGCACCGCGCCCGCCATGAGCGGCGGGACGGCGTTGCCGATCTGCAGGAATTGCTTGGTCTTCGACCCCCGCCAGATGAAGTCGTCCGGGAAGCTCTGGAGCGTGGCCGCCTCGTCGCGAGTCAGGGTGAGCGCCGTCTTCGACTGCTCGCCGTGCTCGTGGTGCTCGCGTGCTGTGGTCCTTGGGTCAGCGGCGACGGTCGTCGCGGGCCTGTCGGCCCACTTCCAGGTACGCGCCTGGCCGGTCACCGTCTGCGCCGGTGCGCTGACGTGCCGGGACTGGCGACGCTTCATCCCGCGGCCCAGCTGTGAATCCTGGTTGCCGATGATCCACGCGCCCCGCGCCTGCGCCTTCTCCATCGCTGCTCGGGCGTTCGTCGGGAACGGCTCGTAGCCGCCGGTCTCCGCCCCGCCGGAAGTCACCGTGAGGGACGGGCGCTCGGTCATCCCCCACCCGAGAGCCTCGGCCATGCTCACCCAGGGCAACACCCCGGGGTCGAACCGGTGCGGCTCGAGCGGGTAGTAACGGGAGTGCGTCGGAACCGGCGCCTCAGCGACGCCGTCGAGGCGCGCCATCAGGATCGCGCGCTGACGCGTCTGCGGGACGCCGTACATCTCCGACGAGAGGATCCCCGTCCACACCGAGTAACCGACAGTGCGCAGCACCGACGCGATCGCGTTCCACACGGGCAGGACCTGCGGGACCTGCTCAAGCGCCACCAGGCGGGGACGATGCGCCCACACATGCGCGAGCGGGGTCAGGACGAGCGCGGTGCGCGGATCGAGGAGCTTCGTGAGCGCGAACAGGCTGTGGACATCGACGTACCGCCGATCGTCGATGGCCTGGAGGACATCGCTGAGAGCGTCTCGCCCCTCGCCGTTGCCCGCGAGGCTGAACGTCTGGCACGGCGGCGAGGAGATCTTCATCTCGTGAGGAGGCACGAGCCAGGGATGGAACAGGCCCGACCAGACGTCCCGGTAGATCGTCCGGAACCCGTTCGCCGATCGTGTGCGGATCGCCTCCCGCATGATCTCGGTTCCGTACTCAACGATGCCGAGTCGGCGGGCCGCGACAGACCACCCACCCGCGCCAGCGAAGTGATCGACGGCGACGATTGGCGGGTTCATTCGTGGTCCTCGCTCTCGTCGAGCAGGTCGGTCAGCTTCGGCGCCGCGATCTCGGCTTCAAGTTCGGCGAGGTACTGGCAGCCGGCGCGCCAGTACGACGGCTTGAGCTCGATGCCGTGTGCCCGGCGGCCGAGCTTTACCGCCATGTACAGCTCGGAGCCGACACCACCGAACCGCGTGAGGACGGTCTCACCCGGGTTCGTGTACAGGCGGATGCCCCGCTCGATGTAGCCGAGCTGCAACGGCGTCAGGTGCTTCTCGTCGTCGTCCTCACGGGCGGCACGCGCGTTCAGGGTGTCGGACTCCTTGATGTCCAGCCACACCGGCCGAGCCCACTCGATCCACTCCTCGTTCGTGAGATCGCCGACGACAGGCACGGCATTCTCGCCGGGCTTCTTGAACAGCAACGCGTAGTCGGCGAGTGCCGGCCGGATCATCGTCCGGTCCTTGTTCTTGGTCACGAACATCAACTGCTGCGCCTTGGTGCGGATCGCCTGCGCCTGGGGGTCCTTGTCGACGGTCGCCTCGCCCCAGTAGATCCAGCCCTCGCGTTCGTACGCGGCGATCGTCTCGCCGCGGAAGTCGGACATGCCGATGTACCCGTCGCGGGACTTGAGCTTGGTGACCTGCTGGACGTGGACCATCGCGAGTCGGCCCGGCTTGGTGACGCGGAGGTTCTCGCGGATCATGTAGGCCCACTGCTCGAAGAAGTCGGCGCGGTCGAGGGCATTGCCCATGTCGCGCGGGCTGTTCGAGTAGGTGTACAGGTCAGGGAACGGCGGGCTGTCGATCGTGAAGTCGATCGAGCAGTCGGCGAGCTCAGCGAGGCGGGCGCCGCTGTCACCGAGCCAGAACGTCCACATCTTGCCGGCGGCCTCGTCGGTGACGTAGACATCGGCGTCCTCCTGGATGAACGGGGTCATGCTGCTGCCTTCCGGTGTGCGTTCCGTGCGACGAGCCCGTCGATGACGCGGTTCGCCTGGTGTTCCTTGCGCGCGACGTTGTCGGCGATCTGTTCTTCGATGTGCGAGAGCACGATGTGGGCGTGGACGACGCGGGTCTGCCCGTACCGATAGGACCGGCGGATGCCCTGGTAGTAGCCCTCGTAGGAGTCGTTCATCCCGACGAACGCGATGCGGGCGCAGTGCTGGTAGTTCATGCCCAGCCCGGCGATGCCGATCTTCGTGATGAGCACACGGAACTCGCCGCGTGCGAAGCCGAGCAGGCGGTCTGCCTTCTCGTCAGGGGTCATCGACCCGTGCACGTTCACCGCGCCTGGGATGCCGGCGGCGAGCGCGTCGGCCTCGTCGTTCAGGCCGCACCACAGCAGCCACGGCTCGTTCGGTTCGGCCTCGACGAGCGCGACGGTGCGCGCGACGCGCGCCGCCAGCGTCTCGCGGCGCACCCGCGACCGTCCCGAGACGCCACCGATCGACACGGCGAACAGTTCTCCGTCGGCAGGCTCGATCTCGACGGCGACCAGCTCAGGGATCACGTCCAGTCCGGGCAGGTCGTATCCCTCGTCGTCGTAGCCGAGATCGGAGGGGCGACGGATCGCGATCGCCCACTGCGACATCCAGTCGAGCATGGGCTCGATCGCGTGCCCCTTGAGACGCCACCCGTCCTGGTCGTGCACGAAGTATGCCGCGAGCATGTTCGTGCGGGTCATGTGCCCGAGGAACTCGGCCTGATTGGTCAGCTCCTCCGGATCGTTCGGCGCCGGCGTCGCGGTCCACGTCGACCGGAACGGAACCTCGGCGAAGTGATGGATCAGGCGGGTGCGGGTCTTCCCGTCGGACTGCTTCAGGATCGACGCCTCGTCGAGCGCGACGGCGCCGAACATGGATGCCGGGAAGCGCTCGACCATCTCGTAGTTCGTGACATATAGGCCAGGGCCGTCGACCTCGGCGGCGTCGCGGACATATCGCGCCGCGACGCCGATCTTCGCGGCTTCCTCCACGGTCTGCTGCGCGACAGCGAGCGGCGTGACGATTAGGGACGTGTCGCTCATCAGGCGGCACCATTCGACCTGCATGCGGGTCTTCCCAAGGCCGGTGTCGGCCCAGACTGCCGGGCGCCCGACCTTCGCCGCCCACTGGACGAGGTCGGACTGGAACGGCTTGAGCGACGGGTGCAGGTCGTCGCGCGCGACGTCGCGCCCCGCCGCCTGGACTCGAGCGCGGCGGCGGGCGATGAACTCGCCGTAGGGGACGCTCATTCGTCGGCCTCGGTTCGGGTCGGCTGGATCACGGCGGTGGCGCGGAGGACCGGCCCTTCCCAGAAGTCGAGGACCGCGGATCCCGGGCGGCCCTGAGCACCGGTGGTGTAGTCGATCGTCGGGATCGTCGAGTGCGGGGTCTGCAGGGTGCGGGCGTCGGCGAGGAAGTCGAGGTTCAACGGCGCCGGCTTCCCGCGGTCCGCGGTGCGGGCGTTGTCGATGATCCGCTCCAGCGTGGGGTAGTCGTCGCCGATGAGTGGGGCGTCGAAGCGGGCGGACGGGGCGTCCTCGTCGTCCCACTCCTTGTAGATGACCTGGACCCATCCGGGCTTCGAGTGCTCGTCCGGGATTGCAGGGACGGCGAGCTGCAGGATCGCGATCGGCTCGATCAGGGCGTCCTTCTTGGCGACGAACGTGCGGACGTTCTTCGCCGCCCAGACGAGCGCCTCGCGCGGGAGGACGACGGAGAGCTGGTCGACCGGGGCGCGCAGCGCGAGCTGCATCTGGTGGATCCGATACCCGTCGGTCGCGGAGGCCGTGGCGGACAGCCCGTCGGCGGTGATGTGGGCGTGGTAGGTCACCCCGAAGACCTCACCGCGCGCCGCGGCCGCGAGGAGTCCTTTCGCGAGCCAGCCCATGTCGAACGTGGACAGCTTCAGCTCGTGGATCACGGTCATGTCGGCCGCGTCGATCGTGGTGGTGCTCATGAGTGGTGCTCCGCTCGGAAGTTCGCATTGAGGCTGCGGAGGATGTCGATGTCGGTGGTGAGCGACTTGCGCAGGTCGCGGCCGAACTCCAGCTCGAGCTCGGCGTCGTCGACGGCCTCCCGCGCTTCGACGACCGGACCGTCGACCTCGGCGTAGGCGCGGGCGTCGGTGATGTTGAATCCGGCCTGCCGTGCGTCTCGGTACGCCTTGCCCTTCGCGATCAGCAGGTCCCGCTTCGCGGACTTCACCGCCGCCGAGAGGTCCTTCAGCACGGCCGGAGCGTGGCCGATCCGGGCACGCGCGATCTGCAGCGCTCCCGCGACCTGCACCGGCGACGGGAACATCGCCAGCAGCGCATCCTCATCGAGGGCGACCAGGTCGAGCGGGACCAGCTCGAGCACGCTCGGTGCGTCCTCCACCTCACCGGTGACGGGGTTGATCGTCTCGGTCATCGCTTCCCGCCCTTCTTGCGGGCGGCCTTGCGGCGCGCGGCTCGGTTCGCCGGCGGCAGGTGATCCTGCGGGGCCGGGCGGGCGGGCGCGACGGTGGCGACGTGTTCGTCGGGCGCGCTCACCACGGCGCCGGGCGCCTGTGTGCTCCACGGGTCGGGGTCGGCGGCGGTGAGCTCGCGGCGGCGCGCGCGGAACGCGATGTGCAGCGCGGTGCCCTCCGGGCTCGGGGTGAAGATCCGGGCGGCGCGGGCGTCCTTCTCGATCTGCTCGAACAGGACGAGGGACTGAGCTTCGGCGATCTCCGTCCGCCAGTCGCGCTCGGCTGGCGTCTGGGCGGGTGTGGCGTCCGGGAGGGTGCGCTCGTCGCCCTCGTCTTCGATCACGATGTTGCCGAGCAGGTCGCGGAACGTCTGACGGAAGCCGACCATGCGGGCGGTGCGGCCGAAGTGCCGCATCGGTGCGCCGACCCACTTGCCCGCCCAGAACTCGTCGGCGCGGGGCACCTGCTCGTCCCAACGGATCGTGACCTTCGTCGGGATGCGGACGTCCTTGCGGTACACCTCGATGCGTGCGAACTCCGGCAGCGGGTGCGCGTCGGTCGGTGCCCAGGTCTCGGACCATGTCTCGCCGTCGTTGGAGAACTCGACCGCGCTGTTGCCGTCCCACAGGCCGGAGCCGTGGACGATGCGCTCGACTTCGCCGATCGTCTTCTTCTCGACGAGCTTCTCGTTCTGCTCGGTCACGTCAGGCCTCCTGGAACCGCAGCGACTCACGCCGCGTGGTGATCGGGTACATCTGCTTCGCTCGGGCTTCGCGCGCCGCGATGCGCTCACGCATCCTTCGCACCGACCCGTAGACGGCCGGGTTGTCCTCTTCCCAGGCGTCCTCGTCGAAGGACGTGGACTCGGTGACGATCAGCTGGAACCCGCCGTGCTCGCCCATCCCGACGGCACCGAACCGCCGGGCGTGAGGCATGCCGGCCAGCAGCTTCTTCAGCTCGGCCGCGGCCTTCTTCTCGGCGGCGGCCGCGGCGTCGAGCTTGCGCTTCAGCGGTGCCCACTCGGCCAGCGCCGCGGCGACGTCCTCGGGCAGGTCGACGTCGACGTCGGGGCATCCAGCGTCCCGCCATGCGAGGAACTGGTTCGCACGGTAGATCAGGAACGCGATCATCTCCTCGTCGCGGGGCACGTCGATCCACGTCGCGCCGTCCGCCGGCGGCTGGTCGTCCTCGTCGCGAATCTCGTACCCGTACAGGCCGGAGACCGCGCCGAGCACGTGCATCTGCCACTGCAACTGCGCCATGTGGTCAGCGGGGATGCCCTCGTCCCTGTAGCCGTGCTCGTGGGACTTCACCTCGACAGCGACGATCGTGCCGTCGCTGTTCCGGCCGATGCCGTCCGGGGTCGCCCGGTGCAGATCGTTCTCGACCGACGACCACAAGGCACGGTTCGGGGTGACCTGGTGCAGCTGCTCGACGGCCTCATCGAGGAGTGCGTCCTCACGGGCGGAGCCGGCGCGGGTCGCCGCGGTGCCGCGGAACGACGAGCCATTCATCATCTGCTCGAGCTCGCGCCGCCAGGTGCGGATGCCACCCTTCGCGATCGCCCACACCCGAGAAGCGGTGACGCCCTCGCCGCGCTCCATCAGCCAGACCTCGCGGGGCGCGTCCGCGGGGACGACGACGCGGGCGGCGGTGATCTGCGGGGTCATCGGACGTGCTCTGTCGTGGGGATGAGGTCGAGGACACGGCCCTCGTCCATCACGACCCGGTAGCGGCCGTCCTCCAGCGGCTCGCCTGCGGCGATGTGGTCGTACACCTCGCACTCGAACAAGTCGCCGGTGAGGCGCTCGGTGAGCGGGTGCTGCAGGGTGAACGTCTCCCCGTCGGCCTGGACGATGTGATCGTGCCCGCCGGTGAGATCCACGAGCACGGCGATCGCGACGGCCGCGGCGGAGGTCGCGATCGAGCGGCGCTCCGCGGCGGCCAGGTAGCGGCGGTGCGGGGCCATCTGGTTCTTGATGCCCTCGGCGACGAGCGCCTCGAGCACGGCGAGAGACTTGCTCATCGGTCGGTTCCCTTCGGTCGGATGAAGAACAGGCCCGCGAACAGGGCGAGCAGGATCAGCGCCATGACGTCGGCGCCGTTGAACACGGGGCGGGCGGCCTCCAGGCCGACCGGACCGGCGACGAGGAGGATCGTCGCGAGAAGGACCAGCCGCCACGGCTCGAAAGGGAGGAACGGCCGGCGGGGGCGGGCGGGGCGCGCGTCGAGCGGGTGGCCGCAGGTGCAGCAGTCGTCCCGGGAGGGATCCGCGTAGCACTCGATGCAGTGCAAGGCCGTGCAGCGGCGGGCCTTCGTCGACGGCATCACGCCGCCTCTCCCGGCTCGGCATCCACGTCGGTGGGCTCGTAAGCGGGGACGCCGACGAGACGAATGTGCGCGGTCGCGGGGACCGGGACCATAGGCTGATGGGTGCTGGTGGACATGTGCGTGTCCTCCTTCGTTTTTGGTGGGGCGTCCGTTGCCGCGGGCGCCCCGTCTTTCGTCTGGGGTCAGGTGAGGGCGAGCGCGCCGAGCCGGACTCGGAGGCGTTCGAGGCCGCGGGCGGTGACGCGGACCTGCGGGGCGACCGGGACGAGCTCGCCAGTGTCGTGGTCGCGGCGGGGCGGCTGCGCCCGCTCGGTCAGGTAGCCGTCGTGCACGGCGGTCGAGTAGTCGCGCCAGCGGCGGTCACCGCCGCGGAAGATCCACCGCAGCTCGCGGAGCTGCTCGAACAGGCGCTGCGGGCCGGTGTCCACGCCGGCGCGTTGCAGGATCTTCGCCGCATCGCCGACCGCATAGTCCGTGCCCGCGTCGGCGAGCTCGTCCCACGCCTGCGCGCGCGGGGTCAGGACCGCGATGTGCTCGTCCTTCTCCGCGATCGCCGCCGTCGCTTCCAGAACGGCGCGCGCCAGGAGCTGCTCACGGGACTCCGGCGCGACATACGCGCCCGTGCGGCGGATGCTCGGCAGCACCTCGCGAGTCACCCAGCGTCGGAACGCGAGCGCGTCCGGCTTGTCGGATCGGATCGCGACCTCGTACAGGCCCGACTCGTTCACGACCCGAGCGCTCTGCACCCGGCCCATCGAGTCGATGACCTCAGCGTGGCTTAGGGCATCCGGGTCCACCCTCGTCGCCGTCACCGACGGATTGCTCAGCCCCAGCACGGCACACACGTCAGCGAGCACGAACCACGGCTCACCATCGATCAGCACCGTCCGGACCTCGCGGCCCTCGAACCGGAACACCTCCAGCGCGCTCATCGCGCACCTCCTAGAGTGATCCGCATGGAATGGTGGGAATGGGTCACCTGGGGCGTCACTACGGCGATAGCGATCGCCGCTTTCCTTCTGAGCGTCGTCAACGCGGTCCGCGCCTCCCGGGCCGAACGTCGAACCGAGAAGGCCGACGCACGCCTCGAACGGATCGAACGGCTTGAGCGCGTCCAGTTCGAGATCCGTCGAGCCCCGAACGCCCCCGAGCTGTTCGGCCTGGTGAACACCGGCACCGACACCGTCGAGGGGATCGAGATCGATCCCGCGTCCGTGCTCGGCGTTACGTTTCGCGGGTCACTGAGCAGAGGTCGCCTTGAGCCGACCGAGCGCCACACGTTCATGCTGGAAGTGCCGGACAAACACGCGAAGCTGCCTGCATCCTTACGAATCACTTGGACTCACCCCTACGAAGGCGAGCGTCGAGTGCCGCTTCCAACCGATGCTGACGAGCCTTGGTCCGCCGCAGTGTTCGGCTAGTCCGAACCTCGAGGACGATCCCCGCCAGCCCGACCAGCCCGATGATCGACGACATGATCAACACCGCGCTCACGACGCCACCGCCATGTCAGCGGCCTCGATCGCCGCGTCAGAGTAGAACGCGGCCACCGGGACCCCGATGACGGGCGCGATGGCGATCAGGTCGGCGGCCGTGAACGGGGTCTCGCCCGACATGCGCCGCCACGTTGCCATGCGCGAGAGATGCAGCGCGGCCGCGATTGCCGCCTGCTTGGTCTTGGTCTCGGCAGCGAGTCCACGCACCCGGCGGGCCACATCCGCATTCGTTTCTATCGCCATGCGTTAGAACGTAAGCCACCAAGAGAGAATGTCAAAGCACTTGGGACACCTACCGCGTGTCGATGTAACACGGGGTAGCGCAAACGTATCGAAATCAGTTACATTTGTGGCATGACAGATGCAGCCGCGCAGTCCTCAGAGCGACCTTCAGCGAACGAGACCGTCGCAAGCAACATCCGCGCCGAGCTGGCCCGAATCGGATCTCGGCCCGCCGACCTCGCGCGCGCGATCGGTGAGGGCGATATGTGGCTCAGTCGCCGCCTGGGGAGCAAGGTCGCGTTCTCCACGAACGAAGTACAGCTGATCGCCGATGTACTCGGCCTCGAGCCTGGCGACCTCTTCACGTTCCACGGACGCAGAACGCCCCGCCTTGGGGGCGGGGCAGGGCGGCGGAGTCTCTACCTTCTGGATTCGGTGGGCCCTGCCGGGATCGAACCGACGACATCCACGGTGTAAACGTGGCGCTCTACCAGCTGAGCTAAAGGCCCGCGCTCGGAAGTCTACCGATCCCGACAGCGTGCGGCGACGGACCTAGACTGGCGGCCATGGCGGAACGGGGAGGCAGCGGGAGCCTCGTCGACCTGCTCGACCGGCGGTGGGGGCGCGCCTACTTCGCGTTCCAGGCGCTCGCGGGGATCACGTGGTGGATCGGAGTCTTCACCACCCCGCTCGTCCGCGACAGCACACTGGGACGCCTCGATCCCGTCCTCGTCGCGGTGCTCGACATCCCGCTCTTCGTCGGCGCCTCCGTGCTCGTCGCCGCCGGTGTCCGTGCCGCCGTGTGGGTGGCGGTCCCCTGGACGGCGCTCGTCTCGATCGGCATGGCGACGTACGCGACGGTGACCGGGCTGGGCGGATGGGGCGCCCTGGCGATGGCGGTCGCCGCGCTCGCCTCGGTCGGGGCCGGAATCCTCGTGCTTCTCGACCGCGTGCCCGTCGAGTGGATCGTCGTCGGACCGTTTCGGTTCCGGTCCGCTCCCCCGGCTCCCGCCGGAACCCACCTCGCCCGCACCGGTATCCAGACTCTCGTGTTCTCCGGCGTGCTGCTCCTGGCCGTCCCCCTGGTCATCCTCTTCTTCGAGCAGCGTTGGGGACTGCACCCACCCATGCCGCCCGCCGTGCGCCTCGCAGGCGCGGCCCTGTTCGTGCCCGCGCTCGCGCTCTCGCTCTGGTCCGGCGTCGCCGTCTCGCTCCGTGGCGGCGGGACGCCGCTGCCGTCCGTCATGCCGAACTGCCTCGTCGTCACCGGTCCGTACCGGTTCGTGCGCAACCCCATGGCCGTGGGCGGGATCGCGCAGGGGGTCGCGGTGGGACTGATGCTCGGATCCTGGCTCGTCGTCGCCTACGCGCTGGCCGGATCGGTGGTGTGGAACACCCTGGTGCGCCCGCAGGAGGAGGCCGACCTCGAACGCCGCTTCGGCCGGGAGTTCCTCGACTATCGGGAGGACGTCTCCTGCTGGATCCCCCGGCTGCGCCCGCGCGCCGCGGAGAGGACCCGCGGGCACCACGGGTCGGCGACCTCACCGCCCGATGCGCATCTCGACCCCCGCGAACGGGGCTAGGGTATCCAACAAGGCGTGCTGTACGAATGCGACAAGCGTTCCTCATGCCTCATCCCGTTTCCTTGGCACGACCTGCCAGACAGACGAAAGGCTCCCCGTGACCGTTCACGATCAGGATCCGTACTCTCAGGGCCCGCTGGACAGCGACCCCGAGGAGACCGGCGAATGGCAGCAGTCCCTCGACGAACTCGTGGAGGCGAAGGGCCACGGCCGCGGACGAGAGATCATGCTCAGTCTGCTCAAGCGCTCCAAGGAGCTGCATCTGGGCGTCCCGATGGTCCCGACGACGGACTACATCAACACGATCGCCCCGGAGAACGAGCCCGACTTCCCCGGCGACGAGGAGATCGAACGCCGCTACCGCGCGTGGATCCGCTGGAACGCGGCCATCACGGTCCACCGCGCCCAGCGACCCGGCATCGGCGTCGGCGGTCACATCTCCACGTATGCCTCCTCGGCCGCCCTCTACGAGGTCGGCTTCAACCACTTCTTCCACGGCGCGGACGCCTCCGGCGGCGCCGACCAGATCTTCATCCAGGGGCACGCTTCTCCGGGCATCTACGCCCGGTCGTTCCTTGAGGGACGCCTCACCGAGCAGCACCTGGACGGATTCCGGCAGGAGGCCTCGGCCGCCCCGTACGGGCTTCCCTCCTACCCGCACCCGCGGCTCATGCCGGAGTACTGGCAGTTCCCGACCGTGTCGATGGGTCTGGGACCGATCAACGCGATCTACCAGGCGATGTCCAACAAATACCTGGAGAACCGCGGGATCAAGGACACCTCGGGCTCGCACGTGTGGGCGTTCCTCGGCGACGGGGAGATGGACGAGGTCGAGAGCCGCGGACAGCTCCAGGTGGCCGCGAACGAGGGCCTGGACAACCTCACCTTCGTGATCAACTGCAACCTGCAGCGGCTGGACGGCCCGGTGCGCGGCAACGGCAAGATCATCCAGGAGCTGGAGAGCTTCTTCCGCGGCGCCGGCTGGAACGTCATCAAGGTCATCTGGGGCCGGGAGTGGGACGACCTCCTCGCCCGCGACGCCGACGGCGCCCTGCTGAACATCATGAACTCGACCCCGGACGGCGACTACCAGACGTACAAGGCCGAGTCGGGCGCGTTCATCCGCGAGCACTTCTTCGGGCAGGACGAGCGGGCGGCGAACCTCGTCAAGGACTACTCGGACGAGCAGATCTGGAACCTCAAGCGCGGCGGCCACGACTACCGCAAGGTCTACGCGGCCTTCAAGGCGGCCACCGAACACAAGGGCCAGCCGACGGTCATCCTCGCCAAGACGGTCAAGGGCTATGGCCTGGGCCCGCACTTCGAGGGGCGCAACGCGACGCACCAGATGAAGAAGATGACCCTCGAGAACCTGAAGACGTTCCGCGACGCGATGCACATCCCGATCACGGACGCGCAGCTCGAGGAGAACCCGTACCTGCCCCCGTACTACAACCCGGGACCCCAGGACGAGACCATCCAGTACATGCTGGAGCGACGCAAGGGGCTCGGCGGGTTCCTCCCGGAGCGTCGCAGCACCCACGTGGGTCTCAGCCTTCCGGACGAGAAGGCGTACGCCCTTCCCAAGAAGGGCTCGGGCACGCAGGAGGTCGCCACCACGATGGCGTTCGTGCGTCTGCTGAAGGACCTGCTGCGCTCGAAGGACTTCGGGCACCGGATCGTGCCGATCATCCCGGACGAGGCGCGCACCTTCGGCATGGACGCGTACTTCCCGACCGCGAAGATCTACAACCCGAACGGCCAGCACTACACCTCGGTCGACCGCGAGCTCCTCCTCGCCTACAAGGAGAGCCCGCAGGGACAGATCGTCCACGTCGGCATCAACGAGGCCGGCGCCCTGGCCGCGTTCACGGCGACGGGCACCTCGTACGCCACGCACGGCGAGCCGCTGATCCCGATCTACATCTTCTACTCGATGTTCGGCTTCCAGCGCACCGGCGACGCGCAGTGGGCCGCCGGCGACCAGATGACCCGCGGGTTCATCATCGGTGCCACGGCGGGCCGCACGACGCTCACCGGCGAGGGCCTGCAGCACGCCGACGGGCACTCGCACCTGCTCGCGGCGACGAACCCGGCGACGGTGTCGTACGACCCCGCCTACGGCTACGAGATCGCGCACATCGTCCGTTCCGGCCTGGAGCGGATGTACGGCGGCGAGCACGCCGACCCGAACGTCATGTACTACCTCACGGTGTACAACGAGCCGATGATCCAGCCGGCCGAGCCGGAGGGCGTGGACGTCGACGGCATCGTCCGCGGCATCCACCGCGTGTCCGTCGGAGAGGGAGACGGGCACCGGGCGCAGATCCTCGCCTCGGGCGTGGGCCTGCCGTGGGCCCACGAGGCGCAGCAGCTCCTGAAGGACGACTGGGGCGTCGTCGCCGACGTGTGGTCGGTGACGAGCTGGACCGAGCTGCGCCGTGACGGCCTGGCCGCGGACGAGCACAACTTCCTCCACCCGGAGCAGGAGCCGCGCACGGCGTACCTGACCGAGAAGCTGAAGGACGCGCAGGGTCCGGTCGTCGCCGTCAGCGACTTCATGAACGCGGTCCAGGACCAGATCCGCCCGTGGGTCGCCCAGCCGTACTACACGCTGGGAGCCGACGGCTTCGGGTTCTCCGACACCCGGGCCGCCGCACGACGGTTCTTCAAGATCGACGGCCCGTCCATCGTGGTCCGCACCCTGCAGGCGCTCGCCGACGCGGGCGCGGTGGACCGTGCGCTCGTCGGCCAGGCGATCGAGAAGTATCGCCTGCACGACGTCAACGCCGGGACCAGCGGCAACGCGGGCGGCGAGAGCTGACACCCGCGTGACCGACCCGTCCCCCACGATGACCAAGGCGTCGACGCTCACGTGGCTGCGACGCATCTCCGGGGACCTGGCCACGGCGACGCTCCAGCGGCTCGAGGAGTCGCTGCCCTGGTACGCCGAGATGCCACCGGCCCGACGGTCCGCCGTCGGGCTGGTGGCCCAGGCCGGGATCACGTCGTTCATCCAGTGGTACGACGACCCGACATCGACGCCGTGGATCGCCGCCGACATCTTCGCCGCGGCGCCGCGTGAGCTGCTGCGCAGCGTCAGCCTGCAGCAGACGCTGCAGCTCATCCGCGTGACCGTCGAGGTCACCGAGGAGCGCGTCGCCGGCAAGGGCGAGCATCTGCGCGAGGCGATCCTGCTGTACTCCCGGGACGTCGCGTTCGCCGCGGCCGACGTCTATGCCCGGGCTGCGGAAGCCCGCGGCCTCTGGGACGCCCGCCTGGAGGCGCTCGTCGTCGACTCGATCCTGACCGGCGAGGCCGATGAGGAGCTGCCCAGCCGGATCGCCGCGCTCGGCTGGCACGGCCACGGCGAGGTGTGCGTCATCGTGGGCACCACGCCGCCGCAGTTCGACGTCGACCAGGTGCGGCGCACCGCTCGCAAGCTCTCGGTCGACGTGCTCATCGGCGTCCAGGGATCGCGTCTGGTCCTCGTGATCGGGCGGGCGCGGTCGGCATCCAAGGCCGAGGACGAGGGCGACGCCGAGGAGGAGCAGCTGTCGTTCAGCGAGATCGCGAGGCGGCTCGAGCCGTCGTTCGGCCCCGGCTACGTCGTCGTCGGCCCCGCGGTCGCCGCGCTCGTCGATGCGGGACAGAGCGCCCGTGCCGCGCTGGCCGGGTTCGCCGTCGCGAAGGCCTGGCGCGGCGCCCCCCGTCCGGTCGAGGCGGACGACCTGCTCCCCGAACGGACCATCGCCGGCGATCCGCTCGCCAAGCAGACGCTCATCGAGCGGATCTACCGCCCGCTGCAGGCGCATTCGACCGATCTCATCACCACGCTGTGGAGTTACCTCGACAATGGCCGATCGCTGGAGGCGACCGCCCGTGAGCTCTTCGTGCACCCGAACACCGTGCGCTATCGCCTGAAGCGGGTGAGCGAGGTGATCGGGTGGGACGCGACCGGACCACGCGAGGCCCTGATCCTGCAGACCGCGCTCGTGCTCGGATCGATCGGGGCGGCCGAGCCCGTGCGCCGCCGCACCCATCCGCGCCGTCCGCGGTGACCTCGCTGTACGCCACACACAACTGTTCCTCGGATTCTTGTGAGGGATGTGCCACCGAAACCGCGCATTCGTTGGCAGACTGGAACCCGTGATCGTCGTCGCATGTCCCGGACAGGGCTCTCAGACCCCCGGCTTCCTCTCCCCCTGGCTCGAGCTCGAAGGAGTCGCCGAGCTGCTGGACTCCTTCTCCGAGGCGGCTGAGGTGGACCTCGCCCTGCACGGCACGGAGTCGGACGCCGACACGATCCGTGACACCCGGATCGCGCAGCCGCTCATCGTCGCCGCGTCGATGATCGCCGGCAAGCTCCTGCGCGAGCGCGCCGGACGAACGCCGGACGGGATCGCGGGCCACTCGGTCGGCGAGCTCGCTGCCCTGGCCGGCGCCGGGGTCGTTTCGGGAACCACCGCGATGCGTCTGGTCGGCATCCGCGGCCGAGCCATGGCCGATGCGGCCGCCGCCACGCCCACCGGCATGAGCGCGGTGCTCGGCGGTGATGAGGACGCGGTCCTCGCCCGACTCGCCGAGCTGGAACTGACCCCCGCGAACTACAACGGCGGTGGCCAGATCGTCGCGGCCGGGGCCCTCCCGGCCCTCGCCGCGCTCTCCGAGGAGCCGGTGCGGGGCACGCGCGTCATCCCGCTGCAGGTGGCCGGCGCGTTCCACACCTCCTATATGGCTCCCGCGGTGGATACCCTCCGTGCGGCCGTCGACGGCGTCGAGGCGCAGGATCCCCAGACCCTGCTATGGACGAACCACGACGGATCCGTCGTCTCGGACGGACCCGCGGCGCTGGAGCTCCTCGTGAACCAGGTCGCCTCCCCCGTGCGCTGGGATCTCTGCATGGCGTCGTTCGCCGAGCACGGCATCACCGGCCTCATCGAGCTCACCCCCGCCGGCGCGCTCACCGGTCTCGCCAAGCGCGGGCTGCGGGGCGTGCCGGCCGTCGCGGTGAAGACCCCCGAAGACCTCGACGCGGCCGTGGCGCTGCTGAACGGAGAAGCCGCATGACCGGGCTCACGCAGGCCACCGGGCCCGCCTACACGCGCATCTACGCATACGGCGCCGCACGCGGCGAGAACGCCGTCCCCAACGAAGACCTCGTCGGTCCGATCGATTCCAGCGACGAGTGGATCCGCCAGCGGACCGGAATCGTCACGCGGGTCCGGGCGGACGCCGGCACGGACGCGATCGACCTCGCCACCGAGGCCGCCAAGGAGGCCGTCGCGACCGCGGGCATCGACCCGCGGGACGTCGACCTCGTGATCGTGGCGACGATCAGCAACCCGAAGCAGACCCCGTCCGTGTCGGCGATCGTCGCGGACCGGATCGGCGCGAACCCCGCCGCGGCCTACGACATGAACGCCGCGTGCGCGGGGTACGCGTACGGTATCGCCCAGGCCGACGCCCTGATCCGCGCCGGAGCGGCCCGGTACGCCGTCGTGATCGGCGCCGAGAAGCTATCCGACATCGTCGATCCGACCGACCGGAGCATCTCGTTCCTGCTCGGCGACGGCGCCGGCGCCGCGGTCGTAGGCCCGAGCGACACGCCGGGCATCTCCCCCGCGGTGTGGGGCTCGGACGGTTCCAAGGCTGACGCCGTCGGCATGAACCACACCCTCGTCGACTTCCGCGACGGGAAGGCTCCGTGGCCGACCCTGCGCCAGGAGGGCCCGACCGTGTTCCGCTGGGCCGTCTGGGAGATGGTCAAGGTCGCTCGGGAGGCGCTGGAGAAGGCCGGAGTGGAGGCTTCGGATCTCGCCGCCTTCATCCCGCACCAGGCGAACATGCGGATCGTCGACGAGTTCGCCAAGCAGCTGAAGCTCCCGGAGGGCACGGTGATCGCGCGCGACATCGAGACCACCGGCAACACGTCCGCGGCCTCGATCCCGCTCGCCAGTCACCGTCTCATGCAGGAGCACCCCGAGCTCAGCGGCGGCCTCGCCCTGCAGATCGGATTCGGCGCGGGTCTCGTGTTCGCCGCGCAGGTCGTCGTGCTCCCCTGACGAGCCGTCGTCGCCTCCTAGACTGTTCACCGGTTCCGAAACCATCCAAGAAAGAGGAAAAGCCATGGCTTTCACCAACGATGAGGTCCTCGCGGGCCTCGCCGAGCTCATCACCGACGAGACGGGCATCGACGCCTCCGAGGTCGCCCTCGAGAAGTCCTTCACGGACGACCTCGACATCGACTCGATCTCGATGATGACGATCGTCGTCAACGCCGAGGAGAAGTTCGGCGTGACCATCCCGGACGACGAGGTCAAGAACCTCAAGACCGTCAAGGACGCGGTCGACTTCATCGTCGCCGGCCAGGAGTGACACCCGTGGATGCCACCCCCGCGTCCGCGGGGCGTGGCGTCCTCGCCTCATGGCGCCTTCTCCCCCACACGGACACATGACCCGCGATCGCGGACACCCAGCCCCACAAGGACTCCCCACATGACCAAGCGCATCGTCGTCACCGGCATCGGCGCGACCTCCGGGATCGGAGGGACGGCTCCCGAGAACTGGGCCAATCTCCTCGCCGGCGCGTCCGGCACCCACACCCTGGAGCACGACTGGGTCGCGCAGTACGAGCTGCCCGTGACCTTCGCGGCCGAGGCCTCCGTCCGGCCCGAGGAGGTCCTGCCCCGTCATGAGGCCAAGCGGCTCGACCCGTCGACGCAGTTCGCCCTCATCGCCGCCAGAGAGGCCTGGGAGGACGCCGGCGCGCCCGACGTCGAGCCCGAGCGGCTCGGCATCGACTGGGCGACGGGCATCGGCGGACTGTGGACGCTGCTCGATGCCTGGGACACCCTGCGCGAGAAGGGTCCACGGCGTGTGATGCCGCTGACGGTCCCGATGCTCATGCCGAACGCCGGCGCGGGGAACCTCTCGCTGCACTTCGGCGCGAAGGCGTACGCCCGCTCCGTGGTCAGCGCGTGCGCGTCGAGCACGGAATCCATCGTCAACGCCTACGAGCACCTGCAGGACGGACTCGCGGACGTCGTGATCGCGGGAGGCGCGGAATCCGCGATCCACCCGATCACGATGGCCGCGTTCGCGTCCGCACAGGCGCTCTCGCGTCGCAACGACGACCCGGAGCACGCATCGCGACCCGGTGCCGTCGACCGCGACGGCTTCGTGATGGGCGAAGGCGGCGCCGCGGTCGTCATGGAGACCGAGGAGCACGCCAAGGCCCGCGGAGCGAAGATCTACGCCTACGTCGTGGGCGGCGGGGTCACCGCGGACGCCTACCACATCACCGGCAACGACCCCGAGGGATGGGGGGCGGCCCGCGCGGTCGAGCAGGCGCTGGCCGCGGCCGGGGCCACCGCCGACGAGGTCACCCACATCAACGCCCACGCCACCTCGACCCCGGTCGGCGACCCGAACGAGTACGTCGCGCTCAAGCGCATCTTCGGCGACCGCCTGGACGAGATCCCCGTCTCGGCCACCAAGGCGTCGACGGGGCACCTTCTCGGCGGCACCGGCGCACTGGAAGCGGTGTTCACCATCCTGGCGCTGCGCGACCGCGTCGCACCGCCCACGATCAACATGACCGAGCAGGATCCCGAGGTGCCGTTCCGGCTCTCCGGCGAGCCGCAGCCGCTCGGAGAGGGCCCGCAGCTCGCCATCAGCAACTCGTTCGGCTTCGGCGGACACAACGCGGTCGCCGCGTTCCGCAGCTACGACGGCTGAGACCCGTCCGCTCGTCTCGAGACCCCGAGGCCCCCGGGATGATCCCGGGGGCCTCGTATCGTCCGGGGCGCCGATTCCCTTTCCCGCCGGCCGGGTCCTTGCTCTCCGGTCTTCGGTAGTCGGGCCTCTGCGCCCCTGCCTGATCCCGACCCCGACGAGACGCCGGAATCGGACGCGGCTAGCCGACCTTGTGGAGCCAGACCACGTGCGCGTCGTCGCTCGCGTGCCGGAAGGGCTCGAGCTCTTCGTCCCACGCCGCACCCAGCGCGACGTCGAGCTCGCGCTGGAGGTCGACGGCGTTCCCGGCGGCGATCTCCATCGCGTAACGGATGCGGTCCTCTCCGACGACGATGTTGCCGGCGGCGTCGGTCTGCGCGTAGTGGATGCCGAGCCCCGGCGTGTGCAGCCAGCGTCCGCCGTCGCTGCGCGGCGTCGGGTCCTCGGTCACCTCGAAACGGAGATGCTCCCAGCCACGGATCGCCGTCGCCAGCGCGGCTCCCGTCCCGACCGGGCCGTCCCAGTAGAACTCCGCCCTGCGGGCGCCTTCCAGCACGGGCTGGTCCGCCCACTCGAAGTTGACGGCGCGCCCGAGGGCGCGACCCACCGCCCACTCCAGGTGGGGGCAGAGCGCGCGTGGCGCGGAGTGGATGAACACCACTCCGCGTGCGTGTGCATTCGCCATGTTCTCTCCGTTTCCTCAGGTGCGTCTTCCCCTACGACCTGATCCGCGAAGCACGGCGTTCCTATGCGGTTATGCGCCCATTCTCACCGATGATCGGCGAAATCACAAGCATGTAACTCTTGACGTCGCCGGCGTGTCGGCGACGGCGTCCGCCGACAGGACGACGCGGGCCCCGGACGCTGTCGCGCCGGGGCCCGCGGCACGTGTCCGCCCTGGGGCGGTCACCGTGCGAGGAGGCTCAGGCCTCGCTCATCGCGATCTTCTCCTGCTGCCCCTTGGCGGCGTAGTAGGCCGCCCGGGCGGCGTCGCGCCGCGCCTGCTCGGCGTAGCCGGCGTCGAGGATGTCCTGCGAGACCTCATAGTTCTCGACGTCCTGCGTGCCGTGGTACTTCTCGATGTACGCGTCGAGCTCGGGGCCCGAGGTCCACGAGGTGATGAGGCAGTAGCGGGGCTCGGTGCCGTTGTGGGTAGCGGCGTGCCACAGACGCTGCGTGTCCACGATCAGCTGTGCGCCGGCCGGCAGGGCGATGCGGTACTCCACGCTCGGGTCGGTCCGGTTCTCGCGCAGGACGAAGTAGCTGTCCTTGTCGTCGGTCAGGTTGAAGAAGCCGCGAACGACCCAGCCGGTGCCGTCGGGGTTGAGGCGGTTGTTGTCGTCCTGGTGCAGGTTGTACAGGCACTCGCCGTACGTGGTCGGCTGCAGCTCGATCACGCGGCAGCGGCCGACGTTCGCACCCGGCTCCTGCGCCCGACGGGTCAGGTTCGGCGCCTTGGCCGTCTGCGCGTCGATCCAGACGCCGTCCTTGTCGGTGCGCGGCGGCACATGGTTCCAGAACCCGTTGCACTCGATCTCGCCCTTGGCCGAGGCCAGGGGGGCGAAGCGCGTGTCACCCGAGGACTTCCAGTCGACGTACTCGATGTCGAGCCACTCCTTGGGGTCGAGCTCCTGGGCGTAGCTGTCGAGGACGACGAAGCCCTTGTCCTCGAGGGCGGCGGACTTGATGTATCCCATGATCTGAGTCATGTCCTTTCATAAGGGGCCAGCGAAGTTTTTACAGGCCCTTCTTAGGACAGCCTAACATCGGGCTCCGCGCGTGCCCGGGGACCCCGCGCCGTGAAAAACCGACGGGCCGCCCGGAGCACCGGACGCCCGCTGCGGAGAGGGGCACGGCCTAAGCTGGAAGGGCCGGCGAGCGCGCAGCATGCCGGCGTACGAGGACCGCAGAGCAAGGGACGAGTCAGCAGAATGAGCATGGCCACGAACGTCGAGGCGACCGCAGTCAACACGATCGAATGGCTCTCCGCCGACTCCACGACCATCGTGGTCCCGGTGTATCAGAGGCAGTACCGCTGGGACATCGGCGGCTGCGAGCAGCTCCTCGCCGACGTCCGCGCGGTGGCGGCTCAGGACGACGCGCACCGCCACTTCATCGGCTCGATCCTGTCGGCTCAGGACGCCGGTGCCGACGCGGACCTCGTGCTGATCGACGGGCAGCAGAGGATCACCACCCTCATGCTCCTCGTCGCCGCCCTGCACCACACGGTGCGGGAGCAGGACCCGACGCTCGCCGCCGAGCTCGAGCGCGTCCTGGTGCGGGCCGACGACGCGACGCGCACGAAACTGCGCCCGCACCACGCGTGGGCGGACCTCTACGAGTCCGTCGTGCTGGACCGCCGCTCCCCCTCCGACGAGCGCGAGTCGCGCTTCGACGACAACTACGCCTTCTTCCGCAGTCAGGTCCACGCGGACGAGGCGCCCCGGATCTGGCGCGGGCTGCAGAAGCTGGAGCACGTGTCCATCACGCTCGGCGCGGACGCGAACGCCCAGCAGATCTTCGAGAGCCTGAACTCGACGGGAGAGCCCCTTCGCGACCACGAGCTGATCCACAACTACGTGCTGATGGGCCTGTCCCACGCCGAGCAGCTCGCGGTGGAGACGGAGTTCTGGCTGCCGATCGAACGCAACACCGGGGAGCTCATCGGCGCGTTCTGGCGTCACTTCCTGATCATGACGACCGGCCGAGAGGTGGCCGTCGCCGGCGAGCACGGCGTGTACAGCGCCTTCCGCCAGAGCTTCCCGCACCTCGGGCTGGACGAGCTGCGGACGCAGGCGGGCGTCTGGCGCGAGTTCTCGGAGATCTACCGGGTGCTGCTCGATCCCTCCCGCGAGCCCGATCCCGACATCCGTCGCCAGCTCCGGTACGTGAACACGTTCGGACGCGCGACGTACCCGCTGCTGCTCAGCGCCTACCGCGACCACTCTCTCGGCCTGATCGGCAAGGACGAGCTCATCGGCACGCTGGAGAACGTCCAGTCGCTCCTGCTGCGGCGCAGCGTGGTGGGCGTCCCGACCGATCGCCTGATCGCCCGGCTCTGCCGCGCCCGCGCCCAGGGCCCGGAACAGCTTCTGCGCGCCATCGCCCGGATCACCCCCTCCGACGAGCGCGTCCGGGTCGCGCTGAAGTACAGCGAGCTCCCCCACGCGGCCTACGTCCTGAGCCGGCTCGAGGGGATCGACGATCCGGAGGCCTTCGACGTCGAGCACATCGTCCCGCTGGCGCCGCATGAGTCCTGGTCCGGCGACGGCGAGCGCCCGTGGAGCGAGTACACGGAGGACGAGCAGAACAGTCACCGTGCGCTGGCGCCGACTCTGGGGAACCTCACGCTGCTGGAGGGGCCGCTGTCAGAGCGGGTGTTCGGGGCCTCCTTCCCCGACAAGCGCGACGCCTATGCGCGCAGCCGTGCCGCGGCCACCCGCGTGCTCGCGACGCGCGACGCCTGGGGCACCTCCGCCATCGCCGCGCGGACGGTGGAGCTGACGGAGACGTTCGTGTCGGTGTGGAAGCGGCCGGCGGTCACCGACATCGACGACGACGGACTGACCCCGATCCTGGACGCCGTACGCCGACGCGGATGGCCCCAGGGCTGGGACCGCGAGTTCGAGTACGTGGAGTACCGCGGCGAGCACTGGGAGGTCTACGACGTCAAATACCTCTTCAACCGTGTGTTCCGGCGGGGATGGACCGACACCCGCGACGCCGTGCTCGCGTACAGCGCCCGTCGGGGAGGCCCGATCTACGGGGAGAAGGCGTGGAACGGACAGTGGGACGAGCTGGACGAGAGCCACTTCCTCTACATGGGCTGGGACTCCAAGTACATGATGGGCGCGATCCAGGGTCTGCTGGAGGAGTCCGGACTCGCCCCGGAGGTCTTCGTCAAGTACTCCTACATCGGGAACGTGATGTGATGACCTCGGCGCGCACCGTCGTCCGCCGGATGCAGGATCTGACGGTTCACGAGCACACGCTGACGCTTCCCCTCGTGTGGGGGGACCCTTCCGACACCCGCACCATCGACGTCTTCGCCGCGGTCGTGTCGAGGCCCGGCGGCGAGGAGCTCCCGTTCCTCGTCTTCCTCCAGGGCGGCCCCGGACACGAGGCGCCCCGGGCCTTCCGCTCCCCCACGGGGCCGCTGTGGCTGGACGACGCCCTCCGGGAGTACCGCGTCGTCCTGCTGGACCAGCGGGGCACCGGGCGCTCGACCCCGGTCGGGGACCGAGATCTCGACGCGGGCCCTGATGCGGCCGCCGAGCGTCTCACCCATCTGCGCGCGGACGCGATCGTCCGCGACGCCGAGGCGTTGCGCGCGCATCTCGGCGCGGACCGGTGGAACCTGCTCGGGCAGTCGTTCGGCGGCTTCACCACGCTCGCCTACCTCAGTGCCTTCCCCGACGCCCTGGACCACGTGTACATCACCGGAGGGCTCAGCACCGTCACCCGCCACCCGGACGAGGTCTACGCGCTGTGCTACGACAAGATGCGCGACGCGTCGATCCGCTACTACCGGCGCTTCCCCGAGCACCGGGACCGGATGCGCCTCCTCGTCGACCGGGCCGCATCCGGCGGCATCGTGCTCCCGGACGGCGAGGTCGTCTCGCCGTCCCGCCTGCGTTCAATCGGCTCCGCCCTCGGCACCAACGACGGCTGGCAGTCGATCTGGTCCCTGCTCGAGCTCGACCCGGACTCCCCCGCCTTCCGGTACGACCTCGCCCGCGCGATGCCGTTCGACGGACGCAACCCGCTCTACTACGTGTTCCACGAGTCCAGCTACGCGAGCGGCCACACCACCTCGTGGTCCGCCGAACGGGTCGAGCCGGACGACTTCCGCGAGGACGTCACCCTGTTCACCGGCGAGCACATCCGCAGCGAGTGGACCGAGAGGGTGCCTGCGTTCCGCCCCTGGGCGGGCGTCGCCCGTGCGCTCGCCGAGCACCCGTGGCCGCGGATCTACGACGCCGAGGCCCTCGCCGCGTCCGGTGCGCGGGGTGCCGCCGCCGTCTACGTCAACGACGTCTACGTCCCGCTGGAGTTCTCCCTGGAGACCGCCGCGCTCCTGCCGGGCGTGACCCCGTGGATCACGAGCGAGTACGAGCACAACGGCCTGCGATCGGGCCCGGTCCTCGCCCGCCTGCAGGACATCGTGCACGGTCGCCGGGTGCGCTGACCCGGCGCCGCCCGGGCCCTGCCGTTGCAGGGCGCCCGCGTCAACCCCCTCGAGCATCGGTCGTCGGCTGCAGTAGCGTGCATCGTCCACGAACCCGACGGAAGGCGCAGACATGTCGCACGACGACGCACGAGAGCCCGCACACAGCCTCCCTGAGCCGACCAGGGGCGGAACGACGCACGCCGCCTGGGGCGCGGGGAATCCGCGGCTGCTCGTCTCCCGGGAGGACGAACGCCAGGTCTTCGATCTCGTCGACGACCGCACGGCGATCGGTTCCGCACCGGATGCGCAGCTCCGACTCGACGGCGCAGACCCCGTGCACGCGACGATCACGCATGACGACCGGGACGAGTACGTGCTGGAGCTGCACGCCGCCGGGGAGATGAACGCCCGCCCGGACGTCTCAGGAACCGACGCGGAGCGGGGCGAGATCCTCCGCACCGGGGCCCGGTTCACCGTGGCCGACTGGACCCTCGTGTTCCAGCGCGACGAGTTCGCGGATCATGGCCGCCCGTACGGCGGGCGCGAAGGCGGCGAGCTGTCCGACCAGCCTCCGCAGCCCGCGCGACCGGACTACCGGCGCGACGAGCCGGGCGACGAGCGCCCGCTGGAGGTACACGACAGCTGATGGCCGCGGACGACGACGGGGCGCGAAGGCGCCTCGTCGTCGTCCCCCACGAGCTCAGCTGTTGCGGAGCATGTCGATCAGTTCGCCCTTCCGGCGATCGGAGTAGCCGTGCAGACCGATCTCCTTCGCCCGATGGCGCAGCTCGTCGACCGTCCATTCCTCGTACGGCTCCGCTTCGCCGCCACGGCGACCGACCGCGGAACGACCGTCCCTGGCCGCGGCGTTCGCGATCCGCGCGGCCTTCTGCTTGGAGGCGCCGTCCTCGCGCAGCTCCTGGTAGACCTCTTCATCCTTCACGCTGTTCCTGCGCGAACCGGGCATGTCTCTGCTCCTCTCGTGTGATCCGTTCTCGCGGCCTCAGTCCACCTGTTCGCCCTGGGTCCGGATGAACTGTCGGTCCTCCGGGCCCAGACTCGCTCCGTCCGGGATGTCGGTGCCCGTGGATTCCGCGATCTCGCGGCGCACCTCCTCCGACAACGGGGCATCGAGGTCGCGGAGGATCCGATGCTTGGCTTCCATGGACAGCGTCGGCCACCACCGATGCGCGTCGTACTCGGCCATCCGGATCTCCTCTCGGCTCGGCGGACATCGCCCGCATCGCCAGGCTGTCGCGGTCACGCGGAGCGGACGAGGGCCTTGACGATCCCGGCTCGGCGTGACAATGCGCCGTCGTGTCAAGAGGCTGTCGCGGCGACGGCGTCCGTCTCAGAATGAGGGGCCCCTTCCGACAGGAGAACGCGATGACCGCAGACACGTTCGGGGTCGAGGAGGAGTTCATGCTCGTCGACCCGGCGCGGCTCACCCCCGTGCACGAGGGGCCGGCGGCGATCGCCGCTCTCCGCGGCGGCCGAGGATACGGAGATGTCGCCGCCGAGTTCCTCCCCTGCCAGATCGAGCACTCCACGCGGGTCTGTTCCGGCTGGGACGAGCTCGCGGACGAACTCCACACCTTCCGACAGGCGCTGTCGCACTGGGCCGACCGGCACGGGCTCCTGGCCGTCGGCAGCGGCACCCCGTACCGTCGGCCGCAGGAGACGGCGTCGCCGCGTTCCGCCCGCTATCGCCGCATCGCCCGCGACGTCGGAGCACTGACGCAGGAGCACCTCCTGAACGGCCTGCACGTGCATACCTGCATCTCGGACAGGAAGCAGGGGGTGCGAGTGATGAACGGCCTGCGCCCCTGGCTGCCGCTTCTGCTGGCCGTGTCCGCGAACTCCCCGTTCTGGGAGGGCCAGGACACCGGGTACCGGAGCTGGCGGGCGATCCAGACCCGGCGCTGGACCACCTACGGGGTGCCCCCGTTCCTCCGCGACGCGGACGAGTACGACCGGCTGCACGCGCGGTTGACCGACGTCGGCGCCACGCGGAAGGGCGATGGGCTCAACTGGGCGATCCGCTTCTCCGCACACCTGCCCACCATCGAGACCCGCGTGTGCGACGCCCAGCTGGCCCCTGCGGCGTCGGTCTCGCTCGCCGCCCTCCTCGTGACACTCGCCCGCTCCTTCGACGACGCCCGCGTCGAACCGGAGCCGGTGCCGTCGGCCGTGATCGATGCCGAGATGTGGCACGCCGCCCGCTACGGACTCTCCCGCGGCGCCTTCGACCCGGTTTCCGGCAGGCACGAGCGGACCGGCGTCGTCCTCGACCGGCTGCGCGCGACGATCCGCCCCGTGGCCACCGCATCGATGCGCGTGCTCATCGACGACCTTCTGGACGCGACATCGAGCGAACGCTCCGGAGCGGATCTCCAGCGCCGTGCCGGAAAGGAGGGCGACACCGCCCTCGCCTCCCTGTACCGCAGCGCGATGACCACCGCACCCTGAAAACCTTGTGTCCGCGGCACCCCGTGCCCGACCGCGTGCTCAGCGCCCTCCGCCGTCGATGTCGTCCTCTTCCCACTGGGTGCTCGGCGCCGTCGACGAGGACTCGGCGGGCTCGGGCACGAGGTACAGCCCGTGCGGCGAGTTCGCGGTGTACGCGAGCGCGTCGATCCACGCGACGTTCAGACGCGGCTGCCTGCTGCCGAAGTACTTGTAGACCATCGGCACCTGCGGATGCATCCAGACGCTCGTACGGCCGTCCCCGACGCTGGCGTCGTCGCGCCAGGTGAAGAAGAACGACTCGCCGCGGCGCAGTTTGCTGCCGATCACCACCTGCAGGTGGGCGAGCACCCGGTCGTCGAACTCCTTCTTGACGGTCCCGTCGTACGTGAGAGTGCCCATGCTCCTCCTTCGGGCGCGACTCCGGCGGGCCGGAGTCCGCCGTGGGGGAAGCCGCCCCGTGGTCCCAGGCTGGCATCGACCCGCCGTGGTGGCAAGTTCGGGGGCGGATCAGTCCGTCTGCTCCCCGCCGTGGATCTCTCCGCGCCATGCGCCCGTGGGGTGGTGCGTCTCGATGAACCGCTTGAAGTTCTCCAGGTCCCGGCGCACCATCGCGTCGTCGATGCCCAGGGCGGCCCCCGCGCGCTCGGAGAACGTCTCCGGCCGCCAGCTCATCTCCAGCGACACGCGCGTGCCACCCGACGGGTCCACCGCGAACCGGACGGTGCCGGCGTGGACCTCCTCGTCGACGCTGCGCCAGGTGATGTGATCATCGGGCACCTGGTCGACCACAGTGGCGGTGAACTCGCGTCTGACGCCGCCGATCTCCACCCGCCACCGCGTGCGCTCCGCTGTCGTCTGCTCGATGCTCTCCACCGCCGTCATGAAGTCGGGGAAGTCCTCGAACTGGGTCCACTGGTCGTAGGCGACCGGCACCGGGACGTCGACGACCGTGGATGCCCGCACTGTGCTGTACATGCTCGTCTCCTCGCGCTCGGAAGAGCGAGATTACGTCCCTCTCCGCACCGGCGCAGGAGGGTTCCGCCCGCCGGAGGGCATGAGTATGCTCCGCTACCCCGCTACCCGCGACGCCCGGCCAGGGCAACCCCCTCGCCGACGCCGACGCGTCGCCCTAGCCTCCGATCCAGAGGCGCATGGCGCCTTCGGCACGCGTGCCCCGCGTCGCCGCACGTCAGCCCCCGGGAGGACACCATGAACGCACGACACGACCCCGATCGCCCCGACCCTCGCGACCGCGGAGCACAGGGACACCCTTCCCAGGCGGAGGGAGAGGATCCGGACGCCCCGGAGGGCACGGACCCCTGGATCCCCGGCCACCCGTCCCAGGCCGAGGGCGAGGATCCCGATGACGACGCCGACTCCTGAGGGGATCGCCGAGGAGCGGCGGGCTCGTATCGGCATGGCCGTCGTGTTCTGGACCTGGATCACGATCCTGGGCGGCGGGCTGGTCGTCATGCTGGCCGTCGCCGGGGCGGGACGCTGACATGCGCCGCCTCATCCGCGACCATGCCCTGAGCCTGCTGTTCCTCCTCCTGTTCCTCGGGGCGCTCGGGGGCCAGGCGATCGCCGGGTACGCCCGCTATGCCTCTGAGCAGCAGGAGCACGGGGGCGTCGTCGAGAGCTTCGGCGGCTTCCTGCTCTCCTCCGAGTTCGTGGTCGACGTCGCCGAGAACTGGCAGTCCGAGTTCCTCCAGTTCCTGCTCTTCATCACGGCGACGATCTGGCTCGTGCAGCGCGGTTCGCCCGAGTCGAAGAAGCCGGAGGACGAGGGCCCCGGGAACGATGAGGATCAGCTCGTCGGGGCGCACGCGCGACCGGACTCACCGCGATGGGCGCGCGCCGGCGGCTGGCGGACCTGGCTCTACGGCAACTCGCTCGTCCTGGTGATGGGGGCGGTCTTCGTGCTGTCGTGGCTCGCACAGTCCCTCGCCGGCGCGGTGGTCTACAACGCCGAGCAGGCGCAGCACGGCCAGCCCGCGATCACCTGGGCGCAGTACCTCGCGTCCCCGGACTTCTGGGATCGCACGCTGCAGAACTGGCAGTCGGAGTTCCTCGCGGTGGGTGCGATGGTGGGCCTGTCCATCTATCTCCGCCAACGCGGCTCGGCCGAGTCCAAGCCCGTGGGCGTCCCGCATCGGCTCAGCGCCTGGGAGTCCGACTGACCTCAGTCCAGTGCGCGGACGCCCGTCGCCCGCGGGCGACCGCGTCGGCCGATCAGCAGCGCGGACAGGATCATCAGGACGGCGAGCACCAGGTGCAGCACGTTGTCGGCGGCGTTGAGCGGGACGACATCCCCTTCCCGCCCCGCGAGGAAGAGCCCGTAGACCCACAGCGCCAGATAGACCACTCCGCCCCACAGCAGGTAGTGGCGGGAGGCCGCCGGGCGGATCGCCGAGACGACGCCGACGACGCCGAACAGCAGGTGCACGGCGTTGTGGAGGACGGAAACCTGGAAGAGACCGAGCAGGTACGCCTCCGAGCCGTGTCCCAGCGGCTGCAGGTGCTCCAGGCCGTGGGTCAGCCCAGGGACGAAGCCGGCCACCCCGACGAGAAGGAAGACCACGCCGGCAGCGAGCGCCGCCTTCTGCACCGCGCTGCCCGCGTACGGCTGCCCCGGCCGTGCCTCGGATCGGTCGTCCGTCGTCATCATGGCTCCTCCTGCGCTCGTCGCCGGACGCATGACGCTAGCCCGGTCGTGACGGGCCGCCGAGGGGATTGACAGCGTCCCGGCGCCGACCGATCCGGTGTCAACCCCCTGCCGGTCCGGACGAGGCCGGGCGAGGGTGCGAGCAGAGCGCAGAGGACCGTGACGCGCCCGAGAGGAGGGCCCCATGCCGATCCGTGCGGAGTCGCTGTGGCGGGAGCGCCCCGTGGAGGTGCCGACGACGTCCCTCCCCCAGGCCGTCGAGGTCCTGGTGGCGGGCGCCGGGCTGACCGGCCTCACCTGCGCCCTGGAACTGGCTCGCCGCGGGCACCGCGCGCACGTCGTGGAGGCGCGACGGATCGGCGCGGGCACGACCGGAGGAACCACCGGCAAGCTGAGCCTGCTGCAGGGCGGGAGGTACGGCGAGGTGCACCGCCACGCCGGACGCTCGGCCCTGGGCGCATACGCGGCCGCGAACCGCGTCGGCGCGGACTGGCTCCGCCACGAGATGCGCGAGGATCCCGGCGCCCTGCACGGCGAGACCGCCGTGACGTTCGCGACGTCTCCCGAGGGGCTGCGGGCACTGTCGCGCGAACGGGAGGCGAGCAGGATCGCCGGCGTCCCGCTGCTCTCCGGCGGCGACACAGGGCTTCCCTTCCCGGTGCTCGGCGTCCTGCGGCTGGGCGACCAGGCCGCTCTCGATCCACGGGAGGTCCTGCGGATCCTGTCGGAGCGGGCGTTCCGTGCCGGAGTCGGGTTCAGCATGGGCGCCCGCGTCACCGGCGCCGATCCGCTGCCCGGCGGGGTCGACGTGACCACGACCGGAGGAAGGACCCGTGCGTCCCGCCTCATCGTCGCGACGGGCTTCCCCGCGGTGGAGGACGGATCCTTCACGATGCTCCTGTCGCCGTCCCGGGAGTTCGTCGCCGCCTACCGGGTGCGGGATCGGGACGCCCTGCCCCGCGGGATGCATCTCTCGGTCGACCATCCACGCCGGTCATTGCGCACGGCGGTCGACGGATCCGGCGAGACGCTGCTCCTCGTCGGCGGAGAGCCGTTCGTCCCCGGGCGGGTGTCTGACACCAGCCCGCGTCTGGCCGCGCTCGACGCGTGGACGCAGGAGCGCTTCGGCGTCGCCCAACGCGTGCGGTGGTGGGGCGCGCAGGACTACGCCCTTCCGACGATGCTCCCCTTCGCCGGCGCCCGTCCGGGGACGGGCGAGCGGATCCTTCTGGCCACCGGCTACGCGAAGTGGGGAATGACCAACGCCGTCGCCGCAGCGCTCGCCATGGCCGCCCGCGTCGACGGCGGCTCGCCGCCCTGGTCCGAGGTGTTCGAACGGCCGCGGATCGGCCTGCGGAGCGCGCCCACGCTCATGGGCGCCGCTGCGGCGACCGCGGTCAACGCCCTGCGCGGGCGCGTGCTGCCGACCCGTCGCCCCGCGCCGGACTCCGTCGTGCGTGCACGGGTGGTGCGACGGGGTCTCGGCCCTCCCGTGGCCGAGACCCGCACCCGTGAGGGGCGCTGCGCGGTGTCGGCGGTGTGCACGCATCTCGGGGGCATCGTCACGTGGAACGACGTCGAGCGCAGCTGGGACTGTCCGCTCCACGGCTCGCGGTTCGCGCCGGACGGGACCGTCCTCGAAGGGCCCGCCGTCCGGGATCTTCCCCGCGTCGACGAGGAGCGGCCGTGATCGTCGGGTATCACGCGTCGCACGAGCAGTTCGGCCCGGACCTGCTCCGGGACTGCGTGATCGCGGCGGAACGTGCCGGGTTCGATGCCGCGATGTGCTCGGACCACCTCGCCCCATGGGGCGCACGGCAGGGCGAGTCCGGATTCGCCTGGGCATGGCTCGGGGCCGTCCTTCAGGCCACCTCCCTGCCTCTGGGCGTCGTGACGGCGCCGGGCTACCGGTACCACCCTGCGGTGGTCGCCCAGGCCGTCGCGACGGTGGAGCTGATGTTCCCCGGGCGGTTCTGGGCGGCGTTGGGCAGCGGCGAGGCGGTCAACGAGCACGTGACCGCCCTCCCCTGGCCCGCGAAGCCCGACCGCGACCGCGCCTGGGAGGCCACTGCCCGCTCCATCCGAGAGCTCCTCCGCGGGCAGGTCGTCACCGCGCTCGATCCTCCGCGAATCGACCGTGCCCGGGTGTGGAGCCTGCCGCCCTCCCCTCCGCCGCTGCTCGCCGCGGCGGTCTCCCCGGCGACCGCCGCCCGGGCCGCCGGCTGGGCGGACGGGCTGATCACGGTCGCGCCCCAGCCCGATCCGCCCGAGCGGGTGCTGGCGGCGTTCCGCGATGCGGGGGGACGAGGACGCGCAGTCCTCCAGGTCCACGTCTGCCTCGCCGAGAGCGAGTCGCTGGCGCTGGCGGCCGCCAGGGACCAGTGGCGTCACAGCGCCGTCCCCGCCGATCGCGTGTGGGATCTCGCACTGCCGGAGGAGTTCGACGCCCATCCCGCCCCGGACGACGACGCCCTCCGCTCCGCCGTCGTCATCGACACCGACGCCGGACGACTGGCGGAGCGGATCCTCGACCTCGCTCGCGGGTTCGACGAAGTCCAGCTCCACCAGGTGGCCAGGGACCAGCTGGCCTTCATCGACCGCGCGGGAAGCGACCTGCTCCCCGCGCTGCGGAGCGCCGCATGAAGCCCGCGGACGTGAGCGACCTCTGGTGGCGTACGGCCGTCGTCTACTGCCTCGACGTCGAGACGTTCCAGGACTCGGACGGCGACGGCATCGGGGACTTCCCCGGCCTGTCCAGCAGGATCGAGCATCTCGTGGAGCTCGGGGTGACCTGCGTCTGGCTCCTGCCGTTCCACCCCTCCCCGAACCGCGATGACGGCTACGACATCAGCGACCACTACGGAGTCGACCCGCGCCTGGGCACGGCGGGCGACGTCGTGGAGTTCCTGCGCATCGCGCACGACCGTGGCATCCGCGTGATCATGGATCTCGTCCTCAACCACACCTCGGACCGGCACCCCTGGTTCCGCTCGGCCCGTCGTTCGCCGGACAGCCCGTTCCGCGACTACTACGTCTGGTCCCACGATCCTCCCCGAGCGGGGCGTCATCCCGTGTTCCCCGGCGAGGAGGACGACGTCTGGACGTTCGACGAGAAGGCCGGGCAGTACTACCACCACTCGTTCCACCGGTTCCAGCCCGATCTGAACCTCGCCCACGCCGCGGTACGGGCCGAGTTCGCGCGCATCGTCGGCTACTGGCTGGAACTGGGCGTCGACGGCTTCCGCCTCGACGCCGTGCCTTTCCTCATCGGACCGCCCGGCGCCGCCGACCACGCGGATCCGCACGCCTTCCTCCGGGAGTTGCGACGGTTCATCGCGCGGCGGCGCGGGGACGCCGTGCTCCTCGGCGAGGTGGGACTCAGCCACGCCGACCAGGTGGAGTACTTCGGCACCCGCGGGACGGAGCTGGACCTGCAGTTCGACTTCGACACGATGACCGCCACGTTCCTCGCCCTGGCGCGCCGCGAGGCGGAGCCGCTGCGCGCGATCCTGGGGAGCCGTCCGCTCGTGGACGCGAGCCAGGGATGGGCGATGTTCCTGCGCAACCACGACGAGCTGACGGTCGAGCTCCGAGAGCCCGACGAGCGGGAGGACGTGTTCGCGGCGTTCGCGCCGGACGAGCTCCAGCGCGTCTACGACCGCGGGATCACCCGCCGGCTCGCTCCCCTGCTCGACGGCGACCCGCGACGCCTCCGTCTCGCCTACAGCCTGCTCTTCTCCGCGCCCGGCGCACCGGTGCTGCTCTACGGCGAGGAGATCGGGATGGGAGAGATCCCCCGGACGCCCGACCGCCTCGCCGTCCGCACGCCGATGCAGTGGACGGCGGAGCCGGCCGCAGGCTTCTCCACGGCCCGGCGCTCGCGCCTGGTCCGCCGCCTCCCGGACGACGGCTACGCCCCGCGTCATGTCTCGGTCCAGGAGCAGCAGAACGATCCCGGCTCCCTGCTCGCCTTCGTCCGCCGGCTCATCGCGCGGTATCGGGCGACGCCTGAGATCGCGTGGGGGCGGACGGAGGTGCTGCCGGCGGACGACCCCGCCGTCTTCAGCCACGCGCAGATCGACGACGACCGCGTCTTCCTCGCCGTGCACAATCTGTCCGAGTCCGCCTGCAGCGTCCGCGTGGACCTGCGCTCCCTGCCCCCGCACGGCCCGCTGCGCGACATCCTGGGCACCGGTGCTCCTGCCGCGGACGCCGAGGAGCGGACGATGACGATCGACCTCGACGCCTACGGCTTCCGCTGGTTCCTGGGCGACCGAGGGCAGGGATGATGTCAACCCCCTCGTGATGCCGTCGTGCGCACGGCAGTCTCGGACGAGGCCATCGAGAGGAGACACCGTGAACCGTGCCGCCGACCCCCGCACCCTCCACGACGACCAGTTCGCCCCGCAGAGCCAGGAGCAGCCGGGGCAGACGTCCCGGATGCGTCCCCGACCGGATCATGGCGAGGAGTCCTACCGCGGCCACGGCCGGCTCGCGGATCGCAAGACCTTCATCACCGGTGGGGACTCGGGCATCGGACGGGCGGTCGCGATCGCCTTCGCCCGCGAGGGCGCCGATGTCGCGATCGTGCACATGCCCGAGGAGCAGGAGGACGCGGACGACACCCTCGGATTGATCCGCGACGCCGGTCGCACCGGTCTCAGCCTGGCCGGTGACGTGCGCGATGAGGCCTTCGCGGAGGAGAGCGTGAAGGAGGCGCGGCGCAGCTTCGGGCGTCTCGACGTCGTCGTGCTCAATGCCGGCTACCAGCACGATGTGGAGGGGCTGGCGCAACTGGACACCGAGGACATGCGCCGGGTCTTCCAGACGAACCTGGAGGGACTGCTCTTCTCGGCCCGCACGGCGCTGCCGCTGCTCGAATCGGGGGCGTCCCTCATCGTGACCGCCTCGATCCAGGCGTTCCAGCCGTCCCCGGGCCTCATCGACTACGCCATGACCAAGGCCGCGCAGGTCGCATTCGTGAAGGCGCTGGCGGAGGAGGCCGGGCCACGGGGCATCCGCGTGAACGCGGTGGCCCCCGGTCCGATCTGGACGCCGCTCATCCCCGGCACAGGATGGGACGAGGACAAGGTGGCCGAGTTCGGCCGCGACACGCCCCTGGGGCGCGCCGGACAGCCGGCCGAGCTCGCCGGCGCCTACGTCTTCCTCGCCTCCGACGACGCGTCGTACGTCTCGGGCGCCGTCCTGCCCGTCACCGGAGGGAAGCCGCTGTGAACGTCTCGGGGGAACGTCCCGGACCGAGACCCCGCTGGCGGCTGCGACCGCTCGGCGAGACGGGGTGGCGCATCTGCGACGACACCCGGGGCGAGCATGATCCCGCGCACCTCGTCGCCTACGTCGACCGGGACGGCTTCGGCGCGCTGAACGTCATCTGGCTGCGCTCGCCGTGTCCGTCACGGCGCCGCTTCCACGACCTGGACGAGCTGCTCTCGGCTCTGGAGTCCCTGGGCGATGTCGACCCGCTTCCCGGGTCCACCCGCCCGGTCCCGATCCCCCACCTCCCGCCGGCGACCGGATGAGGACCGCGATGAGATCCTCGACCGCAACCGGGCATACGGGCTCGCGCCCCGCCGCAGCGGGGGCGTTCTGGACCCTCCTTCCGAACCCCGCCCCCGCCGAGCTCGCCCGCGCCACGCAGGGCTGGGACCTGCACCCGCTGATCACGACCGACCTCACCCAGCGCCGCCGCCACCCGAAGCTGGAGCGCTTCGGGGAGGTCCGGTACCTGACCGTGTGGGACATCGACCCCCGGGACGGACGTGAGGCCTCCGATGCCGAGCTGCGGTTCGTCTTCGACGACGAGCGGCTCCTCATCGTCCAGCAGGGGCCGCCGGAGCACCTGCGCGACATCGGGGCCCTGCTCACCGCCGCCGACGCGCTCCCGGTGCGCTCCCCCGTCTCCGCGGTGTATCGGGTGCTCAACGCCGTGGTGGCCGACTTCGTCCAGATCGGCGCGGACATCGAGCGGGAGCTCGAAAGGGTGGAGGCCGAGGTCTTCGACAGCCGGGTGCATGAGGACTACCGGCGGATCTACCGTCTGCGGCAGCGGATCGGGACGATCGACCGGGCCGCCTCGGGGCTCGCCGAGGCCGTGCGCGACGGGCGGGCGGAGATCGAGGCCGCGACCGTCGAGGAGACGGCGCTGCGCCCCTACTTCCGCCGCCTCGTCCACGACGTCGAGGGAGTGGCCCGGCTCGCCGCCGCAGAGCACGTCGCCCTCGACGCCGTCGTCTCCAGTCACGAGAGCAACGTCTCGACACGGCAGAACCAGGACATGCGGACGATCTCCTCCTTCGCCGCGCTCCTCGCGATCCCGACCGTCGTCGCCGGCATCTACGGGATGAACTTCAAGAACCTGCCTCTGGTGCAATGGCAGTTCGGCTGGCTCGTGATCGGACTGTCCATCGTCGTGGTGGATGTCGTCGCGGTCGTGCTCTTCCTCCGGCGGGGCTGGCTCGGCAAGGGGCGGAAGGGCCGTGCCGCGGAGGACGAGCAATAGCCCGGCAACGGCCTGCGCTACGCCCGCTCCAGCAGACGGCTCGTGGGGCAGGCGGGACTCGAACCCGCGATCGTTGGGTTATGAGCCCACTGCCTTGACCAGCTTGGCCACTGCCCCGGAGACTCCAGCCTAGCGGGGCGTGACGAGGCGCCGTTCGTGCTCGTCAGCGGGTCTCGGCGGGGACGTCGACCGCGGCGGCGTGGGCCGTGGTGTGCCGACGGTACGCGTGGGCGTTCTCGCGCAGCCGCGCCCGTTCCTCGGCGCTGAGCGCTCGGCGCACCTTCGCCGGGACGCCCGCGACGAGCGAGCCGTCCGGCACCACGGTTCCGCCGAGCACCACCGCTCCGCCGGCGATCAGGCACTCCTCGCCGATGACCGCTTCGGACAGCACCACGGCGCCCATTCCCACGAGGGACCCGTCGCCGATGGTGCAGCCGTGGACCACGGCGTTGTGCCCGATCGAGACGTCCGCTCCGATCCGCACCGGATGGCCCGCGTCGACGTGAACGGACACGTTGTCCTGGACGTTGCTGCCGGCACCGACCGTGATGGTGTCGGAGTCCGCGCGGAGCACGGCGTTGTACCAGACGCTCGCGCCCTCGCCGAGGACGACCTCGCCCACGATCCGGGACCCTTCGGCCAGGAATGCCGTCGGATCGATGCGCGGAGAACGGCCCGGCAGGGACAGGATGCTCCCCCGTCCGCTCATCGCGCCATCGCCTCCTTGAGGGCGGCCGTGTACTGCGGGGCCAGGGTGTCCACGAACGTGGCGGTCAGGTGGTCCTGGTCGCGATAGACGTTGGCGCCGCCCACGACGGTGCGGCAGATCTCGTCGTCGCAGAACACCGGGGTGAAGTCCAGCAGGGTGACGCCCTCCGTCTGCGCTGCCGCGTCGCGCAGCGGGTCGTCGGCGGTCAGCAGCTCCGAGCGCGCGCCGTCGCACGAGGCCGCGTCGCGCGTGCGCAGGCACTTGTTGGGATCGGTCTCCCACACGGGGTTGTCCACGACGGTCACCACCGGCGTGCCCCGCGCGATCATCTGGCCCCACACGTCCTTGTAGCCGGCGACGGCGGCGTCGTGGCCCGAGTCGAAGCCCCGGGCATCGAACGAGGTGGTCGAGAGCGCGGCGGTGAACGCCACGTCGAAGTCCCGCTTCTCCAGGTCCGCGGCCACCCCGGCGCGCCAGTCGTCGCACGCCTGGCCGAACGCGCCGCCCGCCGCGAGCGGCGTGCTGTTCCACGGGCACGCGCCCTTGAAGTACGTCACCAGATGCCAGCCCTCGCGCTCGGCGATGTCCTGGAACGTGCTGAGGACCTGGAAGGCGTGGCTGTCCCCGATGAGCGCCACCTGCGGGGCCTCGGGGTCGTCCGAGCCGTACTCGCACACGACGGGCCGGGAGTCGTTGAGCTGGACGAAGCAGCCGTCGGCGTTGGACGGTCGGTCCACCCGAGCGAATCCGGGCGCGGGGAGGATCGTGTCGCTCACCGTGCCCGCGCACGCCTCGTCCAGAACCACGGCGGCGCCGAAGCACTCCGGCGGGTTCTCGCGCAGCTCCTTGATCGCCTGCACGCCCCGGTCGTAGGCGGGGGCGTTCGCCGCCCAGCCGATGCCCGCGGACCCGGCGACGACCACCATGGCCGCGAGCGACGCCCACAGTGTCAGCCGCGGCGGGCGAGACGTCAGCGGCTTCCAGGAGCGCACGGGATCCTCCACGAAGCGCTTGGTGAGCCACGCCAGCACGAAGCAGATCACCAGCAGCGCCACCCGATGGTAGATCGTCAGCCCCCAGAACGGGACCGAGGGGGCGATGATGATGAGCGGCCAGTGCCACAGGTAAAGGCTGTAGGAGATGTCGCCCGTGAACGTCATGGGGCGCAGCGACAGCACCCGCGTCGGGTACCACCAGCGGTCCGTGTTCGAGGCGGCGATCACCGCCGCCGCGCCGAGGGTGGGCAGGGCCGCGGCGTATCCGGGGAAGGGCGTCTGCGCGTCGAAGCGGAACGCGCTATAAAGGAGGGCGGCGATGCCGGCCCAGCCGAGCAGGAAGCTCAGCACAGCACCGCGCACGCGCAGCATCGGGACGAGGGCGATGACCGCGCCCACCCCGAACTGCCACATCCGGCCGAACGTGACGAAGTACGCCGGCGCCGGGTTCGTGATCGTGAAGACCACGCAGAAGACGAACGACGCGACAGACACGACGCCGATCGCGATCGCGGCGGCCCGCAGCCGGGCACCTCGGAACCACTTCACCGCGACCCATGCCGCAAGGAGCATGATGAGCGGCCAGAGCACGTAGAACTGCTCCTCCAACGAGAGCGACCAGTAGTGCTGGACGGTCGTCGGGTCGCCGGAGTGCGCGAGATAGTCGGCGGAGTCGAAGGCGAGGAACCAGTTCTCGACGTAGAACGTGGAGGCGACGATCTCCTTGATCTCGCCCGGAAGCGCCGCGGTGGGCATGAGGTAGGGCGTCGACACGACGATCGCGCAGAACAGCAGGACGAGCAGCGATGCCGGCAGGAGCCGGCGAGCCCGTCGGGCCCAGAACCGGCCGAGCCGGACCGTCCCCGTCGAGGTCAGCTCGCGGGCGAGGTGCGAGGTGATGAGGAATCCGGAGATGACGAAGAACACGTCGACGCCGACGTAGCCGCCGCTCAGCCGCGCGGGCCAGAAGTGATAGAGCACCACGAACAGGACGGCGATCGCGCGCAGCCCCTGCACGTGCGGCAGGAACCGGGAGGCGGATGACGAAGCGGTCGAGGCGTCCGCGGAAGGACGAGGACGGGATCGTCGGAGGTCGACGCGGGAGGATTCACCAGCAGAGGCCACCAGACGACGGTAGCGCGGATCCCTGGACGCCCCGGTCCGGCGCGCGCTCACACCGCGGGATAGGAGTGAGGCGAGCCTTCCCGAACTTGCCTCTGATCTGCGTCTTAGCCATGCCTCAGCTTGCTTGCGGAACATTCTGAGACGAGTAGCGTTGTCCCTGACGAAGCCGGAAACGATCTACGGAGGACGATCAGAATGAGCAAGGCAGAGACCATCACCACCACCGCGAGCGACCCGACCGTCGCCGCCGCCGCCGCGCAGTTCCTGACCCCGGTCGTGCTGGGCCTCCAGGCGCTGACCATCAACGGCAAGCAGGCGCACTGGCACGTCCGCGGCGCCAACTTCGTCGGTGTGCACGAGCTCCTCGACACGATCGTCGCCCACGCCGGGGACTTCGCCGACACCGCGGCGGAGCGCATCGTGGCTCTCGGTCTGCCGATCGACGCGCGCGTCGCCACGGTCGCGGAGAAGGCCGCCGCCACGAAGGTCCCCGCAGGCTTCACGAGCTCGGACGAGCTCGTGCGCGACGTGATCGCGGACATCGACGCGATCCTCGCCGACGTCCGCGCGGCCGTGGAGGGGCTCGACGAGATCGACCTCACCAGCCAGGACGTGGCCATCGAGATCCAGCGCGGCCTGGAGAAGGACCGCTGGTTCCTCGTCTCCCACGTCGCCGCCTGACCAAGGCTCACCCGACGAGACCCCGCGCCGCTGCCGGTGCGGGGTCTCGTCGTCTGCGCGAAACGAGAAGCGCTCAGGCGCGGGCGCCGTGCTGCAGATAAGTGAGGACCGCGAGGACGCGTCGGTGGTCGGTCCCCGAATCCTCCAGCCCGAGCTTGCCGAAGATCGCGCTGATGTTCTTCTCCACCGCGCCGACGCCGATCACGAGGCGGTCGGCGATCGACGCGTTGCTGCGACCCGCCGCCATCTCCTCGAGCACGTCGCGTTCCCGCGGCGTGAGCAGGCTCACCGGATCCGGGCCGCGCGATACGAGCTGCTGCACGACCTGGGGATCCAGCACGGTGCCGCCCGCCCGGACCCGGAGAACCGCCTCCGAGAGCTCCTCCAGCGAGGCCACCCTGTCCTTGAGCAGGTAGCCGACCCCGCCGGATCCGGAGCCGAGGAGCTCGCGCGCATACACCCCCTCGACGTACTGGCTCAGCACGAGGATCGCGACCCCCGGGGCCTCCGCACGCAGGGACAGGGCGGCGCGGATGCCCTCGTCGCGGAACGTCGGGGGCATGCGGACATCCAGCACCGCGACATCCGCGCCCGCCTCCCGGGTCCGCGCGACGACGTCGCCGACGTCGCCGTACGCGCCCACGGTCTCGAACCCCGCTTCCTCGAACAGGCGGACCAGCCCCTCGCGGAGCAGCACCGAGTCCTCGAACAGGATCACGCGGGGAGGGCCGGGGATCGTCACCGCTCCAGGATACGGACCCGCGGGTCCGTATCCTGGCGTCACGCGGCCGGGACCCGGACCCGGATCTCCGTGGGACCGCCGGCCGGGCTGTCGATCTCCATGTCGCCGCGGAGCCCCTGGACGCGCTGACGCAGCCCCTCCAGGCCGTGCCCGGGACGCGGGAGCGCCCCGCCGCGTCCGTCGTCTCGCACCCGGACCTCCACCGCCGCGCCGTCCAGCGTCGCGGTGAGCTCCACGCCCGCGGCCCCCGAGTGCTTCGCGGCGTTCGTGAGCAGCTCGGCGACGACGAAGTAGAGGTTGCGCGAGGTCTCGGGAGTCAGCACGCCGTCGATGCGCGGGTCGATCGCGCTGGTGACGGGCAGGGCGCCGGCCGTCCCGAGCGCGCGCAGCGCCTCGACGATCCCTCGGTCCTGCAGCAGCGGCGGCGCGACCCCGCCCGCGAGCGCCCGCAGCTCATCCAGCGCCGCCTGGGCATGCGCACGCGACTCCTGTGCCAGGCGCTGCGCCGCCTCCGCGTCGCCCGCCGCGGCGCGTCGCTCGATGGCGCCGAGATCCATCTGCAGCCGGACCAGACGCTGCTGCGGGCCGTCGTGGATGTCCCGTTCGAGCCGCCGGAGCGCCAGGTCCTCGGCCTGGATCGCGGCGCCGCGGGACGCGTCCAGCTCCGCGACCTCCGCCTCGTGGTCGTCCGCGTCCCAGCGCCCGAGCATCCCGGCGGTCGCCGCGTGGTGCAGACGCACGAGCCCGCGCAGCACGAGCGGGAGCGTCACCAGGAACACGAGTCCCACCGCGAGGTACATCATCGAGGCCCACAGGTGCGGGTCCGGATCGGGGTCGATGCCGCCGAAGAAGTGCTCGACGACCCAGCCGACCCACACCTGATCGGAGTTGCGGTCGGGGATGAACGAGGCCCAGAACCAGTAGGTCGGACCGCCCAGCGCCATGGCGAGCCACGACACCCCGAGCCCGAACGAGAGGATCGCGATGATGGGGCGCACGAGGACGGCATGCACGAGGGCCATCCAGTAGTGCCCGTTGCGCAGCGGCTGGGTGAGGCCCGCCCATCGTCCCTCCCCGCGCCCGCGCCGCCAGTCGGGAGCGGGGAACGCCGGCATCCCGACCCACCGCTGCAGCGCGGTGTCCGCGGCGGCGAAGCCACGGGAGAGGAAGAGGGAGGCGACCATCAGCGGGACGCCGATCACGAGGACCAGCGTCCCGACGCCGAGCAGGAACACGCTGACGCTCAGCCCCATGGCGAGGATCGCCAAGGGGAGCGAGAGGATCGCCAGGTAGACGGCCGCGCGCGGCGCCATGATCCACGCTGCGGCGTAGCCGCGCGAGCGTGCCGCGGGTGCGGCCTGCGGATCGGACAGGGGCCTGGTCATCGTCGCCTCCGGGGCGGGTCGGGTCGTGTCCTGCAGGGTCATCGGGTCCTCCGGTTCCGGCCGGACGACCGCGGCGGTCGTCCTCCGTCCAGGATCCCGCGGGCGTATCCGCGTCCGCCATGCGGTGGCCGCCCCGAAGGATGGTGGGGCTATCCCCCGTATCCGGGGTCGAGGTATGTCGCCCGACCCGCCAGCAGCGTCGCCTGCACGGGCATGCTCCGCAGCTCGGCGGCCGACGCGGACGACGGATCGAGACCGCACAGGACGAGATCGGCGTCCGCTCCGGGCCGGATCCGGGCCGGAGACTCCCCGTCCGTGCCGGTCCCTCCGCGGCCGCTGGCCGCGAGGGCCGTCTCGACGTCCAGCCGCTCCTCGGGGTGCCAGGCGGGCCGGTCGTCGTCGGTGCGGTGCACGGCCGCAGCGACCGCCAACCAGGGATCGAGCGGGGCCACGGGGGCATCGGAGCCGAACCGCAGGGACGCCCCGGCGCGATGCAGGGAGGCGAGGGGGTAGGCGAGGGCGGTCTGCGCGGCCCACAGCGCATCCGCGGCGTCGCGGTCGTCGACGGCGTGCTGCGGCTGCACGCTCGCCGCGACCCCGAGGCGCGCGAAGCGCGCCAGATCGGCGTGACGCACGAGCTGGGCGTGCTCGATCGTCCCCGTCGCCCCGCTGAGCGCGAACGCGTCGAACGCCGACGACAGCGCCACGTCCCCGATCGCGTGGACGGCGGCATCGATGCCCGCGCCGGCGGCGCGGACCAGCATGTCGCGGAGCTCTTCGGGGGCGACGGTGAGCACCCCGTGGTTGTGCGGGTCGTCCGTGTATCCCGCCGAGCACGCGGCGGTGCGCGTGCCCAGGGAGCCGTCGGAGATCACTTTCAGCGGTCCGCGTCGGACGAGGCCGAGCGGATCGCCCTCGATCCCCGATCCGCTCGTCCATCCCTCCGCGATCGCGCGGTCCAGGTGATCGGGGTAGACGGCGAACGCGACCCGGTGGGCGTCGAAGCCCGCGGCCAGTCGACGCGCCCAGGCATCCTCGTTCCAGGCCATGTCGAAGTCCACGATCCCGACGACGCCGCGCGACGCGGCGCGACGAGCCGCATCGGTCACCGCGGCGTCCGCGAGGGCGGGCTCGGCCGCGTTCAGCCGGCGAGAGATCTCGAACGCGTCCGCCTCTCGGAGCAGTCCGTCCGTCGTCGGCGCGAACCCCTCGCGACGGAACGCCGCGGAGTTCAGCCACACGCTGTGGACGTCGGCGTTGATGAGGTACGTCGGCACGTCGCCGGTCGCGGCATCGAGGAGCCCCAGGTCCGGGGCGTCCGTCCACCGCACCGCACGATAGCCGCTGCCCACGCGCCGGCCGTCCGGAAGCACCGCCGCGCGGGACATGCGATCGGCGGCCTCACGCGCGGATCCGACGTCGCCCAACGGCTCGCGCTGCGCCGCGAGCGCCCACTGCACGGTGTGGACGTGATGATCCCAGAGGCCGGGCACGACCCAGCTCCCGGCACCGTCGAGGATGCTGCCGCGGGCGAGGCGGCTGAGGTCGAGCGCTCCCGTCGGCGCGACATCGGCGACGCGCCCGTCCGCGATCAGGATGTCCACCGGCTCGTCCGTGGGAAGCAGGCTCCGCTCGGCGGTCGCCACCCGGACGGCCCGCAGCGCCCCGACGAGCGTCACGATCCGGCCCGCGTCGCGCGCGCGGCCCGGCGCGCGTCCTGGGCGCGTCGCATCTCGGCGGCCAGCGCCGCGTTCGCGAACGGACCGGTGCCCGACAGCTCCGTGATCACGTTCTCGATGACCTCGTCCGGACGGTTCTGACTGAGCTTGCGCTTGGCCGTCACGCGCGTGGGCGTCAGCCGGAAGCCGACCGTCCCCGCCTCCAGCCGGCGCACGAACGCGTCGTCGTTCGGCGGGGCCCACATCCCTCGCGGCTGCGGAAGTGCCCCTTCGAACCGATCGACGAGACGCTCGAGCACACGCAGGTTCTCCTCCGTGGACAGGATCTCGGGGGTGCCGGAAAGGTGGACCGCGACGTAGTTCCATGTCGGGACCGCCGCGGTGTCCCCGTACCACCCCGCGGACACGTAGCCGTGCGGTCCCTGGAACACGATCGTCAGCTCCTCCCGCCCGAGTCCGAGGACGAGGTCGTCGGGGCGTCCGACGTGGCCCAGCACCGTCAGGTCCTCGCGCTCGGGGTCGAGCAGCACCGCGTAGTGGGACGCGGTCGTGCCCTGGGCGTCCCGGCCGACGAGGGTCGCCCACGGGTGGGCGTCGATCACCCGGCGCAGCTCCGCCGGGTCGGTCATCGCGAAGCTGGGGTTCTGACGCACTCCTTCAGCCTAGGCCCCCGGACGCGGATCAGCCCTTGGCCTGCTTCACGACGGGGATCGCCTGCGTCTTCCAGTCGTCGTAGCCGGGGTCGCCCGCCATGAACGACTCGATCTCCCCCTTCGACGCGCGCAGCTTCGGATCGTTGTCCAGGTACTTCTTCGTCTCGCGCGCGATCAGCGGCGACAGGATGAGCAGCCCGATGAGGTTCGGCACCGCCATCAGCCCGTTCATCACGTCGGAGAAGGACCAGACGACGTTGAGCTGGACGGTGCACCCCACGAACACGACCAGGGAGAACAGGATGCGGAAGGGCATCACCGCGCGTCGTCCGATCAGCCGCTCGATGTTGCGCTCCCCGTAGTAGGACCACCCGAGGATCGTCGACGCGGCGAACATGACGAGCCCGATCGTGACGATGTAGTGCCCCCACTCTCCGGGGAGCCCGTGGGAGAACGCCTGGCCGGTCATCAGCGCGGGGCTGATCTGCTCGCCGGTGGCGGGATCGATCGCCTTCCAGGTGCCTGTGGCGACGATGACGAGCCCCGTGCACGTCACCACGATGATCGTGTCGATGAAGGTCTGCGTCATCGACACCAAGCCCTGGCGCACCGGATGGCTGGTCTGCGCGGCCGCCGCCGCGATCGCCGCCGAGCCCATCCCGGACTCGTTCGAGAAGATGCCGCGCGCCACGCCGAACTGGACCGCGATGATGATCGCCGATCCCGCGAAGCCGCCGACCGCGCTCGTCCCCGTGAACGCCTCCGAGAAGATCTGCGCGAAGGCCCCCGGCAGCGCGCCGACGTTCGCGATGAGGATGTACAGCGCGCCGAGCACATAGAAGATGATCATGATCGGCACGAACCCCGCGGTCACGCGGCCGATCGACTTGATGCCGCCGACGAGGACGAGCAGGGCGAACACGGTGAGCACGATGCCGGTCACCCATGTGGGCACGGCGAAGCTCGCCTCCAGGTTGGTCGCGATGGAATTGCCCTGGGTCATGTTCCCGATGCCGAAGCAGGCGAAGACCGCGAAGACGGCGAACAGGAGCGCCAGGGTCTTGCCGAGGGGCCCCCGGATGCCGCGCTCCAGGTAGTACTGCGGGCCGCCGGACTTCTCCCCGGCCGCGTCCGTCGTCCGGAACCGCACGCCGAGGAACGCCTCCGAGTACTTCGACGCCATCCCGAGCAGGCCCGTCACCCACATCCAGAACAGGGCGCCGGGTCCCCCGATCCCGATGGCCGTCGCGACGCCCACGATGTTCCCCGTCCCGACCGTGGCCGCCAGCGCCGTCGTCAGCGCCTGGAACTGCGAGATGTCTCCGTCGGATCCGGGGTCCTTCCGAGTGAACAGCCCCAGGCGCAGCGCCGATCCGAGACGCAGGAACTGGATCCCGCCGAGGCGGATCGTGAGGTACAGCCCCGTGCCGAGCAGCAGCGGGATGAGGAAGAACGGCCCCCAGATGAGGCCGCCCAGGAAGTCGAGCGCGGATTGCAGGCCGGAGATATCCATGGGGCTCCTGTCGGTGCGTCGGTGCAGCGGACCCGTCCACTTTATGCAGCAACGCAGCCGAGATCACCAGCGCAGGGTGTCTCCGGCGTGTCCGCCCACGTCCGTCACGCCTGGCAGGAGGGGCACCAGTAGAGTTTGCGCGCGCCGATCTCCTCAAGCACGATGTCCGTTCCGCAGACGCGGCACGGCAGGCCGGCCCGGTGATACACCCAGTGCCGATCATCGCGATGCGCCATCGCCGCTCGGTACTGCTCCGGGGTGAGGTCGTCCATCGTCATCATCTGCCCGGTCTCGACACCGATCGCGAGCAGTCGGACCCAGTCGCGCCAGAGCGCGCGCACGACGTCCTCCGGCACGGCCCTGCCGGGCGTGTGGGGGTTGAGTCGCGCGCGGAAGAGCATCTCGGCCCGGTAGACGTTGCCGATGCCGCTGACGACGGCCTGGTCCATGAGCAGCAGCGCGATGGGCGTGCCCTTCTTCCGCACCGCCGCGACGAAGCGCTCTTCGCCCTCGGCCGGGTCGCCGACCAGCGGGTCCGGACCGAGCTTGGCGACCGTGGCGAGCATCTCGTCGGGTGTCTGCAGCACGCAGGCGGTCGGCCCGCGCAGATCGGCGCACGTGACGTCGGTGAGCAGGCGCAGGCGCACCTGCCCGACGACGGGCGGCGGCCACTCGTCCCCTTCGTCCGCCAGTCCCCTGGTCTGCTCCGACATCCGGACGTGGACCCGGGTCTTCCGCGGTGCGCCGATCGAGGAGAGCGAGTTCTCCCCGGCGGTGTCGAGAATGGGAGCGTCGAGCTCGGAGTCGAGCTCCGTGCCCCGCTGGTTCGTCTGCCCCATCCGCCCGTTCGCCGAGGCGATCGTGGGATCCACGAGGATGTCGCCGGCGAAGTCCCACGCCCCATAGAGACCCAGGTGCACGCGCAGCCACAGGTCCCCCTCGGTCTCGAGGAACATCTGCTTCCCCACCGCCTGGACGCTCTCCACGACCCGGCCGTCCAGCAGCGCCGCCCCTTCCGCGAATCGCCCTTGCGGGCTCGAGGCGGAGACGGGCTTGCCGACGAAGTTCCGGGCGAACTGGCGAGCGATCCGATGGACGGAGTGACCCTCGGGCATCAGGCGCGCGGGTCCGGGAGCAGCGAGCCGTCGCGCTCGAAGTCCGCGATCTGGCCGATCCGTCGAACGTGCCGCTCGTCGCCCGAGAAGGGAGTCGCGATGAACCGGTCGATGAACTCCGCGACCTGCTCGAAGGTGTGCTGGCGAGCGCCGATCGCGATCACGTTCGCGTCGTTGTGCTCGCGCGCGAGCTCCGCGGTCGCGATGCTCCACACGAGGGCGGCGCGGATCCCCTCGACCTTGTTCGCGGCGATCTGCTCGCCGTTGCCGGAACCGCCGAACACCACGCCGAGCGCCTCGACCCCGGCGCGCTGATCCGCGATGGTGGCCTGAGCCGCGCGGATGCAGAAGGCCGGGTAGTCGTCGAGCGCGTCGTACTCGACCGGACCGTGATCGACCACCTCGTGACCGGCCGCGGAGAGGTGGTGCTGCAGCTGCGTGGAGAACTCGAGGCCGGCGTGATCGGTGGCGATGTGGATGCGCATAGGCCAATCCTAAGGAGGTGTCAGGGGGCGATGCCCGCGGCGGCGGGACGGAAGCCCAGGCGCACGTTCTCGCAGTCCCCGGGCCGGGACACGTCGTACCACGGGCCGAGCTCGGTCAGGTGCGGGCGCTCGGCCGCCGGGGTGCCGTGGACGCGCTCGAGGACGAGGTCCACGAGACCGGAGACGAACGCCGGGTGCGTGCCGGGCGTGGGCGTGCGGATCATCCGCAGCCCTGCCTCCGCCGCGCTCTCCATGGCCTCGGTGTCCAAGTCCCAGAGCACCTCCATGTGATCGCTGACGAAGCCCAGGGGCACGACGACCACGGCCCGGGCGCCCCGGTCGGGGAGCTCGGCGATGACGTCGTTGATGTCCGGCTCCAGCCACGGCTGGGTCGGCGGGCCGGAGCGCGACTGGAAGACCAGCTCCCACGGTAGGGTGCCGGCCTGCGGGACGTGCTCGGCGAGCGTCGACATGATGTGCGCGGCGACGGCACGGTGCTGCGCCTCGTACGCGCCGCCCTCGCCCCAGTCGCGGTCCCGGGGACCCGAGCGACGCGCGTCGTCGACGGGGATGCTGTGCGTGGAGAAGAGGACCGTGATCGCCTCGGGAGCGACGCCGTCGCCGAGCAGGGTCCGCACCGCCGCCTCGACGCCCTCCTGGAAGGGGGCGACGAACCCGGGGTGGTCGAAGAAGAGGCGGACCTTGTCCGCGGTGAGCACGCCGCCGAGCCCGGACTCGTCCATCGCGATGGCGATGTCCTCCCGGTACTGACGATCGCTGGAGTAGGAGCTGTAGGCGCTGGTCGCCAGGACCAGGAGCGTGCGGTGCCCGTCCTGCGCCGCGGCGGTGAAGGCCTCGTGCAGGTACGGGCCCCAGTTCCGGTTCCCCCAGTAGACGGGCAGGTCGAGGCCTCGTCGGGCGATCTCCGCCTCCAGGGCCGCCTTGAGCTCCCGGTTCTGCGCGTTGATCGGGCTCACGCCGCCGAAGTGCCGGTAGTGGTGCGCGACCTCCTCGAGGCGCTCGTCGGGGATCCCCCGCCCGCGCGTGACGTTGCGCAGGAACGGGATCACGTCGTCCTGGCCCTCCGGCCCGCCGAAGCTCGCCAGCACGACGGCGTCGTAGTCGACCGGCACCTCCACGTGCGCGGGGCCGGAGCGGGCTGCTTCGGAGGCGTGCAGGACGGGGACGGCTGTCTGAGGCGTGGCGGGATCGATCACGTCTTCCATGCTCCCACCTCACACCTTTCACTCAGCCGAGGATGGCAGTGAACGTGCGCTGGCGTAGGCTGTCAGGGTTGCCGTCGCCGCCAGCAGCGTGAAACCGCGGCAGATCCCCTCACCCCATGGGAGACCGAGTAGTGCCTGGAGAGAACCTCACCCGTATCGAGGCGCAGGAGCGCCGCGAGATCGTCGACACGCAGTCGTACGAGATCTCGCTGGATCTGACGAAGGGTGCGGAGGTCTTCGGATCCCGCAGCGTCGTGCGCTTCACCGCCACGCCCGGGGCCTCGACCTTCATCGACCTCATCGCCCGCGAGGTCCGCGAGATCACGCTCAACGGCGAGCCGGTCGACGTGGACTCCGCCTTCGCCGATTCCCGGATCCGGCTCACCGGTCTCGCGGCCGAGAACACGCTGATCGTGGACGCGGACTGCCTCTACACCAACACGGGCGAGGGCCTGCACCGGTTCGTCGACCCGGTGGACGGCGAGGTGTACCTGTACTCCCAGTTCGAGGTCCCCGACTCCCGCCGGGTCTTCGCCGTCTTCGAGCAGCCCGACCTCAAGGCCACCTTCCAGTTCACGATCACGGCCCCGGCCGCGTGGAAGGTCGTGTCCAACTCCCCCACCCCGGAGCCGATCGTGCACGACGCCTCGACCGGCTCCGGCACCGGCGAGAAGCCCGCGGTCGCGACCTGGGGCTTCGAGCCGACGCCGCGGATCTCCTCGTACATCACCGCCATCATCGCCGGCCCGTACGAGGCGACGTTCTCCGAGCTCACCAGCGCCTCCGGCCGGGTGATCCCGCTCGGCGTCTACGGACGAAAGAGCCTCTGGGAGCACCTCGACGCGGACTACATCTTCGACAAGACCCGCGAGGGGTTCGCGTACTACGAGGAGAAGTTCGGCGTCCCGTACCCGTTCGCCAAGTACGACCAGCTCTTCGTCCCGGAGTTCAACGCCGGGGCGATGGAGAACGCCGGGGCGGTGACGTTCACCGAGACCTACGTGTTCCGCAGCAAGGTGACCGACGCCGTGAAGGAGCGCCGCGTCGTCACCATCCTCCATGAGCTCGCCCACATGTGGTTCGGCGACCTCGTGACCATGAAGTGGTGGAACGACCTGTGGCTGAATGAGTCGTTCGCCGAGTGGGCGTCGACGATCGCCACCGCCGAGGCCACGGAGTGGCGCGAGGCGTGGACCACGTTCAACGCCATGGAGAAGACCTGGGCCTACCGTCAGGACCAGCTCCCCTCCACGCACCCGATCGTGGCCGAGATCAACGACCTCGACGACGTGCAGGTGAACTTCGACGGCATCACCTACGCCAAGGGCGGTTCCGTCCTCAAGCAGCTCGCCGCCTGGGTCGGCATCGAGGCCTTCTTCGCCGGCGTCTCCGAGTACTTCCAGAAGCACTCGTGGGGCAACACGGAGCTGAGCGACCTCCTCGTCGAGCTCGAGCGCACCAGCGGACGCGACCTGTCGACGTGGTCCAAGAAGTGGCTGGAGACCGCCGGGGTCAACACGCTCTCCCCGGTGATCGCCGAGGCGGCGGACGGCACGATCTCCCGATTCGCCGTGACCCAGACCGCCCCCGCCGACTACCCCACGATCCGGCCGCACCGGCTCGGCATCGGCTTCTACGACCTCGACGAGGCGGGCGCGCTGGTGCGCGTGCACCACGTCGAGGTGGATGTCGACGGCGACCGGACGGAGATCCCCGAGCTGCAGGGACGGAAGCGTCCCGCGCTCGTCCTGCTGAACGACGAGGACCTGGCCTACGCGAAGATCCGTCTCGACGAGCGCTCGCTGGAGACGGCGATCGCGCACCTCGCGGACATCAGCGACCCGCTCGCCCGGTCGCTGGTCTGGGGCGCCGCCTGGGACCAGACGCGCGACGCGGAGAGCGCGGCCTCGGACTACCTCGACCTCGTGCTCGGCAACATCGGCCGCGAGACCGAGTCCACCACCGTCCGCACCACGCTGGCGCAGCTCCAGACCGCGGCGTCGCTGTACGTCACGCCGGAGAACCGCGTCGCCGCCCGGACGCGGGTGGCGGACGGGCTGTGGGAGCTCGCGCAGGCGGCCGCTCCCGGCAGCGACAGCCAGCTCCAGTTCGTCGCGGCCTTCGCCAACGCGCTGGTCACGCCCGAGCACGCGGACACCGTCCGCCGGCTGCGCGCCGGCGATCTGGCCCTGGACGGGCTCACGATCGACACCGACCTGTCCTGGCAGCTGCTGGCGGGGCTCGCCGCCGCCGGTGCCGTGGACGCCGCCGACATCGACGCCGCGCTGGCCGCCGACAACACCTCGAAGGGCGCCGAGTTCGCCGCCCAGGCGCGGGCCGCGCTGCCCACGCCGGAGGCGAAGCAGGCGGCCTGGGCCGCGCTGGTCGAGAACGACGACCTGTCGAACACCCTCGTGCGCTCGTCCGCTCTCGGCTTCACCCACCCGTCCGGCGCCGCGCTGCTGCGTCCGTTCGTGGCGTCGTACTTCGACAGCCTGCTGCCGCTGTGGGAGGGCCGGACGTTCCAGGTCGCGAACTACCTGATCGTCGGGCTGTACCCCAAGGCCCTCGCCGACGAGGAGCTGCGCAGCGCGACCCGCGCCTGGCTCGCTGCCCACCCCGACGCCGCGCCGGCGCTGCGCCGACTGGTCCATGAGAACCTCGCGGACGTCGACCGCGCCCTCGCCGCGCAGGCCCGCGACGCCGATCAGGGCTGAGCGCCGTCGACGGGGCCGGGCGATCCGTCGTCCGGCCCCGTCGTTCTCCCCCGTGATCCTCAGTCTCCGCCGAGGTGCCCGGAACTAGGATCGTGACGATGCACATCCTCCCCACCGCCCCCTCGACGGAAGACGTCACCGAAGAGGCGCTGACCCTCTGGCAGCAGTTCCTCAACGGCCTCGGCGCCGCCGGTATGAACCTGCTCTGGTGCGCGCTCGCCATCGCGGGCTGCGTCCTCGCCGCCTACGTGCTGCGCCTCGTGATCCGGAGGGTCGTGCGCCGGATCGTCGACGGCGCCAAGAACAAGGCACGCGTCACGGACACCCAGGCCCTGGAACGGTCCCCGCTCGCCGACATGCGCCTCGTGCAGCGCACTCGCACCCTCGGCACGATCCTGCAGAACATCGTCAACGTGATGCTCGGCATCGTCGCGATCATGATCGTCGTGACGATCCTCGCCCCGAATCTGCTGGGATCCCTCACCCTCCTGACGGCCGCGGCCGGCGCCGGTCTCGGCTTCGGCGCGCAGAACATCGTCAAGGACGTGCTCAACGGCCTCTTCATCGTCGCGGAGGACCAGATCGGGATCGGCGACGTCGTCGACCTGGGGCTCGCCACGGGCGTCGTCGAGTACGTGAGCGTGCGGGTGACGCAGGTCCGCGACGTCAACGGCACCCTCTGGTACGTGCGCAACGGCGAGGTCACCCGGATCGGCAACATGTCGCAGGGCTGGGCCCGTGCGATCGTCGACGTCGGGGTCGCACCGGACGCCGACGTCGCCGCCGTCGAGGAAGCGATGCTCTCCGCCGCCCAGGGCCTCGCGAAGGACCCGAAGTGGCGCACGCGAATCGTGGAGAAGCCCGAGCTGTGGGGCCTGGAGGCCGTCGACGGCGAGGCGCTGGTCGTGCGCATCGTCATCAAGACGCGGGCGAACGCCATGGACGACGTGGCGCAGGAGCTGCGTCGTCGGCTGCGTTCCGCGATTGCGGAGATCGGCGTCGCGCTCCCGAGCCTCGCGTCGGTGCAGCTCACCGGCCCCGAGGGTGCCCGGCGGGTGCGCGGTGCGAACCCGCCGCAGACCCGGCCCACGGCGGTGACGGGCGTGCCCGAGCGGGGCTTCTGGCGCCGGCGCAAGCCCGAACAGGACCCGACGCCCACTCCCCCGTCACCGACCAAGCCGCCGGCCCCTGCGCCGAAGAAGGGGTCGGGGCACGCGAAGGGAAACCAGCCGCGCCCGGACGGCGGCGCGGCCGACGGCACCGACGACGGCCGCGATCAGGAGAAGCCATGACCCTCACGTTCTACGAGGAGGTCGGCGGCGCGGACACGTTCCGCACGATCGTCGACGTGTTCTACCGAGAGGTCGCGCAGGATCCGGTCCTCAAGCCGATGTACCCCGAGGAGGACCTGGGGCCCGCCGCCGACCGCCTCCGGATGTTCCTGGAGCAGTACTGGGGAGGTCCGACCGCGTACGGGGAGCAGCGCGGGCATCCCCGGCTGCGGATGCGGCACATGCCGTTCCGGGTCGATCCGGACGCGCGCGACCGGTGGCTGCGCTGCATGCGCACGGCACTCGACGAGGCGAAGCTGTCACCGCTGCACGACGCGACGCTCTGGGACTACCTCGAACGCGCCGCGTATGCGATGGTGAACACGATGGAACCCGCGGGGATCGGTCCGCAGGCCGCCGGCCGGCCGACTCTGGAGACCCGCGCCGCGCAGAGGCCGACGGAGACCCCATGACCACGACACCCGCCATCCGCTCCACCGACGTCCTTGTGATCGGATGGGGGTTGGCGGGTCTGGTCGCCGCCGCCGAGGCCGTCTCGGCCGGGCGGCGAGTGGTCATCGTCGACCAGGAGCCGCGCACGAACCTCGGCGGACAGGCGTGGTGGTCCTTCGGCGGGCTCTTCCTGGTCGACTCGCCCGAGCAGCGCCGCATGGGGATCCACGACTCCTTGGACCTCGCGCGGCAGGACTGGTTCGGCACCGCGGGGTTCGACCGGCCCGAGGACGAGTGGGCGCGGCGCTGGGCCGAGGCGTACGTGCAGTTCGCCGCCGGCGAGAAGCGCGCCTGGCTCCACGAGCGCGGCGTGCGCTTCTTCCCCGTCGTCGGGTGGGCCGAGCGGGGCGGTTACGGCGCCACCGGGCCGGGCAACTCCGTCCCGCGCTTCCACATCGTCTGGGGCACCGGCCCAGGGATCGTCGCGCCGTTCGCGGACGCGGTCGCCGAGGCGGAGAAGCGCGGTCACCTCACGGTTCTGCCCCGCCACCGCGTGACGGGCCTGGTCGTCACGGACGGCGCCGTGACCGGTGCGCGCGGAGACGTCCTGGCCAGCTCGCCGTCGGCGCGCGGCGTCCCCTCCTCCCGTGACATCGTCGGCGCCTTCGAGATCCACGCCGGCGCGACGATCCTGGCGTCGGGGGGCATCGGCGGAAACCACGACCTCGTGCGGAGGATGTGGCCGGCCTCGCTGGGCGCGCCTCCCGCCGACATGCTCACCGGGGTGCCGGCGTACGTGGACGGATCCGGGTTGCAGATCGCCGCGGACGGCGGCGCCCGGGTCGTCAACGGCGATCGCATGTGGCACTACGTGGAAGGGATCCGCAACGTCGATCCCGTCTGGCCCGGCCACGGCATCCGCATCCTCCCGGGACCCTCCTCGCTGTGGCTGGACGCGACCGGTGCCCGGCTCCCCGTTCCCCTGTATCCCGGGTTCGACACGCTGGGCACGCTCGCGCACCTGCGCGGCACCGGCTACGACCACTCGTGGTTCGTGACGTCGCAGCAGATCGTCGAGAAGGAGTTCGCGCTCTCCGGCAGCGAGCAGAACCCGGACCTGACCGGCAAGGACGTCGCGCTGCTGCTGCGCTCGCGGATCGGGAAGGGGCCCACCGGCCCGGTCCAGGCGTTCCTCGACCGCGGCGAGGACTTCGTCGTTGAGGACGACCTCGGACGCCTCATCGCCCGCATGCGGGAACTGCCGGGAGGCGACGCCCTCGACCCGGATCGGGTCCGCGACGAGGTCGTGGCCCGCGACCGCGAGATGTCCAACGACTTCACCAAGGACGCCCAGATCGCGATGCTGCGCTCGGCGCGCGCCTATCGCGGCGACCGCCTCATCCGCACGGCCGCGCCGCACCGTCTCCAGGATCCCGCGGCGGGCCCGCTGATCGCCGTGCGGCTGCACGTGATCACTCGCAAGACGCTCGGCGGCGCGCAGACCGATCTCGACGGCCGGGCCCTGGACGCCGGCGGCTCGGCCATCCCCGGCCTGTTCGCCGCGGGCGAGGCAAGCGGCTTCGGCGGCGGGGGCGTCCACGGCTACCGCGCCCTGGAAGGGACGTTCCTCGGCGGATGTCTCTTCTCGGGCCGTCAGGCCGGGCGGGCCGCCGCGCGCTGAGCGAGGAGCCCGCGGGCCACGTCGGCCACGTGCTCCGGGGTGATGCCCTGCCTCGCCAGGATCTCCTCCCCCGCTCCCGACTCGCCGAACGTCTCGACGCTAACGACGCGTCCGTCCCGACCGACCCAGCGATACCAGCCGTCCCCGCGACCCGCCTCGATCGCGACGCGTACGGACACCGACGCCGGAAGGACCTCCTCCTGCCACGCCGGGTCGCTCTGCGCGAACCACTCCAGGCTCGGCAGCGACACCACGCGGACCGCGACGCCGTCGACCGCGAGCACGCGGGCGGCCGCCACCGCGACCGCCACCTCGCTGCCGGTCGCCAGGAGCGCCAGGTCGTCCCCGGCGTCGTGCTGCCACCGGACGTACCCGCCGTCAGCCGTGTGCCGCGAAGCCTCCGCGCCGCCGGGCAGGGTGGGGAGAGCCTGCCGCGAGAGGACCAGGGCGGCCGGCCCGGACGGGCGACTGAGCAGGCGACGCCACGCGCCGATCACCTCGGCCGTGTCCGCCGGACGGATCACGGCGAGTCCCGGCACCGTCCGCAGCGACGCCACCTGCTCGACCGGCTGATGCGTCGGCCCGTCCTCCCCCACCGCGACCGAGTCGTGCGTGTAGACGTACACCGTCGGCAGCCCCATGAGCGCGGCGAGGCGGATCGCGGGGCGCTGGTAGTCGCTGAACGCCAGGTATGTGGAGCCGAACGGCCGCCAGAGGCCGTGGAGCGCGATGCCGCTCAGGATCGCCGCCATCGCATGCTCGCGGATGCCGAAGGGGAGGAAGGCTCCGCCCGGGGCCGCAGCTGAGACCGCGTCGCCCGGGATCGCGACGTTCGTGGACTCCGACAGATCCGCCGATCCGCCCCAGAGCCCGCCCCACTGCTGCAGGGCGGCGATCACCTGCCCGTTGGCCTTGCGGGTCGCCACCGGCTCCCCCGCCTCGGGGAAGGGGAGTCCATCCAGCACGGCGAGGGCCTCCGCGGCGTCGGGGTCGCGCGCGCCGAGCACCGTCGGCACCGCCGAGGAGGCCGCCAGGCGGTCCCGCGCGGCGGCGAGCCCGGGGTGAGCGTTCCGCCACTGCGCCTCGTCCTCCTGCCACGTCCGCTCGAGCTCCTCCCCGCGGGCGAGGGCCGCCCGGGTCGTGGCGAGGATCCCGTCGTCGACCAGGTCCTCCAGGCCGCTTCCGGACGGGTACCCGAGGAGCTCGAGCACGGCCTGCGTCTCCTCGGCGCCCAGCCCGCCCGAGTGCGCGGCGGGGAGCCCGGATCGATGCGGTGCCGGGGCGCCGATGACGCTGCGGACGGCGACGAGGGTCGGCGCGCCCTGGCGCTCTCGGGCGTCCGTCAGGACGCGCTCGATCTGGACGAGGTCGCGGTGATCGTCCACCTCGAGCACGCGCCATCCATAGGCGCGGTACCGGGCGCGGACGTCCTCGCCGAACGCGACGTCGGTCCCGCCGTCGATCGTGATCCCGTTGTCGTCCCAGATCAGGACGAGGTTGTCGACGCCCAACGTGCCCGCCAGACTGCTGGCCTCGCCGGAGACGCCCTCCTGAAGGCATCCGTCGCCGGCGAGCACGAACACCGTGCGGTCCCACAGACCGGCGCCCGCGCCGTGGAGCGCTTCGTCGCGGCGCATCGCGAGGGCGATCCCGACCGCGCTGGCGACCCCCTGCCCGAGCGGTCCGGTCGACATCTCCACGCCGGCGGTGTGCCCGAGCTCCGGGTGACCGGGGGTCCGCGCGCCGAGCGTGCGGCTCGCCGCGATGTCGTCGATCGTCAGCCCGTAGCCGGTGAGGAAGAGCTGCGTGTAGAGCACGAGGCTGGCATGACCCGCCGACAGGACGAACCGGTCCCGCCCCGTCCATGACGGGTGGGCGGGGTTGTGCCGGAGGATCCGCTGGAAGAGCACGTGAGCCACCGGCGCCATCGCCATGGCCGTCCCCGCGTGGCCGTGGCCCTTGCGCTGCACCGCCACCGCCGGGATGGCGATGGCCGCCCTGACGGCGCGCTCCTCCTCGACGTCACGAGCGCCGACGACGGCGCGGTGGACGAGGTGGTCGGCGGGCATGGAGGAGGATGGAGAGGCAACCATGCGGGACACTTTGGTATAGAAATAGTCATAAGTCAATCGTCCGATCGCGATCACTCAGGGAGCAGCGATGACCCACGCCTCCGCGACCGGGTCCGGCGTCGTCCTCGGACTCATCCGGTCCGGCGCCGCCACGACCCGCCGCGACCTCCTCGACGCCCTGGGCTGGTCTCGTGTGACGCTGGAGCGCCGGCTGGAGGAGCTGCTGTCCGCCGGGCTCATCGTGCACGCCGGCTCCCGCGCGAGCGGGGGCGGGCGACCGCGGGAGGAGTTCGCGGTCGACAAGGACCGCGGGCTGGTCCTCGCCATCGACATCGGCAGCTCGCACACCCGGGTCGCGATCACCGATCTGCACGGCGGCGTTCTCGTCGAGGACGAGGCCGACATCGGCCTCTTCGACGGCCCCGAGGAGATCTTCAGCTGGTCGCGACAGGTGTTCGAGTTCCTGCTGCGCGGCCTCGGCCGACCCGTGTCGGACGTGCTCGGGGTGGGCATCGGCGTGCCGGGTCCGGTCGATCCGACGACCGGGCGGCTGGGCAGCCCGCAGCTGGACCCGCGCTGGGACGACGTCCGCGTGGTGGACTACCTCACCGAGCTCGGCGACGACGTGATCGTCGCCGTCGACCGGGACGTGAACATCCTCGCGCTCGGCGAGGCGCGGTTCGGCTGGCCCGAGTACCGGGACCTCGTGGTCGTGAAGTCCGGGATCGGCCTCGGCTGCGCCTTCGTCCTCGACGGCGGCATCGTCCGCGGCAGCCGCGGAGGCGCCGGCCAGCTCAGCGCCCCTCTGCGCGCCCGCCTGAGCGATCCGCTGCGGCGCCTGGAGACCGTCGCGAGCGGCGGCACGATCCGGGACGACCTGTCCGCCTCCGGCATCCGGGTGCGCACGAGCGCCGAGATCGTCGCCCTGGCGGCGGACGGCGACGCCGAGGTGCAGCGGCTCATCCGCGAGGCGGGCGAGACCATCGGATACGCCCTCGCCGACGTGGTGGGCCTGCTGAACCCGTCGGCCGTGGTCATCGGCGGGAACCTCGCCGAGGCCGGCGACCTCTATGTCGGGGCGATCCGTCGCTCCCTGTTCGGCTCGGCTCACGCCTATTCGCGACAGGGACTGGTCGTCGAGCGCGCGCGGCTGGCCGAGAAGGCCGGCGTCCGCGGCGGCTCCGCCCTGGCCCTCGACGCCCTGTTCGCCCCGGATCGGATCAGCGAGCTCACCCGGAGCTGAACGCCGCCGAGGCGCGGGCGTGTCGGGCCAGAGATCTGGCGCTTTCGTATAGAACTATGCAAAAGTAATCCGAGGCGGAGCGCATCGTCCCCGCCGGCGTTCAGCAAGGAGGCAGGATGACGCTCGCCGACCATCTTCCCGAGTCAGCGATCCGCACGGGCGCGCACGCGAGCGACTGGCGGTCGGCCGTGACCCTCGCCGGGGACCTGCTCGTCTCCCGCGGGATCACGACGGACGCCTACACCGCCGAGATGCTGTCCGCGATCGACAAGCACGGACCGTACATCGTGATCGCCCCCGGCTTCGCACTGGCCCACTCGCGTCCTTCCGCCGCGGTCCTGGGTACGGGCTTCAGCTGGGTCGGGCTCGCCGAACCGGTGGAGTTCGGCAGCGAGGCGAACGATCCCGTGCGCCTCGTCGTCGGGCTGGCCGCGGTGGACCACGACGCGCACCTGGAGGCCATGGCCGCGCTCGCGGGTGTCCTCGCGGACGACGACGTGCTCAGCGCGGCGCTGTCCGCGACGACCCCCGCCGAGGTGCGTGCCATCCTCGCCGGCACGGCCCCGGACACCGGCCGCACCCCGACCCGAGAGGAAGACACGAAATGAAGATCGTTGCTGTGTGCGGAATGGGCATCGGTACCTCCGTGCTGCTGAAGATGAACGCCGAGAAGGCGCTTCGCGCGCTGGACGTCGACGCCGAGGTGGAGGCCGCCGACATCGGCAGCGCCCGCGGCGCCGCGCGGATGGCGAACCTCGTGCTCACCTCGGCCGAGCTCGCCGAGGAGATCGGCGACGTCCCCACCGAGGTCATCGTCATCTCCAACTTCACCGACGTCGCGGAGATCACGGACAAGCTGTCCGCGTTCCTGGCCAAGTAGTCCCCCTCAGATCGATTGGAGCCCCAATGGAGTGGCTGGTCGTGGTCCTGAACTTCATCGGACAGCAGATACTCAACGTCCCCGCATACCTGATCGGCATCATCACCGCGATCGGGCTCATCGCCCTTCGGCGCAACACCGGTCAGGTCATCGGCGGTGCGCTCAAGGCGACGCTCGGCTTCCTGATCCTCGGCGCCGGCGCCGGGGTGGTGGTCGCCTCCCTGGCGCCCCTCGGCGAACTCATCCTCGAGGTCACCGGAGCCCAGGGGGTGATCCCCACCAACGAGGTCATCACGGCGATCGCCTCGGAGAAGTACGGCGCGACGAGCGCGTACGTGCTCGTCCTCGGCTTCGTCGTGATGCTCCTGCTGGCGCGGTTCACGCCCCTCAAGTACATCTTCCTGACCGGCCACCACATGGTGTTCATGGCCCTGATGATCTCGGTCGTCCTCACCGTCGGTTTCGGTGAGGAGCTGAGCTGGCTCGTCGTCATCGTCGGTGCCGTCCTGCTCGGGGTGATCATGGTCGTCATGCCCGCGTTCGCGCAGCCGTGGATGAAGAAGATCACCGGTGACGACACGATCGCGATGGGGCACTTCGGCAGCGCCGGGTACATCGCCGCGGGCGCCGTCGGCCAGGCCGTCGGGCGGCGCAGCCGCTCCACGGAGGAGATCCGGTTCCCCAAGGGACTGAGCTTCCTGCGCGACTCGATGGTGGCCACCGCGCTGTCCATGGTGCTCATCTATCTCGTGTTCGTCGTCTGGGGGCTGATCGCCGCCCCCGAGAAGACGCTGGAGCTGCTCGGCAGCACCGACGGCGGCGCCGCCGTGATGGCCGGGTTCGGACAGGCCCTGCAGTTCGGCGTCGGCGTCGCCGTCATCCTCTACGGCGTGCGCACCGTGCTGGGCGAGCTGGTCCCCGCCTTCCAGGGCGTCGCGGAGAAGGTCGTGCCGGGCGCGAAGCCCGCCCTCGACGTCCCGATCGTGTTCCCGTTCGGCGCCAACGCGGTCCTCATCGGGTTCATCAGCTCGTTCGTCGGAGGCCTGTTCACCCTCGTGCTCCTCGCCGTGTGGCTGAACCCGATGTTCGGTCTCGCGCTGATCCTCCCGGGCATGGTCCCGCACTTCTTCACCGGTGGGGGCGCCGGCGTCTTCGGCAACGCCGCCGGCGGGCGCATCGGCGCCGTCGCGGGGGGCTTCGTGAACGGCATCATCATCACGATCCTGCCCGCGGTCCTCCTGCTGGTCATGGGCGAGTTCGGCTTCGCGAACAGCACGTTCGGAGACGCCGACTTCGGCTGGTTCGGCACCGTCATCGGCGTGAGCGTCATGGGTCCGACGCTCCTCGGCGTCATCCTGTGCGTCGCCGTCGCCGTCGTCCTGGTCGCGGCCGCGTCGGTGTGGCAGCGCAAGGTCGTCGACGGCGGCTGGGTGCCCGGCGCCAAGCGCGACGCCTACCTCGCCGAACAGTCCGCGCAGGCATCCGCCACGAAATGACCGCGACCGGCGGGGCGCGACCTGAGCGCGTCCCGCCGACAGGAAGGAACGGCCCCATGACACAGCACACCCGCACGATCACGATCCTCGCCGAGGAGGGCCTGCACGCCCGGCCTGCGAAGCAGTTCGCGCAGACCGCCAAGGACGCCGGGATCACCGTCACGGTCGCGACGGAGGGGGGAAAGCCGGTGAACGCCGCCAGCATCCTGGCGCTTCTCTCCCTCGGTGCCGGAAAGGGCGACACCGTCACGCTCACGGCGGAGGGAAGCGATGCGGAGGCGGTCCTGGACCGCCTCCAGCGGGTCCTCACCGAGGGTCACGACGGCGGCGGCGAATGACGCGGCTCTCGGGGAGCGGGATCGGGCTCGGCGTCGCGGTCGGGCCCGTCGCCCGGATGGCGGAACCGGAGCCCGACCCCGTCGACGAGGACAGCGCCCTGGGGGCCGATGCGGAGCGCGCGCGGGCCCGTGAGGCCATCGCCGCCACGGTCGGCGACCTCACCGCCCGGGCCGCCGCGGCAGAGGGCACGGCCGCGGAGGTCCTCGAGGCTCAGGCGATGATGGCCGAGGACCCGACCCTCTCCGAGGCGATCGACGCACGGATCGACGCCGGAGCCACCGCAGAGTGGTCGGTCCACGCGGCCATCGCCGAGTTCCGGGAACAGCTCGCCGGCATCGGCGGGTACCTCGGGGAGCGCGCCGCCGACCTCACGGACGTCTCCCGCCGCGTGCTCGCGTCCCTGCGCGGCCGCCCCGCGCCGGGTCTGCCCGTGCGCGACGAGCCGTACGTGCTCGTCGCGCGCGATCTCGCGCCGGCGGACACGGCGGGACTCGACCGTGCCACCGTGCTCGCCCTGGTGACCGCGGACGGCGGCCCCACGTCGCACACCGCGATCCTCGCGCGCGAGATGGGGATCCCCGCCGTCGTCGCCGTCGGGGACGTCAGCTCCTGCGTGGACGGGGAGACCGTGATCGTGGATGCGGCCCAGGGCGCCGTCGTGGTCGCGCCCGGCCCGAAGGAGCGCGAGGAGGCCGAGCGGCGTGCGGACGAGCGGAGGACGCGTGCCGGTGCGACCGGGCCCGGCGTCCTCGCCGACGGCCACCCGGTCCCGCTGCTGGCCAACCTCGGGTCCCCGGCCGAGGCGCCGGAGGCCGCGCGGCTCGGCGCCGAAGGCGTCGGGCTTTTCCGCACGGAGTTCCTCTTCCTCGGTGCTCGGCACGCGCCGACGCGCGATCACCAGGTCGCCGCCTACCGCGAGCTCTTCCGGGCCTTCGCCGGCAAGAAGGTCGTCGTCCGGGTCCTCGACGCCGGGGCGGACAAGCCCCTGCCCTTCCTCACCGACGGCGGCGAGGAGAATCCTGCGCTCGGGAGACGCGGTCTTCGCGCCCTACGTGCCCACGAGGAGATCCTGCGCACGCAGCTGGAAGCGCTCGCGGTGGCCTCCGCGGACAGCGAGGTCGAGCTCTGGGTCATGGCGCCCATGGTCTCCACCGCCGAGGAGGCCGCCTACTTCGCCGCCCTCGCCCATGAGCACGGGATCCGCGCCGCCGGCGTGATGATCGAGGTTCCGTCCAGCGCGCTCATCGCCGATCGGATCCTGCGCCATGCCGACTTCGCGTCCATCGGGACGAACGACCTGACGCAGTACACCCTCGCCGCCGACCGCCAGCTCGGCACGGTCGCGTCCCTTCAGGACCCCTGGCACCCCGCCGTCCTCCGCCTCGTCCGCGAGGTGGGCGTCGCCGGACGCGCGGCCGGTCGCGCCGTGGGCGTCTGCGGCGAGGCCGCCGCCGATCCTCTGCTCGCGGTCGTGCTCGTCGGGCTCGGCGCGGGCACCCTGTCGATGGCTCCCTCAGCGATCGGCGACGTCCGCCTCGCGCTGTCGCGCGTGACCCGGACGGAGGCGGAGCGAGCAGCCGTCGCCGCCCTCGCCGCAGAGGACGCCGCAGCGGCGAAGGCCGCGGCGCAGGCCGTCGTGGCGGCGTCCGGGTGACGGGCGCCGCCCACTGATGCGTCGACTCAGGACGACGCGGCTGCGCCGGTCGAGCGCACCGGGGTGAGCCCGGTCGCCACGGGGCCGCGCGCGAGCACGTGTCCCCGGCGGAACGCCAGGCGCGTCCAGCGGCCGGACCGCGTCACCCGCACCTGCTCGGCCCCGGAGATGAATCCGAAGGCGTGCGCCGCGAAGGCCACACCGCGCGGGAGGTCCAGGAGGTCCTCATCCGGTTCGCCCCAGACCCGCGCGCGAAGCGCGCGGACCGCCTCCTCGCCGGCGCCCGGAGGTGTGCCGTGGGCGACCGCCGAGATCCCCCATTGCGCACGCTGCGCGATCAGGTCGGCGCCCAGCTCGCCGACCTGGTCCCACCCGCCCCGCGGCGGGGAGACCCCGGCCCATGCGGGGGCCAGACCGGTCTCCGGCAACGCCAGAGCGCGCGGATCGTCGGTCTCGCCGAGCTCGGACACCACGATGTCGCACTGGAGCTCCGGATCGGCGCGCAGCACCCGCAGCGCGAGGATCGTCGGGGTGGAGTCGAAGAACCCCTGCGGCGCCAGCGCCGCGGCCGTCATCACGAGCACCCCTTCGGAGGCCTGCAATCGCACGCCCTCGTCGGCGGCGCGCACGGCGCGGGAGGCGAAGGTCACGGCGTCGCGCGCCGTATCGGCGTCGGCGAGGATCAGAGGGGTCGGCACCCGCCCTAAACTACCAAGCGACACCGCCTCCGGATTCGCTCCGCTCCCCCGCGACGAAGGGTCTCGATGAACGCCGACAACGCCCGCCGATCGGTCCGGCAACTCCTCGACGTGCTGGATCTCGACGGGTCGGACGCACGCACGACCGAGGACATCTTCACCGGCTCGTCGCACGCGATGCCCACCGGCCGTGTCTACGGCGGGCAGGTGCTCGCGCAGTCGCTCATCGCCGCCGAACGCACCCTGCCCGACGACCGCGTGGTGCACTCAATGCACGGCTATTTCCTGCGGCCGGGCGATGCGTCCCAGGGGATCACGTTCGCGGTGGACCGGATCCACGACGGCCGGTCCTTCTCGACCCGTCGCTCGCAGGCCTATCAGAACGGTGTGCCCATCTTCTCGATGATCGCGTCGTTCCAGGACGAGGACCCGGGGATCGAGCACGCCGTCCCGATGCCGGAGGGAGTGCCCGCTCCCGAGGACCTGCCCGCGGACGACGCCGTCGAGGGGATCGACCATCACCCGGTCACGCGTCGTCTCCTGGCCGAGCGCCCGGCGGATGTGCGTCATGTGGAGGGCCCGCTGTACGCCTCCGTCGAGGGAGCCCGTCAGCCCCGGCAGGCCGTGTGGATGCGGATGCGCGCCCCGTTCCCGGACGACCCCGCGCTGCACCGCGCCGCGCTCGCGTACCTCAGCGACATGACCATCCAGGAGTCGATCCTCCGTGCGCACGCCGTCACCTGGCAGACCCCGGGCCTGAAGGTCGCCAGCCTCGATCACGCCATGTGGTGGCATCGTCCCGGGCGCGTGGACGAGTGGCTGCTCTATGTCCAGGAGTCGCCGAACGCCCGCGGCGGCCGAGGACTCGCCCAGGGGCGGATCTACACCCGCGAGGGCGTGCTCGTCGCCACCGTCGCCCAGGAGATCATGGTGCGCGTCCCCGGCCTGTGACCGGGCGGCTGAGCGACCGCCCTGTCCCCGGAAGGGCCGGCACCGCCGGCGTCAGCGGTGGGCGTACGCGATCGAGGGGCCGAGGTACGGCTCCCAGGCCGACCGCATCTCCGGGGTGATCCGCGTCGGCCGTCCCGAGGCGGCGTTGACGAGGACGATCACGGCCGTGGAGCGGGCGTAGAGCACCCGCTCCACGGCAGACGGGTCGTTGAACACCTCGTAGCAGACCTCGATGCTCGATCCGCCGAGCTTGCCGAACCACATCTGCACCTCGAGCGGGTGCCGCTGATACGGCACCGGCGCGAGGTACTCGATCTCCTGCCGGGCGACGAGCGTGAGCACGCCGGCGTCGATGCCCGAGTCCAGCACGGCCGTCGCCGGTGCGTGCTCGCCGCCGCCCGGACGCCAGAACGCCCGCACCCGCGCCTCCTCGAGGAGCTTGAGCATCGAGGTGTTGTTGACGTGGTTGAACGCGTCCAGGTCCCCCCACCGCAGGTGGATCGGGACGTGCAGGCGCCGGAGCTCGGCCGGGGACTCAGGCATCGCCGGCTCAGTCGCGCGTGAGCTTGCGGTGCGTGGAGCGGTGCGGCTTCGCCGCGTCCGGCCCGAGACGCTCGATCTTGTTCTGCTCGTAGGCCTCGAAGTTGCCCTCGAACCAGTACCACTGGTCGGGCTTCTCGTCGGTGCCCTCGTAGGCCAGGATGTGCGTGGCGATGCGGTCCAGGAACCAGCGGTCGTGCGTGATCACCACGGCGCAGCCAGGGAACTCCAGCAGTGCGTTCTCCAGCGAGGAGAGGGTCTCGACGTCGAGGTCGTTGGTGGGCTCGTCGAGGAGCAGGAGGTTGCCGCCCTCCTTGAGCGTGAGGGCGAGGTTCAGCCGGTTGCGCTCACCGCCGGAGAGCACTCCCGCCTTCTTCTGCTGGTCCGGGCCCTTGAACCCGAACTTGGAGACGTAGGCGCGCGACGGGATCTCCGTCTTGCCGACGGTGATGAAATCGAGGCCGTCCGACACGACCTCCCAGAGGGTCTTGTCCGGGTCGATGCTCGCGCGGGACTGATCGACGTAGCTGATCTTGACGGTCTCGCCGATCTTCAGGTCGCCGCCGTCGAGCGGCTCCAGGCCGACGATCGTCTTGAACAGCGTCGTCTTGCCGACGCCGTTCGGTCCGATCACACCGACGATCCCGTTCGGCGGCAGGCTGAAGCTCAGCCCGTCGATGAGGGAGCGCCCGTCGAAGCCCTTCTTCAGGTTCTTCGCCTCGATCACCACGTTGCCCAGGCGCGGACCCGCGGGGATCTGGATCTCCTCGAAGTCGAGCTTCCGCGTCCGCTCCGCCTCCGCCGCCATCTCCTCGTAGCGCGCCAGACGCGCCTTCGACTTCGTCTGGCGCCCCTTGGCGCTGGAGCGGACCCACTCGAGCTCGTCCTTCAGGCGCTTCGCGAGCTTGGCGTCCTTCTTGCCCTGGATGTCGAGGCGCTCGGCCTTCTTCTCCAGGTACGTCGAGTAGTTGCCCTCGTAGCCGATCAGACGGCCGCGGTCGACCTCGGCGATCCACTCTGCGACGTGGTCGAGGAAGTATCGGTCGTGGGTGATCGCGATGACAGCGCCCTTGTAGGCCTGCAGGTGCTGCTCGAGCCACAGCACGCTCTCCGCGTCGAGGTGGTTCGTGGGCTCGTCCAGGAGCAGGAGGTCGGGCTTCTGCAGCAGGAGCTTCGCCAGCGCCACACGGCGCTTCTCCCCACCGGACAGCGGACCGATCGCGGCGTCGCCCGGCGGGGTCCGCAGCGCGTCCATGGCCTGCTCCAGCTGGGAGTCGAGGTCCCAGCCGTCGGCGGCGTCGATCTCCTCCTGGAGCGTCCCCATCTCCGCCAGCAGCGCGTCGAAGTCCGCGTCGGGGTCCGCCATCAGGGCGGAGATCTCGTTGAAGCGGTCCACCTTCGCCTTGATCGCGATCCCGTCCTGGATGTTCTCCAGGACCGTCTTGGACTCGTCGAGCTCGGGCTCCTGCATGAGGATGCCGACCGAGAAGCCGGGGGTGAGCTTCGCCTCGCCGTTCGAGGGCGTGTCCAAGCCCGCCATGATCTTGAGGATCGTCGACTTGCCGGCGCCGTTCGGGCCCACCATGCCGATCTTCGCGCCGGGCAGGAACGCCATGGTCACGTCGTCCAGGATCAGCTTGTCGCCCACCGCCTTACGGGCGCGGACCATGGAATAGATATATTCGGCCACGAAGAAGCACTCCCTCTGTCGGCATGTTTCCGCCGACTCGGATGTCGGCGTCTCCCCCGGCGTCACGCGCGGGGATGAACGACTCTCCAGCCTACCGGCGGATCGCCCCGTGTCGAACGCCGCCCGGGGGGGGCGGGTTCGGTGTTCGGTCGTTGAGCGAGCGCAGCGAGACGAAACGTGGTGACCCGGGCGGGGCGCGTTTCGTCTCCGTACTGCGCTCCTCGCTCAACGACCGGGGGCGGGCCGGACGGGGCGGGGGCGCCCCGGCGTCACCAGTCGATCGGCATGGTGTCGCCGACGAGGCAGCGCCCCTCGGCGAGCTGGGGCATGACGGCGGTGACCGGCTGGTCCCCGGTGGACGGCCCGACCTGCCCCATCAGGCACTGGTCCGTTCCCCAGCGGACGGAGAACAGGATGCTCTCGGCCGCGTACTCGACGGTCGAGATGTCCTTCGTCACCTGCATGTCGGCGCGGTTGAACCCCGCGGCCGTGAGGGCGTCCACGTACGCCCGGCTGGAGACGCGCTGCTCCGACGCCCAGACCTGCGCCACGATCGACTGGAAGAAGGGGAGATTGTCCTCGGCGGACCCTTCCGGCACCAGCGCGGGCCCCGCCGGGGCCGGTTCCGCCGTCGCGGTCGGCTCCGCCGGCGGCGTCGTGCGGGTGTCCTCCGCCGGCTGCCCCGTGCACCCGGCGAGCAGCAGGAGCGCTGCGGTCGCCGCGACGACGGAAGTGACGAGCCGACGGGGCTCGCGCGAGAGCGTGGACGAGACGGAGCGCAGCACGGTCCGAGTCTATGCGGGCCACCTGCGAAGCCCCTGCGCGTGAGTGCCGCCGCCCCGCGGCGGCGCCCGGCTAGAACGGGGTCTGACCCGCGCCGGCCCCGACTGCGGCCCAGTCGTCCGCCGCCCCGGACTGCGCGCCCCGCTGCGGGGAGTCGTCAGCGGGCTCGTGCCGCGGTGTCGCCTCACGGGGCGGTTCGACCGCCCGGATGTTCTTCGTGTAGACGCTCGTCCCGAAACGGAGGTCGGATCCGAGCAGGTCCGCCTCCAGGTCCGCGCTCGTGCCGCGCTGGCCGTCCTTGCTCTCCCAGTCCCGGATCCGCAGTCGTCCGTGGACGACGACGCTCGTCCCCTTGCGGAGGGACTGCGCCGCGTTCTCGGCCAGGCGTCGATAGGCGGACACCGCGTACCAATTGGTGGACAGGTCCACCCACTCCCCCGTCCGGGCGTCGCGCTTGCGGAGGTTGCTCGCCAGCCGGAACTTCAGCACGCTGACGCCGGTGGGCGTTCGTTCCAGCCGCGGTTCCGTCGCGATCGTGCCCGCCACGGTGATGGTGTCCGTCATGTGTCGCTCCTCTGGTCGTGCCGGCGGGACCGCCGGGTGCTGTCCAGAGTGGTCGCCCCGTCCACGGCGCGTGACGCCGATCCGGGAACCGTGCATAACGGGCCGGATCCGCCCGCCGGGGAGGAGGAGACTCAGTCCCGCAGGTACTCCGCGAACCGGGCGCGCACCTTGTTGACCTTGGGCACCGCCACGGCCAGGCAATACCCCTGGCCCGGGTTCTTCGCGAAGAAGTCCTGGTGATACTCCTCGGCCGGGTAGAACGTGCCGAGCGGCTCGATGGTGGTCACCGGCTGACCGTCCCAGAGGTCGGCGGCGCGATCGCGTGCGGCCTCGAACAGCGCCCGCTGCCGATCGTCCCCGGGGAACATCGCACTGCGGTACTGGGTCCCGATGTCGTTGCCCTGACGATTGAGCTGGCGCGGGTCGTGCATCGTGAAGAAGGCGTCGAGGATAACCTCCGACGGGATGACGTCGGGGTCGAACGTGACCGCCACGGCCTCGGCGTGACCGGTGGTCCCGGTGCAGACGAGCTCGTAACCGGGATCCGCCACGGTCCCCCCGGTGTATCCGGACACCACCGACTCGACGCCCCGGAGCGGACGGTACGCCGCGTCCAGGCACCAGAAGCAGCCGCCGGCGAGCACGAAGGTCTCCATCAGTTCCTCTCCCCGCGACGCCCTCCGGCCCGCGGCGTCCTCCACGCTACGCCCTTCCCCGCCGCCTCCGGGTCGTCCTTCCTGTGAGGAGTCAATGGACCACCAGGAGGAGCGCCGCGACCCCGATGAACAGCGCCCCGAAGACCGTGTTGAGCCGGCGCCGTCCGCGCGCCGTCCGGGTCCAGCGCCGGAACGGACCCGCCGCGGCGGCGAAGAAGAACCACATGACGGCGACGTCCACCACGACGACGGTGCCGATCAGCACGAGATACTGCCCCCAGGGTTCCCGATCGAGCCGGATGAACTGCGGGACGAACGCGAGGAAGAACACGATGGCCTTCGGATTCAGCAGATTCACCCAGAACCCTCGGCGGAGCATCGACCACGCGCTCTCCCGCGGACGGGCGATCTCGGCGGCGTCGTCGACGTCGTCCGACTTCGCGACGATGAGTCGGACGCCCAGGAACACCAAGTAGGCGGCACCGAGGTAGCGGATCGCCTCGAAGACCACGGGCGAGCGGGAGACGAGCAGCCCCACCCCCGCGGCCACGATCGCCACGTGCACGACGAGGGCGAGCTGCTGCCCGGCGATCCCCCATAATGACCGCCGCCACCCCTCGTTCAGGGCGTTGGTCATCGTGTTGATGGCCCCCGCGCCCGGCGTGAAGCTGATCACCACGCACGCGAACAGCAGGGAGAGCCAGATCGTCCACGTCACGACGTCAGTGTAGAGATGCGGCGCGGCGCGCATCCGCGAATGTCGGTGGTCGTCCTTATGTTCGAAGACGAAAGGAGTGATCATGACCCCTCACACCCCGCGTGGCCGCAGCGCGACCGCGACCTCGCCCGCCGTCCCCGCCGTCCGTTGGGCGACACCCGCCCTGTCCCGTGCACGAGAGACCCTCCAGCCCGCCGGCGAACGCCTGTGGCGGGTCCTGGACGAGCGGGGCACGATCCGCGGGCACCTTCGCGTCGCACCGGATCCGCTCGGCGTGCGCTACCGCGCCGAGCGTCTGCACCTCGCGACCGGAGCCTTCCGCCTCGTCGGCGAGTTCTGGTCGGCGGACGACGCCGTCGCCGCCCTCCGGTTCTAGACCGTGCCCAGCCGTGGACAGCGCCTGAGAGAAGCCCAGGCGATCCACCGTCAGCGCAACTTCGAGCGTGTGCTGGCCCATCTCCGGAACCACCCGTGCGTGGACTGTGGAGAGACGGATCCCGTCGTCTTGGACTTCGATCACCTCCCCGGGTTCGAGAAGCGTTTCGAGATCGCACGCGCCGTCGGCGCGTCGACGAGGTCGTGGCGCAGCATCGCGGAAGAGATAGAGAAATGCGACGTCGTCTGCGCGAACTGCCACCGGCGCCGCACGGCACGCCGCGGCGGGCACAGGAAGTTCCAGGCGGGGATCTCCGGGACCGTCGATCGCGTCACGTTCTCGGTGCCGGCACAGGAGCCGGTGCCTCATGGCGGAGGCGCGAAGGGGCGCCGCGGATGCCCCTGCGAACCGTGTCGCCGACGACGACGGGAGTATGCGCGATCCTGGCGCTCCTCTCGTCGCGTCGCCGAGCGCGACGAGGAAACGTGACAGCCGGTAACCTGGGTCTCGACCCCCAGTAGCTCAGCGGAAGAGCATCGACCTTCTAAGTCGCCGGTCGCACGTTCGAATCGTGCCTGGGGGACGACCCGACGGCGTGTCCGACCACGTCATTAGGATGGAGGCATGGTTTCAGCCTCCGAGAACGACCGGCTCGTCTGGATCGACTGCGAGATGACGGGCCTCGATCTCGAGGTGGACGAACTGGTCGAGATCGCCGTGGTCATCACGGACTTCGAGCTTCGTCCCGTGGACCCCGGCTTCCAGGTCGTCATCGCGCCGAGCACCGCCGCCCTCGAGAACATGGGCGAGTTCGTGACGGAGATGCACCGCACCTCGGGCCTGCTGGACGAGATCCCCTCTGGGATCCCGCTCGCACAGGCGCAGGAGCGCACGCTCGAGTACATCCGCCGGTTCGTCCCGCTGGAGCGCAAGGCCCCTCTTGCCGGGAACACGATCGGGACCGACCGGATGTTCCTCGCCAAGTACATGCCCGAGGTCGACCAGTACCTGCACTACCGGAACGTCGATGTCTCCAGCATCAAGGAGCTGGCCCGGCGGTGGTATCCGCGGGTGTTCTTCCAGGCCCCCGCGAAGGACGGCGGACACCGCGCCCTGGCCGACATCCTGGAGTCGATCCGGGAGCTCCAGTACTACCGTCGCGCGGTGTTCGTGACCGAGCCGGGGCCCTCCAGCGACGAGGCCAAGTCGCTCTCCCAGGACGTCGTGTCAGAGTTCGCCCCGAACGTGTAATAGACTTTTCTGGTTGCCTGCTCCGGCAGGCACATGGTGGGTATAGCTCAGTCGGTAGAGCACCTGGTTGTGGTCCAGGGGGTCGCGGGTTCAAGTCCCGTTACTCACCCCAAGTTTTGCCCCGTAATCACGCGGATGTCGGTGGCCTCTGGTAGGCCAGGACTACACGCGGGACTACATCAGGGGGCAGCATGCCTAATCCGAAGGCAAGAAAGAACCGCGACGGCTCGGTGAGCTGGCGCGTGCAGTACAGGCTCAACGGGTCGGTGACCACGGAGACCTTCTCCACGTTCGACGGCGCGCAAGAGTTCTGCGACCACATCAAGGTCGTCGGGAGCGCGCAAGCCAAGGAAGTCCTCCTCGCCCGCCGGCAGGACCGCAAGACTCCCACGCTCAGCGACTGGGTGGCCGAGTACCTTGACCCGGCCAGCGGTCTGCTGACCGGCATCGAGGACGGCACTCGCGAGGGCTACCAGCGCGAGGCCGACCGGACGTACCTGAAGTTCCTCGGGCACTACCCGGTCGATGCGATCACCGAAAAGACCATCGGCCAATGGGTCGCATGGCAGGAGCAGCAGACCGTCTATCGCGACAGGAAGAAGCCCGAGGACGAACGCGCCCTGGTGTCTGCGAAGACCGTCAAGAACGCGCACTCGAACCTCTCGTCCGTTCTCGCCGCAGCCGTGAAGGCAAAGCACCGAACCGACAACCCCGCTCACGGCACGCGGCTCTCGAAGGGCCTGAAGAGGGAGGCGGTCTTCCTGTCGCCGGCCGAGTTCGCGACGCTACTGCACTTCATCCCCGAGAAGCACCGGCCCCTCGTCCTCTTCCTCGCCGGAACGGGATGTCGCTGGGGCGAAGCTACCGCGATGACATGGGGCGATCTCACGCTTGACGCAGAGCTTCAGACCGCACGCGTCACCAAGGCCTGGAAGCGCGGCGTGAGAGGCGGATCGGTGCTGAAGCACCCGAAGTCCTCCAAGGCGCGGAGAACGATCAGCCTATTTCCGGACCTTGTGGCCGCGCTCGGTAAGCCCGGCGATCCCGCGCAACTTCTCTTCTCTGGGCAGACGGGCAAGCGGGTACGCCACGCGAACTTCTCCGAACGAGTGTGGAGTCGGGCGGTGGCGAAGGCGACGGACAAGGCCCAGTGCGCGGAGGCCGGGCTAGTACCGCTGGGAACGGCACCGCACATCCACGACCTCAGACACACACACGCATCCTGGTTGATCAGTCGCGGAGTCCCCCTCCCCTACATTCAGGCTCGCCTCGGACACGAGAAGATCACCACGACAGTCGACACCTACGGTCATCTGGTGCCAGATGCCCACGAACAGATGGCCACCGTTGTCGCGAACACTCTCGCCGGCATCGCCCCCGCGGCCATGGGCGAGCTACCTTCACCAGAGGACGACGAACCGGACCTGGAGTTCGCAGAGGTCATCGACGAGGCCTGAAACACAAAGAGAGCCCCCACCCAATCAGCGGGTGGGGGCTCTTCTTTTACGCGACACGATTCGCGTGGAACCGGGTGTGGCGTCCGGGCGTGAGTACCCGGTGCGCGGTGATCGGGTCCAGTTCCGGGTGTTCTCTCGCGGCCCGGTCGAGGAGTAGGTAGTAGCGGGCGACGTTCCACCCGCGTCGGAGCAGCAGGGTTTCCTTGTGGGCGGTGTGGCCTGGGTGGGCGGCTTCGAATGCGAGGAGGGCTTCCGGGGTCATGGGGTCATGATCCTCCAAGCCACGGACACGCTACGATGAGCGGACCTTCTATCGACCGGTAGCCGCAAACCCCTGACCGTCACACCCACAGTGATCTTGGCAACCGGCCAAGGGATAGGAGGTGGTGGCGTATGGGACGTTCGCAGAAACGAAGAACTCCCACCGGCCGAGATGTCATTGACGTGATGCTCGTCCTGGTAGGAGTTCTTACCCTGATCCAAAACCTCATGAGGTGATGGTGAGTCACCGGGCGGCCAGTAGCAGCTGGTCGCCCTTTTCCTTGTGTGGGTGGATGAGGTATCCATAGTCTACCTCGGGTTCAGCAGGTATCACCAGGTTTCGTGAGGTTTCTCAGCGTCCGCCGTTGGGCGGCCCCTGGTGCCGTGTCCCGACGTCACGGGTGTACGCCTCCCACAACCGTTCCGTGGCCGTGGATAGCTCGGTCGCCCAACCAATGACCTTCCCGTAGAGCTGCACCTTGTACCTGAGCCCACCGTCGACGCGGCGCAGCTCGATCTTCCCGAACGGTGCGTCCTCGGTCGGGTGCTTCATCGTCCACACGCCCGGGGTGGGTTCCTCGGTGAGGAAGATCGGGTGCCACTTCACCCCGGCATCTTCCCTCGCCCCTCGGACATCTGCTATCGTCGGGGGTCCTGGGAACGCTGCCCGTTGACTCGGGACCCAGAACCCACGAAGCCCCCTATGGACGGGGGCCTTCGTGTTTCTACGCAAAGAACGCCCCCTCCCGACGAATCAGGAGGGGGCGTTACTCATACACGCATTATGACTACGGGGTGGGCGTCTCTTCGCCCTTGCCGCGGAACGCGACACTGGTCAGCACGGACACCAGGCCGGCGAGGCCAGCGACGGATGCCATCTGAGTCCAGTCGACGTCCAGCAGCCCGGTGACGTTCGCGGTCAGGACCGCCACGGCGGACTGCGCGACCGTCGACACGGCCCGGTCAAACGTGTCCACCCAGAACGCCTTGTTTGCGTACTTGCTCATCTTCTACTCCTTCACATACCTCTCGTGGAGGTCGTTCAACTTGCCCTCGATGGCGTCCACCCGGCCCTCAAGCCGCTTAGTGGAGTCCTTCAGGGACGACCCGTGGTTCGTGGTCACCTCGTGCTGCACGACCTTCACGGCCGCAGTGAGGTCGTCCTGCTTGTCCTCGACTGCCTGAAGGCGTTCCATCAGCCCGGGGCGTGCATCCACACCAGGCCGTGCGGGTTCGCCGGCTACGTCATCGATGAAGTGGACGAGCTTCAATACGAACGGGGCGACCTTGAACCCGACCCAAACGATCACCCCGATCGCAGCCACCCATGGGGCGACGTTGAACAGGTCCGTCAACCACGCGGGCATCATGCGGCCGAAAGGGCCTTCTCGTAGGCAGCAGTCGCGGCAGACTTCACCACCGTCTGCGGCTTGTTGCGGTTCACGTTCCACGCAGCCCACATATTCCCTGACCGAACGGACCCATCCCGCGGGTCGTAGACCACGAACGCGCCATTGCGGACATCCCAGATGTTCAGGTCGCATCCGTAGGTCTGGAGCAGCTTCGGCAGTTCGTTACCGTCCGTCTCCAGCCACTTGTCGTCCGCGCGGATGATGTTCTTGATGCGCTCGGGGTCGTCGGAGCTGATCAAGTGTCGGAACACGCCGAGGCCCAGCGTGCACAGGTGCCACGTGCCTCCGATGCCGATCTTCAGTGCAAGCATGTCGTCCTCCTCGGGGACAGTCACGGGCGCCGGGCGTGCCGGAACGTCCCACGGGGTGTAGTCGATGATGTGCCAGGGCTCCCAGTCGAAGTAGCCGGGCACGAAGCCGGCGTCACTGGCGAGCTGGTAGAACGCGTCCTGCCCGATGTCGCCCCAGTTGCCGATGTCGAGCGCGCCCGTCTCTGCCCCTTCGAACCATCCGCCGTGCGACGAGTAGCCGGGGGCTGCGGCGTTCCCGCCGTAGATGCGCTTGTACTCGATCTGCACAGACAGGCGCCGGTATGCGTCGTCTGGTCCGGACACGAGCGGAGTCCACCCGTACCGCGCCCGGCCCAACTGCACCAGCCGGTCATACTTCACCGCCGTGCCAGGAAACATCAGACAGAAATCCTTCGACGCGGACGGACGTGACACCAGCACATCCAACGGCGCCTCACCGTTCGGGTATCGGGGCACGAGTCCCCCCTTCTCCACGAGCTGACGAGCCCGGGCAATGATCCAGTCGATGTCCATGGACGGGCCAGGACACAACGTCCCGGTCTCACGTCCCGCGGGAGTCTCGTTGTGCCCGACGATCCCCGGGGTCACGATCCGGTTCCCGTCCGCGACGTGCCCGCGCTGCAAAGGCACGCCGAACGTCTGATGCGTCCAGAGGAACAGGCGAGCGATCGCCTCATGTGATGCGCGGGAGATACCCCAGGACGGTTCCCCGGACGTGTTCTGCGTCTCACAGGTCACCGCGAAGTGGTCAATCCCACCGGTCGTCCACGCCCGGTAGTGCCGCGGCGGGACGACCTCCCACACAGTGCCATCCGCGTTGATCTGGTAGTTCGGAGAAACCGCACGGTCGTTCGCGCGCATGAACCGTTCCCACGCGACTTCCGGGGCTGTTGTCCCGCCGTAGTGGTGCGTGATGAACAGTTGCACGCTGCCGAGTCGTACGTTCCGGTTCGGAGAGAGGCCCGCACGTGAAGCACCTGGATACTCAGCCATCCGGGCCTCCTCTCAAAGACGAAGCCCCGCAGGTCGCGGGGCCAGAGGGACGGGAATCATGAGCCGCAGAGGATCCGCCACAACAACCACGCCTCATACCGATACCCACGCGCGTTCTCATGCAACGTGTCAGCCATGTACCCACGATCAGCCGCGATCGAGTTCCCGATGAGGTCGTTGAAGTCAGCCAACGGCATCGAGAGGTCTGCGGCGATGTCGTACAAGGCGCGCTTCAACGTGATCCGGTCGGCAGTGTTCTGCACCCCTCCAGGGACGACGATCAGCACCTCATACCCGAGGACCCGCAACCGCTCAACGAGCGCCCGATAACCGGCAGGCATATCCGCGGAAACGTTCGTCCCCAACTGGACGATCGCAACGCGGCGTCCCGGAAGCTGAGACACGATCCCAGCAGTCGCGTTCAACACACCCAGACGAGACGTGGACGTCGGATCCCATCCCGAGATGAACGACCCATGCAGGCCCGCGTTCGTGACCGTGACGCCCGTAGAACCGTGCAACGACTCAATCCCGAGGAGCTGGAAACTCCCCGCGGTCATGTTGATGGTCAACTCCAACGAGTGGTTCGCGTCAGCCCCGGTGAAGTCCTTGTAGTAGTAACCGGTCGTTGCGCCAGGCGCCGTCAGCACACCATCCGGGGCCAACGGGACACCCGCTGCCCCGTCAAACGACACCGAATGCGACGCCAACGTTGCCGACTGGGAGTTCCACAGCAACCGCAACCCGGTCGCACGACGGATTCCCTGGAACTTCGCCGTGTTCACTCCAACCGCGGCGTTCAGATGCATCGACGTGCCCGTAGCGGTGAACCCTGTCACACCGGACCAGCGACCATCGGGCGCCGACGACACCGCATGCGCCGCGAACGCGACACCATCCAACGCGCCAGCCATGCGCATGAAGTTCAACGGCACCGAGCCCTCGTACCCGACCGCGGAACCGGCCGTCTTCGAGTCACCGATGAACAGGATGTTCGTGCGGATGTACCCCTGCTTCGACCACGCAATGTTCGTGATCATGTCGACAAGGTCCGCGGCGGACCCGTTGAACAACCGCAACGACGGGTCGTACTCGACCGAGTACTCCGGGATCATTCCCGCCGCAGTCACATACGCGGGTACGGTGCGCCGGTACTCCTCCATCCGGTTCGCGACCGCTGCATACGTCTCCGTGTCCGTCTGGCCCACATACGTTGCCGTTGCAGAGTCCGCGGCGACCGCGTTCACACCAGGGAGCCCCCGAGGGGTCCGGAAGTGGAAGTGACGGTTCTGATCCGGTCCCGACATGACAACGGAAGCCGCCTGATCCGCAGGCACACTCTCCGCAGTAACCGACGTGATCCGTGCAGCCGGCCCACGAATGTTCGTCAGCTCAGGGTAGATATCAGCCACGCTGCGCCCTCCTCAATGACCCGATATCCGGATCGTCCAGCGGCATCACTTCGCCGTTCTGCGTCGACGGGGAATACAGCCAGTAGCCCCGCCACCCATTCGGCGGACGAGTCAGCCCCACCCACACCGACTCCGGCGACATCGGCCCACCAGGCAACTCAGGGAACGACCCACCACCCGAAGGGACGTGAATCCTCGAACCCCACCACCAATGCCGAGAGAAGTTCCCCTCCCGGTCCAGCTCGATCAACTCCAGCTCGTACCAACACGGCGGAATGTTCCCCGTCGTCGCGAAGATGTTGATCTGCCAATCCGTGCCGGTGATCGTCGCGTCCACCGGGTCAGCGGACAGCAACCGGTCTCCCCTGAGCGCCAGGTCCCCCACCTCGGTACGCAGATGGAACCGAAGGATCGGTGCACGATCCGCCAGGGGGAACGACATCACGTCAGACAACGTCCCGGAAACAATGGGCATAGCCGCCCCCTCTATTGATTTGTGACCACAACGGGCCTACGATTCGTGCATGAGCGAGACGCCAGTCCGCAGGATCCGAATCGACAACGAACTATGGACAGCCGCACAACAAACCGCCGCGAACGAACACAGCAACGTGTCCGAAGTCATCCGCCGCGCGCTCATCGCCTACATCAAGGAGCAGCAGTCATGAAGAAGCCGCTCACCGCGGTACTCGCCCTCACCATCGGACTCGCCCTCGCCGGATGTGCTGGGACGCCTGAAGCAGCGGATGCACCTCTCACAGCAACGCCGTCGACTCCCGCGACGCAAAGCGCGAGTCCGACACCTCCGCCGTCAGATGGCCCTGTGGAGGTAACCACGTCTCCGACCGCGACTGACTCTGAAGCACCGCTGGCGGATCAGTGGATCGCTGGCACCACCGAGTGGTTCGCGGGCAAGGGCGTGGTCATCACGGAAGATCAGGTTCGGGCCGCTGCCAACTTCGCCTGCGACCAACTCGACGCAGGCGTGGACATCTCCTCCATACAGCCGCTTACTGGGGACGTGGACCCCGAGGTTGTGTCCACCTTCATGGCCAACATGTCGACCTACTGCCCGATGCGCTAAGGGGCTGGCACGGCGAAAACGTCGCCAGCCGAGTTGATTGCCAGGTAGGACAGCCCCGTCGCATCCGTTGCTTCCGGAACGCCCGCCATGCGGAATCCTCCACCCGATGAGACCCGGAAGAACTTTCCGCCGGACCGGAGTTGCGCTTGCCCGGAACCAGCGACGACACCAGAGGTGCCCTGACGAACCACAAGCGAGTCGGTTTCGGAGACGAGTTCGGCCCCATTCGCGAACGTGACCCGACTATTGGCGATCACCGTGTCCCCGTCAGCACCGGTCACCGTGATCTTCCCGCCCGACTCCACACGCAGATCCGACAACAGCCGCAGGATCCCCGTGATGTCCACTGGCCCCTGGATCTTCCCCGTGCCGTTCAGGTTCCACGGACCGGTCCAAGTGAGAGTCCCGGTTCCGGTGACGTTGCCACTGATCGTCCCATCGCCCGCGAGGTTCCATGGCCCCGTGACGGTGAATGAGCCGGTCACGGTGGTTGTCCCGTCGACTTCGAGGCTTCCGACGATCTCCACGGAACCGCCCGCGTCTACACGCAACGTTCCGCCGATGAATCGCACCCGACCGGACGTGACCGACGCCGCTTCCAACGGGTTCGCCATCATCAACCGGTCGACGTCCTGACGCAACTTCTCGATCGCGGCTTCGAGCTTCCGAGACAGGTCATCAGCCATACGCCTGCACCTCCGGTTTCACCACATGCCCCAACCCGCCAGACAGCGACACCACCCGCTGCGGATGTGACCCGTCCTCAATGAACTCGTCCCCGTACACGTGCAAGTCGTGGATGCTCCCAGGCGCGGCCATCGCTGGCCCCACACCGCCGATGTACAAGCTGTAGTGCCACTGTTCGATCGGCCAGTTCCGCAACCCGAACTCCGTGTTCACCGCCGCCTGAAGCCGCCCCTGATCAATCACGTCGGGGAACGTGACAGTGGAGTCCATCACAGGAAGATCCCGGATCCCGTCGCCGGTCGTCGGAGCAAACGCCCACTTCTTGTCCTGACCGGATCCCTTACCGAACCCGAGCTGCCCGGTCCGCTGAGTCACGTAATCGTCTTCGGTTTCGAGGCCGACGACGATCGACCCGGGCGCACGCGCCGCCAACAAGAACGGACCCCCGGTTGTGATTTTCTGGTTGACTCGCACCGTGTACCGCAGGTAGCCGTTCGCGTCCAGGTAGGGGGCGAAGTCCGTTTCGGGGCCATCCGCTTCGATCTGCGCCAGAAGGTTCTCCGTACGCAGACCCTCCTCGTGACGCCACGTCGCACTGAACCCGCCAGGCCCATCAGCGGGAAGATCCAACGGCAACTCCCACCCCGACACGGCGTTGCTCTTCGTCGCCGCCAACAGCACCGCACGCACAGCCCCAGCCCACGAACGGTTCGCGACCACAAGAGTCCCCGCCGCAGGGTTGTACTCGTTCACCCCGTGAGGGAGACGCACACCCAGCAGCGCTTTCCTCAGCTCGTTCGACTGGATCCGCAACACGGAACCGGAAGCAACATAGCGACGGTTCTGGATCAGCCCCGCGTACGCCACATGGTCACCCCAACGGTGCACGATCGTGTACTTGTTGCCGCGAGCCAGCTCACGGATCAGAGACTTCGGGATACCCGCACCGCGCAGCATCAGCAGGTGCGTCGCGGATCCCTTCGACCCCAACACCCGGTTCCAGTTCGCGCCCTGCAATGGCCCCGTGGTCTTGAAACCCATTTCCGGTGACCCGGACCGGGTGTTGTGAATCCACGCCTCCCAGTCCATACACGCCCCTAACTGAAGGTGTCCGGCACCCGAACCGTCATCTGGCCACTACCCGAAACCGGGGTCAACGACATGGCCACGGGAAGACCCGGAGGGATGACCCACGTCTGCGCACGAGACACAGCCCCCTGCTGGAGCGTCCCGTTCCGGTACAACCAACCCGTACGAAAGTCCAACCGGTGCGTCTGCCCCGACGACAGCGCCTGCGACACGATGAACTGTGCACCACCCGGACCGTTGACCCGATACCCGGAGGGCATCGAACCGGTCACTTCAACGACAGGAACAGCATTCGCATTGCCGTAGTGATAGACGGACGCGGAAGTCCCAGGCCCGAACACGCGGGTCTCCCCAAAGAGGAACGGATCCGGGGCCTCCACACGCACCTCATACGACGCGACCTTCCCAGGAACCAGCACCTCCGGGTTCGCGATCCGAACAGGCTCCACATCTACCCAGACAGTCGTGTCGCCGTCCACGACGAGTCGATCCGCGCCCTCCAAACCAGACGAGCCAGACAGACGACGGATCGCATGCTCCTGCTCAGCCGGCGTGTCCGTGAGAATCAGACCACCCCACGCGATCGGACGAGGGCCAAGGTAGCCGGGAGCAGGGAACCGGCCATGAGCGTTCTCACGACCAACCTGCTCCCGGTCCACCTCACCACCAGAGAACCCTGACACCCACGCCAACGTGTACGGAGTGCCCCCGCCGATACCGCCATCGAACGTTATCCCACGCCAACGCAACCGCTGCATCACGACCCCCTCAGCGTGGAACCCAACCCGTCGTTCGCCTGCTCAATGCGCACATCGACGTACTGCAACAGGTCGATACCGCCCTTCGACGACACCACCACGTTGAAGTTCGGGCTCCCACCAGAAGCCGACACGGCAGCAGGCGCGGCAGCCGCACGGGAACCCGCAGGCTGCCACACACCACCGGACCGCAACGACGCACGCCACTGCTCAACAGCACCATGCCCACCAGCTGCCTGAACCTCCGCCGCCGTGATCACATGCTCACCGTTCGACAGAAGGCTGTACACGGAATCCGAGGTACCCGTACCAGGCCCAACAACGGGACCACCAGTCGCATACCGACCAGCCGGATCCTCAATGTCGAGGCCCGCGTACAGCATCAGCCGTCGACCGTTGTTCAGCTCAACGAACCGGTCAAGGTCCGCCTGCGCCGACGACGTCTCCGCGAGGATCGCGATCTCCTTCTCGGACGGGATCGCGAAGATCTTGTCCGCGAGAGCCTGCGCCTCCTCCTGCGTAGCACCCATCGCAACAGCCGAATCGATGAGAGCCTGACGACCCTCCTGCATCCGGGCGATGTACGCCTCCGTCGACCCATCAAGCGCGTACTGGGCCTCCGCAGCCGACTGCGAATCCGACGCCAACTCGACCAGCATCGCCATGTTGTCCCGACCCGACTCGGTCAACACATCCAACCCAAACGCGCCGTCAGCGATCGCCTGACGCACACCAGCCAACGTCTCCTGATACGCGATGTTCTGCGAGATCGCGTCCTGCCCGACCCCGTTCGCCTCGTTGATCGTCTCGATCAGATCCGACAACTGCGTCTGAAGATCAGAGACCGCATCCGCCTCCGCCAGGTACGACTCAGCCGCAGTCTCAGCCACCGCCGGAGTGTCCCCAAGCGCCAGATTCAACAGCGTCTGATCATCCGCAGCCAGGCCCGCCGCGGTCGCCTGCTCCGTCAACGCCTTCTTGAACGCAGGCATCTTGTCGATGAGAAGAGCAACCTGCTTGTCGGTGAGCCCCGCATCCTCCGTCAGCATCTGGAAGCTCTTCTGAGCGGCCGGGAGATTCGTCGTCGCCAGTTCGCCCAGCTCTGTGCTGAGGTTCTCGACGCCACGAGTCGCGGCCAAGACGCCGTTCACATCCTTCGCCGCTGCCTGAGCGCCCGACGCCGACAAGTCCAGCATCTTCCCCAGGTTCGCGATCGCGTTCTCTGCGATCTCGATGTCCTGGGTAGCGATCGCCCAGTTCCCCTTGCCGAGTGCTGCGTTCAGCACTTCGGCGCCGTTGGCCGCGGTGGCGAGCTTGTTGTCTGTGACTTCTGCGGAGTCTCCGATGTTGGCCATGGCCTGCTGAAGCAGGTTCAAGCCCTCGGATGCCAGGGCGAATCCGACGAGCATCCCACCGGCCACTCGTGCCACCTTGCCGAGCTTGCCGACAAGCGCGTCACCGTCCCGGCCGAGCCCGTTCAGGGCCTCCCGGAAGTCGTTCACCTTCGGGATAGCGAGCAGCAGCCCGCCACCAACCAGACCGATACCAGCCGCGACACCAGCAAGCCCAAGGCCGAGCTGCTTCGCCCAGTCCGGCAGATCGTTGAACCCGTCAACCAGCTCCGTAAGCTGCTGAATCAGGAACCGAAGCGGACCATTCGCGCCCTCACCCATCGAGATGAACGCAGTGTCCAACGCACCAGTGAACGCTTCCCAATCTCCACGCAAGTTGTCGAGACGAGTCGCTGCCGTCTCCGCCGCGTACCCCTGGTCGTCAACAGCCTCGATCCAGTCACGGATACCCTTCTCACCCTCGGAGTAGATGACATTCGCCGCCCGGACCGCATCCGAACCGAACATCACCGAGAGCGCAGCATTCCGCTGCTCAGGAGTCAGATCCTTCAACGCGTTCTGAAGGATCCCGGCGAACTTCGCCATCCCCACGAAGTTCCCGGACGCGTCGTATGCCGACACGCCCAGCTCTTCCATCTTCTCCCGCGCGACCGCAGACTGCGGAGTGAGGCGCTGAAGCATCGTCTTGAACGACGTACCCGCATCCGACCCAAGAAGGCCCTGCGACGCAAACGCCGCCAGCGAAGCCGTTGTCTCCTCGATCGTCAGCCCGGTAGCCGCAGCAACCTGCCCACCCTGAGCGAGTGCCTGCGACAGATCCGTAACGTCGCCCATGGCCTTACCGGCACCAGCCGCGAGCAGATCCGCGACATGGGCCATGTCGGACCCCTGAAGGTTGAAGACCTTCAACGCGGTAGCGGCGATACCCGCGGCCGAGGCAACGTCGAGACCCCCCGCAGCGGCAAGATCGAGCGCGCCCCGGAGCCCTCCGCCCAGGATCTCCCGAGCGTCCAGACCGGCCTTCGCCATCTCCTCGATAGCGTTCGCAGACTCCGTCGCAGAAAACACCGTCGCTGCGCCGGCATCCAACGCCGCCTGCCGCAACGCGTCCAGATTCTCCCTCGCGTCCGCACCCGTCGCGGCCACAAACGACATCGCCTCGTCGAACTCAGCAAACTTGTTGACGGCGACACCGATCCCGGCAGCCAACGCCGCCCCCGTCGCGACCCCAACGGTGCCCAGCATCTGCAACGACTGGCGAGTCTGCGCGATCCGCTGCTCCTGAGACCCAACCGTCCTAACGGCTTCCGCCGCCTCGGCCATGTCCTTCTTGAAGTCAGCAACGACAGCGGACAGACGAACACGCACAACCCGTTCGGCCATGGCACCCCCAGGAATGCGAAAAGCCCCTACAGTGAGGGGCGTGAGGTCGAATCTTGTGCGGGCGCTCGTGTTCGCAGGAGCCGTGTGCGTCGCCTTCGCTGTCGGGATCTGGGTGGTCTACGGGTTCCTGCACACAGCGGTACCAGACGTACCGCAAGCGCTCAGCTTGGTTGCAGGGTTCCTCGGGCTCGCCTTGTTCGCCTTCGCAGTCGTCGCGCAGATGAAACGGGACTAGTCCTTCTTGCGGACACGGAAGTGCAACCCAGTCATATCCACGCCAGGGTTCTGCTTCTCGTACTCACGGATATGCGCCCGACGCGCGATCTCCGCCCAGTCCTTCATCGGCCCCTCAACAACCCACGACCCCGCGAACTGGTTCTTTGGATCCATCGCTTCCGACAGCAACACCCCATGCGAGCCCCGAGGAGCACGCTCCTCCGCAAGATCCGCCAACAACACCGCACGATCCCACTCCGAGAACTCCGGCTCACGAACCGTCACCGCACGCACAAGACGACCAGCATCGTTGTACTCAAACGACGTGACCTCACCCGGCTCCCACCCCAACAGCCGGCGAGGCGAAACCCCTAGTTGGCGGGCGAGGGAGACTTCCGGCCCGCGCGCGCTTTTCCCAGCCCACGCAGCACCTTCAACGACTCGTTCACGTTGACACCCCAGATCGTCACTTCGATCTGATTCCGCCACACCGAATCCAGAACCCCATACAGGTCGCGCCACGTCTCCGCGGACAGCAGATCGTCACCAACCCGAATCCGCGGGTACGCGGCCGTCATCGCTTTCGGGTTGTACCCGACGAGGTTGTCCGCGTCCACACCACGACGAGGCGGATTCTCAGCCACGAGAACATCCCACTCATCGGGATGCAGCTTCTCCACATCCAGAGTGACCTTCTCACCGCCGACCACAACGTCGACGCTCTGAAACACAACCTCGGTCAACTTCTCACGCTGCTTCTCGATCAGCGCCTTCAAATCAGTCATCTCTCACCTCTCACCACTCACCAGAAACGAAGAGAGACCGGGGGCAGGGTTGGTGAGAGAACCCCACCCCCGGAGCATTGAGTCACGCGACGAGAGTCACGTCCCGACGCGTCGGCTTCGTGATCGAGACGCTGTACTGAGCCGTGTCGACACCGTTCTCCACCGGAGCATCCGGCCGACGCACACCCACCACACCCGTGATGATGTCCACCAACTGGCCAACCTCGTGCTCGTCACCGTTGTCCACAGCACGGCGCACCGCGAACTGCGACTCCGCACCCGACACCGACAGCCCCGCGAGAATACGGTCCGCCGAATCCGGATCCGAAGAACCAACCACCGTCACGTTCAACGTCTCCGTGATCTTCCCCGGACGGGACAGATCCTGGATCAGCGTCAGACGCTTGTCCTCCACGGTCGCCTGAGTGATCTGGTGATCCCACCCGCCCTCAGTGATGCCGTACGTGATCGGCTTGCCCGCATCGAGCACAGCCACAGACGACGCATCCACAGCCGCCGCGACATTAGTAATACGCCAACGCCCATCGGACTGGGAGCTGGCAGGAACGGCTTCAAGCGCCATATTTCCTCCAAATGATCAGCCCCGATGGGGGCACCGTCACCGACGCCTGAACACGCCGGAACATGAGAAAAGCCCCGTCACACGACAGGGCTCATGAATGCGAACAGGGCTATGGGCGACGCGACCAGAAACGGAAACTGAAGTCCCGGAAGAACAAGTCGGCGGTCCGGTCGTAACCGTCCCCCTCCTCCACGTCCTCAACAAGCCGGATCGGGAAACAACGACGCCCAGGAACCGTCAGAACATGCCCAACAAGCTGCTCCAACACCGCGTCCCCAAGAACATCCAGACCCGTGTCATCCACCGCGACAACACGCACGTCGTACGTGAACCGGCGATCCGACTCGAACCGTTGAACTGCCGTCCACCGCCCATCCCCCAACCGGTCAGGCTTAGACGACTTCGCCACCACATAGTTCGCACGAACCGGCCCAACGTCGTCCTTACGCACAATCGGGAAGATCTTCCCCGCCAACTTCGGATGCGCGTCCATGCGGGCCTTGAACGCCTGAAACTCGGCACGCATCAGCCGTCCTCCACCTTGTCGATCAGGGCATCGGTGATCGCGATCTCCAGCCCCCGGTAGAAGTCTTCTTCGTTGGCCTCCACCGCGTTCCGCCCGGCATGCGTCGGCGGACCGTCCACCCCACCAGGCGCCTCCTCCAGGAACCCGGCAGACGCACCAGGAGTCTTGTGGAGAACCGGCCCGATCTCCGACTCGATCGCCCCACCTGGGTAGTGCAAGTCGTAGCTGATCGCGGCGGCGTACGACTTCGGGAACCCGTGAGAGATCTCCGCGCCTGCTCGCCAGTCGTCACGCAGGTTGATCGACGTGAACTCAATCGCGCTCTTGACCCGCCTGTTCGCCTCCGCAGGCACCTCGGAAAGATCCCGTGCCAGATTGGCAAGGTCGGAGAAATCATCAGCCATGCCGCCCCCTAGGAAAGTTCCTGCAACGGGTATCGGTGCGACGTGGTCTGCCCCGCCTGCGGAGCCCCCTGCACCCGATAGAAGCGCCCCACAAGCCCCGGATCGGACGATGACGACTCCACGTGAACCTCCAGGCCCTCCGGGATCGCAGGGGCCGTCGTCGGAACGCTCATGAGCGGCTGTTGCGCAGCCAACACCTGAGACGGCTCTTCCCGTTCGGTCACCGCCAGAGACACGTACTTGACTCGCGCCGGCCCCGAGTAGAACGCCTCGACCAGTACCCGCGTCGGGTTCCCCGTCTCCTCGTCCGTCCCGTCCTTGTACCTGCCAGCCGTGACCGTCTCCGTCATTCGCGCGTTGGCGAGCTGACGGCCCATCCCCAACGCACGAGTCAACAGGCTCACGTGTACGCCTCCACCACAGTCACATCACCGCGGCCAAACGCACGCCGAATCGACTTCTCCGCATGAGGCGACAGCGAGATGCCCGTCTCTGACCCGCCGTCCGCAAACGCAGCCCGGAAGTCATCGATCGACAGCGACGACAACCCGCCAGCCGACAACGCGCCCGTCGTCTCGAACATCTGCAACGCCTGAGCAGCCAGCACAAGAGTCAGACGCTTCAACTCCTCCGGCGGCGACGCGACCCCCCACGTGAAGGTCACGTCAACCGGCTCGTCCGAGCCCACCATGATGAACCCCGGCCGGTACGTGAACGGCACGTCCATCCCGTCGCGTTTCACCGACGACACCGCGACCACCGGCCACTGAGGCAGATCTTCGCGCCCGAACGTCGGGTACGCCGTGTACGTGCTTGTCGTCACCGGGTACACGTCCTGCCCGATAACGAACCGAAGGTGACCGGACGCCGCTTCCAACAACGCCTTCACCTGAACCCTGTCCGCACCCTCATAGGTGGTCTTCAACAGTGCTTCCAGATCCTCAACCGTCGCGAAAGCGGTCATCCCGGCCACCCCCGTTCTCAGGCCTTCAAAGCGGCGATGATCGCGTTCACCGTCGCCTTGGTGGCGTTAGCAAGCGCAATCGCAGTCGCCTCATCCGTCGCGTCAGCAACCGTGATAGCCGCAAGCGCAGCAACCTGCGCCTTCGCTTTCAACGCGTTCCCAACCTCAGTTGAGGTCGGAACGTAGTTGCCCGCCTTCGCCGTGGTCGCAGTCGTACCAACAGTCGGCGGGAACGTCGCAGGCTTACCCGTCAGAGTCGCCCACGTCACAGCTTCACCACCTGCACCCGGAACATCGCCAACAACAGCGAACTCCTTCGGCGGAAGACCCTTGTACCCCTCCGCCGCCGCAACCAACTTGATCGCTTCAGGAACACTCATCACAAACCCCCAAATCAGCACCACAACCGGGAAAGGGGGCAGGCAGAACGCCCACCCCCAATCACCGGTTACGGGGCGACCGTGACCTCAGCCGAAACGAGGTTGGTCGGGCGGATGACCTTCGCACCGTACAGGTGGAGGCCCTTCACGCCATCACCAAACGTGTCCTGAAGGCGGACACCCTCAACAGACGCGATCTGCTCCGCGTACGTAGTTGCGATGCTGTGACCACCGAGGACGGTGAACACTCCAGCAGCCTCCGGGACAGTGTTGCCCTCGAAGATGTCGAACCCGGCCGCACGCCCAACGAAACCGTTACGCAGACCCTCGGTCGTTCCCGACGCGTCCGCGCGGATGAACCGGTCATCCTTCAGCAGCACCGCATAAGCCTCGGGCGGAACAACCACCCAACGCCCACCAGCCGGAGTGTTCGACCGGTTCAGCTTCGTCCGGAAGTCGACCAGGAGGTCGTATGCGTCGCCCGCAGCAGCACCCACGGTGACTGCACCCATCTGGTTGCCGGCGTCAACGCCCGCCGCGATCAGACCAGACAGGTAAGTGTCAGTCTCGATCGCGAGGTTGTGCGCAGCGCCCTGCGAAGTCTCCTCAATGAACCCAGGGAGAGCCTGCCGCTTGTCGATGTCATCCACCTTGAAGGCGAAGTAGTCCGACTGGTCAACGATGAGCGCCTGAGACGAGTCGGTCAACAAGTCCCACGTGATCGTGCCGTTCTTCGTGTACTGACGCACCGCAGGGTCAGCAAACGAAGTGATGTGCACCGTGTCACCGGCACGAGCAATGTCGCCCTCGTAGTTGCGGTTGATGATCGGCGCCTGCCCGTACACGAGCTGATCACGCAGAGCCGACAGGATCGCCGGAGACCAGATCTCCGGAATGAAGTTCGTGATAGCCATCAGCTATCTCCTTTCAGGTTGTTGCGCCGAGCAACTTGTTCAGGCGTCCGCTCCTGCGGGCCTCGTTGATCTGCTCGGGCGTCATGTTCTTGAGATCGGCCTGGGTGAGTTGAGTGGGCTTCGCGCCCTTCCCCTTCGTCCCCTGATCAGCGCCGCCCTGGAATCGTGCTGTGCGCAGTTCCGGAGCCTCATCGAGCAGTGCCGTGATGGCCGCGTCGATCGACTCAGGGTCTACGTCCCCATCAGCGCTCACCTCAATGTCAGTGGTGTCGATGAGACGCAAAGCAAGAGCTGGGTTGGTGACCTTCCCGGCCATCGCGGCCTTCAGCTCCGCACGCACAAGTCGTACGTTCGCTGCGCTCATGGCTTCTTCGCGAGCTTCCCGGCGAGCGGCATCGAGCGCCGCTTCTTCAGCAGGCCTGTCCTTGTCTGCCAGTGCCTGCTCCGCAGCCTTCGCCCGGCGCTCCGCATCGCGGTGAGCCTTGCGCTCAGCCTGAAGAGCTTTACGAAGACCCGCAGTCGGATCTTCCTCTTCAATCGCGTCGGCGTCTACGTTCTCCTGCTCATCCGACTCGAACTCATCAGCTTCAACTTCTTCCGTCGTCTCAACGGCATCAGTCATGTGGAATCACTCCTTGATTGGGATACAGAAAAGCCACCCGTCACAGGTGGCTTGATTGGCACCCCAAACGGGGTGATTCACCGCTTCACGCGGGAAAACTAGGGGACATACCCGAACTGGCGCAGCAACTCCACGGCACGCACAGGATCACCCTCCGACATGCTGATGATGGTCTCTGGCATCAAACGCACTGAGGATGATCGCCGCGAACCATCCACCCGGTATTGGGAACCGAAGCGCATGCGGTTCTCCGTCGTGACGTACGCCTGGAACGTGCGCCCGTCCGGAGCAACAAGGGTCCGTGGCGTCGCACGGGCCACGAGACGCCCCGGTTGCTGCACCCGGAACATGCCACGTCGCGCGTTCACAACCGACACCGGGTCAGCGCCCATCCGGATCGCCTCAGCGCCCGCCTTCGTATAGATGCGGTCCTGCTCGGCCTTCGACAACGATTCGAAGTAGTCAGCCGGGGAGCCATACAAACCCTCCGGGAGAGGCGCATTCGGGTTGTCCGAGTAGATCGGGACTGTCGTACATCGGCACTCCGGATGCCGCTCAAAGTGCTTCGTGAAGTGCCCTACTCCGGCCAGGATTGCGCACCGAGAGCAAGCGCCCGGCGACACCATCCGCGCGTACTGGACCGTCCGTCCTCGCCGCAGGCCCGAGACCTTGTCGGCCATGTTCCCGGAGTCGCGAACCGTCGTCGCGGCGAGAATCGACATGAGCGCCGTACCCGCCTGAAACGCCGACCCAACACCCACACCACGCCCGATCAGACGCTTCGTCGTTGTCGCCGCTGCGAACAGCTCGGGGACGATTTCCCGTCCCTCCAGGGTCGCGCCCGTGAACGCCTCAGGGATGATCTGACCGGGCCCAGCAACGCCTTGTGCTCGCGCCGCCGCTGACGTGTAGCCGGCAGCCATGCGTGCCGCCTGCAACTGCCCGGCCGACACGACCTGCCCGAGCGCCGGCGCGATCCGATCCCAACTCGCGTCGATGTCAGACGCCTGTACGGACCGCCAGAGACGGGCCGCACGACGCGCGACCCGCTCCGACAGCTCAGTCCTCTTCCGCTGATGCTCCAACGCCAACCGGCTCAGGTCCGACATTCATCGCCCCCTGCACCGCTGCCTGGACACCAGCGCCCAACGCCTCATCCATCTCTCTCTTCCGGATCTCCATGATGTGCCGGATCTCATCCGGCGACTTACCCGCCTCTTCAAGCAGATACTCGAACGGATACCCCATCTGAGATTTCTTCAAAAGAGCGTCCGAGAGCTGCGACTCAGAACGCTTCTCCCGGTCCTTCCACGAGATGCCGGCGAGGCGTGCAGCGCTCACCAACGACGTGTCGTCCTTCACTAGGGCGACCAGTCTCACGATCTCTCGCAGGTTCGGGTCGGTGAAAGTGATGAACTCGTTCGCCTTCTGAACCAGCCCGATCTCGGCAGCCACCAGCGCATCACCCGATAGGTTCGACAGGCCCTTGTTCGACACGAGATAGTGCGGGGGCGTGCGAGTCTGTGCCGCTATATGGCCGACTGCGACCTCGATCGTGTCAGTGAAGATGTCGAGCGCCGCAGCCTTCCACGAATCGATCTTCGCGTTGTCCCCCGTGAGCGTGATCAGGCGCTTCTCTCGCAGATCCTTCATCTCAACGGGACGCTCGCCAATCACCTTCCCGTCCTTGTCCAGAACCGGGATCATCGGCGGACTTGTCGACAACATCACACGCGCATCCATCGACGCGTAATCAGCAGCGAGGAACAGATACGCCCACAGCAGGTTGATCGCATCCTGCATAGGCACGACGCCGCGAATCTCCGAGATCGGGTCGCCCTTCAAAGTGGGACGGTTCGAGATCTCCACCACCGGGACAACCTTCAGCGGGTTGTCGATGATCCACTCAGAATCATCCTCAAACCGAGGAATCCACCCACCATCCGACGCGGCACCCGTGCGGGCCTGCTTCGCCTGCGAATCCCGCTCGTTCGCGGTCGACATCCTCTCACGCTTCCACTTGAACAGAAGCTCCGGCGTGTACAGGGTTGCGTACTCGGTGCGCTCATCCACCCACGTCTTCAACGCGGCCTTACGGATGCGCGGGTTCTCCCAGTCGTACTCGATCTCCACGTTCGCCGGATGCTCGAACGTCACCAACGCGTCACCATCACCGTCATCCCAGACGATTACGTAGGCGCGGCCAGTCGTCAGCGCAGTCACGATTCCCTGCGAGAACTGAGCATCAAACTCGTTGATCTGCAACTGGTCCCACAGCTCACGCGCGAACCTCGGTTCGATGTTCTTCAGCCCGATCGGCTTCAGACGCTCCGCCTCAGCATTGACCACCGTCCCGCACCAGTTGTCGGAGAAGTCCCGATACCGCGCCGCGTTTGCTTCCTTCCACGCCTCAGTGGCGAAGTTCAACGGCTGCGCACCCGAGTAATACGACTCCATCGTGTCCACGTCGGAACGCCGCGCGTTCAACCGTGTGTAGATCCTCTGAGTGAGAGCCCTAGCCGCAGCGACATCCATAGGGACCCCCTAGAAATACACGTAGTTCTGTTTCTGCTCCAGTGCACCACCGGCGATCGCATCCATAACGGCCTCATGCGCCAACACAGAAGACATCGAATAGTCGATCTTCTGGTGCTCCTCAGGCTTCCCGAGAATGTAAACCCGCTCCTTAGTGAGGGGGTTCATCTTCCGAGACCGCACCACCGCGTTCCGAATATGCGCAGACACCCGCACATCACCGTCATGAGTAAATGGCGACTCCGAGTTGTACACATCCCCGCGCAACCGCTCCAACGCCGCATGCATCTGATCAACCCGGTTCGTCCGCCAACCCACGAACACCTTCTCGCCATACTTCGACGCCCACAGGTCGATCTCCGACTCCCACATGTGCACATCGCAGTAACCGCGGACGATCTCAAACTCAGTCGCCAGCTCATCAACGGCCGCGTTCACCTCAGCACGCGGGATACGACCGCCCCAATCGGACGGCTCCCACAACGTCGGCAACCGCCGGTCACCATAGACCGGAGTGAACTGGTGCTGATCCAACGTCTCCAACCGGATACCCGTGAAGTCGTTGTTGTCCGACCCATCAAACCCAAGACACACCCGAGTCCGAGGCTTGACCACCACCTGAGCGGTCTTCGCCTCCCACCGCGGCATATCCATCCACGACCCCGAGCCCGACACGATCCGGTTCCCAAAGAACCGCTCCGCATCAGCCGGCGCCGTGTCCAACATCTCCGCCGCTTCACCCTCGATCGCATCGATCGACACCCACGGGGCCGCGCGATAGTTGAACTCGAAGATCTTCCGCCGGTCCGCCTTCTTCTTGAAGTCCAAATCGGCGGGCGGCTGCTCAAAATCCTTGTTGATGTCACGTGACTTCGACTCGTACGTCTGCTGAGCCACCGAGTTGTCCGCAGGATTCCACGCGTTCGTCGTCTCAATCGCCCGACCGCCCATGCCGGCAAGACCCTGACGCTGCTTCTTCGCCAAGTTCCAACCACCGTTGGACTCCAACCACAGACCCGTCTCGTCCTGGACGACGAACGTGACACGCTGACCAAGCCGCGAGTTGCCCTTCGAGGTCACCGCATCGATGCGGCCACCATTCGGAAGGCGGATGAACTCCTCCCCCGTCTTCGTGATCACATCACTCAACGGGCCAAGATCGATCATCGGCCTCAACGCGTCATACGTGTTGTCCGTCTGATCCTCAGTCGTCGCGGTGATCTGAATCAGGGGTGACACCTGAGGTCGCCCCATCGGCTCCCCGGGCTCATACTCGTAGACCCACCCGCACCCGCAACCCCAGTCACGGCAGTCATACACCTCGCCGCCCTCAGCGAACCCAGCGAACACGGCAGGGCCAACACCCTCCAGACACACGAACGCCGACACCAGCGGAGACTTGCCCCACTTCTGAGCCCGAACGAGCTGCGAACGCCGAAACACGAACGCGTCCACCGGCTTCACGATCCGACCCTTGACCCGCAACCCGGCGGGCATCGCAGCATCCTTCACCGTGTAGTGGTTGCCCACGAACCGAAGCTGATCATCGCCAAGAGCAAACGGCTCTCCACGATGCTCCTGGTCCGGGATCACACAATGCGCCTCGATCCACGCCGCACCGACGAACATCACCTTAGGCATTGAGGGCCTTCAACCTGTCCCGCGCCGAGGCGCCAGCAGGCTTCACCGCCTCCTCGCGCCGCATCCCTACCTCATCCGTAGCGATCCGCCAGCGAAGCTGTCCCATACCAACGGTCGACAACCCCAACTCGGCTTCCTGGCGAAGCACACCCGCCAGCCACGCCGCCTTCGCGTCCGGATCCGACGCACGCACGAAATTGCGCACATAGTGAGCGACCTGCCACTTCAACCCAAGCGCCACCCACATGTGAGCCTGAGGCTTCAGCCACAACTCCGCCCACAGCGCCGTCTCTACATCCAACGCACCGCTCAACGGGAAGACCGGAACGCCCTCAACCGGAGTCAGCGGAAGATCAACCCACGCCTTGTCATCCTTCCGATCACGCCTCAACGCATTCGGATCCGGAGCAGGCCCAGAACGAGCACGAGCACCACCAGAAACCACGCGATCACCCCGTTCTCCGCATCACGCGGCACCGCATCACGCAGTGACGAACCTTCGAACAAACCTCGAAAACGAAACACTTTGAACCCGACAAACCAAAAGTTCCCCTCCCGGGCGACCTTTTAGGTAGGCCCTTTGAGGGGGTATCCCCCGGGGTATTGGTGGGGAGTTTCGAATGTCCCTACGCTCTAAATCCGCCGGGTGATGTTGCTGCGGTGTGTGCATTGTGGTGTTGTGCGCATAGACCACGTCCGTATTGTGGATCGTTTGGGTTTTGTCCGAGTTGCACGAGTGTGCGTCGGTCTTTTGGGTAGTGGTCGGCTACTGTTGCCCATTGCACGCATCCGGGTATGACGCAGATGATGTCGCGTAGGAGGACAGCTTCTCGGAAGCGTTGGTGTCCCGCTGTCCCGTATACCCGGTTGTCTACCCTGGCCCTACGGGCTTCCCGTTTGTGGGTGGGGCAGCGTCCACCGGGGCCGTTGAACAGTTCGGGGCAGCCTGGGACGTTACAGACCTTCATTGGTCGTCGTCTTGGTCGGGTGTGCAGCAGAGGGCTGCTGCTATCTCCCACCGGTAGGAGTCTCCGCACGTGTCGCACTTGGCCATGCGGTCACCTCCACCCATTGCCCGTTGACCCGGTAGCGGGGCGCCCAGTCGGTTGGGGTTGCTGGTTGGTCTCTGGTGAACAGCCATCGGATGGGGCGTTTCCAGAGGATGAGGGTGAGGATGATGGTCACCCAGAGGAGGGTTCTCATCGGGCCTCCCCTCAACGGGGGTGTGGAGTCTCGCTTATGAACGGCCTTGTATAAGCGGATCGCTTATCTCAGTCGTAGGACAGGCGGTATGAGAGGCGGTGTCTGCTCGGGTCGTATCCGGTGAGCTCGTCGTCTCCGCAGCATGCGTCGGCGGCGGTTTCCGAGTTCCATACGGTGTCGCACGACGCGCAGATGTACTCGTCAGGCATTGACCACTCCGGAGATGTTCACCGCGTAGTAGCGCTTCTCGTCCGGCTTCTCGGCCTTCGTTATGCAGGCTTGGATCTGGATGTTCGGACGGTGGAACTCGTCGACCCGTTCCATGACGAACTGCCAGACATCGGTGAGGGTGTCGAAGTCCTCTGTGTACCGGACGAACTTCTCAACCATCGGTGACCTTCTCCAGTGCCCTGTTCATGGCTTTCGCTTCCTGGCGTCGCAGATACGAGACCGTGCCCGCCAGGTAGCGGTACTCTTCGGCTTGCTCGATCTCGTTGTTGCCGATCGCGGCTTCTGCGAGGTCTAGGAGGCGTTCTACCCGTGCATCCATCGTCGTCACCCCAAAGTCACTCGCCCATGATCTGCTTCATGAGCATCCGCATGGCAGTGAGTTCTTCACGTTCCCTGCCGACGTAGCCGAATAGCAGCGCGCGACGGTAGGCACGTGTGTGCCGGATCAGCAGTTTCGCCATCTCGGCTCGATACGCTTCGGTCACTCGGTGTCACCCCATCGGAGGATCTGTTGGCCGGCGAGTTGTAGGAGGCCGAGGTAGGTGACGTCGGTTGCGTCGCCGCTGGTCTCGGTCTCGTAGGCGGTTGTGCCGTCTGGGAGCAGGTAGGAGGTGATGGTGACGCGGTGCAGCTCGATAGCCCCGTCAATCATCGTCTTCGCCTACGTGGTCGACCGTGGACAGCAGGTAGTCACCTTCGCCTTCAAGGTGCTGCAAGCTGAGATCGGTGATGATGTTCCGATCGCTCATCATGAGCGTCCCTTCGCAATGCGTTTGATGCCACAAGGGGCCGTGTGGGATCTATTCACACGGTGGAGAGTTCGACTACGAGTGCGCCGATCTCCTGCAACCGCGCCCAATGCTGCTTAGTGTGCGAGCCGCAATAGCAGAGCACACGGCCAGAAGGCAGAGCAGCAACCCAGCGGGCACGCACCCCGATCCCGCATTGGTCGCACGTCGCAGCTGAGTAATCCTCGTCATCCACCAGCCGCCTCCTTCAGAGGATGGTGAGCGAGGACAGATCCACCCGCGCTACCCGAGCACGCGACATGCGCCACTCGGTGATCGTTCTCGCGCCCTTCGACGAGTTGCAACTACCGCACGCCGGCGTCAGGTTGCCGATGCTGAACGCGCCGCCGCGGACCACCGGCACGATGTGATCCCACGTCACCGGGATCTCGTCAGAGAACCGCACTCGGCAGTACACACATCGCCCGTCAGCGCGGCGCAGCAGGCCGTTGAAGTCGCGGGCACGCATGCGGAAGACCGACTCGGCCTCCAGCGCGCGCCGCTTGTGCTTGTGGCGACTCTTGATCGCCCGCACGGCCTCACGGTTCTGCTGCACCCAGCGCGCGGCGGCTTCGCTCGCCTGCTCGGTGTTCTGCGCGTACCATTCCCGCGCCCGCTGCTGGTAGTACTCGCGTCGAGCCTCGTAAGCACGACTCGAAGACTCCCGCACCCGCTCAGGATGCTTGGCCCGGTACTCACGCTTCCGCGCGTTGACGACATCCGCGTTCTCGGCCCGGTACGCGTTCACCCGAGCGCGAACGCTCTCCGCGTTCTTTGCGTAGTGGGAGCGCACACACTCTTTGCACCTGGACTGGAGTCCATCGGGCCGCGCCGCGTTCTTCGAGAACCGTTCAGCCGGGCGGATCTGATCGCAGGTTCCGCATCGCTTCACGGCGCCTCCCTCAGAGGACGGTCAGCGACTGGAGGTCGAATCCGTCATCGGTCACGTCAAAGAGGAGCATGCCCGGATCACTGTCGTCCCCGGCCGTGTTCCGGTACCAGTCGGACCCGTTGTCGAGGGTCGGTGCGGTCAGGTGCCACTTCGAACGCCCAGTATACGGGTTCCTGCCGGTCGGGAGGATCGACAGGTGATGGTAGTGCCCCGACAGGAGAATGTCCGCGGCACCCACAGGTTGTGCGCCGTGGGTTTGTTTCGCCCACCATGTTGGAGCTTGACCGTCACGGAACTGGTTCCCGTGAACCATCCCCACCTTCGTGCCCCGCACGTCAACAACCATCGACTCGTTGAAATGCTCCGGGTACTCCCATACAACGTCAAGACGGGCCGCTTTCGCGACCTTCTCAACCTGCTTGTGTACGAAAATCCCGAGGTCGTCACCGGGTGCGCCAAGGTTCTGAGCGCCTCGCCGCCACGCGGTGTGATTCGACGGGACGACAGCTACCTTCACGGGACCGAACCGGCATGCGAGCTCAACGAACTTGTACAGCTCCGTGCCCGCGAGATCCATCTGCTGCGCCAACGACAGGTCGTTGGTGAACATCGGGTTCCCGCCTGATTCGAAGTTCTCGAACAGGTCATTGATGTCCGGGAGGAACACTTCCTCGGGGCGCCGGCGTTTCAGTTCCGCGGTCAACTTCTCCCGCTTCTCGGCCAAACGGTCGATCAGTTCGGGAGTCCCACCGCGAGACGCCACCTTGCCCATCTGAATGTCAGCAAGAACCGGCACACATGTGCGAGAGGTGGTAGTGGTTTGGATTCTCGCCCGTGGTTTCCGTCGCGCTTCGGCGTACAGCGCGGGAAGGTCTACCCGGTCATCGTCCGGGGTGATCTTCTCGGTCTGGAAGAAGAACGAGTACGTGTCGTCCTTGTCGTGGTGCGTCTTCGTCCACTGGGAGATCTTCCCGACGATGCGGAACACGTCGGGGTCGAACCCGGCGAGTTCCAGCAGTTGCCGTTCGTCGGAGATCTTCGTACGGACGGGGCCGGTGGCTCCTTCGCCCCTGCCCGTGTCGGTGTCGAACTCGGCCCGCTGCCGGTACTTCGCGGGAGGAGTCGGGGCGGTCAGGTCTGCGATGTCAGCGGCGAGATTCACGGAGTCTCACAATCGTCTCCCGGGTGATCGGGATGCCGTGCTTGCCGGAGAGTAGGACGGCTAGCCCGTTCTCAGGGATGCTGTTGTCGTACACGTAGGTGAGCACTTCGTCGCGCTCCTCGGGGGCCGCGATCTTCAGCCAGGCTTTGAAGTCCCTGGGGCGGCTCGTCTTCAGTGCTTGAACGTCGTCGGCAAGCGCCACGATCTGCTCCTTGGTTCGGCCCGGTATGGGCGCCAACATGACCTCTTGAGTTGTGAAGGGTGTTCCCGGCCTGTACTCGGCCCCGCGATGTCGATTGTTTGTCGGGGGTACGGTCGGGAAAGTGCCCAAGGTGGGGGTCGAACCCACATGCGCAAGGCGCACGCGCTTTTGAGGCGCGATCCTGAACCAGTTCGGAACTTGGGCGGGTGCCCGTAGATAACAACGACGGGCGGCGTCAGGGAGCGTCCTCCCACGACATCGGCAACGGACGGCTGTACAACCGCTACCCGTCCGACATCGGTCAATCTTTGCCACGGCAACGCGCCTGAAATCGGACTCACCAGGAGCGTCTTTACCGGCCCTCGGCCGTGGACTTCTGCGAGGGTGCACTCTCAGGATTTACGGCTGAGCGTCGGCTTCGCCGGCTTGCACAACCCAAGCACTCGCATTGTGGACGTGCGGGTAGTCGAAACCCGGTACCGCAGGGATCGTCCCACCGGCCTACCCGGTAGCGATGTGCGGGCGAACCTTTCACGCCCGTGCACGAGAAGCGGGGCAGGGCGGGCAGTTGCCACAATCGTGACGCCCGTGGTCCCTGTCCCCGCTCCCGCAGACGCCCCACCAGTCCCTGAGGAGGGTGGGGAGCAATGGCCTGCCTCGGCTTGACCCGGCTCAGGCGTGATGACACGACGGTATGCGCGCTTCGACCGGACGAGAGCATCGCCGTTGGACTGGCTACTCTCGGGGCCCATGGGCTGTCGTGTGTTTGTGTTTGTTGCCGCTTTGTCGTCGCGGCGTCCTCGGACCCGTCCTGCTGGGAGGTAGTCACCAGGCTTGCGGGGAGGAACAGAAAAGCCGCTGCACCTTCAGGTGAGCGGCCCGATCGGGATACAGTTCTCGATCTTCACTACTTATAGTCGCACTTGTCGCTAAGGATTGTCAACCACGACGACGGCGTGTCACCTTTTCCCGATCAGTGCGGATCAGATCCGGGACGTTAAGCCACAAAACCCTCCCCGGCCGCATAACCCGCACCAGCCCCTCCTTCACCCACCGGTAGATCGTCGCCCGATCCCTTTTCACGCGTTCGACCGCTTCCGGGACCGTCACCCAATCGTCTCTCACGTTTCTCCTTCAGGTTCGCGAACTCGGATGCGATGAGAGCAGTCATTGCCGCGAACTCCTCATCCGAAACAACATGTCGGCATTCCTGACACTGGACAGTCACCACGTCTCCCCCGAACTCGGGAGGCTGATACCGGAGCGACGTGTACCCGCACGCGGGGCAGCGAACGAACTGCACCTTGTGTGGGCGGTCCTCGAACGGCCACTTGTGTGCGGCGGTGGATACCTCGCGGGTGAACTGTCGGGCGATCTCCACCCCGTAGTCGTCAGCGGCGATGTCCTCCAGGTCGGACCAGCCGTTCATCTCCAGTGACAGTCGGGTGATGTCCTCCGCGGCAACCCAGGTTGGCGGGAGGCCAAGGGGTGGTTCGACCGCGGCGGATCGGATCTCGTCCTGTTCGCCCTTCACGTAGCCTGCGACTCGCAGCCAGGGGACGAGCTTCAGCGAGTATCCGACTGCCCACCGGAAGCGCCTGAACTCCTCCCACGACATGAACCCGACCTCATCCAGTTGTCGCAAATTCTGCGACAGTTCGGTCATCGCTCCCCCTCACTCCGGTTCGGGCGATCTGCCGCCCATCGAACGCCGTTCGCCGTCTCGTGCTCGGTGTGCCCCTCGTCGGTGCGGACGCACCAGACCTTCGCCCAGCCATCCACGAGCTGATAGTGCCGACACTGACCGTTCGGGAAGAACCCGGGTCGCGCGCTCATGACTCGCTCCCGTTCGGGCGGTCCGTGGCATAATCCGGGTAGGCGTCGGGGTGCACCTCGGCCCACTTCGGACCCTCCGGGCGGTTGGGTGTTCGGGTCTCTACGCCAGGAGTAGGCGCGGGCTGATCTACCGGAACCCACGGGCCAGCCTTGGCCTTCGCGCGCTTCATGACGTGCCCGTGATGCGTCAGGTCACCGGAGCTTCGGCCGTCCTGGATCTCGCGACGCAGATCTTCCGCGTACCGCTCAGCCCCGGCGAGGCTGGGGTGCTCGTGAATGCCCCATTTGGACGTGACGCCGTACTCCCATTCCTCGGTGCCCTGTTCGGCCAGGGCGGCGGCGCGCACCTCTGCATCGTGAGCGGCCAGGGCACGATCCCAATCCGCTTCGGAGGCGATGGCGGTGTAGGTCAACGCGGCGTGCTTGATCTCGTCCATCGTCGGCGTGTAGTCGCTCATCGGTCGGCTCCTTCTCGGCCGCGCTCCCGCCATCCGGACCGGGTGGTCTCGGTGACGGACACGGAGGTGTCGTCGATCATGACTTCGGAGTGCTCGTCGTAGTCCTCCGTGGCCGCCACGATGTCCCGTAGCGCCGCGAGGTTGAGCCTCGTACGTCCTCCGATCAGGCGCCGGGCCTGGACGTAGGACTTTCGCGACGTTGTCGTCTGCTCCTTGGCCCACTTCATCGGTTCCCTCCCTCGGCTTCGGCGGCAGCACGCAGAGCGGCGCGAAGGCCTCGCACGACCTCCGGCTTGGACGTGTGCGGGATGTTCAAGCCCGACGCCTCATAGAAGCGCTGGGCCATGACCCCGAGCGTCGCGTCGGACGGTTCGCCCTGCACGGTGCGGCGGAAGCCGAGAGCGATGACCATGTCGGCCACGTCCTTGCCCTCCGTGTCGCAGCCGCCCTCGGTGATTCGATGCATCTCATCGAAGGCGTCGCGCAGCGCTTCCCGCTCGTCGTCGGTCGGTTCAGGGTCGAAGCATCCGCCCCACTCTGCCGTCCGGGGGTAGCACTCGGAGTGGTAGAGGTGCCCACACTTGCATGAGCAATCGCCCAGTGCTTCCCGCTCGTCGTCGGTCGGGGCGTTCACGGTGCGGCGGAGAGGTGCTACCCACTCGGCAATCGCGCGCACGACATCAGCCCGCCATGGTTCGAGAACCCCATAACCGGCTTCATCCAAGATTCGTTCGACTGCCGTCTCTGGCTGCTCCCATTCACTGCCGTAGACCAGGGTCGGGACATGCGCAGTTTCCTGCACGTCCGACACAACGGGAACGAAACTTCCCACGGCGTGCGCCTCCTCGAACACGGAGAAGGCAGCACGGGCCTGCCGCATTGCGCTGATCCGGCGTGCCTCGGCCTCGTCTGCCCATCGTGGGTCATGCGCGATCCCTCCGGTCCATGCCGGCGGATCGATCGCCTTCGCGGCCTTCTCGATCAGATGCTCGCGGTTCATGCTCCTGCCCCTTCCTTCTCGATGCGGTCGGCGACCTGTCGAACGGCGCGTGTAGCCCGATGGACCCCTGCATAGTGCGCTGACTGCGACGGATGCCTACCAATGCCAAGCTCGGAATCCTCATCGACCCACCGGTCAGCCTCGTCCGCCGCTTCCCGCAACGCCTGTGCTGCCGCTTCTGCCCGTACACGGTTCAGTAGTGGGGTGAGGGCGGCGGCGTAGCGCTCGGAATCCTCGGTGTAGTCGTAGTCCGGGTCGAAGTCCGGGTCGTGCTTCATCTCCTCGCGCAGCTCAGCCGCGATCTCTTCCTGGATGTCCATCACTCGGCTCCGTTCTCGTTCAGGGCGCGGGAGAGGATGCGCCACATCCGCGTGCCAGATTCGGTGCACCGCTCTTCCTCTGCCAACGCCTCCACGAGCGCGGCCCGGTAGCGAGCCGCATCCTTCTCGGCGTCCTGGCATTGCAGCTCACTGCGGCGGGCAAGGTCCCGGTAGCGGTCGCGCTCGGCGGTCGTGGCTTCGAGGGTGTCAGCCAGGCGGCGCGTGTTGGCGACTCCGCGATCCAGATCTCGGATCACGTTGCGGCCCACCAGCACGGCCTTGCTTGCCCAGTCGCGTGCCTCTGCGATCAGAGTGCTGATGTTGTCAGTCATGACTACTCCTCGTGTTCCTTCTCGTGCGCCAGGATCCGAACCTGTACGGCCTGCCCCTCCCCCGGGATGAGGACAGGACAGGCCGGACACCGCCACAACGGATACTCAAAAGGGGCTGTCATCCCCGAAGCTCCCTGCCGTGTTCCAGGAATCCGTGGACTCCGTTGCGACCGGAACAGGCCCATTTCCGGAACGTCGCGGGATGACCCCGAGCGTCCCGAACTTCAACGACAGCCCCGCGTCCGCCGTACCGTCCTGCTTCGTGAACACCCGCAACTCCGGCTGACCAGTGATCGTCACGAGAGAGCCCTTCGACACCCTCTCGACCACGATCTCCGCGTCGTCCTCCCAGAACGACGCCTGCACCCACAACGTCGGGCCTGCGTCTTCCCACTGGTTCGTCTGCTTGTTCAACCGGCGCGGAGTGTGCGGAACGGTCACACTCGTCACCGCACGCCCGTTGTGATACTTCAGCTCCGGGTCCTTCGCAACGAAACCCTCGATCGTCAGTGTTGCCTTGCTCATGCTGCTCCTTCTCGTTTCTGCGCCTGAAGCGCCTTGTACTCAGCCGCCCGGCGACGATTCGCGGCACGCTCCCGACGCCGCTCGGCCTCCACCAATGCGGCCCGACGCCTAGCCATGTCCGCCTCAGCCCGCTTCATCACCGCCGCCTCACGAAAAATGCGCTTCCGCTCAATGTCGGCAGCGCATCCAGGGCGTTCGTTGAGAACCTTCCGCAACGGCGGGAACTGTTCCTTCAACGCGGCTCTCTTGCTGATCAGAACCATCCAGTCGAAGTCCTTAGTCACGTCTGTCTCCTTTCCGTGCACAACATGCACGTCCCATCGCCCAACCACCGATGCGCACCCTCCGCGCACGTCGGCGCAGACGAACGGTACGGATCAGGTTGATTCGACGGCTTCACCACGGGCGCGGTCTCGTCCTCCCACCGGGCATCGTTCAACCACCCCTGCGGATACTTCACCTTCGACCAGTCCGGCGAAGGACCGATCTCCCGCTTGTAGTTCTCCACCCCGGCAAGGATCTGCTCCAGGCTCGCCCCGGACTTGATCGCTTTCTCGAACGCCTTCCGTGCCGGCTGCTTGCCCTTCTTCAACGGCCACACGGACCAGAAGCTGTCGAAGAGTTCATCCACCTGTTTCGATGCGATCTTCGGCGCAGATGCGCGCGCATCCGGAGGGTGCGCATGTATCTGTTCCCCTGTTCCCCTGTTCCCCTGTTCCCCTGTTCCTACGGGTGATCCTCCGCGCGTTTGCACGGAACTTCCGCGCGTTTCCGTGTCAACAGGAATCCCCTGGTCAGGAGTCGGATTTCGTCTAGACGCGCGCCGCTCGTTCTTCTGGTGGTTGTCCCACGACGGGATGCAGTAGTACGGGCGTCCCTCGACCTCGTACCACTGCACTCCGTAGCACTCCGCAACTTCCGTGCGAAGGCGCGGAAAATCCGCCACTGTCACGTCGTCGTCGTTCGGGAACGCGAAACCGATGAGCTGCTTGGGGTTCGCTGTCCCGATCCCCCAGTCATCCGCCCAGTTCCACATCGCGATGAAGAACAAGCGCGCCCGGAGCGACGCCTGCGCGGTTCCGGGAGAGTCCCAGAACTCAGGCTTGATCGTGCGGATTCTGGCCATCTACCCAGAGCCTCCTTCCTGGCAGGTACGCCGGACCGGCGATGTTCTTCATCGGCACGAACTCAGCGATGCACGCCTTCTCGAGTGCGCAGATAGCGGTCTCGAGCTCCCACTGGTCGCCGCCCGTCAGAGCAACCACTTCGTAGGCGGTGACGTCGGGCCACCAGGCCTTCCGCGCGTGCTTCTCGAACCTGTACCGAACGCTCCACGCCTTGCCGATGTAGAGGAGGTCTTCGCCGCGATACAGGAAGTACACGTACCGCTTGTCGGCCGCCGGCGGCGCGGTCCGGTCTACGTCCGCCCACTTCAGGAGGGGCCCGGTGTAGAGGAACTCCGCGCCCGGCCATCCGTCCCAGAACTCCGGCTTGATGCTCCGGATTCTCACACCATCAGCTCCCTTCCTTGCCCCAGGCGTCACCGAGGATCGCTCGACGCACCACCCACTCATCCACCCGGCACGCACCCGAGATCTCCCCAACCTCCATCCCGTGGAAGTACAACGTCCGGTACACGTCATCCGCTTCATCCGGGTGGGCTCGTGCACGCCACGCCAGATGCTCGAACTGCCACGCCCTCACCGTCCACCTCCCATCAACATGTGCGCCGTCGATTCGTTGATCGGCTGCACAAGACGCCCGTTCTCGTCCGGCCCGTCCAGATACAGCAACCAGCCGATGCCGACATGCCAGGCAGGCCACAACTCGGGTCGGGCGTAAGACGGAACCGCGAACCCCTCCACCAGCGCGTCGGCCGGGTTCTCCGTCTTCCACTGGTGGCAGGTAACACACAGCAGTTGCAAGTTCGCGAGGGTCGTCAACCCACCCTGCGAACGGTTCTTCCGGTGATCACGCTGCACAGGGGAGCAGGAACACCGGGCACACCTCCCGCCGCCCCGATCGGTCGCCGCAGAGTACGCCGCCCGCTCCTCACCCTTAGACGGCTTCGGAGCCTTCGGACCAATCACGCGACATCGCCCCCTTCCCAGCCGCCGAAGATCGGTGGCTGCAGTGGTTTCCGCACCCGCTGCAGGATCAGCGGCAGGTGGTCCGCTTCGAGCTCGATCAGATCGACCTCCATGCTCTCGAGCAGCGCCGCCTCCCCTGTCGTTCCAGAGCCGGCGAACGGATCCAAGACGCGACCTCCGGGTCGAGTGACGAGACGAATCAGCCACCGCATGAGCTCGAGCGGCTTCACTGTCGCGTGCACGGTTCCATCAACCTCTGGACGCTCCGAGGACGGCGCCTTGCCGACATAGCGAAAGATTGGAAAGAACCGAGATGCGCCGCCCGAGTCGCCATAGGTCGCGCTCGTGGACTCCTGCGGCTTGAACTCACCGAGGATGCCCGCCGCCTTTCCGCGCTTCGGTGTTCCCGGTGGCATGAGTCCCGAGGTGAGCACACCCGACTGTTTGTCCAGCGCCGCGGCCTGCGACTCGTCCAGAAGGACGTTCGCCGGGAAGCGGCCGGACGGCTGCACGTACTCGCCGTGTGCCGTTGCACCCTCACGGTTCATCCCCGACGGGTTCAGCGATCCGGAGACCGACCGTCCGCCGTTCTTGGAATACGCTCCACCGTTCAGGTCGTCCGTCGTCTCCACCCGGCAGGCGTCGATGTTGAGCGCACCGGTGCCGTACGTGAGCACGTTCGCCGCGACCGTCCCGGCGAGCGGCTTGCGGGCGACGACGATCGGCTCAAACGCGGGCTTGAGGGCGGTGCCCCAGCCCTGCCACGCTTCCGCGGCGCTTCCAGCAATCGCCGCGTCGCGGCGCAGACCATCTCGCGACGTCAGCGCGTAGTTCGTGCGGTCGGTCCACTCAGCGACGACACCGGTCACCGCCCGGGACTTGAATGCCTCACCGAACTCCCCCTTGCGCGCGTTTAGTCTGCGGACCTCCGCGTCAACGTCGGAATCGGTGATCGCGAGCACGTCGCGCAAGGTCTCCCACTGTGCGATCGTCGGTAGCGACGGCTGAGAATCGGTGTCGCGTGCGGCCCAGTGGTCGATCAGTCGCGGGTGGCATCCGTCGAAGTGCTCGACGAGATCCCGCGACCGCAGACCACGGGCGTCCATCGCGGCCCGGATAACCCGGCAGACAGCCCGGATCGGCTCGACGTCCTCGACGCGCATCTTGTCGATCGCCTTTGCGACGTCCATCGACTTCGGGAACCCGGAGCCGTACATCCACGCGATCGAGTCGCGGATCTCGAAACCGGCGTCCTCGATCGCGGCGGCGATGCGATGCCACGTGCGAGTACCCCCGAACGCGAGCAGGTGCCCGCCGGGCTTCAGCACGCGTAGGCACTCCGCCCACATGTCCACGTCGTAGGCGATCCCGGTGGAGTCCCACCCCTTGCCCATGAACCCGAGCTCGTACGGCGGGTCAGTGACGATCGAGTCATACGACGCGTCCGGGAGCGTCGGCAGAATGACCTTGTTCGACCCGTGGAACAGACGCAGGCCCGCGTCCTCGTAGTGAAGCGTCACGCGACTCTCCTGCCATGTCGAATCTGTCGCAGCTCCATCGCCGTGAACCCACCCCACACACCAGACTGCTCACCCGACCGCAACGCATACTCCAAGCACTGCTCACGCACCGGACACACCGTCCTGCACACGCGCTTCGCCTGCCTGGTCAGGTTCGTTTCGTCCTGATCCGCGAACCACGCGTCAGGGTCGGACTGGGTACAGGCACCGTCCTGCATCCACCTCTCCGGGGGCAGGAACGACTCCGTCACCACACGAATCAGCTCAGCCATGGGCCACCTGCTTCACCGCGATGACGGCGCCGGGACCATCCGCCCCAGCCCACTGCTTCGACGCGTGCGCGACGATCACGAACCGGTCATCCGCGATGAGCCCGCCCTGTGTCAGCCCGTCCAGGGTTGCCCTCAGCATCTTGTCGACATCCCCGATGGCCGGCGCCACCGGGTACGCGGCGTCCGTCTTCTTCGGCCGCGGGATGAAGAAGTGCACAGTGACCGCGTACGGTGCAGCGATCGGTTCCATGTTCTTCACAGCCGCGACAACGGCCTCACGCCACGGCTTCACCCGCTTCGACGACTCGAACATCCCGTACCGGGTTCTCGTCTTCGACCCCTGAGGGGCCGGGACACCGTCAACACGAATCACGGTCACGGTTCCTCCTTTGGGTATGAGGAGGGGCGGTATCCGTTACTTCGGATACCGCCCCTCAGACTTGAATAGCGTCAGGCCAAGTCGGCTTTGCGCTTGTCTTTCGCTGCGATCACGTCGGGGTGCCCCTGCACTCCCCTGGTTCCGGCGAGATCCCACGCGGCTTTCAGGGCGGGGAGCGATTCGGCGCCGTTGATGTCCGCCAGCGCATCCGCCACGACTGCCTCAACCGCAGGGATGTCCGGGAGAGGCTGAACCGTGAACGGCTCACGCTTCCCCCTCGTCACGGTCAGCGCGACCGTAAGCGGGGCAGACAGGTGTGACATGGCACGAATCCGGATGCCGCCAACGGCTTCCTTCCCGAACCGGATCGACGGGTCACCGAACAACTCGATACGCCGCCCAACCCACACGGACGCCTCAGCACCCCACGCCGCAATCAGCACCCGCCGCATGCTCTTCCCCGGCTTGTACGGGCGACCAGGGAACTCGGCGTTGTGAAGGTGCACGGGCTGATCCGGTGGGCCAGCCTTCACCTCCGTGATCGTGATCACGAGGTTGTGCGTCTGCACATCGTCGTAGTTGAGCTGGTCGCTGCGGGGCTCAACCGTTCTCGTGATATCCATCACTTCTCCTTTCGGATGTAGCCGCATCCGTTGCAGGTCGGGCATGCGAACGCCCCTCGATTGCATCCCTCGACACGACATCGACCGCCGTTGCGGTATCCCGTTCCCTTGCACTTCCGACATTCAGCGCCGCGCGCGCTGCCGCCGCACGTGAAACACCTCAGCCCATCGTTGAGAACGCGCTTCATCTCGAAGTAGGTGAGCGGCGCTCGCCCATCGGTTCGGCTATCCATCTCCCGTTTCAGCAGCGCAACGAGGTTGTCCCACTCTGCGAGGAGGAGGTCCCATTGAGAGGACCGCCCGGACATGCGCTTACGCAGAGTCTCCGTAGAAATGCCATGCCAATCGCAGTATCGGATGCAGCGAAGCAGGTCACTCGGATCCCACGGGTGATCAGTACCGAACCCAGAGATGGCCCGCGCGGACAAGCCCATAACCGGGGTGTTCAAATCCGGATCTCCTGTTCTTCCTCGTGCTGGTAGACCATCCATGTGGGTGGGGCGAGTAGTTCCCCGTCCACGCCCGGCCAAACCCCCGACTGCACACACTCCGTGTACACGTCGCGGGCTCGCCTGGTCAGGTCTTTCGCGATGTCCCGGAACACGATGTCCAGCTCGTGCACTGCCACCTGGTAAGGGCCGGTCGTCTCGGCAGCGATGAACCGGAACGACTCCAACTCCTCACCCGTTTCCCACAGGTGCGCGTCCCGATACCAGCCCTCCTGAAAGAAGTACCCGTAGTCGATGACGTGCTTCAGGAAACCGCGGGGTGATGCGTCCTGGCAGGTCTTCAGGTCGCCGGCTCGTGTGCCGTAGATGTCGAACCGTGCTCGAACCGGCACCCCCTCCGGTGACGTGGTGAATATCGATGTTTCGCGGTGCGGTGCCTCCAGCACGTCCCGAGCATCCTGGTTAGCGAGGACCGCTTCCGCGATACGGTTCACGACGGCGACCTCGACGGCCTTCATGGGCACGAACCCGAGGGCTCGCTGCTCGTCCGCCCACTCCTTCGCGGCCTTCGTCGACGCGGCACCGTTCGACGCCAACACGTCGTCCGGGTACGCGACCGCCTGCAACCCGGTCCCGAGCACCTTCGCGTGCACCGCGTGACCCACGTCGTACGACTTCGTGGTCGTGCGGGGGTGCTGCTTGTCCCAGATGAACTTCGCCGGGCTCCCGCCGAACTCGGGCAGAAGCAGACGCGCCCCGGTGCTCGAAAGGTCGGGGCGCGCATGGTAAGCCTCATCAGGAAGGTCATGCAGAATCATGCGGATCCTCTCCCATCTCGTCGCGGATGGACCGTATGGCCGTCTCGGGGTGCAGATAGGCCCATACGATCTCGTCAGCCCACGCGCGATCACCAATGCGCCACTCGGACGTTAGGCGTGCGGCTTTCATGCCCTCCTGGTGTCGAATCGGATCGTCCATCACCAGCCTCCTTCTTCTGCGAGGCGTGCTTCCCGCAACCGTCTCTCCCAATCCCGCACATGCCCCTGGAACATCGCGATCGCTACCGGGTTCTCCGCGTGCACGGCTCGTTCGAGCGCGTTCTGCTCGATCAGCAGGCGCGCCTCAATCTCAGCGACGTTCACGACCTGCCCGTTCCGCCGCGCGGCGCTGACGTGCAGCACGCCCACGAACCGCCCTGTACGCCGCAGACGCAGCGTCGTGAGCGTCCCGGGTCTGGTGTCGCCACGAGAACCACCCAGGCATCTTCTTCATCCCGCTCGCGGTCATCTGAAACGTCTTCTGAGTCATGAGTGCTCCTTATTGATGTGGGCTCCGATCGACCAGCAGTAGACCGAAGCGAAGACAAGAAAGAGCCCCGCAAGGACGACCGTTGCGGGGCTAACAGGTGTGAACCAGAGACACACCAGAGGAATTGCGGCTAGCAGGAAGCTCAACCATCTGATCGCAGTCACGTTGCCTCACCCCTCTCCAGGTAGTTCGCCGGTCTGGGCCGAGGCAACGGCACCGACCCGATCTGTCCGTGGATCGCCGCGCGAATCGCGGCTTCAAGATCGGCCACGAACCACCAACCGTCGATCGTGACCGCATCCGGCCCGTCTGTGAGGTCATCCCGCACGTGAGGGTGGGGACGCGACACGTAGTTCATTGCCAGGTCGGGTTCGTGTTGCTTCAGGAAGGCCAGAAACGCACTCACATCGACGTTCACGACATCACCCCCAGCACGCCGTACACCTACAGTGCGCGAGGCTTTCGAGGATGATCCTCTCCGCTTCGATGCGCAGCCGTGTGGCTCGGATGCCCTCTTCGTCTACCGATTCCACGTCGTCATCCCCAGCAAGCTCGACACGTACAGTGCGCCACGTACGTCGGTCGGTAGTGGCATCTCCTCGACGGCTCATGCGGTGGACCCCCAACCCATTCCGCGCACCGCACACACGCGGGCGTCGGTTCGGGTTCGTCCCACCTGTGTGAGCAGTCCCCGCAGTACAGGCCGGTGCGGGTGCCGTGGTGGGTTCGGGTGATGTTCGTGGTCGCCTCACACGACGGACACGTGTACATCAGTCCGACTCCGGCCAGATACGACGCGCGGCGGTGATCTGGGAGTCGTGCAAGTCGATGCGCATCAGCCCCGTCGTCGCCACGAAATCGCCCCGGTCTACTGTGACCGCGATCATGCCGTCGTACTCCGCTCTGACAGCCGCGTGCTCGACCGTTATCGCCCACACCTCGCCCTCCTTCGCGCCCTCCCAGGGATTCCGCTCCGGGTGTGCGTCGAAGTAGGCGCGAGCGGCACCTGGATACTCGCGAGTCAGATCGCCGCCCTGATCCTCCGCGCGGCAGTAACCCTTGAGCACACCGGTCGGTTCGTGGAAAACCATCACCGACAATTCCTGGCCGAATGCGATCTCGTGCGCCGCCTGGATGACTGGATATACCACGTAGTCGGGGTTCTCCGGCCATCGCCAACGCCCCAACTCCTCGTCACGCTCAGCCTGGTAGAACTCGCGGAGAGCCACCCCCGCTTCGCCGTTCGTCGCCTCACCACAGCCGCCGCGTGCAGACGCTCCCACCGGCTCCATCACTTCTTCTCCTTCGACGCGAGCCGGATCCGCCAATCCAGCCCGATCACCGTCATGGCGCCACCCGCCACCTGGAGCCAGAACCCCAACGGTTCCGACACCTCGTGCCCGATCACCGCCCACATCAAGATCCCGAGGAGGAACAACATCCCCGAACTGACGTCAGCCAGAAACCGGCTCATCGTGGGCTCCTTCCGCGCTTCCGCATCTTGGCTGCGTACCTCATCCGCCGCTCCCGATCCGCATCCAAACGACCAGACCGAGACCGCACCGTCTCCCGATCCACCACCCACGCATGCGCCGTCGCCCACGTGAACGTAATCACCGCCCAAAACCCATCACGCGCCTCCATCACCGCCGACAAACTCCCCCGCGTCCACAACTCCCGCCCCGCAGTCCCCGGTCTCACATGCCGCGGATCCCCCAACACACCCCTGATCGCGTCCTCATCAAGCGCCATATCCAACGCCCGGTTGATCGCATGCGGCGTCAACTCAAACCACGCCCCGTTCAACTGCCACATCACAGCTCCCTTGCTCAAACAAGAAGAACGGGGGCCGACGCACCACACGTCGACCCCCACGGGGAAACTCCTGGGAGGTACTACGACACCCCTGCCGCATTGACCTCAGAACCAGAACCCCGAAGTGCCCGTGCGCCGATCCGCGAGCGCACGCACGGGCCAGTTACTAGCCGTCCTCACCGACCTTGATGTCGAACTCGGGCAACAAGTTCTGCGGCTTCAGGATGATGCGAGTGTGGTACTCGCTCACGTCGATCGCCTTCTCCTGGGTGACAACCACCGAGTCCTGGTCACCAAGAATGAAGGTGTGCTTCCGGTACTCCTCCGGGCCGTACTTGCACGTCACATCCACGCGCCGCCCGGACGGATACTCGAACGAGCACCGCCCCTCAGCGAAGAAGATCGTCGCGCCCGTGATGCCGTTGACGCCTGCGATCGTCCGCTGCACCTCGAACGCCTCAGCCGCGGTAGCGATGTTCTCTGACGCCTTGTCGGCGTCACTGGTACACCCGGCAAGCCCGAACAGCGCGAGCGCGCCGACCACACCGACTCCAACCTTCATCGAGGTTTTCATGCAGACCCCTTTCGTTGTCTATCTGCGTGCGTCCTGGGGAGTCGAACCCCAGCAAAGGACCATCAACGCCACCCCCATGTGTTCACCGACACGGCCCGGAACGGGGCTCGGTCCATCAGTCCATCCACACAGGAACACTCACGCGCCCTTCACAACCCGGCATACGTTCCCGACTCGTTCAGTCATCCATCAGACGCGTTACATTTCCTCCACACCCCGCCCAGACGCCCACGACGACGCCCTCGCTCACAAGTGCTCTCTGTAACCGCCCTGACTCGGGACACCCTTCGATGCCTCCGCCGCAAACGCTCCCGGCACATTGACGCTTCGTACGCCGTCCGAGGGGCTATGTAGTTGTCGTGCCACCCGAAAACGGGCGCACTGAGTACCGGTCCCGACCAACCAAGGGCCAGGAACGCGGCCGATCAGATAACGGAGATCAACCGGTAGGGGCGTCCCCTACAGTCGAGCCATGAGCATCCAGACAGACACCCTGACCGCGATGAAGCTCTTCGTCGCCCGCCTCGACGACGCCAACGCCGACTTCGTCCGAGACGAGGACGCGATCCGCTACCTCAGCCGTCAGACCGTCCTGCTGACGGACCTTCTTGCCGTTGTCAGCGAAGGTCTCGCGGAAGTCGCAAACCGACTCGACGCTCTGGAGCGCCAACCGCATTGACTCCCCAGCATTCAGGTTGACGCTGGTCACGACACCCTCCTGCGTCGTGCCCGGGGGTTGACCCACGGGTCAACGTGCTTGGCCGTGAGTGCGGTCTTCACTTCGTCCCAGTCGAAGCGGTATTCGGTCCCGACCTTCACGGCGGGGATCTCACCCTTGCGCGCCATCCGGTAGACCTTGTCCAGCGAACAGTTGAGGAGATCGGGTGCAGCGAGTTCGCGGGCGGTGATCATGACGCGACCACCTCCGCGCTGAGCGCGGCATGGATGCCGAGCTTCCGTCGAATGAAGTCGACGCCGGAGGGCTGCACCTTGGTCGTGTACGAGACCGACCGTTCACCATTGGAGCGCTCGAACGGGTGAGCCACCACCGAGAAGTACTGCATGTACTTCTGGTAAGGGGTGTTCCTCATCGCCCCCTTTGCGATGAGGACGCCCGCGTTTCGCAGCAGGTCAAAGAGCTTGTTCTGGGACAGGCCCAGCATCTTCGCGACCGCTCCGACGCCATAGGTCCCGTCGGCGTCCATGAAGGTGTCGTACGCCTCTACCTTCGGGGCATCGAGCGCGATCTTCGCCTCCGCTGCCTCCGCTCGCTCCGCGGCCTCTGCGGCGAGACGCAAGAGCTTCGCGGACGGGAGCGCTGCAAGCATGTCCACGTCCGAGCCGTATCGACCGGTCTTGCGGATCGTGGGGAGCACATCATTGGTGATCCACCAGCGGAAGCGTCGCGCTTCAGGTTTGTCGGACCGGAGTACGACCTCGTACATGCCCGGCTCGGATACGATCACCATCCGCTGCGAGCCACCAGCAGTCTGAAGGGTGTGCGTCTGACGCACATCCTCGTCTAGGCGAGCGGCCAACCGACCGGGAGCCGCGATCTCTAGAACTCGGGCGAGGTCTGCGAGGACGAACCACGGCTCGCCGTTGACGACCACCGTGCGCACATGGTGCTCGCCGTATTTGAACACTTCCAGGGCGCTCATGCTGCATCCTCCGTCTCGTAGGGAGAACGGAGCACCTGCGTGATACGGACACCGAAGTGCTTTGCAATCAGGTGCAGCTCGTCGATGGTGAAAGGGGTAACGCCGAGAAGTCGGCGCTTCAGAGTAGAGTGAGCGATGCCGGTCTGATCACTGAGCTGCTCGATCGTCTCTCGCTTGTCAGCGAGAAGCAATCGAATGGCTCGGGCAGCCTGGTTGCTCGGCGTCGAGTAGTTCATGTGGACTACGTTAGTTCAGTAGGACTAGAAGTCAAGCAAGACTCGCCGTTCAGGGTCAGATTTGACATACTGTAGTCATGACGAACTCGAAGCCCTCTCTTCTGACTGCCGAAGTTGGACGCATCGTCGCCGGCCTCATGGCCCGGTACAACGTGACACAGAAGCAGATGGCCGACTCGGTCGGCGTCTCCCAGTCGCAGCTCTCCAAGATGCTGCGCGGAGAGCGGTCCATCGACCTTGACCAGCTCGATGTAATGGCTGCTGGATTCGAGAAGACCGCCGTTCAGATCCTTGCCGAAGCCGAGGAGCTGGTTGACGAGATGCAGGGACCTATCGACGGAACCGTGTTCTTCGTTGAGAACGGCCTGCGCGTACCCGAGCCGAGAGTCTGGGGCAATGTCCGTGCTGCACGTGACACTGAGACCCAAGATGACTACGCCCGGGCCGCGCGGAAGCGGTCCAAGGATCGCGGATGGGACACGGAATGACCAGACACCTCTACGACATGGCCGACGCGCTCGGCGTCGCTATCGAGTACGAGGATCTGTCGCACCTTGACCGAGACGGCGACTACGACGCGAGGACACACACGATCCGCTTGCAGGCGGGCATGTCCTATCGTCTCCTCCGATCCACCCTGGCGCACGAGTTGTGCCACGCGGTGTTTGGGGATGTTCCGTCAAAGTTCGGCCCCGTCAACGCAAAACAGGAGCGTCGCGCAGACGAGTGGGCGGCGTTGCGCCTCATCGATCACCGGGAGTACCGCATCACGGAGGAAGCCCGCGAGGGCAACGTCCACCTGATGGCGCAAGACCTCGACGTGATCGACGACATAGTGGTCGCCTTCCAGAGGGTGCTCCTCCGGGTCGGAGAGACCGTATACGTCGGGCCACGCATGGGGGCCGGGCAATGGGCCTCTAAAGTGGCCGCGGAAGCTTGACGCCGAGCCAACAAGGAAGGCTGCTACGCATGAAGAAGTCGATCTGGATTCCTGGTCTGATCATCCTGGTAGGGATCCTCGCCGCCGTAGCAGTCTTTGTGGTGGTCGCCCTCACGAATCAGAACCGGGAAGCGACCTTCCTGGAGGAGCTTCGATCCAACCCGCGCTCGCACGTCGAGTCGGTTAGTGACGAGCAACTGCTCGTTGGGTTGAGTGACCGATGTGATCGAATCGCCAAGGGGCACACTCTAGATGACGAGCTGGAATCGGCGCGGGGCAACGTAGCTGCCGGCGTCCTCTCTAGTTCGCCGCTGAGCCCGTCTGAGTACTACGACAACGTAGAGGCAATCTACGAGGCTGCCTCTAAGGCGTGCGGCGGCTGAGCACGTGTAGTCATGACTACATTTTGCAGTCTTAGAGGGCATTTTGTGGCCCTCTGGCACTCAGGCCGGTATCCTTGAAGAACCGCGGAATTACGGGGCAGAACGGGGATCGGGCGGGGTTGTCGATCTGGCCGGACTGTTGGTTCAAGTCCCGTTACTCACCCCAATGTGGCGAGGTTCACTCCTGAACCTCGCCACTTCTCTTTCGGCGGGCGGACCTCCCGAGCGGAGCCGGCCGGATCCGCTCGCGCGGCGACGCTGACGGCCCGCGCGCTCGGTAGCATCGAAGGCATGCCCTCCTTCGTCCGCGACGCGACCGATGCCGACCTCGCCCGGCTGTCGGAGATCGAGCGAGCCGCGGACGCCGCCTTCACCGCGGTGTTCGGCGACGTCGACTGGGGCGAGCCGCCCTCCGGTGCGGAGCGGATCTCGGAGCTGGGCTTCGTCCTCGTCGTCGCCGAGGCCGAGGAGGGCGATCCGGTGGGCTTCGTCCACGTCCTGGAGCACGACGGCGAGGGGCACCTGGAGCAGCTCTCGGTGCTGCCCGACCACGCGCGCCGAGGCCACGGGCGCGCCCTGGTCGAAGCCGCGTTGGCGGAGGCCGAGGAGCGCGACTACACCGCCGTGACGCTCAGGACGTACGCCGACGTGCCCTGGAATGCGCCGTTCTACGCGTCCCTCGGCTTCGCGCAGCGGCCCGCGCCGGACGACGAGTTCCACCGCGCGCTGGCGGCGGCGGAGGATCGCTGGGGGCTCGCCGACCACGGTCCCCGGGTGCACATGGCGATCGACCTGCACCGCCCCGCCCTGGAGATGGATGCGGAGGCCTTCGAGGCCCTGGTCGTGGACGAGCTGGACCGCCTTCCCGATGACATGGTGGACGGGCTCGACAACGTGGTCTTCGTCATCGAGGACCGCTCGGAGGACGGCTCCACCGACCTGCTCGGCCTCTACGACGGGCTCGCCGTCACCGAGCGCGGCAACTACGGGATGGGAGAGCTCCCGGACCGCATCATCGTCTACCGCGAAGCACATCTCGCGCAGTGCGCGACCGAGGAGGAGCTGCGCGACGAGGTGCACACCACGCTCGTCCACGAGATCGCCCACTACTACGGCATCGACGATGCGCAACTGCACGAGCTGGGGTGGGCATGAGCACTCCGCTCGCCACCCCCGACCTCGATGAGGAGACCGACCTCCAGGCGGTCGCGGCACGCCCGTGGCAGCTCGTCGTGTGGGACGACCCGGTCAACCTCATGAGCTACGTGGTGCGGGTGTTCCGCACCTACTTCGGCTACCCGTCCGACGTGGCCACCCGACTCATGCTCGCCGTCCACCACGAAGGCCATGCCGTCGTGGCGACCGGACCCCGCGAGACCATGGAGGTCCACGCCCAGGCGATGCACGACTACGGCCTCTGGGCCACCGTCCGCGAATCCGCGGACTGACCACGCACATCAGCGCTCCCGCAAGGACACCCGTGAACGATCGCATCATCCTCGTCCCGCTCGCCCGTCTCGAGGGCCGCCACCTCGCCGACCTGGTCGAGCAGTTCCTGGAGATCCTCGCCGACACCGACCTCGAGCACGACCCGGGGCTCGACCGGCTCACCCCCGCGGTCTACCCCGACGACCCCGAGGCCTCCGCCGAGTTCGCGCGCGCGACCTCCGACGACCTCCTCGACCGCCGCGCGGCCGACGCGCGCATCGTCCGCGCCGGGCTCGAGCGGTTCACCGCGGACGACGGCAGCCCGGACGACATGGACCCGCTGGACGTCGTGATCGCCGACGCGGAGCTGGACGCCTGGCTGCGCACGCTGACGGCGCTGCGGCTGGTGATCGCGTCCCGACTCGGCATCGAGACGGATGCGCCGCACGATCCCGAGGATCCGCGCTTCGGCGTCTACGACTGGCTCGGCTACCGCCTGGAAGGACTCATCGAGGCCGCCGACGCGCGTGACGACGCCTGATCCGCCGCGTCACGGAACCTCGATCAGCACCGTCGCACGCTCCTGTGGGCGATGAGCACGGATGTGCTCCTCCTCCTGCCGCGCCCACCGCTCCCAGTGCGGACGGAATGCGTCCCCGTCACGGGTCAGCGCGCGGCGTCTCCGGCTCGGCTCGGGCGACTGCACCCACACGCGCACGTCCGCGATGCGCGCGGAATCGGCGGTGAGCGCGCCACACCCTTCGAGGATGACGCCGCGGGCCGGATCCACCGCATGGCTCTCGGCGTAGGCGCCCGTCTCCCAGTCGTATCGTTCCCAGGTCCCGATCAACCCCCGCCCGTGCGGACGCAGGATCTGCTCGACCGCGCGCGAGGACCCTTCCTCCAAACCGTCCCACCCCGGATAGATCGAGTCCAGGGCGATCAGCTGCGCGTCGGCGCTCAAGGGCCACCGCGCCGCCAGGAGCCGCGCGATGCTGGACTTCCCCGCCCCGCTGCGGCCGTCGATCAGGACGACCGGGTTCGACGCCGCGACCGCTCGCACAGCCGCGCGCAGACGCGCGACCCCCTCGTGAATGGCGCGGGCGACCGGGTCGTCACTTCTTGAGAGCACGGATGATGCGGGTCACCGCGCGCCCGGCGACCCACACGAAGGGCACGGCGACAGCGAGGAACGAGATGATGTTGGGCTCGAACCGGAGCCCCTCCTCCCGCCGGACGTAGACGCCGAGGGGGATCGCCAGCCCTCCGCCTCCGCCACCGCTGCCCTCACCGTTGCTGCCCGACGCGTCGAAGTCTCCTCCGCCGAAGCCCGAGAACGTGAGCGCCACGGGCGTGAACGCGGCGCCGTCGACCTCCTGCGTCTCCCCGTAGGCGCTCTTCACCCCGAAGGACGCGGAATTCTTGCCAAGCTCGAGTGCGATGTGCGGCATGCGTCCACGCTAACCCACTCTCCCCCGCTACGGGAGGCCGCTCTCGCCCGTGTCCCGCGCCCCGCCTCGGCCGTGGGCTCAGTCCACGCCATGGGCTCGCGGATGCCGGGGCGCCCCTCGCCCTTCACCGGCGCCGACATGCCGCGCGCGGGTGATCATGGCCGACCCGAACCGTGCGCGCGCGTCGTCCAGCGCGCTCTCCACCCGGCGCCAGTCCGCGTCGTCGTCCCAGAGCGTCATCCCGCCGCCGGCGGGGCCGAGCCGCTCCGCGCGCACCCCGATGAGCCGAACCGGATCGCGACGGTCGATCGCGTCGAACAGCGCCCGCGCCACCTCGCCGATGCGCTGCCCGACGGCCGACGGCTCGGGCAGGGTCTGGGACCTGCTGAGAGTGGTGAAGTCCGAGAACCGGACCTTGATCGCCACACCGCCCGCTTCCCAGCCCGCCCGTCGAAGCCTCGCGGCGACGCGGTCCGCCAGCCGCAGGAGCTCTGAGCGCAGCGTCTCGGGATCCGTCACGTCGTGCTCGAAGGTCTCCTCGTGCCCGACGCTCTTCTCCACCCGCGTCGTCTCCACCGCTCGCGGGTCGCGCCCGAAGGACAGGTCACGAAGCCGCGCCGCCAGCGCCGGTCCGACCGTGCGCTCCAGGGCCGGCTCCGGCACCGTGCGGAGGTCGCCGATCAGCCGGATGCCCCGGGACTCCAGCGCCTCGGCCGCCTTGGGACCGACCCCCCACATGGCCCGCACCGGCTTCGGGGCGAGGAAGTCCAGCGTCTCCGCCTCCGGGACGATGAGCAGTCCGTCCGGCTTCGACAGGGTCGAGGCCATCTTCGCCACATGCTTGGTCGCCGCGGCTCCCACGCTGCACGTGATGCCGACCTCCTCGCGGACCCGGCTCCGGATCAGGCGGGCGACGTGCCCGGGGCTGCCCCACAGCCGACGGACGCCTCGGACGTCGAGGAACGCCTCATCGATCGACAGCGGCTCGACGAGCGGCGTCACGGATTCGAAGATGGCCATCACCGCCCGCGAGACCTCCTGGTAGCGCTGGAAGTCCGGGGGCACGATGCGCGCCGCCGGGCACAGCCGGATCGCCTGCGACACGGGCATGGCCGACCGCACGCCGTAGCGGCGTGCCTCGTACGACGCGCTCGAGACGACGGAGCGCCCGTCCGGGGAGCCGATGATCAGCGGCACGCCGCGCAGGCTCGGGTCGTGCAGGACCTCCACCGCGGCATAGAACGCGTCCATGTCGACGTGGAGGATGTCGGCGCCGGTGTCGTCCGCATCGTCGGGCGAGACGATGCGCCCCGATCCGTCACCGCGTCCCATACGCCCATTCTCGCGCAGGCCACCGACACGGCACGCCGCCGAGCGGTGCGGTCCTTCCGGTCAGCGCTGCGCGGCGGCGGCGACCAGGGAGGCGAGGATCGACACCGTCATCGCGACCACCACCGCGTTGAAGGCGAACGCGATCACCGTGTGGACGCGCACCGCGCTGAGGCCGGCGCGGGTGCGCGGTGTGCCGCCCGAGATCGCGCCGACGGCGGAGATCATCACCGACATGGACACGAAGTCGATGAACCGCGGATCGTCGTCGAGATCGAAGGCGATGCGTTCTCCCCCGGCGTGCAGCCGGAAGTATCGCAGCGCGAAGGCGTAGACCATCGTCGCCCACGCCCCGGCGGCGGTGAGCAGCACGATGGCCGGCATCAGCAGTCCGTGGCCCGCGTCCGGAGTGGTCGACGCGGCGATCGCGACCACGATCGCCGCGGCCGCGGCGGAGACGGCCCAGTTCTCGGCCGCGCCGAACCCCAGCAGACGCGTCAGCAGTCCCGGCGGCCGATGGTGCTGCGCGCTCGCGATCCGCAGCGCGCGATCGGCTGCGGTGCGGACGAACAGCACGTGGGTCCAGACGAGATAGATCCCCGTCGAGACGAGGAACATCGCGCAGACCGCCAACAGCACCGAACCGGACGCCAGCCGGTCCTGCCCGACGACGGAGACGACGAACGGGACGACCACGATCGGTGCCGCGACGAGCGCCGCGATCGCTCCGCGGACGTCATCGCTGTACGCGATCGGGTACGCCCCGTTCCTCGTTCGTGCCATCGGTCGCGCCCTACTGGGCCGCACGCTCCAGGATGAGCTCCCGGACGCGCGCGGCGTCGGCCTGGCCCTTCATCGCCTTCATCACGGCCCCGATCACCGCGCCCGCAGCCTGCACCTTGCCGTCCCGGATCTTGGCCAGCACGTCCGGCTGCGCGGCGAGGGCCTCGTCGATCGCGGCGATCAGCGCGCCGTCATCCGACACCACGGCGAGCCCGCGGGCGTCGACGACCTCCTGCGGCGTGCCCTCCCCCGCGATGACGCCCTCGAGCACCTGGCGCGCGAGCTTGTCGGTGAGGGTGCCCTCGTCCACCAGCCGCTGCAGCGCGGCGACGTTCTCCGGGGACACGAGATCCGCCGCGTCACGCTCCTGCGCGTTGGCGATGCGGGAGATCTCCCCCGTCCACCACTTGCGGGCCGCCGCCGGTGTCGCACCCGCGGCGATGGTGGCCGCCACCTCATCGAGCAGGCCGCCGTTGCGGACGTCCTGGAACTCCAGGTCGGTGAAGCCCCACTCCGCCTTCAGCCGCCTCCGACGGGCGACCGGCTGCTCGGGCAGGGCCGCCCGCAACTCTTCCACGAGCTCGCGGGAGGGGCGCACCGGCAGCAGATCCGGCTCCGGGAAGTACCGGTAGTCGTCCGCGTCGGACTTGGGACGCCCGGGCGACGTTGTCCCCGTGTCCTCGTGCCAGTGCCGCGTCTCCTGCGTGATGGTGCCGCCGTCCGCGAGGATCTGCGCCTGGCGCTGGATCTCGTACCGCACAGCGCGCTCGACCGAGCGCATCGAGTTCACGTTCTTCGTCTCGGTTCGGGTGCCCAGCTTCTCCTGCCCGCGCGGGCGGAGCGAGACGTTGGCGTCGCAGCGCAGATTGCCGCGCTCCATCCGCGCCTCCGAGATGCCGAGCCCGCGGACGATGTCGCGGATCGCGGCGATGTACGCCTTCGCGATCTCCGGCGCACGGTGTTCGGCGCCGAAGATCGGCTTGGTGACGATCTCGACGAGCGGGACGCCGGCGCGGTTGTAGTCGACGAGCGAGTACTCCGCACCCTGGATGCGGCCGGTGGACCCGCCCACGTGGGTGAGCTTGCCCGCATCCTCCTCCATGTGCGCCCGTTCGATGGGAACGGTCACGAGGGTGCCGTCCTCCAGCTCCACCTCGACGGATCCCTCGAACGCGATCGGCTCGTCGTACTGCGAGATCTGGTAGTTCTTGCCGAGATCCGGGTAGAAGTAATTCTTCCGGGCGAAGCGGCTGGACTCCGCGATGGAGCAGCCCAGCGCGAGCCCCAGGCTGATCGAGGAACGCACCGCGGTCGCGTTCACGACCGGCAGCGAGCCGGGAAGCCCGAGGTCGACCGGGGCGATCAGCGTGTTCGGCTCGGCGCCGTGGTAGGCCTCGTTCGCGGGGTTCGGCGCGTCCGAGAACATCTTCGTCGCGGTGTTCAGCTCGACGTGCACCTCGAAGCCCAGCACGGGCTCGAAGAGCTCCAGAGCCTTGTCGAAGTCCATCAGCGCGGCGGCGGCCATCAGCGCTTCCCTCCTTCGAGGACCGGGGCCCGATCGAGCAGCGGTCCTCCCCATGCGTCGACGAGCAGAGCCTCCAGCGCGGCGCCGACGCGGTACAGGCGCGCGTCCTCACGGGCGGGGGCGAGGAACTGGATCCCGACGGGCAGACCGTCCTCGGGGGCGAGGCCCGACGGGATGGAGATCCCGGGGACGCCCGCCAGGTTCGCGGGGATCGTGGTCAGATCGTTCAGGTACATCTGCAGCGGGTCGCCGATCTTCTCGCCCAGCCGGAACGCGGTCGTCGGCGCCGACGGCGTGGCGATCACGTCGACCTGGGCGAAGGCGGCGGCGAAGTCCTGCTGGATGAGCGTGCGCACCTTCTGCGCGCTGCCGTAGTACGCGTCATAGTAGCCCGCGGACAGCGCATAGGTGCCCAGGATGATCCGTCGCTTCACCTCCGGGCCGAACCCCGCCTCGCGGGTCGCCGACATCACGTCCTCGACCGTGGGCGTGCCCTCCGGCGTCACCCGCAGCCCGAAGCGCACGGAGTCGAACTTCGCCAGGTTGCTCGACGCCTCGGCCGGGAGGATCAGGTAATAGGCCGCCACTCCGTATTCGAAGTGCGGGGCCGAGACCTCGACGATCTCGGCGCCGTGGGCTTCGAGGGTGGCGAGCGCCTCGCGGAACGACGACGCGACGCCGTCCTGGAAGCCGGAGTCGGGCAGCTCGGCGACGACGCCGACCTTGAGCCCCTTCAGCACCTCGCCCCTAGCCCCCTCGCGGGCGGCGGCGGCGAACGACGGCCACGCGTCCGGGAGCGACGTGGAGTCCTTCGGGTCGTGCCCGCCGATCACGTCATGGAGCAGACCGGCGTCCAACACCGTGCGCGTCACGGGGCCCACCTGGTCCAGGCTCGAGGCCAGGGCGATCGCGCCGTACCGGCTGACGCCGCCGTAGGTGGGCTTCACGCCGACCGTGCCGGTGACGTGTGCGGGCTGTCGGATCGAGCCGCCGGTGTCGGAGCCGAGGGCCAGCGGCGCCTCGAACGCGGCGACGGCCGCGGCAGAGCCGCCTCCGGATCCTCCGGGGATACGGTCCAGGTCCCACGGGTTGTGGGTGGGCCCGTAGGCGGAGTGCTCGGTGGACGAACCCATGGCGAACTCGTCCATGTTCGTCTTGCCGAGCGCCACGAGGCCCGCGGCGCGGGAACGCGCGACGACGGTCGCGTCGAACGGCGACCGGTACCCCTCGAGGATCTTCGAGCCGCTGGTCGAGGGCTGATCCGTCGTGACCAGGACGTCCTTGATCGCCAGCGGGACGCCGGCGATCGGGCCGAGCTCCTCGCCGGCGGCGCGGCGGCGGTCGACCTCCGCGGCGGCGTCCGCAGCGCCCTCGTTGACGTGCAGGAACGCGTGCACGTCCCCGTCCACGGCCGCGATGCGGTCCAGATGCGCCCGGGTGGCCTCCACGCTGGAGACGTCGCCGGCGGCGATCCGCTCCCCCAGCTCCGCCGCGGTCCAGCGGATGATCTCGCTGTCGGCTCGTTCCGTCACTGTTCTTCTCCCAGGATGGCGGTGACCCGGAATCGGTCGTCGTCGGAATCCGGCGCGTTCTGCAGCGTCTGCTCGATCGTGAGCGTCTGGCCGGGCACGTCATCGCGGAACACGTTGTGCAGGGCGATCGGGTGGCTGGTCGCCACGACCTCCGGGGTCGCGACCTCCGACACCTTCGCGATGTTGTCGACGATGGCGTCGAGCTGACCGGTCAACTCGGTCACCTCGTCGTCCGAGAGCTGGATACGCGCGAGCACACCGAGGTGGCGCACGAGATCGGGGGTGATTTCAGACACGCCTCCAGTCTAGGAGAGGCCCGGGACGCTTCTTCGCGACGCCGCGGCCGGCGCCCGACCCGGACGCACGCCGCGCAATAGGCTGAACAGCATGACGACGTTCGACCCGCCGCGCCCCTGGACCGCCAGCTACGCCGACGGGGTCCCCGAGGATCTGGCTCCGGTCACGGGCTCGCTCGTGGACATCGTCGAGGCCTCCGCCCGCGACTACCCGGACGCCCCCGCCCTCGAGTTCTTCGGGAGGACGACGAGCTACCGCGACCTGCAGGCCGCGATCGAGCGCGCCGCCGCGGGCCTCGCGGCGCGGGGCGTGCGCGCGGGCGATCCGGTCGCGATCGTGCTCCCGAACTGCCCGCAGCACATCGTCGCCTTCTACGCGGTCCTCCGCCTGGGCGCCGTCGTCGTCGAGCACAACCCGCTGTACACGCCGCGCGAGCTGCGCAAGCAGTTCGAGGACCACGGCGCGAAGCACGCGATCGTCTGGAACAAGGTCGTCGACACGGTCCAGGCGTTCCCCACAGACCTCGCGGTCACGAACCTCGTCTCGGTCGACGTGACCCGGGCCATGCCCGCGCTCACGCGTCTCGCGCTGCGGCTGCCGGTCGCCAAGGCACGGGAGTCCCGAGCGGCGCTGACCACCCGGGTGCGCGGCACCGTGCCCTGGGAGTCCGTCGTCGCCGCCGCGCCCCTGCCCACCGGGCACCCGCGACCGCGGACCGACGACCTCGCGATCATCCAGTACACGTCGGGGACGACCGGCACGCCCAAGGGCGCGTCCCTCACGCACCGCAACCTCCTCGCGAACGCCGCGCAGGCGCAGTCGTGGGTGCCGTCGATCACCCGCGGAGACGGCTGCGTCGTCTATGCGGTGCTGCCGATGTTCCACGCCTACGGGCTCACCCTCTGCCTGACGTTCGCGATGTCGATGGGCGCGCGCCTGGTCCTGTTCCCGAAGTTCGACCCGGATCTCGTGCTCGCCGTGACCAGGAAGCACCCCGCGACGTTCCTTCCGCTGGTCCCGCCGATCGCGGAGCGTCTGCTCTCCGCCGCCCGTGCCAAGGGGGTCTCGCTGGCGGGGACCGAGGTGGCCATCTCCGGCGCCATGGCGCTGTCCCACGACCTCGTCGTCCCGTTCGAGGAGGCGACCGGCGGCTACCTCGTCGAGGGCTACGGGCTCAGCGAGTGCTCCCCGGTCCTGATGGCGAACCCCGTCGCCGACAACCGCGTGCCCGGCACCGTGGGTCTGCCGCTGCCGGGAACCGAATGCCGCGTGGTCGACCCCGAGGACCCGACCACCGATGTCGCCCCGGGAAGCCCCGGCGAGCTCGTCGTCCGCGGCCCGCAGGTGTTCTCCGGCTACTACGGCAAGCCCGAGGAGACCGAGGCCGTCTTCGTCGACGGCTGGTTCCGCACGGGCGACATCGTGACGATCGACGACGACGGCTTCGTGCGGATCGTGGACCGGATCAAGGAGCTCATCATCACCGGCGGCTTCAACGTCGCCCCGACCGAGGTGGAGGGCGCGCTGCGCCAACACCCGGACGTGGCCGACGCCGCCGTCGTGGGCCTTCCCAGCGAGCACTCCGGCGAGGAGGTCGTCGCCGCCATCGTCGTCGACGGATCGACGGACGTCGACGTGGAGGCGATCCGCGAGTTCGCACGCAGCATCCTCACCCCGTACAAGGTTCCGCGGCGGATCTTCGTCGTCGACGAGCTTCCGCGCTCCCTGATCGGCAAGGTGCTGCGGCGACAGGTGCGGGACAAGCTCCTGGCCCTCACGAGCGGATCCTGAGCCGAGCCCGAGGCGCCCGGGACCGGTGGATCCGCAGCCGAGGCGCTACGGTTGGGAAGTGGCCCCTGACGATGCGCAGCTGAACGACTCCCCCGACGACGCCGAGGGCGGCGCGACCCCGCCCGGTTTCGACGCGCTCGGCATCACCGGTCCTGTCCTGAAGGCGATCCGCGACCTCGGCTACGAGACGCCGTCGCCGATCCAGCAGGCCACCATCCCGACGCTGCTGAGCGGACGCGACGTCGTCGGGATGGCGCAGACGGGAACCGGCAAGACCGCCGCGTTCGCCCTGCCGATCCTGGAGCGGCTGGACACCTCTGCCAAGACGCCCCGCGCGCTGGTGCTGGCGCCGACGCGCGAGCTCGCCCTGCAGGTCGCCGAGGCCTTCGAGTCGTACTCCGCCCATATGCGCGGCGTCCACCTCCTCCCCGTGTACGGCGGCCAGGGCTACGGCGTGCAGCTGTCGGCTCTCCGCCGTGGGGTGAACATCGTCGTCGGCACGCCGGGTCGCATCATGGACCATCTGGCCAAGGGCACGCTCGACCTCTCCGAGCTGGAGTACCTCGTCCTGGACGAGGCGGACGAGATGCTCAAGATGGGCTTCGCGGAGGATGTCGAGCAGATCCTCGCGCAGACGCCCGAGGACAAGCAGGTCGCGCTGTTCTCCGCCACGATGCCCGCGCAGATCCGGCGGATCGCGCAGCAGTACCTGCGTGACCCCGAGGAGATCTCGGTCAAGTCGAAGACCGCCACCAACGCGAACATCACCCAGCGCTACCTCGTCGTCTCGTATGCGCAGAAGGTGGACGCGCTCACGCGCATCCTCGAGGTCGAGAACTTCGACGGGATGATCGTGTTCGTCCGGACCAAGAACGAGACCGAGACGCTCGCCGAGAAGCTGCGCGCCCGCGGATACTCGGCCGCCGCGATCAACGGCGACATCCCGCAGAACCTCCGAGAGCGCACCGTCAACCAGCTCAAGGACGCCAAGCTCGACATCCTCGTCGCCACGGATGTCGCCGCCCGCGGACTCGACGTCGAGCGCATCAGCCACGTCGTCAACTTCGACATCCCGACGGACACCGAGTCCTACGTGCACCGTATCGGGCGGACGGGGCGCGCGGGGCGCACGGGCGATGCCATCAGCTTCATCACGCCCCGTGAGCGCTATCTGCTCGGCCACATCGAGAAGGCGACCCGCCAGCAGCCCACCCTCATGACGCTCCCCACGACCGAGGACGTGAACTCGACCCGACTCGCCCGCTTCGACGACGCGATCACCGCGGCGCTGCAGGAGACGAGTCGGATCGAGGGCTTCCGCGACATCATCGCGCACTACGTGCGCCATCACGACGTGCCGGAGGCGGACGTCGCGGCTGCCCTCGCGATCGTCGCGCAGGGCGAGACGCCGCTGCTCCTGGATCCGGAGAACGACCCCCTCGCCCGCGCGGTGGCGGCCGACAACCGCCCCGTCCGGACGAAGGAGAGGGACGCCCGCGGACCCCGGACCGAACGGCGCGGACGCGGCGACTACACGCCGTACCGGATCGAGGTCGGCCGCCGTCAGCGCGTCGAACCCCGGCAGATCGTGGGGGCGCTGGCGAACGAGGGCGGGCTGGGCCGCGACGACTTCGGCGCGATCTCGATCAAGCCGGACTTCTCGATCGTCGAGCTTCCCGCGAACCTCGACCCGGGGGTCCTCGATCGGCTGCGCGACACGCGGATCTCCGGCCGGCTCATCGAGATCAAGCCTGATCGGGGCGTGCCGAACCGCCGTGCTCCGCGCGACGCCGATGGTCGCGCTCCCCGCGACACGGACCGCCCGCGCCGGACCGACGACCGTCCGCGGCGTGACGAGGACCGGCCGTATCGCAAGCCCCGCCACAAGGGCTGACACGGGGCTGAGCGGCGCGACGGTTCGCGCCGACACGTGATGGTGCGGTCGCGGGGGTCACCCGCGCCGCCCGGCCGCCATGGCGCGTCCGTCAGTCGAGGGCAGCCGGCCCCTCGGTGACCAGGACGTGGAACTGCGCCGCGTCCAGGATCCGGATGCCGAGCTCCTCGGCCTTGGCGAGCTTCGAGCCGGCGCCAGGCCCCGCGGCCACGAAATCGGTCTTCTTCGACACCGACGAGGCGGCCTTCCCCCCGGCCTTGATGATCGCCTCCTGCGCGCCGTCGCGGGTGTACCCGTCGAGGCTTCCGGTCGCGACGACGGTGAGCCCTTCGAGCACGCCGCCCTCGGCGACCGCCGCGCCCGGTCCGGGATGACCGGGCGTCGTCCACTGCACACCCGCCTCCGCCCACTGCCGCACGATCTCCTGGTGCCAGTCGACCTGGAACCACTCCACCAGGGAGTCGGCGATGATCCCGCCCACCCCCTCGACGGCGGCGAGCTCCTCCCGCGACGCCGCGCGGATGGCGTCGAGCGATCCGAACCACTGCGCGAGCGCCCGCGCCGCAACCGGGCCGACGTGACGGATGTTGAGGGAGACGAGCAGCCGCCACAGCTCCTTGGTCTTCGCGCGGTCCAGCTCGGCAAGGAGCTTCATCGCCTGCGACGACGGCTGCGGCCCCGTGCGCCCCTCCTTCTTCTCCGCCGCCGTCGGGTTGCGCCGGAAGGGCGCACGGGTCTTCACGATCCCGTCCTCGTCCTCCTTGGGCAGCCCGGTCTCCGCGTCGCGCACGACGACCTCGATCGGGACGATCTGCTCCAGGCTCAGCGTGAACAGCCCCGCCTCCGTCTCCAGCGGCGGCGTCTCCGGACGGCTGGGCTGGGTCAGCGCGGCCGCGGTGACCTCGCCCAGCGCCTCGATGTCCAGCGCGCCGCGGGAGCCGATGTGCTCCACCCGCCCGCGCACCTGCGCCGGGCACGACCGTGCGTTCGGGCAGCGGAGGTCGATGTCCCCCTCCTTCATCGGCCGGAGCGGCGTCCCGCACTCCGGGCACCGCTCCGGCATCACGAACTCGCGCTCGGTGCCGTCGCGCTTGTCGACCACGGGTCCGAGGACCTCGGGGATCACGTCGCCGGCCTTGCGGAGCACCACGGTGTCCCCGATCAGCACGCCCTTCGCCTTCACGACGTCCTTGTTGTGCAGCGTGGCCTGGCGGACGACGCTTCCCGCGACATGGGCGGGAGCCATCACCGCGAACGGCGTCGCACGCCCGGTCCGGCCGACCGAGACGACGATGTCGAGCAGCGTCGTCTGCACCTCCTCCGGCGGGTACTTGTAGGCGATCGCCCACCGAGGAGCGCGGCTCGTCGCGCCCAGCTCGTCGTGCAGCGCGAGCTCGTCCACCTTGACGACGATGCCGTCCAGCTCGTGCTCGATGTCGTGCCGGTGCTCGCCGAAGTGCGCGACGACCTCCACGACCTCGTCGACCGACGAGCACACCCGGGTGTGCGGGCTCGTCGGGAGTCCCCACTCGGCAAGAAGCTCGTACACCTGGCTCTGCGCGGCGACCGGCGGGTCGGGCCACGCCCCGATGCCGTGCACGTACAGCGCGAGCGAGGCGATGCGAAGGAGCCCGGCCTCGAGCTCCATGCCGTCCTTCTTGTCGATCTGCTGCCGGAGCCCGCCGCTCGCCGCGTTTCGGGGATTGGCGAAGGCCGGGAAGCGTCGCGCCGCGGCGGCCCGCGCCTTGTCCTCGTCGAAGGGGCGCTTGGAGCCGGTGCGCGCCTCCCATCGCGCGAGCGCCTCCGCGTAGGCGCGCTCCCGGAACTCCGCCTGGGCGGCGTTGAGCCGTTCGAACGCGGCGACCGGGATGAACACCTCGCCGCGGACCTCGACGATGCGCGGGTGACCGGTGCCGCTCAGCCGCTGCGGGATCCCCGCCACGCGAAGCGCGTTCTCGGTCACGATCTCGCCGACGCGCCCGTCACCCCGCGTCGCGGCGGAGGTCAGCACGCCGTCCTCGTACCGGAGGTTGATCGCGAGGCCGTCGATCTTCAGCTCGGTGAGCCAGGCGACCGGGCGCCCCGCAGCGGCCTGCGTCTTCGCCGCCCATTCGCGCAACTCCTCCACGGAGAAGACGTTGTCGAGGCTCAGCATCCGCTCGGCGTGCTCGATGGTGGCGAGCCCGGTCGCCTCGGCGGCGCCGACCATCTGCGTCGGCGAGTCCTGCCCCTGGAGCTCGGGATGGAGCCGCTCGAGCTCCTCCAGCCGGTGCATCCAGCCGTCGTAGGTCGCGTCGTCCACGATCGACGTGTCGCGACCGTAGTACGCGTCCTTCGCCTCGAGGATGCGGGTGGTCAGCTCCTCGGCTTCGACGCGGGCGTCCTGCAGCGAGATCTCGTTCTCCGGCACCGCCCCAGTCTACGAGCGGCCACGGACGTTGTCCGGGCGCGGCGTCCCCTGCCCACGAAACCCCCTCCTCTCACCGACACCCCCTCCCAGATACGACTTCAGGAGGGGGTCTCGGCGGGGAGAGGGGGTTTCGGCGCACGGGGGCGCCCCGCGACGACCGCGCGCTCAGGGAATCCGGACAGCGCGGCAGGCGAGGTGCAGCGCCAGACGGGCCTCGGGATCGCTCATGTCGATGCCGAGCAGCTCCTGCACCCGGCGGATGCGGACGGCGACCGTGTTGCGGTGCAGTCCCAGCGCGGACGCCGTCGCGGCGATCCCCGACTCATGGTCCAGGTACGCCGCCAAGGTGGTCAGCAGCTCTCCCCCGCCCTCGCGCAACGGGGCGAGCAGCGACTCGGCCGCCGGCACGAACGCATCGTTGCCGGTCCACGCCAGCAGCAGCTGCTCCAGCCCGAGGCTGTCGACGCGCACGAACCAGCCGGTCGCCGAGCGCCCCGCGGCGATGCGCGCCGCATCCCCGGCCTCGTCCAGCGTCACGGCCAGCCCAGCGACGGCGGACTGCAGCGAGCCCACCCCGGTGGCGACGGGGAAGTCGCGCATCACCGCGACGTGGAGCTCCCGCAGCGCGGCCACCGCCCGCTCCACGCGTGCAGGCCCCGGCGCTTGCGCGAACGTCAGCCAGCCGGTCACACCTCGTCCGGCGGTCGTCGCGTGCGCCTCGGCGTCGATCGCGCCCAGCCCCGCCCGGAGCGAGCGCAGCAGCGAGAACGGGTCCAGCCGGCCGCGTGCGGCCATGTGGAACCCCAGATGATGCCCCTGGGTCCGCCACCCGCGCTCCGCCATCCGTCGCTCGACGTCGTCGTCCGCGGCGCCGCGGAGATCCAGGAAGTCGCGCAGCAGCGCAGAGGACACCGCCGCGTCGTTGACCGCGGCGACCTCGTCGATGAGGATGCGCGCGGCGATGGCGGGCATCGCGATCTCCGCGGCGACGGACAGCGCCTGCAGCTGCGCCTCGCCGAGTCCGTCCCCGAAGATCGCGAGCCGCAGCCCGGTCCGGCCGGGGCTGTCGACGCGGACGGACGCCGCCGCCGCGCCCTCGGCACGGGCCAGGTCGGTCCACGAGTCGAACCCGATCGCCGCATGCAGCTCCTCGCGGAGGTGCCCGCCCGTCTCCAGCACGACGCCGGTCCGGTCGATGAGCGCCACGCCCCGCCCCAGGTTCGCCGCGATGTGCCGCAGCAGATCGGCGAGGTCCGCCGCGGAGTACTCGAACGACTGCGCCACCTTCCGCACCAGCCCCAGGGTGAGGGCGTCGCGCGCCTCGATCAGCATCCAGCAGGACCGCGCGAGCTGGACCGGCCGGGCCACGTCCAGCAGGCTGAGCCCGAGGCGATCGGCAAGGCGGCGCGCTCCCTGATCGACCTCCGACGCGCCGGGGACGGCGAGAGCGGTGTAGCCGCGGTCCCGCACCCGCCGGATCATCGCGTCCTGCTGCCACGTGGTCGCGGGCATCCGCGTCATGAGGATCGCGAGGCGTCCCGCGCCGGGATCGCCCAGATCCTCCTCCCGGCTCTCGACGGCGACCGCCTCCCACTGCGCCTGCGCGGGCCCCGCGATCAGGCGGAGGCCGCCGGTGCCCGGCTCCGCGAGCAGCGCCGCCAGGCTCAGGCCCGCACTCACGCGGCATCCAGTTCGACGAGCCCGTAGGCAGAGGGCCGAACGTGGCGCGCCCGATCGGGCCGCGCCTCCCACCAGGCCGGGGCCGGGATCGCCAGCACCGCGACATGACGGGCGAGCGAGAGGTCGGTCACCTCGAGGATCTCGCGCGACACCGCGTCGATCACGACGATCACCGTGGGTGACGACGCGACCAGCCGGCCGTCGCTGACGAGGGCGAGCGTCTCGGATCGGGTGATGATCCGGTGGACCGTTCCGTCGGTGCCGGACACCTCGACGGCGCTCACGTGCGGATCCGAGGCGTACGGTGCGGACGAGAGGATGCGCCCCTCCGCGAGCAGGCGTGCGCCCAGCGCGTCGGCCAGCTCGGCGAGGGAGCGCCCCGAGGACCGGAGAAAGGCCCGTCCCAGATCGCGGGCGTGCGCGAGGTGTCCCGGGATCGCGTGCTCGCGCAGATCGCCGACGGTGAACCCCGCGAGCACGGCGCCTCCCGCGCCTCCCGCCTGGATGATCGCCGCCCGCACGACGCGCTCGGCGTCGATCGCGCGTCCCGCCTCGACGAGCGCCACGCCTCCGGCGCCCGTCTCGCAGGCGAACACCAGCCCGGGCACCCGGTCGACGAACAGCGACATCTGATCGAGGCCCGGCACGGCACGCCCCGTGCAGTCGGCGTCGACCACCGTGTGCGACCCGGCGAGCAGCAGCGGGGCCAGGCCGTTCAGTCCGCCCCCTTCGAGGGAGCAGACCGCCGGCACGGGGTGTCCGAGCCAGCGCTCGACCGCGCCCAGCAGCGGACGGAACGGATCGCTTCCCGGCATCCGTTCCCCGAGCAGCATGGTCGCGCCGACGAAGGCGACCCCGAGGCACGGCGTCGCGGGATCCAGCTCCTCCGGCAGGGCGGCCTCGACCGGCCACGGCCCCGGCCCGGCGAGCATGAGCTCCAGCATGGTGGTGGAGCCCCCGCCGCCCGAGCCGAGCAGCGCGTAGCCGCGTCCGAGAGCGGCCAGGTCCTCACGCCCGATCCGGCTCGCCATGGGACCAGCCTAGAGCGTGGCCCCTCGGTCGCCCGATGCGGCCGGCTCCTCCACGACCAGGTCCTCCACGGGGACGAACGGCTCGTCCAGTCCGAACGCCGAGGGGCCGAAGGCGGCGAGCGCCTCCGGGGTGCGCATCATGTCCGGTGTCGAGATGCCGAGCACACGCACCCGCTGACCGTAGCGGAGGCCCTCGGTGGTGACCGGCTCGGCGCTCTCGTGGTCGACCACGCAGATGAGGTCCGGCACGATCGCCACCAGCCGTCCGCCCCGACGCGCGACGAGGTTCTCGTTCTGGAACGAGATCTCGAAGGGATCGCCCCCGTCGCCGAGCGGCGCGATGATCGCGCGTCCCTTCGCGAAGCCGTCCGTCGTCCGCCGTTCGACGTCGATCACCTTGCCCACGCAGAGCTCACGCACATGGGCGTAGAGGGTGCGCGACAGCGTGTCGGCGATCGCCTCGAACGGCGAGCGGTGCTCCTCTCGCGCCAGACGGATCGCCCGCCCCAGCGCCAGCGCCATCGAGAGCGTTCGGGGAACGGCCGTGCGGCGCACGTCCGCACCGCTCATCGCGTATTCGGCGATGTGGCCCACGCCGCCGAGCCTGATCGTGATCCCCCGCGCCAGCCATTCCATCTGCCTGTCGTCGTCACCGGTGTCGATCACGACCCTCTCCCCGCGCTCCCCCGCGAGCGCGAGCGGGGAGCCGTGCACCCCGTAGACGGCGAAGGTCTCCATCGACAGTTCGGGGAACGCACGGCCCATGCCGTCCGCATCGACGACCGGCAGGCCGGTCTCGGCAGCGACGACGAGGGGGATCATCGAGTTGATCCCGCCGCATTCGATCGGCATGGTCGCGTCGGCCGTGCGTCCGAGGTGCTCCTCCAGCGTGCGCAGCGCCAGGGTCGGCTCCGTGCCCGCCGGGATCTTCTCCACCATCACCGTGGGCGCGCCCATCTGCGCGGTCGGGATGACGAACAGGTCGTCGGCGAGCTCGTCCGGGTCGAGCACGGTGATCGCGCCGTCTCCCAGGACGCGCTCGACGAGCATGGTGCCGATGTAGGGGTCGCCGCCCCCGCCGGTGCCGAGCAGGGTCGCGCCGCGGGCGAGGTCCGGCAGATCCGCCGCCGTCAGCTGCCAGCTCATGCCACCGGCTCCGTGGCGCCGTCCGTCGAGAGTGTCCCGTCGAAACGACGCGCGGGCGTGTCATAGCCGAAGTACCCGGGGCCCACCATGGCCAGGGCCTCCGCGGAGTGCCAGCGCTCGTCCGCGGGCGCGGCGATCACACGGACCCGCTGGCCGTACCGCAGGCCCTCGGTGGTGATCGGCTCGCCCGACTCGGCCTCCAGCACCATGATCAGATCCGGTGTGGTCGCGAGCACGTCGCCGTCCTTCTCGGCGACGAGGTGCTCGTTCTGGAACTGCAGCGTGAGGGTGGTCCCGGCGTCCCCGTCGACCCGGGCGCGGCCGCGGGCGAATCCGGTCGTGGTCGCGCGCTGCACGTCCACGACCTTGCCGTCGAAGAGCTCACGGCCGCCCAGGAGGACGAGGGCCGCGTCGACCGGGTCGGTCTTGTCCTCCCGTGCGGCGGCGATCGCCTGGCCGATCGCGATGCAGCGCGAGAGCGATCCCCGCACGAGCGAGGTGCGCGCCTGCGTCCCCGACATCGAGAAGCCCGAGATCATGACGGAGCATCCCATCTCCACGCAGGCGACGCGGGCGATGCGTTCCGTCCACGCGTTGTCGACGGTCTGCAGGACGCCGGTGTTGCCCTTCTCGTCGCTGAACGCGAGCGGCGACGCCGTCACGCCGGAGAGGGTGGGAAGCACCATCTGCAGTTCGGGGAACGCCCGCCCCATTCCGTCCGCGTCGATCAGCGGGAGGCCCAGTGCCGCCGCTGCGGCGATCGGAATGGTGGAGTTGACCCCGCCGACCTCCGCACAGGCGATGTGGGTGACAGCGCGACCCAGGTGCACGCCGAGGGCGCGCACCGGCTCGACGACCTCGGCCAGACTGGGCAGCTTCTCGACCATGACCGTCGGGGCGCCCATCATCGCCACGAAGAGCACCAGGGCGTCGTCCGGGACGTCGTCCAGGTCGACCACCGTGACTTCGCCGGAGCCGAGCGCCTGGCGAGCCAGCAGGGCCCCGATGTACGGGTCTCCCCCGCCCCCGGTGCCGAGCACCGCTGCGCCGCGGGCGAGTCCGTCGATGTCCTCTGCCGTGATGGTCCGGGTCATGTCACGCCCCCATGTCCAGGTCGCCGACCGCCTTCGCGCGGATCCGCGTGGCGTTTCCCGGCAGGTACGGGATCGGCACCTCGTCGAAGTCGATGATGGAGACGGTGGACGGCTTCGCCCCGGCGGCGATCGCCTTGTCGACCGCCTCGGCGCGCACCTCCGCGATGGTCTCGTCCCTGCGGCCCGGCGCGATCGCGTAGACCTTGTCGATCTCGCCTCCGACCTGGGCGATCGAGGCACCGATCGCGTTGGCGACCGCGTAGTTCTCCGGGCGGTGCACGGTCCCGAACAACGGCAGCTCGTCCGGCAGCAGGATCGATCCGCCGCCGACGGCGACGACCGCGATCGGATCGGGCGAGGTGCGCATCCGGTCCACGGCCTCGGAGACGCGGTCGGCGATGCGCTCGAGCACGCGCGCGACGAACGCGGGGTCGAGGTGCGCGACCTTGGAGGCGTCGCCCACCTCGGCCCGCCCGGCCGCCACCGCGATGTCGGTCGCGGTCAGTGTGCTGCCGCCGAAGACGAGCGCCTCGGTGGTGAGGCGATAGCCGACGGAGGCGGGGCCGACCTCCCCCGTCTCCTCGTCCACGATGCTGCCCCCACCGATGCCCAGCGAGAGCACGTCCGGCATCCGGAAGTTGGTGCGGATCCCCGCGACCTTCACCTCGTTGGCCGTCTCCCGGGGGAAGCCGTTGATGAGGAGTCCGACGTCGGCCGTCGTTCCGCCGACGTCGATCACCGCGCAGTCGGCGAGCCCGCTGGTGGCCGCGGCCCCGCGCATGGAGTTGGTCGGGCCGGAGGCGAACGTCGCCACCGGGTATCGGCGCACGTACTCCTCGTCCATCAGGGTGCCGTCGTTCTGGCTGAGGAAGATCGGCGCCTCGATGCCCTGCGCACGGACCGCCGCAGTGAGGCCGTCGACGATCTCCGAGGCGAGTTCGCGGAGTGCGGCGTTGATGATCGTGGCGTTCTCGCGCTCCAGCAGCCCGATCCGGCCGATCTCGTGCGAGAGCGAGATCGCCACGTCCGGCCCCAGCACCGCGCCGACGATCTCGGCCGCCTGGGTCTCGAGGTCGTGGTTGACGGGGCTGAAGACCGAGGAGATCGCGACCGAGCGCACCCCGTTGGCCTTCATGTCCTCCGCGTGCGCCCGGAGCTCTTCCGGGTCCAGGGGCGAGATCGGTCGACCGTCGAACTCGTACCCGCCGTGCGCGAGGTAGCTGCGCGCCTGGGTGGCCTCGACGAGGACCTCCGGCCAGTCCACGAGGGGCGGGAGGGCTCGGGTCGCCGGAAGGCCCAGCCGCAGCGCCGCCGTCGGCGCCAGCCGGCTGGCCTGCACGAGCGCGTTGATGAAGTGCGTGGTTCCGATCATGACCGCGTCGATGTCCCCGCCCTCGAACGAGTGCCCCGCACGGAGGTCCTCGATCGCCTGGACGATCCCGCTCGTCACGTCCGGGGTCGTCGAGTGCTTCACCCCGGCCAGGGTGCGGGTGCCGTCCATGAGGACGGCGTCGGTGTTGGTGCCGCCGACGTCGATGCCGATGTGCATGGTGCTCGCTTTCGTGTGGAGGATTCGGTACCGGTCAGGCCGCGGCGCGCGCGGTGTCGGCGGAGGCCGTCTGGCGTGTGGTGGCGACCCCGACGCCGTGCACCCAGCCGAGCTTGCCGGCGACGATGTAGAGCACCATCGAGAGGAACAGGCTGAGCAGGGACGGGATGCCCCAGGTCACGAAGTAGCCGACCAGGGACGAGACCAGCCAGACGACGATCGTCGCCGGGACGATCCGCGGGGCGGTCGCGGGCAGCGTCCCGGCGTCGCGCGTCGCGTCCAGCGCGGGGCGCCAGCGGCGCACCACGTAGTACTCCGCGACCATGATCCCCGCGATCGGCGGGAACGCGACGCTCAGCACGACGAGGAACTCGGTGAACTGCCCGAGGATCCCGACGGCCGCCAGCACCGATCCGACGACGCCGAGGACGATCGTCGTCGTCACGCGGTGCAGATTCTTGCCGAAGGCGGTGGAGATGAAGTTCACCAGGCCGAGGGTCGAGGAGTACAGGTTCCAGTCGTTGATCTTCAACGTGCCGGTGAGGACGATGAACAGGCCTACGAATCCGACCGAGGACGTCACGATGGCGACGATGTCGCCGGTCGCCGCCGCGTGCGCCAGCAGGACGCCCGCGAGACCGATGACGAACTCCCCGAGCGAGACGCCCACGACCGTCTGCTTCACGACGTCCGCCCGCGACCGGTTGAACCGTGTCATGTCCCCCGTGATGATCGCACCCACGATGAGGCCGCCCGCGACGATGCCCGTGCCCGCCCACACGCTCATCGTCGGTCCCGGCGCCGGACCGGTGACCAGCTCGACGAGGTCGTGGCGGGTGAGCTCGCTGATCACGGACCAGCCGACCAGGATCAGGAACAGCGGCACCGTGATGTTCGCGAGCCACTGCATGCCGACGAAGCCGAAGGCCACGATCGCGGTCACCGCGAGGCCGAAGATGAGACTCCAGGCCCAGACCGGCAGCGCCCCGGGCATGAGCGCGTCCAGGGACTGCGCCGAGATCGCTGACTGGATGCCGAACCAGCCGATCAGGCTGATGCCGATCGCCAGGCCGACGAGCGATGCGCCGATCTCGCCGAAGCCCGTCCACCGAGCCAGCAGCGCGGTGTTCAGCCCTTCGCGCTGACCGATGAAGCCGACCACGCACATGATCACCTCGAGGATGAGCGAGCCGAAGAGGAACGCGAGGAACGCCTCGCCGAAGGTCATGCTGTAGCCGAGGGTCGCGCCGAGGAGGAATTGCGACAGCGCGGACACCTGACCGAACCGCTGGACCGCGATCCCGAACCAGGGCTTGCGCGCGTCGGGAGTCACCCGGGAGAGCGCGAAATCATCGGTGTGCGCCATGCGTGCCATGAGGTTTCCTTCGGGAGGAGGACGGGTTGTGGCCACCGTAGTCAGCGCAGTCCTCCAGCGAAATGTGCATACTGCACTCCCGAGCGCATCGGATGTGCACTGTGCACGCTCCCTCGGCCGCTCTCCGGATCTCTCTCCCCCTGCGCCATCGACCGAAGCCGGTCCCGCGAAACCCCCTCTTCCCACCCAAACCCCCTCCCAGATACGACGCTGAGAGGGGGTCTCGGCGTGGAGAGGGGGTCTCGGCGGAAGGCGGGAGGGACGGAGACGGGTCAGACGGCGGCGGGGACCGCGGACACCGTGGCGTCGATCGTGAACTGGCCGAGCACGCGCGTGCCCGCGTAGAGCACTGCGCTCTGCCCGGGGGCCACGCCGTCCAGCGGCCGGTCGGGGACCACGCGGACCCCGTCCTCGCCCACGAACGCCCGGGCGGGCACCGGATCCGCGTGCGCGCGGATCTGCACGTCGCACACGAACTCGTCCTCGTGGGGCGCCGCTCCCGCCCACGACCGGCGGTGACCCGAGATCTCCGCGATCGCGAGAGCCTCCTTGGGCCCCACCACGACGGTGTTGCTCACCGGGCGGACCTCGAGGACGAAGCGCGGCTTGCCGTCCGGCGCCGGGACGCCCAGGCGCAGCCCGCGGCGCTGGCCGACGGTGAACGCGTGCGCGCCGTCGTGGGAGCCCACCACGGCGCCCGAGCGATCGACGATGTCGCCCTCGGCGCTGCCCACCTTCTCGGCGAGCCAGCCGCGGGTGTCGCCGTCCGGGATGAAGCAGATGTCGTGGCTGTCCGGCTTCTGCGCGACGCTGAGCCCGCGCTCGGCCGCCTCGGCGCGGACGAGGGCCTTCGAGGGGGTCGAGCCCAGCGGGAACAGCGTGTGGGCGAGCTGCTGCGCGGTGAGCACGCCGAGAACGTAGGACTGGTCCTTGGCGGCGTCCGACGCCCGGTGCAGCTCGAGACCGTCCTCCCCGTCGACCAGGGTCGCGTAGTGCCCGGTGCAGACCGCGTCGAAGCCGAGCTCCAGCGCGCGCTCCAGGAGCGCCGCGAACTTGATCTTCTCGTTGCAGCGCAGACACGGGTTCGGGGTGCGTCCGGCGCGGTACTCGGAGACGAAGTCCTCGATGACGTCGTCCCGGAAGCGCTCGGAGAAGTCCCACACGTAGAACGGGATGCCGAGCCGGTCCGCGGCGCGGCGGGCGTCCATCGCGTCCTCGATCGTGCAGCATCCCCGGCTGCCGGTGCGCAGCGTGCCACCGGCCCGGGACAGCGCGAGATGGACGCCGGTGACGTCGTGCCCCGCCTCCACGGCGCGCGCCGCGGCGACCGCGGAGTCCACTCCACCGCTCATCGCCGCCAGGATCCGCATGTCCCCAGTCTACGAGCGCTCGCCAAGGCGAGGGCCGGACGAGTGTCGCTCAGCGGTGCCCGGCGGCGCGTCGATGCACGTCGCCGATCGCGGCGATCACCGCGTCGACGTCCTCGTCCGCCGTCGTCCGCCCGAGACTGAACCGCAGCACGCGCCGCGCCTCCGCCTCCGAGCGCCCGAGCGCCTGGACGACGTGGGACGGCTCGGCGACTCCCGCCTGGCAGGCGGATCCCGCGGACGCGGAGATGCCGGCCTGATCGAGCAGGAGCAGCATGCTCTCGCTCGGCGCCGCGGGGAAGAGGATGTTCGCGTTGCCGGGGAGCCGGGACGGCCGGTCGCCGTCCCCGTCCGGGTCGCCGAGGAGCACGGCGCCGGGGACCGAGGAGAGGACGCCGTGGACGAGGCGCTCCCGCAGGGCACGCAGTCGCCGCCCCTCCCCCTCGCGTTCCTCCTCCGCGCACTCGGCCGCCCTGGCCAGCGCCGCGGCCCCCGCGATGTCCTGCGTGCCCGGCCGCAGCCCGCGCTGCTGCCCGCCGCCGTGCAGCAGCGGGGCGATCCGCGTGGTCCGCGAGACCACGAGCGCCCCCGTGCCCACCGGCGCTCCGATCTTGTGCCCGGCGACGCTCATGGCGACGAGGCCGACGCCCGCCGGCGCATCCGCGCGCAGGGCGCGGAACGGCACCGCGACGTGCCCGAACGCGGCGACCGCGTCCAGATGCAGCGGGACGCCCGCTCCCGCGGCGGCCCGAGACAGGCCCGGCGCGTCGTTCACCGTGCCGACCTCGTTGTTCGCGACGAGAGCCGTGGCCAAGGCCGCCCCCTCGTCCGCGAGCCCACGGGCGAACGCCTCGAGCGGGATGCGGCCGACCCCGTCGACGGGTACCGGGATGACGCGGGCGCCGTCCGCGGCGAGCGCGGCGACCGTGTCCAGCGTCGCGTGATGCTCCCCGTCCGGGAGGATCACCGCATCCCGGTCGTCCGCACGCCCTTTCCAGAGCCCCTGGAGCGCCAGGTTGACCGACTCGGTGCCGCCGGAGGTGAAGACCACCTCGATCGGATCGGCGTCGAGCACCGCGGCGAGGCGCTCCCGCGACTCCTCCAGGATCCGGCGCGCCTGCTGTCCCGCGCCGTGGGTGGACGAGGCGTTCCCCACGACCGCTGAGGCCCGGATCCACTCCTGCGCCGCCTCGGGGCGCAGCGGGGACGTCGCGGCGTGGTCGAGATAGTGCACACGACTACTCTCGCACCCCCGTGCCGTTCGGGATCCGCCCGGCTGAGACGCGGTGGCGGCGTTCCTGGGACGCAGTTGCGCCGACGACACGCCGATGGCCGTACTCTGGAACCCATGTGTCCGCATGTGTCCGCCGAGCCCGTCGTGCCCGATGAGCAGGGATGCGCCCTGTGCAGTCCGGCGCTCGACGACCTCGGCGTGCGTCTGCATGACGGCGGCGGCACGCTCCGCGTCTGGTCCCGCAACGCCGGCTCGGTCGAGCTCGTGGTGTTCGACGAGACCGACCTCGACTGGGAGACGGCCCAGCTTCCGCTGGAGCGCAAGCCCGGCGGGGTCTGGGAGGTGACGACCGAGCTGCTGACACCCGGCGCCCGGTACGCGCTCCGCGTCAACGGCGCCCACAGCCCGGGCAACACGTTCAACCCGGAGACGCTGCTGCTGGACCCGTACGCCCGCGGCCTCGCCGAGGGCGACGGGTATGCGGAATGGCGCTCGGTGGTCGTCGCGGACGGGTTCGACTGGGGCGGCACGGCCAAGCCCCGCATCCCGTTGGACCGCACGGTGATCTACGAGGGACACGTCAAGGGGCTGACCAAGCGGCACCCGGGCGTTCCGCCCGCGCTCCACGGCACCTATGCGGGCCTCGCGCATCCCGCGATGATCGAGCACCTCCGAGCGATCGGCGTGACCACGGTCGAACTGCTCCCGGTGCACGCGTTCGTCCCGGAGCCGCGCCTGCTGGAGCGCGGGCTCACCAACTACTGGGGCTACAACACCCTGAACTTCTTCACCCCGCACGCCGCCTACGCGACCGAGGAGTCGCGCAAGGAGGGGCCGGAGGCCGTGCTGGCCGAGTTCAAGGGGATGGTCCGGCTCCTGCACGAGGCCGGGCTGGAGGTGATCCTCGACGTGGTCTACAACCACACGAGCGAGGAGGGCATCGGCGGCCCCCGCTCCAGCCTCCGCGGAATCGACAACGCGTCCTACTACCGGCAGCAGCCGGACGGGGCGTACATCGACACGACGGGCTGCGGCAACACGCTGAACACGGCGACCGACGCCGCCGCGCGGCTGGTGCTGGACTCGCTGCGCTACTGGACCACCGAGATGCAGGTGGACGGATTCCGCTTCGACCTCGCCGTCGCGCTCGGACGCGACGCCGCCCACGAGTTCACCCCGGACCACCCGCTTCTGCAGGCCATCCGGACCGACCCCGTGCTCGCGGACGCCAAGATCATCGCCGAGCCGTGGGACGTCGGAATGGGCGGCTGGCACACCGGCGGGTTCCCCCCGGGGTGGAGCGAGTGGAACGACCGCTACCGCGACCGGGTCCGCAACTTCTGGCTGAGCGACATCGACTACGCCCGCCGCGCCTCCGCCCCCGTCGGGATCGGCGGGTTCGCGAATCGCCTGGCGGGTTCCGCGAACACCTACAGCGAGGAGCGCGGGCCGCTCGCGAGCATCAACTTCGTCACCGCGCACGACGGCTTCACGCTCCACGACCTGGTCTCGTACGACGTCAAGCACAACGAGGCCAACGGCGAGGACAACCACGACGGCGCGGACATGAACCGCTCGTTCAACCACGGCGCCGAGGGGCCGACCGACGATCCGGTCATCCTCGCGGCCCGGCGCAAGGCGATGCGGAATCTCCTCGGCACGCTCATGCTCTCCGCCGGCGTGCCGATGCTGACCGCAGGCGACGAGTTCGGCCGCACCCAGCGCGGCAACAACAACGCGTACTGCCAGGACGGTCCGCTGACGTGGCTGAACTGGGAGCACGAGACGTGGCAGCAGGATCTGCTCGCCCACGTCTCGCTGCTCACCCGCCTGCGTGCGGAGAACCCGGCGCTGCGCCCGCTCCGGTACGCGCGCCTGGGGGAGCACATCCCCAACGCCTCGATCATGGACTGGTACGACCAGGACGGCGACACCATGGAGGTCGAGCAGTGGAACGACCCCCGCAACCGGACGCTGCAGTACGTGGCCTCCTCGACGCCGGACACCGAGGAGTTCAACCGGATCCTGCTGATCGTCCACGGCACGGAAGCGCCGATCGACGTGCGCCTGCCGGAGATCGAGGGCGTCACCCGGTTCGTGTCGCTGTGGTCGAGCGCGGACGAGCGCCCTGCCGAGGATCCCACGGAGCACCGCCCCGGCGAGGTCATCGCGATCCCCGGGACCTCCATGCGGCTGTTCCGCGCGGAGTGACCCGCTATCCCCGCACCGCCCGCCGCGGTAGGTTCGGGGTGTGGCCCCACGTCCTGGTTCCTCTCGTCGTCCCGAGGCTCTCCGGAGCCCCGCGCAGATCCCGCTGCGGCCCGCTCCCGAACCGGACGACGCCGACACGCTGACCCCGCGGATCCCGCTCGCCGCGCCCTCGCCGAGCGTCCCGGGGGGCTTCCTGCCGAAGGCGTTCGCCCGCGAGGTCGTCCCGTTCCGGGTCGTCGCCTTCCGCGAGGGCCACGACCGGATCGGCGTGCACCTGCGCCTCCTCTCCCCCGACGGCGCGGAGACGCTGCACCGGCTGGAGCCGCTCGACGACGGCACGGACCGCTTCGAGGTCTCCGTCGCCCTGGACGAGCTCGGCCCCTGGTCCTTCCGTTTCGAGGCGTTCGCCGACGAGTTCGCCACGTGGGCCCGCGCGGCCGAGGTGAAGCTGCGGGCGGGAGTGGACGCGGCCGTCGTGCGCATGCTCGGCGCCGATCTGCTCCGGCGCGCCGCCGCGCAGAAGGACCGCCCGGCCGCCGAGCGCCGCCGGCTCTCCGCTCATGCCGAGGACCTGGCGGCGCCGGACGGGTCCGCCGAGGCGGCACTCGCGGTCGCGACGGACCCGGAGCTGGCCGCGGTGTTCCGGCAGCGTCCGCTGACGGATCTCGACTCGGTCACCGGCTGGCAGCGGATCCTCGTCGAGCGCACCCGCGCGGGCGTCGGCGCCTGGTACGAGTTCTTCCCGCGCTCCGAGGGGGCGGTGCGCCTTCCGAACGGAGGGATCCGCAGCGGCACGTTCCGGACGGCCGCCGAGCGGCTCCCCGCCGTCGCCGACATGGGGTTCGACGTCGTCTACCTGCCTCCGATCCACCCGATCGGGCGGGTCCACCGGAAGGGGCCCAACAACACGCTGGTCGCCGGTCCCGACGACCCGGGATCGCCCTGGGCGGTCGGATCCGCGGAGGGCGGTCACGACGCGGTGCATCCCGACCTCGGGACGCTCCAGGACTTCCGGGACTTCGTGGGGAGGGCGAAGGAGCTGGGTCTCGAGGTGGCGCTGGACCTCGCCCTGCAGGCCGCGCCGGACCACCCCTGGGTGGCCGCGCACCCGGAGTGGTTCACCCCTCTCCCCGACGGCACCATCGCCTACGCGGAGAACCCGCCGAAGAAGTACCAGGACATCTATCCGCTGAACTTCGACAGGGACGGGGACGGGCTCGGCGCCGAGGTGCTGCGGATCGTGCGGCACTGGATCGCGCAGGGCGTGCGGATCTTCCGGGTGGACAATCCCCACACCAAGCCCCTGCGCTTCTGGGAGTGGCTGATTCGCACGGTCAACGCCGAGCACCCGGACGTGATCTTCCTGGCCGAGGCCTTCACCCGCCCGGCGCCGCTGCGGGGGCTCGCGGCGGTGGGCTTCCAGCAGAGCTACACCTACTTCACCTGGCGCAACACCAAGGCCGAGCTGGAGGAGTTCCTCTCCTCCCTCGCCGAGGAGACGGCGGACTACCTCCGTCCGAACCTCTTCGTGAACACCCCGGACATCCTCACGGAGTATCTCCAGTTCGGCGGCCGCGCCGCCTACCGCATCCGCGCGGCCATCGCGGCGACGGCGGCGCCGACCTACGGCGTCTACGCCGGCTTCGAGCTGTTCGAGAACGTCGCCCGCCCGGGGTCCGAGGAGAACGTCGACAACGAGAAGTACGAGTACAAGCTGCGGGACTGGGCGGGCGCCGAGGAGGCCGGCGACTCGCTCGCACCCCACCTGCGCCGGCTCAACGAGATCCGCCGTGCGCACCCGGCGCTCCGCCAGCTCCGCAACCTCCGCGTGCACTGGAGCGACGACGACGCGATCCTCGTGTACTCGAAGCATCTCGATGCCGCGTTCACGGGCACGGGAGACGCCGACACGATCATCGTCGTCGTCAACGTCGACCCCCACTCCGTGCGTCAGACGACCGTCCACCTCGACACCCGCGTCTGGGGCGTCGAGCCGGGTGACCCGTTCGAGGTCGAGGACCTCCTGACCGGTGCCGTCTGGACCTGGACCGATCACGACTACGTGCGACTCGATGCCTTCACCGAGCCGGTCCACATCCTGAAAGTGAGGGAACTGGGATCATGATCACCGTCGAACCCGCCATCCGCGAGTCCGTGGCCGGGGGAACCCACCACGACCCGCATTCGATCCTCGGAGCGCATCCCGAGCCCGAGGCCGACGGCCGCCTCACCACCGTCGTCCGGGCGCTTCGCCCCCTCGCGGAGAGCGTCACCGTCCTGCTCTCGGACGGCGGGGAGGTGCCGCTGGCCCACGTCGGGGACGGCATCTGGGAGGGCAGGGTCCGCGGGTCCGTCGGGCCGTACCGGATCTCCGCCGCGTACGAGGACGGATCGGAGTGGGTGGTCGCCGATCCCTACCGCCACACGCCGACCGTCGGCGAACTGGACCTGCACCTGATCCGCGAAGGACGGCACGAAAGGCTGTGGGAGGCGCTCGGCGCCCACCATCGGATCTTCGAGGGCGACCCGGGAACGGCGTTCGCGGTCTGGGCTCCGCACGCCCGAGCAGTCCGCGTGGTGGGCGACCACAACGGCTGGGACGGCCGTCTGCACGCCATGCGCTCGATGGGCGCCAGCGGCGTCTGGGAGCTGTTCATCCCCGACGTGGAGCCGGGAACGCGGTACAAGTACGAGATCCTCACCCGCGCCGGGGACTGGATCCTCAAGGCCGACCCCATGGCCCAGCTCGCCGAGGAGCCGCCCGCGACCGCATCCGTGGTCACCGCGTCCGCGCACACCTGGCAGGACGGGGCGTGGATGACCCGTCGCGCCGCCACCCACGCGGTCGCCCAGCCCCTGTCGGTGTACGAGGTGCACCTGGGCTCGTGGCGCCCGGGGCTGGGCTACCGCGCGCTCGCGGACGAGCTCATCGGGCACGTCACGGCGACCGGCTTCACGCACGTGGAGCTCATGCCGGTGGCCGAGCACCCCTTCGGCGGTTCCTGGGGCTATCAGGTCACCGGCTACTACGCGCCGACCCGCCGGTACGGAACGCCCGACGACCTGCGCTATCTGATCGACCGGCTTCACCAGGCCGGCATCGGCGTGATCCTCGACTGGGTGCCGGGGCACTTCCCGAAGGACTCCTTCGCGCTGGCGCGCTTCGACGGGGAGCCGGTCTACGAGCACCCCGACCCACGACGCGGCGAGCATCAGGACTGGGGCACGCTGATCTTCGACTACGGCCGTGACGAGGTGCGCAACTTCCTCGTCGCGAACGCGCTGTACTGGCTGGAGGAGTTCCACGCCGACGGGCTGCGCGTGGACGCGGTGGCTTCGATGCTCTATCTCGACTACTCGCGCCGGGACGGCGAGTGGGAGCCGAACGTGCACGGCGGCCGGGAGAACCTGGAGGCGATCCGCTTCCTCCAGGAGGTCAACGCGACCGCATACCGTCGGAACCCCGGCGTCCTCATGATCGCGGAGGAGTCCACGAGCTTCCCCGGCGTGACCGCGCCGACCGACCACGCCGGTCTCGGATTCGGATTCAAGTGGAACATGGGCTGGATGAACGACTCGCTGGAGTACATCCATCGCGACCCCCTCTATCGCGGCCACCACCAGGGCGAGATGACGTTCTCGTTCGTCTACGCCTTCGGCGAGAACTACATCCTGCCGATCAGCCACGACGAGGTCGTCCACGGGAAGGGAAGCCTCCTGTCCAAGATGCCCGGCGACCACGCGGCGAAGCTCGCGAACGTGCGCGCCTACCTCGGATACATGTGGGGGCATCCGGGCAAGAACCTGCTGTTCATGGGCCAGGAGTTCGGGCAGCTCGCCGAGTGGTCCGAGTCGCGGGGCCTGGACTGGTGGCTGCGGGATCAGCCCTCGCATGCGCAGCTGGAGCAGTTCGTGGCCGCGCTCAACCGGACGTACCGGTCCCATGCACCGCTGTGGGAGCGCGATGACGACGCCACCTCCTTCACCCGCATCGGCGCTCCGGAGTGGGATCCGAGCGTCGTGGCGTTCGTGCGCCGGGACGCGCACGGCGGCCAGCTCGCGGTGATCAGCAACTTCGCGGGTGTGACGAGGACCGGCGTCCCGCTGGATCTGCCGGTCCCCGGCACGTGGACCGAGGTGCTCAACACGGACGCTGCCGAGTTCGGCGGGTCCGGGGCGGGGAACCTGGGCTCGGTCTACGCCCCGGACCGTGAGGACGGCCCAGCCCGGGCGACGCTGACGCTCCCGGCGCTGTCGACGCTGTGGCTGCGTCACGTCCGCGACCCGCACCTGCCGCGCGCGGGCCGGCTCACCTGACGGTCAGCGTCGCCGTACGCCCTGGGCGGTGAGGATGGCCACCGCCGTCAGCGCCGCGAGCCCGAAGACCATCCACTGGGCCGAGCCCAGCGCGCTCGCCCCGAAGCTCACGAACGTTCCGCCGAGCGCGGAGGCGATCGTGTTGGCGATCAGCTGCGTGGTCGACAGCGCCGCGGCCGCCTGAGCGCCGACCGCCGCGTCCGCGGAGCTGCGCATCGCCGCGACGCCGAGATGGGGGAAGGCGAGGCCGATCCCGGCTCCGGCCACGAGCAGGGCCAGGGCCCAGCCGATGACCCGGCCGATGTCCGCACCGTCGCGCAGCAGCACGCCGAACAGCACGAGGCCGCCGGTGAGCAGGAGCGGAGCGCAGCGCAGCACGGCTCCGACCGTCCGGTCCGGGAGCGACACGCTGAACAGCTGGGCACCGACCCAGCCGATCGACAGAGCGGCCCCGAGGAATCCTGCCATCAGGGGCGACAGTGACGCGAGTTCCTGCCCGAAGAGCGGGATGAAGTTCTCCGTCATCACGCCGGCGCAGATCAGCGCGACCGTCAGGTACACCCACTTCAGCGGGTTCCTGCGCTGGTACGTCAGCTTCGGGAGCACACCGGACGCCGATCGGGCGTCGACGACGAGGAACACCACCAGGAGGACTGCTCCGAGACCGAGCGCCGCTCCGACGGCGGGGCCGGCCGGGACCACGGACGACATGCTGAACGCCGCCGCGGCGAGCGTCAACAGGACCAGCGACGCGTACGGGACCGACATCCGCGCGTCGGCGGATCGGTCCGGCCCCGGGAGCACGCGGGTGCTCACGATGGCGAGGACCACGGCGACGGCGGCGAGGGCCGCGAACGCCCACGGCCACGCGTGCAGCTCGGCGAACAGCCCGCCGACGCTCGGGCCGACGAGAGTGCCCACGCCCCACATCGCCGAGACCAGGCCCGCCGCGCGGGTCCAGAGCGCAGGCGGCAGGGCAGTGCGGATCACGGCGTACCCGAGTCCTGCGAGCAGACCTCCGCCGAGCCCCTGGATCACCCGGCCCGCGATGAACAGGCCCATGGTCGGGGCCAGCGCGCTCAGGACGGCGCCGGCGGCGAAGACGAGGAAGCCGACGGCGTAGGAGGCCGCCGCTCCCCATGCCCCGAGGATGCGGCTGACGAGCATCGAGGAGATCACCGCCGCGAGGAGAAACCCGGTGGCGGCCCAGGCGTAGTAGGCGCTCCCGCCGAGGTCCTGGACGATCGACGGCATCAGGGCCGCGGCGATGAAGAGGTTCATCGCGTACAGGCCCACGCCCCCGGCGAGGACCGCGGACACGGCCAGCCGGCGGCCCGAGAACAGGTCCCGCCAGCGGTCCTGGACGACCTCCGGCGGTGCGGCGACGGGGATTTCACTGGTTTCTGTGCTCACGGTGATCTACCGTAGAACTTCAAGTGTCCTTGAAGTCAAGGAGCTCCGTGCGCACACCGACAGACCTCATGACCATCGGCGACCTCGCGGCGAGGGCCGGCGTCGCCACCTCCGCCGTGCGCTTCTACGAGGAGCAGGGTCTCATCCGCTCCGAGCGCACCGCCGGCAACCAGCGACGGTATCCGCGGCACATGCTGCGGCGCCTCTCGCTGCTTCTGTTCGCGCGACGGCTCGGCATCCCCCTCACCGAGATCGCCGAGGTCTTCGCCGAGCTCCCCGAGGACCGGATGCCCGGCAAGCGCGACTGGGCGCGCATCTCGGCACGGTGGCACGCGCACCTCGAGGAGCGTCGCCGGGAGATCGAGCGCCTGGAGGCGGAACTGACCGGCTGCATCGGGTGCGGCTGCCTGTCGCTGCGCCGATGCCGGATCCTCAATCCCGAGGACGCGCTGTCCGACGAGGGCCCGGGCCCCCGCCGGCTGCTCGCCGAGCACGACGACGAGCACGAGGCCTGACGCCGCGGGCGACGGCTCAGCAGGAACGGCTCGAGCGAGCCGGCTCAGAACAGGAGGGTCGCCAGCCGCTTGCGGGCGGAGACCACCCGCTCGTCGGCGTCCCCGACGAGGCCGAAGAGCTCGACGAGGCGCTCGCGGACGCGGCCGCGGTCGTCCCCCTGAACGGCCGTGAACAGGTCCAGGAGCCGGTCGAAGGCGTCCTGGACGTGTCCGCCGGCGATGTCCAGGTCCGCGACCGCGAACTGGGCGTCCACGTCGCCGGGAGCGGCAGCCGCCGCCTCGCGCACCGCGGTGAGGTCGAGACCCTGCGTGCGGTGCAGCAGCCGGACCTGACCGAGCCCGGCGCGCGCGTCCTCGTCCCGGGGGTTCTCCGCCAGCGCCTTCTCGTAGGCCGCGATGGCGGCGGCGAAGTCCCCCGCCTCGATCGCGTCGAAGGCCGCCTGGTGCAGCGGCGGCAGCGGCGGCTCCTCCGGAGCGGCCGCCTCGCCCTCCGCGCGCCCGCCGCCGTCCACGGGGACCGATCCGGTGACGCCGTTCTGCGCCGCCAGGGCGAGGAGCTGGTCGAAGACGTCCCGCACCTGCTGCTCCGGGACCGCGCCCGTGAACAGCGGCACGGGCTGCCCGGCGACGAGGGCCACGACCATCGGGATCGACTGGGCGCGGAAGCTCTGCGCGAGCTGCGGGTTGGCGTCGACGTCCACCTTCGCGAGCACCAGGCGCCCCGCCAGCTCCGTCACGACCTTCTCCAGGATCGGGCTGAGCTGCTTGCAGGGGCCGCACCACTCCGCCCAGAGGTCCACGACCACCGGGACGGCGCGCGAGAGCTCAACGACGCTTCCGAAGGTGGCGTCGGTGACGTCCACGACGAGGGTGCCGGACGCGGCACCGGACGGCGCCTCCCCCGGTGCCGGCGACGCGGGACGGTTGCGCAGCGAGGACAGGTCGACGGCGCCGCGCAGTGCGGCGGCGGAGATGTCGGTCACGGGATGACCTCCACGGAGAGCAGCTGCTGCGTGGCAGCGAGCAGGGTGATCGGGGACGTAGAGCCCTGAGCGGGCACGGCGAAGAAGAGCTGCATGCTGTAGGTCGTGCGGAACCCGGTGGCCGAGGTGGCCGCGCCGGCGAGGACCGCCGTCGTGGAGTTCTCCGCCGTCCGGATGTCCACGCCCTCCTGGGTCGGCGTGACGGACTGGATGTCATCGACCGTGACCGCGACGATCGCGCCGCTGTCGATCGTGGAGATCGCGACCGGCTCCTCATCCCCGGCGACGGCGTCGAACGCGGCGGCCGAGGTCGTCTCCGCCCCGGCGTCGATCAGGTCCTGGGTGACCGAGGCACGACTGTCGTTCACGGCCTTGACGAACGCGAGCGAGGTCTCGTCGAACTGGTCGTACGCGGCGCTCTTCTCCCCGTTGTCGACGACGTCGGCGAAGGTCTCGCCGAGCTTGTCCGGGGCCACGGTGAGGAACGGCGAGTCCGGCGGCGTGAGCTTCGCGCCGAGCCAGGCCGGAGCCATGTCCGGGAGCTTCGCGGAGGCCTGCATCTCGGAGACGTATCCGACCGTGTAGTTCGACCACGGGTCGGCCTGCGTCATCGTGAGGATCAGCGGCGGCACGGTCTCGTCGGAACCGTGCTCGACGAGCATCATGGTCGTGCGCGGCCACGAGTCGTAGGCCTGGGGCACGAGGATGCGCACCTTCTCCGGCGGGATCGTGGCCGGGAGGGCGAAGTCCGCCACGGTGCCGCGCACGGTGTACGCGGTCTCGCGCTCGGCCAGAGCAGCCCCCGACAGACGCGTGGCCGCGAGCGTCGCATCGCGCTTCTCGTCCGCCTCTGCGACCGTCGCGGCGAGGTTCTCCAGGATGCGTGCCGCCTGCGTCTCGGTGACGGCCGGCGTCTGCTGGGTCGCGTCGGGCGTGGCGGTCGGGGTGGGCGTCGGCGTCGGCGAGGCGGTGAACTGAGGCCAGGCGTCGGGCGTGCACCCGGACAGGAGCGCCGCGGACAGCCCCATCGCGGGAACCACGAGCACAGCCCGACGCACGCGGCGACGAGGCGCCGCCGAGCGCTCGGCACGGGAGGCGTCCGACGACGCCCCCGTGTCGATGGCCCCCGTCCGGCCGCGGGCGAGCTCGATCGGCTCGGTCGGCGGCATCGGCGGCGGGCCCTTGCGCCGCGGTCCCTTGCCCCGGCGAGAGTGGCGCACGGCGAGGATGTAGAGGATCAGCCCCAGCAGCGCGAGGACGCCACCGGCCACCATCAGCGGGCCTGCCCAGGGCGTGGCGTTGTCGAGGGGCCAGGAGACCGCCACGTCCGCCGGCGCCTCGGCCGTGCCGTCGGAGGCGAGGAGAACGCTCACGCCGTCCGGGATCTGCATGCGGTCGATCACGGCGTTCTCGTCGGTGAGCTCGTCCAGCCACAGGTCCGAGCCCGCCGGGTCGCGCCCGTCGGCGGAACCGGCTGCGGCATCGGTCGACTCTTCCGGCTCCACCACCGTCGCCGCGGGCTCGCCCGCGTCGTCGAGGGCGATCCGGTTGTAGGGCACGTCGGACAGCCAGGCCTCGAGGTCGGCGGTGCGCGCCTGGGCCACGAAGATCGTGCCGTCGCCGTGCGCCACCAGGGTCTGCTCGCCCGGGTGGGAGCGGAGCACCTCACCGTCGATCATCGTGTAGCGCTGAGGCTGGTCGACGGACAGCTCCGCGGTCACGTCCTTCGGGCCGAGGAAGATGCTCCGCTGCGCGATACCGGTCCCGATGAGGACCGCAGCCAGCACGAAGGCCAGGACGGCCCATACAAAACGCACGAAAAGTCTCCTCCGTGATCCGCCGGCGGACGCCCGGGATCTCCGCTCGACGTTTCAGACTAGCGAAACGACCTGAAAGGATGCCACGAGGGGCACGATCCTGGGGCGTCGCGTCCCGGTTCCGTCCCTGCTCGCGGCTACGCTGTGGTCGTCCGAGACCGAGGAGCCGCATGAAGATCCACAACCCGTTCCGCACCGCCCTGGTGGCGACCCTGGGCGTGGGTCTGGGCATCATGCTCATCAACAGCGTCGAGTCGCTGTCCACGATCCTGCTGTACGTCGGCACGGCCCTGTTCCTCAGTCTCGGTCTCGACCCGGCCATCACGTTCCTCACGCGGCACCGCGTCCCCCGGTGGGCCGCGGTGCTCGTGACGATCCTCGCGGTCCTCGGCGTGTTCACCGGCATCGTGCTGATGGTCCTGCCGATCCTGATCGACCAGATCACGCAGCTGGTGCGCCAGATCACGGTCTTCCTGCAGAGCACGGCCTTGGAAGACGTCAAGGACTGGGTGCTGTCGGTCTTCCCCGGCCTCCAGCCGGCCTTCCTCGACGACCTCATCAGCAACGCCACGGACTGGCTGCTGCGCAACTGGGGATCCATCACCGAGAGCGTGGTGGCGGCCGGAACGGCGATCGTGACGGGTCTCGCCGGGGCCTTCATCGTGCTGATCCTGACGATCTACTTCACCTCGGCGATCCCCTCGCTGAAGAGCTCCGTCTACCAGCTCGTCCCCGCCTCCAAGAGAGCGCGGTTCGTGGACCTCGCGGAACAGATCACCGCCTCCGTCGGCTACTACGTCATGGGGCAGGTCACCATGGGCGTCATCAACGGAGTCCTCAGCGCCATCCTCCTGTCGATCATCCAGGCACCGTTCCCCGCGGTGCTCGCGGTCATCGCCTTCTTCTTCTCCCTGATCCCGCTGGTCGGCACCCTCACGGGGTCCACGCTGATCGTCCTCATCTGTCTCATCCCGGGGCTCGGCGGACTGCCGTATCCGACCACGGCGATCATCGCCGCGGTGTACTACCTCGTCTACATGCAGATCGAGGCGTACGTGATCTCCCCGCGCGTCATGAACCGGGCGGTCTCGGTGCCCGGTGCCGTGGTCGTGATCGCGGCCTTGGCCGGCGGCGCACTGCTGGGGCTGCTCGGCGCCCTGATCGCGATCCCGGTGGCCGCGAGCATCCTGATCATCTACCGCCAGGTCCTGATCCCGCGGATGAACGAGCGGTAACACCCGCGATGCGGCTCGTCCGGGCGGTCAGCGGGCAGCCGGCCAGTGCAGCGGCAGCGGCAGGGCCGCCGGGTGAACGGCGGCGACGATCTCCGTGAGCACCCGCCGGGTCTGGGACTCGCCCACCCAGAGGTGCCGCCCGCCCTCGACCGCGATCAGCGTCGCGTGCGGGATCGCTGCGAATCGCCGCGCGGCCTCGTCCGGACGCAGGTAGTCGTCGAGCTCCGGGATGAGGGCGATCACGCGCCGCGGGTCGTCGGCCCATCCGGCGAGCTCGGCGTCGGTGGTCCGATGCAGCGGAGGCGAGAGGAGGATGACCCCGTCCACCGCGTGATCGCGGCCGTACTTCAGCGCCAGCTCGGTGCCGAACGACCAGCCGAGGAGCCACGGAGCCGGCAGGCCCCGCTCGCGGACGAGGGCCATCGCGGCCGCGACGTCGTGCTCCTCGTCGACACCGCCGCCGAAGGATCCCTCGCTCGTGCCGCGCGGCGACCTCGTGCCCCGCGTGTTGAACCGCAGCACCGCCAGGTCGGCGAGCGCCGGAAGACGGGCGGCGGCCTTCCGGATGATGTGGGAGTCCATGAACCCGCCCGCCGTGGGCAGGGGGTGGAGGGTCACCAGCGTGGCCACCGGATCCCGGTCGAGCGGAAGGGCCAGCTCACCGACGAGGGTGAGCCCGTCGGCCGTGCGCAGGGTCAGGTCCTCTCGCCGCGCAGGAAGGTCCAGAGGCCCGCGGATCTCCATCAGCGCCTCCGCCAGCACCCGTTGTGCCAGTGCCGCCGTGCCGCGAGGTCGGCGGCGTCGCCGAGCACGCCGTCCGCACGCCACGTCACGACGTGGGCGACGCCGGGCAGCACGAGGCTCCGGCATCCGGGGCAGACGTATTCCTTCTGCGCCTGCGCGGCCGAGATCGGCTGCACGTACCACTCCACGCCGCCGCGGATCTCGGTGCGCTTCCACCCCGCGATGAGGCGGTCGAGGGCGTCGTCGCGCGGACGTTCAGGACGACGACGGTGCGATCGGGGCATGGCGGGCGCGGACGCTCACCACCAGTGGTTGGCGGACCAGAAGCCGACGGCCTCCGCCCAGCTCCCGTACCGGCCCTTCGCATAGCCGTCCGCCCAGCGGAGGTTGTCCACCGGATCGAAGCAGCTGCCCGGCACCTTGTCGCACGGAAGCGCCTGGACGAGTCCGCTCGCGCCGGACGACGAGTTCACCGCATTCGGGTTCCAGCCGCTCTCCCGGCTCACGATGTAGTCGACGTAGCCCCAGTCCTCCGGCGCGATGCCCGCCGCCGCCATCCACGCGGCCGGGTCGCCCCCTCCGGTGTAGTACATGGGGCCGCCACCGCCCCCGCCACCGGACGACTCGCCCGACTCCTCGGACGAGCCGGAGCCCGGATCCGAGGCGGGCTCCGGGGTCGGCGTCGGAGTCGGCGTGGGCGTCACGTACACCTCGAAGCCCTCGCGCGCGATCGGGGTCGCCTGAGCGCCCTGGGCGCCCTGCACCGTGATGTCGAAGGTCTGGGCGTCCCTGGCGGCCAGCGAGTACACGCTCTGCGCGGCCGCCGGTTCATCGGCGGACGGGGTCGCCATGGCGATGCCTGCCGGCGCGACGATCGCAGCGGAGAAACCGACGACGGCCAGACCGGCGAGGATCGTCGCGGTCGTGCGGCGCCGGGGCGTCGCGGCACCGCGGCGCGGCGCCTTCGCACGGACGGAGACGTCGGCTCGGGCAGCGTCCGTCGAAACCAAATCGTTATCGGGAGTCACAATGCGCCCCAGTCTAGCGACCCGATGCTGAATCCACCATGAGCACGCGCGCTCGCGGTCAGCGGACCGCGAGGAGCACCTCGATCGTGGCGTCCAGCAGCGCATCCACCTGCTCCTCGCGGTATCCGCGCCGCTGCATCCGGAAGGCCGTGTGACGGACCTGCTCCGCCGACAGCGCGTCACCGTCGCGGAGGTAGCGGACGATCCGCTCGGCCACGTGGTCCACCTCGTCCACCCGGTAGCCGAAGGTGAGCAGTCCCGTCCGCCCGAAGCGATGCCCCTTCGGGCGGTTCAGGTGGTCCAGGATGACCTGGGCCTCGGAACGCGCGCGGCTCACCCAGGCGCGCGCGCCCTTCTGCGAGAGCGCCGTGCTGCGCTCGCGTCCCGCGAACGCGTCCTCGACCCGCGCCAACGCGGCGTCGACCTCGGCGATGCGGTAGCCGCCGCGCACGAGCGGGAACGAGACGGCCCGCACACTGGCCGCGTCGAGCTCGGGCGGGTTCGCCTCGAACGCGGTCTTGGCCCGCGCGAGGAAGGCGTCCACCGCGGAACGCTGATAGCCCTTCTCGCGTCCCTGAGCGAGGGGGAAGGGCGCCGAGGCGCCGTCGGCCGGAGAGGAGGAGAGGGTCACGATACCGCCAGGGGGCTGAGGAGATGGAACAGGGCCAGGGCGACCACCGCAGAGGGGAGGATGCTGTCGAGACGATCGAGGAGGCCTCCGTGGCCGGGGAGCCACGAGCTCATGTCCTTGATGCCGAGGTCGCGCTTGAGCATCGACTCGGCGAGGTCGCCGAGGGTCGCGGATGCGACCAGGGCGGCGCCGATGATCAGTCCCGCCCACCACGGCAGCCCGAGCAGGAAGACGCCGAGCAGCGCACCGGCGAGGAGGGAGCCCGCGACGGCGCCCGCGAAGCCCTCCCAGGTCTTCTTCGGACTCACCCGCGGAGCCATCGGATGCCGCCCGCCCCGCCCGAACAGCAGGCCGGAGGCGTAGGCGGCGGTGTCGGCCACGACCACCACGATGATGAACGAGAGCACCCACCACTCCCCCCGCTCCTCGCGCAGCAGCATGAGCGCGGTCGCAGCGAGGAAGGGGATGTAGATCTGGATGAACCCCGCGGAGACGGCGTCGGTGAGGACGTCGCCGTACGTGCGCCCGTCCCTGGCGGCCATCTGCCCGACCAGGCGCCACACCACGACGACGAACACCGCGACGAAGAGCATCACCCAGCACAGCCACGGGTCGGCGAAATAGCCCGCCGTGACGAGCGCCGCGCCGACGACGAGCTGCGGCCACAGATCCACCCGCCGCCCGCCCGTGCGCAGGGCGAGGACGAGCTCTCCGATCGCCAGCAGCGCCGCCGCGACCGCGAAGATCACGAACGCCCACTTGACGAACACGAGGGACGCCAGCAGGGCCCCGCCGATCAGCAGCCCGATCAGGATCGCCACGACGAGATCGCGGCCCGTCCGCTCCTTGATGCGCTCGTTCGCCTGGTCGAGCTGATCCCGGGCATGCGAGACCTGGGTGCCGATCTCCGCCTTCTTCGCCTGCCACTGCGCATGGAGCTGATCACCGTGGCGAGGAGCGGGAAGCGGAGGGCGCGGCGGGATGTCCTGCGGTTCGTCCGCCGAAGGACCTGTCATCCCGACCTCACACCTCGAGCAGTTCGGCCTCTTTGCGCTTCACAGCCTCGTCGATGAGGTCGACGTGCTGGCGCGTGAGGGCGTCCAGCTCCTTCTCGCCGCGGGCGATCTCGTCTTCACCGAGCTCGCTCTTGAGCCCGTCGAGCTCGTCCTTGGCCTTGCGGCGGATGCCGCGGACGTGGACCTTCGCGTCCTCGCCCTTGGACTTCACGAGCTTGACGTACTCCTTGCGGCGGTCCGCCGTGAGTTCCGGCATCGTCACCCGGATGATGTTGCCGTCGTTCGAGGGGTTCGCGCCGAGGTTCGGCATGTCGCGGATGGCCTGTTCGATGGCCTTCAGCGCCGACTTGTCGTAGGGCGTGATCAGGAGCGTGCGCGCCTCGGGGTTGGCCAGGGACGCGAGCTGGGCGAGCGGAGTGGGCGAGCCGTAGTAGTCGACCATCAGCTTCTGGAAGAGCTGCGGGTTCGCGCGGCCGGTGCGCACCGTGGCGAAGTCCTCCTTCGCAGCCTCGACGGCGCGCTGCATGCGGGAAGTGGTGTCGGCGAGGACGTCCGCGATCACGGGGGCTCCAATCGTCAGAGGGTTCGTCTCAGTCTACTCGGGGCGGCCCGCCGCCCCCGTGCGGGGCGCCGGGCCGGGCGCGGCGCTCAGGCCGTGACGCGGGTGCCGATGGCCTCGCCGCGCAGCGCACGGGTGATGTTGCCGGCCGGCTCCATGCCGAACACGCGCATGTCCATGCCGTTGTCCATGCAGAGGCTGAACGCCGTCGAGTCCACGACCTTGAGCCCCTTCTGCAGGGCTTCGCGGTAGGTGACGTGGTCGATGCGCTCCGCGGACGAGTCCTTGTTCGGGTCCGCCGTGTAGATCGCGTCCACGCCGTTCTTGGCGACGAGCACCTCGGTCGCGCGGATCTCGAGCGCCCGCTGGGCGGCGACGGTGTCGGTGGAGAAGTACGGAAGGCCGGCGCCGGCACCGAAGATGACGACGCGCCCCTTCTCCATGTGCCGCTCGGCGCGCAGCGGGATGTAGGGCTCGGCGACCTGGGTCATGGCGATCGCGGACTGCACGCGCGGCTCGGCGCCGGCCTGCTCGAGGAAGTCCTGGAGGGCGAGGGCGTTCATGACGGTGCCCAGCATGCCCATGTAGTCCGCGCGTCCGCGATCCATCCCGCGCTGGCTCAGCTCCGCGCCGCGGAAGAAGTTGCCTCCGCCGACCACGACCGCGATCTCGACCTCGTCGGTCGCCGCGGCGATCTCGCGGGCGATCTGGCCGACGATGTCGGGGTTGACCCCGAGCTGGCCGCCGCCGAACGCCTCGCCCGACAGCTTCAGAACGACGCGACGGCGTCCGGGTCCTTGCATCATGGGGTTGTTCCTCTCGTCCCTGATCAAAATAGCGTGCGCGCCTCGCGGCGGGCATGAAGAAGGGGTTCGGATCGCGATGATCCGAACCCCTTCCGCGGTCTTACGCGCCGACCTTGAAGCGCGCGAAGTCCGTCACCGTGATGCCGGCGTCCTTCGCGACCTGGCCGACGGACAGCTTGTTGTCCTTGGCGTAGTCCTGCTCGAGGAGCGCGACCTGCTTGAAGAACGCGGACACACGGCCCTCGACGATCTTCGGCAGGGCCGCCTCCGGCTTGCCCTCGTTGCGGGAGATCTCGGTGACGATCTCGCGCTCCTTCTCCACGTCCGCCGCCGGGACGTCCTCACGGGTGAGGTACGACGGGTTGGCGAAGGAGATGTGCTGGGCGATGCTGCGCGCGGTCTCCGCGTCGTCACCCGTGTAGGCGACGACGACGCCGATCTGCGGCGGCAGGTCCTTGCTCGTGCGGTGCAGGTACACCGAGACGGCGTCGCCGGTCACGGTGCGGACGCGCCGCAGCTCGACCTTCTCGCCGATGATGGCGGCCTCGTCGGATATCAGCTGCTCGACGGTCTGGCCGCCGGCGGAGGCCGCGAGGACCTCCTCGACGGTGTTCGCCGACGCCGCGGCAGCCGCGTCCGCGACCTTCTCGGCCAGCGCGATGAAGCGCTCGTTCTTCGCGACGAAGTCCGTCTCGCAGGCGAGCTCGATCAGGGTGACGCTGTTGCCGTTCTCGCGGGCGACGACCAGGCCCTCGCTGGTGGAGCGGTCGGCGCGCTTGGCGTTGCCCTTGGCACCCTTGAGACGCAGGATCTCGGTGGCCTTCTCGACGTCGCCGCCGGCCTCCTCGAGCGCCTTCTTGGTGTCGACCATTCCCGTGCCGAGCTGCTCACGCAGCGCCTTGATGTCGGCGATGGTGAAGTTGGCCATGTGTGGTGGCTCCTTGCTACGTGTCGTGTGTGTACGAGGGATTACTTGTCGGCGGCCTCAGCGGCGGCGACCTCGGCGGGCGCCTCCTCGGCGGCAGCGGCGATCGCCTCGTCGTGCGCGGCGGCACCGGCCTCGTCCGCGGCCGTCTCGGTCGCCGCGGTCTCGGTCGCAGCGGCCTCGGTGGCGGCCGCCTCGGCGTCGCCGCCCTCGAGCAGCTCGCGCTCCCACTCGGCGAGCGGCTCGGCGTCGCCCTGCTCCGGGTTGTGCTTCTGCTGCAGGCCCTCGGCCGCGGCGTCGGCGATGATGCGCGTCAGCAGCGAGACGGAGCGGATCGCGTCGTCGTTACCGGGGATCGGGTACTGGAAGTCGTCCGGGTCCGCGTTCGTGTCGAGGATGCCGATGACCGGGATGCCCAGCTTCTTCGCCTCGTCGATGGCGAGGTGCTCACGCTTGGCGTCGACGACCCACAGGGCCGACGGGGTCTTGGTGAGGTTGCGGATGCCGCCGAGCGACTTGTGCAGCTTGTCGAGCTCGCGCTTCTTGAGCAGCAGCTCCTTCTTGGTGAAGCCCGAGGCGGCGGGGTTCTCGTAGTCGAGCTCCTCGAGCTCCTTCATGCGGGCCAGACGCTTCGCGATGGTCGAGAAGTTCGTCAGGAGGCCGCCCAGCCAGCGCTGGTTGACGTAGGGCTGGCCCACGCGGGTCGCCTGCTCGGCGAGGATCTCCTGCGCCTGCTTCTTGGTGCCGACGAAGAGGATCGTCCCGCCGTGCGCGACGGTCTCCTTGACGAAGTCGTAGGCGCGGTCGATGTAGGCCAGCGACTGCTGCAGGTCGATGATGTGGATGCCACTGCGCTCCGTGAGGATGAAGCGCTTCACCTTCGGGTTCCACCGACGGGTCTGGTGTCCGAAGTGCACGCCGCTGTCGAGCAGCTGGCGGATGGTGACGACGGCCATGGTCGTACTCCCCTGTTCTGGCGGTTCTCGCCGTTGCGGTTGATCGCCGACCGGGCGGTCGGCTGTCCTGGTGCCCGGCGCACACCCCGCCCTCGGAAGGGACCGATGGGGTGTCGCACCACGATGGACGCTGTGGGCACGCGTAGTCACCTCGATCGCTCGAGATGCCTTGTCAGTGTATCAGCCTCGACGCCTCGCGAGCACCGCCCTCGTCCTGCACGAACACCGGTCCCCCGCCCGTCGTCCACCGTTCCGGCGCGGGGTCCGCGCCGACGGCGGCGCCCCGGCATCATCGGGTCATGTCGCCACGTCGTCTCCATGCCGGTCGCGTCGCTCCGCCGCTCGCTCTCATGCTCCCCCTCGTCCTCCTCGGCTCCCCCGTGTCGGCCGCGGGAGCCGTCACCGCCGCGGCGACCACCTCCGCCCCATCGGCTCACGCGGCGACGGCTCCTGCGGGAGCCGACTGGCGATGGCCGGTGTCCGGACCCCGAACCGTCGTCGCCCCGTTCCGCGCCCCGGCCCACGCCTACGGCCCCGGCCATCGCGGGATCGACGTCGCCGCCACCGGCCCCGTGAGGGCACCGGCCGACGGCACGATCGCGTTCCGCGGCACCGTGGTGGATCGCCCGCTCCTCACGATCGACCACGGCGACGGGCTCGTCACGACCTACGAGCCCCTGCAGAGCGACCTCGACCCGGGCGCGGCGGTCGCCGTCGGAGACGCCGTGGGCGAGCTCGCTCAGGGAGGACACGCACCGCCCGGGACGCTCCACGTCGGCGTCCGGTGGCACGGCGAGTACATCAACCCCCTGCTGCTGTTCGGCGAGGTGTCGCGCGCCGTCCTGCTCCCCTGCGGCGGGGTCGTCTGCTGAGCGGTTCTCCGCTCACGCCCGGGGGTGCGCGAGGCGGTACGTCGCGGTCAGCCGCTCGGCAGACACGTGCGTGTAGATCTGCGTGGTACCGAGGCTGGCGTGCCCCAGGATCTCCTGCACCGCCCGCAGGTCCGCGCCGCCGTCGAGCAGATGCGTCGCCGCGGAGTGCCGGAGCGCGTGCGGGCCGACCGTCTCCTCACCGAGCACCGGGCCGAGCGTGCGCGCGACGAGCGCGTAGACGGTCCTCGGTCCGAGCGCGCCGCCGCGCGCGCCCCGGAAGAGGGCGGGTGAGGAGCGGTCCGTGCGCGCCGCCAGGGCCGGCCGGCCGCGCCGCAGATAGGCCGCCACGGCGTCCTTCGCGGGGACGCCGAACGGCACCACCCGCTCTCTGTCCCCCTTGCCCCGCACCCGGGCCGTGGCGCGGTCCAGGTCCACATCGTCGACCGCGAGGCCGCAGAGCTCCGAGACGCGCATCCCCGAGCCGTAGAGGAGTTCCAGGACGGCGCTGTCGCGCAGGCGGACCGGATCGCCGCCCGCCGCGTCGTGGCGAAGTTCGTCGAGCAGGTGCCGGAGCGAGTCCGCCGAAGCGACCGCGGGAAGCGATCTGCCGCGCTTCGGCGCGACGAGTCGGAGACTGGGGTCGACCGGGATCCGTTCCTCCTCCCTGGCCCAGGCGAAGAAGGAACGGGCGGCGGCCGTCCGGCGCGCCAGGGTCGCTCGGGCGTCGCCGCGCTGCGTGGCGCGCCAGAGCCACTCCCTCAGGGTCTCGAGGTCCACGTCCTCCAGATCCGGGTCGCCGGCAGCCCGGACCAGATCGGTCAGATCGTTGCGATACGCGCGGATCGTCGCCGCGGACAGCCGCCGCACCGACGCCAGGTGCGTCGTGAAGTCGTCCACCGCGTGGGAGAGTCGCACCCTCCCAGTGTGCGGCCCCGGCCGTTCGGAACGAGGAGCCTCGCCGTCAGACCGCCAGCCGACGCCAGCCGCCGGGCGTACGCACGACCGCCCCGTCCAGTTCCAGGATGCCGAGCAGGGCCGTGACCCGCTCCAGTGAGAGTCCGGCCGCCCGGGCCAGCTCCTCGACCGCGCGTCCGTGCCGGGTGCTCAGCGCATCGGAGATCCGGATCATGTCCGGGTCCTCCGCGGGGATGCTCGGGGGCGCAGACGGAGCAACCCCGAGCAGCTCCCTGACCTCATCGGCGGTCGTGACGCACTGCGCCGCGTATTCGCGGAGCAGGCGGTGGCACCCGGCCGATGTCGCCGACGTGATCGGTCCGGGAACCGCGCCGAGCGGTCGTCCGAGCGACGCGGCGTGACCCGCGGTGTTCAGGGAGCCGCTGCGCCGCCCCGCCTCCACGACCACGGTGGCCGCGGCGACGGCCGCGATCAGGCGATTGCGGGCGAGGAAGCGCCATCGCGTGGGCGCCGTCCCGCACGGGACCTCGCTCACGACGGCTCCCGAGCCGGCGATGCGGGTGAGGAGCCCCGCGTGTCCGCTCGGGTAGGCCCGGTCCACTCCGCCCGCGAGGATCGCGAGCGTCCGGCCGTCCGTTCCCAGAGCGACCCGGTGCGCCACCCCGTCGATCCCGTAGGCGCCGCCGGAGACGATGGAGGTCCCGTCGGCGGCGAGCGGGCCGACGATCTCCGCGGCCGCGTGCTCGCCATACGCCGTCGATGCCCGCGCCCCCACCACGGCGACGCCGAGCTCACCGAGCGCCGACGGGTCGCCGCGGACCCAGAGGGCATGCGGCGCGTGCGGTCCGAGATCGGCGATCCGCCCGGGCCAGTCCGGATCGTCCGGGATCAGCAGCGACGCCCGCACCCGGGACGCACCGGCGAGCGCCGCGACGACCGCCTCTCGCCGGAGGCGCGGTGCCCACCGGCGGCGCGCCTCCTGAAGGGCGCGGCGGGCCGGGCATCCGGAGTCCTCCTCCCCCGCGGACGATGCGGCTGCGCCGAAGACCTCCTCCACCGCGCCCCGCGCGCCGAGCGCCGCGACGAGGGCACCGGAGACCCCGTCGCCCGGCTCGGCGATGACGCTCCACACGACGCCGGCGCGGGCCTCGTCGGTCGAGCCCGCCGCGTGGACCTCGTCGAGCCTCCGGCCGATCTCGGGGTCGTCCATGATCGCCATGAGCTCCGCTGCCGGATCCACGCCGCGGTCGTGCTCGGTCACGCCGCCAGCCCCTTCTTCAGGAACAGCGCCCGGCCGACGTGCTCCAGCCGCGGTGCGGCCGCGCCGTCGAGGTCCGCGACGGACCAGGCCAGTCGCAGGACGCGGTCGTAGCCGCGCAGGGTGATCGCGCCCCGCCGCAGCGCCCGGTCGAGGGGCTCGCGCACCGGTGTCGGAAGCCGGTGGGCGCCACGTCGGAGCCACGCCCCGGGAACATGTGCGTTCACCCGCCAGGGCGTGCCCCGCCAGCGTCGCGACGCCCGCTCGCGCGCCTCCCGGACCCGATCGCGCGCCTGCGCCGTGGAGACCGTGCCGCGCGTCGCAGCCGTGGCGAGGTCCGCGGAGACCCGGGCCACCTGGATCTCGATGTCGAGGCGGTCGCGCAGCGGACCCGACAGTCGCGACGCGTAGCGCCGGACGGCCGCGGGCGGGCAGACGCACTCTTCCCCGGGCACACCGTAGACCCCGCACGGGCACGGATTGGTCGCCAGGACGAGCTGGAAGCGGGCCGGGAACGAGGCCGTGAACTCGGACCGGTGGATCTCGATCCGCCCCGATTCCAGCGGCTGCCGCAGCGCGTCGAGGACGGCGCGCGGCGCCTCCGACGCCTCGTCGACGAACAGCAGTCCGCCGTGCGCGCGGACGATGGCGCCCGGCCGGACCTGGCGGGACCCGCCTCCCACCAGCGCGGCGAGGGAGGCGCTGTGATGAGGCGCGACGAACGGTGGCCGACGATCGAGATCCACGACCGCCTCACCCGCCAGGGAACGGACGCACGCGACGTCCAGAGCCAGGTCGTCGTCGAGGTCCGGCAGGATGCCGGGAAGCCGTCGCGCGAGCATCGTCTTCCCCGCGCCCGGTGGGCCGCTCAGGAGCACGTGGTGCCCGCCGGCCGCGGCCACGGTCAGCGCGGCCACGGCCTCGTCCTGGCCGATGACCTCGTCGAGGTCCGGCTCCCGCTCCGTCGTCTTCGGGCGCTCCGCACGGGGGAGTCGCTCCGGCGCTGCGGGAGGATCCAGCTCGGCGCCGTGGAGCACCGCGGCATGGGCGAGCGTCGCGACGGCATGCACGTCCAGCCCGGGGACGAGCCGCGCCTCCGCCTCGTTCGCCCGTGGAACGATCGCGCGGGCGATCCCCGCCCGGACGGCGGCGTGAAGCGCAGGGAGCACGCCTGCCACGGGCCGAAGCCGGCCGTCCAGCCCGAGCTCCCCGATGTGCACGGTGCGGGCCAGCGACGCGACGTCCAGTCTGCCCTCGGTGCCGAGGGCGGCGAGAGCGATCGCCAGGTCGAACCCCGACCCGTGCTTCGGCAGGCTCGCCGGCGACAGGTTCACCGTGAGCTTGCGCCGCGGAAGCTCCACGCCGCTGTTCTTGCAGGCGTTGTGAACGCGACGCACGGCCTCGCTCAGCGCCCGGTCGCCGAGGCCGATCAGGTGGAACTCCGGCGTCTGCTGCGAGAGGTCGGCCTCGACCTCGACGAGATGGCCGGTGATGCCGGTCAGCGCGACCGCCCAGGTGCGGGAGGTCCGCGACCCCGAGGCCCCCTCCTCCAGGAGCTCCGCCGTCATCGCAGGTCCGTCAGGTGCTCGAGGACGCCGCAGGAGGGCTCCGATCCGACGATCCCGATGGCCTCCAGGCGCAGCGGTCGGCCGCGCGCCGACAGCGGGTGCTCCCGCACCCACGCATGCGCCAGGCGCCACATCCGTCGCCTCTTGCGCTCGTCGATCGCTTCGAACGGGTGCCCGAACAGGAGACTGCGCCGCGTCTTCACCTCGACGAACACGAGGACGTCGCGCCACTCGGCGACGATGTCCAGCTCGCCGAGCTCGCACCGCCAGTTGCGCGCGAGGATGCGGTATCCGAGATCCGTCAGATAGAGGGCCGCCCGGTCTTCGCCGGCTCGCCCGAGGTCGTCTTTCGCTGCCATGCCGACAGCCTCGTGCGCTCAACCGCCGCGCCCGGCGCGGGCCGCGGGATCAGCGGAGAACAGCGCGTCGTCGTCGGGTGTGCAGGACGAGGCTCGCCGCCCCCGCCGGAGCATGTGACCCCCGCGGAAACACGGGTCCTCCGCGGAAACACGGGTCCTCCGCCCGAGCGTGATCCTCCGTATGAGCGCGTGACCTCCGCGGAACGGAAGCCGTTCCGGAGGACACACTCCTTCGCGCGGACGAATGCCGATCCACCCTCTGCCGACGCGCGGAATCTCCGCCGACGCGTGCGATCTCCGTAGGAACGCGTGGCATCCGTATGAGCGCGTGATCTCCGCGGAACGGAAGCCTTCCCGAAGGACAACACCCGTTCGCGCGGACGAATGCAAGTCACCCCTCCGCCGACGCGCGCGATCTCCGCCGACGCGTGCGATCTCCGTAGGAACGCGTGCTCCTCCGTATGGGCGCGCGATCTCCGCACGAGATTGCGACGAGCGACGGCGGGCCGGCCGTCGGTCAGAGCTGTGTCACTCGCCGTCGAGCGAGAGCTCCTGCGGAAGCTCGAACTCCCGCCGGGACAGCTCCTCGATGTTGACGTCCTTGAACGTGAGCACACGCACGGCCTTCACGAAGCGGTCCGCCCGGTAGATGTCCCAGACCCAGACGTCGGTCATGGACACCTCGAAGTAGAAGTCGTGCTCGGTGTCCCGGCGGACGACGTTGACGTCGTTCGCGAGATAGAAGCGGCGCTCGGTCTCGATCACGTAGGCGAACTGCGAGACCACGTCGCGGTACTCGCGATACAGGGCGAGCTCGAGCTCGCGGTCGTAGTCGTCGAAGGCGTCCTCATCCATATCCGTCCATCCTAGGCCGTGCGGGCCGCCGTCGACGCGCCGTCGCCGACGGGTCAGAAGAGCGTGGGGGCCGCCGCGATCGCCCACGACGACCGGTGCAGCGGGCTCAGCCCGAGCCGGCGGATCGCGTCACGGTGCTCCGGGCTCGCATAGCCCTTGTTCCGCTCCCACTGGTAGTCGGGGTGGGTCTCGTGGAGCTCGACCATGAGGGCGTCGCGCGCGACCTTCGCGATGACCGACGCAGCGGACACGGAGGCGCAGTCGCGGTCGCCCTTCACGACCGTGCGCACGGTGACGGAGGACGGGTGGACCGCGGACAGGTAGTCGTGGTTCCCGTCGAGGATGACGAGCGCCGTGGCCGGATCCACGGCGTCGGCGCACGCGGCGATCAGCGCACGCGAGGCGGCGAGCCCGAGCGCGCGCATGATCCCGACCTCGTCGATCTCCGCGTTGTCCGCCCACCCGACGGCGCTCGACAGCACCCACCCCTGGGCACGGGCGGCGACGTCGGCACGACGGGCGGACGGCACGAGCTTGGAGTCGCGCAGCCCCTCGGGCACGCGTCGCCGGGCACCCGAGGCGTCGATGATCGCGGCGCCGACCGCGACCGGGCCGGCCAGGGCGCCTCGGCCGACCTCGTCGAGGGCGATGATGTGCTGGTGCTCGCGCAGCAGGCGGCGCTCCAGCGTCAGCCGAGGCGCGACGACGGTCACCGCGCGTCCTCCTCGCGCTCCCGCTCCTCGACGCCGTTGAACACGGCGTAGTGGCCGTCGATGAGCCCGAACCGATTGAAGGGCCAGCTGATGAGGAACGCGCGTCCGACGACGTTGTCGAGCGGGACGAAGCCGTTCCCGGGCTGGTCCTGGTTGTACCGGGAGTCCTGGGATCGGTCGCGGTTGTCGCCGAGCACCCACACCGATCCGGCGGGGACGGTGACGTCGAACGGGATCTCCGACGCGAGCGTGTCGCCCGGGGGGAGCTTGAGGTACGACGACTCGTCGATCGGAGAGCCGTTGACCATGATCTGGCCGAGCGAGTTGCAGCACTGCACCCGGTCGCCCGGGAGTCCGATCACCCGCTTCACGAGGTGGTCGTCCGAGTCCGGCGCCGCGATGCCGACGATCGTCAGGAGCCACTCCCCCGCCTCCAGCAGCGGCGATCGCGGAGGCTGCGGCTCGCTCGGCGGCAGCCACCCGCCGGGGTCCTTGAAGACGACGACGTCTCCGCGGTGATACGGGTTCCAGCGGGGCGTGATCTCGTCGACGAGGATCCGGTCCTTGACCAGGAGCGTGTCCTCCATGGAACTGGAGGGGATGAAGAAGCTGCGCACGATGAAGCTCTTCACCAGGAAGGAGACGAGCACGGCGACGAGCACGATGACGAGCACGTCCCTCAGGAACACGAGCCAGCCGCGACGGCGCGACGGGGCACGGCGGTCGCGGCGCAGCGCAGCCGGAGCGGAGGCGGTCTCGTCTGTCATCGGCTTCCTTCACGAGGGGGACGGCCGCCTCGTGACGGCCTCTCTAGCGTCGCACACGTCGGGGAGAACAGAGCACCCCGGGACACCGTGTCCCGGGGTGCTCTGCGATGGATCGGCGCGTCAGTTCTCGCGCTTCTCCTTGATCTTCGCCTTCTTGCCGCGGAGGTTGCGCAGGTAGTAGAGCTTCGCGCGACGCACGTCACCGCGGGTGACGACCTCGATGTGGTCGATCACCGGGGAGTGCACCGGGAAGACGCGCTCGACGCCGACCTGGAAGCTGATCTTGCGGACCGTGAAGGTCTCGCGCACGCCGTCGCCCTGGCGGCCGATGACGACGCCCTGGAAGACCTGGATGCGGGAGCGGTTGCCCTCGGTGATGTTCACGTGCACCTTCACGGTGTCGCCGGGGCCGAAGGAGGGGATGTCGGAGCGGAGCGAAGCCGCGTCGACGGCGTCGAGGATCTGCATGATCGTCTCTCTCTGCACTCGCCTCAGGTCGCGTGCACTCGGAAGGAAGGAAGGATGGTGTGTGTCGAACGGCGCGCAGGGCGTCCGCAGGCTCCCCTGAGGCAGAGCCGGGTCACGGCACAAGAATTCATTCTGTCATGGATCTCGCGTCGCTCCAAAACGCGGACGGCGCCGCGCAGGGTGCGCGTCAGTGCCCGCCGGCGTCGCCGGGGCGGCCTGCCTCGGCGATCACGATGACCTCGCCGCGAGGCGTCCCTCGGACCGACCCGGTGCGGTCGTCACCGCCGATCGTGGTCGCCCAGACCGTCTCGGACCGGGCGTCGACGCGGCGCCCGCCCCGCGCCTCGCTCCACAGCTGCCAGAGCGACGACCAGAACAGCGCGAGGAACGCCGCGATCGCGCCGGTGAGGAGCCAGGCGAAGGCCCCCTCCGGGAAGCAGCCCACCGCGACCGTGAGGCCGTGCCACACCGTGAAACCCAGCACGTCCCACCACGACACCGCTCGCTCGGCCCGGACCGAGGGACGCGCGCGCACGAGCAGCAGGAGCACGAGCTGCCCCACCAGTACCGACGGCACGGCGATGAAGAGGACCCACAGGAAAGCCCATCCGCCCGCCTGGAACACACCCCAGCCGACGAGGAGCCATACCGGCAGCACGGCCGCCGCCAGCGGGAGCCATCGGAAGAACACGCGCCGCAACCACATACCGAGATCGTACGTCGCTCCCGTCCGGCGGGCGCCGATCTTCCGCGATCGTGAGCGAAGTCGCAGGCACGGATGCGGGAGAATGGAGGGCGACGAGAGGAATACCCCCGATGATCGAACTGCGCACGCCCACCGAGATCGACGAGATGCGCGCCGCCGGGCGCTTCGTGGCCGAGACGCTGGCGACCCTGCGCGACGAGACGAAGGTCGGGACCAACCTGCTCGCGATCGACCGCCGCGCGCACGACCTCATCCGCAAGGCCGGCGCGGAGTCGTGCTACATCGACTACCACCCCTCGTTCGGCGCGAGCCCGTTCGGCAAGGTGATCTGCACGTCCGTGAACGATGCCGTCCTGCACGGCCTCCCCCACGACTACGCGTTGCGCGACGGCGACCTCGTCTCGCTCGACTTCGCCGTGTCGGTGGACGGGTGGGTGGCGGACTCCGCCGTCTCGTTCGTCGTCGGCACGCCCCGCGACGAGGATCTCCGCCTGATCGACACGACCGAGCGCGCGCTGGACGCGGCCATCGCTGCGGCGACCGTCGGCAATCGCATCGGCGACATCTCCGCCGCGATCGCCGCCGTCGCGCGCGGCGAGGGCTACTCGATCAACACGGACTTCGGCGGCCACGGCGTCGGCCGGATCATGCACGGCGACCCGCACGTGCCCAACGACGGCCGCGCCGGACGGGGCTTCCCGCTGCGCGCAGGCCTCGTCATGGCGCTCGAGCCCTGGTTCCTCGCCACGACGGACGAGCTGATCACCGACCCGGACGGCTGGACGCTGCGCAGCGGCGACGGCTCGCGGGGCGCGCACTCCGAGCACACCATCGCGGTCACGGAGGACGGCCCGATCATCCTCACCGACCGTTCCTTCCTCGGCGTCGACTGACCGCACTCAGGCGGGCGGCGACGCTTCCCCGCCGCGGCCTCGGCTGTCATCCTGGGTCCATGATCCCGCAGGACCGCCCCGTGCCGCATCGGCTCTTCCTCGCGCGCCACGGCCAGACGACCTGGAACCGGGAGGGACGTCTGCAGGGACAGCTCGACTCGCCGTTGACCTCGGACGGCGTCGCCCATGCCCGGGAGATCGCACGCCGAGTGCGCGGTCGCGGCATCCGGACCATCTGTTCGAGTCCGCTCGGCCGGGCGGTGCGCACCGCCGAGATCATTGCCGAGATCCTGGAGGCCGAGGTCGTCCTCGTCCCCGGTCTCGCGGAGATCCATCATGGAACCCTGGCGGGACGGACCTGGGCCGAGATCGAGGCCGAGCTCCCGGGCACTCGCGCGGAGCGCGCGGACAACCGCTACGGATGGGCCTTCCCCGGGGGCGAGAGCTACGCCCAGGCCCGCGGCCGGGTCCGGCAGGCGCTCGAGCAGTGCACGGAGCTCGCCGACGGCGTTCCGCTGCTCATCTCCCACGAGATGATCGGACGGATGCTCCGCGGCGAGATGCGGGGGCTGAGCCCGCAGGCCTCGTTGGACCTCCGGCACCCCCACGGGGTGGTCTTCGAGCTCACGCACGAGGCGGAGCGGGTGCTCTGACGCGCGCTCAGCCGTCGAGCAGGTCGGGCCTGCGGGCGGCGGTCCGTTCCACCTGCTGCTCGCGGCGCCAGCGCGCGATCCGGCCGTGATCGCCGCTGAGCAGGATCTCCGGCACCGCACGGTCGCGCCAGACGGACGGCTTCGTGTAGGACGGGTACTCGAGAAGGCCGTCCTCGTGCGACTCCTCGATGAGGCTGTCCGGATTGCCGACCACGCCGGGAATGAGCCGGCCGATGGCCTCGACCATCGCCATGGTGGCCACTTCCCCGCCGTTGAGGACGTAGTCGCCGAGGCTCAGCAGCCGCACGTCGCCGAGCTCGGCCGCATAGTCGAACACGCGCTCGTCGATGCCCTCGTACCGGCCGCATCCGAAGACGAGATGTTCGTGCTCCGCGAGCGTGCGGGCGGTCGCCTGGGTGAAGACCTCCCCCGCCGGCGAGGGGAACACGATGGTGGGACGCGCGGCGGCGCCGTCGGCCGCGACCAGTGCGTCCAGCGCCTCGCCCCAGGGCTCGGGCTTCATGACCATGCCCGCGCCGCCGCCGTAGGGGGTGTCGTCCACGGTCCGGTGGCGATCGTGCGTCCACTCGCGCAGGTCGTGCACGCGAAGATCGATGAGGCCGCTCTCCTGCGCCCTGCCGAGCAGTGACAGGGTCAGCCCGTCGAAGTACGACGGGAAGATCGAGACGACGTCAATCCGCACCGGGCGCGTCCTGCTCGTCCGCGGCCGCCGCCTCGTCGGCCAGCTCCTCGAACAGTCCCGGCGGAGGCGTCACCACCAGGCGTCCGGCGGCGATGTCGACCGTCGGGACGATCGCGGAGACGAACGGCACCATGACCTCGGCCGCATCTCCGGAGACGCCGGCCCGGCGGACGATGAGCAGATCCTGTGCCGGAAGATGATCGACGCGGGTCACGCGCCCGACGACGACATCGTCGCGCACGACCTCCAGCCCGACGAGCTGATGGTCGTACCAGGCGTCCTCCTCGGGCGCCTCGGTCTCGTCCTGGTCCATCCAGAGGATCGCCCGGACCAGGCTCTCCGCCGCGGTCCGGTCCTCGACGTCCTCGAAGAAGACGACGGAGCTGCCGTTCATCACGCGATAATCGCGCACCGTGAGCGACTTCCCGTGCCAGGGAGACGCCTCGGGGACCTGCAGCGTGAACGACGCCCCGGGGACGAACCGCCCCGCCGGATCGTCGGTGTAGAGCTCCAGCTTGAGCGCGCCCTTCAGCCCGTGCGCCTTGACGAGCCGGCCCACGCGCAGCTGGTTCCGCCCTCCTGCGCGCCCGTTCGCGGGCACGTCAGTCGTCCGCGACGTCGACACGGACGCGCCGCCCGTCCGCGAGCGCGGAGACGAGCGTGCGCAGAGCCTTGGCGGTGCGGCCGCCGCGCCCGATCACGCGCCCACGGTCGTCCGGGTGCACACGCACCTCGAGCAGTTCGCCTCGCGGCGACGTGGATGCGGTGATGCGCACATCCTCCGGGTGATCGACGATCCCCGTGACGATGTGTTCGAGCGCGGCGGCGAGCACGGCGGATTACTCGGCGTCGGTCGCGGCCTCGGCCGCGTCCTCGACCGGTGCCTCGGCGGGAGCCTCCTCAGCGGGAGCCTCCTTCTTCTCCGCCTTGGGCTTGATGACCGACTTCTTGGCGGCGTCGGCCTCGAAGGCCGGCTTCGCCTCGGCGACCTTAAGCGTGGACTTCGCGTCCTTCTCGCCCTTGAAGGTGCCCCAGTCGCCCGTGATCTTGAGGATGGCGGTGACCTGCTCGGTGGGCTGGGCGCCCACGGACAGCCAGTACTGTGCGCGCTCCGAGTCGACCTCGATGAACGAGGGCTCCTCGGTCGGGTGGTACTTGCCGATCTCCTCGATCACACGACCGTCGCGCTTGGTGCGCGAGTCGGCGACGACGATGCGGTAGTAGGGCGCACGGACCTTGCCGAGGCGCTTGAGACGAATCTTGACAGCCACGATTCTCCTGAATGGTGTGGAAGGAACGAACTGGTCACCTGGAGCGTGGGGTGCACACCCGGTGGAAGCTCTTCGGGTGGATGGCGCGCTGGATAGAGGGTCGAGCGGGCCGTCCGACCCTCTATTCTGCCAGATCGCCCGCCCCGCCGCGAACCGCGTCACGGCGCGCCACGGCCGCGTTCGTGACGCCGCGCGTCAGGGACACAGGGAACGGGCGGCGCCGCGTGCCAGACTGTGCGGGTGACGATCCGCTTCGCCGAATCCGCGCGCTCGACGGTCGGCGTCGAGTGGGAGCTGATGCTCGCCGATCCTCTCTCCGGGGATCTCGTCGGGCGCGCCCCCGAACTGCTGGCCGCGCTGGAGGACGACAGCGCGGCGGAGCGCCACACCGTCACCGGCGAGCTGCTCACCAACACGATCGAGGTCACCAGCGGCGTGGGCGCCACCGTCGCGCACGCGATCGACGACGTCCGCCGGGCGATCCAGGCCGTCCGCGCGGCGACGGATCCCGCCGGCATCGCGCTGCTGTCGGCGGGCAGCCATCCCTTCGCGCAGTGGTACGACCAGCGGGTCAGCGACAAGACCCGCTACCACACCCTCATCGATCGCACCCAGTGGTGGGGGCGGAACATGATGATCTGGGGGATCCACGTCCATGTCGGGATCGAGGACCGAGACAAGGTGCTCCCGATCATCGGCGCGCTGACCGCCTATCTCCCGCATCTGCAGGCCCTCGCCGCCTCGAGCCCGTTCTGGGCGGGCGAGCGCACGGGATACGCGTCCAACCGCGCGCTCGTGTTCCAGCAGCTGCCGACCGCGGGATTGCCGTGGCCGCTGACCACCTGGGCCGAGTTCGAGGCCTACCTGGAGGACATGCGCAGGACGGGGGTGATGGCCGATGCCACCGAGGTGCGCTGGGACATCCGGCCCGCACCCCGCTGGGGCACGATCGAGGTGCGCGCCTGCGACGGCCTGTCGACGCTGCCCGAGCTCGCCGCCGTCGCGGCGCTGGTCCAGACTCTCGTCGAGAAGTTCTCCCGCGAGCTCGACGAGGGCCGGGTCCTGCCGACCCTGCCGCCGTGGTTCCACCGCGAGAACAAGTGGCGTGCGGCGCGCTACGGACTCGACGCCGAGGTCATCGTGGACTCCTCGGGTTCGCAGCGGCCGGTCCGCGAGCACCTCGCCGAGACGCTCGAGCTCCTCGCCCCGGTCGCGCTGGACCTGCAGTGCCCCGCCGAGCTCACCCGGGTGGCGGGGATCCTCGACACCGGGGCGAGCTACGCCCGCCAGCTCGCGGTCGCGGACGCGCAGGGCGACCTGCGGGCCGTCGTCGCGCATCTCATGGAGGAGTTCCGGGCAGGGCTCGACTGAGCCCGCCGCTCAGCGCTCGCCCGACTCCGCCAGCCGGCGCGCCAGCCCCTCGTCGAGCACCACGTCGGTGACGAGCCCGGCGGAGATCGCCGCCTGGAGGCTCGGGAGCTTCTGGAGTCCGGCGACGACGCAGAGACGCCGCGGCACACGACGCAACCGGTCGAGCGTCGGCCCGGTGGCCCTCGCGTTGAGACGGATGTCCTGCCAGGTGCCGTCCGCACGGAAGAAGACCGTCGCGACGTCTCCGATGGCACGATCCTCGCGCAGGCTCCGGTAGTCGTCACGGCTGAGGTAGCCGCCGACGTACACGCGGCTGGGCACCTCGGCCGTCGGCGAGCCCAGGCTGAACACCGCGATGTCCATCTTCGCCTGAAGGTCCAGCACGCGCCGCGTGCTGCGCTCGCGCCACATCGCCTCCCGCGTGAGGGGGTCGTCGAAGAAGGCCGGCACGGGGAACAGCTGCACCTGTGCGCCGAAGGCCCGACCGAACCGCTGCAGGATGTCGCTCGAATACTCCAGACCGCTCGTCTGCGTGTTGCCCGCACCGTTGAGCTGGACGACGGTGGTTCCATGGGTCTCCTGCTGGCCGAGCTCGCGGCTGACCGCGCTGATCGTCGACCCCCACGCGACCCCGACGACCATGTTCGAGTCCACGAAGGACGTCAGCAGCCGGCCCGCGGTGAGCGCCACGCGCTCGAGACGCTCCACCTCGGTCACGCTCTCCGACATCGGCACGACATGGGCGGAGACGCGCAGACGCTGATGGATGCTCTCCTCGAGCATGCCGGCGCGCTCGAACGGCGAGTTGATCCGGATGTCCACCAGCCCGACCTGACGGGCGAAGCTCAGCAGGCGCGAGACCGACGAGCGCGAGGTGCCCAGCTCCTCGGCGATGACCTCCATGGTCTTGTCCTGCATGTAGTAGAGCTGCGCGGCGGTGAGCGCGGCTTCGAGCTTCGCATCGCGCGTCCGTGCATCCTGAGAGCCCATGTCCGACCCCCTTTCCCCCCGATCCTTGCACATTCGTGCACGGAGGTTGCGCAAAGTGCCGAAGGAGTCGATGCTGTGAGCAAGCTCGACGTGATGAGCAGGCAGGAAAGGGGACGACGATGACCGAGCAGCTCTCGTCCGCGCAGGAGCGCACCGATGTCCGACGGGTCCGGGAGGCCGGCCGCACGACCGTTCTGGTGATCGGCGGCGGGATCAACGGCATCTCAACCTTCCGCGAACTGGCTCTGCAGGGCGTCGACGTCGTGCTGGCCGAGCGCGGGGACTTCGCCTCCGGAGCGTCGGCCGCCTCCAGCCACATGGTCCACGGCGGCATCCGCTACCTCGAGAACGGCGAGTTCCGCCTGGTCAACGAGTCGGTGCACGAGCGCAACGGACTGCTGAAGATCGCGCCGCACTACGTCAAGCCCCTCCAGACCACGATCCCGATCTACTCGACCTTCTCCGGGATCCTGTCGGCGCCACTGCGCTTCCTCACGCACAAGTCCGGCAAGCCGAAGGAGCGCGGCGCCTTCCTCATCAAGATGGGGCTGATGATCTACGACACCTTCTCGCGCGACGGCGGGACGGTGCCGAGGCACCGCTTCCACGGGCGCAAGAAGTCGCTCGAGGCGCTGCCGATGCTCGATCCGAAGATCAAGTACACCGCCACCTACTACGACGCGTCCATGCACGACCCGGAGCGGCTCGCGCTCGACGTCCTCCAGGATGGCCGGGCCGCGCACCCGGGTGCGGTCGCGCTGAACTACGTCGAGGCCGTGGGGCGCGACGGTGACCGGATCCTCCTGCGCGATCTGGAGACGGGGACCGAGTTCGGCGTGGCGGCCGACGTCGTCGTGAACACCTCCGGGCCCTGGACGGACCTCACCAACGAGGCCCTCGGCACCGAGACGCGGTTCATGGGCGGGACCAAGGGCTCGCACATCGTGCTGGACCACCCGGAGCTGCTCGCGGCAACGGGCGGCCGCGAGATCTTCTTCGAGCACTCCGACGGCCGCATCGTGCTGATCTACCCCCTCAAGGGCCGCGTGCTCGTCGGGACCACCGACATCGACGCCGACCCCCGCGAGATCGCCCTGTGCACGGAGGAGGAGGTCGACTACTTCTTCGACCTGATCCACCACGTCTTCCCTTCGATCTCCGTCGACCGGGGCCAGATCGTCTACCGCTTCTCCGGGATCCGCCCGCTGCCCCGCCACGAGGACACCGCACCGGGGTTCGTGTCCCGCGACTACCGCGTCGAGGTCGACCGCGAGGGCGCCGTGCCGCTGGTGTCGCTCGTCGGCGGCAAGTGGACCACCTTCCGCGCTCTGGGCGAGTCCCTGTCGGACATCGTGCTGGGTCTGATCGACCGCACCCGCACCGTCTCCACGGCCGGGCGCGCGATCGGCGGCGGACGCGACTACCCCGCCGCCGAGGCGCGCGACGCCTGGCTCACGCGGAACCTCCCCGGCGCCGGTGCCCGCGCCGAGCTGCTCATGGCGCGGTACGGCACGCGCGCCGCCGAGGTGTGGGAGCACATCGAGCAGGGCCCCGACACCCCCCTGGCCGGCGGCGCCGTGTCCACCCGGGAACTGGAGTGGATGGTCGAGAACGAGCTCGTCGTGCGCCTCGCCGACATCGTCCTGCGCCGCACCAGCCTCGCGTTCACCGGCGATGTCGACGAAGCAGTGCTGGAGCAGCTCGCCGCGGCCCTGGCGCCGCTGCTGGGCTGGGACCGCGCCCGGACCGACGCCGAGGTCGACCGCACCCGCGCGCTGCTGAACGAGCGCCACGGACTCGCTCTTCCCTCCCCCGCCCGGGGCTGAGGGCCGCAGGACGCCGCCCTCGATTCGGCTCCACCCACCCAGCACCGGCAGAGGGGTCGGTGCCCCGTGAAAGGTCAAAGAAGACATGACTGAGGTCAACCTCGGGCTCTACTTCCTGTCAGAGCTCGTCGGCACCGCCATGCTGATCCTTCTGGGCTGCGGCGTCGTCGCGAACGTCGCCCTGGTCAAGAACAAGGGATTCGGCGGCGGATTCCTGATGGTCAACTGGGGCTGGGGTCTGGCGGTCTTCGCCGGTGTCCTGGTCTCCGCATACTCCGGCGCGATCCTGAACCCCGCCGTCGGCATCGGCCTGCTGATCGCGAACAAGATCAGCTTCGCGCAGTTCGCCGTCGCCACCGGAGCCGAGCTTCTCGGCGCCATCATCGGTGCGATCCTGTGCTGGCTGGCCTACAAGCAGCACTTCGACGAGGAGCCGGAGCCCGCGAACAAGCTGGGCGTCTTCTCCACGGGGCCGGCGATCCGCTCGTACGGCTGGAACCTGGTCACCGAGATCATCGGCACGTTCGTGCTGGTGTTCGCGATCTTCGCGTTCGCCGACTACGGCGACATCGAGGTCGGCGTCCCCGGAGGCCTCGGCCCGCTGACGGCCCTGCCCGTCGCGCTGGTCGTTGTCGCCATCGGCGCCTCGCTCGGCGGCCCGACCGGCTACGCGATCAACCCCGCGCGTGACCTGGGCCCGCGCATCGCCCACGCGATCCTGCCGATCAAGGGCAAGGGCTCCAGCGACTGGGCGTACTCGTGGGTCCCCGTGGTGGGCCCGCTGATCGGTGGTGCGATCGCCGCGCTGCTCGCTCCGGTCCTGCTGGGCCTGGCCGCCTGATCCCCGAACCCGAAGGAGAAGAACCATGGCCGACTACATCATCGCCATCGACCAGGGCACGACCTCGAGCCGTGCCATCATCTTCGACCGCAAGGGCAGCATCATCGCCACGGGTCAGAAGGAGCACGAGCAGATCCTGCCGAAGGCCGGCTGGGTCGAGCACGACGCCGCGGAGATCTGGGCCAATGTCCAGGAGGTCATCGGCCTCGCGCTGACGCGCGCGCACCTCACGCGTCACGACATCGCGGCGGTGGGCATCACCAACCAGCGCGAGACCGCCGTCGTGTGGGACAAGACGACGGGCAAGCCGGTCTACAACGCCATCGTCTGGCAGGACACCCGCACGCAGGAGATCGTCGACCGCCTCGCTGCCGACGGCGGGGTCGACCGGTTCAAGCCGATCGTGGGCCTGCCGCTGGCGACCTACTTCTCCGGCACCAAGATCGCCTGGATCCTGGAGAACGTCGACGGTGCGCGCGAGAAGGCGGAGGCCGGGGACCTGCTGTTCGGAACCACGGACTCCTGGGTCCTATGGAACCTCACCGGCGGCGTCAACGGCGGCGTGCACGCCACCGACGTCACCAACGCCTCGCGGACGCTGTTCATGGACCTCGAGACGCTGGAGTGGCGCGACGACATCCTCAAGGCGTTCGGCGTGCCCCGCTCGATGATGCCCGAGATCCGTTCGTCGTCCGAGGTCTACGGCGCGGCGGAGAGTTCGTCGCTGCTGCGCGAGACGCCGATCGCCGGGATCCTCGGCGACCAGCAGGCGGCGACGTTCGGTCAGGCCGCGTTCAACAAGGGCGAGAGCAAGAACACCTACGGCACGGGCTGCTTCCTCATCTTCAACACGGGCGAGGAGATCGTCCACTCGAAGAACGGGTTGCTGACCACCGTCGGCTACAAGCTCGGCGACGCGCCGACGCACTACGCGCTGGAGGGCTCCATCGCCGTCACGGGGTCTCTGATCCAGTGGCTGCGCGACCAGCTCGGCATCATCGACTCCGCCCCGCAGGTGGAGGAGCTCGCCGACAAGGTCGAAGACAACGGCGGCGTGTACATCGTGCCGGCGTTCTCTGGCCTGTTCGCGCCGTACTGGCGTCCGGACGCCCGCGGTGCGATCGTGGGCCTGACCCGCTTCGCCAACAAGAACCACATCGCGCGCGCCGCGCTGGAGGCGGTCGCCTTCCAGACCCGCGACGTGCTCGACGCGGTGAACGCGGACGCCGGGGTGGACCTCACGGAGCTGAAGGTCGACGGCGGAATGGTCGCCAACGACGCGCTCATGCAGTTCCAGGCGGACGTGCTGGGCGTCCCGGTCGTCCGGCCGGTCGTCGCCGAGACCACCGCGCTCGGCGCCGCGTACGCCGCGGGGCTCGCCGTGGGCTTCTGGAGCGGCCTGGACGACCTCTCTGCCAACTGGCAGGAGGACAAGCGCTGGGAGCCGTCGATGGACGAGGGCGAGCGCGACCGTCAGCTGCGCCTGTGGCGCAAGGCCGTCACCAAGTCCATGGACTGGGTCGACGACGACGTGAAGTGATCGTCCGCTGACGACGACGAAGGGCGGGGCCGGTCGATCCGGTCCCGCCCTTTCCGCGTCGGTTCGGGGCGCTGCGCGGGGATTCGGGGCGCATGACAGTGCCGGATCGCCCCGGATCGGACCCCGAACGGGTCAGCTCTTGCCGAAGAGCTTCTGGATCTCGGCGAGGTCCGCCTCGGAGGGCGCCTTCTGTCCGCCGAGGCCGAAGCCGGTCCCCGTCGGCTGAGAGTTCGCCGCGGCGAGGCCCGCGTTCTCCGCCGCGCGCTTGGCTGGGTTGCCCGAACGGGAACCCCCGCTCTTGGCCTTCTTGCCGCGCTTCGACGAGCCGCCCGGGCGTCCCATGCCGGGTACCGGCCCCATGCCGGGGATGTTGGGGGTGCCGCCGCGGGCGACGGTCTTCATCATCTTCGCGGCCTGCTCGAAGCGCTGCACGAGCTGGTTCACGTCCGTCACCGTCATCCCGGAGCCGCGTGCGATGCGCAGACGGCGGGAGCCGTTGAGGACCTTGGGGTTGCGGCGCTCCCCCGGCGTCATCGAGCGGATGATGGCCTCGGTCCGGTCGATCTCCCGGTCGTCGAAGTCCTCCAGCTGCTGCTTCATCTGGCCCATGCCCGGGAGCATCCCGAGCATCTTCTTCATGGAGCCCATCTTCTTGAGCTGCTGCATCTGCTCGAGGAAGTCCTCGAGGGTGAAGGTCTCGGTCGCGAGCTTCTCGGCGACCTTCATCGCCTCGGCCTCGTCGAACGCCTGCTGCGCCTGCTCGATCAGGGTGAGGATGTCACCGAGGTCGAGGATCCGGCTCGCCATCCGGTCGGGGTGGAACGGCTCGAGGTCGTCGAGCCCCTCGCCGGTCGAGGCGAAGATGATCGGCCGACCGGTCACCGAGGCGACGGACAGCGCGGCACCGCCTCGGGCGTCGCCGTCGAGCTTGGAGAGGACGACGCCCGTGAAGTCCACGCCGTCCTGGAACGCCTTGGCCGTGTTGACCGCGTCCTGACCGATCATCGCGTCGATGACGAAGAGGACCTCGTCCGGGTCCACGGCCTTGCGGATGTCGGCGGCCTGCTTCATGAGCTCGGCGTCCACGCCGAGGCGGCCGGCCGTGTCGATGATGACGACGTCATGCTGCTGGCGGCGGGCGTGCTCCACGCCGTCGCGCGCGACACGGACGGGGTCGCCGACGCCGTTGCCCGGCTCCGGCGCGAAGATCGTCGCTCCCGCCTGCGCCGCCACCACCTGGAGCTGGTTCACGGCGTTCGGTCGCTGGAGGTCGGCGGCGACGAGGAGCGGCGTGTGTCCCTCCCCCTCCAGCTGCTTGGCGAGCTTGCCGGCGAACGTCGTCTTCCCGGAGCCCTGGAGCCCCGCGAGCATGATCACGGTCGGCGGCGTCTTCGCGAACTCGAGGCGGCGCTGCTCGCCGCCCAGGATCGCGATGAGCTCCTCGTTGACGATCTGGACGACCTGCTGCGCCGGGTTCAGCGCCTTGTTGACCTCGTCGCCGAGCGCCCGCTCGCGCACCTTCGCGGTGAAGTCCTTGACGACCGCGAGCGCGACGTCGGCGTCGAGGAGCGCCCGCCGGATCTCGCGGACGGTGCCGTCGACGTCGGACGCGCTCAGCTTTCCCTTCGTGCGCAGATTGCGGAAGGTCTCGGTGAGCCGATCGGAGAGGGTGCCGAAGGTAGCCATGGTGCCTTCGATTCTACGGGAGGCGCGCACGCGCCCCGCCCGCCCTGTCCTAGGGACCCCAGGGCAGGGCGTGGATGCTCCGCAGGGCCTCGTCGAAGCGGGCCTCCAGGGAGGCCTGCCCGGCGCCGTCCTCGGCCCAGACACGAATGGCGGACAGCACGGCGGTCGCGCATGCCGAGCCGAGGATGTCGGCCGGGATCACCGGCACGCCCGCCGCACGGGCGGCCGATGCGACCCCCGCCGCGAGCGTCGTGTGGCGCAGGCCGCTGTCGCGACGCAGCTCGGTCTCGACGCCCATGGCGGACGCGTTGCGCAGCGCCAGGGTGAGGGGGTCGGGTGCGAGGTCCCGGATCACAGCGCTCAGCGCGGCGCGCACCCCGGGGCCGTCGGCCTTGGTCCCGAGGGCGCCCAGCGCCACCAGGGCTGCGTCGATCCGCTCGTCGAGCCCCGACCACAGCACGTCGCTCTTGGAGGAGAAGTAGTTGAAGAAGCTGGACCGGCTCACCCCGGCGCGACGGGCGATGTCGGCGATCGACGTGGCCTCGTATCCCTGCTCCAGGAACAGCTCGCACGCCGCTTCCGCGAGCGTCTCCCGGGAGGACGCCCGCGGACGCCCGGAGGATCGCGCGTCCGTGTGCATCCCCTCACCGTATCGCCACGCCGCGCCACGACGCCGCGGCCGATCAAGGACGCTATTGTTGTACTCGATCCAATAACCGCTCCGGTTCGGAGGACCCATGCTCGACATCCAGACCGTCGGCCTCGCGCCGGACTTCGTGCCCTACCTCGACGGGTGGGATCTGCAGCGCCGTGTCCATGCGGAGGTCGTCGCGGGAACCCGTCCGGACACGCTCCTCCTGCTGGAGCACGAGGCCGTGTACACGGCGGGCAAGCGCACGGAGCCGCACGAGCGTCCCCAGGACGGCACTCCCGTGATCGACGTGGACCGCGGTGGCAAGATCACCTGGCACGGGCCGGGGCAGCTCGTCGGGTACCCGATCGTCCGGCTCGTCGAGCCGGTGGACGTGGTCGCGCACGTCCGGCGGATCGAGAGGACGCTCATCGACGTCCTCCGCGACTTCGGCGTGGACGGGTACCAGGTCGAGGGCCGCAGCGGCGTCTGGGTGCGCCGCCCGCTGTCGGAGGACAAGGTGGCCGCGATCGGCGTGCGTGTCCAGCAGGGTGTCACGATGCACGGGTTCGCGATCAACGCGGACAACACCCTCGCGGGGTTCCGCGGCATCATCCCGTGCGGCATCAGCGATGCCGGCGTGACGACGGTGAGCGAGGCGAGCGGCCGCCCGACCTCCCCCGCCGACCTGGCGGGAGCCGTCGCCGACGCCTTCTCCGCCGTGTACGCGACGGAGGTCGCCGCATGAGCGCCGCTCCCGAGGGCCGCAAGCTCCTCCGGCTCGAGGTCCGAAACGCCGAGACGCCGATCGAGCGCAAGCCGGAGTGGATCCGCACCAAGGCGAAGATGGGCCCGGAGTACCAGGCGCTGCACTCACTGGTCAAGGGCGAGGACCTGCACACGGTGTGCCAGGAGGCGGGCTGCCCGAACATCTACGAGTGCTGGGAGGACCGCGAGGCGACCTTCCTGATCGGCGGATCGCAGTGCACCCGCCGGTGCGACTTCTGCCAGATCGACACCGGCAAGCCCGCCGACTACGACACCGACGAACCGCGCCGCGTCGCGGAGAGCGTGCGGCGCATGGGCCTGCGCTACGCCACCGTGACCAGCGTCGCCCGCGACGACCTCCCCGACACCGGGGCGTGGCTGAACGCCGAGACGGTGCGTCAGATCCATGCGCTGAACCCGAACACGGGCGTCGAGCTGCTCGCGAACGAGCACAACGCCGATCCCGCCTTCCTCGGGCAGATCTTCGACGCCCGACCGGAGGTGTTCGCGCACAACGTCGAGACGGTGCCCCGGATCTTCAAGCGGATCCGGCCCGCCTTCCAGTACGAGCGTTCGCTGAACGTGATCACGCAGGGCCACGAGGCCGGGCTGATCACCAAGTCGAACCTCATCCTCGGCATGGGCGAGGAGCCCGAGGAGGTCGTGCAGGCACTGCAGGACCTCCACGACGCCGGCTGCGACATCATCACGATCACGCAGTACCTCCGCCCGTCGCCGAGGCATCTGCCGGTCGCCCGCTGGGTCAAGCCCGCGGAGTTCGTCGAGTTCAAGGAGGAGGCCGAGCGCATCGGATTCCTCGGCGTCCTCGCCGGACCCCTGGTGCGCTCGTCCTACCGGGCCGGTCGCCTCTGGGCGCAGTCGATGATCTCGAAGGGTCGTCCGATCCCCGAGCACCTCGCGCACATCGCGGAGGGTGCGGAGCTCGGGTTCGCACAGGCGGTCTGACGCCGGCTCGGTCGGGCGGCCACCGGGGGGAGGCCGCCCGGCCCTCGAGTCAGTCCGCGCTCATCACCGAGAGCACGGAGCCGTCGGACCCGAAGTTCACCAGCAGCACGTCATCCGTCGAATCGGCGTCCAGCGCGTACTCCAGCACCGCGAACGGGTCCGTGCCGCCGTGCTCGTCGGCGAGGATCGTCATGCTCATGAGACGCAGCGAGCGGATGATGTCGACCGCGGCGTCGCCGGACACGTCGACGAGGATGTCGTTCAGCTCGTCGCCGTAGGCCTCCTGCTGCTGCAGCACGAACTCCGTCACCTCGCTGGTGCGATCGTCCACCTCGGACAGCATGGCGTTGCGGGCGTTGCCGTCGACCGACTCGATGCCGGACACCAGCGCTGCGGCGATGTCGAGTGCCTCGGCCGACACGTCGTCCTGGTCCGGCGCCGTGAGATCCACGGTCACGACCTGATCCCCGAACTCCACGATCTCCGACCAGAAGATCGATCCGTCCGGGCCCGAGGACAGCAGTCCGAAGAAGTCGTGTTCGATCGCCATACGGCTATGAAACCAGTCGCCCGGGCGGTGCGGTACCCCCGCGCCGGTGCGTCTGCGGACCGATCAGCCGTCGACCAGCGCCTGGACGAACACGTGGGGGGTGAAGCCGGTCAGGTCGTCGATCCCCTCGCCCTGCCCGAGCAGCTTCACCGGGATGCCGGTGCGTTCCTGGACGGCGAGCACGAAACCGCCCTTCGCCGATCCGTCGAGCTTCGTCAGCACGAGTCCGGTGACCCCGGCGTGCTCGAGGAAGGCCTCCGCCTGCATCACGCCGTTCTGCCCCGTCGTGGCGTCGAGAACGAGCAGGACCTCGCTGATCGGCGCCTGCTTCTCGATCACCCTGCGGATCTTGGACAGCTCGTCCATCAGCCCGCCCTTGGTGTGCAGCCGCCCCGCCGTGTCGACGAGGACGATCTCGGTGCCGGTGCGCTGGGCGTGCTCGATCGTCTGAAACGCCACGGACGCGGGATCCTGACCCTCGTGCTGCGGACGGACGATCTCCGCCCCGCCGCGCTGCGCCCACGTGGCGAGCTGATCGACGGCCGCCGCGCGGAACGTGTCCGCCGCGCCGACGACGACCGATCGGCCGTAGCTGCGGAGGAACTTCGTGAACTTGCCGATCGTCGTGGTCTTGCCGACCCCGTTCACCCCGACCACGAGCACCACGGCGGGACGCTCGGTGAGCTTCAGGGTGGTGTCGAACCGGGCGAAGTGCTCTTCGAGGGTCTCGCGCAGCATGCGCTGCAGATCCCGGGGATCGGTGGTCCGGTACTTCTCCACCTTCTCGCGCAGCTCGTCCACCAGGCGCTCGGTGATGTCGGGGCCGAAGTCGGCCGTCAGCAGCGCCGTCTCCAGGTCCTCCCACGTCGTCTCGTCGATGGTGGGCTTGACGAACATGCCGCGCAGGGCACGGGTGAGGGACCAGGACTTCTCCGCCATGGGATCCAGCCTACGGGGCGGGGCGTGGATCAGGCGTTCGCGGCCTCGCGCTGTGCCCGGTCGCCGACACGCTGTCCGACGACCGCGGACACCCCGTCCTGTCTCATGGAGACGCCGTACAGCGCGTCCGCGATCTCCATCGTGCGCTTCTGATGAGTGATCACGAGCAGCTGCGAGCTCGCCCGGAGCTGCTCGAAGACGGTGAGCAGGCGCCCGAGGTTCGCGTCGTCGAGGGCGGCCTCGACCTCGTCCAGGATGTAGAACGGGCTCGGCCGCGCCTTGAAGATCGCCACCAGCAGCGCGACGGCCGCCAGGGAGCGCTCACCGCCCGACAGGAGCGAGAGGCGCTCGATCTTCTTGCCCACCGGGCGGACCGCGACCTCGATCCCGGTCGACAGGAGGTCGTCCGGGTTCGTCAGCGAGATGCTGCCCGTGCCGCCGGGGAACAACAGGGGGAACACCTCCCCGAACGCCGTCTTCGTGTCCTCGAAGGCGTCGGCGAAGATCGTCTGCATCCGCTCGTCGAGGTCCGCGATGATCGTCAGCAGATCCTGACGCGTCTTGGTGAGGTCGGCGAGCTGCTCCGTGAGGAAGGCGTGGCGCTGCTCCAGGGCGGCGAACTCCTCCAGGGCCAGCGGGTTGACGCGTCCGAGCTGCGTGAGCTTGCGCTCCGCCTCCTGGAGCCGGCGCTGCTGCACCCGGCGATCGAAGGGAACGGCGGCGTCCTCGGATTCGTCCGGGTCTCCGGGGTCGCGCGGAACCGGCTGGTCGGGGCCGTATTCCGAAACGAGAATGTCCTCGTCGAGCGCGAGCTCGCTGGACACGCGCTCAAGCAGGCTGGTGAGGTGCAGCTTCTTCTCGTGGATCTGCAGCTCGAGCCCGTGGACGCTCTCGGTGAGTCCGGCGAGCCGCTCGCGGATCGACGTCTCGCGAGCCCGCAGGGCGGTGAGCTCCTCGGTCTGTGCGGCGCGGGCGGACTCCGCCGCCGCGAGCGCCACTCGGGCCTCGGCGACGGAGCGGTCGATCGAATCGAGCACCCGGGGCAGCTCCGCGGCGACGCCGGACGCCGCCTCGCGCTGGGCGCGGCGGATCACCGCCCGCCGGGCGGCCTCGGCCGCCGCGTCCCGCTCGCGCTCGCGCTGACGCTCCAGCGTCGCGACTCTCGTCTGCGCCGCGCGGACCCGTTCCCGGAGCGTCTCGATCCCGAGGCGCGCCTCCAGCTCCTCCTCGCGCGCCTTCTCGAGCGCCTCGAGCAGGCCGTCGCGCGCGGATGCGTCCAGGATCGGGCGCGGCGCCGCCTGCGCCTGCTCGAACTCCGCCTTGGCCGACTCGGCCTTCGCCTCGGCCTCGGCGACGGTGGCCTGCACCTGGGCGAGGCCGGCCTCGAGGCGCTCGCATTCGGCGATCGCGGACTCGTGCCTCACGGTGACGCGGTTCACCTGCTCCGTGTGGGCGGCGAGCGCGGCGTCGTGCTCACGCAGCGTCCGCAGCGCCTCCTTCGCCGTGCGGCGGGCCGACTCCAGGGTCTCGGACGCATCCGCCCGCGCGCTCCGGAGCGTGTCGACGATGACGCGCACCTCCTCGAGCCGCTCGACCGCGGCGTCGCGTTCCGCGATCAGCTCCAGACGCGAGCGCTCCCCGGCCGCGCCCGCCCGCAGGGTGTGCGCGGTGAGCACCTCTCCGGTCTGCGTGACGATCGTGACCGGCGGTCCCGGAAGGGCCGACGCGGCCGCCCGCACCGTCCGTGCGGCGTCGAGGTCGGGGACGATCAGGACGTGGGAGAGGACGCCGAGGATGCCGGGCGGGCCCGTGACGACCTCGCTCGCCGCGGTGGCGCCGTCGATCGCGGGCGGCTCCGCGGGTGAGACGGACGCGCCGGGCTCCGCGATCACCAGATCGACGCCACCGGCGTCGATCGCCTCCGCCGCCAGCAGGAAGGCGGCCTCGTCGTCGTCGACGAGCACGCCCTCGGCGAGGGGGCCGAGCACCGCGGCGACGGCGGCCTCGTACCCGGGGCGCACCTGGACGGCATCGCCGACGAGTCCGCGGACGCCCGGTCCGCCCGCGCGGACGATCTCCGCCGCTCCCCCGGACACGGCGACCGCGCTGCCGAGGGCGGCCGCCTTCGCCGTGAGAGCGTCGGCCTCGCGCTCGGCTTCGTGCAGGCGCTCCCGCAGCCCCTCCAGCTCCGCCTCCGCGGCCGTCACCGCCGCCTGGGCGGACTCGTACGCGGCGGTGTGCTCGGCGGCCGTTCCCTCGGGCGCCTCGCCATCCTCGATGGCCTCGCGCGCCTCGGCCGCCTCACGGCGCCGGGCGTGTGCCGCTTCGAGCGCGTTCTCCTGCCTCAGCACGGCGCCGCGCACCGCGGCCAGGGCCGAGGCCGCGGCCTCCGCCTGACCGCGCAGCGTGGTGATCCGCATGTCGTGCGCGGAGACGAGGGCGCTCTGCTCGGCGATGTCGGCGTCCAGCGCGTCGAGCTCCGCGCGTGCTCGCGCCACCTCGCGCGCCGCCTCCTCGGCGGCATCCTGCGCCTGACCCAGCCCCGAGCCGATCTCGGTGATCTCGTCCTTCGCCTCGTCGATCGTCGCCTGCGTCACCGTGACCGCGGTGACGGCCGCATCGTCCTCCTCGGTGCCCAGGAGGGCGAGCCGTTGATTGGCCAGCGTGAACAGCCCCCGCATGCGCTCCTGCACCTGCTCCAGACCGAAGGCGACACGGCGGGCCTCGTCCACGGCGGCGGAGTTCTGCAGCGCCTCGAGACGGGCGATCTCGGCGCGCACCTCGTCGGACTGCTCGGACAGCACGACGCGCTCGGCATGCCGCTCGTGCTCGTTGCGGGTGTGGTCGGCGAGCGCGGCGCGCAGCGCGACCACATCGTCCGCGAAGATCCGCGCCTTCGCGTCCCGGACGACCGCGGCGATCGTCTGGGCCTCGCGGGCGATCTCGGCCTGGCGCCCGAGCGGCTTGAGCTGACGCCGGATCTCCCCGGCCAGGTCGCTGAGCCGGGTGAGGTTGGCCTCCATCGCGTCGAGCTTGCGGAGGGTCTTCTCCTTACGGCGGCGGTGCTTGAGGATCCCCGCGGCCTCCTCGATGAAGCCGCGGCGATCCTCCGGAGACGCCTGGAGCACGGTGTCGAGACGCCCCTGCCCCACGATCACGTGCATCTCCCGGCCGAGCCCGGAGTCGCTCAAGAGCTCCTGGACGTCGAGCAGCCGGCATCCCTCACCGTTGATCGCGTACTCGCTGGACCCGTTGCGGAACAGCGTCCGGCTGATCGTCACCTCGGCGTACTCGATCGGCAGCGCACCGTCGCTGTTGTCGATCGTGAGCTGCACCTCGGCACGGCCGAGCGGGCCGCGCGAGGAGGTCCCGGCGAAGATGACGTCCTCCATCTTGCCGCCGCGGAGGGTCTTCGCCCCCTGCTCGCCCATGACCCATGCGAGCGCGTCCACGACGTTGGACTTCCCCGACCCGTTGGGCCCGACGATGCAGGTCACCCCCGGCTCGAACGCGAACGTCGTGGGCTGCGCGAAGGACTTGAACCCCTTGAGGGTCAGGCTCTTCAGGTGCATGCGCGCGGCTGCCGTCCGGGTCGGATCACGCCCATACGCTATCCGACGCCACCCGGCCGCGACCGCGGAAACGCCCGGATGTCAGCGAATCCTGTGTGTTCGCTTGACGCGCGTCGTCGCGGTCGGATAGCGTGACGAACCGAACAGCCGAGAAAGGAGGTTGCCGACATGATGATGAAGCTTCGCGCTCAGACGACACTCACCCCATTCCGCGGGGTCACCGCCATCGCGGCGATCTCCGCCGGCATCACCCGCGCCGCGGCCGCATAGCGCGCCGCCCGCCCGGGTACGGCCCTCCCCCACGGGACGGCGCCGTCCGTGGTGCACTGCGCACCACGGCGCCCTGATCGTCACGATCCTCCGGCGCCTCCCGGACCCCTCTTCGGGTCCCCTCTCCGATCCGTCACGGATCACTCTCCACCGCGCCCCGGACCCGGTCCTCGTGATCAGCCGGCCTCGCCGTTCCCGGCGGCGCGCCCTTTCACCGCCAACGAAAGCGACAATCGTGAACACCTCACTGACCGCCTCGCAGGATCAACCCTCGAAGCACCTGTCCCGACCCGCCCTGTCGGGTACCGACCATCTGGCCGTGGAGTTCCCCCGCGAGGACGAGCTCCGACGCCTGTCCCTCGCGGATCGCCTGGCCTTGCGCGTCGCCCTGTGGCTCGTGCTGCACGCCCGTCGGGACGCCGACCCCGCCGAGCAGCACCGGCGCCACGAGGCACGCCTGCGCGTGCTCGCGGAGTACGAGCACCGGCGTCTCAACGCCGCGCGCTCGCCCCAGCTGTTCTGAGCCGTCGCGGACCCGAGGTCCGCAGAAGGGATCGCACGACGATCATGATCGACCACACCCTCGCCGACGCGCCGCCGATCGATCCGGCCGATGTCGTCGCCCTGCCGGAGGGGGCGCGGATGTACCCGCTCCCCCTCCCGGCACCGGGGCAGGGCCCCACCGCCCTCGTGCACGCCTACGCCGCGGTGCGCAACCGGAGCTCCTGGGAGACCTCGGGGCGCGGTGACGACCAGTTCACCGCCGAGGAGCTCCTTCCGCTGCTCGACTCCAACGCGGACGTGGTCCGTCGGCAGTGGTGCATCGAGCAGGACGGCGCCCTGATCGGGTGCGCGGTCCTGAACATCCGCCAGGACGGCGGCGCCGACGTCGCGCAGTGGTACCTCGCACTGCTGCGGGACGTGTGGGGACGCGGCATCGGATCCGCCGCGTACGCCGAGATCGAGCGCGTCGCGCGCGCAGACGGCGTACGGGAGCTCCAGCTGTGGGCCGAGCATGCGGATGTCCACGCGGACGGCGCACGCCTCGAGTCCCCCAGCGGGTTCGGCAGCGTCCCGCAGGACCACGCGACGCGCTTCCTCTCGCGTCACGGGCACACCATCGAGATGATCGACCGGGTCAGCATGCTGACATGGGACGACGCCACGATCCCGCACCTGCGCGGGCTCCTTGCCGACGCCGCGGCGCATGCGGAAGGGTACCGAGTGGTCCACTGGACGCTCCCCACCCCGCCCGAGCGCCGGGACGGCTACGCGTGGATGAAGTCCCGCATGTCGACGGACGCCCCGAGCGGCGACCTCGCCTCGCCCGAGGAGGCCTGGGACGCCGAGCGCGTCGTCCGGCATGACGAGCGGTACGCCGCGCGCGGACAGTCCGTGCTCGTGACCGCGGCCGAGCATGTCGGCACCGGGGAGCTCTGCGCGTTCAACGAGCTGGCCATCGGCATCGACCGCACGGCCACGACCCATCAGGAGGAGACCCTCGTGCTGTCCTCCCATCGCGGGCATCGCCTCGGCATGCTCGTCAAGTGCGCCGGCCTGCTGGCCTGGCGCGAGATCCACCCGCGGTCCCCCTCGGTCGTCACGTACAACGCCGAGGAGAACCGCCCCATGCTCTCGATCAACGAGGCGATCGGCTTCACGGCCATCGCCGCCGAAAGCGCCTGGAAGAAGGTACTGACATGACCATCGACGCGACGACCCCGACGCTCGAGATCGCTCCGCTCGTCGTCCCCTCCTCGATCGACGCGGCCGACGCCGCGGAGTTCCTCGCCTACGCCGAGCTCAACCGGCGGATCTGCGCGCAGGACGCGGGCCGCGCCGAGCTCGCGCCCAGCGCAGCCGAGATGCTCCCGGAGTGGCATGACACCACCGATGTCCTGCCGCTGGGCTTCGTGGCCCGGCGGGACGAGGAGATCGTCGGGATCCTCACGGTCTACCTTGCTCAGGAGGACGGCGCGACCGCGGCGGAGTTCGATCTGCTCGTCGCGCCCGAGCACTGGGACTCCGGCGCCCCGGAGGCGCTGCTGCGGAAGGCGCGTGAGGAGGCCGTGCGCCACGGGCGCACGGCGCTGCAGACCTGGACGCTGCACCGGCCTGACGCCGGCGCGGCCGAGGCGCTGACGCCCCTCACCGGCTGGGGCCGGGTCACCCGCACGCCCCTCGCATCGCTCCTGGAACAGGACGGCTACGCCCTGGAACAGGTCGAGCGCAACAGCGAGTTCGACCTGCGTGCCGACCCGTCGGCGCTCCGGGAGCGGCTCGATGAGGCCCTGTCGTTCGCGGGCGAGGACTACCGGGTGCGGCACTGGACGAGCCCGACGCCGCCGGAGCTGCGCGAGCGCTACGCGGCGATCCTCTCCCGGCTGTCCACGGACGCCCCGAGCGGCGGGCTGCACGTCGATGAGGAGTCGTGGGATGCGGGCCGGGTCGAACGGCGCGAGGCGCAGTTCGCCGAGGCCGGACAGCTCGTCTCCGTCGTCGCGGTCGAGCACGTGCCGTCAGGCGACCTCGTCGCGTACAACGAGCTGGTGATCGCCGGGGATCGCACGGGCATGACCCACCAGTACGGCACGCTCGTGCACGCCGATCACCGGGGTCACCGGCTGGGGACCATCGTCAAGTGCGAGAACCTGCTGCGCTGGCGGGAGCTCGCTCCGCACTCGCCGACGGTCTCCACCTTCAACGCGGAGGAGAACCGGCCCATGCTCTCGATCAACGAGGCGATCGGCTTCACCGCCGTGTCCTTCGCCGCCGCCTGGCAGAAGCGCCTCGATTCCTGAGATCCGGGCGGGGCCGCGGGGCCCTGCCCGGATCTCATCCTCCGGGATGACACGGTGCCCGCCATCTCCCTCTGCGGGCCGACGATCCGCGTCCTCCGGCCGACGAGGCTGGAGGCATGAGCACCGCAGTGACCCCTTTCGTCATCCAGGCCCAGGGCCTCGTCAAGACCTTCGGCACGACCAGAGCCCTCGCCGGCGTGGACCTCGGCATCGCCCCCGGCGAGTCCGTCGCGATCATGGGCGCGTCCGGATCGGGAAAGACGACCCTGCTGCACGTCCTCGCGGGCATCACCACCCCCGACGCCGGCCGCGTCGCCTTCCAGCCCCGCGGCGGCGCCGCGGTGGAGGTGAGCGCCCTGGACGAGACGAGCCGGTCGCGGCTGCGCCGGGAGCGGTTCGGCTTCGTCTTCCAGCAGGGTCTGCTGATCCCCGAGCTGACCGCGATCGAGAACGTCGCGCTGGCCGCCATGATCAACGGGACCTCGCGCGCCGAGGCCACGCAGTACGCCGCCGGGTGGCTCGCCTCCCTGGGACTGGCCGGGATGGAGGACCGCCGCATCGGAGAGCTGTCCGGCGGACAGGCGCAGCGCGTGGCCATCGCCCGCGCCCAGGTCACCGGCGCCGAGATCGTGTTCGCCGATGAGCCGACCGGGGCGCTGGACTCCGTCACGTCCGGCGAGGTCATGGACGCCCTGCTGTGGTCGACGACCGGACAGGGGCGCACGCTGGTCGTCGTCACGCACGATCCCCAGGTCGCGGCGCGCTGTGCCCGCACCGTGTCCGTCCGCGACGGCGCGATCGTCTCGCAGGGGGTCGCGGCGTGAACCTCTCCGTGCTCCGCCTGCTGCTGCGGCCGGCTCCCGGCAGCCTCGGCCCCCTCCTCATCCCCGCCGCCGCCTTCGCGATCGTTTCGGCGCTCATCCTGACCGTCGTGGGCGGGGCGCAGGCGTTCTGGCGCTGGGACGACGAGTACGCCATGATCTACCAGCTCCTCGCGACCATCGCGCTGGTCCTCCTTGTGGTGCCGCTCGGCACGCTCGGCGGTGCGGCGGCACGCCTGTCGGCCCGTCGCCGCGACGAGCGGCTGTCCACGCTGCGACTGCTCGGCGTGACGCCGGCCGGCGTCGGCGTCGTCGCCGTCGTCGAGTCCACGATGATCGCCGCCGCGGGCGTCGCGGTGGGCGTCGTCATCTCCTACGCGCTGGTTCCCGCGATCGCCCTGATCCCGTTCCGCGGCGAGCCCCTCGGCGTGGACGCCATCCTGCTGTCCCCGCTCGTCGTGGCCGCGATCGGCCTCGGCACGATCCTGCTCGCGACGGTGAGCGCGGTCATCGGGCTGCGTCAGGTGGTGATCTCGCCCCTCGGCGTCCGGACCCGCGCCACCCCGCCCCGCCTGCACTGGATCCGGGCCGTGATCGGCGTGATCGTGATCGCCGGCGGAGTGATCCTCGCCAAGCTCGTCCCGTCTCTCGGAGGCGTGCTCATCATCACCGCGGTGCTCGGCGGGCTCTTCGCCGTCGCGCTGGTCGTCCTGAACCTTCTCGGCCCCTGGCTCCTGCAGGTGTCGGCGCGGCGACAGGCCCGGACGGCCAAGACGCCGCAGCGGCTGCTGGCGGCGCGGATCGTCCTCGACTCCCCCAAGGCCGCGTGGCGACAGGTCAGCGGGATCGCAATGTCCAGCTTCATGGCCGTGTTCGCCGGAACCGGTGTCGCGCTCATGAACACGATGAGCGCGGAGGACGCCTCCGCGCAGGACCTCGCTCTCGTCACCGACATGCGCACGGGGCTCATCATCACCCTCGTCGGCTCCTTCCTCATGGTCGCCGCGTCGGTCGGGGTGACGCAGGCGTCGGACATCCTCGACCAGCGGGAGCTGCACCGCAGCCTGCACTACCTGGGCATGCCGCTCGACACCGTGGACGCCGCCCGGCGTCGCGCGATCATGTCGCCGCTGCTGTTCACGGCGCTGGGATCGGCGCTGTGCGCGGCCGCGCTGATCTTCCCCCTGCTCGGGATCGCCCTGATCACCGCGCCGGTGTCGCTGCTGACGATCGCGCTCGTCCTCGCCGCCGGCATCGGGCTCGTCTGGGTCAGCACGCGCGCCACCCGTCCCCTGCTGTCGCGCTCGTTCGCCGCGTAGGCGCAGGAAGGAGAAGGACGGCGCCCGCCTCGGGCGCCGTCCTCGTCGCCTTCCGCCGCGCAGATGAAGTCCGAGAGACTCCGACCTCACGCGCGGCTGCGCTCGTACAGCGCGATCCCGGCCGCGACGGACACGTTCAGCGACTCGACCCCCGCCGTCATCGGCACCGTGTAACGCCACCGGGCGAGACCGTCGAGCCGGCGGGAGGCGCCGCGACGCTCCGCGCCCATCAGGATCGCGATCCGACCGGGGATCGCCGCCATGCCGCTGAGCGGAGCGCCCGCCTCGGCGGCAAGGCTCACGAGCGGGATCCGTTCGGCGGCGAGGAATCCCTCCAGACCCGCCGCCGTCGTCCGCAGGACCGGCAGCGAGAACACGAGCCCCCGGCTCGCGCGGATCAGCCGGCGATCGTGCACCGAGGAGAGTCCGCTGTCGACGAGGACGACGGCGGCGACATCGAAGGCGCACGCCGTCCGCACGATCGCGCCGATGTTCCCGGGGATGCGCACGCCGTCCAGGACGAGGACATCTCCAGGCCGTCGGGACAGGTCGGCCCAGGTGGGAGATGCCGGGGCCACGGCCAGGGCAAAGACCGGGACCAGCTTGTCGCTGCCGAAGAGCGCGCGCAGCGCGCGGTCGGCGACGACGACGAATGCGGCCGACGGCGCCTGAGCGTGAACCCGGCGCCCGGCCTCCTCGTGACCCTCCGCCGCGTACACCGTCGCGATGCGCACCCCCGCACGAATCGCCTGCGCGACGTTCTCCTCGTCGTCCACGACGATCGTGCGCGGACGCGGGGAACGGGAACGCAGGACGTCGGCGACGCGCCGGATCGCAGGGTGTCGAGGGTCGCGGACCACGGTCTCGTCCGTGCGGTCCTCGGCGTGCGAAAGAGGGAGAAGCGCGCTGGTCATGCCTCCAGCGTCAACCCTGACGTAACGTCAGGGTCAAGCAGGGTGCCGAGAGGCCTCGAGCCGTCATCGCCCGGATCACCGGCGCCGCTGGCAGCGGGGGCAGTAGTGCGAGGAGCGGTTCATGAACGCCTCCCGACGGATCGGTCCTCCGCACCGCGGGCACGGCTCGCCCCCGCGCCCGTAGGCGTTCAGCGAGTGCGCGAAGTAGCCGGCCTGGCCGTTCACGTTGACGTACTGGGCGTCGAAGCTCGTGCCGCCCTCTGCCAGCGCCTTGTGGAGCACGGCGCGCACCTCGGCCATCAGGCGCCGTACGGCCGGGGTCGAGAGAGCGGAGGCCGAGGTCTCCGGATGAATCCGAGAGGCCCACAGCGACTCGTCCGCGTAGATGTTCCCCACGCCGCTGATGAGGGTCTGGTCCAGTAGAGCGCGCTTGATCGCGCTTCCCCGGCGGCGCAGCGCCGCGCGCAGCAGATCGTCGTCGAACGCCGGATCCAGCGGGTCCCGCGCGATGTGCGCGACCTGGGTCGGGACCATCGCGGCGTCGGTCCCCCAGCCGGCGGCCCGGCCGTCCGGCGTGGGCACCAGCGCATCGATCGCGAGGGAGCCGAAGGTCCGCTGATCAGCGAAGACGACCGCGAGCTCGCCGTGCCGCGGATGCTCGACGATCATGCGCACCCGCTCGTGGCGCTCCGGCGCCGCATCCGGCCGTCGCAGCAGGAGCTGGCCGCTCATCCCGAGGTGCCCGACCACGGCGTGCGCCGGGTCGCCGGAATCGGAGGCGACGAGCGGCATCCAGAGGAACTTGCCCCGACGGGCGACGCTCCGGACCTCCGCACCTTCCAGGCGTCCGACGAAGTCCGCCGCTCCGGGGAGGTGGCGGGTCAGCGCACGCTCGTCCAAGACGTCGACGGAGGAGATGCGCGCGCCCGTCATCGCAGGCGCGAGGCCGGCGCGGACGACCTCGACCTCGGGCAGCTCAGGCACGGTCGCTGAGGACGTGCCATGCGCGCAGCGCCGCGGCCATCTCGGCCGTCTTCTTGCTGCTGCCCTCGCCGGTGGTGGTGACGTCCCCGACGACGACCGTCGCGGTGAACCGCCGGTCGTGGTCCGGGCCGTCGGACTCGACCGAGTACTGCGGCGGCGTGGCGCCGAGACGCGCCGCGATCTCCTGCAGGCTGGTCTTGGGATCCATGGCGGCCCCGTACCGCTCCGGATCCGCGAGCAGCGGTTCCGTCAGCCGGAGCACGAGAGCCGTCGCGGCCTCCGCGCCCGCGGACAGGAAGGTCGCGCCGATCACGGCCTCCATCGAATCCGCGAGGATCGAGTCCTTGTCGCGGCCACCGGTCTGCTCCTCGCCGCGGCCGAGCAGGAGATGGTCGCCGAGACCGATCTTCCGCGCGACCTCCGCCAGCGCCACCGTGGAGACCACGCTGGCGCGCCGCTTCGCGAGGGCGCCCTCGTCCAGATCCGGCAACGTGGTGAACAGCATCACCGTCACGGCCTGTCCCAGGACGGAGTCGCCGAGAAACTCGAGCCGCTCGTTGTGCGGGATCCCGCCGTGCTCGTACGCGTACGAGCGGTGGGTCAGCGCCAACTCAAGAAGCTCGGGGTCGATCTCGACCCCGAGCGTCTCGGTGAGAGGTCGCGTCCCCCCAGGGACCTCCGTCACGATCGTTCGAACGCGATCAGACGTCGGCGACCTTGCGGCCCTTGTACTCCAGGAAGAGCTCGGTGCCCTGCGAGTCGGTGACGACCTTGGCCTGGTGCGGGCGGCTGTAGACGACCTTGCCGTTCTCGACGGTCTTGACGAGCGCGGGAGCCTCGGCCTTCCACTGCGCGCGACGCGAGCGGGTGTTGGAACGGGAGACCTTGCGCTTCGGGGGGTTACCGGCCATGACTAGTTACCTTCTGTGTTCTCGGGCGCACGGTCTGCCGCGCTCCCTTGGTCCGTGATCTGCTGGAGCGCGCTCCATCGAGGATCGATGGGAGCCACAGTCTCCGTGCCGGCATTCCTGACCAGCCGCTCACCGGTCTCGGGGTCGAGTCCAGGGCAATCCGGCTGGCACACCGGCTGAAACGGGAGCGATAGAACCACCGCATCCCTGACCAGAGTTTCAAGATCCACGTGGTCGTCTTGAACCTCGAAGTCGTTCGCTTCCTCTCCAGGATAGGCGAAAAGCTCCTGAAACTCGACTTCGACAGGCTCCTCGATCGGATTCAGGCATCGGCTGCACTCGCCGCGGTACCTCGAGTCGACCGTTCCGGAGGCCAGGATGCCCTCGTGCACGGACTCCAGGCGGACATCGACGCTCACGTCGGTACCGGCCTCGACGGCGACGAGCCCCTCACCCCACTGCTCGGGCAGGGCGACGGTGATCTCGTGCTCGCGCATCTCGCCCGGGCGTCGGACGATGTCGCGGACGGGCAGCACGAACGGTCCGTTCAATCTCGTCTTCACCCTGCGAGTCTACCGGCCGCGCGGCGTCCCGGACCGGGAGCCGACGGCGTGCGGGCCGGGGTCAGAGACCGCGTGCGCCGGTGTCCAGGAACCGCGCGACCGGCGCCGGGACGAACGGCGACACGTCTCCGCCGAGCGCCGCCACCTGACGGACCAGCGAGCTGGAGACCAGCGCGTGCGCCGGGTCCGGCAGCAGGAACACGGTCTCGATGTCGGCGAGGTGGCGGTTCACGATGGCCATGGGCGACTCGTACGCCACGTCGACCTGCGAGCGGATGCCCTTGACGAGCACTCCCGCGCCGACATCGCGCGCGTAGTCCACCAGGAGCCCCATGCTCCAGGAGCCGACGATGACCTGGCCGGCGACCCCCGCCTCCGCGATCGACTCCTCCAGCAGCGAGAGCCGCTGGGACACCGGCAGCATCGCCTGCTTGTCGGGGTTGTGCACGACGAGCACGTGCAACTCGTCATACAGCGCGGCGGCTCGACGGATGACGTCGAGGTGCCCCAGAGTGGGCGGATCGAAGGAACCCGGGACGACGGCGATCCGGCTGCTCACTTCGACTCCTTCGTTCGGTCAGTGCACCGCATCCGTCCAGCCTAACGGGGTCGTCACCGGTCGCGACGCGTCCTCGTCCCACGCTCAGTTCTTCGCCAGGGCGGCGCGGTCCTCGTCGCTGAGCCGGCGATCGATCGCCTGTCGCAAGCCGGGATGCTGCTGGAGCCCCGGATCCCCGCTGAGGATGTCCTCCGCGATCTGCCTGGCCCGCACGATCAGTTCCTCGTCCTTGATGACGCGGAGGAGCTTGAGGGACGATCGGGCGCCGGACTGCCGCGCCCCGAGGACGTCGCCCTCGCCGCGGAGCTCCAGGTCGACCTCTGCCAGGGCGAATCCGTCCAGCGTCGCCGCGACCGCCTCGACCCGTTCTCGGGCGGGCGTGCCCTGCTCCGCCTCGGTGACGAGCAGGCACAGCCCCGGAACGCTCCCGCGCCCGACGCGGCCGCGGAGCTGATGCAGCTGCGAGACCCCGAAGCGGTCGGCGTCATGGACGATCATGGTCGAGGCGTTCGGCACGTCGACCCCGACCTCGATCACGGTCGTCGCCACGAGCACGTCGATCTCGCCGCGGGCGAACGACCGCATCACGGCGTCCTTCTCCTCGGCCGGCATCCGCCCGTGCAGCCCCGCGAGCCGCAGCCGCCCCACGCGCGGATGCGTCTCCAGGGCGGCGAGGAGCTGCACGACGCCCCAGCGCGGGCCGGTCGGCGCCTCGCCCTCGATCTCGGGCTCGGCCTCCCCGGCCTCCACAGTGTCCTTCTCAGTGTCGATCGCGGCGCACACCGCGAACACCTGCCGCCCCTGAGCGACCTCCTCCGCGGCACGCTCCCAGACGCGGGCGAACCAGCCGGGGTGATCGGCCAGCGGTGCGACGTGCGTCTCGATCCCCGCGCGTCCCTCGGGCATGGTGCGGATGACCGACGTGTCCAGGTCGCCGAAGACCGTCATCGCGACCGTCCGCGGGATCGGGGTGGCGGTGAGGACGAGGGCGTGCGGACTCGCCCCCTTGGCGCGAAGCGCCTCGCGCTGCTCGACCCCGAACCGATGCTGCTCGTCGACCACGACGAGGCCGAGGTCCGCGAACGTCGTCTTCTCCCCGAGGAGGGCATGCGTGCCGACCACGATGAGCGCCTGGCCGGAGGCCACCCGCAGGGCGGCCTTGCGTCGTTCGGGTGCGGACATCTGCCCGGTGAGGAGCGTCGGCATCAGCTGCGGCGCCAGCTCCGGTCCGAGCATCTTCGTGATCGATCGCAGGTGCTGGGCGGCGAGGACCTCCGTCGGCGCGATCAACGCCGACTGACCGCCCGACTCGGCCACCTGGAGCATGGCCCGCAGCGCCACGAGCGTCTTGCCCGACCCGACCTCGCCCTGGATCAGACGGTTCATGGGCGCGCCGCCGACGAGATCCCGCTCGATCACCGCGCCGACCGCCTCCTGGTCGGCGGTGAGAGAGAACGGCAACGCGGCGTCGAAGCGCTCCCGCGGTCCTCCGGGCCGCGCCTCACGCCGCGTGGCCGGCAGGCTCCGGACGACGCCCCGCTGCTCGAGCAGCGCCGTCTGCATCGTGAGCGCCTCGTGCATCCGCAGCGTCCGCAGAGCGGGCTCGATCTCGTCCCGCGTCCGCGGCCGGTGCACCTGCTCCAAGGCCGCCCGGGCGTCGAGCAGGTGCTCCTCCCGCCGCAGGTCCTCCGGCAACGGGTCCGGCACGGGACCGAGCTCGTCCAGGACGACGGCGACCATCTTCTCGATCTGCCACGTCGCCAGGGCCGACGTGGCGGGATACAGGGGGATCGGTCGCGTGACGACCTTGTCCGCCTTGGTGCGCGCCTCGAGCTCGTCGTCGAACAGCTCGTACTGCGGATGGGCGAACTGCGTGACGCCCTTGTAGCGGCCGACCTTGCCGGAGAAGACGCCCCGGCGCCCCAGACGCAGCTCCTTCTCCCGCCACTCGAGCTGGCCGCGGTGCTTGCCGAAGAACGTGAGCGACATGCGTCCGATGCCGTCGCCGATCGTGACCTCCATCATCGCGCCTCGGCGGTTGCGCATGTCCCGCACGGACACGCTCATCACCTCGGCCACGATGGTGACGGTCTCCCCCACGGGCAGGTCGAGGATCGGCGTCAGCTCGCCCCGGCTCGCATAGCGCCGCGGATAGTGCGACAGCAGATCGGCGACGGTCTGCATCCCGAACGCCTTCTCCAGCGCCTTGGCGTTGGTCGCGCCGACCGCGGCGTCCAGCCGGGTCTCCAGGGTCACGGGCATGTTCCGAGTCTAGGGTCGCGCACCGACACGGATCCGCGGGCCGGGAGGGAGCGCGTCCGGCCGCGGGCTAGGCTCGCCGGGTGACGAGAATCATCGCGGGAGCCGCAGGCGGCCTGCGTCTGGACGTGCCGGCGAGCGGGACCCGCCCCACCAGCGACCGCGTCCGCGAGTCGCTCTTCGCGGCTCTGGAGTCGGCGGATGCGATCGAGGGGGCCCGAGTGCTCGACCTCTACGCCGGCTCCGGCGCGCTGGGCCTGGAGGCGTTGAGCCGTGGCGCGGCGAGCGCGGATCTCGTCGAGCGCTCCCGCCCGGCTGCGGGCGTCGTGCGCCGGAACGCCCAGCGCGTCGCGAAGGCGCTGGGGAGCGCGCGCAGCGCCCCCGCGCGGGTCCACGAGAGCACGGTCCACGCCTTCCTCGCTCGCGCCGCAGGACCGTACGACCTCGTGTTCACCGATCCGCCCTACGACCTCGACGACACGGCCATGACAGCGGATCTCGTGGCCCTCGCGCCCCTGCTCTCGCCGGAGGCCCTCGTCGTCGTGGAACGCGCCAAGCGGGCCGCCCCTCCGGAGCTCGACGCCGCCGGGCTGGTCCTCGTCCGCGAGCGCGCCTACGGGGACACACGCGTCTGGTGGGCGGAGCCCGCCTCGGACGACGACGCGGGCGACGCGGACGACGAAACGGGTCAGCCCGACGCGGCGTCCCAGTCGCGGTAGGGGTCCCACCCCGCGACGTCGACCGGTTCGTCGTCGCACGTCACCCGGGCCTCCGCCCGCGCCGGGACCACCCGGCCGATCTCCCGGAATCCGGGAGGCAGGGCACCCGGGGGGAACGTGGCGAGCAGGGCGTGGTCCTCGCCGCCGGCCAGCGCGCGGTCCGGAGACGGTCCGAGCGCGTCGCGTCGGAGCTCCAGGGTGACGCCCGAGGCCTCCGCCATCCGACGAGCGTCCAGGGCCAGTCCGTCCGAGACGTCCATCATCGCCGTCGCTCCGGCCATCGCCGCGACCGGCCCCAGTCCCACCGGCGGCGCCGGTCGCAGCTGGGCGTCCACGAGCTCCCGCTCCCCCGGGCCGAGCGAGGCCCCGTCCACCGGGACCGGTTCGCCGCCGCGCCGGAACCGCTGGAACAGGATGGCGAGCCCGGCTCCGGCCGCCCCCGCCTCGCCGGCGAGCGCGACCGTGTCGCCGACGCGGGCGCCCGCCCGCGTCACCGGCGCCTGCCCGTCGAGATCGCCCAGCGCCGTGACCGCGATCGTCAGCACGTCGGACGTCGTGAGATCGCCCCCGACGACGGCGCACCCCGGGGCCAGCGCGGCGCAGGCGTCGCGCAGGCCGTCGGCCAGGCGTTCCACGAAGGACACCGTCATCTCCCGGGGGATCGCGAGGGCCACGAGCAGCGCCGTGGGACGGGCGCCCATCGCGGCGACGTCGGCGAGATTCACCGCTGCGGCCTTCCACCCCAGGTCGTAGCCGCTCGACCACGCCAGGCGGAAGTCGGGGCCGTGCACCAGGGTGTCGGTCGTCGCGACCACGGATCCGGACGGCGCGGCGAGCACGGCCGCGTCGTCACCGGGACCGATCAGGGCCAGCTCCGCCGCGGGAGTGCGCGCCAGGATCGCACGCAGCAGCGCGCCCTCGGAGACGTCGGAGATACGGGGGTCGTCGGGATCCGCGGCGGCGGAGCCTGGGAGGCGGGGCATGGCTCCCACGGTAGCCTGGACTCATGCCCCGCCGACTGCTCGCCGCCCTCCTCACGGTCGTCGGCGGAGCAGCCGTCCTCGCCGGGTGCTCCTCCACCGTGCACCTGGAGCCGGCCGAAGCGGCGAACGACCCCGCGTGCGCCGAGGTCTCCGTCCGCCTGCAGAACGTCCCGTCGATCGGCGAGCAGGAACGCCGGTGGACCGACGCACAGGCCACCGCGGCCTGGGGCGTTCCCGGGCAGCCGTCGGCCGTGCTCCTCGTCTGCGGCCTGCCGAAGGCGCAGCCCACGAGCGAGCTGCAGTGCGTCACCGCGGAGGGCATCGACTGGCTCGTCGACGTCTCCGAGCGGCCCTGGCTGCGCCTGACCACGTACGGGCGGGAGCCCGCCGTCCAGCTCTACGTCAACACGAAGCCGGACGAGCCGAACAAGGGCCTCAGCGCCAACGACGTCGTGGGCAACAAGAGTCTCGCGGCGGCCATCGGGACCATCCCCGCGGAGAACCGCTGCACGGAGCCGGACGCGCTCCAGGACGACGCCCAGGGCTGACCCCGGGCGGCGGGAGCGCCCCCCTCTCCCGCCGACGGTCCGATCAGCGACGCAGGCCCGCGTCGATCAGCTCCGAGATCAGCTCCCGGTACGACAGCCCGCTGGCGATCCAGCACTTGGGGAACATCGAGATCGGGGTGAATCCCGGCATCGTGTTCAGCTCGTTGACGACGATCCCGTTCTCCGCCGTGAGGAACATGTCGACACGGGCGAGGCCGCGCCCGTCGACCGCCTCGAACGCACGCACCCCCGCGGCCTGGATCGCGGCGACCTGGTCGCCGTCCAGCTCGGCAGGGCACACCACGTCGACCCCGTCGCCGCCGAGGTACTTCCCCTCGAAGTCGTAGAAGCCTCGGGAGGTCAGCACGATCTCCCCGGGGACCGAGGCCCGCGGGCCCTCGGCGCCTTCCAGGATCGCGACCTCGATCTCCCGTCCGACGACACCGGTCTCGATGAGGACCTTGTCGTCCTCCGCGAACGCGATCGCCAGGGCGTCGTCGAGATCGGCGGCGTTCTCGACCTTGGAGACGCCGACGCTCGAACCCGCGCGGGCGGGCTTCACGAACACGGGGAGTCCGAGCTCCGCCGCCGAGGCACGGACGTCCTCGGGCGCGGCGTCCCACTCGCGGCGGCGCACGGTGACCCACGGCGCCACGGCGATGCCCGCGGCCTGCAGTGCGACCTTCATGAAGTGCTTGTCCATGCACAGCGCCGAATCGAGCACGCCGCCGCCGGCGTACGGGACCTCGAGCGTGTCGAAGAAGCCCTGCAGGGTTCCGTCCTCGCCGTGGGGGCCGTGCAGCAGAGGCAGCACCACATCGATCTCGCCGAGGTCGTGCGCCTCGCCGCCGGGACGGATCACCCGCAGCGTGCGGATCCCGCCGGGCTCCGGCCACTGCACGCGGGTGCCGTTGTCGACGACCTCCGGCAGGTGTGCGGCGTCCAGAGGGAACTTGTCCGGGTCGTCGTCCTCCAGGACGAACGCGCCCTCCCGAGTGATCCCGACCGGGATCACGTCGAAGCGATCACGATCGATCGCTCGAAGCACCCCTCCCGCCGTTGCGGAACTGATCGAATGCTCGCTGGAGCGCCCGCCGAAGAGCACCACCACCGCCTGCTTGTCCATTCTGGGTCCTCTCCCCCTGAGGGGTGTCGTCGTCGGTGGTCAGATGCGGGGCGATGTCGCGCGGGTCCATGGTGCCGTCCAGCACCATCTTGACCTGCTCGACGATCGGCATCTCCACGCCGGCGGCGCGGGCCAGCTGCAGCACGGGCGCGACGGAGGCGAGTCCTTCGGCCGTCTGCTGCATCTGCTTGACCACGTCCTGGTAGCCGTATCCCTGGCCGAGCAGGCGCCCGGCGGTGTTGTTGCGGCTGAGCGGCGACTGGCAGGTGGCGATGAGGTCGCCGAGCCCCGCCAGGCCCTGCAGCGTCTCGGGCTGAGCGCCGTTCGCGACGGCGAAGTCGGTCATCTCCACGAGCCCGCGGGTGATGATCGACGCCTTCGTGTTCTCGCCGTACCCCACGCCGTCCACGATCCCGATCGCGACGGCGATGAGGTTCTTGAGGACGCCGCCGAACTCCGTGCCGACGACGTCGGTGTTCACGAAGCTGCGGAAGTACCGGTTGCGCGCCGCGCGCGCGACGATGTCCGCCGTCTCCTGGCTGTTCGAGGCGATCACGGCGGCCGTGGGCTGCTCACGGGCGATCTCCAGCGCGAGGTTCGGCCCGCTCGCCACGGCGATGCGGTCGGGATCGCAGCGCAGCTCCTGCTCGATCACCTGGCTCATCCGCAGGCCGCTGCGCCGCTCGACGCCCTTCATCAGGCTCACCACCGGCGCGTCGGAACCGGCGAGCAGCGGACGCAGCGCCTTGAGGTTCTCCCGCAGCGACTGGCTCGGCACCGACAGGTACACCTGCTCCGCGCCGTCGAGCGCCGCCGAGAGCTCGTGGGTCGCCGTCATCGATCGCGGCAGGTTGATGCCGGACAGGTACTGCGAGTTGCGCTTGGCCTCGGCGATCTCGTGCGCGAGCTCCGGGCGACGGGCCCACATGGTGACCTGCGCCCCGCCGTCGGCGAGGATCTTACCGAAGGTGGTCCCCCAGCTCCCCGCGCCGATGACGGTCACACGCGGCCCGGCCACGGGCGCGGGCGTCTGCTTACGAGTCAAGGCGACCTGTCTCCCTCTGACCGTGCTCGGACGGGTTCCAGCGCTGCGCAGGAGCCTTCTCGCCGCGGACCTCTTCGAGGAGCGCCGTGATGGCGGCCATCAGACGGTCGGTGGCCTCGGTGAGCGTGCCGCGCTCCCCCGCGCGCTCGCGCAGGTCGGACAGGTCCACCGGATCTCCGACGACCACCTGCACGCGCTTGCGCGGCGGCCACAGGCTCAGCCCCTTGGCGTAGCGGCCCATGATCTCCTGGGTCCCCCACTGCACCATCGGGATGAGCGGGATGTCGCCCGCGAGCGCCAGGCGCACCGCACCGGACTTGCCGCGCATCGGCCAGAGGTCCGGATCGCGGGTGAGCGTGCCCTCGGGGTAGACGATCACGCCGCGCCCGTGCTCCACGAGCTCGGCGGACTGCTTCAGGGTCAGCTTGGCGGCGGACGCCGACGAGCTCCGCGCCACCGGGATCATGCCCGTCTTCCGCAGGGCCCAGCCGAGGACCGGGACGCGGAACAGGCTCTCCTTCGCCATGAACCGCGGTGCGCGACCGAGCCGCCACACCGCGACGGCGACGATCAGCGGATCGAACTCCGAGTAGTGGTTCGGAGCGAGGACGAACGCGCCGTCCTTGGGCAGCTTGTCGCGCCCCCGGAACTCCAGCTTCGCCGCGAACGACACGAAGGGGACGACGAACACCGCCAGCAGCCAGAACAGGCTGGGGCGGGTCTTCTCCCGAGAGGCTCTGCCCATGTCCTTCGAGGCCATCCGCTCAGCCGACGACGTCGAAGTCGGCCCCCAGGGCGTCCAGCTTGCTGATGAACTTCTCGTAGCCGCGGCTGAGGATGTCCACCCCCGACACGGTGGACTCGCCCGACGCCGTCAGCGCCGCGATCACGTGGCTGTACCCGCCGCGGAGGTCCGGGACGACGATGTCGGCGCCGTGCAGCGGCGTCGGCCCGGTGATGACCGCCGCCTGCTCCAGGGCTCGGCGCGCGACCCGGCGCGGCCCGTCCTGCAGCCCGTGGGGGTGCACGACGATGTCGGCGCCCATCTTGACCAGCGCGTCGGTGAAGCCCATGCGGTTCTCGTACACCGTCTCGTGCACGATGGAGCGGCCGTGCGCCTGGGTCAGCGCGACGACGAGCGGCTGCTGCCAGTCCGTCATGAACCCGGGGTGCACGTCGGTCTCCACGACGACGGGGCGCAGCTCGCCCTCGCGGCGGAAGAGGATGCCGTCCTCCTGGACGTCGAACCAGCCGCCGGCCTTGCGGAACACGTTGAGGAACGTGAGCATCTCCTGCTGACGGGCGCCGCCGACGAAGATCTCGCCGTCGGTCGCGAGGGCCGCGGACGCCCAGGACGCGGCCTCGTTGCGGTCGAAGATGGAGCGGTGGTCGTAGCCGCGGAGCGTGGGGACGCCCTCGATGAGGATGACGCGGTTGGGCTCGTAGGAGATGATCGCGCCCATCTTCTGCAGCACGGCGATCAGGTCCATGATCTCCGGCTCGATGGCGGCGTTGCGCAGCTCGGTCGTGCCCTCGGCGCGCACCGCCGTCAGCAGCACCTGCTCCGTGGCGCCGACGCTCGGGTACGGCAGGTGGATGTTCGCGCCGCGCAGACCGTGCGGCGCGGACAGGCGGATGCCGCTCGGCAGCTTCTCCACGACCGCGCCGAACTTGCGCAGCGCGTCGAGGTGGAAGTCGATCGGCCGGTCGCCGATGCGGCAGCCGCCGAGGTCGGGGATGAACGCCTGGCCGAGACGGTGCAGCAGCGGGCCGCAGAACAGGATCGGGATGCGCGACGCGCCGGCGTGGGCGTCGATCTCCTCCATGTGCGCCGACTCGACCCCGCTCGGGTCGAACGTGAGCGAGCCCGGCTCATCGCCGACCGCCACACGCACGCCGTGCACCTCCAGCAGCGAGCGGACGACCGCCACGTCGCTAAGGTCCGGCACATCGCGCAGCGTGCTGGGGGTCTCGCCGAGGAGCGTCGCGACCATGGCCTTGGTGGCCAGGTTCTTCGCGCCCTTGACGTCCACGCGACCGCGCAGGGGTCGCCCGCCGCGGATCGCCAGCACGTCACCGGTGAGCGAGGGTACCGAACCGACGGAGGTGGTGTCGTGCAGCGGTGTCGTCATTCCCTGGGCCTCTTCTTCTTCACGCGGAGCGCGGCCGGAGCCGCCGGGGCGGAGGTGCCCCCGGCCCACGCTCCCCGCTCAGCGAACGGGCAGGGTCCGTGGCCGCCACGACTCGCGGCGGGCCTCGAACTGCGCGATCTTGTCTTCGTTGCGCAGGGTGAGCCCGATGTCATCGAGCCCTTCGAGGAGCCGCCATCTAGTGTAATCGTCGATGCCGATGGAGGCCTGGAAGCCGCCGATCACGGCGGTGCGCTCGACGAGGTCGACCGTGATCTCGCGACCGGGCTCCTCGTCGATCAGCGCCCAGATCCGCTCGATGTCGGCCTCGTCGACCGTCGCGGCGAGGAGACCCTGCTTGCCCGAGTTGCCCCGGAAGATGTCGGCGAACCGAGGGCTCAGGACGACCTTGAAGCCGTAGTCGCGCAGCGCCCAGACCGCGTGCTCACGACTGGAGCCGGTGCCGAAGTCGGGCCCCGCGACGAGGACGGACGCCTTCGCGAACGGCTCCTGGTTGAGGACGAAATCCGGATCCTGCCGCCAGGCGTGGAACAGGGCGTCGTCGAAGCCGGTCTTGGTGACGCGCTTGAGGAACACGGCCGGGATGATCTGGTCGGTGTCGACGTTGGAGCTCTTCAGCGGAGCGGCGACGCCGGTGTGCGTGGTGAACTTCTCCATGATTCAGGCCTCCTGCTCGACCAGGTCGCTCGGGCTGGACAGGGTGCCGCGCACGGCGGTGGCGGCGGCGACGAGCGGCGACACGAGGTGCGTGCGCCCGCCCTTGCCCTGCCTGCCCTCGAAGTTGCGGTTGGAGGTGGAGGCGCAGCGCTCGCCCGGGGCGAGCTGATCGGGGTTCATGCCCAGGCACATCGAGCAGCCGGCGAACCGCCACTCGCCGCCGAACTCCTCGACGATCTTGTCGATCCCTTCGGCCTCGGCCTCCAGGCGGACCCGGGCCGAGCCCGGGACGACCATCACCCGGACGCCCTCGGCCTTCTGCTTGCCCTTGATGATGGACGCGAAGGCCCGCAGGTCCTCGATCCGGCTGTTCGTGCAGGAACCCATGAAGACCGCGTCGACCTTCACGTCCTTCAGCGGCGTCCCGGGCGCCAGGTCCATGTACTCCAGGGCCCGCTGGGCGGCGGCGCGCTCGTTCGGGTCCTCGATCGCGGACGGATCCGGGACGGACGAGGACAGGGAGCTGCCCTGGCCCGGGTTGGTCCCCCAGGTCACGAACGGCTCCAGCGCGTCCGCGTCGATGAAGACCTCCGCGTCGAACTCGGCGCCCTCGTCCGTCGGGAGCGTCCGCCAGTAGGCGACGGCGTCGTCCCAGTCCTGCCCCTGCGGGGCATGCGGCTTGCCCTTCACGTACGCGAAGGTCGTCTCGTCCGGAGCCACCATGCCGGCGCGGGCACCCGCCTCGATCGACATGTTGCAGATCGTCATCCGGCCTTCCATCGACAGCGCGCGGATGGCGCTGCCCCGGTACTCCAGGACGTAGCCCTGCCCGCCGCCGGTGCCGATCTTGGCGATCACGGCGAGGATGATGTCCTTCGCCGTGACCCCGGGGCGCAACGTCCCGTCGACGTTGATCGCCATCGTCTTGAACGGCTTCAGCGGCAGGGTCTGGGTCGCCATGACGTGCTCGACCTCGCTGGTGCCGATCCCGAACGCCATGGCGCCGAACGCGCCGTGGGTCGAGGTGTGCGAGTCGCCGCAGACGACGGTGATGCCGGGCATCGTCAGGCCGAGCTGCGGCCCGACGACGTGCACGATGCCCTGCTCGGCATCGCCCAGCGAGTGCAGGCGCACGCCGAACTCCTCGGCGTTGCGGCGCAGGGTCTCGATCTGCGTGCGGCTGGTGAGGTCGGCGATGGGCTTGTCGATCGCCAGGGTCGGTGTGTTGTGGTCCTCGGTCGCGATCGTGAGGTCGAGGCGCCGGAGCGGCCGCCTCTCCGTGCGCAGGCCGTCGAAGGCCTGCGGGCTCGTGACCTCGTGCACCAGGTGCAGGTCGATGTAGATGAGGTCCGGCTCGCCGTTCTCGCCCTTGACCACGAGGTGGTCGTCCCAGACCTTCTCGGCCAGGGTGCGGGGGCGCGTCGGCGCGGTCGTCGCGTCGTTGGTCATGTGTCGCTGTCTCCTGTTGTCGGCGTATGGCCAGAGCGGACTCCGCGACGAGGATGGCCTAGCTGATCGAGGTCTCGTCGCGGCTGCTAAGGAGAAGCGCCGGCGCCTGCATGCCGGTCAGTTTACACCGGCACGCAGGCGCCTCGGACCGCGGGCGTCACTCCGTGACGGCGAGGTCCCGCCTGTCACGTCCACCCGCCGCCCCGCTGCCGTCAGGGAACGACATTCGATACCTCGCCGGGAAGAACCAAGAACTCCCCGACGACGGTCGTCCCGTCCTCGGCATAGACGGGGACCGGGAAAGACCGTCCTCCCCGTTCCTGCTGCCACGCCAGCGCCTGCTCCGGCGAGGTGAAGGACAGAGCGGCCGTCGTGCCGTCCGCGACCTCCAACTCCGTCCTGCGGACGTATCCGAGCCTGCCGTTGGTCGCGTACGCCCGGATCAGATCCGGCTCCTGTTCCCGGTTCGAGGCGTCCGCCGCGGACCCGAAGGTCTCACCGTGCGCGTTCACCGCGTAGGACGGCGCCGGGCGGGTCTCCGAAATGTCGCGGGATTCCGATGTCGCTCCGTTGGCGGCGAGCACCGTTCCGCCGGCGACGCCGACGAGTGCGGCCACGGCACAACCAGCGCCGATCAGAATCCGCCGACTCGCCGTCATCATCGTCCTCTTGCTCACCGATCTGGTGTGCAAAACGTACTCCTGAGGCGAGGAGAAGTACAGAGAGACGGCGAGGCGCCCGCGTGGGCACGGGGTGCCGGCACGCAGGCGCCTCGGACCGCGGGCGTCACTCCGTGACGGCGAGGTCCCGCTTCTCCTGCTTCTTGTCACGCGAGGACGCGATGAGGCTCGCCACGGTCGCCACGGCCATGGAGGCGAAGATCACGCCGAGGGAGACCCAGTTGTTGATGTCCGGCGCCCACTCGATCGGGTGGCCGCCGTTGATGAACGGCAGCTCGTTGTGGTTCATGGCGTGCAGGATCAGCTTGATGCCGATGAAGCCCAGGATGAACGCGACGCCGTAGTGCAGGTAGCGCAGCTTCTCCAGCAGGTCGCCGAGCAGGAAGTAGAGCTGGCGCAGACCCATCAGCGCGAACAGGTTCGCGGTGAAGACGAGGAACGGGTTCTGCGTGACGCCGTAGATCGCGGGGATCGAGTCGACCGCGAACATCAGATCGGTCACACCGATGGAGACGAACACGATGAGCATCGGGGTGAACATCTTCTTGCCGTCCACGACCGTGCGGAGCTTGGCCCCGTCGTAGTTGTCGCTGATGTCGATCCCGCGGCGGAGCATCCGGATGATGAAGTTCTCCGTCTGCTCGTCGTCCTCGTGCTTCTCCGGCATCGCCTGGCGGATGGCCGTGAAGATGAGGAACGCGCCGAAGAGATAGAAGATCGGGCTCAGGTGCTCGACCGCCGCGCCGACGATGAGGATGAAGATCGCCCGCAGCACCAGGGCGATGATGATCCCCACCATCAGCACCTCTTGCTGATAGCGCCGAGGCACCGAGAACTGCGTCATGATCAGCACGAAGACGAACAGGTTGTCGATGGAGAGGCTGTACTCCATCGCCCACCCGGTGAGGAAGTCGACCGAGTCCTTGGTGTCTCCCATGAGGAACAGGAGCCCGGCGAAGATCAGCGCGAGGGTGACGTAGAAGGTGACCCAGAGGGCCGATTCCTTCGTGGAAGGGATATGGGGCCGCTTCAGGATGAGCAGCAGGTCTCCGACGAGGATCAGCGTCAGCACGATCAGCGACGTGACCTCGAACCAGACAGGGATGTCCACGGGCGCGATGCACCTTTCGAAAGGGTCGGTCAAGAGCCGAAAGTCTCTCCCCCGCACCGGAGTGCGTCGCGCGTCCGGAGCAGCGATGACGATGCTCGTGATGACGACCGCGCGGAAGCGGGATACTCCCTCTCGCCTGAACATCGTACCGGACCGAGCGTCGTGCACCGGCCGCCGCTCGTGGTGAAATGGTCGGCGTGACAGAGACGCCGAACGCCGAAGCGCCGCTCGAGACCAGTGACCGCAACCCCTGGGCACGGGCCATCGCCTCGCTCATCTTCGTCAGCAGGTGGCTCCAGGCGCCGCTGTACCTCGGGCTGATCGTCGCGCAGGCGGTCTACGTCGTGGTGTTCATGATCGAGCTGTGGCACCTCGTCGAGAAGGTGTTCGCCGGCAAGGAGCTCGTCGAGTCCGAGATCATGCTGGCCGTCCTCGGCCTCATTGACGTGGTCATGATCGCGAATCTGCTCATCATGGTGATCATCGGCGGCTACGAGACCTTCGTCTCGCGGATCCACGTGGACGGCCACCCGGATCAGCCCGAGTGGCTCTCCCACGTCAACGCGAACGTGCTGAAGGTCAAGCTCGCGATGGCCATCATCGGCATCTCGTCGATCCACCTGCTGAAGACCTTCATCGAGGTGGGCGGGATGACCGAGAACGGCACCGTCCACAGCGGGGACAAGTACACCCCCGTCGGCGTCCTGTGGCAGGTCGTCATCCACATGGTGTTCATCGTCTCCGCGCTCGCGCTCGCCTGGATCGACCGGATGTCGTCCCACACCGCTGCCAAGCCGGCCGCCCCCGCCGCGCACTGAGCCGGACACGATCCGGCACCGATCCGCACCGGTCCCGATCCGGATCTGAGACGATTCCCGCACACGCGACACTTCCCGGTGAGAGACACCGAACGGAGCGGGTATGACACAGGCGACGGACGACCAGGCACTGGTCGCGCGAGCGGCCGAAGGTAGCGAGCACGCGTTCCGCGCGCTGTATCGCGCCTACGTGCGGCCGGTGTACTGGATCGCCCACGGCATCCTCGGGTCCCCGGCGGATGCCGAGGACGTGGTCCAGGAGACGTTCGTCGTCGCGTGGCGCAAGCTCCCGGGACTCGTCCTCGCCGGCGATTCCGTGCTGCCCTGGCTCGCGACGATCTGCCGGTTCCAGGCGGCCAACCGCCTGCGCCGGCGGATCCGCGACGAGTCCCGGACGCAGGAGGGCCTGGACGAGACCCTGCCCGCGACCGTGGACGTGGAGCAGCAGGTCATCAGCGCCGAGCTGGCGGATCGGATCACCCGCGAGCTCGCGGGGATGAGCGAGCTCGACCGCGAGATCTTCCGCCTCTGCGCCGCCGAGGGCTATGCCTACCAGGCCGCCGCCGACGAGCTCGGGGTCGGCCACGCCGTCGTCCGCAACCGTCTCTCCCGCGTGCGCACCCGCCTGCGCGGAGCCGTGACCGGAACGGAACCCGCATGAACGCCCAAACCCCCGACATCACCCTGCCCGACCTCCCGGACGACAGCGTCGCGCGCATCGAGGAGGCGGTGTTCGAGCGGATCGCCGATGAGCGGACCGCGGACCGGAAGAAGACCGAACGCTCCCGCTCCCGCCGTCGCCGGGGCTGGCTCACCGCCGGGGGAATCGCTGCGGCCTTCGTGGTCGGCGTGATGGTCACCCCGGCCGTCGTGAACGGGCTCGGCGGCGCATCGGGCTCGTTCGCGACCTCGGTGGCGGAGGACTCCGGCGGCGCGCCCGCGCCGGAGAGCGCCGGCGGAGGGGTGACCTACGACACCGAAGCGCAGAGTGACGCCGGCTCGGCCGTCAAGGGCGCGGATCCCGGTGCGGTCGCCGAGCGCGAGATCATCCAGACGGGATCCGCCACGGTCCGGGTGGACGACATCCGCGCGGCCGCCGAGACTCTCTCGACCCTCGCCGAGAAGCACGGCGGGTTCGTCGAGAGCCAGGACATCGGAGCGGGCGGCGACCCGACCGTCGACGGAGACCAGGCCGCGACGAGCGAACCGCCCCTTCCCCGGGGCGACGACTACGGCTGGCTCACCGTGCGCGTGCCCGCCGCGGACCTCGCCGCCCTGATGGACGAGCTGGGATCCCTCGGCGAGGTGACCGCCACGTCCGTCGGCAAGAGCGATGTGACCGCCGTCGCCGTGGATCTTCGGGCCCGGATCGAGTCCTCGCGGGCGTCCGTGCAGCGGCTCACCGAGCTCATGGCGCAGGCGGGTTCCGTCGCCGACCTGCTGGCCGCCGAGACGGCTCTCACCGACCGCCAGGCGCAGCTGGAGGGATACGAGCAGCAGCTCAAGGATCTCGAGACGCAGGTCGACATGTCCACGCTGTCCGTCTCGCTCACCCGGACGGCGGATCCCGTGAAGGCGGACCCGGCCGGATTCGGCGACGGACTCGCCGCGGGCTGGACCGGGCTCATCGCCACCCTCAACGGTCTCGTGGTCGCCCTCGGGTTCCTGCTGCCGTGGCTGGTGATCGCCGGAGCCGCCGCCCTCGTCGTCTGGGGAGTGATCCGCCTCCGCCGGCGTCGTCGCCCGGCCCGCGCGGAGACGGTCGACCGCGCCTGATCCGACGCGACGCCCGCCGATCCCCGATCGGCGGGCGTCGTCGTGCGCTCAGCTCACGGCGCGGCGGACCAGGTCCGTGACCCGCTCCTCGACCTCCGGCGTCCACGAGCGCACCGCGAACCCGACCGGCCACATGTCGCCGTCGTCGAGCGCGGCGCGATCCTCGAACCCGATCGTCGCGTAGCGGGTGTTGAACTTCTTCGCGGGCGAGAGGAAGACGACGATCTTGCCCTCGCCGTTGGCGAACCCGGGCATCCCGTAGTAGGTCTTCGGCACGAGATCGGGCGCCACGGAGGAGACCACCCGGTACAGCCCCTCGCCGAGCACCCTGTCCTCGGGCTCCAGGGCTTCGATGGCCTCCTTCACCGCCTTCTCGCCCGCGGCACGGTTCTTCCCCGCCTTCTCCTGCTCGCGCAGTTCCTTCGCGCGCTGCTTGACCGCCTCGCGCTCCTCCTTGCTCAGCCCCGCAGAAGCCTCGTCCTTGGCCATGTCTCCTCCGTCATCATGGTGTCCGTGGCCCGGGCGCTCTCGCCCGGTACGGATCCGAGGCTACGCGGATCCCCACGGCGTAACTTCTCGGTTCCTGATCGATCTCGCCGGGCCGAGAACGCGTGTTTGAGAATGCGCCGCTTCCGTGATTTTCCGGGGTATACAAGAACTCTTGTCGAATTCGGATCCCCGCCCTACCGTGGTCGGCGTGGAACAGATCTCCGTCATCACCGCCGTGCACCACCCGCTCCGGCGACGCATCGTCGACCACCTCGTGCTCCACGACACGGCGCAGGTCACCGTGCTGGCACGGCGCCTCGACGCACAGGTCGGCAGCATCAGCCACCACCTGAGGATGCTGGAGCGCGCCGGGGTCGTGGAGCGCGCAGAGGCGCCCGACGGCGACCGGCGCACCAGCTGGTGGCGCCTGGCCCGACGCGGCTTCACCTGGTCCGCCGACGATTTCGCCGACTCCCCCGCCGACGCGCTCCTGGCCCGAGAGGCCGAACGGCAGAACATCCGCGCGCAGATCGAGCGACTGCAGCGCGCTCGGCGACGACCGTCGGCCGAGACCCCCGGCTACGACGCCTTCAGCACGGACACCCTCTCATGGGCGACCCCGGACGAACTGGCGGACCTCGGAGACCGCATCAACGCCCTGGTCCGCGACTGGGCACGCGACATCGACCGAGGAGACGGCAGGGAGCGCATCCCGGTCTTCTTCTTCGCACACGGATTCCCCACGGAGGGCTGAGATGACGACCGCACCCCAGCCGCGCCTTCTGCGCGAGCCGCCGCCCTTCCGAAGGGACCGCATGGTCCAGTCGTGGCTGGTCGTCAAAGCGCTCTCCGACGCCGGTGACGCCGTGTGGACCATCGCGGTGGCTTGGACGGCCGTGCAGATCGCCTCACCGGCCGTCGCCGGGCTCGTCGTCGCCGCCGGGACGGTGCCGCGCGCCGTGATCCTCATCCTGGGCGGGGCCGTCGCCGACCGTGCGGACGCCCGGCGGATGATGCTGCTGTTCAACGGGATCCGCGTGGCCGTGCTGGTCGGAGCCGCGCTCTGGGCGTTGTCCTCCGCGCCGACGGTCGGGCTGCTCCTCGTCGCGACGGTGGCGTTCGGGATCTGCGACGCCTTCTACGAGCCCGCCGCGGGGACCATGCCGCGCCGGCTCGTCCGGACCGCCGACCTGCCCGCCTATTCGGCGCTCAGCCAGACACTGGGCCGCCTGGGAACGATGGCCGGCGCCGCCGTCGGGGGCCTCCTCGTCGCCCTGTTCGGGATCGGCGGAAGCGCAGCGATCGACGCGGTGACGTTCACCGTCGTGATCGCCTTCCTCGCCCTCTGGCTGCGTGCGCGCTTCGCGCTGCCGCGGTCCTCGGACGGGGAGTCGGTGCTGCGCGGGGTCGCCCGCGGCTTCGGCCATCTCCGGCGCGAGCCAGCCACGCGCACGCTCGTCCTGTCGTTGTCCGGGCTCAACCTCGCCGTCGGCCCCGCCCTCGCCATCGGCCTCGCTCTCCAGGCGCATGCCCACGGCTGGGGCGCCGGAGCCGTGGGGCTCTTCGAGGCGCTCGTCGGCGGCGGTGCGCTGGCCGGTGCGCTCGCCGTGGTGCGATTCCGTCCCCGCCGCGAGGCCGTCGCCGCGTTCCGCGCCCTCATCGCGCAGGGGGCGGCGATCGCGGTCCTCGGGATCGGCTCCCCGGTCGCGATCGGCGCGGCGTGTCTCGTGATCGGACTCACCGCGGGGTACGCGTCCGTCCTGCTGGGCGCGACGTTCGCGGCGACCGTCGCGCCGGACTACCTCGGTCGCATGTCGTCGGTGACCCGACTCGGCGACGACGTCCTCATGCCGATCGCGATGGCCGGGTTCGGCGCTCTCGCGTCCGCCCTCCCCCTCTGGATGCCGTTCGCCCTCTACGGTGCGTCACTCGCGCTGATCATGGTCCTCCCGCTGCGCACCCCCGCGCTGCGGGCCATCGTGCTGCGGGAGGGGAGCCGCGCCGAGGCCGCGTCTGACGCCGTTGAGGACCGACCAAGCGCTCGATAGAGTGCGCGGATGAGGATCACCGACATCGAGGACCGGCTCTCACTGCGCGATCTCGTCGAGAGCTACGCGCGCTGCGCGGACGACCGGGCGAGCGCGGAGCTCGCCGCCCTGTTCCTGCCGGACGGCGTCCTGCGCGCTCCGGATGGGACCCACACCGGACGGGCCGAGATCGCCACCGCCATCGCGCGCTTGGACCGCTTCGTCGAGACCTTCCACTTCCTCGGGAACCACCGCTCCGTCCTCCTCGGCGACGAGGCGACCGGGGAGACCGCCTGCACCGCGCACCATCTCCTGTCGAACGAGGACGGGCATGTCGACCTCACGCTGCTCATCCGCTATCACGATCGCTTCCGCCGGACAGCGCAGGGATGGCGATTCGCCGAGCGCGAGATCCGCGTCGCGTGGAGCGAGCGGCACCCCGTCCGCCGCTAGCGAGCGGCCCGGGCCGAGAGCGTCTTCACCCCTAGGGGTGAAGACAGGCAGTCCACTCCCCCGTACCGTGGGGATCATGTCGCCAGATGGTCCCTCGCGCCGCTCGGACGAACCGTCGACCGATCCGGATGCGCCCGCGCTCCGCGTCGCCCTGGTGAACGACTACGAGGTGGTCGCGCACGGCCTCGCCGGGATGATGCGCGCCTATCAGGACATGATCCAGGTCGTCGAACTGGATCTGAACACGCCCGTGGCGGACGAGGTCGACATCGCCCTGTACGACACGTTCGCATCCACGCAGGGCGACCGCGAGGACGTCCACGAGCTGTCCGCGAACTCGCGAGTCGGTCGCGTGGTGGTGTACTCGTGGGTCCTCGACGAGTCCGTGATCCGCGCCGCCATCACCAACGGCGCGGGAGGCTACGTCTCCAAGGGCGTCACCGCGGCACAGCTCGTCACCGCGTTGCGGGAGATCCATGCGGGGCGATCACAGGTCTGGGTCGACGGACGGAGCGCACCCGCTCCCACAGGCGGGGACTGGCCCGGCCGGGAGGAGGGCCTCACCGCTCGCGAGTCCGAGATCCTCGCGCTCATCACGCAGGGCTTCTCCAACACCGACATCGCCGAGCGCACCCGCCTCTCGATCAACTCCGTGAAGACCTTCATCCGGTCCGCGTACCGTCGGATCGGCGCGCGCTCGCGTACCGAGGCCGTGCTGTGGGGCGTCGAACACGGCTTCCGACCGGACCGTCGCCGCGTGCGCGAGCCCGAGCTCCCGGCTCCCGCGGAAGAGTCCCGCGGACAGGTGTAGGACGGCGTGGGACGCATTCACTATGGCGGGACCTCCTCCCCGATCCACGTCGAGGACCGGACTCTCGCCCACCTCACTCTCGTGATGACGACGAAGCTGCGCCGTGGTGAGAGCTTCACCGTCTCCTGGCCGCACTGCGACGACGAGCCGACCGGACGCAGTTCGATCTGGATCCACCCCGCCATCGCACTGCGGTTCGACTTCGACGGGTCCGAACCGCCGACGCTGAATCGGCAGTACCTCATGGAGCTCGCGAGGTCGGCGAGCTCGACGGAGGGCATCCGCCTCACCGCCGAGGACATGGGGCGCCGAGGATGATCCGCCGGTGCCGTCCGCCGCTGACCGGTCCCCGCACCGGTCAGCTCGTGGCAGGGAACGACGAAGGCCCCCGGCACTGCCGGGAGCCTTCGCTCTTCGGTGACCCCAGCGGGATTCGAACCCGCGTTACCGCCGTGAGAGGGCGGCGTACTAGGCCGCTATACGATGGGGCCGTTTCCGCGAGGCTTTCCGTCTCGCGACAACCGTTCAAGTATGACATGACGCTGTGCGCTCGCAAAATCGACGGCGGGCGATCGCGGATCCCGGGAGTGTCGAACGGTCGTTTGCCTCCGGCGCCGGAGGGGAGTTGACTCGTCCCATGCGCGTCACCAAGCACGAACACGCCACCGTCCGGATCGACGACCACGGCGAGACCCTGATCGTCGACCCCGGGATGTTCACCCTCCCGCTGGCCGATCTCGATCACCTCGTCGCGGTCGTCATCACCCACGAGCACCCGGACCACGTCGATCCGGCGCAGCTCGAGCGGATCCTTCGCGACGCCCCGGGAACGCCGGTCTACGCCCCCGCCGCCGTCGCTCGGTCGATCGACCCGATTCCGGTCAACGAGGTCGAGCCCGGGGACACGGTCACCGTCGGGTCGTTCACGCTCCGCTTCTTCGGCGGGACGCACGAGGTCATCCACTCCTCGATCCCGCTCGTCGAGAACGTCGGGGTGCTGGTGAACGACGAGTTCTACTACCCCGGCGACTCCTACGCCGTCCCGGAGGGGGTCGAGGTCGGGATCCTGGCCGCTCCGCTCGGCGCCCCCTGGCTGCGCGTGAGCGACGCGATCGACTTCGTGCTCGCCGTGAAGCCGCGGCGCGCCTTCGGCACCCACGACATGACGCTGTCCGTCATCGGCAAGAACATGCACCGTCAGCGTCTGCAGTGGGCGACGGAGCAGGGCGGCGGCGAGTTCCTCGCCCTGGAGCCCGGCGACGTGCTCGATGACTGAGCCGCCGCGCTCCCCCTCCGTCGCTCCTCCCCCGCTCCTGCCCGCGCCGACCGCACGGCTCCGCTTCCGCCCGATGGGCCCCTCGGACCTCGACGACATGGCCCGGCTGCTCGGCGACCCGGAGGTCATGGCGTACTACCCCGCGCCGCGGACCCGTGCCGAGAGCGCGACGTGGATCGCGAACCAGCAGCGCCGCTACGACGAGGACGGGCACGGGCTCTGGGTCGTGGAGACCCTCGACGGCGACTTCGTCGGCGACTGCGGCATCACCTGGCAGACCTACAACGGCATCCGGGTGCGCGAAGTGGGCTACCACGTGCGCCCGGAGCTCCAGGGCGTGGGGTACGCCACCGAGGCCGCGCAGGCGTGCGTGGACCTTGTCCGCCTGCACTTCGCGCCCACGCTGCTGACGGCCATCATCCATCCCGAGAACACCGCGTCCCGTCGGGTCGCGGAGAAGCTCGGGATGACGCACATCGCCGACGACCACGCACACCCGTGGATCGTCCGGAGCGTCATGGGGATGAGCGTCGACCGGAGCGTCGACACCCCCTCTGCCCGTCCGCACCCCCTCTGAAACACGGATTTCAGAGGGGGTCTCGGCGCGGCGAGGGGGTTTCGACGCCGGAGGCTCGGGGGGGGCTACTGGGCGGCGCGGACGCGGAGGTCGCGGGCCAGGTGGTCGCGCTGCTCGATCACGATCCGCCGCAGCGCCGCCGGAGCATCGGCGTTGGCCGCGAGCCAGGCGTCGACGGCCTCCGTCGACGCCGCCGCGGGGAACAGCCCGATTACCAGCCGCTGGGCGATCTCGATGCTCCGCTGCTCCCATGCGTCGCGGATCCGCGCGAAGTAGTCGGCGTCGTGCGCCTCGATCAGATCCCGGCGCGCGCCCGCCCGCACGCCGCGGATCGTGGCGTCGAGGTGGTCGTTGCTGAGGCTCTGATCCGTCCACGCTGACTTCCACGCCTCGGCACGCACGTCCGCCGTCGGGAAGGAACGGCGCGCGGCGAGCGCCGCGGTGCGCCCGCTCGCCGTGTCGTCGCGGCGCAGCTCGGCGGCGACCGCCGACTCGTCCGCGTGGCCGGTCGCCGCGAGCGCGACCACGAGCTCCCAGCGGAGATCCGGATCGAGGGGAAGCCCCTCCGGCGCCTTCCCGTCGAGGAGCGCGCGCACCTCTGCGCGACGGGCATCGTCGACGGCCGCGGCCGAGGCGAACGCCCGGGCCCAGGCCAGCTGCGCATCGCTGCCGGGGTCGGCGTCCCCGAGCGCCGCCCAGCACGTCTCCAGCCACTCACGACGGGCCCCCGCGCGATCGGCCTCCGGTGTGTAGTGCCCGACCGCGAAGGCCGCGTTGAGCAGCACGCCGTTACGCAGCGCGCTGTCGCTCTCCCGGGGAGCATGGTCGCGCGCGATACCCAGGTAACGCTCGACGGGCAGCTCGCCATCGCGCGTCGCGTTCCACAGCGCCGACCAGACCAGTGCCCGCGCCAGCGGGTCCTCCAGGGTCGACAGCCCCTCCTCCACGGTGGCGAGGGAGCGCTCGTCGAGGCGGACCTTCGCGTAGGTCAGGTCTCCGTCGTTCAGGAGGGTCAGGTCGGCGGCCGGCAGAGCCACCGGCGTCCGCTCCTGCGCGATGTCCGCGGGCACGCGCTCCCGGAGGGCCAGCACGCCGTCGACCCGGTCGTAAAGACCGATCTGCAGCCGGTGCGGGCGGGCCGCCGACTGCACGACCTCCGCCGATCCCGACGACGAGCGCTCCAGCCACAGCGTCGTGACGCCGGTGGTCTCCAGCCACGCCTGCGACCACGTCCTGACGTCCCGGCCGGAGGCGTCGGCGAGCTCGACGAGCAGGTCCTCCAGCGTCGTGTTGCCGAACGCGTGCCGGGCGAAGTACCGGCGGGCGCCCTCGAAGAAGGCCTCTTCGCCCACGAACGCGACGAGCTGCTTGAGCACCGCCGCGCCCTTGGCGTAGGTGATCCCGTCGAAGTTCAGCTTCGCCGCCTCCAGGTCGGGGATGTCCGCGACGACCGGATGGGTCGTCGGCAGCTGGTCCTGCGTGTAGGCCCAGGCCTTCCGACGGTTCGCGAAGGCGACCCAGGCGTCGGTGAACACGGTCGCGGCCACCGACGCGTGGGAGCCCATGTAGTCCGCGAACGACTCCTTCAGCCAGAGATCGTCCCACCAGCGCATGGTGACGAGGTCGCCGAACCACATGTGCGCCATCTCGTGCAGGATCGTGTTCGCGCGCGCCTGATGCTGGGCGCGCGTCGCGGCGCCGCGGAACACGTACGCCTCCGTGAACGTCACGAGCCCCGGGTTCTCCATGGCCCCGAGGTTGTACTCCGGGACGAAGATCTGGTCGTACTTCCCCCACGGGTAGTCGTAGCCGAACGCCTCGGTGAAGAAGTCCAGCCCCTGGCGGGTGATCGTCACGATCTCGTCGGCGTCGAGGTGCTCCGCGAGCGAGGCACGGCACAGCACACCCAGGGAAACGGACTGCCCGCCGTGATCCCAGGCGGCGTCGATCCGGTGGTAAGGACCGGCCGCGACCGCCGTGATGTAGCTGGAGATCGGCAGCGTCGGTGCGAACTCCACCGTCTGGATCCCGTGGGCGGCCGACGTGCCGACCGCGCTCTGGTTCGACAGCACCTGCCACCCCTCCGGGGCGCGGACCACGAAGGTGTAGGAGGCCTTCATGTCCGGCTGCTCGAAGCAGGCCATCACCCGCCGGGAGTCGGCCGGTTCGTACTGCGTGTAGAGGTAGGTGTGACCGTCGACCGGGTCCGAAAAGCGGTGGAGCCCCTCCCCGGACCTGCTGTAGGCGCCCGTCGCCTCGATCGTCACGACGTTGTGCGGCGCCAGGCCCGACACCGTGATCCGCGCGCCGTCGTAGCGCACCTCCTGGTCGACGCCATTCAACGTCACCCGGCTCACTCCCTCGCCGATGAAGTCGATCCACGTCTCCGGCGCCGTCGCATCGAACTCGAGCGTCGTGATCGTCGGGAATCCGGAACGGGACGGATCCGGGGCACCGCTCAGGTCCAGCTCGACGCGGACGCGCTGGAGGCCGATGGCCGCGGATCGCGCGGCGGTCTCTTCCCGGGTGAGGTTCGCAGAGGTCATCCCTCCATCGTTCCACGAGGCGCGCGACCGTCCCGCCGCGGAGCCGCCGCCCTCACTGCGACGCCGGCACAGGGACCGCCTGCCGGCCTTCTCGTGCGCCGTCGCGCCCCGCGCCGACCTCCTCGCGGACCGGGACACCCGCGCCGGTGCGGGCCGCCGTGGCCTGGCGCAGGGCCGTGTCCAGATCCGCGAGGAGGTCGTCGACGTCCTCGAGCCCGATCGACAGGCGCAGCACATCGGCACCCGGGCGAGCCTCGGGGGCGACCGGGCGGTGCGTGAGGGCGGCCGGATGCTGGATCAGCGAGTCCACGCCGCCCAGGGACACCGCGTGCGTGAAGAGACGGACCGCTCCGGTCACCGCGGAGGCGGCGGCGTAGCCGCCGTGCAGCCGGATCGCGATCATCGCCCCCGGCCCGCGCATCTGGGTCCCCACGAGACCACGGCGCTCGTCCTGCCCCGGGTAGCGGACCTCGGCGACCTCGGGGCGCTCGGCCAGCCAGTCGGCGACGCGCTGGGCGGACGCCTGCTGCGTCCGCATGCGGATCGGCAGCGTGGCGAGCCCGCGATGGAGCAGATACGCGCCGAGCGGATGCAGCAGGGCGCCGGTGATCGCACGGACGCGGCGCAGGGACTCGGCGGTCTCCTCGGAGCACGCGATCACACCCGCGATGACGTCCCCGTGACCGCCGATGTACTTCGTGGCGCTGTGCAGCGACATCGCCGCCCCGAGCGCGACGGGGTTCTGCAGCATCGGGGTCGCGAAGGTGTTGTCCACGAGCACCGGGATCCCGTCCGCCTGGGCGACGACGCCCGCGATGTCCACGAGGTCCAGCGTCGGGTTGCCCGGGCTCTCGAGCACGATCAGCCCGGTGTCCGGACGCCGCGCGTGCGAGACCTCGTCCTCGGCGCAGAACGTGACCTCCGCGCCGAGCAGCCCGGAGTCCAGCAGGTGGTCCGTCCCTCCGTACAGCGGGCGGACGGCCACCACGTGGCTCTTGCCGCGAGCGGTGGCGTGCGCGAGGATCGCTGCGGTCATCGCGGCCATCCCCGAGCTGAACGCGACGGCGGCCTGCGCCCCCTCCAGCTCCGCCAGCGCTTCCTCGAACCGTGCGACGGTGGGATTCCACAGTCGCGCGTAGACGTTGCCGCCCTCCGGCAGCGGGTGCCCGCCGTTGGCCATCGACTCGTACGAGTCGCCGCCGTGCAGGATGTCGGGCAGCGGGTTCGTGGACGACAGGTCGATGGGGACCGCGTGCACGCCGAGGGCGGTCAGGTCGTCACGGCCGGCGTGCACGGCGCGGGTGTCGAAGTGCGAATCCGTCTTCCTCATCCCTCCACACTGATTGCTGACGCACGTCAGGGCCAGATACCTTGTCCACACCGCAAGAATCCGGGATGATCTTGGAGAACAACCAACATCGGTGACCGGAGGAGCTCGCGCCTTGCACGACGGACAACCCCCCTCGTCCTCGACTCGTGCCCCGCTGGACGACGTCGACCTGCGCCTGCTCGGCGCCTACGTCGAGCACCCCGACTCCACGGTGAAGGCGCTCGCCGCCGGTCTCGGCATGGCCGAGTCGACCTGCGCCTATCGGCTCCGCCTGCTCCGGGAACGCGGCGTGATCACGGGGACCGCCGTGCTCGTGGACATGACGAGGCTCGGGCGCCCGGTCCAGGCGGTGATCCGGGTGCGGCTCGCCAACCACAGCAAGTCCGGGGTGGAGGACCTGTTCCGCGCGCTCCAACGCACGAGCGGCGTCCTCCAGGTGTTCCACATCGCCGGCGCGGACGACTTCCTCGTGCACGTGGCCGTCTCCGACGCCGCCGCGCTGCGGGACATCGTGCTCGAGCACATCACGGTCCACGACGTCGTGCGGGCCACGGAGACCCAGTTGGTCTTCGAGCGGCGCGAGGGCGTCGGCGTGCTGGACTGACGCCCCGCCCGTCACCGGGTCCCGGTCTCCTCCGCCACGGCGCCGCGCGACGCGACCGCTCCGTTCGCCTCGGCGGGCAGCCGCCGTTCCAGCGCCAGCGCGAGGACGGCGATCGCCGCGCATCCGAGGATCATCACGGCCACGAAGCCGAGATCCCACCCGCGCCCGAGCAGCACGCCCGCCGCGACCGGCCCGGCGATCGCGCCGCCCTGGAACGCCGCCGAGTTGATCGCGTTGTAGCGCCCGCGGTTGCGGTCGGAGGCCAGGTCGTTGTAGACCGCGGGCACCGTGGGCTGGAGCATCGTCTCGCCGAACGCGAACACTCCCATGTACGCGAGCACGCCGATGGCGGCGACGAGCGATCCGGGAAGCAGTCCCGAGGCGCCCAGCAGCACCCAGGACACGGCCCAGGTGAGCGCCATGACCTGCATCACCCGGGTTCGCCGATGCCCGCGGATCAGCCGGAGGACCGCGAACTGCAGCAGGACGATCACCGCCGTGTTGACGGCGAACGACAGCCCGACCACCTGCGTCGACACCCCGGCGACCTGACGCGCGAACGCCGGGAACCCGGCCTCCATCTGCCCGTACCCGATGAAGACCGACAGGAACGTGAGGAGGGTCACCCAGAGCACCGCCGGACGGCGAAGGATCCGCCGGTACCCCTCCACCGGCGCCGCCCCCTCTCCCTCGGGGCCGTGCGCGGTCCGCACATGGCGGAGCGGGCCGAGCAGCAGCGCCATCGGGATGAGGCTCGTGGCGGCGTCGACGAGGAAGATCGCGGTGAAGGTCTCCGGGCGTTGCACGTCGACGAAGAACCCGCCGACGATCCCGCCGACGCCGATGCCCAGGTTCACCAGGGCGAAGTTCACGCCGAAGTACTGCTGGCGCACCTCGCCGTCGACGATCGACGCGATCAGCGCGTTGAATCCCGGCCAGGAGACCCCGAAGTTCACGCCGATGAGCACGAGCGCGAGCGCGGCGGTGACGGGATGCATCGCGAAGGCGAGCAGCGCGCACCCGGCGATCATCGCCACGAGTCCGACGAGGAGCACGCGCCGCGCGCCGTACCGGTCGATGAGCGTGCCCCCGGGACCGGTCACGACGAGCCCGGTGACCGCGATGACGCTCATGAGCGCCCCCGACAGCCCGAGGTCGAACCCCCGCACCTCGTGCAGGTAGATGATCGTGAAGGGGAGGGTCAGGCCGCGCCCCAGGGTCTGGATCGCGACGGTGGACAGCAGCCACCGACCGGGGGTGGGCAGTGCCGCCCAGAATGCTCTCATTCCCGCCACCAGGACAGTCTGCCGGAGGCCCCGGACATCCGGCGCCGAGCATCCGGTCAGGTCGCGTCCAGGCGCGCGACGTAGCGTGGAGCGGGATGTCTCAGAGCGGTAGCGGCAGGACGACGCAGGGCAGGATCACCGGACTCGACGGCCTCCGAGGGGTCGCCGCGCTGGTGGTCCTGCTGTACCACGCCTCGCTCGTCGCCCGTCCGTGGCTGGACCCCGCGGCCTGGACGACGCTGACCGAGACCCCGCTCAAGCTGCTGCTGGCGGGGACCGAGTCCGTGCTGATCTTCTTCGTCCTGTCCGGGATCGTCGTGGCCCTTCCCGCCCTCCGCGGCGGCTTCGACTGGGCTCGCTACTACCCGGCGCGGCTGCTGCGCCTCTACGTCCCGGTCGCCGCCGCGCTCCTGTTCGCCGCGGCGCTGATCGTGCTCCTCCCCCGGGATCGCTCACAGATGCCCGAGGGCTCCTGGATGCGCGATGCACAGGCCTCGTCCGTCTCCCCCGGCGCCCTGCTGTCCGAGGCGTCGCTGATGCGCCCCTCCTACGACATCGACAACGTGCTGTGGTCCCTGCGCTGGGAGGTCTTCTTCTCGCTGCTGCTGCCCGTGTTCGTGTGGGTGGCGCTGCGCTCGCGCCGGCATTCCGCGGCTGTGGCCGCGGGCGCCGCGCTGGTGATCGTGATCGGACGGCTGACGGGCAACGAGGCGCTCGTGTACCTGCCCGTCTTCCTCCTGGGCACGGTGATCGCCGTGCACCTGGACGGTCTGCGGGCCCTCGCGGCGCGGCCCCGCGTGCGCCCCTTCCTCCCGATCCTGTTCGCGGCGGCGTGCGGCCTGCTCATCGCGAGCTGGCTCGCGCGCCCGATCACGACCCGCGGCGGCTCCGCGGACCACGTCCTGTGGGGTCTGTCCGCGGTCGGAGCCGCCCTGATCGTCGTCCTCGCCATCGTCTGGCCGCGCGCCGCACGGGTGCTCGACACGGCTCCGGCGCAGTGGCTCGGCCGGGTCTCGTTCAGCCTCTACCTGATCCACGCGCCGATCCTCGGAACGCTCGGCTACGCGCTCGGCCCCGACCGCTGGTGGCTCGCCTGCCTCCTCGGCATCCCGCTCAGCCTCCTCCTGGCTCCGGTGTTCCACCGGCTCGTCGAACGCCCGTCGCACCGCCTGTCGCGCACGGTGGGCGCCTGGTGCGGCGCCCGGGCCTCCGCGATCGGCGATCGTCTCGGCCGCGCACAGCCCGAGACCGGCTGAGCGCGGTCAGCCGGCGCGGAGAGCGCGCAGCCGGCGCCGCACGACGCCGAGGACGCGACGCGCGCGCACGAGGGCGCCCTTCTCCTTGGCGTCCGCGAGATGCTTGGCGTCCCGTGCCGCGCCCAGCTCCCGCGCCCAGGCGCGCGTGACCGCCTCGTCCGAGAACGCCAGGGCGCGGTCACGCGCCCTGCGCCGCATGGCGGCGACCTTGGCCTCCGGAAGCCGCTGCAGGCGCACGATCCTGTCCGCCATCGCATCGACGTCGCCGTCCTCGACGAGGAACCCGTTCACGCCGTCCTTGATGAGGTCTGCCGGGCCGTAGCGGATGTCGTACGCGATCGGAAGGCAGCCGGCCGCCATCGCCTCGGCGAGCACGAGCGGGAGCCCCTCCGAGGTGGAGGTCAGCAGGCTGAAGTCCGCCTCGGCGAATCGGGCCCGCGCGTCCGGGAGGAAGCCGTGGAGGCGGATCCGCTCCTCGGCGCCGTCGGCGCGGACGCGGGCGCGGATCGCCTCCTCCCGCGGCCCCTCACCGTACACGTCGAGGCGGATGCCGGCCCGCTCACGACCGGCGCGCGCCGCGGCCTCGACGGCCAGCTCGATGCGCTTGCGCCCGGTCAGCGAGGCGACGACGACGCCCTGACCCCGCGCATGTCGCGTGTGCGCGGTCGCGTCCAGCGGCACGCCGTTCGGGATCACCCGGACCCGAGCGCCGCCCGCGAGCCCGTCGGCGACGAGGTCCGCCCGCTGGCGCGCGGTCAGCACGACGACGAGATCGAAGTCCGCCGCCCGACGCAGCGCGTACTCGCGGGAGGCGCGGAGGGTACCGGCGGCGTCGCCACGCCGGTGACCTCCGTGGACGATGTGCACCGTGACGACGTGGTCGCGCCGATAGGTCGCCACGAACCGCGCCGCGGTCTTCGAGTCCACGAGCAGGTAGCTGGGCATCCGCGTGATCATCCGGTCCAGCCACCAGCGGTACAGCTTCCAGGTCGATCCCCAGCGCCGGAGCGGCTCGCCGTCCTCGCCGTGCACGATAACGACCCGCCGCCCGTCCACGGAGCGGTCGGTCGCGAGAAGGGTCCCGTCCCTCCGGAACCGGTCGGCGGCGACGAACCGGCCGTCCGCGTCCGTGCGCTCTCGGAGCAGGACGACGTCGCCGTCGCGGACGACCCGGTCGCCGTCCGCCGGCTCCAGCGGGGCCGCGGGACTGATCGGGTCACGCTGGGCCGACGGCGGCTTCACACGCAGCTCGTCCCACAGGTTGCGCAGGCGCATCCCGTCGATGAGCTCGCCGGCGGCGCGCAGCCTTTCCTCCACCGCGGCGTAGTCCGGCCGGTCGTCGAGGGTGAGCACGTCCACCGAGACGCCGCCCAGCGCCACGAAGGCGCGGGTGCGGTGCAGCATCGCGCTCGTCATCCCGCCGTAGTTGTCGGGGATGCCCCAGGTCAGCGCGTAGTGCCTCCCCCGGGGGAATCGGGACACTGCGGATCGCATGAGCTCGAGCCTAGGCGCCGACCCGATGCACCCGCTGGGAGCCGCTCGCGCCCGGAGCTCGATCAGGAGCGCCGGCGCCGCAGCCGGGGCCCGCGCGGCCGGAGGACCCCGTCGTGCAGTTCCAGGACGCGATCCGCCCTGGCGAGCATCGCCGGGTCGTGCGTCGCGACGACCGCCGCGGTCCCGCGGTCATGCACGAGCGCAGCGATGAGGTCCATGATCTGGGCTCCCGTCTCGCTGTCCAGCTGCGCGGTCGGCTCGTCCGCGAGCAGGATCCCCGGATCCATCACCAGGGCGCGTGCGATGCCGACGCGCTGCTGCTGCCCCCCGGAGAGCTCGCCCGGGCGTTGACGGGCGTGCTCGGCGAGACCGACGGCGGCGAGCGCCTCCGCGACGCGACGCTCCCGTTCGGCGGCGTCGACACGGCGGATCCGCAGCGGGACCTCGACGTTCTCCGCGGCGGACAGGATCGGCAGGAGTCCCGCCGTCTGGAAGATCGACGCGATCCGGGAGCCGAGCAGGGCCGGCAGGTCGGCGGCGGCATCGGCGAGATCGACGCCGTCCACGAGAACCCGGCCCGTCGTCGGCGTGTCGAGGCCGCCGAGCATGGTCAGCAGCGTCGTCTTGCCGGATCCGGAGCGGCCGGTCACGACGACGAGCTCGCCCTCGCCGACCTCGAGATCCGCGTCGCGGACCGCGACGACGTCGCCGGCGGGCGCGGGATACACCCGGGACAGTCTCTCGGCTCGCAGCACCGCGGTCATCGCGTCTCCTCCGCCTCGGTCCGGCCGCCGGGACGCTCCCCCGGCTCCACCCGGACGTGATCGGGCTCCAGTCCCAGCCGCACCCGCTCGCGCAGGGACAGCGCCGCGACGAACTCCGCCGGCAGCTGCATGCGACCCGCCCGGTCGAGCACGGCGTACTCCTCGGCCACGCGCACCGCCCGCCCCTCGTGATCCGTCCGCGTGCTGCGCAGCGTCTCCGTCGAGGTGCGCCCGTCGCGGATCCGCACCGTTCGGTCGACGTGCTCGGAGACGCTCGCGTCGTGCGTGACGATCAGGGTGGTCACGCCCCGCTCGCGGTTGACCGTCTCCATCGCCGCCAGCACCTCGGCGCTCGTGTGCTCGTCGAGCTCTCCCGTGGGCTCGTCGGCGAGGAGCACCCGCGGGCGGTTCGCCAGGGCCACCGCGATCGCCGCGCGCTGCCGCTGGCCTCCGGACAGCTGCGCCGGCCGCGCATCGGCGACGTCGGCCACCTCCAGCAGCTCCAGGAGCTCGTCCGCGGCGGCCGTCCGCTCGTCCCGCGGGACGACCCGCGCCACGGCGTGCGCCATGGCGATGTTCTCGCGTGCGGTCAGGTACGGCAGCAGGTTCCGTTCGGACTGCTGCCAGACGAAGCCCACGCTGCGGCGCCGGTACTCCCGCCGCTCCGGTCCCCGCATCGTCACGAGGTCGTGCCCCGCAACCCGCGCGGAACCCGCCGTCGGCGTGTCGAGTCCCGCGAGGATCCCGAGCAGCGTCGACTTCCCGGAACCGGAGGCCCCGACGAGCGCCACCATCTCGCCGGCGTTCATCCGCAGGTCCAGTCCCTGCAGCGCCTGCACCTCCACTCCCTGAGCGGTGAAGATCCGCACCAGGCCCTCGCAGAAGACGTCCGCGTCGCTCATGCCCTCATCCTTCCTCGTCCCCGGAACGGATCGCCTCGGCGGAGCCGACGCGACCGGCGATCCTCGTCGCCACGGCGATCGCGGCGGCCGCGACGAGGACGAAGCCGCCGATCACCGCCGCCGGCAGCGCGCCCCCGACATCCAGCGGCGGCTGCGTCACCCCGCCGACGAAACCGCGCAGGTCGATCGCGCCGATGACGAGCCACGACATCCCGGCGCCGGCGACGAGCCCGAACGGCAGGGCCACGGCCAGCGCCGGCACCACCTCCCACGCCACCACGGTGAGATCGTCCCGGCGCCGATGGCCGAGCGTCCGCAGCAGCGCGAGCAGGCGCCCTCTCCCCGCCGCCCCCAGCACGAGCGTCACGGCGACCGTGATGCCGAGCAGCAGAGCCACCAGGACACAGGCCGCGGCGAGCGCCGCCACCACGAGGCGGTAGGCCGGATCCTCCGACAGCTCCTCGACGATCTGTCCCGGGGCCGTGGTCTCGATGTCGGGCCCGAGGATGTCGCGGACGGCCGCATCGACGGCGGCGGCGTCCGTCCCCGGCGCCAGCGACGCGAACAGCCGCGAGATCGCCGGGCGCCGCACGTCGAGATCCGCGGCGTTCGCGCGGTCCACGATGATCCAGCGCGTGGCGGAGCCGAACGGCACGAGATCGGGAGCCGCCCCGACCACCCGCGTCGGCGTTCCGCCCACCTCGAGCACGTCGCCGACCTCCTGTCCGACGAGGTCCAGGAGAGCGCGGGACGCCACGACCGGAACGGCGCCGTCCGCGGGCTCCGACAGCGCGGGCGGCAGCGGGAGGGCGGCGGCGCGCCCGTCCTGCACCGCCGCGAGCTCCTGCCGGTCGACGACGTAGAGCCGGATCCGCACCGTCCGCGCTCCCGCGTCGAGCTCGCTGGCGAGGTCCGCGTAGAGCGGGGCCACCCGCTCCACCCCGGGGATGCCGGCGATGCGCTCGACCTCGCCGGGCGGGACGTAGCCGGCGGAGATGCGCAGGTCCGCCCCGGTCGCCGTCTGGGCGGTGCGAGCGATGCCCGCGCTCACGGTCCCGGCGAACACGACGGAGAAGACGGCCACTCCGATCCCCACGACCACCGCCAGCACCGGCGCCGTGCGCACGGAGGGGTCCCGGCGGGCGCGCGCGGGTCCGAGCAGGGCGATCAGCCCCGGCATGCGTGCGCCCCGGCGCTCGATCACGCCCAGCAGCGGAGGCAGGACCCGGAGGGCGAGGACGCTGCCGCTCGCGCCCAGCAGAACGGGCAGGACGATCAGCAGCGGATCCACGGCCCCGGCGACGGTCCGACGGGTCAGCAGGAGCGCGACGAGCGCCGCGGTCGCGAGCAGGACGACGCCCTCGACGGCCAGGCGCGCCCACGGTCGTCCCCCGACCGACGCCCCGAGGTCCCGCCGCGCGTGCGTCCGCGCCTCCGCGAGCGCGCTCGCCGGGAGGACGACCGCGGGAACCAGGGCGAGGATCAGCGGGACGAACAGCGAGAGGGCCCCGTCCCACCCCGGCAGGACGAGGGCCGCCCCCGCCCCGAGGACAGCGCCGACGAGACCGAGGGCCAGTCCCTCTCCCCCGAGCAGCGCGACGAGCTGTGCGGTGGAGGCGCCCCGGGCCTGCATCAGCCGCACGGTGCGCACCCGGCGCAGGGCCAGCATGCGCCCGCACAGCGCGAGCGCCACGACGGCCACGGCGACGGGGCCGATCGCCGCCACCGTCACCACCGCCGTCATGGCCTCGCCGCGGGCGACCGCGCGGTCGATGGCCTCGGGCGCGCCCGAGGAGTAGAGCAGCCCGGTGTCGTGGAAGTCGCCGGTCTCCGGACGCAGCCGCACGGCGTTCGAGGCGAGCAGGCGGAGCTGCTGCGCCACCGTCGGCGCGTCCTCGGCATCGAGCCGGTCCACGTCGAACAGCATCCAGGCGGGAGTCGCGGCGTTCTTCGCCTGGGGGACGAACGCCGTGACCTCGTCGCGGTCCGTGAAGGCGAGGGCGTTGAGGATGACGTCCCCGTCGGGAGTGATCTCCACCCTCGGCTCGAGCGCCCCGGCCAGGAAAGCCCAGTCGCCGTGGTCGTCCGCCCGCGGCGCGAACAGCCCCGTGAGCAGGAGCCGCGCGCCCGTGACCGTCCGCGCCGTGCCGACGGGCCACTCGAGCTGCCGCGCCACCTCCTCGGACACCGCGACCTCCACCGCGTCGGCGGCGCCGCTCTCCGGCGCCCGGCCCTGGGTGATCCGGGTTCGATCGGCGAACAGCGGGTCCGCCACCAGCGCGACGGTGTTCTTCGGGATCGGTCCTTCCGCGAACGACGGGAGCGGGTCCAGCTGGGACACGATGCGGGGAGCACCGAGAAGGCCGCGCAGCGGTTGCGGCAGCGCCTCCCGCCCGGCCTCCGCGTCGCGGATGGCGCCGCCCCAGACGCCGGCGCCAGGCGTCGGTCGGGCGTCGAGATGAGGCAGCCCCGCGATGCCCGCCGAGGCCGATCGCAGCGTGGGCGGCAGGTCCCGGATCTCCCGCTGGATCGTGGCCGTGCGCGCGTCGTGCAGGACCACGGGCGCGGCGGCGCCGAGGAACGAGAGCACGGCGACCACCACGATGATGAACGCGCTGAGCGCGGGTGCCGTCGAGACCGTCCGACGCACGACCCGCAGCGTCCCCGGACCGCTCACGAGAGCACCCCCAGGAACGGCAGCACGACCGCGCCCACCGCCACGCCCGCGAGCACGCCCCCGAGCACCGAGAAGAGGACGACCGACGCCGTCTCCACCGCGCGCGCCGCCCGTGCCGCCGCATCGGTCATCCCCAGGGCGCGCAGGATCCGACGGTCACCGTCCCGCCGGCGTCCGGACTGGGCGATGGCCGCTCCGGCGCCGAGCACCGCGATCACCGCGGCCACCGCGGCGCCCGCTGTGAGCAGGAGGACCGTTCCGTGCACGAGCGGGGCGACGCTGGCCGTCGAGGGCATGAGGATGCGCGCCGACGTCGCCAGCACGGATCGGAGCTCCTCCGCGACCGCCTCGGGGTCACTGGTGCGGAGCCACAGCTCGTCCGGACGGAACTCCGTCCCTGCGTCGCCGGCGATCGCCGCCCGGTCGGCGGCGACGCCCGGTGCGGTGCCGATCCCGGGGATCTCCGTGGCGACGGCGACGACGCGGATCTCGTACCGCTGCGACGCACGGCGCAGCAGACCGGAGAAGGTGTCCCCGGGAACGGCGCCGAGTCGCGCCGCCAGCGCCGACGTGATGACCGCGGGCACGGCATCCCCGTCGGCGGGACCGCGGGCGGCGGCGGGCAGAGGGAGGAAGTCCGGATCCGCCGCCACGAAGTCGGCATCGCCCCCGCCTAGGGCCATGGTCTGGTGACGCACCTCCGTCACCGCGGTCACGCCCGGCAGCGTCACGACCGCTCCGGCGTCCGGGCGTTCCTGGTCCGCACCCACGAATCCGGTCCCGCCGAGCACCACCCGCACGTCCGCACCGAGTGCGGCGGACAGCGTCCGTCGCTCCGCCTCGGCCGAATGGGCGGGCGCCGAGGCGGCGAGCGCCGCGGCTCCGGCGCCGAGGGACAGGCACAGCGCCGCCGCCGTGATCGAGCCGGCCCGCCGGGCGATCTGGCGCAGGGGAAGAACCGGGACGAGCCCTCGGCCGCGACGAGCGACGCGCTCGGCGAGCGCAGCGAGCGGCCCCGCGGTCAGCGGCACCAGGAGGCCGGCGGCGAGCAGGAGCAGCGCCGGCGCGGCCGATGCCAGCGGGTCGGCGCCGCCGCCCTCCGCACGGAAGGAGCCCGCGGCGAAGAGCTGCCAGAGCGCCAGCGCCGCCGCTGCGGCGGTGAGCGCCCAGGGGGTGACGAGAAGCAGCGTGCTGCTCTTTCCGGCGTCGTCGCGGCGGTCTCCGCGCCGGGCCGCCGCGAGGGCCGTCACCGCGGCCACCACGGCCGCCCCCGCGACGATCGTGAGCGCAGCGATCGTCCCGGACCAACCGGACGCCCCGGCCAGCGCGAGCACGAGCAGGCCGGCGGCCGCGCCCGCACCGGTCGCGATCGCCGTCTCCGCCGCGGCATGGCCGGCGATCCCGGTGGCCGAGGCCCCCCGCGAGCGGAGCAGGAACAGGTCCTCGGACCGGGCGTGCGCCAGCGCGACCAGGACGACGCCCGTCGCGATCATGCCGAGGACCCCGATGAGCAGCAGCGGGACGATCAGCAGACCGCGCGCGCCCGCGATCGCCGTGCTCGCGCGATCCACGGTCTCCGCCAGTTCGCCCTCGATCCGGGTGCTCCGCTGGTTCTGCGGGTCCACCTCCTGAGGAAGCGCGGCGAGGCGGGCGATGCCCCGGCGCAGGCCCTCGAGATCCTGCTCCCCCACGTCGACGGGGCGGATCGTCCACGTCACCGTCGGCGACGACGACTCGAGCCCGTCCATCCGCTCGCCGGTGAGCACGAGGGGTCCGGCCGCCGTGCCGGAGCGGCCCGAGCCGACGGCGGGGTTTCCGTTCCACTCGGCCGCCGCCGCATCCCGAGCGGTCCAGACACCCACCACGGTCACCGTCCCGTCCCCGGGCCCGAGCTCGACGGCGTCCCCGACGCCGATCCCGCGGTCCTGGGCTGCGCGCTCCAGGATCGCCGCCTCGTCGGACGACCGCGGCCAGTCCCCCTCGACGAGGTCGCCCAGCGTGGAGATGTCGTCGTCGGCGAGGACCTGGAGTGCGTCTGCGTTGCCCGACGAGAGCACGCTCACGGCCTGTCGGCGGACCGCGACGGGAGTGGGGAACGACTGCGCGATCGCCTCGCGGATGTCGGCGTCCTGCGCCGCGGGATCGGGGGCTCGCGCGGCGATCACCTCCATGACCGCGGCGTGCGGTTCGGCGGACGAGACCACCCGGCGGACGCCGTCGTCGATCGTGCGGGCCGCCAGGGCGTCGACTCCTCCGATGCCGAGCACGACGAGCAGTCCGATCGCCACGAGGACGACGAGCCGGCCCGCCTGCGCCCTGCCCCGCCGAATCGCGAACGTCATCATCCCTCACCCGGCGGTGCACCGCGCCGCGCCTCTTCCTCCGGGCACGCTGTCGGTGCCGGCGCCGTGCCCGACGCCCGCGTCGCGCACGCACTGCCCACCATCCTGAACCGTGCGCACCCCGGGACGCAACGGCGGAGCGGAAACCGCTGTCCCGCGCTCACGCACCGCTCAGGTGTCGCGCGGCGGCTCACGGGCCGCCGCTCACTCGACCGGTTCCGCCCCGCGGCGCCCGATCCTCTCGTCGATCGTCCGCGCGGCCGCCGCGTGCGCGGCCGCCTCCCCGGACCGCCCCGCGGCCCGGGCGAGGCGCGCCAGCGTCCGGTGCGCCCGTCCGACCTCGGCCACGTCCCCGGTGACCTCGGCGATCTCCTGGGCCTGGCGGGCCCGCGCCGCGGCCTCGTCCCGGAGCCCGCGCCGCTCCTGCTCCTGTTCGGCCTGCTCCGAGGCCTGGCCGAGGATCTCGCCGAGGGAGTTCGCGGCCTCCGTGACGATCAGCGGCGATCCGGCCTGCTCGGCTTCGGCGAGCGCGCCCTCCGCCGCGGCCCGTGCCGCACGGTGGCGCCCGGCACGGGCATCGATCCGCGCGCCCAGGAGGACCAGCTCCGCGGACGTCGAGAACTCGCCCGCGGCCCGAGCCGCGCGCAGGGCCTCATCTGCCCGCGCCCGCGCCGACGCGTCGTCGCCGCGGGCCTCGGAGACCAGGGCGAGCGTCCGCAGCACGTACGGCAGCGGACGCTCCCCGCCCTCTTCTCGCAGCGTCCGGAGATCCGCCTCGGCGGCGTCCAGCTCTCCGATCGACAGCCGCAGCAGGGCGCGGTTCCCGCGCACGATCCCCTGGTTGAGCTCGTCCGCGGCCTCGACCGCCATCCGCAGGGCGATGTCGTACTCGACCTGCGCCTCGGCGTACCGGGCGAGAATGCGCAGGGTGTCGGCGTGGTTCCCGAGCGCGCGCCCCTCCACGATAGGATCCCCGTGCTCCCGGGCGATCAGGATCGCCCGTCGATAGGACGACAGCGCCTCCTCGAACCTGCTCATCCAGCGTTCGACGTTGCCGATCTGGTTCCACGTCCGCGCGAGGGACGCCCCGGCCGCCACCCGGCGCACGCGGTGCAGGGTCACGAGCGCCTCGTCGTATCGGCCCAGCTTCTCGGCGCAGTGCGCGATCCCCAGGGCCAGCTCAGGGACGAGCCGGAGCCCTCCGGCCTCCGCCGCGAGCTCGTGCAGTCGCAGCGACTCCGTCCACATCGACCAGCGGGCCAGGGCGGGGTGCGCCGCGATGGCCAACCGCTCCACATCCTCGTCGAGACCGTGGCGGCGGGCCGCTTCGGCCACCGCCAGGAGCGTCCCCGCCTCCCGGGACGCCTCCTCGTCATCGCGCGCAAGACGGGCGTGGAGCGCGTCGAGGAAGCGCCGCACGGTCGATCGGCGGACCGAGGCGGGACGCAGGGAGGTCGATCGTTCCCGGGCGAACGCGAACACGGTCGCGTGCAGATGCAGACGCCCGTCCCGGACCTCGATCAGATGCCGACTCCGCAATCGCTCCACGGACGCCTCGGCCCCGGCGCCTGCGGCCTCGAGGACCAGCCGGAGATCGATGTCCCGATCGAGGAGCGCCAAGTCGGCGAGCAGCTCCGCATCGGCGGCGTCCAGGGCACGCGTCGCGGCGTCCAGCACGGGCCGGATGCGCGCATCGCGCGGCTCCGCCTCGAAGCGCGAGGCGAGGTCGTCGAAGGTCCACCCCGCGTGGTCGCGCACGATGCCGGCGAGCATGGCGAGATCCAGCGGAAGACCGCCCGCGACCTCGACCATCCGGCGCAGGTCCGCCTCCTCGGGCACGTGCTCGTGCGACGCTCCGAGCAGATGCCTCAGCAACCGGAGCGCGTCGTCGGCGGACAACGGGGGCACGGCCACGTGGGCGACACGGATACGGCGGAGGTCGGGATGCGCGGACGCCGCGGTGAGCTCGACGCGGGACGTGACGACGTAGCGGATCCCGTCGACGATCAACGGCGCCAGCCGCCACACCGATGCGGCGTCCTCGATCACCACCGTCGCCCCCCGGGCCTCGGCGGCGAAGCGCTCGCGCAGCCGCGCGAGGTCGTACGGCACGGACCGCGCTCCCCATGCCCCGAGCAGGCGCCGCAGCACGTCGACGGGATCCGGCGCCGGGCGCTCCGGCTCCGACTCGCGCAATTGGACGGTGAGGACCTGCTGGCCCTCGACGAGCGCGGAGGCCAGAGTGCTCTTGCCGACCCCGGGCAGTCCCGACAGGACGAGGACGTCGGCCGTCGGGAGCTCTGCGATCAGTCGCTCGCGGCCGATGCTCTCCCCCGCCCCTCCTCGCGCGGCGCGGCTGACGTCGATGTGGACGCCCGATCGCTCCCCGTTCAGGGTCCGGGCCGTATCCGCCCACCCGGCCGCCTCCTCCGCCGTCGCCCCGAGAGCAAGACCGATGTCTTCGACGAGACGCGGATCCACGCGACGGCGTCCCGGACGGAAGCAGTCGTACACGGTGACCTTCGCCGGCTCGTCTCCGCCGCGACGCTGCCCGATCCGCCGCGCGATCTCGGCGTAGGACGGCGCGCCGGACGCGGTCCGACGTCGCGTGAGCAGCAGGCACAGCTCGTCGAGGGTCCGCGGGGCCGGCATACGACGAGCCTACGGTCTTCCTTCCCTGTCGCGGCGCGCGCCCGTTCGGGGTCGTTCGGACCCCCGATGCCCGGCTCTCCCGCACCCGTACGCTCGGCGGATCAGGGCCCCGCTGCGGGCCGTCGCAGACCCGAGGGGCCACCATGACCACGCGTTCCGAGATCGCCGCCAAGCTCGACGACTTCGCCTTCCAGAAGATGAACTTCGGCGGGTTCCTGATGAACAAGCGCGCGAAGGCCTCGCACGCGCTGTGGACACGGGCCGCCGACAAGGGCGTCACCGAGCTCGCCCTGCTCGCGACCCGCGACTACGGCGACGGCAACGTCTACGACGTGGCCGCCTTCGTTCCCGACGGAGACGTGCCCGCCGCGCTGGCGCAGGAGCTGTCGGCGGAGGCCGAGCACCTTGCGGACGCGGTGAACCTGCGTGAGCACGGATACGTCTACACCGCCCTCGAGCCGTGGGACGGCGGCGGGACCATCTGGATCGCGAAGAAGCCGGAGTTCCGAGCCCTCAGCCGACTCGGCCAGGGGGTGCACGTCATCCCGATCCAGCGGCTCAGCGGGCTGGGCGAGCCGCGCTGGCTCGCCTGGGCGCGCGAGGGCGGTCAGCTCCACATCGCGATCGTCTACAAGCCCTGACGGATGCCCGGAGGGATCTTCCACACGATCCCGAGCGCCCTGCCGCGCCGGGGCGTGGCGCTCGTGGTCGCGGTGTCCGCGCTGTACTTCCTGATCGCGGCCGTCGTCGCGCTGTACCTGCTCCCCGTCGGTTTCGGCCTGACCGGGGCGGCGCTGCTGGCCGGTCAGCTCGGGGTGATCGTGATCGGCGCAGCCGCGGTCGCCTTCGTCGTGACGACGATCCGCTCCGCGCGGCGCCGAAGGGAGGCGCTGGAGGCCATCGCCCGAGAGCGCGGCTGGGTCTACGCCGCCGATGTCGGCGACCGCCCGTGGGGAGGGGCCGTGGACGAGCAGATCGACCGGTCCGCTCGCACCACGGTGGATCGCCTCGACGCCCGAGGCGACGTCGTCCCGTTCGACACGGCCGAGCGGACCTTCGTCGTCGGGGACGGGGATGGGGCGGCGATCCATCGCATCCGCGCCATCCGGATCCCCCTCCCCGCGGAGGCGCCGCGCATCGTGCTCCGCTCGCGGCGCGGAGGCGGCGCGCTCAGCGCACTGCCTCGAAGGCCCCGGACCGGCGCGGAGCTGCGGCTGGAGGGAGGGTTCAGCGACGTGTTCGAGGTCTCGGTCCCCGCGGGCTACGAGCGTGACGCCCTGTACGTCCTCACGCCCGATCTCATGGCGATCCTGCTCGACACCAGCGCGGACCTGGACCTGGAGATCGTCGACGGCACACTGCACGTCTACTTGCCCGCGGTGGACCTCACCCGGCCGCCCGAACTCGCGCGACTTCTCGCACTGGTCGGGATCCTCTCCGAACGGTTCGCTCGGCGGACGTTCCTCTACCGCGACGAGGCGGCCGCGCCCGTGGCACCGGACGCGGTGCGCCGCGCGGGCGACACGCTCTCCGCCGGCGCCCGCGAGGTGTCCTCGCGGGCGCGGATCGGCCCTGTTCTCGCCGCCGTGCTCACGCCGCTGGTGCCCCTGGTGATCAGCGTCGTGTGGGTGCAGCTGTCCGGATGAACCTCCGCCCGGGTCACGCACGGATTGCATGCGGCACCCGCCGTGGCAACCCCCTCCCGGCACGGTGGCGCCCGCGACATGCTGACACCTCGCGGACGGACCGGTTCGCCGACGACGAGAGGAACTCCCATGGTCCAGCAGACGCTCGACACCCCCACCGATCTCTTCCACTTCCAGCTGCGCACCGCCGTCACGATGGAGGACGACTCCCTCGCGGCGCTCGGCGAACTGGCCGACGCGGCGACCAGCGCCGAGGTGAAGAAGCTGTTCCGTCACCACGCCGATGAGACGAAACAGCAGCAGGAGAATCTGACGAAGGTGTTCGCCGAGCTCGAATGGAAGCCGACCACCGCGCCCTCGCCGAGCACGAAGGGGATCTCCCGCCAGGCCGAGTCCCTTCTCGAGCGCAGCGGCGGATCGCTGCGGGACCACGCCGCGGTCGCCTGCGCGCTGGGCAACGAGCACTACGAGATCTCCGCGTACGAGGGCCTCATCCTGCCCGCCGAGGCGATGGGCTGGACCGCGGTGGCGAAGCTGCTGCGGGAGAACCTGGATCAGGAGACGCACACGAGCGAGGAGCTCCGCTCGATGCTGCAGAAGATCGTCGGCTGACCGGCGCTCAGGACAGCAGGTCGCGGATCGCGGTCTCCGGGCTCACCGCGAGATCGAGCAGCCGCCCCTGGGCGTATCGACGGAAGACCCGGGGATCGATGTAGCTGGATCGGGCCACGGCGGGCGTGTTGCCCAGCGCGTCCGCCGTGACCTGGACGGCGAGTCGCTCCGCGCGACGCCGCGCCGGCTCGCTGCCGGCCGGCCCCGTCTCCGCCAGCGACCGCGCGGCGAGGATCGTGGCGCGCAGGGTCCGGAAGTCCTTCGCGGTGAACCGGCCGCCGGTGACGGTGCGGATGTACGCGTTGACCTCGGCCTCCGTGAGCCGCACGCGGCGCCGACCCCGCCGTCGGGCCAGGAGCGGAGTCCGCGCCGGCCCGTTCGCGAGGTCCCGCAGCACCTCGGCGAGGTCCGGATCGGTGATCTCGACCGAGGCGCGCTTTCCGCTCTTGGCGGGGAACGACAGCGAGATGTCCGCGCCGTCGACGCGGACGTCCCGGCGTCGCAGGGTCGTCAGCCCCCGACTCCCGTACCGGACCCGGTATCGCTCCGATCCGATGCGCAACGCCGCGTCGTCCAGCAGCCGCACGGCCGCCGCCCGGACGCGCTCCCCCTCGTCGCCCCCGCGCAGCGCCCGGGTGATCCTGGCGCGTGCGGCGGGCAGTGCTTCGGCCAGCGCCAGCGCGCGGACGAACTTCCGGCGGTCGCGGCGTTCGCGCCATCGCGGGTGGTAGAGGTATTGGCGCCGTCCCGCGTCGTCGGTGCCGACCGCCTGGATGTGCGCGCGGGGGTCGACCGCGATCCAGACGTCGGTCCAGGCCGGGGGCACGGCAAGGGCGCGGATCCGCCGCTTCTCACGAGGGGTCGCGTCCGTGCCGTCGTCGCGCAGGAACCGGAACCCCCGGCCGGCCCGCACCCGGCGGAATCCGGCAGCCTCCCCCGGGACGACGCGTCGCAGTTTCTCCACGGCCGCCGCTCAGTCCTCGCGCCCGGTCTTCTCGTCGATCGCGGTCAGCAGCTCCTTGAGGGCCTTGCGGATCTCCTCGTGGTCGTACTGCCCGGCGCGGCTCTCGCCCGAGATCACCGCGCACCGGTGCAGCGTGCGGAAGTCGCCGTACGGGAACAGGTGACGCCCCTTCGTCCCCTCGGTCTCGTCCGTGTCCTCGCCGAGGAACCAGAGCGCGTACTGCGCCATGCCCTCGCGGTCGATGAACTCGTTACCGTCCTCGGCGGACGGCGCGTGCTCGCTCCAGTCGTCGCGGGTGTCGTCCGTCACCTCGCCACGGCGAAGCAGCCCCCGTGCGTGCGCCAGGGCCTTCTCGTTCAGCGTGACGGTCATCTCTGCTCCTCTCGTCCCGGCGCGGACCTCGCGCCGGCCTCGGTCGTGTCCCCTGCTCCCCCGTTCCGTCCGACCCTGCCGCCGCCCGCATCCGGGCAGAAGGGTCTGGCGGCGACGACGGCCGCGTGCTAGTCGCCGCTCGTGCCGGCGGCCGCCCGCCTCGACGGGCCCTGCACGCCGCGGCGAGCCCCTGCATATCGGCGGGCAGATGTCCAGTCCCTTCCGCCCCGTGCCCGTCCCCTGCACACTGCTCCCAGGGTCGCGACGCGCGATGCCTCCCGGACCACCTCCGCGGAGCCCATCACCGCGCAACGGCGCCCGGAACGGAGGTGAACAGCCATGGATGACGAACTCGTCGTCACCCTCGCCCTCAGCGGCTCGCTGTCCTACTTCGTCCTGACCACCGCGCTCCACGACTACGCCGACCAGCTGGAACGCCGGGCGACGACCGAACCGGAGCACGCCGCGTTCCTCGGCGCGGAGGCCGCGGAGGCCCGGTCACTCGCCGCGCTCATCGACGAGCAGATCCTGGTCTGAGCCCGTCCCGCGGGTGTCTCGCCACGGCGCGATCGCGTCCGCTGCTGCGCCGGTGCCGCCCCCGGGTATAGCGTCGCGAGCAGTCGGATCCGCCACGGACGGGAGCAGCCCATGGGAATCGTCTACAGCGACATCGCCGTCTCCGCCGACGGCTACGCCACCGGAAGGAACCAGACCGAACAGTCCCCGTTCGGCGACGTCGACGACCGGTGGCTGCACGCCTGGATGTTCGACGCGTACGAGGAGAACAAGGCCGAGGTCGACGCCATCGTCGACTCCGGCGCCACCGTCATGGGCCGGAATATGTTCGGCCCGGTGCGCGGCGAATGGGATCGGGACTGGCGCGGGTGGTGGGGGCCGAACCCGCCGTACCACAACCCCGTGTTCGTCCTCACGCACCACCCTCACGATCCGATCGAGATGGAGGGCGGGACGACGTTCCACTTCGTCACTGACGGCGTCGAGTCCGCGCTGGCCCGTGCCAGGGAGGCCGCCGGCGACCGGAACGTGTCGGTGGCGGGCGGGCCCCGCACGGTCAACCAGTTCCTGGCGGCGGGCCTCCTCGACGAGCTGCGCCTGCACGTCACGGCGTGCGTCATCGGGGCGGGCGAACGCGTGTTCGACGGGGTGCCCGCGCAGCGGCTGGAATGCGTCGGCGTGCGGGCGACCTCGCTGGTGACGCACATGACGTACCGCCCGCTGCGCGCTGCGCAGACGGGCGATCCGTCCTGACGATCAGTTCGCGAGCCCGCCCGAGGCGTAGCCCTCGATGAACTTCCGCTGCAGCAGGAGGAAGACGATCACGACCGGGATCGCCATGATGAGCCCGGCGGCGCTCACCAGGGACCAGTCCGTGGTGAACCCCTGCTGGAAGGCGTACACGGACAGCGACGCCGGCATCGCCTCGCGGTCCTGGAGGAACGTCACCGCGAGCATGAACTCGTTGTACGCCTGAAGTCCCGCCACGAGCGCGGCGGTGAGGATCCCGGGCCAGATCATCGGGACGATGACGCGGAAGAAGACCCGCAGCTCCCCCGCGCCGTCGAGGCGTGCCGCCTCCTCGAACTCGGCGGGCAGCCCCACCAGGAACGAGCGGATGAGGAGGGTCGCGAACGGGCTGAACACCGCCCAGTAGATGATGATGAGGCCGATCCGCTCGTTGTACAGGCCCAGGAACGACCACCACGCGACGAGCGGCACGAGGAAGAGCTGCAGAGGCAGCGACGACGACACCAGCAGCCACAGGATCCACCCGCCCTTCGCGGGGAGGTCCAGGCGAGTCATCGCGTAGGCCGCCATCGAGGCGATGAGGGCGACGCCGACCGCGGTCGACACCGCGATGATCGCGCTGTTCAGGAGGGCGCCGCCCATGCGCGCCTGCTCCCACGCCACGGCGAAGTTCTCCCAGTTCCACTCTCGCGGAAGGCCGATCGGGTTGGCCGCGATCTCCCGGGACGACTTCAGGGCGTTGCTCGCGAACACCAGCAGCGGCCCCACGGCGTAGACGGCGAGAAGACCGACAATGATCCACGTCACCGGACGGAAGCGGCGGCGGGGGCGGCGGACGGCGGGAGAGGCGACGGCGGTCATCAGACGTCCCATTTCAGTCGGCGGCGGAGCACGAGGTACCCGATGACGGTCACGGCGCTGATCACGGAGAGCAGCATCGCGATCGCCGAGGCGTAGCCCTGGCGACGGTTCTCGAAGGCCTCGCGGTAGAGCACCGTGCTCAGCACGTCGGTGGAGCCGGCGGGACCCCCTTGGGTCAGCACGTAGATGTAGTCGAAGACGAGGAAGGACCAGATGATCGTCATCAGGGCGAGGAACACGAAGGTGGGCCGGATCGACGGCAGCGTGATGCTCCAGAACTCGCGCACCGGGCCCGCGCCGTCCAGCTTCGCCGCCTCGTACAGCGACGGCTCCACGGCCTGCATGGCGGCCAGGAAGATGACGAGCAGGAACCCCCACCACTGCCAGGTGTTGACGAACGCCACCGAGCCTAGCGCGAGCGACGGATTCCCGAGGAAGTTGACGTCGGCCAGGAACGGGATCCCGATCCCCGCCAGCGCGTCGCCGATCCCGCCGTCCGGGTCCATGATCTGGCGCCAGATCGCCGCGGAGATCACGGTGGCGAGGACGTACGGGATGAAGTAGAGGACGCGGAACACGATCTGCCCCCGGCCCAGGCGCGAGAGCACGAAGGCCCCGAGCAGTCCCATCGCCATGGGGACGACGAGGAAGAACAGCGTCCAGATGACGTTGTGCCACAGCGCGTTGAGGACCGCATCGGCCCGGAACAGCTCGGCGTAGTTCGCCAGGCCCACGAAGCTCGGGGAGTTCAGGCCGTCCCAGTCGGTGAACGACATCAGGATCGACGCCGTGCCCGGGCCGGTGATGACGAGCAGGTTGACGATGAGCAGCGGCGCCACGAAGGCCCAGGCGATTAGGCGCCGCCGGCGACGCAGGGCAGCGCCCCGGCGCGGAGCGGACGCGGTGGCGTCCTTCCGTGCCGGGGCGCCGAGGGCGGAGGAGGTCACTCGCGCCCCGCGGGGGTGAACGGCGTGAGGGTGCTGCCGGCGTCGAACTCCGCCTGGAAGGTCTTCTGGAGCCCGTCCAGGTACTCGGCCGACGAGACGTCCCCCGTCACGACCTTGTCGAACTCGGCGATCAGGTACGCGTCGCTCTTCGGCGGGAAGAACGTCCACGTCGCGTAGCCGACGTTGGTCGTCTCCGGGATCGCCGTGTACAGGTCCACGGTGCGGGAGTCGACCTCGGCCGGGAACTGATCGGCCGTGATGGCCAGCGGGGGCGGGTTCTCCCCGGTCCGGGCCGTGTACTCCAGTGCGCGGTCCGCGTCGCCGACGAGGTAGTCGATGAAGGAGGCCGCGGCGTCCGGGTTCTTCGACTCCGCGTTCACCGAGAGCGCGGTGCCGATCGCGAGGGGGTACACGCCCGGCGTGACGGCGTCGCTGAGCGAGGGCAGCGGAGCCCACGCCCAGTCGTCGGGGTCCTCGAAGACCTGGGAGAGCGAGTTGAACGCCCAGGTCCCGCTCATGTACATCGCGGTGGTGCCGTTGGCGAGGCCCGTGACGTTCGCGGTGTCGTCGGTGGTGAAGTACGACTCCGCGCCGCCGGCGAGCCAGCCCTTGTCGATCCAGCCCTTCACCAGATCGATCGCGGCGACGAAATCGGGGTCGGTGAACGAGGCCTCGCCGGTGAGGACGTCGTGGATCCTGTCGGGTCCGACCGCCGCGTTCAGCACGGCCGTCAGCAGCCACTCCGTCATGCCCTGGTATCCGGCGTTGCCGCCGCCGAGGGGGACGAGGCCCTTGTCCGCCGCCGCGGCCGCGACCTTCTCGAACTCGGCGAGCGTGGTCGGCGCGGTCCAGCCGTTCTCGGCGAAGACCGCCTTGTTGTAGTACAGGACCATCGATCCGTAGCCGGTCGGCACGGACGTGAGCTTGCCGTCGACCTTGCTCAGCTCGTAGGCCCAGGGCAGCAGCTTCTGCTCCCATCCGTACTCGGTCGCGTAATCGTCCAGCGCGATCGTGCGCCCGGCGCGCGCGAAGTCGGAGGCCGGCGACGGACCGCCCGCGTACACGACGTCCGGCGCCTGTCCGGCCGCGACCGCGGTATCGGTGAGCTTGGCGATCGTCGTCAGCTCCTTGACCTCCATCTTCACGGAGGCGTCGCCGGCGTCGTTGAAGCCGTCGACGAAGATCTCCTGGAACGCCTTCTCCGTGTCGGGTGAGTAGAAGGCACCCCAATAGGAGACGTCGGCGGAGGAGCGTCCGCCGCCGGTGCAGGCGGTGAGCGCGAGCGCGGCGGCGGCGACGGCGCCGAGGGCTGCGAGGATGCGCGGGGAACGGTTCATGGTCTCTCTCAGGGTCGGGTGCTCGGGATTTCGGGGGTTCTCACGGGGTGCGGGACGGATCAGCTCGACTCACGGACGAGGAGGCGGTGGGACAGGGCGACGGTCCGCGTGACCTCGTCCACCTCTCCGTCCAGGCGTTCGAGGAGCAGGCGCGCGCACGCCCGGCCGATCTCGCGCGCGGGGTTCTCGACGGTGGTGAGGGCGGGGTTGACCAGGGAGGCGGCCTCGATGTCGTCGTAGCCGGTGACCGCCAGGTCCTGAGGGACGCGCAGTCCTCGGTCACGAGCGGCGTCCAGGGCGCCGATCGCGATGAGATCGTTCGCGGCGACGATCGCGTCCGGGCGCTCGGCGCGGTCCAGCAGCACGGACGCCGCGCGGCGCCCGCCGTCACGGGTGAAGTCGGCGTACACGGCGTCGTCCGCCTCCGCGGCCCGCCCTGCGGCCAGCAGGGCCTCGCGATATCCCTCGAGCCGCTGCCGGGTCGGCAGCGCGTCCTCGTCACCGCCGAGGAAGACGATCCGTCGCCGGCCGCGGTCGATCAGGTGCTGCGTGATCTCACGCGCCCCGGCCACGTCATCGGTGTGCACGACGTCGCCGCTGACGCCGCTGGCCGTGCCGAGGGTGACGAACGGGATCCCCGCGTTCTGGAGCGCGGCAAGATCCTCGTCGGTGAGCCCGAACGGGGCCGCCACCATCGCGTCCACGCGGCGCGACACCAGCTGGTGGATCGTCGCATCGGGGCGCCGGTCGCTGCCGACGTCGGTGATCGTGAGCAGGATGTCGCGGTTGAGCAGCACGTCCTGCATGCCGGCGGCGACCATCGGATAGAAGGGGTTGGTCAGGGTGGGCACGATGAGCGCGATCGTCCCGGTACGTCCTCCGCGCAGCTGGGAGGCGCCGGGGTGCGGCCGATAGCCGAGCCGGGCGATCGCCTCCTCGACGCGCGCTCGGGTGGCCGGAGACACCGGGCGCTTCCGGGTGAGCACCTGCGACACCGTCGACACGCTCACCCCGGCCGCCTCCGCGACCTCGCGGATCCCTGCCATCGGTTCTTCTCCTCCGAGAGCACCCGCGCCGGGCGGATCCCGGCGATTCCTGCGCAAAAGGTTTTGCACTACGATGCATGATAGCCGCTGGATCCGGATCCGCAACACCGCGATTCCCTGACCATTTCGGCGATCAGCTGGCACAAAACGTGATGAGCGGAGATGCGATGGACCACGACCGCGCCCGAGGCGCACTCCTCGGGCTCGCGATCGGAGACGCGATGGGCGCGCCGACCGAGGGGATGACGCTGGCCGCGATCCGGGAGCGATGGGGTCGCGTGCGCGACTTCCTCGAGGAGGACGCCGCGGGCACCGACGACACCGAGTACGCCGTGCTCTGCGCCCGAGGCGTGCTCGCCGCCGGATCCGCCCTCTCCCCCGACGTCGTGGCCGCGACCTGGCTCGACGCACTGCGGCATCAGAGCGGCGGCTTCCACGGCGCCGGGTTCAGCGAGATGATCGCGATCGCCAATCTGCACGCCGGCCTGACGCCGCCGCGCAGCGGCCAGCGCAACGCCGAGATGTGGAGCGACGGCGCCGCGATGCGCGTCGCGCCGATCGGCGTCTACGCCGCCGGAAATCCCGCCCTGGCCCGGCGCATGGCCGTCGCCGACGCGAGCGTCAGCCACTCCCGGGACGGCGTCTACGGCGCCGAGGCCGTCGCCGCCGGGGTCGCCGTCGCGATGACCGCGGACTCCGTCGACCCGGTGATCGACGCGATGGTGGACGCTCTTCCCGACGACTCGTGGTCATCCCGCCTCGTGCGCCGGGCGTTGACGATCGCCGAGACGGGCACGGACATCCTCGAGATCGAGGAGGCGCTCTTCGCCGCGATCCCGCTGCGCCACTACATGTGGGCCGACGTCGCGCCGGAGGCCGTGGCCCTGTGCGTGGGTCTGCTGCGCGCCACCGACGGGACTCTCGCGGTGGTCGAGTCCGGCGTCAACATCGGTCGGGACTCCGACACGATCGCCGCCATGGGCGGCGCGATCGCCGGAGCACTGCACGGCATGTCGGCGCTGCCTCCGACGCACGTCGCGCAGGTCCGCTCGGTCGCCGGGCGCTGCATCGAGGCCACCCGTGGGACGGACCTCGTCGACCTCGCCGACGCGCTCGTGGAGCGAGCCGCCGCCGACCGCACGCGCAAGGAGACGGACCGATGATCCCCGAAACCACGATCGACCGCGCCGTGGGCGCGGCGCACGGCCTCGCCCTGGGCGACGCGCTCGGCTCCCCCGCGAGCGAGCACCGCACGATCAGGGACCCCTGGGTCCGCTCGATGCTGCGTCAGGGCGCCGCCGAGCTGGACCGCTCCCGCGTGCATCGTCCCGTGGTGCCCTTCGTGCTGAAGGCGACCGGTGTCCACTCCCTCGCCCCGACCGACGATGCGGAGTCGTTCGCCGTGTCCGCCCAGGTACTTCTCGCGGCGGGTGCGGACGCCTCCGCCGATGCGCTCTTCGACGCCTGGGTCGCGGTCATGGACCACGACGACGTCTGGGCCAGCGGCGCCCAGCGCTCGGCCCTGCTCAATGCGGCGAGCGGCCTGCGCCCGCCGCAGACCGGTCGGGACAACCCCGCCTTCTACGACGACAGCGCGTTGCCCGGCGCCGTCGCCGCCGGCATCGCGTCGACCGGCCCCGAGGCCGCCGCCGCCCTGGCCGGACGCCTCGCCTCGATCACGCACGACGCCGTCGGCGTCGCGGCAGCCGCGGCGGTCGCCGCGCTCGTGTCGCGCCTCGTGTCCGGCGCCGCCCTGGACGACGCGCTGACCGCCGCCGGCGCGGCGGCGGCGACCGACGACTGGCTGGCCGACGGGATCCGTGACGCCGAGCGGATCCTCCGGGACGCCCCGTCCCCGTTCGCCGCCCTCCCGGCGCTCATCGCCCGCTTCGCGCCGCGCACCTACAGTCACCCCGGGACCGTGGCCGAGACCCTGCCGCTCGCGCTCGGATTCGTGCGCGCCACGAGCGGCCGACACGATCAGGCGATCCCCCTGGCGATGACCGTCGCCCGCCATCAGGACAGCCTGCCCGCGATCGTCGGGGCGATCTGCGGTGCCGCCGGGAGCCCGGTGGACGGCGGCGACGTGGATGCCCTGCACGGAGTGACGGTGCCGTCGCTCGCCGGTCGCTCCCTGTCCGCCCTGGCGAGAGAGCTCAGCGGGCTGCGCGAGGCGCGATGCGCTCCCTGAGCGTTCGCCGCGAATCCGTGACACACGGCCTCCCGATTTGGGCCGGACGCGGATCCCGCACTATGGTTACAAATCGATAACAGACGACTCCGTCTGCCCGAGGAGCTCACCATCAACTCGCGATCCCCCGAAGCCGCGTCAACTGAAGAACACGTCACCGAGGCACCCTCCTCGGTTCCCGGTACCCCGCCGGGACTGCTGCGACGAGACCTGCGGCGCGCACAGACGACGACGTCCGCCATTGCGTCCGAGGCCTCGCCCGCCGCCGCACGGCCCCACGGGCCCGACGCTCAGGCCGGCCCCGACACTCCGCCCGGCGCCCGTCGCGTCCGTCGGCACGCGGACGCCCCTCGCGGCACCGGGGCGCGGACGACTCCCCCCTCTGCCCCCCGCTCCGCGCCCGCGAGCACCGGTCGCACGGCGGCGTCGGCCGGGTCGCGTCCGGCGGCCCGAACCACCCCCTCCGGAACGTCCTTCACGCCGCGCCGCCCCGGGGTCCGGCGCATCAGCCGCACCGCCGGCGTCGCGCTCGCGGTGACCGCGCTCGTGTGCGGGACGACCATCCCGGCGATCGGGCTCGTGCAGTCCGGTGCCGCCGTCTCCTCGTCGGCGGCCGCGGCGGACATCCGCGCCCAGTCGTTCACCGCCAACGCCGAGGTCCTGCCGGACGTGAGCATCCGCGGCTCCTACACGGCGACGACGCCCGACGAGCTCGAGGAGATCCAGGCCGTCGCCGCTGCCACCGCACGCAGCGGCATCGCTCCGATCGCGAAGCCGGGCCAGGTCATCATCCCGATGTCCGCCGGCTCTTACACGATGACGGACGGCTTCGGCGAGAGCCGTCCCGGCCGCAGTCACATGGGCCAGGACTACGCTGCCTCCGTCGGCACGCCGATCTACGCGGCGGCCGACGGCGTGGTCTCGATGTCCCAGGAGAGCTACGGCGGCTACGGCGTGACCGTGCAGATCGAGCACGATCTCGGAGGCGGAGCCTCGGCGATCTCGACCCTGTACGGGCACATGGACTACGGCACCAGGGCCGTCGAGGTGGGCGAACGCGTCACCGCCGGACAGTACCTGGGCAACGTCGGCTCGACGGGCTACATCTTCGGCTCGTGCCTGCACTTCGAGGTGCACGTGAACGGTGCCCCGATCGACCCGCTCCCCTGGCTCGAGGCCAACGTCCGCTGACCCCGCGAGGGATCAGCCGCGCCGCTCGGTGAGGTGCACGGTCACCGTGTCCCCCGTGGCCTTGCCGATGCGTCGGCGGACGGCGGCGGAGACCGGCAGCTTGTGCGTGCCGTCGCCGAGCGCCATGAAGGAGCTCTCGAACGGCTCGCCGTCGACGGTGCCGCTCACCTTGACGAGCCCGCGGGTCCCGAAGTACTCCGCAGACCCCTCCATCTGCACGTAGGTCCATCCGCCCTTGGCGTCGCTCGTGACGAGGGGCGCGGTGAACGTGACGTCCAGCGGTCCGGTCTTCGTGCTCATGTTCGTGTTCGTGTCGTCCATGATCGTCTTTTCCTTCCGGTTCGTTCGTGTCAGTGCAGGAGGCCGATCGCCACGGCGATCAGCAGGAGCTTCAGAAGCCAGTCGCCGGCGTGCAGCACGGCGGTGGGGACGGGCGCACGATCCCACCCAACCGAGCCCGTGAGGAGCACGACCGGGAAGACGATCCACAGCACGACGGCAAGCAGCAGCACGCCCGGCAGATCCGTCATCCCCGCCTGCGTCGCGAGCCACGCGACGCCGGAGGCGAGCACGGCCGTGCGCAGGAGCTCGGCCAGGACCCGCACCGGGCCCGGCTTCCCGCGCTCCACGGCACGGCCCCCGGTCGCCCTCCGCTCCCACGGCGTCAGCACCATGTAATACACGGAGCTGAGGATGAATGCCGCCACCGTGGCGACGGCGATGCCGATCCCGATCATGTCACCCTCCAATTTGAGTACTTATCCGTACGCTATACCCTTCGATACGTACTGTCTAGTACTATTTAGGGATGGATGTCATCGATCGCCCCACGCCGCCCCGACGCCGAGGGCGTCCGGGCGGACTGACCGGCCCGGAGCTGCTCGCGGTGGCTCGCGACATCTTCCTCCGGGAGGGGTACGCGGCGACCACCATGGACGCGGTGGCCGCGGGCGCGCGGATCTCCAAGCAGACGCTGTACCGTCAGCACGGCACGAAGGAGGACCTCTTCTCCGCCGTCGTGGCGGACTGGGTCGACCGAGGCCGAGACGCCATGAAGCCGCACCGGGAGAGACTCCTCGCGGGCGGCGATCCCCACGCGGCCCTGCTCGACCTCGCGACGGCACTGCAGAACGGCGTCCTGAGCGACCCCGTCGTGCGCATGCGGAGCCTGGTGATCTCCGAGGCCGAGCGGCTGCCCGCGGTGGCCGGCGACTATGTGCGCCGCAGCTGGGACCGCAACGAGTCCCTGCTCGCCGACGCGCTCGCCGACCTGGACGCACGGGGCGTGCTCGACGTCCCCGACCCGCGTACGGCGGCGCGTCAGTTCACCTGGCTGGTCGTCGGCACGCCGCTGGACCGGGCGACGCTCACGGCCGGCGCGGCGCGTCTGTCCGCGGAGGACCTGTCGGTTCTCGCGCGCGAAGGCGTCGAGACCTTCCTCGCCCGTTACGGACGCTGACCCCCGACGGCGTCCGCCCTCTTCCCTTGACCTTGACACGGTGACAAGGTCGATGCTGGAGGGCGGAGGTGGTCGAGATGACCCGGACAGACCGGACGGACCCGGTGACCACGATGCGGCACGCCCTGGCGGCGACGTCGTCGTCGACCCGACTGCAGGCCGCGCTCACGGCGGGCACACGCCCCGCGGAGGCGTTCGTGCCGCCGCTCGTGGAGCGCTGCGCGGTCGAGCCGGACTTCTTCGTGCGTGACATGCTCACCTGGGCGCTCACCCGCCACGACCCGCGGATCGTGGTCCCGCTCATGCTCGCGGAGCTGGCGTCCCCGCTCCCGCAGGCCCGGAGCCAGGCCTTGCACACGCTGTCGAAGATCGGCGACCCGGCCACGTGGTCCGCGATCACCGACGAGCTGCTGCGCGACGAGGACGACGAGGTCGCGCGCGCGGCCTGGCGCGTCGCGTCCGGCCTCGTCCCCGCGGACGGGGTCACCGCGCTGGCGGAGACGCTCGCGACGCAGTTCGGCCGGGGCGATCTCGCGCTCCAGCGGAGTCTCAGCCGCGCGTTCGCCGTCCTCGGCGCGCCCGCCGCCCCCGCCGTCGCGTCGGCGCGCCACCACGCCGCGGAGCACGTGCGCCTGCACGCCCTCGCCACGGAGCGGATCATGGCGGACCCGGACGAGGGGTTCGAGACCGCGCTCGCCGAGGCGCGACGACTGGTCGCCCTTCGCGCCGCGCCCCGGACGGGGACGGGGACGGGGACGGGGACGGCCGGATGCTGATCGGCGAGGTGGCGGAGCGCTCGGGGGTGAGCGCCCGGATGCTCCGCCACTACGACCGGATCGGCCTGGTCTCGCCCGCGCAGCGCACCGCCGGCGGCTATCGCCGGTACGCGGAGGAGGACCTCGCGCGCCTCTTCCATGTGGAGGGACTTCGTTCGCTGGGCCTCGGACTTGCGGAGGTCACCGCTCTCCTCGACGACCCGTCGTACCGGCCCGCCGAGCTGGTCGACCGGCTCATCGCCCGCACGCGCGAGCGACTGGCGAGGGAGACGAGCCTGCTGCGCGATCTGACCCGGGTGCGGGCGAGCGCCCCGGACGGGTGGGCGGACGTGTTGCGGACGGTCGCTCTGCTTCGCGGCCTGGACGCGGAGAGCCCGTCCGCACGGCAGCGGCTCGCGCTGGGCCTGGAGGGCGACGAGCGCGAGGCCGCTGCTGTCGTGGACGCCGCGCTGGCGGAGGCTGATCCGAACGCCGCCGGCGCCCTCGACTGGGCGCTCGCTCAGATCGGGGACGGCGTCGTCCCCGATCTCGTCGATGCTCTCGGCTCCGGGGAACCCGATCGCCGCCGTCGCGCCGTGGAGGCGCTGCAGAAGCTCGGCACATCCCGCGCGCAGGAAGCGCTGGCCGCCGCCGATCCGCATCCCGACCCGTTCGTCCGGGCTCGCGCCTTCCTCGCCCGAGGGCGCCGCGGCGACGTCGACGCGATCACCGGCCTGGTCGCGCTCGTCGTCGAGGGGCGCGACGACGTGGAGGCGGCCGACGCCCTGACCGCCCTCGCGCTCCGCGAGGAGCCGATCCCGGTCGTCGCCGCTCTCCGGGACGCACTGGGCGGCGCCGACGAGGCGGCGCGCGCCCGCCTCGTCGCGGCTCTGGCCGAGATCCCCGGGGCCGAGGCGGACGCGCTGCTGAGGGAGCGGACGGAGGATCCGGACCGCCGAGTCGCCCTCACCGCCGCCGCGCTGCTGCGCCGTCGGAGCGAGGCCCCGACCGGACGGGGAGGGAACGACCGGGATCAGCCGCGGAGGTAGACCGTCGCCGTCTCGGTGAAGAAGTCCCGGGCGGCTGCGCCCTGTTCCTTGGGGCCGAGCGCGCTCGCCGCGGTGCCGCCGAACGGCACATGGAGATCGGCGCCGGCGGAGGCGGAGTTCACATGGACCACCCCTACGCGGATGTCCTCGATCGCCGCGAGCGCGTCGGCCAGGCTCGTCGTGAACACCGCGGTGGACAGGCCGTACTCGCTGTCGTTGACCAGGCGGATCCCCTCCGCGGTGGACGAGACCCGGCGCACGCCGACCACGGGTCCGAAGAGCTCTTCGGTCCAGAGCTCCCCCGGCTCGTCGTCGTCCAGCTCGAACACCGACGGCGGGACGAAGTACCCTTCCGCGAGCGGCCCTGACGTGTACGGCTCGGGAGCGATCACGGGCGTCGCGGTGGCCCGTGCTCGCGTGAGCGCCGCGACGACCCGGGCGCGGGCGACCGCGTCCACCACCGGCCCCACCTCCGCGCCCTCGTCCAGCGCGTCGCCCACGGTCATCGCCGCGGTGCGGGCCGCGAGCCGGCGGAGGAAATCGTCGGCGACGTCCTCGTGCACGATCACCCGGGAGGTCGCCGTGCACTTCTGGCCGGCGGCGCGGAACGCCCCGAGGGCCACCTGCTCGACCGCGACGTCGAGATCCGCGTCGGCCAGGACGAGCGAGGCGTTCTTCCCGCCGAGCTCGCCCTGGAAGGGGACGCCGCGTCCGGCGAGCTGCGCGGCGATCATCCGGCCGACCCGCGTGGAGCCGGTGAAGGTGACCGCGTCGACGTCCGCATGCCCCACGATGGCCTCGCCGACCTCGGGGGCGCCGTTCACGAGGTTCAGCACGCCTCGGGGAAGACCGGCGCCCTCCAGCGCCTGCGCGAAGCGCATCGCCAGGAGCGGGACGGAGGTCGCCGGCTTCCACACCACGGTGTTCCCCCAGACCAGTGCCGGGGCGAGCTTCCAGGCCGGGATCGAGATCGGGAAGTTGAACGGCGTGATCGCGCCGACGACCCCGACCGGGCGACGGATCACCAGGATGCGCTCCCCCGGGGTCGGCGACTCGAAGACCTCGCCGCTCTGACGCTCGACCTCCTGAGCGTGGAACCGGAGGATGTTCGCGGCGTGACCGGTCTCCGCGATCGCCTCGACCAGCGTCTTCCCCTCCTCGCGGGCGAGCTCGCGCCCCCAGTCCTCACGATGCGCCTCGATGGCGTCCGCCGCCCGGAGGAGGATCGCCGCGCGAGCACGTGCGGGCGTTCTCCGCCACCCCTCGAACGCGGCCCGGGCGGCGCGGAAGGCCGTGTCGACGTCGGCCGCCGAGGCCCCGCGCCCCTCGGCCACGACGTCCGACGGACGACTGGGGTTCAGGTCGACGAGAGGCTCCCCGCCCCCGGCGATCCACCGCCCGTCGACGAAGTGACGGATCTCGGACGCGCTCATGACAGCTCCTCGTAGGCGACGGGACGGAAGGCCGGGAATCCGGTGATGTGGGCGCCGAGCACCAGGGTGTGGATCTCGTCGGTCCCCTCGTAGGTGCGGACGGACTCCAGGTTCGCGGCATGCCGCAGCGGCGAGTAGTCGCCGGAGACGCCGTTGCCGCCGAGGATGGTCCGCGCCTCGCGCGCGATCGCGATGGCCGCACGGGTGTTGCCGAGCTTCGCGACGGAGATCTGGTGCGGGGCGAGCCGGCCGGCGTCCTTCAGCCGGCCCAGGCGCAGAGCGACCAGCTGCGCCTTCTCGATCTCCAGCGCCATGTCGACGAGCTTCTGCTGGGTGAGCTGGAAGGCGCCGATGGGCTGGTTGAACTGCATCCGCGACCGCGAGTATGCGAGGGCCGTCGCGTAGCTGTCCCGCGCCGCCCCGACGACGCCCCACCCGATACCGTAGCGGGCCTCGTTCAGGCAGGCGAACGGGGCGCGCAGCCCTCGCGCCTCGGGCAGCTGGGCATCGGCCGGCAGGCGCACGTCGGTCAGGGCGATGTCGCACTGGATCGAGGCGCGCATCGACAGCTTCGGGGCGATGGGCGTGGCGACGAAGCCCTCCGTGTCGGTGGGGACGAGGAAGCCCCGCACACCGTCGTCGGTCTGCGCCCAGATCACGGCGACGTGCGCGATCGAGGCGAGCCCGATCCAGCGCTTGGCCCCGTTCAGGACCCAGCCGTCGCCCTCGCGGCGCGCGAACGTCGTCATGCTGGACGGGTCCGACCCGGAGTTCGGCTCGGTGAGCCCGAAGCACCCGATGACCTCCCCACGGGCCATCCGCGGCAGCCACCGCTGCTTCTGCTCCTCGCTGCCGTGCTTGTGGATGGCGCTCATGGCGAGCGACCCCTGCACGGACACGAAGGTGCGAAGACCCGAGTCCCCCGCCTCCAGTTCCATGGCCGCGAGCCCGTACTCGACGGCGCTGCGCCCCGCGCATCCGTAGCCGGTGAGGTGCATCCCCAGCACGCCCAGATCCGCGAGCTCAGGAACGAGGTCGGTCGGGAACACCGCGCGGTCGTACCAGTCGGCGATGTGGGGACGGATCCGGGCGTCGACGAAGGAGCGCACGCGGTCGCGCACCGCCCGTTCGTCGTCGGTGAGCAGTTCGTCGAAGTCGAGCAGATCGGGAACGACGGTCATGCGGCGGCCTCCTCGGCGGCGATGGATCGGATGGCGGTGGTGAGGATCGCGAGCCCCGTCTCCAGGATGGACTCGTCGATGACGAGCGGCGGCAGAAGGCGGATGACGTTCCCCTGCGTGCCGCAGGTGAGCGTCACGACCCCCGCGGCATGGCACGCGGCGGAGATCCGCTGCGCGAGGTCGGGCCGCGGGGCGAGCGTTCCCGGGTCGGCGAGCTCCACCGCCATCATGGCTCCGCGCCCACGGACCTCGGCGACGAACGCCGCCTCCGCGACGAGGGGCTCCAGATGGTCCCGGATGATCCGCTCGATGCGGGCGACCCGCGGAAGCAGCTCGGGGTCCTCCAGCACCTCGAAGACCGCGAGAGCGGCCGCGCAGGCCAGAGGGTTGCCCGCATAGGTGCCGCCGAGCCCGCCGGCGTGCGCGGCGTCCATGATCTCGGCGCGTCCCGTCACGGCACTCAGCGGGAGGCCGCCACCGAGCGCCTTGGCGGTGAGCGTGAGGTCACCGGCGACCCCCTCGTGCGCGCTCGCGAAGAGCGCGCCCGTGCGGCCCAGTCCGGTCTGGATCTCGTCCACGACGAGCACGATGCCGTGCGCGTCCGCGATGCGGCGCAGGCCCGGGAGGAAGCCGGGGGCCGGGACGACGAAGCCGCCCTCGCCCTGGATGGGCTCGACCACGAGCGCCGCGAAATGCTCGGGGCCGTGCCCGGCGATGATCCGCTCGATCTCGGCCAGGGCGGTCACGGCGTCGCCGCCTCGCAACGGATTGGCGTTCGGCCCCCGGACGACCTCGCCGGGGAACGGCCCGAAGGAGGTCTTGTACGGGTGCTCCTTCGCGGTCATCGCCATGGTGAGCAGCGAACGGCCGTGGTAGGCCTCGTCGACCACGAGCACACCGGGTCGTCCGGTGTACGCGCGGGCGATCTTCACCGCGTTCTCGACCGCCTCCGCGCCGGTGCTGAACAGACCGGTGCGCTTCGCGAAGTCGCCCGGGACGTTCTCGTTGAGCCATTCGGCCACGCGCACGAATCCCTCGTACTCGGTCACCATGAAGCAGGTGTGGGTGAAGAGGTCGAGCTGCGCCGCGACGCTCTCGCGGACCCGCGGGTTCGCGGCGCCCACGCTGGTGACGGCGATCCCCGAGGCGAGGTCGATGAGGGTGTTGCCGTCCACGTCCTCGAGCGTCGACGTGCCGGCACGCGCGACGAAGACCGGCAGCGTGATCCCGAAGCCCGAGGGCACGGACGCCTCACGCCGGGCGTGGAGCTCACGGGAACGAGGGCCGGGGATCTCGGTGCGCAGGAGGGGAACGGTCGTCATGGGATCGACGCTAGGGCTCCGCTCGTCCCGGGTCCTATGCGGTCCGCCCAGATCTTGCACCGTCGGTGTGCATCCCGCACACTGACAGGATGGTCTCCCTCGGCGCGCTCGTGCGCACGGCCGGTTCCGCCCTGCGCCCGCTGGCGCCGTTCGACGCCGCGCGTCCGCTCACCGGCGTGCACGTCTCCGAACTCGACGATCCCGGACGCTACCTGGACGGCGGCGAGCTGCTCCTGACGACCGGCATCCCGCTGCTGACCCGGTCGATCGACGCGTACGTCGACCGGCTCCGCGCGTCCGGCATCGGCGCGATCGGGATCGGCCTCGGCGAGGGATGGGACGATGCGCCGTCCGCACTGATCGACGCCTGCCGCGACCACGGCATCCCGCTGTTCGCGGTGCCGGACGGCGTCCCCTTCCTCGACGTCTCGCGCGCGTACTGGTCGCTCTCCGGCCAGGGCGGCAGGGACGAGGCGGCGCGCGCGGCGCACGCGCACACCCGTCTCGCCCAGGCTGCAGCGGGGCGGGATCCGATCACATCGGTCGTGCGCCAGCTCGCGCAGGCGATCGGAGGCTGGGTCGCGTGGCTGCCGTTCGGCCGGAGCCGCACGGCGGAGCGCCTGCATCCCGCGTCCCTGGAGGGCATGCTCCCCGCGGTCCGCGACGACGTCGAGCGGTCGATCCTGCGATCCGGGGCACGGGCGGCCTCGTTCGTCTCGCACGGGTCCGCCGTCGTCGCCCACGCCGTGACCGACGGCGCCGACACGATCGGGGCGATCGCGCTCGGCACGGGACGCCCGCTCTCCCGGGCCGACCAGCAGCTCGCGCTCACCGCGTCCGCGCTGATCGGTCTCGCCCTCGCCCCGGGATCGACCGGTCCGGAGCGGTGGATCACGGAACTGGCGCTGGACGGGGAGGCGGGCGCCGCGCGCGCCCTGGCCCGGACCGCCGGCGTGGCGCTGCCGGCGTCCGTACGCGTCCTGATGTCGGCGGCGTCCTCCGGGCACGCACTCTCGGCCTCTCGCGACGGGCTTCACGTCGCGCTTGTGCCCGCCGATGTCATGCCGGACGGGACCCTCGGGGTGCTGAGCGCACCGGTGGGGATGGAGGACGTGCCGTCCGCGGCCGCCCGGATGCGCGCCCTGCACCGCACGACGGCACCGGATGATCTCGTGGTCGAACCGGAGTCGCGCGCTGCCCGCTGGGCCGAGGCGCTCGCGAACGCGGATCCGGCGCTCGAGAGGACCGTCGTGGCGTACCTCCGCCAGCGCCACCAGACGGAGCGTGCGGCGCGGGAGCTCGGCGTGCACCGGAACACGGTGCGACCCCGCCTCGTCGCGGCGGAACGGCTCCTCGAGGCCTCCCTGGACGACCCGGACGTCGCGGCCGAGCTGTGGATCGCGCTCCGCGACCGCGGCGCCTAGCGGGGCGCGTCCAGCCAGGCGCGGATGGCCGGATCGTGCTCGCCGAGGCGTGGCGGTGCCGCCGGCCGGACGGGGATCTCCGGCGTCCACCGGAGCGGCGAACGGATCTGGCGCGAGCGCCGCCCGTCCGCGCCCCGCGCCTCCTGGACGGGCTCCAGGCCCAGCCGTTCCGCCAGCGCGATCCCCTCTCCGATCGTGTTCACGACACCCGCGGCCACGCCCACTCGGTTCAGCCGCTCGGCCCAGACCCCCGCCGGGCCCTCCGCCAGCGCGGACTCCAGCTCCTGGACCAGGGCCGCGCGGTGCCGGACCCGGTCCGGGTTCCTGGCGAAGCGCGGGTCGGCCGCGAGCTCGGGCCGGCCGAGCTCCTGCGTCATCCGGGCGAACTGCGCATCGTTGCCGCAGGCCACGGCGATCGGCGCGTCCGCGCACTGCAACGACTCGTACGGCGCGATCGACGGGTGGCGGTTGCCGAGTCGCCCGGGCTCGACCCCCGCGCCGAGGCGCGCGGACACCTGGTTCACCAGGGCGGCCTGGAGGCTCGACAGGAGGTTGACCTCGATCTTCGAGCCGCGCCCGGTCCGCTCTCGACGCCGGAGCGCGGCGAGGATGCCGATGACGGCGTCCTTGCCCGTGAGCACGTCCACCAGGGCGACGCCGGCCTTCATGGCGTCACCCCCGGCCTCGCCGGTGATGTGCATGAGCCCGCCCACCGCCTGCGCGACGAAGTCGTAGCCCGGAAGGGCCGCCCCTTCGCCGAGTCCGAAGCCGCTGACGGACGCGTAGACGAGACCGGGGTGGTCCTCGGACAGGCGTTCCCAGTCGAAGCCGAGCGCCGCGAACAGCCCGGGGCGGAAGTTCTCGATCACGACGTCGCTGCGGGCGATGAGCTCGTGCGCCCGATCCCGGTCCGCGGGATCGGTGAGGTCGAGGGCGACCGACTCCTTGCCGCGGTTGGCCGACTCGAAGTAGGTCGTCATGCCGGAGTCGGCATACGGCGGACCCCACGCCCGGGTGTCATCGCCCGTGCCGGGACGCTCGACCTTGATGACGCGGGCGCCGAGGTCCGCCAGCGTCATGGTCGCCAGGGGCCCGGCGAGGACCCGGGAGAAGTCCGCGACGACGATGCCCTCCAGCGGCGCGCTCACGCCCGCACCCGCAACGGGTGGGCCGTGGAGTCCCGTGCGACGACCGAGATGGGGAACTCGACGTCCGTCCCCGGCTCGGCCCTCCCCTCCAGCAGGTCGATGAGCAGCTCCGCGCAGGCGACGCCGGACTCGCGGGGGCGCAGGTCGATGGACGTGATCGACGGCGAGAGGAACGGCAGCGACGGGTGATCGACGCAGGAGACCACCGTGATGTCCTCGCCGATGGTCCGCCCCTGACGTCCCAGCACGGCCACCACCTCGATCGCGCTGGAGTCGGGGCCGCAGATGACCACGTCGGTGTCCGGGTGCTCCCGCAGCAGCCGCTCCGTCGACTCCCGGACGGCGAGCCACGGCGCATCGAAGGACACCGGGGCCAGCACCGGGTCGAGCCCCCGGTCCGCGCAGGCCGCACGGAAGCCCGCCACCAGCTGCCGCGACCAGTCCGTCGCGTCCGGCGCGACCAGCAGCGCCGGGTGCCGCGCGCCCGTCACGTCGATCTCCGCGAAGAGCCTGCGCATCCCGGCCTCGTGCGACGACCAGACGACGCCCGCCGGCGTCCCCGGCACGTCCTCGGGAAGGTGCTCCTGGGTCACGATCGGCATCCCGGACTCCATGAGGGCGGGCAGGCCCGGGTCTCCGGACAGGGGGTCGCCGATGATGAGCCCGTCCGCACGGATGGGCCGCGACCGCCCCGAGGACACCGAGGGGCTGACGATGGTCACGTCGATGTCGTGCGCCGCAGCGCTGGTCACGATGCCGAACGTGAAGGCCATGTAGTAGGACGACCGCGACACGACCTCCGGCAGGACGATCCCGATGGTCCCGATCGATCCCCCGCGCAGATGACGGGCCGCGGTGTTGACCGAGTAGCCGAGCTCGGCGGCCGCTGCGAGGACCGCCTCGCGCGTGGCCGTGGAGACCCGCCCGACACCGCTCAGTGCATCGGAGGCCGTGGTCTTCCCGACCCCGGCGCGCCGAGCGACGTCGATCAAACGGGCGCGCCGTGGCTCTTGCATGCGGCCGATTCTAACCACACCCCGCACACCGTCATCTGCCGGAAACAGATCGGGTCTTGCGCTGTAACACGCTTATCGCATACTTTTGCCGGAACGTTCCGGCACACCGACGTTCCGAGATCGAATTCGACGGAGATTCCATGAACTGCAGCTGCCACACGTCCGGCCACGTCCCGCGCTCCCGCGAGCTCGGCGACGGCTCCGGCGCCCCCTACGCCACGCTCTCGGCCGACGAGCTGCGCCGCGTGAGCGAGGTGCTGCGGGCGAACGGGGCGCTGGAGGACACACACCGGATCGCCTACGTCGGACTCGACGAGCCGGATCGTCGCGTCGTCGCCGCAGGATCCCCTGTGCCGCGGCGCGCTCGCGTCCAGCTGCTCGACCTGGACGACGGGCGGGCACGGGCCCTGATCGTCGACCTCGACGACGGCACGATCGCGCGGGACACGGACATCGATCCGGACCGCGACGGCCAGGTTCCGCTGCTGCAGGAGGAGCACGCGATGATCCGCGAGCTGATCGGCGCCGACGAGCGCTGGATCGCGGCCCTGACCGCCCGTGGGATCGACGACCCGGCGACGGTCGCCCTCGCGGGGCTCTCCGCCGGGCGCTTCCCGATCGAGGGCGAGCAGGGGCGACGGCTGGCCCGCGTCCTCGGCCACCACCAGCCGACCCCGCAGACCATGCCCTGGGCGCATCCCATCGACGGCCTCGTCGCCTACGTGGATCTCGGCGCCCGCGTGGTCCTCGACGTCATCGACACCGGCGCCGTGCCGATCCCCCAGGAGACCGCCGACTATCACCTGCCGGGCACGTTCGGTCCGGAGCGCACGACGCAGAAGCCGATCGTCATCCAGCAGCCGGAGGGGCCGAGCTTCTCGTTCGACGGGGACGTGATCACGTGGGAGAAGTGGACCGTGCGCGTCGGTTACGACATGCGCGAGGGCCTGATCCTGCACGGCGTCGGCTTCGAGGACGACGGCCGGGTCCGCCCGATCCTGCACCGCGCCTCCATCGCGGAGATGCTCGTGCCCTACGGGGACCCGGGCCCGGTCCGGTTCTGGCAGAACTACTTCGACACCGGCGAGTACCTGCTCGGCCGCCTCGTGAATTCTCTGGAGCTCGGCTGCGACTGCGTCGGCGACATCACTTATCTGGACGTGCCGATCGCGGACGCCCGAGGGAACGTGAAGATCCTGCCCCGGGCGGTCTGCATCCACGAGGAGGACGCCGGGGTCCTCTGGAAGCACACGGAACAGTTCACCGGAACGACCGATGTCCGCCGCCAGCGACGGCTGGTCATCTCGTTCTTCGTCACGGTCGGCAACTACGACTACGGCTTCTACTGGTACCTCTACCTCGACGGCAGGATCGCGTTCGAGGCGAAGGCCACCGGGCTCGTCTTCACCGCCGCATATGACGAGCGCACCAGCCGCTACGCGAGCGAGCTCGCCCCCGGGCTCGCCGCGCCGTACCACCAGCACCTGTTCTGCGCCCGCCTGGACATGGCCGTGGACGACGGCCCCGCGGTCGTCCACGAGGTCGACGTGCAGACGCTTCCCCGTGACGAGGACAACCCCCATGGCACGGCGATCGGCTTCACACGGACGCCGCTGCGCAGCGAGAAGGAGGGACGGCGCCGCGCCGACGCGGCCGTCGACCGGACGTGGCGGGTCAGCAGCGCGACGGCGCGGAACCGCCTGGGCCGCCCGACCTCCTACGTCCTGAGGCCGGAGGGCAGGCCCGTGCTGCTCGCCCATCCCGACTCGGTCATCGCGTCGCGCGCGCGGTTCGCCACCTCGGACCTGTGGGTCACCGCCTACGACCCCGAGGAGCGCTACCCCGCCGGCGACGTGGTGAACCAGAGCGCGCCCGAGCAGGGGCTTCCCGTTTTCGCCGCCGACGACGCTTCCCTCGACGGCGCGGATCTGGTTCTGTGGCACACGTTCGGCCTCACGCACTTCCCCCGCACCGAGGACTGGCCGATCATGCCCGTCGACGCGTGCGGGTTCACCCTCACTCCGCACGACTTCTTCGACCGCAACCCGACCCTCGACGTCCCCGCTTCCCCCGCCGCGTGCGCGTGCTCCCCCGATCACACGCACGCCGCCGACACCGCGCACCACCCGCACCACCTGTCCGTCCCTCCGGCGCCGCATCCGGCGTGAGCCGCATCGTCCCGCCGCCGGCGTCGTCCGACCACCCGAAGGGAACACCCCACATGACCACCGCAGCCCGAGCAGGGACGGCCATCCTCGCCGTCGCCGTGCTCGCCCTCACCGGTTGTACCGCCGGCGCCTCGCCGGACGCCGCCCCGACCAAGGACGAGGCGGCCCCCGGCTTCCTCGCCGTCGCCGACGCGTCCTTCGACGCCGGGGGCGACCTCGTCGTCCAGGTGGACTACGACACCGCCGAGGCGAGCGGCCTCGACCCACAGGGCGCCGCGACCGCGCGCTCCTGGATGCTCGAGGGGCTCGTCTACGAGACCCTCACCACGATCGACGAGAACCTGGAGGTGGCCCCGCGACTGGCGACATCCTGGGAGACGCCGAGCGACACCGAGTACGTCTTCACCCTGGCCGAGGACGCGGTGTTCTCGAACGGCCGGGCGATGACCGCCGACGACGTGGTCGGAAGCCTTCAGCGCCTGCTCGAGAACCCCACCACGTGGACGGGCCAGCTCGGACCGATCGCCTCCGTGCAGGCGACCGGGGACCGAGAGGTCACGGTCACCCTCTCCGAGCCCTATGCGCCGTTCCTCGCGGCCCTCGCCAACACCCCCGCCGCGATCCTGCCCATGGCGGAGATCCGGGCGGGCTCGGTCGACATCACGACCGAGATGCTCGGCACCGGCCCGCTCGTCGCCACCGCGCACCGGCAGGACGAGGAGTGGACGTTCGCCCCGAACCCGCACCACCCTGACGCGAGCACCCTCGGCTTCTCGTCCCTGACGATCGACATCGTCGGCGACGAGGCCACCCGCGCCGCGGCGCTGCGCGACGGTTCCGCCGACTTCGCGGTGCTGAACTCGATCGACTCCGCCGAGCTGCTCGCGAACGCGAAGGACGTGACCGTCGTCGGCCAGACGAACACAGACTTCCACTACCTGATGATCAACGCTCTCACCGGCGACGAGGCGCTGCAGGATCAGGATGTGCGCTTCGCGATCAACTCCGCGATCGACCGCGCCGCGATCAACGAGCTCGCCTTCGCGGGATCCACCGCCGCCACCGGAGTGACCCCGGCGGGCCTTTCTGACGCCTGCACCCCGGAGGATCTCCCCTCCGCAGCGAGGGACCTCACCGCCGCGAAGAGCGTGATCGACGGCGTCGGCGGCCTCGATCTGGACCTCGTCGTGTACACCGACGAACCCGTCCTCGCCCAGATTGCTCAGGTGATCCAGCAGAACCTCGCCGAGATCGGCGTGACCGTGAAGATCCAGCAGGTCGACTACGCGACTTACTCGGACCAGGTCTACGGAAGCCCGGCGTCGTTCGACCTGGCTCTGAGCTGGTTCGCCGGCTACGCGGATCCCGCCATGGTGACGACGTGGTGGAACCCCGAGGTCGCCGGGTTCTCGTCCGTCTTCATGAAGGGGTCCGACGAGCTCGACGCGCTCATCGCCGACGGGTACGCCACCGAGCCGGGCGCGGATCGCGCCGCCGCGTTCGACAGCCTCTGCGCCCTGGCGGACGAGCAGAGCGAGATGATCCCGCTCGTGCTGCGGCCGTCCACCATCGGCTGGAACACGCGATCGCTGTCCCCGACGCTGACCACCGACGAGGGTTACGGCAACTTCCTCCGGCACCTCACCGCGTTCCGCGCGAGCTGACATGGCCGTCGCCCTGTGGTCCGTCCGGCGCATCGGCGCCGCACTGCTGACGCTGCTGGTGGTCTCGGTGCTGATCTTCGCGTCCGTCCGCCTGATGCCGGGCGACTACACCGACCTCGTCCTGGGTCCGCTCGCCACCGACGCGCAGCGGGCCCAGGCGGTGGCCGAGTCCGGCCTCGACGATCCCGTGGTACTGCAGTATCTCCACTGGGTCGTCGGCGTCCTCACCGGCGACCTCGGGCACTCGTTCGTGTCCAACGTCTCGGTGTCGGAGGAGTTCGCGGCCCGCCTTCCGGTCACCGCGACGATCGCGCTGCTGACCATCGTGGTCACGCTGCTCGTCGGCATCCCGCTCGGGTTCCTGGCCGCTCTGCGCTCCGAGGGCAACGCCGGGGCGGCCGGTCGCATGATCAGCGCCCTCGGCATCAGCATCCCGGAGTTCCTGCTGGCGGGACTCGTCGTGTTCGTCGTCTCCACCCTCGGGCTCGGCGTCTCGGTCGGCCGCTTCGCACCCTTCGCCTCCGATCCCGGGCGCTTCTTCGGCTCGCTGGCCCTGCCGGTGGCCGTCCTCTCGGTCGGCTGCGTGGCGGTCGTCGCCCGGAACACCCGCGATGCCGTCATGAACGTCCTCGTCGAGCCGCACATCCAGGCGGCGGTCGCCCGTGGCGAGACGCCGGCGTTCATCGTGCGCCACCACGTGCTGCGCAACGCCGCCGCCCCGATCCTCACCATCGTCGGCGCCCTCGTCGCCGTGCTCCTCGGAGGCACGGTGATCGTCGAGTTCGTCTTCGACATCCCCGGGATGGGCTCGTACCTGCAGACCGCCCTCGGCCGACGCGACTACGCGATCGTGCAGAGCGCCGTCCTGCTCGCCGCCCTCGTCTTCATCGTCGCGAGCCTGCTCGTCGACCTCGTCGCCACCGCGCTGGATCCCCGCCTGCGCCTGACCGGAGGGAGCCGCCGATGACCGTCGCGCCCACCGCCGTGCACCGCGTCCGCGCCGCCGGCCAGGCGTCCCGAGGCGCCTGGCGCCGCAGCGACGCCCTGCTGCGCACGGCGGTCGTCGTGCTCGGCCTCATCGTCTTGGTCACCGTGATCGCGGTGCTGACCGGTCTCGCCGGGTCCACGAGCGCCACGGTGGGAGGGCGTCTGGAAGGTCCGTCCGTGACGGCGCCGCTCGGCACCGACAACCTCGGCCGCTCTCTGCTTCCCCGCCTGTTCCAGGGGATCGCGACCACGCTCGTCGTCTCGATCGTCGCGGTCCTCTGCTCGGCCGTGGTCAGCACGGTGCTCGGCATGGTCGCCGGATACTACGGCGGCGCGGTCAACGAGGTCGTCATGCGGGTCGCGGACGTCCTGTACGCGTTCCCCGCGCTCGTGCTCGCGATCCTCGTCTCCGCTCTGCTCGGCCCCGGCCGGCCCGCGGCGATCATCAGCATCGTCGTCATCACGATCCCGTTGATGACCCGCGTCGTCCGGCTCGCGACACGATCCGTCTCCGAGCGGGACTTCATCGTGTCGGCCAGGATCAGCGGCGTACGGACCCCCGCGATCCTCGTCCGGCGGGTGCTGCCGAACATCGCCGGGACGATCGCCGTCCAGGCCAGCTACGCGCTCTCCGTCGCCATCCTCGTGGAAGGCGGCCTGAGCTTCCTCGGCTTCGGCGTCCAGGTCCCCGAGGCCTCGCTGGGTCTGCTGATCCAGCAGGGCATGCTCTACATGACCCAGGCGCCGCAGCTCCTCATCGCCCCCGGCGTCGTCCTGGTCGTGTCGATCCTCTGCATCAACATCATCGGAGACGGGCTGCGGGACCGCTTCGAACCGCGAGAGACGAGGTCCCTCCGATGACCGCCCTGAGAATCAGCGACCTCGCCCTGGAGTTCACCGGGACGACGACGGTGCGGGCCCTGGACGGGGTCGACCTGGAGGTGGACGACGGGAGCTCCCTCGCCCTCGTCGGCGAGTCGGGATCCGGGAAGTCCACCCTCGCCTCGGTGGTCGGGCGTCTCCAGCCGCGCTCCGCCCGGATCGTGCGCGGACGGGTCGACGTCGACGGCATCGACGTGCTGAGCCTCGGTCCCGACGCCCTGCGCGCCTACCGCAGGGACACCCTCGCCTACGTCGCCCAGGATCCGATCGGCTCCCTCGACCCGACGATGCGGATCGGCGCCCAGCTGCGCCTGGTGCTCCGAGCGGTGGGCGAAGACGATTCCCCGCAGCGGCGGACCGCGCTGCTGGAGGCGATGCAGATCGCGGACGCGCCGCGCGTCCTGCGCCTGTTCCCCCATCAGATCTCCGGAGGCATGGCCCAGCGCGTCGCCATCGCGATGGCCCTGTGCCGCCGCCCCGCCCTGCTGATCGCCGACGAGCCGACCGCCGCCCTGGACAGCCAGGTCCGCGAAGAGGTCGTCCGGCTGATGTTCACACAGGCGCGGGAGCAGGGCACGACCATCCTCTGGCTGAGCCACGACCTCCCCGCCGTCGCCCGCTGGTGCGACGAGGTGGCGGTGATGTACGCGGGACGCGTCGTCGAACGCGGCGGCGCCGCCGAGGTGCTGGGCAGCCCCGTCCACCCGTACTCCCGTGCTCTGGCCGCGACGGATCCGTCCCGCGCACGCCGCGGCGAGCGCCTGGCGAGCATCCCCGGGGCGCCGCCGGTGCTCCACGGCGAGGCGGAGGGCTGCGCGTTCGCGGCCCGCTGCGCCTTCCGCGTCGACGCGTGCGAGATCAGCCGACCGGCGCCGGTGGCTCCGCGACACAGCCTGTGCATCCGCACGGCGGAGCTGGCCGGCGCGTCACCGGGCGAACCTCGCCCGGCTGCGCAGGAGGTCCGCGCATGAACGCCGTCACCCCCGCTGTCGAGCTCGCCGACGTCAGCGTCTCCTTCGCCTCGGGCGCCGGCGCGCGCCGCCGTGAGACGACCGCCATGTCCCGGGTGAGCTTCTCGGTGGCGCCGGGGCAGACGCTGGGGCTCGTCGGCGAGTCGGGATCGGGCAAGACCACGACGGGATCCGTCGTGCTCGGCCTCCGGCGCCCGGACTCCGGCGAGGTCCGGTTCCAGGGCGCCCCCCTCGCGCGGAGCCTGCGCTCCCGCGCCGGACGGATGCAGGCCGTGCTGCAGCATCCGCGATGGGCGCTGGATCCGCGGTCGACGGTGCTCTCCTCGGTGCTGGAGCCGCTGCTCGTGCACGAACGCCGCAGCACGGAGACCGAGGACCGCGCGATCGCGATGCTCGAGCAGGTCGGACTGCCCTCGTCGTTCGCCGCTCGACGCCCGCACCAGCTCTCCGGCGGGCAGCTCCAGCGCGTGAGCGTCGCGCGCGCCCTCGTGACACACCCGTCGTTCCTCGTGTTCGACGAGGCCGTCAGCGCGCTCGACGTGTCCGTCCAGGCGCAGATCCTCAACCTCATCCGGGATCTGCAGGACGAGCACGGCTTCGCCGCGCTGTTCATCTCCCACGACCTCGCGGCCGTGCGCTACATCTCGCACCACGTGGCCGTCATGCGCGCCGGTGAGATCGTCGAGATCGCGCCGACCGACGTCTTCTACGACCTTCCGCAGCATCCCTATTCGCGTCAACTGTTCCAGGAGCTCTCATCGTGACCGACACCCCTCGCCTCGCCCCCGTCGCCGCCGGAGGCCCCCGGCGCTCGAACGGCGACTTCGCCCTCGCCCCCGTCCACGGCACCGACCGCGGGCAGGTGGAGTACGACTTCCCCGGGGTCCTCCTCGGGACCGCCGAGTACGCCGAGGGGCCCACCGGGGCGACCGTGCTCTCCATTCCCGCGGGAGCACGCACGTTCACGGACCGCCGCGGCGGAGCGGTCGGCGCGAGCGGGCTGTACGGGTACAACCACGCGATCTGCCTCGCGGGCGGCTCGGTCTACGGGCTCGCCGCGGTCGCCGGCGTGTCCGAGGCGCTGTTCGGCCGCGTCGGGCACCGATCCGGCTTCGACGAGCTCCAGCTCGTGTCGGGCGCGATCATCTACGACTACTCCGTGCGGGACAACTCCGTCTACCCGGACGCCGCGCTCGGCCGAGCGGCGCTGGACGCGGCACGCCAGGGCGTGGTCGAAGTGGGCCGGGTGGGCGGCGGGGCGTCCGCGTCGTCCGGCAAGGTGGATCCGTCCCGCGTCGAGTTCACCGGCCAGGGCGTGGCGTTCCGACAGGTGGGCGACGTGAAGGTGCTCGTCGTGACCGTGCTCAACCCCTATGGCGTGATCCTGGACCGCGAGGGCCGGATCGTCCGCGGCAACTACGACACGACGACCGGCGAGCGCCGCCACCCCGCCCGCGACTACGAGGAGGCGATCGGCGAGTCCGGCCTCGTGGACGCGATGTCGGGCAACACCACCATCACGGCGGTGGTGACGAACGTACAGCTCACCGACATCGAACTGCGCCAGTTCGGCCTCCAGGTGCACAGCTCGATGCACCGCGGGATACAGCCGTTCCACACCCCGCTCGACGGCGACACGCTGTTCGCCCTGACGACCGACGAGGTCGCCCTCCCCGCGGACCCGGCCACGTCCCGCGGCCGCCTCTCGCTGAACTCGACCGCGGTGGCGACGCTCGCGGGAGAGACGGCCTGGGACGCGATCCTCTGCGCGGCGGGCTGATCGTGTACGAGTTCGAGAAGTACCGCGCGCCCTCGCAGGACGAGGTCGCCGAACTGGTCCGCCGTCACCCGTTCGCCCTGATCGTCTCCAACGGCGGCGGTGCCGCCGGGGCGCCGACCGCCACCCACACCCCGGTGATCGTGGAGCGGATGGCGGAGGACGGCGGATTCGTCGGCGCCGAGCTCCTCGGCCACGTCGCGCGGAAGAACCCGCAGTGGCAGCAGATGGCGGACGGAGATAGCGTGCTGCTCGTGTTCACCGGGCCGCACGACTACGTCTCCCCGACGACCTACGCGGACGATCCCAACGTCCCCACGTGGGACTACGCCGCCGTGCACCTGACCGCCCGCGTGACGGTCCTCGGGGGCGCCGAGGACGGGATGCATGTCGTCACGCGCACGGTCGAGGAGCTCGAGGCCCTCGAGCCCGTCGCGTGGGACATGACGAGCTCGCTGCCGACGTTCGAGCGGATCGTGGGCGGGATCGTCGCGTTCCGCTTCGAGGTCCTGGAGCAGCGCGCCGTCTTCAAGGTCAGCCAGGACAAGCCGCGGGAGGTCCGCGAGCGCGTCGCCGCGGCATCCCGCGCGCGCGGGTGCCCCTACGGCGACGTCGCCGAGCTCGTCGAGCGGATCGGAGGCGACCGATGATCGTCCACGAGTGGACCTCGGAGACCGCGGACCCCCGCGAGGAGGGACGGCGCTTCGGCGAGCGCTGGGCGTCGCAGCTGCACGAGGCCCGCGACGCGTACCGGCGCCTGTTCGCGCAGTCCGGCGTCACGGGCGAGGAGGCCGACGATGTCGTCGCCGAGTGCCGAGCCGCGGTGGAGGCGTGGGCGCCCGAGATCGCCGAGGAGTTCCACGGCGTCGCGGAGGGGAGCGCCCTGGAGGTCGCCGACGTGCACCTGCTCACCGCGCGCACCGAGGTGCTGGCTCGGATGACGCCGTCGATGGAGTGCTCCACGATCGTGTTCGTGCCCGCGGGCGCCCGTCCGCCCCGCACGCTCCAGACGTGGGACTGGCACGAGACCCTCTCGAACGAGACGGTGGTGCGGCGCCTGCGGACCGCGAGCGGGGCCCGGGTCGTCACGTTCTCCGAGTTCGGCCAGCCGGCGAAGATCGGCGTCAACGACCGCGGACTCGGCGTGCACTTCAACATCCTTCACCACCGCAGCGACGGCACACAGGCGGGCGTCCCCGTGCACGTGCTGTCCCGGATGATCCTGGACCGCGCGTCCACCGTGGGCGAGGCGGAGGCCCTGGCCCGGAGCGTCCCGCTCGCCGCGTCCAGCGTGCTCACCGTCGTGGCCTTCGACGGCGACCGGGCGGAGGCGGCGGCGATCGAGGTGTCCCCCGCCGGCGTGGCCGCGCTGGCCGTGACGCCCGGCGGCGTCCTCGCGCACACGAACCACTTCCTGGACGAGGAGCTGGCGGCCGGCGAGTTCTCGCCGTACGAGACGACGAGCGTGCCGCGGTACCGCTGCCTGGTGGACGCCGCCGATCTCGCCCGGATCGAGGACGACCGCGAGCGGGCCCTGGCCTTCGGCGGCATCCCCGACGCGCCGATCTCCGTCCGTGCCCGCCAGGACCAGCCGGAGCACCTGCGCTGGGAGACGAAGCTGACCGTGGCCCTCGACGTCGAGCACGGCGCGATCGCCTTCGCGGCCGCCGCACCCGCCGACGTCGCGCAGGCGCCGTGGCATCGGATCGGTGTCGACGACGGCGCCGCCGAGGCCCGGAGCGAGGAGCACGGACGGCGTCCCGCGGCGACGCTCACGCCCGGGATCGCGACCGAGACGGGCGGCGCGCTTCCGCCGGCTCCCGCCGATCCCGCCCGGTGAGCACGCTGCTGCACGCCGGCGCGCTCGTCCTCGCGGCGATCGCCGCCGGGGCGCTGTGCGTCGGCGGGCGCCGGACCCGACCGGCCGAGGCCGCGGCCGGGGTCGCGATGCTCGTGGGCATGACGGATGCGATGACCGTGTCCGTCCTCCCGGCGGCGCTGTGGTCCGCGGTCCTCCTCGCCGCGGCGATCGGTCTCGCCGTGCGCCACCGCTGGACGGCCGCCGTCCCCGTCTCGCCCGCCCCCGTCTCGCCCGTCCCCGTCTCGCTCGCCCCCGCCGAGCCGGGAGGGAACCGGGCACCGATCTCGGGTCGGGCATCGGCCGCGGCGGGATCGCGGTCGTCCATCGGCCCGCATCTCGCGCTCGGTCTCGTCGCGACCGCGACCCTCATCCTGCTGATGCCCGCTCGGGCCCCGGGCGTCGTGCCGGTCCTCGGCGCGCACGGGCACGGCGGCGGCTCCCCCGTCCCGATCCTCCTCGCCGTGCTGGCTCTCGGGACGGTCGTCGCGACGGCGCTCGCTCTTCGTCGGGATCGTTCCTGGCCGCACCGGGTCCACCATGCGGCGATGGCGGCCTCGACCCTCGCGATGACCGCCCTCGTCGCCTGACGCCGTAGCCGGCGGCGCCCGGCGTCATCGACGGATCACGCTGAGAAAGACAAAGACCCCCGGTCTCCTTCGGAAACCAGAGGTCTGTATGGCTGGGGTACCTGGACTCGAACCAAGAACAACTGAACCAGAATCAGCCGTGTTGCCAATTACACCATACCCCAAGGGCGGAACCGGAGCCCCGCACCGAGGTTCAAGCTTACCCGAGGCCCAGCCAGGAGCCAAACCGGGCGCGCCGCCCGCGTGTGGCGCGCTCAGACCTGCACGACATGCCCGGACTGGCGTGCGCGGATCCACGGCGAGAGGTCGAACCCCTGTGCGCGGGCGGTCGCCAGGAACTCCGCCTCCACGTCGTCGGAGATGTCCGGGGTCCGGGAGAGCAGCCACAGGTAGCGCCGATCCGGCGTGCCGACGAGCGCCGTCGTGTAGTCGGCGTCGATCCGCAGCACCCAGTAGTCCGCCCGTGTGAACGGGATCCATCGGAGCCCCTCCGGGAGGAAAGTTACCCGCAGCCGCCCCGGATGCCCCTCGACCGGTTCGGCCTGGCCGACCGCCTGCGTCGGCTGACCGTCGGCGTCCAGGCATCGGTTGTCGACGCGGACGGTGCCGTCCTCGTTCTGCGCGTACTCGGCGGTCACGTCGCTGGCCTCGTCGTCCTCGAACCGGAGCGGCAGGCGCCCGACCTCGAACCACAGCCCGAGGTAACGGAACAGCTCCAGCTCAGGCACCGATGTCACATCCTGCATGCCTCCCCCTTCGTCCGGCGTCCGCCGGGTCAGTGCGTGATCGTCGTCTGCTGGTACAGCGCGAGACGAGGCTGGCCGTCCACACGGCGGTAGACGCTCGACATGAGCGCCGTGAACGGCTCCGTATCCGCGCCCGAGCCCGCGCCGTCCTCGCGGGACGCGACCGCGCGATAGATCAGCGCTGCGGCATCGTCGCCCATCGGCAGATGACGCTCGTCGCTCAGCTCGTAGCGGGCCCACGGCGGAGCCGCGTCGAGCGAGGCGGCGACCTCGTCCCGGCCCATCACGGCACCGTTCACCAGCACCATGACCGCGTCCGGGAGCATCAGCTCGCCGTAGAACGCCCCGCCCTGCCCGGAGCACAGCGCCCGCCAGCCCCGATGCTCGAGCTCGAACAGCTCATCCTTGCCGAGTGCGCGCATACCGTCACGCTACGTGCGCCCTGCTTCCGCCGGAAGCCCCCTTCCGTCCCCGCCCGCCCTGAGGTATGGGGCCCGGGATCGGCGCGCCACTCCGGATCGGGGCGCGACGCAGGGGTTCGGGGCGCGCCCAGGGTCCGATTCCCCCCAATCTCGACCCCGAACCCGGCCCAGGAATCACGGGGGCGCCACGCGGGATTGGGGCGCGGTATGGGGGTTCGGGGCGCGAGATGGCCCCAAAACCCCCGGAACTCGGCCCCAAGCCGGCCCCAATCCGGCCCCAAACTCCCGTCAGCGGGCGAGGAACTCCGCGAGGGAGGTGAGACGACGCAGGGTCTCCTCCTTGCCGAGGAGCTCCATCGACTCGAACAGCGGCGGCGACACCCGGCGGCCGGTCAGCGCCACCCGCGGCGGACCGTAGGCGACGCGGGGCTTGAGCCCCAGGCCGTCCACGAGCGCGGCGGACAGCGTCTCCTGGATGGCGGACGGCGTGAAGTCCGCCAGCGGCTCCAGCGCGTCCACGCAGGCGGTCAGCACCTCGGCGGCGTTGCCCGGCAGCCCCTTGAGCGCGTCCTCCTCGTACGAGACCGTCTCCGCGAACAGGAACCCGAGCATGCCCGGCACCTCGCCGAGCAGCTGCACGCGCTCCTGCACGAGCGGGGCCGCGCGGAACGCGAGCACGATCTGCTCATGCGTCGGCTCCCCGCCGAACACGTCCGCCGCCGCGAGGTACGGCAGGATCCGCTCGGCGAAGTCCTTGGGCTCCAGCATCCGGATGTGGTCGCCGTTGATGGACTCGGCCTTCTTCTGATCGAAGCGCGCGGGGTTCGGGTTCACGTTCTCGATGTCGAACGCGGCGGTGAACTCCTCCAGCGAGAACACGTCGCGATCCGGGCCGATCGACCAGCCGAGCAGGGCCAGGTAGTTCAGCAGCCCCTCGTGGATGAAGCCGCGCTCGCGGTGCAGGAACAGGTCGGCCTGCGGGTCGCGCTTGGAGAGCTTCTTGTTGCCGGTCTCGCCGAGGACGAGCGGCATGTGGGCGAAACGCGGGACGAAGGTCGTGACCCCGGCATCGATGAGCGCCGCGTAGAGGGCGAGCTGGCGGGCGGTGGACGGCATGAGGTCCTCGCCGCGGAGCACGTGGGTGATCCCCATCAGCGCGTCGTCCACCGGATTCACGAACGTGTACAGCGGCACGCCGTTCGGACGCACGATCACGAAGTCGGGGAAGGATCCGGCAGGGAACGTGACCTCGCCGCGGATCAGGTCGACGTACGTGACGTCCTCGTCCGGCACCCGCAGGCGCAGCGCCGGCTGACGCCCCTCGGCGCGGAAGGCGGCCTTCTGCTCGTCGGTGAGATCGCGGTCGTGGTTGTCGTAGCCGAGCTGCTTGGCCCGTCCGTTCGCCTCGTTGCGGGCGTCGATCTCCTCGGCCGTCGAGAAGCTCTCGTAGACGCTCCCCGCGGCGATGAGCTTGTCCAGCACCTCACGGTAGATGTCGTGGCGCTCGGACTGCCGGTACGGAGCGTGCGGACCTCCGACCTCGACGCCCTCGTCCCAGTCGATCTTCAACCACGTGAGCGCGTCGACGAGCTGGCGGAAGCTCTCCTCGCTGTCGCGCGCGGCGTCCGTGTCCTCGATGCGGAACACGAGCTTTCCGCCGGTGTGACGCGCGTAGGCCCAGTTGTACAGGGCGGTGCGGACCATGCCGACGTGCGGCAGGCCGGTCGGCGACGGGCAGAAGCGGACACGCACATCCGAGCCGGTGGCGGTCGTGGTGCGGGGATCGGGAGTAGCCATAGCCCTTCGATTCTAGTTGTCGGCCGTCTCCCCCATGGTGCGCGGTGCGTTCGTCGTCACCGCGACGGCGGCGGTGTGCCTCAGCGGGAGCATGCCGTCCTCGGCATGCTCATCGACGATCTCCTCGAAGGCCGCCTGGAAACGACGTCTCTCCCGGTCGTCGAGTCCGGCGAAGCGCGCGCCCGCGCCGGCGACGCCGCCCTCCACCGACGCCCACAGCGCCGAGGGTCGCACCCGCCACACCCACGAATGCTCCCGGACGCTCAGGAGTCGGTCCCCCTCCTCCCATCCCGCGTCACGGAGCATGCCCTCGAACCCGTCGACCGAGCGCTCGAAGTCGTTCTCCGGCGCCAGCCGCGCCGGAGGCGCCTCGGGCAGACCCGCGCGGATCACGACGGATGCCCAGAACCAGGAGGGGGACACGACCCACGTCGTGGCGACCGCGACGAGCCGGCTCACACGACCCAGCTCCCGCGCCGAGGCGCGCGGATCCTCCACGTGGTTCAGGACGAAGTTCGCGACGGCCGCGTCGAACGCGTCGTCCGCGTACGGAAGGACGGGCAGTCCGCCGGACTCCATCCGGAGTCCCGGGTGGCGTTCCCGCGCGACGTCGCGCATGCTCTCCTCCGGCTCGCAGGCCGTGACCGCCCAGCCCGCCCGCGCCAGCAGCGCGGCGACGTCGCCCGGGCCCGCGCCGACGTCCAGCAGGGTGCCCCCGTCCGGCGCTCCGAGCGCCGCGACGATGGGACCGCTCGTCCCCGCGCACAGGTCGGCGTACGACGCAGCGTACGCCGGCCCTGTCCCCTGCCACCCCATCAGGCCCCGTCGACGGGCTTGCGCCACACGGAGACGTGCGAGGTGCTCTCCCCGGTGAACGACGTCCGGTCCCAGTCCGCGTACCGCGCGACCGGCTCCAGTCCCGCCAGACGCGCCATCAGATCGAGCTCCGACGGCCACACGAAACGAAAGTGATGCGGGCGATGCCGGAAGCGCCCATCGGTCTCCCGGACGTAGTGGTGGGAGACGGCCCGCTGGGTGACGAGGTCGTACTGATCGAATCCGAGGTGCCCCTCCGAGATGTCGAAGGGCACCGCGTCGTGTCCCGGCGGCATGGAGCGCAGCGACGGAACGCCGACCTCGACGACGAAGTGCCCGCCGGGGTCCAGGTGCCGGGCGGCGTTGCGGAAGCACTCGACCTGCGCGTCCTGGGTGTACAGATTCCCGATCGTGTTGAACACGAGGTACACCAGGGAGAAGCGCCGATCCAGCCGCGTGGTGGCCATGTCTCCGATCACCACCGGGATCGCGCCGGTCTTCTCCCGCAGCTTCGCGGCCATCTCCGGGGAGTACTCGATCCCGTGGACGGGCACGCCGCGCTCACTCAGGGGCACCGCGACCCGCCCGGTGCCGATGGCGAGCTCCAACGCGGATCCGTCGCCGGCGAGCTCCGAGAGGAAGCCGGAGGTCGCCGCAAGCAGCTCGGGCGCGAACATCGGGTCGTCGGGGTCGTCGTAGTGGTCGGCCTGTTCGTTCGTCCAGAGGTCGCTGGGAACCGCGTCGTCCGTCATGACCATCACCCTACAAACCCCGGGCTGCCTCGTGCCGCGGTACGTCTCCGGCGGAGACCTTTCGGATCAGCGGACCGGCTCGTCGCCCTTCTCCCCCGGACGCGTCGTCCTCCGCGCCGGTCGGACGGTCCTCCCGAGCGCTCAGCGACGGGCGAGCGGGGCGAGGACGACGATCGCTGCGACCACCACCAGAGCCGCGGCGGCGAGTCCGCCGTAGCCGAAGTTCGTCAGCACGATGCCCGCGCCGGCGGCGCCCGCCGCGGCGGTGAGGCTCATCAGCGAGTCGCTGAGGCCCTGACGCCGCGGGCGCCGCTCCAGGGCCGAGGCCTCCGTGAGAAGCGCCGCGCCGGACACGGTCGCCGCGCTCCAGCCCAGTCCCAGGAGGATCAGCGCCGCCATGACGCCGCCGGGGCTCTCCCCCGCCGCGATCGCGATCACGAGGGACGCCACGAGCATCGCCTGCCCCACGAGGATCACCGGAACGCGTCCCCAGCGGTCCGCGAGCATGCCGAAGACCGGGGACAACCCGTACATCCCCGCCACGTGGAGGCCGATGGTCATCCCCACGAGGAAGGTCACGTCGGTGGTGCTCGCCCCGTGCCCGCCGTGGGCCATGTGCGCCAGATGCACGGGGGTCATCGCCATCACCGATGCCATGACCGCGTGGGATCCGGCGACCGCGAAGATCGCGTATCGAGCGGCGATCGGACGATCCACCGCGGCTCCTACCGCAGCCGCGCCGCCCGGGCGGTCTCCCACCGCCAGCGCGGTGAGCAGCGGATCCGGACGCAGCGCCACGAGGTAGAGGATCAGTGCGAGCGACTGCCCGACGAGCGAGAAGACGTACGAGCCGGTCAGCGGCGGCATCCCCAGCCAGTGTCCGAGGTGCTCCCCCGGCGACAGGAGGAACGGCCCCGCCACACCGCCGATGGTCGTGGACCACACCACGACGGACAGGTCTCGGCCCCGGTGGCGCGGCTCGGCCAGGTCGGTCGCGGCGAACCGTGACTGGAGGTTCCCGGCGTTGCCCATCCCGATGAGGATCACGCCCGCCAGCAGGACGGGGAAGACGCGCACGGAGGCCGCGAGAATCACGATGACGACGCCGACCAACGCGAGGATGTTGCCCGCGGTGAGGGCGAACCGGCGCCCGAAGCGGCTCGCGGCGCGGGCGAGCGGGATCGCCGCGAGCGCCGCCCCGAGCGTCACCGAGGCGGTCGCCAGACCGGACAGCGCGTCGTCCCCCGAGATGTCTGCGGCGAGGAGAGCGCCCAGCGACACGGTCGCGCCGAACGCGATCCCGCCGAGCACCTGGCCCAGGGCCAGGACTCCGACCGTCCGGCGCTGGATGCCCGCGATCTGCGCCTCGGACGGCGCGGTCACGGTCACGACAGCGGGAGGGCGTCGCGCACCGAGTTGCGCAGCACCCCGATGCCGGAGACCTCGACCTCGACGCTGTCGCCGGCCTCGAACGTGCCGACGCCCGCGGGCGTGCCGGTCATGATGACGTCGCCGGGGAGCAGGGTGAACACCGCTGACGCGTACTCGATGATCGCGCCGACGGAGTGGATCATGTCCGTGAGCGGCGCCTGCTGCCGGGTCTGGCCGTTGACGCTCGTGCGGATCGTCGCGGACGACGGGTCGAACTCGGTCTCGATCACCGGTCCCAGCGGGCAGAACGTGTCGAAGCCCTTCGCCCGGGACCACTGCCCGTCCTTGCGCTGGAGGTCGCGGGCCGTGACGTCGTTGCCCACGGTGTACCCGAAGACGTAGTCCCCCGCGTTCTCGGCGCGGACGTTCTTGGCGATCCGCCCGATCACGACGGCCAGCTCGCCCTCGTACTCGGTCCGCTCCGACAGGGCCGGCCGCACGATCGTGTCCCCCGGGCCGATCACGGAGGTGTTCGGCTTCAGGAACAGCAGCGGCTCCTCGGGGGCGACGCCGCCCATCTCGGCGGCGTGGTCGTGGTAGTTCTTGCCCACGCACACGACCTTGGACCGGGGGATCACCGGGGCCAGCAGCGCGGCGTCCGCGAGGGGGATCCGCTCCCCCGTCGTCTCGTATCCGGCGAACATCGGGTCGCCCGCGAGGACGACCAGCTCCTGCTCGTCGACGATGCCGTACTGGATGCCGTCGTTGTGGCTGAACCGCGCGATCTTCACCGCTTCAGCCTATCGATGCGGACGACGCCGCGGGCGGGAACGCCGCCTCACGGCGCGGTCGTGGATCCGCATCCGCACGACTCCCGCACGCGCAGCTGCGACGCGTGCCGGATCCGGACCGGCTCGGTCCGATCGCCGCCGACGGCCGCGAGGATCGTGCGCGCCGCAGAGGCGCCGAGCTCCTTCCGGCTCACCGCGACGGAGGTGAGCGAGGGGCTCCACATCGCGGCCTGCTCGACGTCGTCGAAACCGATGACGCGGCAGTCCGCCACCGAGGTGTGCCCGGAGTCGCGCAGCGCCCGCATGGCGCCGAAAGCGACGTTGTCGCTGTTGCAGACGAGCCCTTCCGGCGGTGCGCCGCGATCGAGGAGGTCCAGGAAGGCGTCGTACGCCTCGGTGGCGTGCACCCGACCGTCGCCCAGCCATTGCGGCTGCACCGCCACGCCGGCCGCCTCCGCGGCGTCCCGGAATCCGGCGAGGCGCCGTTCGCTCGCGCTGCCGGGGGCGGCGCTGCCGAAGTACCCGAGGGTGCGGCAGCCGTGCACCTCGATGAGATGCCGCGCCGCCGTCTGCCCGCCCTCGTAGTCCTCCGAGCCGACGTACGAGACGCCCGCCGCCTCCAGATCCCTCGTGAGCAGCACGACGGGGATCCGCTCGTTCCATCCCGCGACCTCCCCCGGGTCCGTCCCGGAGGCGGGCACCAGCAGCATGCCGTCGGCGTTGAGCTCCTGCATCTGCTGCACGGCTCGGCGCTGCTGCTCCGGATCGTCGGCGGTGTCCGCGACGACGAGGAAGTACTCCTGTGCGGCGAGGTCGTGCTGGATCGTCGTGGCGATCTCGCCGAAGAACGGATTTCGCAGATCCGTCACGACCAGCCCGACGATCCGCGAGTGCTGGCTGCGGAACCCGGCGGCATGACGGTTGTAGACGTAGCCCAGCTCCTCCGCGACCTGCAGGACGTGATCGCGCGTGCGTGCGGCGACGAGCGGCGACTGCGTCATCACGAGGGACACCGTCGCGCGGGAGACTCCGGCCGCCGCCGCGACGTCGGTCATCTTCACCCGCTTCGTCGTCGCCCGGGCGGGTTCCGCCTCTGTGCGCTCTGCCGTCATTCTTCCTTCTCGTTCATCCTGTGCGCGGGATCGCCTGTCGTGTCCGTCTGTCTGCCGACCCTAGAGCGTCGGCCCGTGCCGCCCACCCATCTTGCCCTCAACCCCGCGTGTCGGACGCTCCGCCGCGGGCACCTCTCCGTCGAGCAGGGGATCACCGGTGCGACGCATCCATCCGTCCAGGACGCCCGCCCGCTCCGCGCGGACGGAGGCGTACGCGTCGTCGTCCGCGAGGTTGTGCAGCTCGGCGGGGTCCCCGGCGAGGTCGTACAGCTCCTCGCGCTCTCTCTCCCGAAGGTGCGCGTCCCCCATCCCCGCGCGGGTCCGGCTCTCCTCGAGATCCCGCGGGAGCCGCAACCGGGGCCCGGGCGCGAAATTGCGCACGTACTTCCAGCGCGGCGTGCGCACCGCGCGGATCGGGTCATAGCCGTCGTGGTGGGTCTTCTCGAAGAAGAGCGGGCGGTCCTCGTCCATGACGTCCTCGTCGCCGCGGATCATCCCCGCCAGGCTCCGCCCCTCCCACGCCGGATCGGGACGGCCGCCGGCCAGCTCGACCAGGGTGGGCATGAGGTCGAGGTGACTCACCGGCTCGGCCACCCGCGCCGCGTCGCGCCGCCAGTCCGCGGGGGGCCGCACGATCATCGCCACCTCGACACCGGAGTCGTACAGCGTGCTCTTGGCCCGCGGCAACGCCGCGCCGTGGTCGGTCGTGAAGATCACGAGGGCGTCCTCCCCCGCCGTCGACGCGTCGATCGCCGCGAGGAGGCGTCCGACGTGTTCGTCGAGGAACGCGATGGACCCGTAGAAGCCGGCGAGGTCCGCGCGGGTCTCGTCGTTGTCCGGAAGGTAGGGAGGGACCTCGACCGAGGCCGGGTCGACCGTCGGATAGTCCGCGGACCCCCACGGTCGGTGCCCTTCCCAGATCCCGACGGTCAGGAAGAACGGTGCCGCGCTCTCCCGACCGTGGATCCAGGCGATCGCCTCGTCGACGACGGCGTCGGCGTGGGGAAGGAACCCGAGACCGCCGACGTGCTCGAAACCCAGCACGAGAGGGTCCGGGTGCTCGTGCTGCAGCCCGACGAGAGCCGTGTCGTATCCCGCGTCCGCGAGGAGCTCGGGAAGCGTGCGTACCCCGTCTCGGTAGCGCCAGCCCGCGTGCGCCAGCCCCATGAGGCCGTTCTGGTGCGGGTACAGCCCGGTGAACATCGAGGACCGCGCGGGCGTGCACAGCGGCGCGGTGGCGAACGCGCGATCGAACACGATCCCCTCCGCGGCGAAGCGGTCGAGGTGGGGACTCGGCACCGAGGGCCGACCGTAGCAGGAGAGCCACCGGCCGAGGTCGTGTCCGTGCACCAGCACGATGTGCGGTCGCGCCGTCATCCCTTCACCGCCCCCTGAGTGAGGCCCGCGACGATCTGCCGGTTCGCCACGATGGCCAGGAGAACGATCGGGATGGCGGTGACGACACCGATCGCGGCCATCGGCCCGAACTCCAGCGCCTGCGGCTGGATGAAGGTCGCGATCCCGACGGTGATCGGCGACTCCGCGCCGCCCGAGGTGAAGACCAGGCCGAACAGGAACTCGTTCCAGACCTGGATGGCGATGAAGATCGACACCGCGCCGACCCCGGGGCCGGCCAGCGGCAGCATCACGCCGAGGAAGGTGCGCGTCTCGTTCGCCCCGTCGATCGACGCCGCCTCACGCAGCTCCGGAGGCAGCGTGTCGAAGTAGAACTTCATCAGGATCGTCGCGAACGGCAGGTTGAACACCGTGTTGAGCGCGATCAGTCCCCAGAGGGTGTCGAGCAGCCCCATGTTCACGAGGGTCACGTACAGTCCGGGGACCAGGGTCATCGGCGGGATGAGCTGCAGCAGCGCCGCCCCGCCGAGCACCGTGAACGTGACCTTCCGCGACCAGTTCAGCTGGCTCAGCGAGTAGCCGGCGAGGCTCCCGCAGATCAGACACAGCAGCGTCGCGCCGGCCACGATGAGGATGCTGTTGACGACCTGCTGCCCATAGTCCTCGCCGGGGCCGAAGAGCCGCTCGAAGTTGTACAGCGAGAAGTCCCAGCCGAAGCCCGGCTCGTTGATGCGGCGCGGCGTCTGGAAGGCGATGTAGACCATCCAGGCCAGGGGGACGAGGATCATGACGGCGGACGCGCCGAGGACGCTGCCGACGAAGAGGCGGCCGAGACCGCGCGAGGCGCGGCGCCGAGAGACGCGGGGGGCGGTCATGAGCGGATCCTTGCGAGGAACGAGCGGCCGGCGACGACGAGCACGAGCACCGAGAGCACGGCGACGATGATCGTCACGCTCAGGGCGGACCCGTAGCCGAAGTCCACCCGGTCGAAGAAGACGGTGCGGATGTAGAGGCTGATCACGGTCGTGGAGATGCCGGGCCCGCCGTAGGTGAGCAGGTACATCTCGTCGAAGACCTTCACGCCCATGATGACGCGCACGGCGGTCACCCCGATGATCGCCGGCGCGAGCATCGGCAGCAGCACGGTGCGGACCGTGGTGCCGTACCCGGCTCCGTCCACGGAGGCCGCCTCGATGATGGAGCCGTCGATCGCGCGCAGCGACGTGTAGATCAGGAGGTAGACCAGCGGGGTCCAGTGCCAGACGTCCACGAAGACGATGCTGGCCATGGCTCCGGCGGGATCGCCCAGCCAGGTCTGGGCGGGCAGGCCCAGCAGTCCCAGCACCTTGTTGATGAGCCCGAGCTGCGGGCTCAGGATCAGCAGCCACAGCACGCTGATCACCACGGGAGCGAGCACGGCGGGCCAGATGATGATGTTCTGGAAGAACGCCCGGCCGCGCACGACCCGGTCGGTCACGAAGGCGAGGGTCACCCCCAGCACCATGGTCAGGGTCACGGCGGCGACGATGAAGACGACCGAGTTGAGCACCGACACCGGGAAGATCTCGTCCTGGAACATGGCGGCGAAGTTGTCCAGGCCGACGAACGTCCAGGTCAGCTCCTGCCCCGTCATCCGCACCTCGCCCAGCGAGGTCTTGACGAGCTCGAACAGCGGGTAGGCGATGAAGGCGAGCGTCAGCACCACCAGGGGCGCGAGCGTGAGGTACTTGAACCAGGGGAAGGGACGCCGCGTCCGGCGGGGACGGAGCGGGGCCGCCGCGCGCTCCGTCCCCGGTCGGTCGAGCAGGCTCTGCGAGGAGGTCATTCCTTCAGGTACCCCGCCTCGACGGCGAGCTCGCGCAGCGCCTTCTGCATCGTCGCGAGGGCGTCGTCGACGGACACCTCCCCCGTGGCCGCCTGGGCGATCACGCGGTCGGTCGTCTCGTACATCTCCGTCGCGAACGGGTAGCGCGGAGGGGCGAGCAGGTGATCGGCCGTCTCCGCGAGCAGCGTGATCGACGGGTCGTCGGACTCGATGTCGGTGCGCACCGGAACCCCGCCGTAGTCCGTCCACTTCTGTTGCGCGTCGTGGCTGGTCAGCCAGATCAGGAAGTCGTACGCCGCCTCGGCCCGCTCCTTCGGGAGTCCTGCCGGGATCCCGAGCGCCCATGCACCGCTGTGGGGGGTCCCTCCCGGGAGCATCGCGTAGCCGACCTTGCCCGCGACGCTGGACTGGTTCTCGTCCTCGAGCGCCGCCGAGACCGAGGAGACGAAGTTGGCCTGCAGCACGGTCCCGCCCTGCATCACGGCCGTCTCCTCCGCCTGCCCCATCGTCTGCGGTGCGTCGGGTCCGAGGGCGGTCAGCTCCACGAAGGTCTCCAGCGCCTTCTTCGCCTCGGGGGTGTCCAGCGCGGGCTCCCACTCCGGGGTGAACCACTCTCCGCCGTAGGAGTGCAGGTATGAGGTGAAGTCGAAGCTCTCCCCCTTGAGGCGGACGGCGTAGCCGTGGTCCACCGCTCCCTCGGCCATCGCCTTCTTCCCGTTCGCGATGACCTCCTCCCAGGTGGTGGGCACGGACAGCCCCAGGTCCTCGTAGACGTCGGCGCGGTACATGAACTGCTGGACGATGCCCATGATCGGCAGCGCGTAGGGCGTCGCCCCCTCCTCGGTGAGCCGCGTCTCGGGGTTGTACTCGCCGATCCCGGCGAAGCTGATCACGTTCTCCGGCCAGGTGAAGCCGGGGTCCACGTCGGTGAGCTTCTGCACCCACTCGTTCTCGTAGAACCGCGACGTGTCCGCCTCGGCGATCTGGTACAGGTCGAAAGCGTGCGCCTGGTTCTGGACGTCGTTGATCTGCTTGGTGCGGAGCCCGTCGAACGGGAAGCTCTTCAGGACGATCTTGACGCCGGTCTCCTTCTCGTAGTCCGCGATGATGTCCTTGTAGCTGTCGATCCACGGCGACACGTTCGTCGGGACGACGAGCTCCGTGACGGCGGGCGCTTCCCCGTCGGCCCCGGCCGAGGAAGCGGACCCGCCGCTGCACCCGGCGAGGACGAGGGTTCCGGCGATGAGTCCCGCGGCTGCGGTCCGTCCTGCCACGCGTCGAGTTGCGCTGGCGTTCATCGATCCTCCTTGATCAGTGGTAGCTTTTAGATCGGTCTAATAGTTAGATCGGTCTAAAACGTATCGCACGCCTCATCCACCGTCAATCCGGGGCGTCGATCCGGAACGCACTCTCTTGCGAAGGAGCACAGGATGGCACTGACCCGACCGACCACGGGGCTGGAGCCCTACGCGGGCCTGACCGCCTACGCGGGCGATCTCCACAACCACTGCGGGATCAGCTACGGCCACGGCTCGATCGAGACCGCCTTCGCCAACGCGCGCCAGCAGCTCGACTTCGCGAGCGTGACGGGTCACGCCGCCTGGCACGACATCCCCGACGAGCCGGCGGCCGTGCGCGACTACCACGTCGAAGGCTTCGCCCGACTGGCATCCCAGTGGGAGCACGTGCAGGAGGTGACGGCGGCCGTGCACGAGGACCACGCGTTCGTCTCGTTCCTCTCCTTCGAATGGCACAGCCTCGCCTACGGCGACCACTGCGTGTACTTCCGCGCCGACCACGCGCCTCTGGAGATCTCACAGGCCGCGTCGCTGGAGGAGCTGCGCGAGCACCTGCGCGCGTTCGAACGCTCCGGCGTCCCCGCCCTCGCCCTCCCCCACCACATCGGGTACCACTCCGGCCGGCGCGGCATCAACTGGTCCACGTACACCGAGGAGTTCGCCCCGGTGATCGAGCTCGTGTCGATGCACGGAGCGGGGGACGACGAGCCGGGTCCGCGCGCCTACCTTCACACCATGGGCCCCCGCGACGGCGCGAGCACCGCGCAGCACGGACTGTCCCTCGGGCACACGTTCGGCTTCATCGGGTCGACGGACCACCACAGCGCTCACCCGGGCAGCCACGGCTACGGACGGGCGATGGTGTGGGCCGACGCGCTCACCCGGGAGGGGATCTGGAGCGCGCTGCGCGCCCGGCGCACCTACGCGGTCACCGGCGACCGGATCCTGCTCGCCACGTCGGTGAACGGCGCCCCCATGGGCGCGGAGATCCGTGCCGACGGCTCCCGGAGGATCGAGGTCGACGTCCTCGGCGGCGACCGGGTGGACTACGTCGAGGTGCTCCGCAACAACGAGGTGATCGCCCGCGAACGGCCGACCCCGGACCCCGGCCGGCAGGGGACGTTCGACGGCGTGCTGGCGTTCAGCGTGGGATGGGGCGAGCACGGCGTGGCGGTGGACTGGGACGTCGAGGCGATCGTGCACGGCGGGCGCATCCAGTCCGTGGATCCGCGCCTGCACGGCGAGGACGTCGTGGATCCGACCCGCACGTCCGACGCCGCAGAGGGCCCGACGAGCCGGTGGGAGCAGAAGGACGCGCACACGGTGGCGCTCCGCACCCGGACGACCGGCAACCCGACCGTGATGACCGACGGCACCCAGCAGCTGGGTCTGCTCGTGGTCGGCGACGACGACACGGTGCTGGAGGTCCGCGCCAACGGCCTGGTGGTGCGACGTTCGGTCGCCGAGCTCCGCCGCGGCTCCCACACCGCGTACACCGGGGGGTTCCTGAGCCCGGCGGTCCTGCTGCACCGCGCCGCCGACGAGGACGCGCGACGCGTTCGGCTGGAGGTCACCGACCCCGGCAGCGGCGAGGAGCGAGACTGGTACTACGCGCGGGTGCGGCAGGTGAACGACCAGTACGCGTGGAGCTCGCCCACCTGGGTCACCCGCGCCGGGGCCGGAAGCGCCGCGGAGCAGCAGGAGGGCGGGCGATGACCGAGACCACCATGGCGTCACGACGGCCGAACATCGTGCTCGTCCTCACCGACGACCACGCCTCGCATGCCATCGGCGCATACGGGTCGGTCGTCAACGAGACGCCGCACATCGACGCGATCGCGGCGCGCGGCGTCCGGGTGGACAACTGCTTCTGCACGAACGCGCTGTGCACGCCGTCCCGCGCGTCGATCCTCACCGGCACGTACTCGCATGTGAACGGCGTGACGACGCTCCAGACGCCGATGGACGCCGGGCAGCCGACCTTCGTGTCGCTGCTGAAGGAGGCGGGGTACCGGACGGCGGTCGTGGGCAAATGGCATCTCGGCGAGGGCGAGGCGCACAACCCGCGCGGCTTCGACTACTGGGCCGTGCTGCGCGACCAGGGCGAGTACTTCGACCCGACGATCCTCACCGCCGAGGGCGAGCGGACCGTCCCCGGCTACGCGACCGACGTCATCACCGACCTCGCCCTCGCCTGGGCGCAGGAGCAGACCGGCGACGAGCCGTGGTGCCTGCTCATCCACCACAAGGCGCCGCACCGCTCATGGGAGCCGGACGACGCCCACCGGGGGATGTACGCGGACCGGGAGATCCCGGTCCCCGAGACGTTCGACGACGACCACTCGACGCGCTCCAACGCCGCTCGCCGTGCCGTGATGCGCGTCGCCGAGGACCTGAACCTGCGCGACCTCAAGCAGCTCCCGCCGGCGGAGCTCCACGGCGACGCGCTCGCGCGGTGGAAGTACCAGCGCTACATGGAGGACTACCTCGCCTGCGTCGCGTCCGTCGACGACAACGTCGGACGCGTGGTCGAATGGCTCACGGAGCGGGGGCAGCTCGACGACACCCTCCTCATGTACACGTCGGACCAGGGGTTCTTCCTCGGCGACCACGGCTGGTTCGACAAGCGCCTCATGTACGACGAGTCCATCCGGATGCCGCTGGTCATCAGCTACCCCGCCCGCATCCCCGCCCGGAGCGAGCCGATCTCGGAGCTGATCACCAACGTCGATTTCGCACAGACGATCCTGGACTGCGCGGGGATCGAGCCCGACCCCCGGATGCAGGGGACGAGCTTCTGGCCCCTGCTCGCCGGAACGGACGCGCCGGAGCCGCCGCGCGACGCCGTCTACTACCGCTACTGGGAGAACGACGACGGCCAGCACCGCGTCCTCGCGCACTACGGGATCCGGACCGAGCGGCACAAGCTCATCTACTTCTACGGCGACGGTCTCGGCCTCCCCGGCACGTCCGGGCGCTCCTTCGCCCCGGAGTGGGAGCTGTACGACCTCGCGGCGGATCCGGACGAGCGGGTGAACGTCGCGTTCGACCCCGCCTACCGGAGCGTGCGCGACGACCTGGAGGCACGGATGTGGACGTTGCAGCACGAGCTGGGCGACGTCCCGCATCCCTCCCAGCCGCGGCCCGCTCTCCTGTCGTCCTGACGCGCGGCCCCTCGGAGCGAACCGATGCCGGCGACCCCGAGGGGACGCCGGCATCGGGGTGCCGGAGACGCGGTCAGGCGTCCAGGCGGAGAAGCCAGCCGTGCCGGTCCTCGCGGCGTCCGTACTGGATGTCGGTGAGCTCCTCGCGCAGGGACAGGGCGAGCTCGCCCGACGGCTGCACGTCCTCGAACCCCTCGCCCCTCAGCGTGCCGATGGGTGTCACCACCGCGGCGGTGCCGCACGCGAACACCTCGACGATGTCGCCCGAGGCGACCCCGTCGCGCCACTCCTGGAGGGACACCGGACGACGCTCGACGACGTGCCCGCGGTCCTCGGCGAGCTGCAGCAGCGAGTCGCGCGTGATGCCCTCGAGGATGCTGTCGGACGCGGGCGTGACGATGCGGCCGTCCTTGTAGACGAAGACGACGTTCATGCCGCCGAGCTCCTCGACGTTGCGGTCCTGATCCAGGAAGACGACCTGGTCACAGCCCTGCTCCGCCGCCTCCGCCTGCGGCAGGAGGCTGGAGGCGTAGTTGCCGCCGGTCTTCGCCGCGCCGGTGCCGCCCTTGCCCGCACGGGCGTAGTTCTCGCTGAGCCAGATGCTGACCGGCTTCACGCCGCCCTTGAAGTAGGCGCCCGCCGGGCTCGCGATCAGGTAGTACGCCACCTTCTTCGCGGGCCGGACGCCCAGGAACGCCTCCTTGGCGAACATGAACGGGCGCAGGTACAGGCTCTGGTCCGCAGCCGTGGGCACCCAGTCGCCGTCCACGGCGATGAGCTCGCGCAGCGACTGGACGAAGTACTCGGTCGGCAGCTCCGGCAGCGCGAGCCGGCGGGCGCTGGCCTGCATGCGTGCCGCGTTGCGGTCCGGCCGGAACGTGTGGACGGATCCGTCGGCGTGGCGGTACGCCTTGATGCCCTCGAAGATCTCCTGGGCGTAGTGCAGCACCGCAGCGGCCGGATCGAGCGAGATCGGACCGTACGGCTGAACGCGCGGACGGTGCCAGCCGCCGTGCTCGGACCAGCAGATGTCGACCATGTGGTCGGTGAAGTTCGTCCCGAAGCCCGGGTTCTCGAGGATCTCCGCGCGCTGGGCGGGGCTCTTCGCGGCGAGGTTCCTGGTCACGGTGAACGTGAGCGGTGCGGTGGCGGTGTCGGTCATGTCACATCCTGCGGTCGGTCGGGGCGGCGTGCGCTGATCTCAGGTTACGCCTGGAGCCGGGCGATGATCGCGTCGCCCACCTCTGCGGTGGATCGCGACGCCCCTTCCGCGCGCTCGGCGATGTCCGCCTCCACGGCCTGCTGGACGCGGCGGGACTGGTCCGTGAGGCCGAGGTGGTCCAGCAGCAGCGAGACCGACAGGATGGCGGCGGTCGGGTCCGCCTTCTGGAGACCGGCGATGTCGGGCGCCGAGCCGTGCACCGGCTCGAACATCGACGGGAACTCCCCCGCCGGGTTGATGTTGCCGGACGCGGCGAGGCCGATGCCGCCGGTGACCGCCCCGGCGAGATCCGTGAGGATGTCGCCGAACAGGTTGTCCGTGACGATGACGTCGAAGCGGGACGGCTGCGTCACGAGGAAGATGGTCGCGGCGTCCACGTGCAGGTAGTCGACCTCCACGTCCGGATGCTCCGCGGCCACCGCGTCCACGATCCGCTTCCAGATCGCTCCCGCGTGCACGAGCACGTTGGTCTTGTGCACGAGCGTCAGCTTCTTCCGCCGGCGCTCGGCGAGATCGAACGCGTAGCGCACGACGCGTTCGACGCCGAAGGCGGTGTTGACGCTCGTCTCGTTCGCGATCTCGTGCGGCGTTCCGGTGCGGATGGACCCGCCGTTGCCGACGTACGGCCCCTCCGTGCCCTCGCGCACCACGACGAAGTCGACGTCGCCGGGAGCCGCGAGCGGACCCGGCGCGCCGGGGTACAGCTTCGACGGGCGCAGGTTCACGTAGTGGTCGAGCGCGAAGCGGAGCCGGAGCAGCAGTCCCCGCTCGATGTTCGCGTCCTTCAGCCGCGGGTCGCCGGGGACGCCGCCGACGGCGCCCAGCAGGATCGCGTCGTGGGAGCGGATCGCCTCCAGGTCGGCGTCGGTGAGCGTGTCGCCCGTGTCGAGATAGCGCGCGGCACCGAGCGAGAAGCGGGTCCTCTCGAACGTCACGTCCGCGCCGGCGGTGACGGCGTCGAGGACCTTCTCCGCCTCGGCGACGACCTCGGGACCGATGCCGTCTCCGGGGATGACGGCCAGTTTCACGACGCGGGACATGGGGCTCCTTGCGGGACTCTCTGCGGGTGGAGGGTCCCAGGCTATCGGGAGCCGGGGACCCTCTCCGTCCGCGTTTCACTCCGCGGCCGGCGACCCGCGCTCATGAGCGAGGACTCGTCCGCAGCGTCACGAGGGCGATCAGGGCGGCGAGGACGACGAGGCCGGCGCCGATGAGGGAGGTCACGCCCACCCCCGACTCGAACGCGGCGACCGCCGCCTGCCAGATCTGGCCGCTCAGCGGCTCCGCGAGATCGTGCGACACCGTGTACGCGCCGGCCAGCGTCTCGCGCGCCGCGTCCGCCGCGTCCGCGTCGAGGCCGGCGGGCAGCACGAGGGCGCCGCGGTAGAAGGCCGTGATGATCCCGCCGAGGATCGCGGTGCCGAGGACGGCGCCGAGCTCGTACGCCGTCTCGGACACGGCCGAGGCCGCTCCGGCCTTCTCGGCGGGGGCGTTGGCGAGGATGAGCTCGTTCGAGATCGTCTCGGCCGCGCCGATCCCGATCCCGAGCGCGACGAACGCCAGGATCAGCGCCACGATGTGCTCGCCGGCGAAGGCCACCAGCAGGTACCCGCCGACGGAGAACACGAGCGCCGCGGGGATCAGGATGTGCGGCGACACACGGCGCGAGATCGGCACGATCGCCAGTCCCGACACGATCATCGCCGCCATGCCCGGCACGAGCGCGAGGCCGGCGACCATCGGAGCGAGCCCGAGCACGAGCTGCAGGTGCTGCGACACGTAGTAGAGGAAGCCGACCAGGGCGACGACGCTGAAGAGGTTCACCAGGATCGCGCCGGAGAACCCGCCCCGGCGGAACAGTGCCATGTCGAGCATCGGGATGTCGGCGCGGAGCTGGCGTCGCACGAACAGCGCGCCCATCACGATCCCCAGCAGCGCCCAGGCGGCGCCCAGGACCGTCGGCCCGTCGACGGCGAAGGACTTGATCGCGTAGACGACCGGGATCATCGCCGCCATGGAGAGCAGGATGCTGAGGGGGTCCACGCGCCCCGGGTTCGGGTCGCGGCTCTCCGGCACCAGCAGCGGCGCGCCGATCAGCAGCGGGATGAGCACGGGCACGGCGATGAGGAACACGGATCCCCAGGCGAAGTGCTCGATCAGGAATCCGCCGACGATCGGCCCGAGGGCGGAGCCCGCCGAGAACGCGGAGGCCCACACGGCGATCGCGAGGCGGCGCTGGTCCCGGTTGGTGAAGATGGAGCGCAGCAGCGACAGGGTCGAGGGCATCAGCATGGCGCCGAAGAAGCCCAGCAGCGCTCGCGCCGCGATGAGCAGCGCGGCGGTCGGGGCGAAGGCCGCGAGGGCGCTGACCGCGGCGAACCCGGTCGCGCCGATCAACAGCATGCGACGGCGTCCGAACCGGTCGCCGAGGTTCCCCATCGTCACGAGGAGCCCGGCGAGCACGAGCGGGTACACGTCGATGATCCAGAGCTGCTCCGCCCCGCTCGGCGCGAGCGCGAGGGAGATCTCGGGCAGGGCGAAGCTGAGGACCGTGTTGTCGACCGAGACGAGCAGCACAGGGAGCATCAGCACCGCCAGCGCCGCCCAGGCGCGGGCTCCGGCGCGGGGCGCCTGCGTGCCGGCCGTCGGGGTGGACGCGGTGACGTGCATGGGTACCTCTCATGATGTGGGCGACCGCGTCGAACGCGATCGAAACTAAACCGTCTGGCTGGTATAGTAACAGGTGAAGCCGGCTCCGTCTGCGCGTTTCCCGAGCACGCGGACCGGCGCGACGAGAGGAAGTCCATGCCCCGCCCTCCCCTGGCCCGTGAGCGCGTGCTCGACGCGTACGAGGCGATCCTCATCGACGAGGGAGAGCGTGCGGCGACGGTCGAGGCCGTGGCTCGGGCGGCCGGGGTCTCCAAGGGCGGTCTGCTCTACCACTTCGCCTCCAAGGAGGAGCTCTCCGAAGGGCTGATGGCGCGCTTGGACGCGCTCGTGACCGAGGACGTCGCCCGGATGACGGCCGCCCCGGAGGGCACCGTGGAGTACTACATCCGCACCTCGGTGATGGACGACGATCCGATCGACCGCGCGCTGGTCGCCACCTCGCGCCTGGCGCAGACGGGTCACCCCGCGGCGGTCGCGGCACTTCGGCGGGCACGCCAGCGCTGGGCGGACACCCTTCGTCCGGACGTCAGGGACGAGACGAGCCTGCACCTGGTCATGCTGCTCAGCGACGGCCTCTACTTCAACAACGCCCTCACCGCGAGCGATCAGGCACCCGGCCTCGACGGCGCCCCGCCGACCGGCGCCGCCCTCGACGCGCTCATCGCGCTGGTCCGCCGCGTCACCACCTGACCACGCTCCCGCCCCGCCATGTCGCCGCCGGGACCCGCCGGGGGGGGGGGGGGGGGGGGGGGGCGCGGGGGGGGGGGGGGGGGCGGCGCGGGGGGGGGGGGGGGGGTGGGGGTGGGCGCGCGGCG
>NZ_JBAOJP010000007.1:313189-414970 GCF_037083505.1 Microbacterium sp. CCNWLW41
CCCCCCGCCCCCGCCCGCCCCCCCCCCCCCCCCCCCCCCCCCCCCCCCCCCCCCCCCCCCCCCCCCCGCCCCCCCCCCCCCCCCCCCCCCCCCCGCCGCAGCTCCGGCGGGCCGCAGGACGGTCGTCAGACCTCGGTGATCTCGATCTGGCGGAAGACGTCCGCGTCGATCTCCGCCCGGACCTCGTCCAGAAGCTCCTCCGCGACCGGGGAGTCGAGCGTGAGCACGCTCAGCGCCTGGGCCCCGGCCGCCTCGCGGGCGATCTGCATCCCGGCGATGTTGATCCCGGCCTCCCCGAAGCGCTGGCCGTAGACCGCCACGATGCCGGGGCGGTCGGTGTAGACCATCACGACGTGGTGCTTCTCGATCGGCAGCTCGACCGCGAACTCGTTGATGCCCACCAGCTTCTCGACCTGCTTGGGTCCGGTCAGCGTGCCGGACACCGCCAGCTGCGATCCATCGGAGAGCGCTCCGCGCAGAGTGATGACGTTGCGGTACTCCTCGGACACGTCGTCCTGCAGCAGCCGCACCGCGACACCGCGCTGCTCCGCGAGCAGCGGCGCGTTCACGTAGGACACCGTCTCGCTGACGATGTTCGTGAAGACGCCCTTGAGCGCGGCGAGCTTGAGCACGCTCACGTCGTAGGCGTTCAGCTCGCCGTGCACCTCGACGTCGAGGCTGGTGAGCGGCGACTGGGCGAGCGCGGAGAAGATCTGGCCGAGCTTCTCCACGAGCGGGATGCCCGGGCGCACGTAGGGGTCGATCACGCCGCCGGCGACGTTCACCGCGTCGGGGACGAGATCGCCGCCGAGCGCGAGTCGCACCGAGCGGGCGACCGAGATCCCGGCCTTCTCCTGCGCCTCCTCCGTGCTCGCGCCGAGGTGCGGGGTGACGACGACGTTCGGGAGGTCGAGCAGGGCGCGGGCGCTCCCGCCCTCGGCCGGGGGCTCGGAGGTGAAGACGTCGAGGCCGGCGCCGGCGATCTCGCCCGCGACGAGGGCCTCGTGCAGGGCCTCCTCGTCGATCAGGCCGCCCCGGGCGACGTTGATGACGAAGGCGGTCTTCTTCATCGCCGCGAACTGCTCGGCGCCGATCATGCCCGTGGTCTCGGGCGTCTTCGGCATGTGGATGGTGAGGAAGTCGGACTCCGCGACGAGCTCGTCGAGCGAGACCAGCTGGACGCCCATCTGCTGGGCGCGCGCGCTGGTGACGTAGGGGTCGTAGGCGATGACGCGCATGTCGAAGGCCGCGAGGCGGGCCGCGACCAGTGCGCCGATGCGCCCGAGGCCGACGATGCCGACGGTCTTCTCGAACAGCTCGGCACCGGTGAAGGAGCTGCGCTTCCACGCGCCCGAGGACAGCGAGGCGTGCGCGGCGGGGATGCGGCGCGCGAGGCTCAGGATGTGCCCGACGGTGAGCTCGGCGGCGGAGACGATGTTGGAGGTCGGCGCGTTCACCACCATGACGCCTGCGGTGGTCGCGGCCTTGATGTCGACGTTGTCGAGGCCGACGCCCGCACGGGCCACGACCTTGAGCTTCGGCGCGTGCGTGAGGGCCTCGGCGTCGATCCTCGTGGCGGAGCGGATGAGAACCGCATCCGCCTCGGCGAGCGCGTCGAACAGCGCCGGGCGATCGGTGCCGTCCACCTGGCGGACGTCGAAGTCCGGCCCCAGGGCATCGACGGTGGCCGGAGAGAGGACTTCGGCGAGGAGGACGACGGGCTTCGGCGCGTTCTGATCGGGCACGGTGGGTATCCTTCGGTGCGGGCACACGGCGCGGGGCAGCGCGCAGAGCGGTTCGGGGCCGATGCGCCGCACTCCGTCGGGGGCGCGATCGGTCACACTCTACCGGCTCGCGCGCCCCTCCCCCGACCGTGTGACGACGCCCGCGGCGTCCGGCCGCGAAGGATCAGGCGCCGCCGCCGGAGAGCGCCTTGACCGTGTACCCGACCACGTCGACCCAGAAGACCGCCACGACCCCGAGCCCCGCGAGCAGCACGATCGCGAGCACGCCGAGACCGCGGCGCCGGGTGATCAGGATCGAGACGACGAAGACCAGCACGGGCAGGAGGATCGCGATGACCAGCGCCGCCCACGACGTGGCGTCGATCCCGAGACCCGCCACGGTGACGAGGTAGGCGATGGCGTTCCACACGGCGTAGGCGTAGAACAGCCCGGCGATCCCCAGCAGCGTGTAGAAGAGCCACCGCGGACGCCGGAGGTCCTGGGCCGTCGTCGTCATCGCGGTTCCTTCCCCAGTCACGATCCCACCAGCCCGAACATCACGAACGGCCAGGGCACGAGCAGCACCATCCCGATCACGAGGGCGAGCACGCGGATCCACGACGCCTTGCCCCGGGTCAGCACCCAGGCGGCGACGAACCAGAGCAGCGGCGCGGCCACGGCCAGCCACACGGCGGGCGTGTACATGGGCGCCGGGACGAGGAGCCCGGCGAGCGGGCTCAGCCTCATGCCGCCCACGATCCACCCGACGGCGAAAAGGAGGTAGACGCCGCCGATGATCCCGGTGACGAGGAGCATCGCGTTGCTGAGCCCGGCGGGCTCCCCCACCTCGCCGTCCTCGCCGCCGTCCTCGGCGGTCGCCTCGGTCGCACGCTCGGTCGGCGGTTCCGTCGCGGGCCGGTCCGGCTCGGTCCGGACGTCCTCGCTCCCCCGGCCGACGGCCTTCCAGCCCGCCGGCAGCACGGGGGCCGGACCGTCGGGCTCGTCGCCGTCCCAGCGGAGCGCCTCATCGGGGTCGGGTGTCATGCACCCAGCGTAGCGACGCCGCGCGCGGCACCACTAGGCTCGGTGTCGCACTCCGGGGAAGGGACCACCGTGGCCGAGAAGAGCAGCAAGAAGGACGCGTCCGTCGAGCCGACAGCGCAGGCGAAGGGCGCCGCAACGGCCGGCGCCGCAGACGCCCCCGCGGACCCGCCGGCGAACTGGAAGCCGACGGCGACCGCCAAGGCCACCGCGACGCGGTTCCGGTGGATCGCCGGCGCGCTCTGGGCGCTCGCGATCATCGGCGAGGCCGTGGCGATCTTCTGGCTGCTGCGGCAGCGCGTCTTCGTCGGCGAGGACGGCACGCTGGTCCGCAACCCCGACACGGGCCTGCTCGAGGAGCAGGGCGTCACCGCGCAGTTCCCGCAGTGGGCCTTCATCACGCTGCTCGTGATGCTCGCGGTGATCGCGGCGCTGTCGATCATCGGCTCGATCCTCTGGAAGAAGGCGAACCGGCTGGATCCGGCGCGCAAGTCCGACACCGTGCGGTTCTTCGTGCAGAACCAGCTCGGCGCGATCATCGCCGTCGTGGCGTTCCTGCCGCTGATCATCCTGATCTTCCTCAACAAGGACATGGACAAGGGGCAGAAGACGACGGCGGGGATCGTCGGCATCGCCCTGGCCGCTCTCGCCGTGGTCCTCGGCATCGACTTCAACCCGCCGTCGGTGGAGAAGTACACCGCCGACCAGTCCACGGTGATCCAGCTCCTCGGCAAGGACGAGGTGGTCTGGGTCGACGGCGGCTCGGTCTACCACGTGTGCGACGAGGTGTCCGACATCCAGACCGGCAGCGAGAAGCGCACCGGCACCACCGCGGAGGCCGTCGAGGCCGGCAAGATCCGCCTCACGCTGAAGTTCGCCTCCGAGATGCGCACGTGCGGCCTGGCGGTCCCGGAGAACTCCGACGAGATCACCGACGCCCTGCGGGCGATCCAGGGCGGGCAGGTCGACACCCCTCTGCCCACTCCGGTCTGGGGCGACCCGGCCGACGCGCCGATCCAGATCGAGGACGCCGCTCCGGCGGAGTGACCCTCGTCCCGCGACGCGTCACCCTCGGGTCCCCGCGACGCGTCACCCTCGGGTGAGGACTCCTCGTCCCCGCCGAGACCCCCTCCGCACGCCGAAACCCCCTCCAGGATCGCGCTGCCGGAGGGGGTTTCGGCGGTCTGAGGGGGTCTCGCGAAGGGGAACGACGAGAGACGACGACCGGAGGGCTCAGACGCCGGGGGCGGTGAGCACCGCGACGGGCTCGGACCGGAGAGCCTCCGGGACGGACACGATCCGCGCCGCCCCCTCCGTGACGACCTCCGCCGCCGACCCGTCCGCCCAGCGCAGGGCGGCGCCATCGAGCTCCGACGGCATCTCCGCCTCGCCGTGCGCCGGGTCGAGCAGGTGCAGGTGCACCGCGTCCGCGGAGCGGGTGTAGGCACGCGGCGCGCCCGTCCGCTCTCCCGCGCGAATCCACGGCCGCGTGCCGTAGACCGCGTCGCCGTTGCGCCGCAGCCAGCCGCCCAGCTCCCGCATCGCGCGGCGCTGCAGCTCGGGGATCGCGCCGGACGCGTCCGGCCCGACGTTGATCAGCAGGTTGCCGTTCTTGGACACGACGTCCACGAGCAGACGGATCAGCGCGGCGCCGGACAGGGAGTGCCGTTCGTCCTCGGCCTGATTGAACCCGAACGAGTAGCCGAGCCCGCGCGTCGACTCCCACGGCTCGTCCACGATGTCCGGGACGTGCGTGTACTCGCGGGTGAGGAAGCCATGGTAGGGAACGCCCCAGCGGTCGTTGACGACCCCGTCGGGAACGGCGTCGAAGTACCTCCGCAATAGCGCCGCCACCGCGTAGTCCTCCGAGCCCTTGCCGCCGTCGGGCCACTCGATGTCGTTCCACAGCACGTCCGGCCGGAAGCGCGCGACGAGCTCCTCGAGCTGGGCCGCGGCGTACCGGGCGAAGGGAGCGTCGTTGCGGCGGTACCGGAAGAGATCGGTGTCCGACTCGATGGGCGGGAAGTCGCTCACGTGCCAGTCGAGGGCCCCCGAGTAGTAGACCCCGAAGCGCGCCCCGGCGCGGCGGGTCGCGTCGTGGAATTCCGCGATGAGGTCGCGACGGGGGCCGCGCCGCAGCGCATTGAACCCGGTGGTCTCCGTCCCCCACAGGCAGAATCCCTCGTGGTGCTTCGTCGTCGGGACGACGTAGCGCGCTCCCGCGTCGACGAGCTCGCCGACGAAGGAGTCCGCATCGAAGGCCGACGCGTCCCACAGGTCTGCGAGGTCCTCGTACGAGGTGCCGGGCCCGTACAGGCTCTGATGGCGCTCCCACGTCGGGCTCCCGGCGATCCGCACGGTGTTGCCGTACCACTCGGCGTACTGGTGCCACGCGTACGCGTCCTCGGTCGGGATGTTCACGCCCTCGCCGTGCTGCACCGCCCAGGCGGGCACGGAGTAGAGCCCCCAGTGCACGAAGAAGCCCAGCTTGGCGTCCCGGTACCACTCCGGAACGCCCTGGGTCGGATACTGCGGCGCGGCGGCGCCGAAGTCCGGTCCCGTCCGCTGCTCGAAGTTCATCATGCCGGGGTGTCCTCCTCGTGTCGTCGATTCGCGGCGGGCGACGCCTGCGCATGCCCCGTGCCGAAGCCGGTCGCGGCGACGTACTCGTCGTACATGCGGGCAGCGCGCCCGCGCTGCTCCGCCCAGCGGTCCTCCCTCTCGCCGGGGTCGGCGGCGAGGTCGTAGAACTGCCCGTCCGGGGCGCCCGGGGCGACGGGTGCCCCGACGGGATCGCTGAAGCCACCGGACCCGGTCGAGAAGATCGCCTTCGCCGGCCCGGAGCGCAGCGCGAGCGCCCCGTCGAACGCCTGCTGGCCGATCAGCCGAGGCGCCGGGCGCGGGTCTTCCGCCCGGAGGCCGGGAAGGATCACGCCGTCGCCGCCCACCGCCGTCGCTCCGGCGAGCGCGGCCGCGGTCGGGAGGACATCGAGCAACGAGACCGGTTCATCGATCTCCGCCCGGTCGATGCCGGGGCCGGCGAGGATCAGCGGGACGCGGTGGCCGCCCTCCCAGATGTCGGCCTTCTGGCCCCGCCAGGCGCCGTTGGGCCGATGCCGTTCGACGTCGCCGTCCTCGGGAAAGATCATCGGCGCGCCGTTGTCGCTCGTGAAGACCACGACCGTGTTCGACAGCTCCCCGATCTCCTCGAGGGCCGCCAGGAGCTCCCCCATCATCCAGTCGACCAGGTGGACGGAATCCCCGCGCGCGCCCGCCCGTGACGCTCCGCGGACGAACGCCGGAGGCACGCACGGCCGGTGCGGCGCGGCCGAGGCGACGTACGCGAAGAACGGCGCCCCACCCGCCTGCGCGCGGATCCAGTCGGCGGCCTCGCGGGCGAAGCGGACGTCGACCTGGTCGTCCTGCCAGTCCTCGACCTGCAGGCCGGGGCGCTGCGAGGTGATGAGCGGGCTCTTCTCCCGGTCCGGCACTCCGAGCGTGCGGTCCTGGTCCAGGAAGCAGTAGGGAGGCATGTCGAGCGAACCGGTGATGCCGAAGAAGCGGTCGAAGCCGTGATCGAGCGGCCCGTCCCGGAACGGCTTCGCATAGTCGATGTCTCGGCCGTCGCCCTGCATGTCGGACACGAACTCCCCGTCGAACGCGGAGGGCCTGGACCCGTCGTGCAGCGTCCAGCCGAGGCCGAGGTGCCACTTCCCGAAGGCGCCGGTCCGGTAGCCCGCGTCCCGCAGCACCGTCGCGAGGGTCGTCTGACCGTCGCGCAGGATGGATGGATCCGCGCCGCCCAGGACGCCTTCCTGGAGCGGGCTGCGCCAGGGGTACTCGCCGGTGAGCAGGCTGTAGCGGCTGGGAGAGCAGACCGCCGACGACGCGTGCGCGTCGGTGTAGCGGACGCCGCGCGCGGCGAGCGCGTCGATGACCGGCGTCGGGATGGCCTCGGCCCCGTAGCAGCCGAGGTCGCCCCACCCCAGGTCGTCCGCCAGGAAGACGAGGACGTTCGGGCGCCGCGCGACCATCAGCGTCCCGCCAATCCGACCGTCGCGATGCCCTTCACGAGGTGCTTCTGGAGCAGGATCACGACGAGCATCGTCGGCGCGATCGAGATCACCGAGGCCGCGATGATGAGGTTCCACGCGGCGCCGTGCTCCCCCACGAACGTCGACAGGCCCAACGGCACGGTCCCGAGCTCCCGGACGTCGTTGACCGCGATGAGCGGCCACAGGAAGCTGTTCCAATAGGTGATGAAGGTCCAGACCGCCAGCACCGCGAGCGAGGGCTTGGCCAGGGGCAGGATGATCTTCCAGAACGTCCGCCAGTTCGAGCAGCCGTCCATGCGGGAGGCCTCGACGAGCTCGTAGGGCAGCGTCGTGAAGAACTGCCGGAGCAGGAACGTCCCGAACGCACCGAAGGCCCACGGCAGGATGAGCGCCTGCCAGGTGTTGATCCAGCCGAGCTTCTGCATCAGCAGGAACATCGGGATGACCAGCACCTCCTGCGGGATCATCATCGTCGCGAGGTAGGCGAGCATCGTCTGGTCGCGGCCGCGCCAGCGCAGGATCCCGAAGGAGTACGCGGCCAGGGAGGACACGACGAGCACGATGATCGTGCCCAGGACCGAGACCATCAGGCCGTTCAGGATGTATTTCATGAACGGCGCGGCCGTGAAGACGTCCACGTAGTTCTGCCAGCGCAGCTCGCTGCCGAACAGCGAGGGCGGGCTCTGGAAGATCTCGCCGTTCGGCTTCAGCGACGACGTGATCGTGAAGATGATCGGGAACAGGAACAGCAGCGTCACGACGAGCAGCAGCACCTCGCTGCCGACCGCGAACGTGCGACGCCCCGTCGCGCGGCTGCTCCGCACGGCGCTGCGTGCAGTGCCCGCGCGGGCGGCTCGGGTCATGGTCGACTCACTCATAGTGCACCCACTTCTTCTGGCCGCTCCACTGGATGAGCGTCACGACGAGGATCAGGCCGAACAGCACCATGGCGGGCGCCGCGGCGGCGCCCAGCTGCCCGCCCTGGAACGCCGTCTGATAGACGTTCATCACGACGGTGATGGTCGAGGTGCCCGGGCCTCCCGCGGTCATGATGTAGGGCTCGTTGAAGATCTGGAACGCCTGGATGAGCGTCACGGTCGAGGCGAAGAAGATCGCCGGGGTCATGAGCGGGATCTTGATCTGGAAGAGCTGGCGGATCCGTCCGGCCCCGTCCAGGGAGGCGGCGGCGAGCACGTCGTCCGGGAGCTGGTCGATCGCCGCGGAGAAGATCAGGAGGTTGTAGCCGAAGCCCTGCCAGATGATGACCGCGACCACCGCCACGAGTGCGGTGGAGCTCGATCCCAGGACGTTCGGGAGGTCGATGCCGAACGCGCCGGCGAGCCAGTCGACGACGCCTCCGGGCTGGTAGAGCAGCTTCCAGATGATCGCCGTCGCGACCGACGGGGTCACCACGGGGAGGAAGAAGAGGACCCGGTAGAGCTGACGGAACCGGCTCGTGGAGATCCAGAACGCCATCGCGACCGTGAGCACCAGGTTCAGCGGCACCACGATGGCCGTGAAGACGATCGTGTTCACGAGCGCCGCGGGGAAGTCGCTCCCCGGGGCGAAGAGCGCCGCGTAGTTGTCCCCGCCCGCGAAGCTCACGTCGCCCCACGTCGGCCAGTGGAACAGGCTAGTGACGATCGCGAGCACCGAGGGGAACGCCACGAACACCGTGAGCCCGATGGCACTGGGGCTGAGGAACGCCAGGGCGGCGCCCTGCTCCCCCTGCCGCCTTCTCTTGCGGCGTCCGCGCTGCGGCGTGCCGGCGGTGATGGCCGTCATGGGTACCTTTCGATCGGCGGAGCGGGGACCCGCTGGTCCCCGCTCCGGCGCTTCGTGCTTACTTCGAGGAGCTCTGGACCTTCTCCAGCGCCTCGTCCGGGCTGGTGCTGCCGGTGTAGGCGAGGATGAACTCGCGAGCGATCAGCTTCGTGGTCTGGTCCCAGGCCGCCGTGCTGATGAACGGGGTCGCCATGTCGCTGGACGCGGTCATCACGGCCTTCGCCTGCTCGGAGTATCCCGGGGTCTTCGTGTCGACCGTGGCGGCGAGCGCCTCGTAGAACGCGGCCTCCGGAGCCAGGCGCGCCGGCGAGGTGCCGCCCTCGGCCGCCGCGGTCTGCGCCTCCTCGCCGGTCAGGACGGCGATCGCCTTGGCCGCCTCCTCCTTGTGCTCGCAGGTCTTCGAGATCGCGAAGCCGGAGTTCGCGGAATAGGTGCCGCCGCCGTTCGCGCCCTGCGGGAGCGCCACGACGCCCACGTTGAAGGTGGCGTCCGTCGCGTCGGAGGCGATGTTCCACGTGCCGTCGACGGCCATGCCGACGTTGCCGGCGACGAACTGCTGCTCACCCCACGGGACGTCCGACGCGCTGGCGGGGACGAGGGCGACCTTCTGGTCCGTGGCCAGTCCGCTGTACCAGGAGAAGCTCTCCTTCATGTCGGCGTTGGTGAGGTCCAGCTCTCCGCCGTCGGTGATCGGCCGGGCGCCGTTGTTCGCGAGCAGGAGGGAGAACATGTGCAGGTCGGAGAAGGACTCGCCGAAGCCGGGCTTGCCGGTCTTCTCGGTGAGCGTCTTGGCCGCGGCCTCGAAGTCCTCGATCGACCAGTCGTTGGTCGGCTCGGGGATGCCCGCGGCGGCGAACATGTCCTTGTTGTAGTAGAGGACCAGGGTGCCGAGCCCGTAGGGAACCGCGTACTGCTCGCCGTCCACCTGGAGCGCCTTGAGCGCGCCCGGGTTCCACTCGGACTCGTCGAATCCGGCCTTCTCCATCAGCGGGCCGATGGGCTCCAGCGCGTCCTTGAACGCCGGCAGGCGCAGGCTCTGCATGCTGACGATGCAGGGAGCCGTGCCCGCGGCGAGCTGCGACTGCAGCTTGGTGAAGTAGTCCGCGAACGGGACGGTCGACAGGTTGACCGAGATCGCGGGCTCGGCGTCGGTCACATCCGCGGCCAGGCCCTTCCACACGTCGTTGCGCGAGCCCTGATCCCAGAAGCCCCACTCCAGCGTGACGTCGCCGCCGTCGGCGGATCCGCCGTCGGACGAGCACCCGGCGAGGGCGCCGACCACAGCGGCCGCGGCAACAGCGGCCGCCGCGGTCCTGGTGAACTTTGACATGGCTTCTCCTTCATCGCAGAGGGCGGTCGGCCTCGGGGGTCCCGGCCGATCGATGTGTGGACAGACGACCTTCGGATGTCCGTGAGAAGACTACCCGAACATCGGATGTTTGACGAAATAATGCTCTGCAGGTTTCATCAACCCCAGGGAAACACGGGGGCCTGTGCCCGAGAAGGCAGTGAAAGGGCGAGCCGCGGACACAGATACGTCGGAGCACTCACCGGCCAGCTCCCGGCATCACCGAGACCCAGTCCCCGTGGTGGCGCCGGAAGCGGTCGAGCTCGCGCTGAAGTCGTTCGACGACATCGGGCCGTGAGGAGGCCAGGTCCCGCCGCTCCCCCGGGTCGGCCGCCAGGTCGAACAGCGCCGTCTCGACGGCGGGCGGTCCGTCCATCCCCTCGCGGGCAGAGGAGACGAGCTTGTAGTCCCCCTCGCGCACTGCCCACTGCCCGTCGTAGGTCCAGCACAGAGGGCGGACCTCCTCCGTGCGCTCGCCCCGCCAGCGGGGCAGGACGCTGCGTCCGTCCAGGTCGTCGCCCACGTGCTCCTCGCCGTCCACGGCGTGCAGCACGGTCGGCAGCAGATCCATCATCGCGCCGGGCTCGTCGTCGACCCGCGGGGCGAGACTCCCGCACCAGCGCACGATCGCCGGGACGCGGATGCCGCCTTCGAAGACCGATCCCTTCGAGCCGCGCAGCCCGCCGGTCGACCCGCCATGATAGGAGACCTCCTCGCCATCGAGCCAGTTGCGGCTCTCCCGGGAGGGCCCGTTGTCCGACGAGAAGAAGACGATGGTCCGTTCCTCGAGCCCGTGGGCCTCGACCCGGTCGAGGATCACCTGGATCGCATCGTCCATGGCGGTGATCATCGCCGCCATGATCCGCCGGTCCTCGGGCAGGTGGGCGTACCGCTCGACATACTCCTGCGGGGCGTGCATCGGATAATGCGGCGCATTGAAGGGGACGAAGCAGAAGAACGGCCGGTCGGCGTGGCGGTCCACGAAGTCGGCCGCCCGACGGCCGATCTCGGTCGTGAGGTACCGGCCGTTCGCCCAGACCTCGTCCTCGTTCTCCCACAGGTCGTGGATCGGGTTGTGCTGGCCCCAGTAGTAGATGTGCGAGTAGTAGTCGACGCAGCCGGCGCGGAAGCCGAAGTACTCGTCGAACCCGTAGCGGGTCGGACCGTACTCCGCCGCCGCGCCCAGGTGCCACTTGCCGAAGATCCCCGTGGCGTAGCCGCGCTCACGCAGCGCCTCCGCCAGTGTGCGCTGCGGCGGGAGACCCGGCGTCCGCCGCGTCCCCGCGAGGATCGACTCCACCCCCGCGTGCGCCGGGTAGAGCCCCGTCAGCAACGAGGCCCGGGACGGCGAGCACACCGGCGAGTTGGCGTACCAGTCCGTCATGCGCACGCCCTCGGCCGCCAACCGGTCGAGCGCCGGGGTCCGCACGTCGGGCGAGCCGTAGCAGCCGAGATCCCCCCATCCCAGGTCGTCCGCGTAGATCACGATCACGTTCGGCTGGGCGGGCATCCAATGTTCCTTCCTCGCAGACCGGGGGGCTCGTCCAGTCTGGCACAGACATCGGATGTCTTTGCGCCGGCAGATCAGTCGTCGCCGACGGTGAGCTCGATGACGGGCACGAGCACATCCGGGCGACGGATCGGGAGGTGCACGCTCAGCGACCCCTCCGCCTCACCCGCAGGGGTCATCAGATCCGCCTGTCGCGCGGGGTCGCTCGCGGAGGTCCGCAGCCACGACCCGTCGTTCAGCAGACGCGCGAACGACACCTTCCCCGCCAGGCCCGGCAGATGCACGACGCCGAGCGGCCAGCGGAACAGGTGCAGGTAGAGACGATCCCCGCGGCGCGTGTAGACCCCTTCCCGAGGAGGGGTGAGCGGTGAATGACCGGCACCGACGATCGCCCGGCGGTGAAGGCGTAGCCATTCGCCGATCTCGGCGAGCACCTGTTCGTCGCGACGGGAGATCGCGCCGCGGCCGTCCGGTCCGATGTTCAGCAGCATGTTGCCGCCCATCGCGACCGAGTCCGCCAGCATCTGCACCAGCAGGGTCGCGGACTTCTGGTCGTGATTGTCGCGGTGGTAGCCCCACGACCCGTTGATCGTCTGACACGCCTCCCACACCTGGGGCTCCCCGTCCCGCATCAGGGGCGCCGTGGGCTGGTACTGCTCCGGCGTCACCAGATCCGCGGGGATCCCCAGGCGGTCGTTCACGAGCATGTCCGGCCGGAGCCGCCGACACAGGGCCAGCAGTCCCTCGGCGTCCCAGTCCTCCGGCCCCTTCCCCGCCCAGCCGTCGCTACTGTCCGGGTAGGTGAAGTCGAAGAAGAGGTAGTCGACGTCGCCGTAACGCGTCAGCAGCTCCTCGACCTGGCCGTGCAGGAAGGCTCGGTACCGGCCCATGTCCCGCTGTTCGTTGCGCCCGTGCTCGGCCTGCGCACCGCGGAGGGGATGATTCGCGTCGACGGTGAAATCCGGGTGATGCCAGTCCAGCAGCGAGTGGTAGAAGCCGACCCGCAGGCCCTCGTCGTGCACCGCGTCCACGAACTCCCGCACCAGGTCCCGCCCGCACGCCGACACCGACGTGAAATCCGTCAGCGCCGAGTCCCACAGGCAGAAGCCGTCGTGGTGCTTCGTCGTGAGCACGACGTACCCCATGCCGGTGGCCTTGGCGCGGCGCGCGATCTCCCGGGCATCGAAGAGGTCGGGGTCGAAGTTCTCGAAGTACGCACGGTACTCCTCCGAGGCGAGCCGCTCGTAGCTCTGGACCCACTCGTGTCTCGCCGCCGTGCTGTACAGGCCGAAATGCACGAACATCCCGAAGCGCGCCTCGTCGAACCACCGCTGTCGCATCTGCCCCTCCTCCGGACTCACCCCATCCTGGCATCGACATCGGATGTCTGGAACGGTCCGATCTGCGCACGTCGGTCGTCGAGGGAACGCAGCGACGCGAAACGCGGTGACCGCCGGAGCGGGTCACCGCGTTTCGTCTCGTCGCTGCGCTCCTCGCTCAACGACCGGGAGGGGAAGGGTCAGCGCGCGGCGCTGCCCTCGACCCAGGCCCGAAGGGCCGGCGGGCGCTCTGCGCCCCGACCAGCACCGTCCTCGCGGACCACGTCGAGGTCAGCGCGCAGCGCTGCCCTCGACGTAGTCCTCGTCCGTCTGCTGCCAGGCGAACAGGGCGCGCAGCTCCTTGCCCGTGGCCTCGATCGGGTGCCCCTGCTCCTTCTCGCGAAGGGCGAGGAACTCCGCCGCGCCGTTGTCCTGATCCTCGATGAAGCGCGTGGCGAAAGCGCCGGACTGGATGTCGGCCAGCACGTCCTTCATCCGCTCCTTCACCCCGGCGTCGATGACGCGCGGGCCCGAGACGTAGTCGCCGAACTCGGCCGTGTCGGAGATCGACCAGCGCTGCTTGGCGATGCCGCCCTCCCACATGAGGTCCACGATGAGCTTCAGCTCGTGCAGCACCTCGAAGTAGGCGATCTGCGGCTGGTAGCCGGCCTCGACCAGCGTCTCGAAGCCGGCCTGGACGAGGTGGCTCATACCGCCGCACAGCACGGCCTGCTCGCCGAACAGGTCGGTCTCGGTCTCCTCGGTGAAGGTCGTCTTGATGACGCCGGCACGGGTGCCGCCGATCGCCTTCGCGTAGGACAGCGCGGTGGCCCAGGCGTTGCCGGAGGCGTCGCGCTCGACCGCGATGATGTCCGGGATGCCGCGGCCGGCGACGAACTCGCGACGCACGGTGTGACCGGGCGCCTTCGGCGCGACGAGGATGACGTCCACGCCCTCGGGCGCGTCGATGTAGCCGAAGCGGATGTTGAAGCCGTGGGCGAAGGCCAGGGTCTTGCCCGCGGTCAGGTTCGGCGCGATCGCGTCGGCGTAGATCCCGCGCTGGTGCTGGTCCGGCGCCAGGATCATGATGAGGTCGGCCCAAGCGGTGGCGTCCGCGACGTTCTTGACCGGGAAGCCGGCCTCCTCCGCCTTGGCGATCGACTTCGAGCCCTCCTTGAGGGCGATCGCGACCTCGACGCCGGAGTCGCGCAGGTTCATCGCGTGCGCGTGACCCTGCGAGCCGTAGCCGACGATCGCGACCTTCTTGCCCTGGATGATGGACAGGTCCGCGTCGTCGTCGTAGAAGATCTCGGTGCTCACTTTGTCTTTCTCCTTGATAGTGGTTGGTTCGGGGTCCCAGGGCCCCTGAGCGTGTGGGAGGGTCAGCCGCGCAGGACGCGCTCGGTGATGCTCTTGCTGCCGCGGCCGATCGCGAGCAGCCCGGACTGGGCGAGCTCCTTGATGCCGAATGGCTCCAGGGCCCGAAGCAGCGCCTCGACCTTGCCCTTGTCGCCGGTGACCTCGATCACCAGCGCATCGGGGGCGTAGTCGACCACCGACGCGCGGAAGAGGTTGACGACCTCCAGTACGTTGGAGCGGTTGGCGTTGTCCGTGCGGACCTTGACCAGCACGTGCTCGCGGTGCACGGAGGCGGCCGGGTCCAGTTCGACGATCTTGATGACGTTGATGAGCTTGTTCAGCTGCTTCGTCACCTGCTCGAGCGGCAGGTCCTCGACGTCCACGACGACCGTGATGCGCGAGATGCCGGGCACCTCGGTCACGCCCACCGCGAGGGACTCGATGTTGAAGCCGCGACGGGCGAAGAGCCCGGCGACGCGGGTCAGCAGACCGGGGGTGTCCTCGACGAGGAGGCTCAGCACATGGGTGGACACGTCTCAGTCCTCCTCGTCGAACGCCGGCGCGTGGTCGCGCGCGTACTGGACATAGCTGTTGCTGACTCCCTGCGGCACCATCGGCCACACCATCGAGTCCGCGCTCACGACGAAGTCGATCACGACGGGGCGGTCGTTCGTCTCGAGGGCGAGGGTGATCGCGGCGTCGATCTCCTCCTCCTTCTCCACGCGGATCCCGAGGCAGCCGTAGGCCTCCGCGAGCTTCACGAAGTCGGGAACGCGGACCGAGCCGTGGCCCGTGTTGAGGTCCGTGTTGGAGTGACGGCCGTCGTAGAAGAGCGTCTGCCACTGCCGGACCATGCCGAGCGAGGAATTGTTGATGATCGCGACCTTGATCGGGATGTTGTTGATGACGCAGGTGGCGAGCTCCTGGTTGGTCATCTGGAAGCATCCGTCGCCGTCGATCGCCCACACCACGCGGTCGGGCTCGGCGACCTTCGCGCCCATGGCCGCCGGCACCGCGTACCCCATGGTGCCCGCTCCCCCGGAGTTGAGCCAGGAATTGGGGCGCTCGTACTTGATGAACTGCGCCGCCCACATCTGGTGCTGCCCGACCCCGGCGGCGTAGACCGCCTCGGGTCCGGTGAGCTCGCCGATGCGCTGGATCACGTGCTGCGGCGCGAGCAGGCCGTCCGTCGTCGGCGAGAAGCCGAGCGGGAACTCGGTGCGAAGGCCGTCGAGATACGACCACCACTCCTCGATGTCGGGCTTCTGACCGCCGGTGAGGCCGCGGAACGCCGCGTCCAGGTCCGTCAGGACGTCCTTCACGTCGCCCACGATCGGCACGTCGGCGGTGCGGATCTTGGAGATCTCGGCCGGATCGATGTCGACGTGCACGACCTTCGCGTTCGGGGCGAACAGCGCGGCCTTGCCCGTCACGCGGTCGTCGAAGCGCGTCCCGACCGCGAGCAGCAGGTCCGCCTCCTGGAGCGCGAGGACCGCGGGAACCGTCCCGTGCATCCCCGGCATGCCGAGGTGCTGCGGATGCGAGTCCGGGAAGGCGCCGCGCGCCATGAGCGTCGTCACGACGGGCGCGCCCGTCGACTCGGCGAGCTCCTTCAGCTCCGCCGAGGCACGGCCGCGGACGATGCCGCCGCCGACGTACAGCACGGGCTTACGCGACTCGGCCAGCAGCGCGGCGGCCGCCTGGATCTGCTTTCCGTGCGCCTTCGTCACCGGGCGGTACCCGGGCAGGTCGTACTTCGGCGGCCAGACGAACGGAGCCTTGGCCTGCTGGGCGTCCTTGGTGATGTCCACGAGGACCGGGCCGGGGCGCCCGGTGCTGGCCACCTCGAAGGCGGCGGCGATGGCGCCGGGGATGTCCTCGGCGCGCTTGACGAGGAAGGAGTGCTTCGTCACCGGCATCGTGATGCCCACGATGTCGGCCTCCTGGAACGCGTCGGTGCCCATCAGCGTGGAGAACACCTGGCCGGTGATCGCCACGATCGGGATCGAGTCCATGTAGGCGTCGGCGATCGCCGTGACGAGGTTGGTCGCGCCGGGCCCGGAGGTGGCGATCGTGACGCCCACCCGGCCCGAGGCGGTCGCATAGCCCTCGGCGGCGTGACCGCCGCCCTGCTCGTGACGGACGAGGATGTGGCGGACGCCGGTGGAGTCCAGCAGGGGGTCGTAGACCTCCATGATGGCGCCGCCGGGGATGCCGAAGACATCCGTGACCCCGAGGAGCTCGAGGGAACGGACGACGGCTTGGGCTCCCGTCAGTTCGGGAGCGGCTGCAGGACGGGCGGGCGGCCGTGGCACGGCCGGCGCGGAGTCAGCGGTCATGGGATTCCTTGCGATCGATGATCGGATGACGGGGTGGGCGCCGCCGGACCGGCGGCGCGGGCCTCAGCCCGTCGTGGCTCCTTCGGCGGCGGAGCGCACGAGTCGGGAGTACTTGGCAAGAACGCCTCGGGTGTAGCGCGGAGGAAGCGGCTCCCAGCCTTCCCGGCGGGAGCTCAGCTCGGCCTCCTCGACGAGTAGGTCGAGAGTCCGAGCCGCGATATCGACCCGAATCAGATCACCATCGCGCACGAAGGCGATGGGACCGGCGTCCACCGCTTCGGGTGCTATGTGGCCGATGCACAGGCCGGTTGTGCCGCCTGAGAATCGTCCGTCCGTCAAGAGTAGTACATCTTTTCCGAGCCCCGCGCCCTTGATGGCCGCGGTGATCGCCAGCATCTCCCGCATGCCGGGGCCGCCCTTGGGCCCCTCGTAGCGGATGACCACGACGTCGCCGGCGCTGATCTCTCCGGCTTCCAGCGCGTCCATCGCCGCGCGCTCGCGCTCGAACACCCGCGCGGGCCCCTCGAACACGGCGGCGTCGAAGCCGGCCGTCTTCACCACGGCGCCCTCCGGCGCGAGGCTGCCGTGCAGGATCGTCAGGCCGCCGGTGGCGTGGATCGGGTCGTCGAAGCGGCGGATGACGGTGCCGTCGACCGGCTGCGGGTCCAGCTCGCGCAGGTTCTCGGCGAGGGTCTTGCCGGTGACGGTCAGCGCGTCGCCGTGGAGCAGCCCCTCGTCCAGCATCGCCTTCATGATGACCGGGATCCCGCCGTGACGGTCGACGTCGTTCATCACGAACTGGCCGAACGGCTTGAGGTCGCCGACGTGCGGCACCTTGTCGCCGATCCGGTTGAAGTCGTGCAGGGTCAGGTCCACCCCGGCCTCGCGGGCGATCGCGAGCAGGTGGAGCACGACGTTGGTCGAGCCGCCCAGCGCCATCGCGAGCGCCACGGCGTTCTCGAACGCCTCGGGCGTGAGGATGTCCCCGGTGGTGATCCCCAGGCGCAGCAGGTTCACCACGGCCTCGCCGGAGCGGTGCGCGAACTGGTCACGGCGGCGGTCCGCGGACGGCGGCGCGGCGGAGCCCGGAAGGCTCAGGCCGAGCGCCTCGGCGACGGACGCCATCGTGTTCGCCGTGTACATGCCGCCGCACGCGCCCTCACCCGGCGCGAACGCGCACTCGATCCGCTTGAGGTCCTCCTCGCTCATCCGGCCGGACAGGCACGCGCCGACCCCCTCGAAGGAGTCGATGATCGTGATGTCCTTCTCGGTCCCGTCGGACAGCTTCACCCAGCCCGGGGCGATCGACCCGGCGTAGAGGAAGACGCTGGAGAGGTTGAGCCGGGCGCTGGCCATGAGCATGCCGGGGATCGACTTGTCGCACCCGGCGAGCAGGACGGATCCGTCGAGGCGCTCGGCCATCATCACCGTCTCCACCGAGTCGGCGATGACCTCGCGGGAGACGAGGGAGAAGTGCATCCCCTCGTGCCCCATCGAAATGCCGTCGGAGACGGAGATCGTGCCGAACTGCAGCGGGTATCCGCCTCCCGCGTGCACGCCCTCCTTCGCCCCCTGGGCGAGCCGGTCCAGGCTCAGGTTGCACGGCGTGATCTCGTTCCAGCTCGACGCGATGCCGATCTGGGGCTTGTCCCAGTCCGCGTCGCCCATGCCGACGGCACGGAGCATGCCGCGCGAGGTCGTGGCCTCGATGCCGTCGGTGACGACGCGGCTGCGGGGCTTGATGTCGATGTCTGAGCGCGCGGCGAGCGCGCCGGTGGAAGGCTCGTTCGGGGACATGCTCGCAGTCTATTCCTGCGCCGACGCCCGCTCGTGCGCGAGAACGCCGAGGAGCAGGCCCATCCCTTGTGGATCCTCCACACGAAGGACCGCGGCCGTCTCGCCCGGGCCTACGCGGACTCCGACGTCGTCGGGGCCGAGCGTGCGCATGGCGTCCTCGTCGGTGACGTCGTCGCCGGCGAACAGCACGGCGGTGGCGCCGTAGTGCTCCCGCAGCCGCGCGATCGCGGCGTCCTTGCCCTCGCTGCGCCAGGAGAACTCCCGGATGTGGTGACCGGTGCGACGCCGCCAACGCGGGATCCGCTGCGCTGCCCATTCGTCCACGAGGGTGAACGCCCGGTCCTCGTCCTCCTGCGTGGCACGCCGGGCGTGGACGCCGAACCCGAGGCTCTTGGGCTCGAAGTCGATGCCCGGGATCGGGCGGATGAGCTCCTGCACCTCGGCCTCGGTCTCGCGGCGCCCGTCCGGCTCGGCGAGCGCGGCGTCGTCGTCATCGTCGCCGCCGTCCTCTCCCGGGAACCAGTACTGCACGCCGTGCGACCCGGCGAGCGCCAGCAGCGAGTCGTCGGCGTGCTCCGCGATCTCCCGGAGGTGGTGGAGGCTGCGCCCCGAGACGTATGCGACCGTCGTGTCCGGCAGCGCGGCGAGCCGCGCGACCGCCTCGGCCACCTCCGGGAGCGCGCGCGCCGACATCGGGTCGTCGACGTGCGGAGACGCCGTCCCGTCGAAGTCGAGGGCGACGAGCAGCCGCGGAGTCCGGGCGAGGGCACTCAGCGCATGGTCGGCGGTCTCGGGCGTCCAAGGGCGGGTCATCGTTCCTCCGTGTTCGCAAGCGGTCGGTTCCAGTATCCCGTGCCGGTCCCGCGACGCGTCCGAGGACCCCACGCTCACGGACTCTCACATCCCCGCGCACGGTGACGTTGCGGCCGGGCCCCCGCTGTGCTCGGCTGTCCTCATGAGCTCTGAGCGCACCGTCGCCGACCGCCCGGCCGGGAAGGTCGATCTGACCAAGACCCTGGACGCGTACCGGGCGCGCCGCGGCGAGTTCCGTGTCGTGGACGTGCCGCCTCTGCAGTACCTGATGGTGGACGGACACGGCGATCCCAACGCCTCCCCCGACTACGCCTCGGGGATCGAGGCGCTCTATCCGCTCGCCTACGCCCTGAAGTTCGCCAGCAAGCGCGCTCTCGGGCGGGACTACGTCGTCCCACCCTTGGAGGGACTGTGGTGGGCGGAGGACATGGAGACGTTCACCGCGCGCCGCGACAAGTCCCAGTGGGACTGGACGCTGATGATCCTCACCCCCGACTGGATCGGACGGGAGGCGTTCGAGGAGGCTCTCGCCGCCGTTCGTGCGAAGAAGGCCCCGCCCGGCATCGACGACGTGCGTCTGGAGACGCTCGAGGAGGGGCTCTGCGTGCAGACGCTGCACCTCGGGCCGTACGACGACGAGGGGCCCGTCCTGGAACGGATGCACGACGAGATCATCCCGGGCGAGGGACTGCGACGGACCGGCATCCATCACGAGGTCTACTTCAGCGACGCCCGGCGGACCGCGCCCGAGCGTCTGCGCACACTCCTGCGCCAGCCCGTCGAGCGCGTCTGAGGACGACGTCCCGACTATCGACGGCCCTGCTCGGCCTCCCACGCGCTGTACTGCTTCTCCAGCGCCTTCATGATCTCCCACACCTGCGCGGCCGGAACGCGCACGCGGCTCACGAGCTCCGCATCGGCGACCGTCTGCCCGGCGTTCTCCGGATCCGGACGCATGGGCTGAGAGAGGGCGAGGAAGTCGAGCACGAAGGTCTCGCTGGTGTGCCAGACGCCGGCGAAGTCGGCGTAGTGGCCGGCGACCCGGTCGTCGGGGACCTTGACGTTGAGTCGGGGCGGGGAGGACGCGGGCTGGCTCATCACCCCATGCTATGAGGCCTGTCTCAGCCGCGGGCGGCGCGCACCTCCCCGAGAGCCGTGAGGAACGCGGAGGACCACGCCGTCACGTCGTTCTCCAGCACGCGCTTGCGCAGCGCCCGCATGCGACGCCCCTGCTCGGCCGCCGGCATCTCCACCGCCGTCATGATCGCGTCCTTGAGCCCTTCGATGTCGTGGGGGTTGACCCGCACGGCCTGGCGCAGCTCGTCCGCGGCACCGGTGAACTCGCTCAGCACGAGCACGCCGCGGTTGTCGGCACGCGTGGCGACATACTCCTTCGCGACGAGGTTCATCCCGTCGCGCAGAGCCGTCACGAGCATCACGTCGGCGGCCAGGTAGAGCGCGACCATCTCCTCCCGGGGGTGGCCCTGGTGCAGGTAGCGGATGGCGGTGTGGTCCATGGTGTCGTGGTTGCCGTTGATCCGGGCGACCGCGAGCTCGATCTCGTCGCGCAGGTGCACGTAGGCGTCCACCCGCTCGCGGCTCGGGCTCGCGACCTGGACGAAGGTGCAGTCCTCGACGGAGAGGCGGCCCTGGTCGAGGAGCTCGCCGAACGCCTTGATGCGATGCCGGATGCCCTTCGTGTAGTCCAGCCGGTCCACGCCGAGCAGGATCCGCTTGGGGTTCCCGAGCCCCTCCCTGATCTCCGCGGCGCGCGCCTGGATGTCCGGACGCGCCGCGAGCTCGCGGTACGGCCGGGTGTCGATCGAGATGGGGAACGACCGGGCGACGACCGGACGCGTCCCCCCGCCGGGCACCGGCACGGAGACCGTGGACGCCTTGATCTCGTGCTTCAGCCTCCGCCGGACCGCGGTGAGGAAGTACGTGGCGTCCTGGGCCCGCTGGAAGCCGATGACATCGGCGCCGAGCAGTCCCTGGAGCACCTGGTCGCGCCAGGGAAGCTGCGCGTAGAGCCCGTGGGCGGGGAACGGGATGTGGTGGAAGTAGCCGATGGTGAGATCGGGTCGCAGCTCGCGCAGCAGCTGCGGGACGAGCTGGAGCTGGTAGTCGTGCACCCAGACGGTCCCGCCTTCCGAGACCGCCTTCGCCGCCGCCTCGGCGAAGCGCCGGTTCACGCGGACATAGGCGTCCCACCACTCCCGGTGATACTGCGGCGGCGCGATCACGTCGTGGTACAGCGGCCAGATCGTGTCGTTCGCGAAGCCCTCGTAGTACTCCTCGACGTCGGTCGACGAGAGCGTGACCGGGATCAGGCGGATCCCGTCGATCTCGAACGGGGCGAGGTCCAGGTCAGGCTGCCCCGCCCACCCCACCCAGGCGCCGTCCACGTCGTGCATGACGGGTTCGAGAGCAGCGACGAGCCCCCCGGGTGAGCGCCGCCAGGACTCCTCGCCGTCCCCGCTCACCACCCGGTCGACGGGAAGGCGATTGGCGACGACGACGAACTCGGCAGCGGGCATGGTGCTCCTCCTCGGGGTCGGATTCCGCTTCCCAGGCTAGCGAGCGCCGGCCGTCCGGTTGACGCAACTTACGAAAGCTATGCGCGCCGCCGCCCTGCGACGCACCCTGGGTGAGCGGGTCATCGAGGATCCGCCTCGTTCATCCTCTGAAAGGACAGATGATGCACTCAGAGCCCCGCGCCGACGCGGGCCTGCAGAACGACCCGGCGGTGGCCGTGTACACCGGGGTCCTCCCCGCGGAGAGGCCTCCCCGCCGCTGGCCCCGGATCGTCGGGCGCGCCGCGTTCGCCGTGATCGCGGTGTCCTCCATCGTGGCGGCCACGGCCTTCTCCTTCACCTCCGGCAGCACCGGCGCAGACCCGCGCTCCTCGCTGACGCTCATCGCGCCGGCGGGCGTCGGCGGAGGGTGGGACGGCTTCGCCCGGGAGCAGCAGCAGGCCATGCGGATCGACGGCATCGCGAACAACGTGCAGGTCGTGAACATCCCTGGCGCCGGCGGAACCATCGGCCTCAGCGCCTTCACGGGCATGGAGCCGACGGCCAACACGCTGCTGGCCACCGGCGCTGCCATGCTCGGCGGGATCGTGCTGAACCGCTCCTCGGTCGATCTCTCCGACGTCCGCCCGATCGCCCGCATCGCCGAGGACTACTCGGTGTTCGTCGTGCGCGCGGATGCGCCGTGGGACACGGTGGACGACTTCGCCGCGGCGTGGGACGCCGACCATCGCGGGATCCGCTTCACCGGCGGATCCGCCGGGTCGATCGACCACCTGCTCATCGCCCAGTTCGCCCAGGTGCAGGACATCCCGCCGGCGGAGATCACGTACATCCCGAAGTCCGGGGGCGGCGAGGCGATCCAGACCCTCATGTCGGACACCGCGGACGTCGCCGTCACGGGCTACAACGAGGTCGCCGACCAGGTCGAGGCCGGCCGGGTGAAGGTGCTGGCGATCTCCGCGCCGCAGCGCCTGCCCGGCGTCGACATCCCGACGTTCGAGGAGGAGGGATACGGCGTGAACCTCGTCAACTGGCGGGGCCTGCTGGCCCATCCCGGCATCTCGGACGAGCAGTTCGAGGCCGTGCGTCAGATCGTCCGGGAGACGGCCGAGTCCGACGCGTGGGCGGATGCGCTCGCCCGGAACAAATGGGTGGACTCGTACCTCGACGGCGAGGAGCTCGAGAGGTTCCTCGTCGAGGACCAGGAGCGCACCGCCGCACTCGTGAAGGAGCTGGGACTGTGACCGCTGTCGACACCGCTGCCGCCGCCACGGCCAGGACCTCGTGGTGGGCCGGGCGTGCGGGGCTCGTGATCCCCGCCATCCTCTTCGCCTTCTCGACCTATCTCACGGTCGGGATCCTCACGATGCAGGTCCCCGAGGGCGCCTCCGCGCCCGGGCCGGCCTTCTTCCCGACGCTCATCGCGATCGCTGGGTTCGTCGTCTCGGTCCTGCTCGCGTTCCGGTACATCCGCACTCCGGAGCCGGCCGAGCCCGCGACCTACAGCGAGTTCGACGAGGTGTCGGACTCCGCCCGCGCCGAGGCGGAGGCCGCGGCCCGGGTGAAGTACCGGTTCTTCTCCGACTGGGTGTGCGTGGCGTGGGCGGCCGGCGGGTTCCTCGCGTTCTCGCTGCTGCTCGTGCCCGCGGGATGGATCCTCGCCGGCGCGCTGCTGTTCTGGTGCGTGGCGCGGGCGATGGGCTCCCGCAAACCCCTGCTCGACGCGGTCATCGCGCTGATGATGTCGAGCCTCGTCTACCTGGCGTTCGGCGTCGCGCTGGGTCTGGACCTGCCGTCCGGCGTCCTGGGAGGTCTGTGATGGATGCGATCGGAATGCTGATGGAGGGGTTCGCGCACGCGTTCACCCCGATGAACCTGCTGTTCGTCGTCGTCGGCTGCCTCCTCGGCACCGCGGTCGGCGTGCTGCCCGGGCTGGGGTCGTCCATGGCCGTGGCGCTGCTGCTGCCGATGACGTTCGCGCTCGATCCGACGGCCGCGTTCATCATGTTCGCGGGGGTGTACTTCGGCGGGCTGTTCGGCGACTCCACGATGGCGATCCTGCTCAACACCCCGGGACAGGCGTCGTCGATCGCCTCCACGTTCGAGGGGCACAAGATGGCGCGCGCGGGCCGGGCCCCCCAGGCCCTGGCCACCGCGGCCATCGGCGCCTTCATCGGCGGCATGGTGTCCTGTGTCGTCGTGGTCTTCCTGGCCCCGGCTCTCGCCGCGCTGTCCAGCGCGTTCGGACCGGCCGAGTACTTCGCCCTCGCGCTGTTCGCCTTCATCGCCACCTCCTCGGTGGTCGCCGACTCCGTGCTCAAGGGCATCGCGGCGCTCATCCTGGGCCTGGGGCTCGCGACGATCGGGATCGACTCGGTCTCGGGGGCGGAGCGCTTCAGCTTCGGCGTCCCGCAGCTGTTCGACGGCGTCTCGCTCGTGACCGTGACGGTGGCGATCCTGGCGCTCGGCGAGGTGTTCCACATCGCCAGCCGGATCCGCCGCGACCCCACGTCGCGGATCCTGCGCAGCAAGGGACGACCGTTCCTCAGCCGAGCGGAGTTCCGGGAGGCGATGCCGGCCTGGCTGCGCGGGACCGGGATCGGGCTGCCATTCGGCGTGATCCCCGTCGGGGGTGCGGACGTGCCGACCTTCATCGCCTATTCGGCGGAGAAGGCGTTGGACAAGCGGCGCAAGGACCCGCAGTTCGGACGCGGTGCGATCCGCGGTCTCGCCGCCCCGGAGGCGGCGGGCAACGCGACCACCGGGACGGCGATGGGCGCGCTGCTCGCGCTCGGGCTGCCCGTGTCGGCCACGGCCGCGATCATGCTCGCCGCCTTCCGTCAGTACGGACTGCAGCCGGGACCGCTGCTGTTCGAACGCGCGCCCGAACTGGTGTGGGGGCTGCTCGCGAGCTTCTTCCTGGCCATGGTCGTGCTGCTCATCCTCAACCTGCCGTTCGCGCAGCTGTGGGCGAAGCTCCTGCTGATCCCGCGCCCGTACCTCTACGGGGGCATCGCGCTGATGTGCGGCCTGGGCGTGTTCGCGACGTCCTCGTCGTCCTTCGAGCTCCTGTTGCTGCTGGGCGTCGGCCTGCTCGGGTTCGCCATGCGCCGCTTCGGGGTCCCGCTGGCGCCGCTGCTGATCGGCATGGTGCTCGGCCCGCTCGCGGAGACCAGCATGCGTGACGCGCTGCTGAGCTCCGGCGGGGACTACGGGACGTTCGTCGCCGGTCCGATCCCGCTGGTGATCTACGCACTCCTGCTCGGGGCGCTCGCGATCTCGGTGGTGGGCCGGATCCGGACCCGGAAGACGGCCGCTCCCGTCGCCGCGCCCGAGAAGGAGACCGCCGACGCCTGAGCCGTGACCCGGACCCCGCGTTCCCGTTCGCCGGAACGCGGGGTCCTCGCGTCACGGGAGCAGGTAGCGCCGCTCCGGGCGCCCCGCTCCGTAGCGCAGCCGCACCTGGACCTCGCCGCGCTCGTGCAGGTGCTCCAGATAGCGCCGGGCGCTCACCCGCGAGATCCCGATCCGGTCGGCCGCCTCCTGCGCGGACAGGTCCTCCTCCGCGGCGGCGAGCACCTCGCGCACGGCCCTCAGCGTCTCCTCGGCCAGTCCTCGTCCGGACCGGCCGGCGGCGGGGCCCGCGCCGAACACGCGGTCGACGGCGGCCTGGTCGGCCAGCCCCTCCCCCGGCGCGTCGTGCAGGTGGACCCGGTAGCGGGCCAGACGGTCGCTGAGCTCCTGACGCTCGAACGGCTTGACGAGATAGCCCGCGACGCCGCCGCGCAGCGCCTGCGCGACCGTGCGCTGCTCGCGCGCCGCGGTGATGACGATGGCGTCGAGCTCGGGACGGATCTGCCGCAGCCTCGGCAGGAGGGCCAGGCCGTGCCCGTCGGGCAGGTGCAGATCGAGGAGGACGAGATCCGGGGCGCGTTTGGCGACGGCGTCGAGCGTCGCACTGACGGTGTGCGCGATGCCGCACACGCGGAAGCCGGGCTCGTCGGCGACGAAGCCGGCGTGCAGGCCGGCGACGGTCGGGTCGTCGTCGACCACGAGGACGTCGATCACGGGTTCTTCTCTCCTTCGGCACGGTCTCCGGCGCGGCGAAGGAGCGTGGCGGTGAACACCGCGCCGTCCGTGTCCGCGCCCGTCACGTCTCCCCCGTTGCGGCGACAGACGTGCCGGACGAGGGCGAGGCCGTATCCCCGCCCTCCGGGGTCCGCGGCCTCCTTGGTGCTGACGCCGCGCGCGATCAGCAGCTCCGGATCCACGCCGGCGAAGCCCGGACCGGAGTCCTGCACGGTGACGGTGATCACCCCGTCCTCGTCGCGGACGTCGACGTCGACCTCTGCCGCCTCCTGCCCGGAGACGGCGTCGAACGCGTTGTCGATGAGGTTGCCGACCACCGTGATCAGGTCGTTCGACAGCGCAGGGGCGACGGCGCCGAGCTGTGCGTCCTCGTCCAGCAGCAGGCTCACCCGTCGCTCCGCCGCGACCGAGGACTTGGCGATGAGCAGCGCGGCGAGGGGCGGGTCCGCGATCTGCTCGGTCACGGCGTCCACCATGGCCGAGCGGGTGAGGGCGATGCCGGAGATGTAGCGGAGAGCCTGCTCCGCCTCCCCCGTCTGCAGCAGCCCCGAGACGGTGTGCATCTGGTTGGCGAACTCGTGCGTCTGGGCACGGAGCAGGTCGGTCGTCGTCCGGCTCGCCCCGAGCGCCTCCTCCAGCGCCAGCAGCTCGGTGCGGTCGCGGAGCGTCGTCACCGTGCCCACGGCCCGATCACGGGCACGGATCGGGCGGCGGTTGACCACGAGGAGGCGATCGGCCACGACGAGGGGCGCGTCCGATCCGGGTTCGTCGGCGTTCGGTGCGAGGGCGAGCCGGACGGCGGGATCGGTGTCGATCTGGTCGAGCCGCTGCCCCTCCCTGACGCTCTGCCAGCCGAGGAGCTCTCGCGCCGCCTCGTTGAGCACCGAGACGCGGCCGTCCGCGTCCACGGCCACCACACCCTCCTTCACCCCGCGGATCAGCGCCTCGCGGTGCTCGACGAGCTCGGCGATCTCCCCCGGCTCCATGCCGAGCGTCTGCCGCTTCAGCCGGCGCGACAGGAGGTAGGAGCCGCCGACGCCGATGGCCCCGAACACGGCGAGCGTGACGAGGAGGTCCGGGACCGCCGCACGGATCCGCTCGGGCCACTCCGGGTAGTCCTGGACCGCGACGGCCACGCCGATGAGGGCTCCCGTCTCGTCGAGGACCGGGGCCCGGGACAACAGCACCGGGTGCGCCTCGAGCGAGGCGGTGCCGGTCCACGACCGGTCCGGTTCCGCCCCCGCCATCTCGGGCGGTGCCGGTTTGCCGCTGCGGGTCGGGTCTGTCGAGGCGACCACGCGCCCCTCCGCGTCGACGATCGCGGTCTCCGACAGCCCCGCGACGCCGCGGGCCGATTCGGCGGCGACGAGCAGCGCCTCGGGAGGGGCGCCCCCGGCGTCGGCCTCGGGCAGCAGCGCCCGCAGCAGCGGCGAGGCGGCGAGCGACTCGGCGGTGGAGAGGGTTCGACGGCTCTCCTGCTCCTCGAAGGTCCGCAGCGACTGGCCGAGGGACAGGTAGAGGACGCCGGAGAGGGCACCCGCCAGCACCACGAGCTGCAGCACGAGCAGCTGCGCGGCGAGGCTGAGGCGGACGGGCCCGCGGGGTTCGGCCAGGAGTCCCTCCCGATAAGGTGTGCCCAGGCGGGACGTGGGTGCGGTTGTGCTCCACCCTAGATCGACCGGGCGTCGAGCGGGGCGCATCCCGCCGCGAGCAGGAGGAGGCGACGATGCGACGACCCGCGTCCTCCGCCCTCCCCGCCGCGTCGTTGTCCCGGCGCACGCTGCTGCGCGGCGCGGTCGCGGGGGCGACGGCGGCGGCCCTCGCCGGGTGCGCTCCGCTCGGACCCCAGGAGATCGACTCCCCCGCACGACGGATCCTCGTTCCCGCCGCCGTCGGGGGCGGCTACGACCTCACCGCGCGCACGGCCGCGAAGATCCTGCTCACGGAGGGCATCGTCGCCCCGTTGCCCGACGTGTTCAACGTCCCCGGCGGAGGCGGCGTCCCGGGCCTCGTCCGGACGATCGCCGCCGCGGGCGAGGAGCATCTGGCGCTCGCGATGGGGCTCGGGATCGTCGGAGCGGCGTGGGCCTCGGGGATGACGGACGAGCTCGCCGCGCTCACCCCGCTGGCCCAGGTCGCCACCGAGCCGGGGGTCGTCCTCGTGCCCCCGGACTCGCCCTTCCGCACGCTCGACGCAGCCTTGGCGGCCTGGCGCGCCGACCCGGCGGCGCTGCGGGTCAGCACCGGATCCTCCCCCGGGGGCCCCGATCACCTCCTCGTGGTGCAGGTCGCCAGGGCCGCCGGCGTGGCCCCCTCCGCGATCCGCCTCTCCGCCGCCAGCGGTGGCGGAGAGCTGCTCTCCCGCCTGCTGACGGGCGAGGCGGACCTGGCGTTCGGCGGAGCCGGAGAGCTGCGCAGACAGCTCTCCGCGGGAGTCGTGCGAGCGGTGGCCGTCTCCTCCGCCGAGCGCGTCGCCGGACTCGACGTCCCCACCTTGACGGAGTCGGGCATCGACGTGGTGTTCCGCAACTGGCGGGGCTTCGTCGCACCGCCCGGGATCGGGGCCGCGGCGCGCGAGCGGTGGATCGACGACCTCTCCCGCATGCGGCGCGCCCGCGCCTGGCGGGACGCGCTCGTCGAGAACGGATGGGACGACGCGTTCGTGACCGGCGCGGCGTTCGGGGAGCGGATCCGGCAGCAGCTCGGCGTCGTCGCCGCGACCCTCAGCTGAGCGCCGCGGCCCCGTCTCGGGCCGACCGGCGCGGGCCCCGCGCGCCGCGGTTCACCAGCGCGTTGGCGATCCCGGCGGCGACGACGACCGCCGCGGCCGCGATCGGCAGCAGCAGGGCGGTCGCGATGCCGATCTCCTGCGCGACGTTCCCGGTGACGGCCGCGCCGACCGCCTGCCCGACGATCACCGCCGACCCCAGCATCGTCATCACCGTCGCCGACCGCCCCGCGGGGCTCAGCGCGGCGCCGAAGCTGTACTGGGTCACGAGCGTGGGCCCGATCCCGATTCCCATGACGGCCAGTGCCAGGACCATTCCGGCCACGTCGGACACGGTGAGCAGGATGAGCGCTCCGCCCAGCAGGATCCCGGCGAAGACGAGCCAGCGAGCCCGCAGGGAGAACCGGGCGGGAAGGAGGACGACGCCGAGGGCCAGCACCGCCGAGCCGATGCCCATCACCCCATAGAGCAGGCCCGCGGCCTCGGGATCTCCCCGTTCGGTCATGAACGCCGTCAGAGAGGTCAGCATCGTGCCGAAGAACAGCCCGACGCCGAAGATGCCGAGGACCACGACGAGCAGACGGGGCCGGAACAGCTCCCGTGCGGAGGACGGCGCCCGCCCGTCCTCGGTCCGCTCCCGCGAGACGTGCGCGGCCGAGGGGTGCAGGGCGAAGGCCCCGACCGAGAGCACCGTGAGCGCGGCGCCGATGACCAACGGTGCCCAGGGCGCGATGAAGGAGGCCAGCAGCCCCACGAGGAACGGCCCGATGATGAACACCGTCTCGTCCGCCGCCGACTCGTACGCCATGGTGGACGACACCGATCGCGCTCGGCGCTCCTCGGGTACGCGCTCGCCGATGAGGGTGACCAGACGCGAACGCGACAGCGGCGCCACCTGCGGAGCCGTCGCACCGATGGCGAAGGCGCTGGCGAGAAGAAGGGCCTCGGGGACGCCGAGATACACGGCGGACACGAACAGCCCCAGCGCCGTCGGATTCGCCACCGCGAGGACGAGCAGCACCCGCCGCTGCCCGAACCGGTCGGCCGCTGCACCCAGCAACGGGCCGAAGCAGGCGGTCCCGATCCCGACCGCCGCCGAGGTCAGTCCGCCCAGGGACAGCGAACCGCGTCCCGCCACGGCGAGGGTGAGGACGCCGACGACCATCATGGCGAAGGGCATCCTGGCCAGGAAGGCGATGACGAAATACGGCAGGCCCGCGAGCCCGAAGACGCTCGGGGGTCGGGAGTCCGCGGCGAGCGAGGGAGAGTCTGTCTGCGTGATCATGGCGTCCGTCCGGGTGCAGGGCGGACGGCGAGGACACGTCCACGACGTGGCCCTGACCGATTCGGCCCTGGATCGAGGTGGCAGAGTGCCGCCGCATCCGTCGGGAAGCCGACGGCCGGTGGATGCACAGCTGGGTCGCGAGGGACGCGACCCGACCATTCTAGCGTTCCCGACACACGCGCTCCCGGGCGGTGTGCGGTGCCCTAGGGTGAGGGGATCATTCTCCCCGTGACGAAGGCCGGACGATGACGAGTGCCCCTCCCTCCCCCTCCACAGCATCCCTGCCCCCGCGCTCGACGCGCGTCGGGGGCGCGAAGACCTCCCCCGTCCGCGACCTCCTCGCGCTGACCGCGCGCCCCGAGGTCATCTCGTTCGCCGGCGGCCTGCCCGCCCCCGAGCTGTTCGACCTCGACGGGATCCGCGCCGCGTACGACGAGGTGCTGCGCACACCCGACGTGCTGCAGTACTCCCTGTCGGAGGGGGATCCGCGACTGCGGGAGCTGGTCGCCGAGGGATACCGGGCGGACGGGCTGGAGACGAGTCCCGCGGACCTCCTCGTGACGACCGGGTCGCAGCAGGCCCTGGGGCTGCTCTCCACCGCCCTGCTGGACCCCGGCGACGCCGTCCTCGTCGAGGAGCCCTGCTATCTCGCGGCCCTGCAGACTTTCTCGCTCGCCGGGGCCCGGATCGTCAGCGTCCCCTACGCCGGCGAGGAGCTGGACCTGGAGGCCCTGGACCGGCTCGCCGCCGCCCACGCGCCGCGGTTCTTCTACACCGTTCCCACGTTCCAGAACCCGACCGGCCGCACGCACGACGAGAGCGCCCGCGCCCGGATCGCCGAGATCGCCCAGCGCCACGGGTTCCGCATCGTCGAGGACGAGCCGTACCGACAGCTCCGCTACTCCGGCTCTCCCCTGCCGTCCCTGGCGGCGTACGCCCCCGAGCACGTCATCAGCCTCGGGAGCTTCTCGAAGGTGATCGCCCCGGGGCTGCGCATCGGCTGGCTGCGTGCGACTGCCGACGTGCGACCGTCCGTGACGATCGCGAAACAGGCCGCGGACCTGCACACCTCCACCATCGACCAGGCGGCGGCTGCGCACTACCTCGATTCCGGGCGCGCCGCCCCGGCCCTCGAGCGGATCCGCGCCGCCTACGCCGAACGCCGGGACGCGATGCGCGCGGCGCTGCCCGAGGCGCTTCCGCCCGGGAGCACCGCGAACAGTCCGGACGGCGGCATGTTCCTCTGGGTCCGGCTGCCGGAGGGCCGCGATGCGACCGCCGCCCTGCGGACCGCGCTCTCCCACGACGTCGCGTTCGTCCCCGGCGCTCCCTTCTTCGCCGGCCCGCCGGACGAGCGTGCGCTGCGGCTGTCGTTCACGACCTACTCCCCGGAGAAGATCCGCGAGGGCGTCCGCCGCCTCGGCAAGGCGCTCGCCGACGGGTAGCGTGGAGGGATGCGAAACTACCTCTTCGGCAGCGGACTGTTCGCGGCGGTGACGAGCGGCATCGCCCTGCTGCGGGGCTCCCGGGACACGCCGGTCACCTGGCGGGCCTTGCTCGCATGGCTCGCCTGGGGGATCTCGCTGGCGCTCGCCATCGGCGCCGTCGTCGACATGCGCCGCGACGCGCGCGGGATCCCGGTGCCCGACGACTCCCCGGTCGCCGCCACCCAGCGCAAGCGTGCGGAGAAGGCGGAGAAGATCGCCGCCAAGCAGGAGAAGAAGGCCGCCAAGCGCTGATCCCTTGGCGGGTCAGCGGGTGAGGATCAACGCCTCGCCCTGGCCGCCGCCTCCGCACAGCGCCGCCACGGCGGTCCCGGAGCCCCGGCGTGCGAGTTCGTGCGCCAGGTGGACCGCGAGTCGCGCGCCGCTCGCCCCGATCGGGTGCCCGATCGCGATGCCGCCGCCGTGGACGTTGACGACGTCATCGGACAGGCCGAGCTCGCTCTGGGAGCGTGCGACCACCGCGCCGAACGCCTCGTTGATCTCGACGAGGTCCAGGTCCTCCACCGTGATGCCCTGCTTCTCCAGCGCCTTCTCGATCGCACGTGCGGGCTGCGCGTGCAACGAGTTGTCCGGGCCCGCCGTCTGCCCGCTCGCTCCGACCGTCGCCAGCACGGGCCATCCGCGCTCCGCGGCGTGGGCCCGGGTGGTCACGACGAGGGCCGACGCGCCGTCCGAGATCTGCGAGGAGTTGCCAGCGGTGATCGATCCCCCCTCGGCGAACGCCGGACGGAGGACGCCGAGGGTCTCCGTCGTGGTCTCCGGACGGATGCCCTCGTCACGGGTGAGCACGAGCGGGTCCCCCTTGCGCTGCGGGACGGTGACCGGGACGATCTCGGCGTCGAAGACCCCGGCCTCGGTCGCCGCGGCGGCGCGCTGGTGCGACCGTGCCGCCACGGCGTCTTGTGCCTCCCGCGTCACCTCGAAGCGGGCGTTGTGCCGTTCCGTCGACGATCCCATGCTCTCCCGGTCGTACGCGTCGGTCAGGCCGTCGTACGCCATGTGGTCCAGCACCTCCACGGAGCCGTACGCCCATCCGTCCCGCGACCCCATCAGCAGGTGCGGCGCCCGCGTCATGGACTCCATTCCCGCGGCGACGACGGTGGTCGCGTCTCCTGTGCGGATCATTCGCGCCGCATCGATCACGGCCGTGAGCCCGGAGAGGCACACCTTGTTGACGGAGTGCGACGGCACGTCCCAGCCGATGCCCGCCCCGATCGCGGCCTGGCGGGCGGCGTTCTGTCCCGATCCGGCGGCCAGCACCTGCCCGACGATGACCGCGTCGACGTCCTCCGGCGCCACCCCGCCCTGCGCGAGTGCACCGCGGATCGCGAACGCACCGAGCTCCGGGGCGGTGAACGGGGCGAGCTGTCCCTTCAGGCGTCCCTGCGGGGTCCGCGCGGCGGCGACGATGACGACGTCGTCCGGTCCTTCTGCCTGCGCTGCGGCGTCGTTCATGCGTTCTCCACTCCCTCGGCGATCACGAGCGGCGGCTCGGTCGCATCGATCACATCCTGCACCGAGACCCCGGGAGCCGTCTCCACGAGGACGAGACCGTCCTCGGTGACGTCGATCACCGCGAGGTCCGTGATGATCCGGTCGACGACGCCCTTGCCGGTCAGCGGCAGCGAGCACTCGTCGACGATCTTGGCCGAGCCGTCCTTGGCGACGTGCTCCATGAGCACGATCACCCGGCCGGCTCCGTGCACGAGGTCCATCGCGCCACCCGGCCCCTTCACCATCTTCCCTGGGATCATCCAGTTCGCCAGGTCTCCGCCCGCAGACACCTGCATCGCGCCAAGGATGGCCGCGTCGATCTTTCCCCCGCGGATCATGCCGAAGCTCATCGCCGAATCGAAGAAGGACGTCCCCGGCAGGGTCGTCACGGTCTCCTTCCCCGCGTTGATGAGATCGGGGTCCACCTCCTCCTCCGTCGGGTACGGGCCGACGCCCAGGATGCCGTTCTCCGACTGGAGGACCACCGTCACACCCTCCGGCACGTGGTTCGGCACGAGCGTCGGGAGCCCGATCCCGAGGTTCACGTAGGCGCCGTCCCGGAGCTCCCGAGCGGCGCGAGCGGCCATCTCGTCGCGGCTGAGCGCCATCTCAGGCTCCTTCCTTCGTCGTGTCGCGGACGGTGCGGCGCTCGATGCGCTTCTCGATGCCCGTCCCGACCTCGACGACGCGGTGCACGTAGATCCCGGGCAGGTGCACGGCATCGGGGTCCAGCTCCCCGGGCTCGACGAGCTCCTCCACCTGTGCGATGCAGATCCGCCCGGCCTGCGCGGCGAGCGGGTTGAAGTTCCGCGCCGCCTTGTTGAAGACGAGATTGCCGTGACGATCGCCGCGCAGCGCGTGGACGAGGGCGTAGTCGGTGACGATGGCCTCCTCGAGCACGTAGTCGTGCTCGATGCCGGCGGGGGCGAAGCGCCGCACCTCCTTGACGGGCGACGCGACGGCCACTCCCCCGGCGCCGTCGTACCTGCGGGGCAGCCCGCCCTCGGCGACCTGGGTGCCGACGCCGGTCTGCGTGTAGAACGCCGCGATCCCCGCTCCGCCCGCCCGGAGCTTCTCGGCGAGGGTGCCCTGCGGGGTCAGCTCCAGCTCCAGCTCGCCGGAGAGGAACTTCCGCTCGAACTCCTTGTTCTCGCCGACGTAGGACGAGGTCATCTTGCGGATGCGCCCGGCGCCGAGGAGGAGCCCCAGGCCCCAGTCGTCGACGCCGCAGTTGTTGCTGACGATGCTGAGGTCGCGGGTCCCGCGGGCGTGCAGCGCCTCGATGAGCGCCATGGGGTTCCCGGAGAGGCCGAAGCCGCCGACCGCCAGCGACGCACCGTCCGGGATGTCCGCGACGGCCTCCGCGGCGGAGGCCCAGGTCTTGTCGATCACGCCGCACTCCTTCGTCGGTATCCCTCCACCGTGCGCGTCGCGATGAGCACCCGACAAGCGGATGATTGCGATGTGGACCCGCGTGTCGATACCGTCCATATCGTGGAACGCAACGACGCATCCCGTCGCACGGTGCCCGGAACCCAGGCGGTCGCCCGCGCGGCGGGCCTGCTGCGCCTCGTCTCGGCCTCCGCGGAGGGGGCCTCCCTGCAGGAGCTCTCCCGCGCCGCCGGACTCAGCCGCCCGACCGCTCACCGGCTGCTCTCCGCCCTCCGCGCGGAGGGGCTCGTCGACCAGGATGCCGAGACGGCGCGCTGGATGCCCGGCCCGGAGCTCTATCTCATGGGAACGGTGGCCGCGGCGCGGTACGACGTGACCGAGCTCGCCCGCGACATCGTCCGGTCACTGGCGGTGAAGACGGAGGAGAGCGCCTTCCTCTCGGTGCGCCGCGCCGACGAGACGGTGTGCCTCCTGCGCGAGGAGGGGTCGTTCCCGATCCGCTCCTTCGTGCTCAGCGAGGGCGTGCGCTTCCCCCTCGGCGTCGCCAGTGCCGGGCTCGCGATCCTCGCCTTCCTCCCGGACCACGATGTGGATGCCTACCTGGATCGCCACCCGGAGCTGCCCGAGCGGTGGGGCCGCGCGCACGGCGCGGGTCCGCTGCGGGCCCGCCTGGCCGACACCAAGGCGCGCGGATACGCCGTCAATCCCGGCCTCATCGTCGAGGGCAGCTGGGGCATGGGCGCCGCGGTGTTCGACCGGGACGGCCGCGCCGAGTGGGCGCTGAGCCTCACCGGCGTGGAGTTCCGCTTCGGCCCGGATCGGCTCCCCTCCCTCGGACGCACCCTCCTCGCACACGCCCACCAGCTCTCGTCGCGCCTCGCCGCCGCCCGGCGTTGACCTCTCATGGGTTCGGACTCCGGCCCCATTTACATACCATTTGATATATACTTGCGGTATGAATCGCGCCGAGATCATCCCGTCGATCGTCTTCTCCGCGCACGCGCTCACCCGCATCGCGGCCCACGCGACCGGCAACGAGGCGCCCGCCGCGCAGTGGCGCGCGCTGAGCCTGCTGGACGCCCAGGGCCCCCTCCGCGTCGGTGAGCTCGCGCGGGCGAGCCGGACGACCCAACCCGGGATCACCCGCCTGATCGGGCAGCTCGAACAGGACGGTCTCGTGACGCGCTCCCCCGATCCGGAGGACTCGCGGGCGACGGTCGTGACGGTCACCGAGGCCGGACGGGACGCGGTCCGCTCCTGGCGCCGCCAGATCCAGGAGGCGCTCGAGCCACGGTTCTCCGATCTCGACGACGACGACTGGACGGTCCTCGCCCGCGCCGCCGCCCTCCTGCACAGTCGCACCGTCTCGGAAAGGACCCCCCGTTGAGCAGTTCCCCCTCCGCCGCACCGACCTCCATCTGGCGTCAGCCTGCCCAGGTCTGGGCCGTCGCCTTCGCCTGCGTGGTCGCCTTCATGGGCATCGGCCTCGTGGATCCGATCCTCCCCGCGATCGCCGACGCGCTGCAGGCCTCGCCGGTCCAGACCGAGCTGCTCTTCACCAGCTATCTGCTCGTGACCGGTCTCGCGATGCTCGTGACGAGCTGGATCTCCAGCCGGATCGGGGCCAAGTCCACGCTGCTCGTCGGGCTCGGCCTCATCGTGGTGTTCGCGCTGCTGTGCGCCGTCAGCGGGAGCGTCGACGCCGTCATCGGCTTCCGCGCCGGGTGGGGGTTGGGCAACGCGCTGTTCATCTCCACCGCGCTCGCCACGATCGTCGGCGCCGCCAGCGGCGGCAGCAGCGCCGCGATCGTCCTGTACGAGGCCGCCCTCGGCCTCGGGATCGCCGTGGGCCCGCTGCTGGGCGGACTGCTCGGCGAGCAGAGCTGGCGCGGGCCGTTCTTCGGCGTCGTCGCGCTCATGGCGATCGCCTTCATCGCGGTGCTCGTGCTCCTGCGGGGACCGGGCGAGAAGCGCGCCCCCGTCCCGTTCTCGGCGCCGTTCACGGCGCTGCGTCGCCCCGCCCTCGCCGTCCTCGCCGTGGCCGCCCTGTTCTACAACATCGGCTTCTTCGTGCTGCTCGCCTTCTCGCCGTTCCCGCTGGGCTTCGGGGCGATGGGCATCGGACTCACGTTCTTCGGATGGGGCGTCGCCCTGGCGATCACGAGCGTGTGGCTGGCACCGCTGCTCCTGCGCCGCATGCCGCTGACGAGGATCATCCTCGTCGTCCTCCCGCTGCTGGCGGTGGATCTGATCGCGGCGGGGCTGCTGGTCTCGTCCCCCGCCGCTCTGGTGGTCTGCATCGTCGTCGGCGGTCTGCTGCTGGGAGTCATGAACACCGTGCTCACCGAGGCGGTCATGGAGGCGACGGATCTCCCCCGCGCGGTCGCGTCGTCCGCCTACTCCGCCGTGCGGTTCCTCGGCGGCGCCGCGGCCCCTCCGCTGGCCGCGCTGCTGTGGCACGCGTTCTCCGCCACCGTGCCGTACCTCTTCGCGGCCCTCTCGGTGCTCGTCGCCGCCCTCGTCGTGCTCCTCGGGCGCCGAGCGTTGCGCCACATCGACCGCGGATCGCACGACGCCGCCGAGGACGCGGAGGCGATCCTCGTCGGCGACGCGGCCTGAGCCGCCCCACCGGCCCGGCACTGTCCGTGGAGACCTCTACCCTGGAAGCATGCTGATCGGTCTCATCCGCCCCGTCGAAACCCGTACCGCCACCGTGCAGGGCCACGAACTGGACGAGATCCAGGACCTGCTCGCCGCCCAGACCCCCGAGGGCTGGGAACTGGCGTCCGCTCCCGTCACCATGGCGAAGAAGGACACGGTCCTGACCGCTGAGGGGCTCATCGTGCGCCGTGACGGCCTTCAGGAGATCGAGGCGGAGGACCTGGCCGCGCTCGAGGCGAAGGTGCCCGCCGGTCACATGCTGATCTCCGTGCGCGAGGCCTGACGCGGCTCCCGGTCACTCGACCTCGAGGTCCTCGACCTCCAGATCGTCGTCGAGCTGACAGCGGATCGCCGAGCCTGGATACTGCTCCGGCGCGACGTAGAGCAGCGCCATCGCTCCGTCGTCGAACACCACCACGCCGTCGAGCGAGATGTCGGCGGCGAGTTCGGCCTCGCGATCCACGGAATCCTCGTCGTCGCCGTAAGCGGCGGCGGTCAGCTCGGCCACCACGTCGTGCTCGCGGGCGTCGAGGACCTCCTCCGTCAGCCGGGCGAGCGCGTGACGGACGGTCTCCTGCATCCGCGCGAGGTCCGGATCGGCCGGCTCGCGCTCGTCGTCGTCCGCCTCGTCGTCGTCGTCGACGTCCAGGTCCTCCTCGTCATCGACGGCGAACTCCACGGTCACGTGCCGGTCCCCGGGGAGCACGGCCGTCGCGGTCAGCGCGCCGTCCTCGTCGGCGTCCACGTCTTCGAGATCGATCATTTCGCCTCCTCGCGATGCCATGATCGCACCGCCGCCGCGCTCGCGGAAGTGCCCGCGTGGACGATTCGGACGAGACCGCTCAGCGTGCGAGGAAGCGGGCCTCCACGGTCGCCGCGACGACGATGTCCTCGGCCTGGAACTGCATCGCGGCATCGCCCGCCGGTGCCGCGAACGCCGCCGCGGCACGCAGCCCTCCGCGCTCCTGCACGACCGGCGTCGGGCGGGACGAGATCATGCCGGTATCGGCCACCTCGATCGGCTCCACGCGTTCGTAGCCCAGGGCCGTCGCGTACGCGGTCGCGCGGGACACGGCGACGCCGACTGCCTCGGCGGCCACCTCCTGCTCGACCCGTCGACGGGTCTCCGGAGTGAGCTTCCAGACCGTGGCCCCGATGGTCACGCCCTCTCCCACGGACACCTCCGTCACCCAGACGGACATCTCGGAGAGGTCGGAGAACGTGGCCGTGAACTCCACCGTCGCGTGATAGACCGGGGCGAGGCGCTTGCCTTCGCTGTTCCACGGGCGCTCCGCACGGACCCCCATGCGCGTGCTGGACCACTCGGCGATCGCGCCGCTCTCCTCTCGGGCCGCGATCCCGTCGCGGACCGGAGCCGCGAGCGCCAGGGCACGCTCGACGACGTCCTCCCGGTGCGGGCCCTCGATCGTCACGGAAAGGTGCACGGTGGCCTGCTCGGGGGCGATGCGGACCTCGTGCTCGCCGCGCACGGTAATGGTGAGTTCGCTCATGCGGCGACTCTACGTCAGACGCTGTCATGAGAGGAGCCGAGGATTCCCCGGGCCCGGTTCGCCGTGACAACATACCGGTATGCGACGAACGACAGCGATGACGGGAATCGGCCTTCTCGTCGCGACGGCAGCCGTGGGCACCGCCCTCTCCGCCTCCGCCGCGACCACCACGTCCTGGGCGTCCTGGGACCCGCTGGAGGGCGGGCCCGGCGCGTACACGGGCGCCGTGACGATCGCCGACCAGCCCCCGCTGCGGGCGACGCTCGACTCGAACTCGCGCGGCGGCGTGGGCGTGTTCTCCGGCGGCAGCACGTGGCTCTCCGCGGACACGCCGGTCGGCCAGAAGTACGGCAGCAGCCGAGACCAGCCGTATCTCAACCTCCGCCCCCAGGCGGACGGTCCGACCACCCCTTCGGTCACCACCTATACGTTCGACACCCCGGCTCCCGGCGCCGGATGGGCCTTCGTGCTCGGCGACATCGATGCGGACCAGGTGCAGATCTCGGCCGAGGGACCCGACGGCCAGGCGCTGACCTCGGACGAGCTCGGATACCGCGATTCGTTCAACTACTGCGACCCGGCGCTGTCCGGGAAGCCGTCCTGCACGGGCGACCCCGCAGACGTCCCCGCATGGGACCCGACGACCGCGACCCTGACCGGCAACGCGGACGCGATCGACACGGCCGGAGCCGCGGCCTGGTTCGAGCCGAATGCGCCGATCTCCTCTCTCACCTTCACGTTCACCCAGCGGTCCGGCTTCCCCGTGTACCAGACGTGGTTCGCGGCGTTGAGCCGGGACATCGCCGGCACCGTGTCCGACGCCGACAGCGGCGAGCCGGTCGCCGACGTGACGATCCGTCTGCTCGGCCCGGACGGGGCCGTCATCGGGGAGACCACGACCGGCCAGGACGGCACCTACCTCTTCCCGGAGAACCTCGCCTCCGACGGGTACACGGTCGAGATCGTCCCGCCGCCCGGTCGCGTGGCCGACGTCCCCCGGCGTGCCGTGGACCTCTCGGAGTCCGACGGCGTCGCCGACTTCACCCTGGGGGATCCCGCATCCGTGACGGTGCCGGTCTCGGGCACCGTGACCGACGAGGACGGCAACCCGGTGCCCGGCGCCGTCGTGACGCTCGACGACGGCACCACGGCGACGACCGGCGACGACGGCGCCTATGTCTTCCCGGAGGTCGGACCCGGGGAGCACCGCGTCACGATCACGCCGCCGGACGGCTACACCCCGATCCGCGTGCCCGAGCCCTTCACCGTGCCGGAGCAGGATGCGCGGCCGATTCAGGACGTCGACTTCGTCCTGCAGTCCCCCTCCTCGATCTCCGGCTCCGTCGTGATCGACGGCGACGGGGTCGCCGAGGTCGTCGTCGACGTCGAGGGGCCGGTCGACCCGGATCCGGTCGTGACGGACTCGGAGGGCCGCTTCGAGGTGCCGGGCCTGGTCCCCGGCGACTACCTCGTGACGATCGATCCGCCGGCCGGTTACGTGGTCCACGGTGAGCCCACCCGTGAGGTGACGATCATCGACGGCGACGTCACGGGGATCTCGTTCGACGTCGTCCCCGCGCCGGGACCGACGCCCACCCCGACGCCTTCGCCGACCCCCTCCCCGACGCCGGGACCGACGACCTCGCCGTCGCCGACCGTCTCGCCGACTCCCGCCCCGGCGCCCGGCGGCGCGCTGCCCGCCACCGGCGCGGACCCGGCGGCGCCCCTGGCGATCGGCGGGTTCCTGCTGCTCCTCGGCACCGTCGCGCTCGTCGCCGTCCGCCGCCGACGGGCCTGACCCGGACGCATCCGTCGCCCGCGGAATGGCGCGGGCGGCGGATGCGTTGTAGTCTGTGATGCTCGGGTGCTTCGGCGCCCCTGACAACTCCACAGCGCGACAGCGGCTCCTTCGCGAGAAGGACCACGGGGCTGATCGGTTTCGACAGCGCCTGTGAATCCACGAGAAGCGGGCCGAGGATGCAGGGTTATCTCGTGAACGCTCCCTGCAAAACAATAAGTGCCAATGCAAAGCGCACTGACTTCGCCCTCGCTGCGTAAGCGAGCCCGATAGTCCGTCAGACCGTATGTGATCCCGGTACGGATTCTGGCGTCATCTAGGGATCTTGCTGTGCGGTGGCGTCCGGACACCGCACGGGACTCTTCCCGGACTGGGCCTGTCGACTTAGGTGTCTGTGACAAAGGTCGGGGCCGAGCAGAACGTCTGCACAGACTGCGCCCGGAGAAGGCGTGGAGACTCAGCGTTGGACGGGGGTTCGATTCCCCCCAGCTCCACCAGCCGCTGTCGCTGTGGAAGGCCCCTCGGCCCCGTGCAGACGGGACCGAGGGGCTTCTTCATACCGGGCCATCGGCCTGGCGCTCCGTCGTCCGGTCCATGTCGTCTCGCTATCAATCGGGCGTCGCGCCGCCGCGCGGCGAGGAGAGGGACGCCGGGGGCTCGAAGGACGCGACCACGATCGTCAGGTCGTCGAAGGGCTTTCCGCGGAACGTGCCGCGTACGCGCAGACGCTCCTCCCCCGTGCGGATCTCGGCGGCGAGCTCTTCCAGCTCGCCCGACGCGGCGCGGGCCGCGAAGGAGGCGAGATCATGCGCCCCCACCAGTTGGAAGCCTCGCGTGCCGCCGTCGGACGCGGCGAGCACGGCCACCGCTCCCCCGTCGCCGATCCGGCGTCGACCGGTCAGAGCCTCCCCGGCCGCGGCCGGGTCGGTCTGGGCGCACCAGAAGCCGCCCTGCACGTTCCGGGTCTCCTCCAGGGCGCGGAACCGCGTCGACCAGACCTCCTCGGGCGTCGGCGGGCGGGGCCCCGCCGTCTGAGCCAGGATCTCGGCCGTGCGACGCGTCACGGCGTCCTCGATGCGTCGGTCCGTGACCTCCTCAACACCTCCGTCCGCATCCAGGACCACGATCGAGGCGTCGCACAGCACGAGGTGCTCCACGTCGTCGCCGTCGACGCGCCAGGCGGCGGCCGTGGCGCTCGGCGACCCTCCGATCAGCGAGCAGCCGTCGCCGTGCGAGGCGGTCACGATGCGGATCGCCTCGGCGAGCGCGTCCGTCATCGCGACCCGGCGGTCCTCCAGGAGCTCGCCGAAGGCCGCCGCGAGGCTGCGGGCGTACCAGGCGACGCTGTGCACGCAGCCCCGGCGGACCGAGGCGTCCAATCCCGCTCCGTCGACGACGACCCCGATGCCCGGGCGCAGGACGACCGCGTCCTCGTTCTCCCGATCCGGCCCCGCGGGCCACGACACCGCGAACATGCGCGGTGCCCCTCGTCGTGCGCTCACCCGGCGTCGGCGCTGCGTCCGCCCGCCTCCAGCACGTCGCCGGCCGGGCGCTCCTGATGTCCCCCGAACTGCAGCCGCATCGCAGAGAGCACCTGGTTCGCGAACTGGTCCTCGCCGCGCGACGCGAAGCGGCCGAACAGCGCCGCGGACAGGACCGGGGCGGGAACCCCCACGTCCACCGCCGCCTTCACGGTCCAGCGGCCCTCTCCGGAGTCCGAGACCCGCCCGGCCAGCCCGTCCAGCGTCGGATTCTCGTGCAACGCCGCGGCGGTCAGGTCCAGCAGCCAGGAGGAGATCACCGAGCCGCGACGCCACAGCTCCGTGACCTTCGCCGTGTCGATCGGGAACTGGTAGAACTCCGGCTGCTCCAGCGGGGCGACCTCCGCGGAATGCTCCGCCTCGCGGACGCCCGCGTCGGCGTTGTGCAGCAGGTTCAGCCCCTCGGCGAGCGCCGCCATGGCGCCGTACTCGATGCCGTTGTGCACCATCTTCACGAAGTGGCCCGCGCCGGACGGCCCGCAGTGCAGGTAGCCGAGCTCCTCCGGGGCCAGCTCGCCCTCGCGCCCAGGTGTGCGCTCCACGTCTCCGGCGCCGGGGGCGACCGTGCGGAGGATCGGCTCGATCAGCGTGACCGCCTCCTCCGGACCGCCGACCATGAGGCAGTAGCCCCGCTCCAGGCCGAACACCCCGCCGCTCGTGCCGATGTCCACGTAGTGCAGGCCGCGCGGGCGCAGCGCCTCGGCGCGGCGGACGTCGTCGTGATAGTTGGAGTTCCCGCCGTCGATGATGACGTCTCCCGGCTCCAGCACCGCCGCCACCTCGTCGACCACCTGGCCCGTGATCCCCGCCGGGATCATCACCCACACGACGCGGGGGCCGTCGAGCTGCGTCGCCAGGTCCGCGATGCTCTCGGCCCCGACCGCTCCCTCGGCGACGAGTTCGGCGACCGCCGCCGGGTTGACGTCGTACACCACGCATTCGTGCCCGTCGCGCAGCAGCCGCCGCACGATGTTCGCACCCATCCGGCCGAGTCCCACCATGGCCAGTCGCATCACGGTCCTCCTTGTCGTCGCTCCGTCCGGCGCCGCCCGCCGGACGGTCTCAGCGTGGTGCCTCGATCAGCACCAGTCCCTGCCGCGTGTCCGAGAACGTCACCCAGCCGTCGCCGAAGAGGTAGGTCGATCCGTAGCCGTCCGCGTCCTTCTCGAACGCGAAGTCCGGGTCGATGGTGATGTAGACACCGCGGTCGCTGTCCTCACGGATCCACCCCTGCTCGACGAGCTGCTGTTGAAGCGCCGTCGCGCGCTCGGCGTCGATTGGCGCCCATCCGTACATCTGCCCGCGGTCGGATGCGTGGGTGAAGTCCGCCCAGAGGCAGAGGAGGCCGTCGGGGACCACCTCCGGCCCGACCGAGAACTCGCGCTGTTCCGAGGTCCAGCCGAGCTTCTTCAGCGCATCGACGGTCGTGGCCGAGATCAGGGTGTCGCACGTGGGCGGTCCGGTCGGCTGATCGGACGGGGTCGCGGATCCGGCCGTGTCCTCGGACGGCGAGGAGGGCGCCCCGCTTCCCGTGCCCGCGCCCGAGGCGGAGGGGCTGCAGGCGCTCAGCATCGCCATCATCCCGACCGCGAGAACGGCCGGGAGGAGTCTGCGCGGCGCCCGCGCCGTCATGCGGTGTCCGCCGGTGCCGACGGAGGTCCGCCGAGCAGGCCCAGGAAAGCGTCGTGCAAGCGCCCGTTGGTGGCGAGCGCGGAGCGTCCGGACAGAGTCTTCCGCCCGTCGAACGCCGTCGCGCGGCCTCCCGCCTCCGCGACAATGGCGAAGGCGGCGGCGATGTCGTACTCCTTCACGTCGAACTCGGCCACCATGTCGATGCGCCCCTCGGCGAGCAGCATGTAGGAGAAGACGTCTCCGTAGGCGCGGTCCCGCCAGACGCGACGGCTCAGCGTCACCAGGTCGTCGAGATGGCCGGCCTCGTCCCACTGGGCGATGCTCTGGAAGCTCACGCTCGCCTCGTCGAGGGAGGAGACGTCCGAGACGTGGATCCGGCGAGGCTCGACCTCCGTGCCCGTCCACGCGCCGAGGCCCGCGCCGGCCCACCAACGCCGCCCGAGGGCGGGCATGCTCACCACGCCGACGAGCGGCTTGTGATCCACGGCGAGGGCGATCATCGTGCCCCACAGCGGAACGCCGCGCAGGAAGTTGGCGGTGCCGTCGATCGGATCGATGATCCACTGGCGGTGCGTTCCGCCCTCTGCTCCGTACTCCTCGCCGAAGATGCCGTCCTCGGGACGCTCGGCCTGGAGAATGGCACGGATCGCGCGCTCCGTCGCCAGATCAGCGTCGGTGACGTGGGAGTGGTCCGCCTTGAGCGACACCGTCAGATCGGCCGCGTCGAAGCGCGGGAGCGACTGGGCGTCGGCGGCGTCGGCGAGGCGGAGGGCGAGCTCGAGGTCACCCCGGAAGTCGGCGGCAGCGGGGGTTTCAGACACGTCCTCAGGATACCCGGCGGGTCGGACCCGGCTCGATTTCGCGTCCTACGGATCCCCTGCTAGTGTTGTTCCTCGGCCGGGGAACACCGGCCACGCACCTCTAGCTCAATCGGCAGAGCAACTGACTCTTAATCAGTGGGTTCTGGGTTCGAGTCCCAGGGGGTGCACCACACCAACGACGGAAGGCCTGCTCGGGCGTGAATCCGAGCAGGCCTTCCGTCGTTTGCGAGTGATAGTCGGAGGCCCCGGACATACGGCGACCATAGCGGGACAATGAAATCCGTCGCCAAGCTCGCCTCGCAGCTTGTCGAGGAGTTCTCGGCCCTTGCGAAGGTACGTCACCTCAGCCACGGGGGACGTCCACCCGCGTTCATCGTCGAACTGCGCGTTGAACTCGCGCGCCCATGCTTCGATCTCCGCGATGAGCTCAGCGCTGAGCCGGTCCAGCCCGAACTCGAGTCCGTGGAGGTCGTGTCGCAGAGAAAGCACCGCTCTACGCGGAAGCACGTACGACGTTCGTCCAGCCGCCCAGTGTTCACCGGGGTGCTGGCTACGGTGCTCGAGGCCGGTGTGCGAGCTCATGCGACTATCGCGGCGGGGGGGAGCCGCGCCGACGCTTTGATCGCGGGCACCGGCCACCCGTGACCAAGAAGGAGACGCAATGCGCATCAGCAAGATCATGGCGGGCACAGCACTTCTCGCCGCTCTGGCCCTCGCTGGCTGTTCCACGGCAGCACCGGCAACCGGACAGACCCCGAAGCCCTCGGCAACGACAGCTGCGAAACCTGCCGAAACGCAGAAGCCCGCGGAGACACAGAAGCCGGCGGAGACGGACAAGCCCGCGGATGATGGCCCAACGCCCGGAGACTGCCCCGTTCTCAGCGCCGGGGGCATCATCGAGGCGGAAGAGTTCATCGACTGCGCCAAGGAGGCCCGACGCGGGTCCGCGGGGTACGCGGCGAAGGCGACCGCGGGGACGGTGGTGAGCACAATGAAGGTGAATCCTTCTGACGGGGCATACTCGCTGGAGAACGAGCTCGGTTCCACGATCCGGATCGGTGACAGCTTCTGGGTAAAGCCGACCGGGGGTGACTGGGTCGTGGGAGATCCCACCTCGTCGGACGAGAAGGTCGCCGCGCTCAGCTCAGGAGCTCAAGCGATCGACCAGTTCGATCCCACCAATCGGTTCACCATCGCCAAGGGCACGCTCAACATCGTCGGGACTCAGGAGGTTCTCGGCCAGCAGGTCTTCGCGGTCACCGGTCGGCATGAGACGGCGGGGGTGATGGTCGATATCTCCATGCAGGTCACGGCGGACTACGCCGTCCTGGGAGTCACGGAGGCCACCCCTGACCTGACCGCGACGACCGAGGTCACGGAGTGGAACGCGAAGCAGGACATCCAACCGCCGATGTGAGCTGAGTCCCGACCGTGAACCGGTGGTCGCCTTCAGCGACCACCGGTTCCGCACGCGCGGTCACACGACCGCGGATGCGGGCCAAGGACGAATCCGATCGCCACCGTACGGCGGTGAAGGCGCCTCTGGGAGGGGATCTCGTGGTGCTCCTCGGCCGGACCCTCTCGGGGAGCACCACGAGATCCTAGGCGTCGAGGAGACTCAAGGCGAGCTCGGCAGGCCGGGTGAAGTTGGCTTCATGGCTTCCCGGGGTCGTAATCGGAGTCGCGACTCCGAGTCGTTGTGGGAATCGCGACGCGAACTCCCACTCTCCGGGAGGCAGCGCTCTGTCGTCCTCTGACAACACGTAGCCTGCAGGAACACCCAACGCCGCAGGGTCGACGGCCGCCACCGACTCGGTCAGGTACTGCATGGGCTGAGGAGTGAGGAGTCGGTGCACGACTCGCTGCACGTCGTCGCTCGCGTCCTGCATGAACGCTGACGCGAAGATATCGAAAGGCAACGACACACTGTTGTCGCCTGACGCGGCTGCCAGCCTCGTGAAGGTCTCCACGTAGGCAGGAGGCACTTCATCGAGCAGAGGAACGCCGTCGTTCGGCACGAAGGCGCTCCAGTAGACGAGCTTCGCAAGCCGGGAGGCCAATCGCGGCGCGGCTCCGGTCATCGGATACCCGCCCCAGCTGTGTCCGACCAAAGTCACGTCCCGAAGATCGCGCCGCTCAATAAGGTCCACGAGGAAGTCGACGACATCGGACAACGAGTGCGAGCGCGGGTCGTCGCCGTCTGCGAGACCTGGCAGCGTGGGGGTGAGCACGAGATGTCCTCTGGCCCGCAGCTCTTGAGCCACTGGCCGCCAGGCCCATCCTCCGTGCCATGCGCCATGAATGAGGACGAATATGCGGGACATGTAGCTTCTTCTCTTCCTGTGTGCGTGGACCGCTTGAGTCGCGTTCGTGAGGCACCCCTGAGGTCCACGAAATGCTTCCTCGCAGAGGGGCCATGCGACGACCGTTCCGGCATAGGGGCGCGAGACGTTAGGCGGCGACGGTGTGCGCGCTGAGGAAGACCACGATCCACAGTGCGGTTCCCAGCGCGAGCGGGATCACGGTCACGAACCGGCGTCCCGCCCGTGGCCATCGGAGAGCCGCAGCCGTGAACACGACCAGCAGCACAGTTCCGGCCATACCAGCGACCGTCGTCGGCCAACCAGTCTGAACACTGACCGTCCCGCCACCGGCGCGATCCCATTCGCAGAGGATCCCTGCGGGAACGGCCGTCAACGATGCCTGACGCAGGGCATTGTCTATTGACGCCGCGTCTTCCGGCGTAGGGAGATAGAAGCAACTCCCTACGACATTGTCGCCACGATCGACGTATTGGCTTCCGGCCATGACGAGAACCGGAAACACGCACAGGACCGCGGCGAGGAAGAGAAGCCACCAGGTGGGCCTTCGCGAGGCGCGCGGTATTGTACGTGTCATAGTTTCGGGACACTAGCAGGCGACCTGGGCCGGCACATCGTTGCCGTCTTTCGGTTCCCGGGTGCGCATCGGCGAGGCGCCCTCTCCGGGGCAGGGCCCCTGGTCGTCTTCCGAGCATCGCTCAGACGACGAGAAAGCCGTCACGGCCCCGTACGGGGCTGCTGCGGATCGAACGAGGCCGCCGTCGGCCCTCCCGGCGCCGCTGCCGGGCCGACCACGATCACCTGTGTACCCTTCAGCGCATGCTCCCCCACATCGACGACCCGCAGGTGACGGATCTGATGACGCGTGCCCCTGAGTTGCGCAAGCACCTCACCGTCACGGGCTACACGACCGACCCGACGGGTTCGGAACTGCTCATGGTGTTCCACCGGAAGCTCGGCCGCTGGCTTCCGCCGGGCGGTCATGTCGAAGTGGACGAGTTTCCTTCCGACGCTGTTCTCCGAGAGGTGTGGGAAGAGACAGGCGTGCGCGCGGCCCACCGAGCAACAAAAGCACTGGATCTCGGGCTACGGGGCGTGCTCGACGTTCAGCTCCCTTCACCGCTGACGATGAGCGCCCAGCTGATCCCGCCGGGTCCGCGGGATACGGAACACATCCACATCGACATGATGTTCGAGCTCGTCGCCGACCCCGGGGAAGCGGTCACGTACGAGACACGAGAGGTGTCCGGGGCGCGCTGGTTCACCCGCGCCGAGATCCTGCGAGAAGACCTCACCTTCGACGCCGTTACGGCGTACGCACGAGATCGCATGATCGACTGACGCCGACGCACGTCCCCACTACGGCAACGATGACCACCTGTTCGAGATGGACGACCGTCTGGTCGCGCATCTGCGCTTCGAGATCCTGAAGTACCTGCGCCGCGCCGACGCCCTCGGCCTGACCGTCATGCAGGCGAGCCCCTACCCTCCCGGACAGACCACCGTCTGGAACCACCCCAGCATCTCGATGTGTTTCGAGCTCGACGCGGCCGAGCCTCCCGTCCTCGACCGCACGTTCACGAAGGCTCTGGCCTCGGCGGCGTCCACGCCGAATGGCATCGTGGTCTCGAACGGGCAGTTCGTTCCGCCGGAGGATGCCCACGCCCACACACTGACGGCGACAAGCCCGCCCGCGACGTGAGATCGGAGCATGTGTGAATCGGCTGGCCGTCTCGGCCAGGATGATCCGATACGCGACGCCTCGGGGCCGATCGAACGCAGAGACGCCACAGGGGCATGACCGAACGGAGCACTCCCCTGCAGGAACGCCCAAGGGCCTGTCCGGCGGATCCTCCGCGGGCTCATACGGAGGTCGCGCCCACCCGTGCAGCACCGACGAGCCCGTCTGGTTGTCCAGCGGAAACTCGCGGGTCGCGGTGATGGGTCGCGGTGATATGGTTGCCGGGTCGTGAAGGAATCTGAGGAGGTGGTACCCGTGAACGATGTGTTGTGGGTGCTCCTCGATGGGGTCACGGTCGGGCGATAGGTCGTCCGGGAGCGCCGCCGACCAGCAGCTCTCCCCAAAAGGTATGACCATGCACTTCACCTCTGCACAGAATCTGAACGAAGGCGTCACTGAGCGTGAGTTCACCCTCGATGACGTCCCCGGAATCCTCTGGACACCGCCACACGCTTCCGCATTCGCACCGGTTCCACTCATCCTGATGGGCCAGCCAGGCGGGATCGGGATGCGACGAATGTATCCTCGCCTGGCCGCTCGCGCGCGGAGCTTCGCCGCGCATGGACTGGCGGCGGTCTCCGTCGAGCTGCCCGGCGCAGGTGACCGACACCCGTTGCCCGGCGCGGATCGCGCTCGCGCGGACCTCGTCCGCGCGATCGCCGCTGGCGAGCGTCCGGGAGAGGACATCATCGATCGGCTGGTGCTCCCGCTCGTCGACAGGGCGGTGCCGGAGTGGCAGACCACTCTCGACGAAGTCCTCGCGCTTCCCGAGATCGGCGACCGGGTCGGATTCTCCGGCGGGGTCATTGCGATCGGCACACGCCTCGCCGCCATCGAACCACGCATCACGGCGGCCAGCCTCTTCGCCGGCAGCTACGTTCCCCGCACCATCATGGAGGACGCCCGTCGAGTCACGATCCCGGTGCACGTTCTCCTGCAGTGGGACGATGAGGGCAACGACCGGCAGATGGCCCTCGATCTCTTCGACGCTTTCGCGTCGCCCCAGAAGACGCTCAACGCCAACCTGGGCGGCCACACAGGGGTCCCGCAGTCCGCGGGCGAAGACGCCGGGCGCTTCCTCACCCGCTACCTGCTTCCCCCTCGCTCGCAGACACGCCCGTCATGAGCGATACCGAACGGAGCACTCCCCTGCAGGAACGACCGGAGATCGTCTGTATCTGTGGATCCGCACGGTTCGCGACAGAGATGCGCGAGGCGAACCGAGAGCTGACCTTCGCGGGGATCATCGTTCTCGCGCCCGGGGAGGCGAACGGTCCGGTCACGCCGCTGCAGAAGGCCGTGCTGGATGCTCTGCATCTGCGCAAGATCGACCTGGCCGACCGCGTGCTGGTCGTGAACCCCGGCGGATATGTGGGCGACTCCACGCGCCGTGAGATCGCCTATGCCCGCGCACAAGGCAAGGCCGTCTCGTTCACGCTCCCCGAGGACCAACCGACCTACGAAGCGGGACGCTGACCACGAACGGCGCGGCGAGCGGCTACGGTGACCCCATGCCCACTTCGGATCCGATGACGACAGCCCCGGCCGCGAAAGAGAACCCGCCGTTCTGCGAGCTCCATGTGCACATCGAGGGAACCCTGGAGCCGGCGACGATCTTCCAGCTCGCCCGGGCGAAGGGGCTCACTCTGCCGTACGCCTCCGAGGAGGAGCTCCAGCAGGCCTACCGGTTCACGGATCTGCAGTCGTTCCTCGACCTGTACTACGACAACATGCGGGTGCTCCAGACGGAGGACGACTTCTTCGCGCTCGGCGCGGCATACCTCCGTCGCGCCCACGCCGGCGGCGTGGGCCACGCGGAGATGTTCGTCGATCCGCAGGCGCACGCGAAGCGCGGGATCCCCGAGGCGGTGGTCCTCGCGGGACTCCATCGGGCGATCGCGGAGGTCGGCGGCCAGACCGGCATCACCGCGTCGATCATCGTCTGCGTCCTCCGGGACGACCCGGTGGAGGACGCCGCCCGCATGCTGGATCGCGTCCTCGACACCGGCTTCGCGGTCACCGGCCTCGGACTCGACTCGGCCGAGGTCGGATACCCGCCGTCGCTCTTCGCGGGCGTGTTCGACCGCGCCAGGGACGCCGGGCTGCGGCTCGTCGCGCACGCGGGAGAGGAAGGACCGGCCGACTACGTCTGGCAGGCCCTGGACGTCCTCGGGGCCGAGCGCATCGACCATGGGAACCGCGCGCTGGAGGACCCCGCGCTGGTCGCACGGCTCGCCGCCGACCGCGTCCCGCTGACGATGTGCCCGTTCTCCAACACCCGCCTCCGGGTCATCCCGGAGCTGTCCGACTTCCCCCTCCGGCAGGCGCTCGACGCGGGGCTCCAGGTCACGATCAACTCCGACGACCCGGCGTATTTCGGAGGCTACCTGGACGACAACCTGCGAGCGCTGGCCCGCACGTTCTCGCTGACCGCGGACGAGCTCGCGGAGCTCGCGCGCACCAGCGTGCGCGCGAGCTTCCTGAGCCCCGATCAGAAGCGCCGCCTCGGCGCCTGACCCGCGTCAGACGGCGAACGGAGCCAGCTCCGCGGCCAGACGCTCCGACACGTGGGCGTGGATCGCCGTCCCCGCCTCCTCGTGCTCGGCCGAGACGAGCAGGCCGGTCTCGTGCACGGCGGCCACGAGATCGCCGCGGTCGTAGGGGACGACCGCACGGATCTCCACCGCCGGCTTCGGCAGGGTCTCGTCGATCGTCGCCCGCAGCTCCTCGATCCCCTCGCCGGTCCGGGACGACACGAAGTGCGCCCCCGGGACGAGGCCCCGCAGCACGAGCCGCTCGTCGTCGTCCAGCAGATCGGCCTTGTTGAAGACAACGATCTCCGGCAGGTCGCGCGCGCCGACGTCGCCCATCACGTCGCGAACGGTCTGGAGCTGACCGGCGGGGTCCGGGTGGGACCCGTCGACCACGTGGACGATGACGTCGGAGTCCGCGACCTCTTCGAGCGTGGATCGGAACGCCTCCACCAGCTGATGCGGGAGGTTCCGGACGAACCCGACCGTATCCGTCAGCGTGTAGACGCGGCCGTCGGCCGTCTCCGTCCGCCGGACCGTGGCGTCGAGCGTCGCGAACAGGGCGTTCTCGACGAGGACGCCCGCGCTCGTGAGCGCGTTCAGCAGGCTCGACTTGCCGGCGTTCGTGTACCCGGCGATGGCCACCGACGGGATCGTGTTGCGCTTGCGCTCCGCGCGCTTGGCCTCGCGAGCGGGAGCGAAGTCGCGGATCTGCTTGCGCAGGATCGCCATCCTCGTCCGGATGCGTCGGCGGTCCAGCTCGATCTTCGTCTCACCGGGTCCGCGCGACCCCATCCCGGCCCCGCCGGCGCCGACCTGCCCACCCGCCTGGCGGCTCATGGACTCGCCCCAGCCGCGCAGCCGCGGAAGCATGTACTCCATCTGGGCCAGCTCGACCTGGGCCTTGCCCTCTCGGCTCTTCGCGTGCTGGCTGAAGATGTCCAGGATCACCGTCGTGCGGTCGATCACCTTGACCTTCACGACGTCCTCCAACGCGCGGCGCTGGCTGGGCGCGAGCTCGGTGTCGGCGATGACCGTGTCGGCGCCGAGCGCCGCGACGATGTCACGCAGCTCCTGCGCCTTTCCCCGCCCGAGGTAGGTCGCGGGATCCGGGTGCGGGCGGCGCTGGAGCACGCCGTCGAGGACGACGGCACCGGCGGTCTCCGCCAGCGCCGCGAGCTCGCGCAGCGAGTTCTCCGCGTCCTCCTGCGCGCCCTGGGGGTACACGCCCACCAGGACCACGTTCTCCAGACGGAGCTGTCGGTACTCGACCTCGGTGACGTCTTCGAGCTCGGTGGACAGCCCGGCGACGCGCCGCAGCGCATGCCGGTCCTCGAGGTCCCACTGCTCGCCGTCCGCAGAGGAGTATGTCGCCGTCGCCTCGTCCTGCAGCGCCTGTGCGGCGCCGAAGACCCGCGGCTGCGTGCGCTGCTCCCCCGCTTTGAGGACGCGCTCGATCGCGTCGTCGTGATCGTCGTTCGTCGTGGACTGCGTCATCCGCACCTTTCTGTCGCTCTCCGTACCGGAAGAGCGCCTTAACCTTAGCCCCGGCTCTCCGCTACGCTCACCGTATGGGGTCCGACCACTACTTCACTGCGGCCCCCGCAAGCCCTGAGAACCTGCGTCGGATCCGGGTCACGCTTGCGGGCCGTGAACTCGAACTCACCACCGCCTCCGGGGTGTTCAGTCCCGATCATCTGGACGCCGGGACGTCCGTGCTGCTCGCGAACACCCCGCCTCCCCCGCCTGGCGGCAACCTCCTCGATCTCGGCTGCGGATGGGGTCCGATCAGCATCTCTCTCGCGCTGAGCGCCCCGCACGCGACGATCTGGGCCGTCGACGTCAACGAGCGCGCCCTGGATCTCGTGCGCCGCAACGCCGCCGAACTGGGACTCGATAACGTCAACGCCGTCACGCCCGACGATGTTCCCGACGACGTCGTCTTCCGCACCATCCGCTCCAACCCTCCGATCCGCGTCGGCAAGAACGAGCTGCACGGGCTCCTGGAGCGCTGGATCCCGCGGCTGGACGAGCGCAGCGACGGCTGGTTCGTGGTCAGCCGCAACCTCGGATCGGACTCCCTGCAGCGCTGGCTCGCCGCGACCTTCTCCCCCGGCTACAGCGTGTACCGCGCCGCCACGGGCCGTGGCTTCCGCGTCCTCAAGGTGCGCCGCCACGGCACGCCTCCCACCGAGGGCATCCCGGTCATCTGACCTTCACCGGGACGAGCAGCGTCAGGCGAGGTCGATCTCGCCCTGGAACACGATCTGCGCCGGACCGGACAAGGCGACGTGCTCGCCGTCCTCCGCGGGGAACATCCGCACGCCGAGGACCCCGCCGGGAACCTCGACCCGCCAGGCGTCCGGTGCCGCGGACCCGGCCCAGTGCCGCACGGCGAGAGCCGTCGCCGCGACACCCGTCCCGCAGCTCAGCGTCTCTCCCACGCCTCGCTCGAACACCCGCATCCGGACGCGTCCGACCCCGTCCTGGACGAGGGGATCCGCCGGGACGACGAACTCCACGTTGGCCCCGGCCTCGGGGGCAGGGGCGAGTTCCGGCGACCGAGTGAGGTCGAGGCCGTCCAGCTCCTCCTCCGAGGCGAGGGCGACGACGACGTGCGGGTTCCCCACGTCGATCCCCTGCCCCGGCCGGGGAACGCCGAGGCCGTGGGCACGAGCGAGCGGTTCACCGCCTGCGAGACGCCAGCGCCCCAGATCCACCTGATAACCGGTCTCGCTGCGCATCACGTCGCGCACGCCCGCACGGGTCCCGATCGGCAGCGTCGCGCCGTGCTCCAGCTCGGCGAAGCCGGAGCCCAGCAGATAGTGCGCGAAGACGCGGACGCCGTTCCCGCACATCTCGGCGATGGAGCCATCGGCGTTGCGGTAGTCCATGAACCACTCCGCCGCCGGCTCCTCCGCGAGAGCCGCCGCCCCCTCGGGGAGCGCGCGCGAGCGCACCACGCGCAGCAGCCCATCCGCACCGATGCCGAAGTGCCGGTCGCACAGCGCGGCGACCTGCTCCGGCGAGAGGTCGAGCTCTCCGTCCGGGTCGGCGATGATGACGAAGTCGTTCCCGGTGCCGTGACCCTTGGCGAATGCGACCATCGCCCCAGTCTACGGGCCGGTCCTGGACCGCCATCCGCTCAGGGTGGATCAGCCCACGGCGGATCAGGGACCGCGCCGATCCGCCGCGTCGCAGGCTGGTCGCATGACAGAAGACGCTCCACGCAACCTGTTCGACGCGGACACCCGTCGCATGCTCTACGCCCGTCGGATCCTCGTCCTCGACGGCCCCCTCGACGACGACAACGGTGTGCTGCTGATGACGCAGTTGCTCGCCCTCGCCGCCGACGACGACCAGGCCGACATCACCCTGTGGATCCACTCCCCTGGCGGCTCGGTCCCGGCCATGCTCGCGATCCGGGACCTCATGCGCGCTGTCCCGTGCGACGTCGGCACCGTCGCGTTCGGGCTCGCCTGCAGCGCCGGCCAGTTCCTGCTGTCCGCGGGGACACCGGGGAAGCGCCGAGCGCTCCCGCACAGCCGCGTCCTGCTGCACCAGGGATCCGCGGGGATCGGCGGCACGGCCGTGGACGTCGAACTGCAGGCCGCAGACCTCCGCCAGACCCGGGACACGGTGCTCGGGCTCATCGCCGAGGACACCGGCCAGCCCCTGGACCGGGTCTTCGAGGACTCCCTGCACGATCGCTGGTTCAGTGCCCAGGAGGCGCTCGAGTACGGCTTCATCGACGAGATCACGTCGTCGTTCCCCGTCATCATGCCGAAGATCGCACGCCGCGCCGTCGGCCTCGTCGCCGAACCCGCCCCGCTTCGGGAAGGAGCCTGACATGGCCCAGTTCCTCATCCCCAACGTCGTCGCCCAGACGCCCCGCGGCGACCGGGTCATGGACGTGTACTCGCACCTGCTCGCCGAGAGGGTCATCTACCTCGGCACGCCGCTGGACTCCGATGTCGCCAACTCCCTCGTGGCCCAGCTCCTGTACTTGGACGCCCAGGGCGGCGACCGGGACATCCAGCTCTACATCAACTGCGAGGGCGGGGATCCCAGCGCCATGCTCGCCGTGTACGACACCATGCGCTTCATCCGCTCCGACGTCGCGACGTTCTGCATGGGTCAGGCGGTCTCCGTGGGGGCCGTCCTCCTCGCCGCAGGGGCGAAGGGCAAGCGCGCTGCCCTCCCGCACTCGCGGATCGTGCTGCATCAGCCGGCCGGACAGGGACGGGGCGCGATCCCCGACCTCATCCTCCAGGCCGACGAGATCGTGCGCGTGCGCAGCGAGCTCGAACGGATCCTCGTCGCGCACACCGGCCGGGCGGCGGAGGATCTCCGCTCCGACACCGATCGGGACCTGGTGCTGACCGCGGACGCCGCACGGACGTACGGGATCGTGGACGAGGTGATCGCCGAACGCCGGGAGCTCGCGCCCTGATCACGCTCGCGCGATGGGGCCGGCCGGTGTCCCGGTCGGCCCCGTCGTCACGCCGCGAGGGCGAACGCCGCCCGCGAGAACGTCGCCGCGGTCACCGCCGCGGGGACGGCGCGGGGAGCCATTCGCTCCGCGACGCCGAGCGTGAGATCCAGCAGCGTGAGGTCGAGGGCGCCCGCGACAGCGGCCAGCATCTCGCTGGACGGCTCCTTGATGCCCCGCTCCATCTCCGACAGGTACTGCGGGGAGACGCCGGCACGCCGCGAGGTCTCCACCAGCGTCTCGCCCCGCTCCATCCGCTCGGCGCGGAGCAGGTCGCCGACCACCTCCCGCCAGAGCGGCTCGGGCTCCCGCAGCGGCGCGACGGGACGAGGCGAGTCGGGGACGGATGCGTCGGGCTCAGGCGCGGGGCGCGGGGCGTTGTCGGTCATGGCCACATGCTAGGCCTGCGGCGGCGACGGCATCGAGCGGATCCGCTCAGAGCAGAACGCTCCGGTCAGACGTTCTCCCGGCCCGTCAGCACCCGGTATCGGCCGCACAGGAAGGCCCGGTTGCGCGCCACCTCCTGCAGCTCGAGGTCGAGCCGGCGCGGAAGCAGCGGCATCCCCGCGCCGAGCGTGACCGGAGCGTACTGCACCCAGACCTCGTCCAGCAGTCCCGCATCGGCGAACTGTCCCGCCAGATCCCCGCCGCCGACGATCCACACGTCCTTGTCTCCCGCGGCCTCGACCAGCTCGGCGTGGACGGTCGGGATGTCTGCCTGCGTGAGCCGCACATCCCCCCGCGTCGGAAGGTCGAGATCGCGATGCGTGAACACCCAGGTCGGCTGACGATAGCTCCACCGCCCCTCCTCGTTGCGCATGACCCACTCGTATGTGGAGGCGCCCATCGCGAGCGCGCCGATCCCCTCGACGAAACCGGGATAGGCCATGGGCCCTTCCATGTCGATGTCCTGTGAAAGCAGCCAGTCGAGCGAGTGGTCGGTCGTCGCCAGGAAGCCGTCCAGCGAGGACGCCGTGAAGTAGTGAGTCGCCATGCGCCCATCATCCCCGGGGCCACGGACATCTTCGGCCGTGCGGTCAGGACCCCAGGCTGTCGGCGATCAGCCGCTTGCCCATCATCGCGACGTCGACCGGCTCGTAGTCCAGCCCTTCGTAGAACCGGAGGACCTGCTCGTTCTCCCGCCGGACCATCAGCTGGACCTTGGGGCAGCCCATCTCCGTCAGCAGCCGCTCCGCCTCCGTGACGAGGAGCCGACCGATCCCCTGCCCCCGTGCGGCGCCGGCGGTGGCGAGGTAGTACAGCCACCCGCGGTGCCCGTCGTACCCGGCCATGACGGAGCCCACGATGCGGTCCGTCGGATCGACCGCGACGAGGAAGAGCTCGGGCTGTACGGACAGCTTGCGGAGGATGTCCGCACGCGGATCGTTCCACGGTCGCGTGAGCCCGGCCTCCTCCCAGAGCGCGACGACGGCCTCGGTGTCGCTCGGTTCGAACGCGCGGAGCCGTGCTGCCGCCGTCATCGGGGCCTCTCCTCGGCGACAGCCTCCCGGAGGAACGAGGCCGTTCCCGCGAGAGCGTCGTGCCAGCGGACGTCCTCGTACCGCCGGAACCAGGACACCTGACGGCGCGCGTACCGCCGGGTCAACGCCTGGGTCTGGGCGATCGCGTCCGCCTCCGACAGCTCCCCGGAGCCCTGCGCGAGCGCCTGGGCGTACCCGATCGCGCGACGCGCGGTGATCCCCGATTCCAAGCCGTGCTCGCGCAGCTGCTCCACCTCGGCCATCAATCCCTCCTGCCACATGCGCTCCACGCGTCGATCGAGCCTCTCCACGAGAACCGACCGCTCCACCGTCAGCCCGAGGATGCGCGTCCGCGGATGCCACGGCACGGGGCGGTCCGGCAGAGCCGCGCCGTGGGTCGCGCTCCCCTGCTCCAGGACCTCCAGGGCCCGGACGATCCGACGCCCGTTCCGCGGGTCGATCCGCTGCGCGGTGACCGGATCCCGCTCGGCCAGCTGCGCGAACAGCGCCGCCGGCCCCTTCTCCACCAGCTCCGACTCCCAGCGCGCACGCACCGTCTCGTCCCGGGGCGGGAACCGGAAGTCGTAGAGCACGCTCGACACGTACAGCCCCGATCCGCCGACGAGGATCGCGTCGGCACCGCGGGCATGGATGTCCTCGATCGCCGAGCGGGCCAACGGCTGGTACCACGCCACGGCCGCCTCCTCGGTGACCTCCCGGACGTCGAGGAGATGATGCGGGATGCCGCGCCGAGCGGACACCGGCAGCTTGGCCGTGCCGATGTCCATCCCGCGGTACAGCTGCATGGCGTCGGCGTTGACGACCTCCGCCCGCACCCCGTGCGATGCCAGGGCCTCGGCGAGATCCAGGGAGAGCTCGCTCTTCCCGGTCCCGGTGGCTCCGACGACCGCCCACAGCCGAGGCGCACGCCCACCGTGGCCCGAGCCGACCGCGTCCGATCCCGGAAGGGTCACACGCCGACGCGCAGGGTCGGCAGCCCGAGGGAGACGGGGCGGGCCCCCGCGCCGTCGGCGGGCGCCGGAACCCCGCAGCTCTCCGCCTGCGCCCGGTCCCATGCATCCCCGCCGCGGGTGCGACGGATGCGCAGCGGCTTCCCGTCCGGGGAGTCCGCGAGGAGGTGGAACGGCGCGGCGTGCGTCACCGTGACGGTCACGACGTCACCGGGCCTCGGGATGTCGGAGCCCTCCGGAACCTCGAAGTGCACGAGACGGTTGTCCTCCGCGCGCCCGGTGAGGCGATGGGTCTCCGCGTCCTTCTTGCCCTCGCCGACGGAGACCAGCACCTCGATCTCTCGTCCCTGCTGCTTCTGGTTCTCCTCGAGGGAGATCCGCTCCTGCAGGGCGATCAGGCGGTCGTAGCGCTCCTGCACGACCTCCTTGGGAACCTGGTCCTCCATGGTGGCCGCCGGGGTGCCCTCGCGGATCGAGTACTGGAACGTGAAGGCGTTCGCGAACCGCGCCTGCTCGACGACGCGCATCGTGTCCTCGAAGTCCTCGTCCGTCTCGCCGGGGAAGCCCACGATGATGTCCGTCGAGATCGCGGCGTGCGGGATGCGCTCGCGGACGCGGTCGAGGATCCCGAGGAAACGCTCGCTGCGGTAGGAGCGGCGCATGGCGCGGAGGATCCGGTCGCTGCCGGACTGCAGAGGCATGTGCAGCTGGGGCATGACGCTCGGCGTCTCCGCCATGGCGTCGATGACGTCGTCGGTGAACGCCGCCGGATGCGGGCTCGTGAAGCGGATCCGCTCCAGCCCCGGGATCTGCCCGGCCGCACGCAGCAGCTTTCCGAACGCCTGTCGATCACCGAACTCGACACCGTACGAGTTCACGTTCTGCCCGAGCAGCGTCACCTCGATCGCGCCGTCCTCGACGAGGAGGCGGATCTCGTTCAGGATGTCTCCCGGGCGGCGGTCCTTCTCCTTGCCGCGCAGGCTCGGGACGATGCAGAACGTGCACGTGTTGTTGCAGCCGACCGAGATCGAGACCCACCCGCTGTGGGCCGAGTCCCGCCGCGTGGGCAGCGTGGAGGGGAAGACCTCGAGGGACTCGAGGATCTCCATCTCGGCCTCGCCGTTGTGCCGGGCGCGCTCCAGCAGACCCGGGAGGGAGCCCATGTTGTGCGTCCCGAACACGACGTCGACCCACGGCGCCTTGTCGAGCACAGCGTCCTTGTCCATCTGCGCCAGGCAGCCGCCCACCGCGATCTGCATGCCCTCGTGCTTGTCCTTGCGGGACTTGAGGTGACCGAGGGTGCCGTAGAGCTTGCCCGCGGCGTTGTCGCGAACGGCACAGGTGTTGATGATGACGACGTCGGCCTCCGCGCCCTCGTCCACCCGCACGTAGCCGGCGCTCTCCAGGGAACCGGACAGACGCTCGGAGTCGTGCACGTTCATCTGGCACCCGAAGGTGCGGACCTCGTAGGTGCGCGGGCGTCCCGCGTCGTCGAACGCTGCGATCGAGGGCGCGATGATCGTCGGCTCACTGGCTGGAGTGCTCATGATGTCAGCCATTCTACGGTCGGTCGGAGCACCCGGGTCCGCCCTCCGAACGGATCCGGATCGATGTACCGCCGCCCGGCCCCGCGGGCGCCCGATGCTCGACGGCGTCAGTCGGAGTCCTCGAAGCGGACGCGTCCGCGTGCTCCCGAGGAGCGGGTGTTCTCCCGCAGTGCCGTCCTGGCCGCCGTCATCGCGACACCGCCGCCGTAGCCACGCCGCGCGAGCTGCCCGACCAGGCGCCGCATCGCGGTGTCCTCGTCGTATCGCGCGAGCGATGCGGCCTTGCTCCGGGCGAACTCCAGCGCGCGATCGGCGTCGTCGTCCTCGAGCTCGGCCAGCGCCGCATCAGCGGTCTCCCGAGGGATGCCGCGTTGCTGGAGGGTTCGACCGATCGCGACGCGCCCCTGCCCCTTGCGCTGGGACCCCGCGGTCACGAGGTACTCCGCCAGCGCCGCATCGTTGAGGTAGCCGCGCTCTTCGAACTCGGCGATCACGTCCGCCGCGTCGTCCGCCGGGACGCCCTGCTCACGCAGTGCCTCCCGCGCTTCCCGGCTGGAGAGTTGCTTTGTCCTCAGCCGACGCACGAGGTACTCGGTCGCCTCTTCGACCCCCGGGCCAGCCTCGTCGGTCGCATCTCTCCGGGAGAAGCGGTCCGCCCGCTCGTCCGTGGCGAGCGGTCGCGGCGACTCCCCCAACGTCGACCGACGAGACGGATGCGCGGGGTGTCGCGAGCTCGGTGCCCTCTGCGGCTCCTCCGCCGTCGCCGCGTTCGGTCGGCGGGCGCCGCCGAACAACGGGATGACGGGAGCGAGCCGGTCGTCCTCCGACGGCCCGCCCCCGCTATGCATGACCCACCGCACTCATCGAGTCGCGTCGAGACATGGTCATCGCTTCCGGATCAGGCGGGACGCCGCTGCGCCAGCTCGTCCGCGGGCGCGGCCTCCGGAGCCGCTGCCCCGCCGACGCCCAGCTTCTGCTTGATCTGCGTCTCGATCGCGGCGGCGATGTCCGGGTTGTTGATCAGGAAGTTCCGGGCGTTCTCCTTGCCCTGCCCGAGCTGGTCGCCGTCGTAGGTGTACCAGGCCCCGGACTTCTTCACGATGCCGTGGTCGACGCCGAAGTCGATGAGGCTGCCTTCGCGCGAGATGCCCGTGCCGTACAGGATGTCGAACTCGGCCTGCTTGAACGGCGGAGCCATCTTGTTCTTCACGACCTTCACGCGGGTCCGGTTCCCGACCGCCTCGCTGCCGTCCTTCAGCGTCTCGATCCGGCGGATGTCCAGACGTACCGAGGCGTAGAACTTCAGCGCCTTACCACCCGCGGTGGTCTCCGGCGAACCGAAGAAGACGCCGATCTTCTCGCGGAGCTGGTTGATGAAGATCGCCGTGGTCTTCGTCTGGTTCAGGCCACCGGTGAGCTTGCGCAGCGCCTGCGACATCAGGCGGGCCTGCAGACCCACGTGGGAGTCGCCCATCTCGCCCTCGATCTCAGCCCGGGGAACCAGGGCCGCGACCGAGTCGATGACGACGAGGTCGATCGCGCCGGAGCGGATCAGCATGTCGGCGATCTCCAGCGCCTGCTCACCCGTGTCGGGCTGGGAGACGAGCAGCTGATCGATGTCGACGCCGAGCTTCTTGGCGTACTCGGGGTCGAGCGCGTGCTCCGCATCGACGAACGCCGCGATGCCTCCGGCGCGCTGGACGTTGGCGATCGCATGCAGCGTCAGCGTGGTCTTACCGGAGGACTCCGGTCCGTAGATCTCGATGATGCGGCCGCGCGGCAGTCCGCCGACGCCGAGGGCGACGTCGAGGGCGATGGAACCGGTCGGGATGACCTCGACGGGAGCACGCTCGTCGCTGCCCAGTCGCATGACCGAACCCTTGCCGAACTGCTTGTCGATCTGAGCGAGGGCCGACTCGAGGGCCCGTTCGCGGTCTGCGGGTGATGGCATGGGATGCTCCTTCTTGCTCGCGTACTGCCGCCTGTAGGCTGTCGCGGCTGCCCCGGCTGGGGCGACTCTCCGACAAGGCGCATGACCTCTTCGGTCCGTCTGCCACGGTATGCGGGGCCACCGACATTCGCGTCGGCTCCGGGATCATCCGTGGACAACGACACCTCGTTGTCATCTGTGCAGAACGATACCCGCCTCTCGAACACAGCTTCGATGACACGCCGACGATCGACTGCCGTGTCATCGAACACGCCGAGAACGCGACGAGGGCGTCAGGAGCGCTTCGGCTCCTGACGCCCTGCTCCGTAGCGGCGGTGCGCCGGAACGTCCGTCTCCTCGCACAGTGCAAGCCAGATCTCCCGCGGCGGGACGCCGGCCGCGAGCGCTTCGGACGCCGTGCGCGTGCCGAGGGTGGTCAGGACCAGGTCGTCCAGCAACGCCGTCGCCCGGGCTCCGAACTCGCCGTCGACGGCGCGGAGGAACTCGCTTCTTCGCACGCGGAGGTGCTCCACGCGTCGATACACCGACCCCGAGGGGTCAGCGCAGCGACAGCTCCGGCTCGACCGAGGCCACGAGGTCGTCCGGAACGACGTCCGGGAAGACCTGGATGCCCTCGAGCACCGAGATGCGGTCGCCCACCTCGCGCATGATCGTCGAGATAGGCACGTCGAGCGCCTCCGCCACGGAGGCGAGGATCTCGCTCGACGCCTCCTTCTGACCGCGCTCGACCTCGCTGAGGTAACCGAGGGCGACCGAGGCCTTGCTGGCGACCTGGCGCAGCGTGCGACCCTTCTGCAGTCGGAAGTCCCGCAGCACGTCGCCGATCTCCTGTCGTACAAGGATCATCGGAACCCCCTCTCCTCAAGGCCCGTGTCGGATCTCGCGTCCGAACGGATCGTCAGTCTAACCCGACCTGTTGTCATCGAATCTACTTTTTCATCCTGTGCTTTGAATGTGAGCACACAGGACTCAACTTCGGTGTCGTCGCTCTTATTCCTCGCTCCCGGAAAGGACGTCGGAGACGGCCGCGATCGCCGCCTCGACGCTCGCCGCGCGGACCGTGGCCCGGTCCCCGTCGAACCGGAACGCCCGGCTCGTCGACCGCTCGCCGATGCTCACGCCGATGTGCACGGTCCCCACGGGCTGCCCGCCCTGCGGCGTGGGCCCGGCGACGCCGGTCGTCGAGACGCCGACATCCGCCGCGCGTCCGTCGACGGCCAGTGCCGAACGCACCCCGTCGGCCATCTGTCGCGCCACCTCGGGGTGCACCGGCCCGTGCGCGGCGAGGAGCTCTGCGTCGACGCCGAGGACGCTGTGCTTGATCGGGGTCGCGTAGGCGACCACTCCTCCGCGGAGGACGTCGGAGGCGCCGGGGACCGCCACGAGCTCGGCGCAGAGCGCTCCGCCGGTCAGCGATTCCGCGACGGCCACGGTCCACCCGCGCCGTCGAAGCTCCGCCAGCAGCGCCTCGGCGCTCATTCCCCGGTCCGCCCGCTCCGCGCCCCGCGCACCTGAGCCACCACGTAGTCGATGCCGCTGGCCACCGTCAGCACCAGCACCACGACCATGAGGACCATGGTGACCACCGTCCACGGCGTCATCCCGACGAACACGTGGAGCGGCAGCAGCGCCCATCCGAGAGCGACGCCCTGGACGGCCGTCTTGACCTTGCCCATCCACGCCGCCGCGACGACGTGCTCCTTGGCGATCACCAGACGGTGGACCGTGATCCCCCACTCCCGCACCAGGATGACCACGACGATCCACCAGGGCACCTCACCGAGGATCGCGAGCCCGAGGAATCCCGCACCGGTCAGCAGCTTGTCCGCGATGGGGTCCCAGAGCTTTCCGAAGTCGCTGACGATGTCGTACTTGCGCGCCAGGTACCCGTCGACCCAGTCCGTCGAGATCGCCAGGATGAACAGCGCGCCGGCGATCCACCGGAGGACGAGGTCGTGAAGGCCCGCCGTGCCGCCCATGAGCAGGAGCACGAAGAACACGACGGCGAGCGGGATGCGCGCCACCGTGATCGCGTTGGGCAGCTGCCGCGGGATGGCCATCAGTCGCGTCCCGTCAGTCCCCAGGCGTCCTCGTCGCCTTCCGATTCCACCACCGGAAGGTCGCGATACTGCTCCTCCAGAGGATCGGCCCCGTACGGGTCGTCCGCCGCCGGTGCTCCCGCCGCGGGCGCAGACGCGGGCGCCGACGGCGCGGCGGGCGGCTCGTCGCCCCGGAGCCGGGCGAGGACGCCGGGAAGCTGCTCGGCCGTGACGAGGACATCGCGCGCCTTGGAGCCCTCGGAGGGGCCGACGATCTCGCGCGATTCGAGGAGATCCATGAGGCGGCCGGCCTTCGCGAAACCGACACGCAGCTTGCGCTGCAGCATCGACGTCGAGCCGAACTGCGTCGACACGACGAGCTCGGCGGCCGCGAGGAGAAGCTCGAGGTCGTCGCCGATGTCCTCGTCGACCTCCTTCTTCTTCGTCTCGATGGCCTCCTGGACGTCCGGACGGTACTCCGGGCGGGCCTGGCCGGTGACGTGCTTGACCACGGCGTCGATCTCGCTCTCCTCGACCCACGCGCCCTGGAGGCGGAAGGGCTTCGAGGACCCCATCGGGGAGAACAGGGCGTCACCCTGTCCGATGAGCTTGTCCGCGCCCGGGGCGTCGAGGATCACGCGGCTGTCGGTGACGCTCGTCACCGCGAAGGCGAGCCGGGACGGGACGTTGGCCTTGATCAGACCGGTGACGACGTCGACGCTCGGCCGCTGCGTCGCCAGCACCAGGTGGATGCCCGATGCACGCGCGAGCTGGGTGATGCGGACGATGGAGTCCTCGACGTCGCGCGGGGCGACCATCATGAGGTCCGCCAGCTCGTCGACGACGACGAGCAGGTACGGATACGGCTTGAGGACCCGCTCGCTGCCGGGCGGCACCTCGACCTCCCCCGCACGCACGGCCCGGTTGAAGTCGTCGATATGGCGGAACCCGAACGATGCGAGGTCGTCGTACCGCATGTCCATCTCCTTCACGACCCACTGCAGCGCCTCGGCCGCCTTCTTCGGGTTCGTGATGATGGGCGTGATCAGGTGCGGGACGCCCGCGTAGCTGGTGAGCTCGACCCGCTTCGGGTCGATCAGGACCATCCGCACGTCCGACGGGCGGGCGCGCATCAGCAGGCTCGTGATCATCGAGTTCACGAAGCTGGACTTGCCCGAGCCTGTGGAGCCGGCCACCAGCAGGTGCGGCATCTTCGCGAGGTTGGCGACGACGAAGTTTCCGCCGACGTCCTTGCCGACGCCGATGGTCAGCGGGTGCGTGCTCTTCTGCGCGGCCGTGGAGCGCAGGACGTCGCCGAGGGACACCGTCTCGCGGTCCGCGTTGGGGATCTCGATGCCGATCGCGCTCTTGCCGGGGATCGGCGACAGGATCCGGACGTCGTTCGACGCCACGGCATAGGCGAAGTTGTTGCTGAGCTGGAGGATCTTCTCGACCTTCACGCCGTGGCCGACCTCGACCTCGTACTGCGTGACCGTCGGGCCCCGGGAGAAGCCGGTGACCTTCGCATCGACGTTGAACTGGGTCAGGACGTTGGTGATCTGCTCGACGACGCGATCGTTCGCCTCGGAGCGCGCGACGGCCGGCGGTCCGGCGCTCAGCGTCCCCGGGGACGGCAGCACGTACGGGGCGACCGGGGCCTGCGGGCCGCGTTCGCCGGGACCGTCCGTGCCGAAGCCGTCGAAGCCCGCGAGCTCCGGATACTCCCCGGTGTCCGATCCGTCGTCGAGGAGGGCCGTGCTCTGCTGCTCGGCGAGGGCGTCGGCCACGGAGCGCACGTCCGACAGCACCTCGGTCGCCGCGTCGTACGGGTCGTCGCGGATGACGGCCTGGTCGTACGCGGGCGTCTGATCCCCGGCCGTGTCGGTCGTGGGCAGCAGCTCCGTGAGGTCCTGGGAGCCCCGCATCGACGTCGGGACCGTGGGCGTGTCGTCGGGGTCCTCCTCGCGACCGGTCTTGTTCCGGCGCCACCAGGGCAGCGCGTCGTCGTCCTTCGGCCCCTCGACCTCGACGTCCTCGTCGGCAGGAGCGTTCTTCTCCTTCTTCTCCTTCGGCGTCCGCTCCGCGTCGAACATCCAGGCGTACAGGTCGCCCAGACGCGAGCCGATCCGGTTCGGCGGGGTCTTGGTGAGGATGAGGACGCTGAGGGCGGCGAGCAGGCCCAACACGATGTAGCCGACGACGGGCGACAGCATCGCGAGCGGCTCGGCGACCAGCCAGCCGAACAGCCCGCCGGACTCGCTGAGCGCCGGCATCCCCTGACGCGGGTGCGGTCGGGCACCGGCCACGTGGCAGAAGCCGGCGAGCGCGAGCGTGAACAGGCCGAACCCGATGCCGATGCGGCCGTTGTCGTGCACGGACGACGGATGACGGAAGAGCCAGCCGGCCAGGAGGATCAGGAGGACCGGCATGACGAACGCGACCCGTCCGACGAGCAGGCCGACCGAGTACGCGCTGATGTTGGACGCGACGTCGTTGCCGATGAAGAACCACTCGTTGACGGCCCCGGCGATAGCGAGCAGCACGAGCAGGAACGGGAAGCCGTCCCGACGCTGCTCCTTCTCCAGGGCCTCCGGCCCGAAGGCGCGGAAGAGTCCCCCGACGCCATGGGCCAGCCCGAGCCACGCGCGCACGGCGACGTTGAGCTTGTCGGGCTCGTCGATGTACTTCTTCGGCGCGGCCGCGCTCCGGCGCTTCGGCGCGGAGGCCGAGGCCGAACCGGAGCGGGAGCGCGTCGAGGACTTCTCGGACGCTTGTCCGCTCTTGGTCGCACTCGTACTCCTGGGCATGCCTCCACGCTACGGCCGCGGGCCGACATCCGCCCGCAGTGACGCGGGTTTCCCGGGATTTCCGGGCTTCTGCGGAGCCCCGGTCACGCCTCGATGACGAGCGGCACGATCATCGGGCGGCGACGCAGCTTCTGGTTGACCCAGCGGCCGATGGTGCGACGGACGACCTGCGAGAGGGCGTGGGTGTCGCGCACGCCGTTGCCCGACGCCTCCTTCAGGGCGGCGACGATCTTCGGAGCCACGTCGTCGAACACCGCGTCGTCCTCGGCGACGCCGCGGGCGTGGATCTCCGGGCCCGAGATGATCCGCCCGGTCGCGGAGTCCACGACCACGATGACCGAGACGAACCCCTCCTCGCCGAGGATCCGCCGGTCCTTGAGGTCCGCGTCGGTGATCTCGCCGACCGTGGAGCCGTCCACGTACACGAAGCCGAGGTCGAGCTGGCCGGCCACACGAGCGACGCCGTCCGCGAGGTCGATCACGGTGCCGTTGGCGGCGATGATCGTGCGCTCCTCGGGGATCCCGGTGTCCTGCGCGAGCTTGGCGTTCGCGATCAGGTGGCGGTACTCCCCGTGCACGGGAAGGACGTTCCCGGGCTTCAGGATGTTGTAGCAGTAGAGCAGCTCGCCCGCCGCGGCGTGCCCCGAGACGTGCACGCGCGCGTTCGCCTTGTGGACGACGTTCGCGCCGAGCTTCGTCAGCCCGTCGATGACGCGATAGACCGCGTTCTCATTGCCGGGGATCAGGCTGGACGCCAGGATCACCGTGTCGCCTTCGCCCGGCTCGATCGCGTGGTCGAGGTTCGCCATGCGGCTGAGCACGGCCATGGGCTCGCCCTGCGACCCGGTCGACATGTAGACGATCCGGTCGTCCGGCAGGTCGCGCGCCTTCTTGTAGTCGATGAGGACGCCGTCGGGCACCTTGAGGTAGCCGAGCTGCTCGGCGATCGTCATGTTGCGCACCATGCTGCGCCCGAGGAACGCGACGCGGCGGCCGTGAGCGTGGGCCGCGTCGATCACCTGCTGCACCCGATGGACGTGGCTGGAGAAGCTGGCGACGATGACCCGGCGCGGCGCCTTGCCGATCACCTGGTCGAGCACCGGTCCGATCGAACGCTCCGTCGGCGTGAAGCCCGGCACGTCCGCGTTCGTCGAGTCGACGAGGAACAGGTCCACGCCCTCCTCGCCCAGACGCGCGAAGGCGCGCAGGTCCGTGATGCGGCCGTCCAGCGGGAGCTGGTCCATCTTGAAGTCGCCGGTCGCGAGCACCATGCCCGCGGGCGTGCGGATGGCCACGGCCAGAGCGTCCGGGATCGAGTGGTTCACCGCGACGAACTCGAGGTCGAAGGGACCGACCCGCTCCTCCTGCCCCTCCTGGACGGTCAGGGTGAAGGGCTTGATCCGATGCTCCTTCAGCTTGGCCTCGACCAGTGCGAGGGTCAGCCCGGAGCCGATCAGCGGGATGTCGTTCTTCAGGCGGAGGAGGTAGGGCACCGCACCGATGTGGTCCTCGTGGCCGTGGGTGAGGACGACGCCGACGATGTCGTCCAGGCGGTCTTTGATCGGCTCGAAGTCGGGCAGGATCAGGTCGACGCCGGGCTGGTGCTCCTCGGGGAAGAGCACGCCGCAGTCGACGACGAGGATCTTGCCGTCGAACTCGAAGATGGTCATGTTGCGACCGACCTCGCCCAGCCCGCCGAGAGGGGTGACCCGGAGGGTTCCGGCGGCGAGCGGGGCAGGATCTGCCAGGGGAATGGACATGCGGTCTCCTCAGTCGGACACCCGTGTGCCCGTTCGTTGCCTTGCGCCCCGCCGGGCCCGCCACCGTGCCGCCCGAGCGGGCGGCACCGCGCGAGCCGCGCAGGGGCTATCGAGTTGTGCCGTGCACCTTGGGCAGGGCGCCGCCGGCGGCGGCGTTGCGGTCGGGACGGAAGTCGGAGAAGTCGGCGCCGGGCACGTCGGAGACCAGGGCCAGCTCGTCCTCGATGATCGCGGCCTCCCACTCCTCCGGGCCGACCAAGGGAAGGCGGACACGCGGGCTGCCGATGCGACCGAGACCGTGCAGCACGTACTTGGCGGCGACGGTGCCGGGGACGTGCGTCATCACGGCGCGCACGAGCGGCTCCAGCCGACGGTGCTCGGCGGTCGCGGCGGCGAGGTCGCCGCGGTTGACCGCGTCGACGATCGTCCGGTACGGCGCCGAGGTGATGTTGGCGGTCACGCCGATCAGGCCCGTGGCACCGATCGACAGGTGCGGGAGGACGTTCGCGTCGTCCCCCGAGAAGTACATCAGGTCGGTCTGGTTGAGCACCCGGCTGACCTCGGAGAAGTCGCCCTTCGCGTCCTTGACCGCCAGGATGTTGGGGTGCTTGGCGAGCCGCAGGATCGTCTCGTACTTGATGGGCACCCCGGTGCGGCCCGGGATGTCGTAGAGGATCACCGGCAGGTCGGTGGCGTCGGCCACCAGGCGGAAGTGCGTGAGGATGCCGGCCTGGGTCGGCTTGTTGTAGTACGGCGTCACGATCATGATGCCGTCGGCGCCGGCCTTCTCGCTGGCCTTGTAGAGCTCGATCGCGTGCGCGGTCTCGTTGGACCCGCCTCCGGTGATGATCTTCGCGCGACCGGCGGAGACGTCCTTGCCGACCTCGACCAGACGGAGCTTCTCGGCGTCCGTGAGGGTGGAGGTCTCGCCGGTGGTCCCGGTGACGACGATGCCGTCCGCACCGTCCGAGATGACGCGGTCGATGTGCTTCTCGACGGCGGGCCAGTCGACCTCGCCGTCGGCCGTCATCGGGGTGATGAGGGCGACGAGCACCTGTCCGAAGGGATTGGGAGCGTGCGTCATGCTCTCAGCGTATCGGTTCGCCCGAGGCTCACGCAGACGGGGACGACGCCCGGATCACATCGCCGCGCTCGACGGCGGGCCTGCCGCGGAGGAGGATCCCGGCGTTCGTGCCGGCCCCGACCTCGGTCGCCTTCTTGCGGAACATCTCGATCCCGGTCACGCGCGACGCCGCGACCGGAGCGCCGCCGCGGAGGATCTCGACGTCCTGATCGACCCGCATCGTGCCGGAGAGGACCGTGCCCGTCGCCACGATGCCGCGACCGGTGATGGTGAAGACGTCCTCCACCCGGAACTCGCCGGTTCCGGAGCCGGTGTCGAGCGTGACCGGCACCGTCGGTTCCGCGGGCGCGGCGTCCACGGGGTTCGTCAGGGCCGCCAGGCGGGCGGCCTCTGCCTCGTTGTAGCGGCGCAGCGTCTCGCTCGCGTCGTCGCGGTCCCTCTTCTTCCCGAACCAGCCCATCCTCCGATCCTACGGGCGTGCCAGCGCCCCCTAGGCTCGCTGCATGGCCTGGCAGACCCGCAGCACCCGCACCGTCTATGAGAACCCCTGGATCCGTGTCCGCGAGGACCAGATCGTCGGGCCCGCCGGCGAGGGGATCTACGGCGTCGTGGAGATGCGCCACCCCGCCGTCTTCGTCGTCGCGGTGGACGACCGCGAGCGGGTGTGCCTGGTCCGCCTGGATCGGTACACCACCGGGTCCTCCCTCGAGGTGCCCGCCGGCGGCAGCGACGGCGAGGACCCGCTCATGGCCGCACGCCGGGAGCTGCTCGAGGAGACGGGATTGACGGCGTCCGAGTGGACCCATATCGGCTTCATGAACGCGCTCAACGGGATCACGGTCGCCCCGGAGCACGTCTTCCTCGCCCGGGGGCTGGCGCAGGCGCGGACGGACGACGACGCGCAGCGGGAGGAGGGCATCGACGAGGTGTCGTGGGAGCCGTTCGACGAGGTGCTGCGCATGATCGCCGACGGCCGGATCACCGACGGCGAGACCATCGCGGCGATCGCCTACGCGGGGATCCGCCTCGATCGGTTCCGGTGACGGCTGCCAGCGCTGCTCTGCGTCAGACGCGGCCCCTCCGGGCGACGCGCGCGGTCACGGAGGCCGGCAGCACCCTGGTGAGGGCGACGATCGCCTTGTAGCGGAGGGACGGGATCGAGACCGCTCTACCGCGGGCCGCGTCGCGCAGCCCCTCGCGGACCACGTCGCGGGCGTCCAGCCACATCGCCCGGGGCACGCCCTCGTGTCCCAGCGCGAGGCCCATGCGCTCGTGGAAGCTCGTGTGGGTGAATCCGGGGCATACGGCGGTGACCGACACGCGGTCCTCGGCGTACTCGGCGTTCGCCCAGCGGCTGAAGCCGATCAGCCACCCCTTGCAGGCCGAGTAGGTGGAGCGCGAGATGAAGCCCGCGACGGAGGCGACGTTGACGATCCGTCCGCCGCGTCCGCGCATGACGCCCAGGGCCGCGTGCATCAGCCGCATGGAGGCCTCCACGTGCACGCGCAGGTGGCGGACCTCGTCCGCGATGTCGTTGTCGGCGAACTGCAACGGCAGTCCGAAGCCGGCGTTGTTGACCAGGAGGCCCACCGGGCGCCCGGCGTTCGCGAGCCGGCGCTCCACGCGGGCGAGCTCCCTCGGGACGGACAGGTCGGCGGGGAGGACCTCCACGACGACGCCGTAACGCTCGCGCAGCGGCGCCGCGACCGCGTCGAGGTCGTCGCGCGAGCGGGCGACGAGGACGAGATCGGATCCCCGTGCCGCGAGCTGACGCGCGAACTCCGCGCCGAGTCCGGCACTCGCCCCGGTGATCAGCGCGGTCGGCATCAGCGCTCGTACCCGAGGAAGCGGTATCGGATCCCGGTCCGCGAGGTCTGCCACTCCCCTTCGTCGACGAGTCGCCACCCCTGGCGCGAAGGCGCGAAGGCGTCGCCCTCCACCACGAGATCGAGCTCGGTGACCTCCAGCCGGTCCGCGCCGCCGATCGCCTGCGCGTAGATCTCCGCGCCGCCGATGATCCAGATCCGGTCGCGGCCACGGGCGGCGTCCGCCAGGTTCGCGACCCGCTGCGCTCCCTCGGCGCTCCAGTCCTGTTGACGGGTGACGACGATGTTCTCCCGCCCGGCGAGCGGCCGGAACCGCTCCGGCAGCGACTCCCAGGTCTTGCGTCCCATGACCACAGGATCCCCGAGCGTGGTCTCCTTGAAGTGCGCCATGTCCTCAGGGACCCGCCACGGCATTCCCCCGGAGGCGCCGATCACGCCGCCTTCCGCCTCGGCCCAGATCAGGCCGACCCAGGTCATACCGCCACCGCCGCGCGGATCGCCGGGTGATGCTCGTACCCCTCGACGACGAAGTCCTCGAAGCGGTAGTCGAAGATCGACTCGGGGATGCGGGCGAACCGGAGGGTCGGGTACGGGTACGGGTCGCGGCTGAGCTGCTCGCGCACCTGCTCGACGTGGTTGTCGTAGATGTGGCAGTCGCCGCCCGTCCACACGAAGTCGCCCGGCTGCAGCCCCGTCTGCTGCGCGATCATCAGAGTCAGCAGTGCGTAGGAGGCGATGTTGAACGGCACCCCGAGGAACAGGTCGGCGCTGCGCTGGTAGAGCTGGCAGGACAGGCGCCCGTCCGCGACGTAGAACTGGAACATCGCGTGGCACGGCGCCAGGGCCATGTCCGGGATGTCGGCCGGGTTCCACGCGGAGACCAGGAGCCGCCGTGAGTCCGGGTTGTCGCGGATCTGCTGGACGACCTGCTGGATCTGGTCGATGTGGCCGCCGTCGGGCGTCGGCCAGGAGCGCCACTGCACGCCGTACACCGGTCCGAGCTCGCCCTCGGCGTCCGCCCACTCGTCCCAGATCGTCACGCCGTTCTCCTGGAGCCAGCGCACGTTCGAGTCCCCGCGCAGGAACCAGAGCAGCTCGTAGGCGATGGACTTGAAGTGCACCCGCTTCGTGGTGATGAGAGGGAAGCCCTTCGACAGGTCGAACCGGATCTGCCGGCCGAACGCGCTCGTCGTCCCCGTTCCCGTGCGATCGTCCTTGCGGGTGCCGTGCTCCAGGACGTCCCGGAGCAGGTCTTCGTACGGCGTGGGGATCGCGGCGCTCATGCGCATCACGATACCCGCGCCGGACCGCGGCGGGGCCCGAGACGCCCGCTCCGGATCCGTCCGCGCGGGTCATCCGGCGTCACATCCGGTCCCGGTCCGCCACACCGGCGTACCCTCGACGCATGTCCCTCCCGCTCGTCCTCGTCGTCACCGCGACCCTGCTCGCGGTGACGGTGGCGATCGGTCTGCTCGTACGACGCCGCGACGGACGCCGCAGAGACGTCCGCGGGGATCGTCGCGACACGGACGCCGCGGAGCTCGCCCCCGGCGGACTCGGCGACCGGGCGACGCTGGTCCAGTTCAGCACCGAGCTCTGCGCGCGCTGCCCGCAGGCGCGCCGCGCGCTCGACGGTGTGGCCGCGCAGCGGGAGGGCGTCGTGCGCACCGAGGTCGACCTGACCCACCGCGCGGATCTCGCCTCCCGTCACGGGATCCTGTCGACCCCGACGACGTTCCTGCTCGACCCGGACGGCACGGTGCGCTCCCGCTTCCACGGCGTCCCCCGCCCCGCCGAGGTGCTCGCCGCCATCGACGAGCTGACGCCGCCCCCCCCCGCGCCGACGGCGAAGGAAAGGAGGGCGGCATGACCGTCCCCGACGGCATCGACCCCCGCGGACCGCGCTTCGCCGCCGCGATCACCTCCGCGCTGCTGCTCGTCGCGACCGCGCTGGCCATGGCCTCCGGTCCCGTTCCCCCGGACGGAACATCCGACTGGATCGCATTCGCGCCGCGGTCGAACGCCGTGTTCGCTCCCACCGTCTCGTGGGTCGACGTCGCCGCCGCCCGGAGTGCTCAGCCCGGCTTCCTCCTCGCGCTCGTCGTGGCGCTCCTGTTCGCCTGGAGCCTGATCTCGCCCCGCACGCAGCCGTGGGCACTGCTGTTCCGCGCCGCCATCCGTCCGCGGCTGTCTCCCCCGACCGACCTCGAGGATCCTCGCCCGCCGCGGTTCGCCCAGGGGGTGGGGCTCGTCGTCGTGGCCGTCGGCCTGGCGCTGCACCTGCTCGGGGTTCCGTGGGCGCTGCCCGTCGCGACCGCCGCGGCCTTCGTCGCCGCGTTCCTCAACGCCGTCTTCGGGCTCTGCCTCGGCTGCCAGCTCTACCTGCTCCTGCAGCGCGCAGGGGTCCTGGGGCGCCGCGCCGGAGGTTCCTCGGCCGCTGCCTGATCGCTAGGCTGACAGCACATCTGTCCCCGAACCGGAGGAACCGTCATGCCTGTCACGAGCGAAGCCGCAGCCACCTGGACCGGAAGCCTCACGGAGGGGTCGGGCACCGTCTCGTTCTCCTCGTCCCACCTCGGCACCTTCCCCCTCGACTGGAAGGCCCGCTCCGAGGGCTCGGAGACCACCACGACCCCCGAGGAGCTGATCGCGGCAGCCCACTCGTCCTGCTTCAGCATGGCCCTGTCGCACGCGCTGGCCGGCAACGGCACCCCTCCGGAGCGCGTGGACACGACCGCGTCGGTCACCTTCAAGCCGGGCACCGGCATCACGGGCAGCCATCTCAACGTCAACGCCTCCGTCCCGGGGCTGGACGCCGAGACGTTCCAGCGCCTCGCCGAGGAGGCCAAGGCCGGCTGCCCGGTGTCCCAGGCGCTGTCCGGCATCGAGATCACCCTCGAGGCCACCCTCGCCTGACCTCCCTCATCGAGTGGTCAGTTTCTGCGGGTTCGCGCGTCGTCGGCCCACAGAAACTGACCACTCGATGCGAGGGGAGCACGATCAGCGGGCGGAGCGCTCCATCCGGATCGCGGCGCGCACACTCGCACGGGCCGCCTTGCGGTCGCCCGCCAGATCCTGCACGATGCCGAGACGCAGCCGCGCCCGCCAGTCCTGCGGCGCCGCCGACGCCTCGCTCTCGTACCGCTGCACGAGCCCCGTGGCCTCGGCCTTCACGACCCGTCCGCTGGGCAGCATGTGCACGTCGTCGTCCGGGAGCGTCCCCTCGGCACGCAGCGTACGGGTGAGCCGGTCGGCGGAGAACCCGAACTGGAGCTCGCGCACCAGCGCCCACAGCCCGATCAGCGGCAGCACGACGAGAGCCACGCCCATCAGCACCCCCACGGGCTGCCCCGACACGAAGAGCGCGATCGCCCGCTGCCCGACCAGCACGATGTAGAGCAGGAGGCAGGCGGCCATCAGGGCCACCCCGATGCGGGAGCTCATCCCTCGATTCTAGGCGGGACGCCGCACGTCAACCGCCGTCGCGACGGAGACCACCGACACCGCTCCGACGGGCAGGGGAACCCCGATCCGTCACCCGGACAGCGGCAGACAGCGAAGCGACAGCGCGGCGACAGGGGCGTCGCGCACGCTCGAGGCATGACGAACTCTCCTACCGACTGGGCCGTGGAGGCCGACGGGCTCGTGAAGGTGTTCGGCGACAACCGGGCGGTCGACGGCGTCGACCTGCGCGTGCGCACCGGCACCGTGTACGGCGTCCTGGGCCCGAACGGCGCCGGCAAGACCACCACCATCAACATGCTGGCGACGCTGCTGCGCCCGGACGGCGGTCATGGCCGGATCTTCGGTCACGACGTCGTCAGGGAGGCCCACGTCGTTCGCCAGCTGATCGGCGTGACCGGCCAGTTCGCCTCTGTCGACGAGGCGCTGTCCGCCAGCGAGAACCTGATGATCTTCTCGCGCCTGCTGGGCCTCAGCCGCGCACAAGCGCGAGCGAAGTCTGCGGATCTGCTCGAGCGGTTCGGGCTGACGGAGGCCGCCCGGCGTCCGCTGAAGGCGTTCTCCGGCGGGATGCGGCGGCGGCTCGACCTGGCCGCGTCCCTCATCGCCCAGCCGCCGCTCATCTTCCTGGACGAGCCGACGACCGGGCTCGACCCGCGCACGCGGGGCCAGATGTGGGACACCATCCGGGAGCTGGTTCGTACCGGGTCGACGGTCGTCCTGACGACCCAGTATCTGGACGAGGCGGATCAGCTCGCCGACCGGATCGCCGTCATCGACCACGGGCGCGTTGTGGCCGAGGGCACCGCGGACGATCTCAAGGCCTCCGTCGGGACCTCCTCCCTGCACCTGCGGGTCCAGGAGGCGTCTGACATCCACGACGCGCTGAGCGTGGTGGAGAGGGTGCTCGGCGCCCGCGCCTCCCTCAGCCCGGAGGCGTCCCGGATCACGGCGCCCATGACCGACCCCGATCGACTGGCGGACCTCCTGATCACGCTGCGCGAGGCCGGGATCGGCCTGGCGGAGATGAGCGTGCAGAAGCCGACGCTCGACGAGGTCTTCCTCACCATCACCGGCCGCCCCGCGGCCGACGACACCGACGCGGCAGCCGCCGCGGACAAGGAGCAGGTGCACGCATGAACGCTCTCGCCCCCGTCGCCGAACGCATCGTCCCCGCGAGCGACCGGCAGCTGAAGAACCACGCCGGTCTCGGCCTGACCCTCCGCAACACCGTCACGATGGCGGGGCGCGGCCTGGTGAAGATCCGGAGGACTCCCGAGCAGCTGTTCGACGTCACCCTGCAGCCGATCCTCTTCACCCTGATGTTCACGTACATCTTCGGCGGAGCCATCTCCGGAGACGTCGCCTCCTACCTGCCGGTCATCATCCCCGGAATCCTCGTCCAGACCGTCATCACGACCTCGGTCGTGACGGGCACCCAGCTGCGCGAGGACATGGACAAGGGCGTGTTCGCCCGATTCCGCTCCCTTCCGATCGCGCGCATCGCTCCCCTCTCCGGGGCGCTCCTCGCGGACACCGTCCGCTACGGCATCGCGACCGTGCTCACGTTCACGATGGGCTATCTGATGGGCTTCCGTCCTGAGGGCGGGATCGGCGCGGTCATCGTCGCCGGCCTGCTCGTCGTGGTCTGCTCCTGGGCGGTGAGCTGGATCTTCGCTTTCTTCGGCGTGATCGCCCGGACGGCGTCGAGCGTGCAGGGGATCTCGATGATCATCCTGTTCCCGCTGACGTTCCTCTCGAACGCGTTCGTCCCGGTCGACACGATGCCGACGTGGCTGCAGTGGTTCGTGAACGTCAACCCCGTGTCCCACCTCGTCACGGCGGTCCGCGACCTGGTGAACGCGAGCACGTTCGGCGTGGACGCGTGGATCTCGCTCCTCGGCGCCGCCGTCATCGTCGCCGTCTTCGCGCCGCTCACGGTCCGCGCGTACATGCGGCGCGCCTGAGCACCGCCGTCGTGGGGCCGCGTCGCGAGAGCGGGCGTCCCCACGGCCGCCGCCCACCCCGGCCGTGTCACCCGCCGAGCACGGCGACCGCGCGCGGAACGAGGTCGGCGAGCGGGACGCCGGCGATCGCGTCCTGCGCCCGTGCGACCGCATCGGCCCCCACGATGCGCTCCGCGCGCTCCCGGTGACGACGGATCCGCAGGCTGGGCAGGTCCTGGCGCGCGCCGAGCCGCTCGGCCAGCACCAGGGCCTCCACCGCCCTGGTGCTGCGCCCGGGCTGCGTCAAGGCCCAGGAGGACCAGCCCAGCAGGACCGTTCCGAGAACCGGCCGGTCCGTGGCCTGAGGACGCAGGCGGTAGCCGGCGACGGCCCGGCCTCGCAGGCGTCGCACCCACTTCTCGATCTCCTCGGCGCCGAGATCCAGCCCCTCCGCGGCCGCGGACACGTATCCGGCGACGGCCATGAGGAACCACGGCGACCGGCGCTGCTGCGGAGAGCGGAACATCCGCATGGCGCGGTCGAGGGCCTCCCGCGCATCGTCCATCCTGCCGGACAGCCGGTACACCTCTCCGAGGCCGTACCACCCCACCGCGGAGATCTCCAGGGCGTCGGCGGTCAGCTCTCCTCCGCGCACGAGGGAGGCGAACACCTCCTCCGCCTCCTCCAGACGGTCCAGGGCGAGCAGGACGCCGCCGCGGACCCACTCCGCCTGCCGCAGCGGCTCCTCGGCGTCGTACTGGCCGTAGCGGTGGTGGGCCCGCTGGAGCCAGACGATCGCCTCGGCGGGCCGGGCGCTCTGGCTGGCGAGCTGCGCGGCCGAGTCGGCCGCCATCGCTGCTCCCCACGGCTCGTCCAGGGACTCGGCGAGCGCCCATGCGCGTTCCGCGGCGGCGAGCGCCTGGCGCGTCTCGCCGAGGTTCTCGGCGAAGTGCGACAGGAGGAGCTCTCCGGCCAGTCGGGCACGGGGATCCGTCACCGTCGTGACACGGCGGAGGACGTCATAGGTGTCCGCCTCCCGCGTCGCGGCCGTCACCGTCGCGCACAGCGCACCCCACACCGGGCTCAGCCGCTCCCCCTCGGTCCTCGCGAGCCCGCGCAGACCCACGATTCCGCGGAGGCCTCGGGGATCGTCGCCGATGAGGCATCCGAGGGTCGCGAGGAGGGTGGCGATCGCCCGCTCGTCCACGGAGACGTCCGCCGACACGCTTCGCGCCGCCGTCAGCATCGGGGCGCCCATCGCCGCGATCTCCGCGTACGACCCGCGCATGAACCAGGATTGTCCGACGACCGCGTAGATCCGCACGGCCTCGGCATGGCGTCCCTCAGCGAGAAGACCCCGCAGCACGTGCACGAGATTGTCGTGCTCGGCGCCGATCTCCCGCTGCGCCTCGGGGCGCAGACCGCCGGGGAACCGGAGCGCGGGCGGCCCGTGATCGGCGATGAGGGCGAGAGCCCATGTCGTGACCGCCTCCTCCGCCGCGGCCACGGCGCCCGAGCCCGCCTCGGCGAGGCGGACGAGGCCGAACTCGCGAACGGTCTCCAGCATGCGGAACCGCATCCCGGTCCGGTGCTCGCTCGCGACGAGAAGCGACTGCTCCACCAGCCGGTCGAGCATATCCGCCGCGTCCTCGACGCCCAGCAGGGCGGAGGCGGCGACGCCGGAGAAGCCGCCGGGGAGCACGGACAACGCGGCGAGCGCCGTGCGCGCCCCGTCGTCCAGGAGGTCCCAGCTCCACGAGATCACGGCCTCGAGGGTGCGATGGCGCTCCGGCGCGGAGCGGTCCCCCTTCGTGAGTAGCGCGAAGCGGTTCTGCAGGCGCACCTCGATCTGCTCGGCGGTCATCGTCCGCACGCGCGCGGCAGCGAGCTCGATCGCCAGAGGCAGGCCGTCCAGATGAGCGCACAATCGGGTCACGGTGGCCAAGGACAGCTCTGCGCCCGGCCGGACGGCCCGCGCACGTTCGAGGAAGAGTCGGACGGCCGGCGAGTCGACGGACTCGGCGATCGCCAACGGGGCGAGGGGCAGGATCTGCTCGGCCGCGATCATCACCGGCGCCCTGCTGGTGGCGAGGATCTGCAGCGAGGGCACGGTCGCGAGCAGGTCGCTGCACCATGCGGCGACGCCGCCGATCACCTGCTCGCAGTTGTCCAGCACGAGAAGCGCCTCACGATCGGCGAGGGCCGCGACCATGCGGGCACGCAGATCCGGACGAGCGCGGGGATCGGAGAGGCGTCCGCCCGGCGCGGTCTCGCTGATGCCCAGGGCGGCGGCGACCGCGGGGCCGACATCCGCGTCGGTGCGGACACCGGCGAGCGGGACGACGACCACCATCGACGCATCGCTCCGCGCGGCGACGGCCTGCGCGAGACGGGTCTTGCCCAGCCCGCCCGGCCCGAGCACGGTCACGAGGCGGGCACGTCGGAGCATCTCCTCGGCTTCTCGCACGGCCTCGTCCCGGCCGATCAAGACGTTCGGCTCGGCGTCGACGCCGATGCGCACCGGGGCCGCGCGCTCCTTCGGCGCGCCGCGCAGCAGCCGGGCGTTCAGCTCGACGAATCCGGCGCCGGGCGAGCTGCCCAGCTCGTCTCGGAGCCGCCGGGCGTATGCGGCGAACACCGCGAGGGCATCCGCGGTGCGCCCTGCCGCATCCAGCGCCTCGACGAGGGCGATGTGGAGCGGTTCGTCGCGGGGGCTTCCCACCGCGAGCGCCTCCAGGACCGCGACCGCCTCGGCGGGGCGGCCGGCCCCGCGCAGGGCCGCGGCGCGCGCACGGCGGATCCGATCGCGGAGACCGGCCGCATCCCTGACGAGCGCGTCCGCTGCGGGCACATCGGGCAGATCGACCGCGGGCTCTCCGCGCCACAGCGCGTCGGCCTCGTCGAGGATGTCGAGGATCCGGCCGTGATCGTGCTCCGCCGCCTCGGTCGCCTCGAGCAGTTCCCGGGCACGGTCGAGATCGGTGGCGGCGGCGCGTGCATACCCGCCGGGAACGCTCGCGACGATGTCCGCGCCGCCGTGCGCACGCAACCGGGAGACGAGGGTCTGCAGCGCCGCTCGCGGGTTCTGCGGAGGGTGGTCTCCCCACACATCGTCCGCGAGAGAGGCCAGGGACCGTGACTCCCCCACGCGAGACAGTGCCAGCGTCGCGACGAGCGTCCTCATCGCGACGCCGCCCGCGTCGCGCCCCGCGATCCGGATGGGCCCGAGGACCGCGATCCGGTCGGTCATGCGCTCGGAACGATCCCCAGGTCGATGATGCGCTCGAGCCCCACGATCACGCCGCGCGCGTCCCGCGCGTACGGGAGGGCGAGCCGGATCCCCGGCGCGTACGCCTCCGCGGAGTCAACCGTGTCATGCCGGATGGTGAGCGATTCGCCGGGGCCGGAGAGGATGACCTGCTGCTCGGCCACCACGCCGGGACGCCGCAGGGAGTGGATCGGCACCCCGGCGACCTGCTGACCGCGGGCACGCTGGTCCACGTGCGGCGCGTCGACGGGACCCTGCCCGGCCCGGGCCTCGGCGATGAGCTCCGCGGTGCGGACGGCGGTGCCGCTCGGGGAGTCGATCTTCGTGTGGCGGTGGGCCTCGATGATCTCCGCCGACCCGAAGAAGGGCGCGGCGATCGCGGCGAGCGCCGAGCCCAGCACCGAGCCCACCGAGAAGTTCGGGATGAACACCGCGCCGGTGCCCGCGGCCTCGACCAGCGGGCGGACCAGCGCGATGCGCTCCTGCGACCAGCCGGAGGTTCCGACGAGCACGTTGACCCCCCGCTCCACGGCGGCACGGACGACATCCACGCTCACCGCCGGAGTGGAGGCGTCGACGACGAGATCCGCCCCGTCGAGCTCATCGAGATCGCTGCGCGAGGTCAGGACGGCGTGCACGTCGAAGCCGTCCTGCTCGTCGATCACCGAGCGGATGATCGCCCCGAGCTTGCCGGTCCCGCCCACCAGGGCCACGCGCGTGGTCATGTCTCGATTCTATTCAGCGCGGCACGCCGGAGGCCCCCGCCGCGCGGCGTACCGTCTAGGCATGCTCGTGTTCCGTCCTGCTTCCCCCGAGGACCCCGACGCCCAGGAGATCCTGTCGGCGTACTTCGCGATGCGCGCCGCGGAGTTCCCCGGCGGCACCTACTCCCCCGCCGCGCCCTCGCCGTCCGCCTTCACCGAGCCCGCCGGCGTGCTGCTGCTCGCGGAGCACGACGGCGTCGTGGTCGGCTGCGGCGGCATCCGCCTGCTGGAGCACCTGGAAGGGCGCGTCTACGAGGTCAAGCACGTCTTCCTTCGTTCGGAGACCCGCGGCCGCGGATGGGGAAGGCACTTGCTCGAGGAGCTGGAACGGCGGGCACGCGCGTGGGGAGCGACCGCGCTGGTCCTCGACACGCACCACACGCTCGCCTCGGCAGGCCACCTCTATCTGCGCACCGGCTTCGTCGAGATCCCGGCGTACAACGACAATCCGAACGCGACGCGGTGGTATCGCAAGGACCTCGTCGGCGATGAGCACTGAGCGACACGCGGCCACGCGCGCCTTCTACGACACGGTGGCCGAGGAGTACGCGTCGCTCCTGCCCGACCTCCGATACGAGCGCCCGCTGGAGCACGCGATGCTCACGGAGTTCGTCGATGCGCTGCCCGACGACGACGCCCCGGTGCTCGATGCCGGATGCGGCACCGGGCGGATGCTCACGCACCTCTCGGCGCAGGGGATCGCTCCCCTGCGCGGCCTCGACCTCTCCCCCGAGATGGTCGCCCACGCCCGCGCCTCGCACCCCGGCCTCCGCGTGGAGGTGGCGGACCTCGCCGCCCTTCCTCTCGCTCCGCGGACGGCTCGAGGCGTGCTGTGCTGGTATGCGATCATCCACAGCACCCGCGACGAGGTGGGGGCGATCCTGGACGAGTTCGGCCGCGTGCTCCGGCCGGGTGGCGCGCTGCTGCTCGGATTCCAGGCGGGCGCCGGCGAGCGGGTCGTCGACGGACGCGCCTACGGTCATCCGCTCACGCTGCACGGCGTGCTGCACGAGCCGACGGAGATCGCACGCATGCTCGCGCAGCGGGGCTTCACGGTGATCGTCACCGCCCACCGCGCCGCACACGGCGAAGAACGCCACGCCCAGGGGTTCGTCCTCGCCCGGCGCTGAGCACGGTCGCCCCCGGCGACCGGCGCCGTCCGGCTCAGACCGGAAGCGGATCGGGCATTCCGGTGCGCAGTTCGAACGGCAGGTGGCTGAGGTCGTTGTGGGCGACCAGGCTCCACGGTCGCCCCTGCTTCTGCGAGATGACCGTGAGGCCGCAGTGCGCCTGGTTCAGCGTCATCCAGCGCCACTCCGGGGCTTCGAGCACCTCACGGACGAGCCAGGAGATGACGAAGTTGTGGGTGATGAGGACCTCGTGGACGTCTCCCTGCTTGCGCACGAGGAACTCGCTCACCGCGTCGCCCATCTGTGCGCGCCCGGCTTCGATCTCCGCCTCCGTGACCGACCCGAAGAACGGCTCGAACGCGGCCGGGGTGTCCTCGGTCATCCCCGTGGGCACGCAGTCGAAGAGCAGCGCGGAGGGCTGCGCGGTCACGGCGGGGAGGCGCTCGGCGATCGCCCGCGCGGTCTCGGCCGCCCGCAGCAGCGGCGAATGCCAGACCGCGTCCAGCGGAAGCCCCGAGAGCCGGTCTGCGATCAGCTCGGCCTGCCTCCGCCCGCGGGGCGAAAGGGGTCCGTCGTCGACGCCGTGCTCGGCGTCCTGATGTTCACCGTGTCTGACCAGATAGATGTAATGCGTCACAACCGCTCGCTTCGTCGCCGACGGTTCTGTCGGAGCCCTTCCAGCCTACGTCACCCGGCCTCGGCGGCTCCGGAGGGTTTCGGGATGAGACGCTCTTCCGCCCTCAGCTGGCGGCGCGCGCCAGCTCCGCCAGCTGGGCACGGCTCAGCGCCACGCCCACGCCCTGCACGATCTCGTCGACGTGCTGGATCGAGAAGGCGTTGACGATCGGGGCCACGACGGTCCGCTGGGCCAGCAGCCACGCGATCGACACCGCTGCGACGGGCACCTGCAGTTCCTCCGCCGTGAGATCCAGGGCGCGCAGCACCTTGATTCCCCGGCGGTTGATGTTGCTGCGCAGTTGCATGCCTCGCACGCCATGGCGCGCGTCCGCCTTCGACCGATGCCGCCCGGACAGGAACCCGTGCTCCAGGGCATGCGACGGGGTGACGGCGAGGCCCTGCGCACCGGCGACCAGCCGGAGGTCGCCTTCGAAGACGGTTCGTCGCAGCATGTTGTACGGCTCGTCGATCGCCTCGATGCGCGGATAGCCCGCGGACGAGAGGATCCGCGCCTCGACGAGTCTCTCTGCGGAGAATCCGAACGCGCCCAGCGTGCCGACCTTGCCCGCGTCGACGAGCCATTCCGCCGTCGCGAGGGTGTCCTCCAGCGGGCTGCCGTCGTCCTGGCTCGCGTCGAGGTACAGCACGTCGATGCGCTCGACGCCGAGCCGTGTCAGCGATGCCTCGACGGCGCGCACGAGGTTGACCGAGCCGAGACCAGGGTTGTCCGGGTGCGCCCCGACGCGCACGGCGAGGACCGTTCGGTCCCGGCGCCCCCGCGTGCGCAGCCAGCGTCCGATGATGTGCTCGCTGCGCCCCGCGGCGAAGCTGTCCGCCGTGTGCACCGCGTTGCCGCCGATCTCGGCGTACCGATCCAGGATGGCCTCGCTGCTCGCGGTGTCGGTGTTCCACCCGAACTCCGCTCCGCCCAGCATGAGCGGGAAGACCTGCAGTCCGCCTTCCCCCAGCGGTACACGCACGGCCTCGCCGATCCCGGGGCCGATCACGGGGATCGGGGCCGACGGGTGGACCATCGCTGCGCTCTCCTCCGCGGCCGGGCGCTCGGTGGCGCTGCCGGTGCCGACACTGAAGAGACGCATGCGTTCACCCCCGAATGCGATGCTGCGCTTGTCGCGCACCCCCCGGTGCGCACTTCCGAGCGTAGGGGAGGCATCGGACACTCCCGTTCATTGCGGCCAACGGCAGGCGAACTTCCCATAACGTTTCGGTCACAACAACGACGAAAGACCCGTGTTGTCCCCCGTTCGGGGGACAACACGGGCCTTTCTGACGACTCAGTCCTCGGACGGCGCCTCCGCGGCGGCCTCGCCCTCGGCGGGGGCGTCGTCGAGCACCGGCTCGAGCGACAGCTTCCCGCGGTCGTCGATCTTCGTGATGCGCACGAGGATCTTCTGCCCGACGCCCAGCACGTCCTCGACGTTCTCGACGCGCTTGCCGCCGGCGAGCTTGCGCACCTCCGTGACGTGCAGCAGGCCGTCCTTGCCCGGCAGCAGCGAGATGAACGCGCCGAAGGTCGCGATCTTGACGACCGTGCCGAGGAACTGCTCGCCGACCTCAGGGTTGGTGGGGTTGGCGATCGCGTTCACCTGGGCACGGGCCGCCTCGGCCGAGGGGCCGTCGGTCGCGCCGATGTAGACGGTGCCGTCCTCCTCGATGGAGATCTGCGCGCCGGTCTCGTCCTGGATCGCGTTGATCGTCTTGCCCTTCGGGCCGATCAGCTCGCCGATCTTGTCGACCGGGATCTGCACGCTGATCACGCGCGGCGCCGTCGGCGCCATCTCGTCGGGAGCGTCGATCGCGGCGTTCAGAACGTTGAGGATCGTGAGGCGCGCCTCCTTGGCCTGGGTCAGCGCGCCGGCGAGCACCTCCGAGGGGATGCCGTCGAGCTTCGTGTCGAGCTGGATCGCCGTGACGAACTCGCTCGTGCCCGCGACCTTGAAGTCCATGTCGCCCAGGGCGTCCTCGGCACCGAGGATGTCGGTGAGGGCCGCGTAGCGGGTCTCCCCGTCGACCTCGTCGGAGACCAGGCCCATCGCGATGCCGGCGACCGGCGCGCGCAGCGGCACACCGGCGTTCAGCAGCGACAGGGTGGACGCGCAGACCGAGCCCATCGAGGTCGACCCGTTCGACCCGAGCGCCTCGGAGACCTGGCGGATGGCGTACGGGAACTCCTCGCGGCTGGGCAGCACCGGCACGAGGGCGCGCTCGGCGAGGAAGCCGTGCCCGATCTCGCGACGCTTCGGCGACCCGACGCGGCCGGTCTCACCGGTCGAGTAGGGCGGGAAGTTGTAGTGGTGCATGTACCGCTTGCTCGTCGTGGGCGAGAGCGAGTCGATCTGCTGCTCCATCTTGAGCATGTTCAGCGTGGTGACGCCCAGGATCTGGGTCTCGCCGCGCTGGAAGATCGCGGATCCGTGCACGCGAGGGATCACCTGCACCTCGGCGTCGAGCGGACGGATGTCCGCCAGGCCGCGGCCGTCGATGCGGACGCCCTCGGTGAGGATGCGCCCCCGGACGATCTTCTTGGTGACGGACTTGTACGCCGCCGAGAACTCGCCCAGCGCGGACTCGGGGAGATCCCCGGCCTCGACAGCGGCGGTCAGCTCGCCCTTGACGCGGTCCTTGATCGCGTCGTCGGCGTTCTGGCGCTCCTGCTTGTCGGCGATCTGATAGACGTCGTTCAGCTCGGCGAGGGCACGCTCGGACACGAAGTCGTAGGTCGCCTGCTCGTACGGAAGGAAGACCGGGTAGACGCCCGGCTCCTTCGAGGCAGTCTCGGCGAGCTTCGCCTGCGCCTCGACGAGCTGCATGAGGAACGGCTTGGCCGCCTCGAGTCCCTCGGCGACGACGGACTCGCTGGGCTTGGTCGCGCCGCCCTTGATGAGGTTCCAGCTGCCCTCGGTCGCCTCGGCCTCGACCATCATGATCGCGACGTCCTTCGAGCCGTCGGCCTTGGTCACGACGCGGCCGGCGACGACGAGGTCGAACACGGCCTCCTCGAGCTGCGCGGCGGTCGGGAACGCGATCCACTGGTCGGCGGTGTCGCCGTGACCCGGGATGAGCGCCAGGCGCACACCCGCGATCGGACCGGAGAACGGCAGACCGGAGATCTGCGTGGACGCCGAGGCGGCGTTGATCGCGAGCGCGTCGTAGAACTCGCCCGGAGCGATCGAGAGGACGGTGATGACGATCTGGACCTCGTTGCGCAGGCCGTCGACGAACGACGGGCGCAGCGGACGGTCGATCAGGCGGCACACCAGGATCGCCTCGGTCGAGGGACGGCCCTCGCGACGGAAGAACGAACCGGGGATCTTGCCCGCCGCGTAGGAGCGCTCCTCGACGTCGACGGTGAGCGGGAAGAAGTCGAAGCCCTCACGCGGGTGCTTGCCCGCGCTCGTGGCGGACAGGAGCATCGTCTCCTCGTCCAGATAGGCGGCGACCGCGCCCTGCGCCTGCTGGGCGAGGCGACCCGTCTCGAAACGGATCGTGCGGGTGCCGAAGCGGCCGTTGTCGAGCACGGCCTCCGTAGCGGTGATTTCAGGACCTTCCAAGAGGTCTCTCCTTCTTTGTTTAGACTCGCCCTCCCGTGTGGAGTGCGAGCATCTCGAAGGAGCGGAGACGGGCAGATATGGGCGCACGGGAAGGACCCGCGTCATCCGCCTGCGCTGGCCACCAGTGGAGGGCCACCCTACGATCACCCGTCGGGGAGTCCACCACAGGGGACCAGCTTCCTGCCGACCCGCTCCGTGAAGGCTCCCTCATGGCGAGAGAGCCCTGTTCAGTTGTGGATTCCGCAGAGGAATCCTCGTCCAGCCTAGCAGCAGCCCGCTCCGGCCCACAGGCTGCCGGACGGAACGATCTGGCGCCGTCACCGCCTTCCTGCTATGGTCCTTTTTGGAAACGTTTCCAAGATCCATCCGACCAAGTTTGGAAACGTTTCCGGACATCGGCCGATCAGCGCAGACGGAGGAACCGGCATGACCGAGAAGCCCACACGGGTCACGCTCGTGGAGGTGGCCGAGCGCGCCGGGGTCTCCTTGGGGTCGGCCTCCCGCGCGCTGCACGGCGGCGGCGCCAGCGACGTGATGGTCGAGCGCGTGCGCGCGGCCGCGGACGAGCTCGGGTACCGCCCCGACGCGAGCGGCCGATCGCTGCGGATGAAGCGCACCCAGCAGATCGCCTTCGCGGTGGCCGACATCGGCAACCCGGTGTACGTCGAGATGCTCTCGGCGATCCACTCGGCGCTGGAGCCGCACGGCTACCGCGTCGTCGTGATGGGGACAGGACCGACCGCGCGCAGCAGCGCCGACCTCATCCGCAGTCTCAGCACGGGCATCGTCGATGCGATGATCATCGCGCCGCTGCGCACCGACGACGCCCTCGTCCAGGAGATCCGCGACGCCCCGGTGCCGATCGTCGTGATCGGACGCTCGCTCGCGGACGCGGGCATCGACTCCGTGTCGACCGACTCCGCCGAGGCGATCGGCATGGCCGTCCGCCATCTCGTGGGGATCGGACGCCGACGGATCGCCTTCGTGAACGGCCCCCTGGACACCACGCCCGGCGAGGCCCGCCAGCGCGGATTCGACACAGCCACCGTCGAGGGCTTCGGCGCCGAGCGGGGCGAGGTCGTGGTCGCCGAGGACTTCACCGTCGCCGCCGGCCTCGCGGCGACGAGCGCACTGCTGGAGCGGAGCCGGGACGCCGGATCGCTCCCCGACGCCGTCGTCGCGGCGAACGACCTGCTGGCGATCGGAGCGATCCGGGCCGCCCGGAGGCTGGGGCTCTCGGTCCCCGAGGACCTCGCCGTGACCGGGCTCGACGACACCGAGTTCGGCCGTGTCTTCCAGCCCAGCATCACGAGCGTCTCGCTCGGGACGACCCAGCGCGGCCTCGCCGCCGCGGAGCTGGTGCGCGAGCTCGTGGACCCGGAGCGCCCGGCCGCCCGGGCGGCCGCCCAGATCCGCGTCGCCCCCGAACTGCGTGCCCGCGAGTCCACCGGCGCGCCCGAGCCCGCATCGAGCGAGGAGGCCCGATGACCCCGACCGCGACGACCGATCCGCCCGTCAGGGCTCGTCGGTCCCCCCGCCGGATCACCGGCATGGAACGGGCCCGCCGCCGCGAGGCCATCGCACTCGTGATGCCGTCGCTGCTGCCGATCCTCGTCCTGAGCGTCGCGCCGCTCGTGGTCGGGATCGCCCTGGCGTTCACCGACGCGCGGCTGGTCCGTCGTCCGGAGTACACGTTCGTGGGAATCGACAACTTCCTCCGCCTGGCGGGCAACGGCTTCTTCTGGGAGTCGTTCCGCATCGGCATGGTGTGGGCGGTGTCGGTCACGCTGCTGCAACTGGTCGCCGCCATGGGGCTGGCGCTGCTGCTGAACTCGAACCTGCGCTTCCAGGGTCTGACGCGGGTCCTCGCTCTGATCCCGTGGGCGATGCCCCCGGTCGTCGTCGCGATCATGTGGCGGATGATCTACTCCCCCAACGCCGGGCCCCTCAATGCGTTCCTCGGGGCGCTGGGGCTCCCCGATGACACGAACTGGCTGGGCAGCTTCTCGCTCGCTCTCCCGGCCGTCGTGATCGTCGGAGTCTGGGTCGGGATGCCGCAGACCACCGTGACCCTGCTCGCCGGCCTCCAGCAGGTCCCGTCCGAGCTCTACGAAGCGGCGTCGGTGGACGGCGCGGGGTCATGGCGGCGATTCGCCACCGTGACGCTGCCGAGCCTGCGTCCCATCATCGTCTCGATCACGTCGCTGAACTTCATCTGGAACTTCAACTCGTTCTCGCTCGTCTACGTCCTGACCGAGGGCGGACCCGGCGGGAGGACCATGCTGCCGATGCTCTTCACCTACCTGGAGGCCTTCAAGAACCGCAACATCGGCTACGCCGCCGCGATGGGCGTCGTCCTCGTGGTCGTGGTGGTGGCCCTCCTGGCCCTGTTCCTGCGCTCGCAGTTCCGCGCCGAGAAGGAGAGCTGATCGTGAGGATCCTCGCCCGCACCGGTCAGTACGCGGCACTGGTGCTGTACATCGTCTTCCTCGGCTTCCCGTTGCTGTGGCTCATCTCCGCATCGCTGAAGTCGTCCGGCGAGCTGAACTCGCTGACCGTGAGCCTCATCCCCCGGGACTGGGCGTTCGACAACTACGGCCAGGCGCTGTCCAAGCAGGGGCTCATCCGCTCAGCCGGCAACAGCGCCGTGGTCGCCCTCGCCTCGACCGCCCTGGTCGTGCTCATCGCCCTCCCCGCGTCCTACGTGCTGGCGCGCATCAAGGGCCGCATCCGGGTCACCGGCGTGGCATGGATCCTGGTGAGCCAGGTCTTCCCGGTGATCCTCATCATCCTCCCGCTGTTCCTGATCCTCCGCTCGATCGGGCTGACCGACAGCCTGGTGGGCCTGACCCTCGTGCACACGACGTACACGCTGCCGTTCGCGCTGTGGATGCTGCAGGGCTACGTCGCGGCCATCCCGCTGGAGCTGGAGGAGGCGGGATCGATGGACGGCGCCGGCCGGCTGGATGTGCTGCGACGCATCGTGTTCCCGCTGCTCGCGCCCGGAGTGGTCGCCACCGCCATGTTCTCGTTCGTGTCCTCCTGGAACGAGTTCTTCTTCGCCCTGGTGCTGCTCCAGTCTCCGGAGAACTACACGCTGCCGATCACCCTGCAGATGTTCATCGGAGGCGAGGGCAAGGTCGCGCTCGGTCCGCTCGCCGCCGGCGCGGTCCTGGCCGCGATCCCCAGCATCGTCTTCTTCTCGATCATGCAGCGCAAGCTCGTCGGCGGCCTGATGGCCGGCGCGGTCAAGGGCTGACGAGAACGCCGTACCCCACGTAACCCCGAAAGGAAACGCTCATGAACACCCGTGGTGCATCCATCGCCGCATGCCTCGCGATCAGCGCTCTGGCCCTGGCGGGCTGCTCGTCGGCCGAGCCCGACTCCGACGGACCGGTCACGCTGACGTTCCAGTCCCTGTCGGATCAACCCGCAGCCATCGCCGCCACCGAGGAGATCGTCGACTCCTGGAACACGGACAATCCCGAGGTCCAGGTCGAGATCGTCCAGGCCGGCTGGGACGGGATCTACGACAAGCTCATCACCCAGTTCAACGGCGGTGCCGCGCCGGACATCATCCACTATGAGGCGGCGGGCATCGTGCCCTTCGCCCGCGACGGCTACCTCGCCGATCTCGGCGAGCACATGTCCGACGAGCGGCGCAAGGACATCCCCGAGGGTGTGCTCGACGCGGTGACCGTGGACGACGCCGTCGTCGCGTACCCGACGGAGCTGCAGTCGTACATGGTCTTCGCGAACAAGACGCTCCTGGATGCGGCCGGGGTCCAGATCCCCTCCGGCGACACCATGACCTGGGACGAGCTGCGCGAGATCGCCCGGGCGACGACCAAGGACGGGGCGTACGGGCTCGGATGGGGGCTGAAGAGCCCCACCGCGGCGTTCATGGCCATGGCCCCGCAGTTCGGCGGGGAGTACTTCGAGGGCTCCGGTGCGGACGCGTCCATCGTGGTCGGTGAGGGCGAGATGGCTCTGCCGGTTCTCGTGGACGAGATGGCCCACCAGGACAACTCGATCCTCCCCGTCAGTCTCACCCAGTCCGGCTCGGAGGTGCTCGCGTCGTTCTACGCCGGGCAGGTCGCGATGACCGTCCAGGGCTCCTTCCAGGCGGCCAACATCGCCAAGGACGCGCCGGAGGGCTTCGACTGGGTGGTGCTGCCCCCGCTGGAGGGCCCCGAGGGTCCGGACCAGGCGGCGAACCCGCAGACGCTGTCGGTGAACATCGACTCCGAGCACGTGCAGGAGGCCGCGGAGTTCATCGAGTACTTCACCGCCGCGGACAACCTCGCCGCGCTGAACAAGGCCGATGCGCTGATCCCGGCGACGACGTCGGCGCAGCAGGCGATGGCGGACGAGCTGGGGGCGGAGTCCGGCTGGGATCGCATCCTCGCATCGGGCCAGCACATGGCCTCGGCGCCCTACCTGTTCGCCGACGCCTATGCGCAGTGGAAGGACACGGTCGCCACGCCCGCCTACCAGAAGTTCCTCGCGCAGGAGATCGACGCGGCACAGCTGGAGAAGGACCTGACCGACGGCTGGGATCAGATCACGAAGTGAACCGAGGTCGGCCGGGCCGCCCGGCCCGGCCGACCAGACCCGGACGGGTCGACGGCGCCATCCGCGCCGATGAGAGCAGCAGGGAGAACTGATGGACTGGCTCGAGGACCGATCGGTCGCCGTCATCACGGGTGCCGCGGTGGGCGACGCCCTCGGCGGCGCCGTGGAGGGGTGGACACCCGAGCAGATCGAGGAACGCCACGGAGGACGAGTGACCGGCATCGTCGGACCGTGGTTCGAGAACTGGCGCGATGCCCGACCGATCGCGCCGTATCACAAGGGCGACGGGCACGTCACCGACGACACCCTGATGACCAGGGCGCTGGTGGAGGTCTACGCCAAGCGCCGCGCGCATCTCGACGCGTACGCCGTGGCCGAGGACCTCGTGCCGCTCATGATCGGCGAGCCGCGGTGGATCCCCGAGCTGGAGTCGACCGCCCTGCTGCTGCAGCGCGTGTTCCTCGCCGAGAAGTGGATCGTCGCCCGCCTCCACTACGGTCACGTGGATCCGCGCGAAGCGGGCGTGGGCAACATCGTCAACTGCGGCGCAGCGATGTACATCGCGCCGGTCGGCCTCGCCAACGCCGGGGACCCCGCCGCCGCCTATGCCGAGGCGATCGACGTCGCCGGGGCCCACCAGTCCAGCTACGGCAGGGAGGCCGCGGGCGTGTTCGCCGCCATGGTCGCCGCCGCGATCGCCCCCGGCGCCGTACTGGACGACGTCGTCGGCGCCGGGCTCTCGCTCGCGCACGACGGCACCGCGGCGGCGCTCCGCGCGGTCGTCGACGTGTTCGGCTCCGGCGATCACCGTCCGCAGGACGCCGCCGCGGAACGAGCGCTGGGCGCCCGCGTGCGGGACGCGGTGGCCCCCTTCGACTCGGTCGGCGACGCCTACCGGCAGATGGCGATGGACGCGCGTCGCCCCTCCCGCACGCGCTCGATCGAGGAGCTGCCCGCGGCGCTGGCCTTCGTGCTCGCGCACCGCGGCGACTTCCGCGGCGCCGTGCTCGGCGCCGTCAACTACGGACGGGACGCCGACTCGATCGCCGTCATGGCCGGGGCGATCTGCGCGGGTCTCGGCGGGACCGCGGTCGTGCCCGACGAATGGCTGGACCCGATCGAGGAGGCCAGCCGCATGGACATCCGCGCGACCGGGGTCCTCATGGCCTCCGCCGCGCGCGACATCCTCGCCGACGACCGCGCCCGCGCCGATCGTCGCGCTCGCGCCCTCGAGGAATGGGGGCAGGCGTGAGGCTCACCTGGGCGCAGCCGGAGGACCTCCTCCCTCACGAGCTGGTGCAGTCCGCCCGCGAAGGCCGCGAGGTCGCCGACATCCGCGACCGATGGGTCGCTGCGGGCGGCGACCCCGCCCCGGCCGTGAGCGGAGCGGGGCCCGTCCCCGCCTCGGATGAACTGCGCGGACTCGCGCGGACGCTCCTCGCAGAGCTCGACGCGCGGCCCGTTCCGATCGATCCCGCCGAGCCCCAGGACGACGGCGGCATCGCCGCCCTCCTGCCGGACCCGCTCGCCCTCCCGTCGGTCCCGGAGGCCGACGTCCTGCGGGACCGGGTGGCCGGCGCCTGGACCGGACGGGCCGCGGGATGCCTTCTCGGCAAGCCGGTGGAGAAGATCCCGCGCGAGGGGATCGAGGAGATCCTCCGCACGACCGGGCGCTGGCCGCTGGACCGGTGGTTCACCGCCGTCGGCCTGCCGGACGATGTCGCCGCCCGCTGGCCGTGGAACCGCCGCAGCGCGCCCACGTCGCTGGAGGAGAACATCCACGGCATGCCGGAGGACGACGACCTCAACTACGCGCTGCTCGCGCTCGGGATGCTGGAGGCGCACGGCGCCGCGCTGGAGACCGAGGACGTCGCCCGGTCCTGGCTGGACGCGCTGCCCGCCGGGCGGGTGTTCACGGCGGAGCGCGCGGCGTACCGGAATCTCCTGGACGCCGTGCCGGTGACCGCCACCGCCACCACCCGCAACCCCTTCCGGGAGTGGATCGGCGCCCTCATCCGCGCCGACGTCTACGGCTGGGCTCACCCGGGGGATGTGCGCGAGGCCGCACGCCTCGCCGGGATCGACGCCCGGCTCAGCCACACCCGCAACGGACTCTACGGCGCACGGTGGGCCGCGGCTCTCGGTGCGGCGGCCCTCGTCGCGGACGACGTCCGGACCGTGCTCGACGCCGCCGATCGCGTCCTCCCCCCGGCCAGCGCCCTCGCCGCCGCCGTCCGCCGCGGCCGCGCCCTGGGAGCCGACGGGGACGCCTCGGAGCCGGCGGTCCGGGCGGCCCTCGACGCGCTGCACGCCGAGTACGGACACCTCCACTGGGTGCACGTGCTGAACAACGCCGCCGTCATCGCCTACGCTCTGGAGGCCGGCTGCGGCGACCTCGGCACCAGCATCGCCATCGCCGTCACCGCGGGCTGGGACACCGACTCCGCCGGAGCCACCGTGGGCGCCGTCGTCGGGGCGGTCCGCGGCGCCTCCGGCATCGACCCGCGCTGGTCCTCGCCCCTGGACGGACGGATCGCGACCTCGCTGCCCGGCGGCGAGCAGCGCATCGACGACCTCGTCGACCGCACGCTCGCCCTGATCGCCTCGCCCTCGGGCCAGACGGGAGGGGACCGCTCATGACGTACGCCTTCGACCCTCTCGTCCCCCGCGACATCGACCGCCCCTCGCCCGTGGACGTCACCCGTCCGCTCGACGAGGAGGCCTCGCTCGCGATGGACGAGGCCAAGATCTTCGCCGCCCCGGCGGACCCCGCCGAGCGGCCCGCCTGGCGACGGAGGCTCCACGAGTGGCGCGAGGACTCGCGCCGTCGACACGCCTACCGCGGCGAACGCTACGCCCACCCCGACGCGCGCTGGGCGGCCGGATGCTCCACGGTCGCGCAGGTCTGGCTCTGGGACGAGCTGCTGTTCGACTTCACGGCGCAGCGGTTCACGCCCGAGCGCCTCGTCGAGGACGCCCGGGAGCGCTTCGGCGGCCTCGACGCGGTCGTCCTCTGGCATGCCTACCCCGTGATCGGGATCGACCAGCGCAACCAGTGGGACTTCTACCGCGACGTCCCCGGCCTCACCGACCTGGTGGAGGACCTCCATCGTGCCGGGCTCCGCGTCTTCGTCGACTACAACCCCTGGGACACCGGCACCCGCCGGGGCCGGGACGACGCGACCGAGCTCGCCGCGCTCGTGGCCGACCTCGGCGCCGACGGAGTCTTCCTGGACACACTGAAGAAGGCGGATCCGGAGCTCGTGGCCCGGCTTGACGAGGCCCGCCCCGGGATCGTGCTGGAGGGCGAGTCCAAGCTCGCCGTGGCACGCATCGAGGACCATGCCGCGTCCTGGGCGCAGTTCTTCGCGGACTCGGACGTGCCCGGCGTGCTGCGCGCGCACTGGTACGAGCGACGCCACATGCAGCATCACATCCGGCGCTGGCACCGCGACCACTCCGAGGAGCTGCAGTCCGCGTGGCTCAACGGCGTCGGGGTGATGGTGTGGGAGGTCGTCTTCGGCGTGTGGGTGGGCTGGTCCGCGCGCGACAGTGCGACCGTGCGCCGGATGGTGCGGATCCAGCGCGCGGCGCGGGAGCTGCTGATCGAGGGCGACTGGACGCCGCTGGCGCCGCTGGCGGACGCGGCCGAGGAGGCGGGTGTGTACGCGTCGCTCTGGGAGCGGGGCGGGGTCCGTCTGTGGACCGTGGTCAACCGCGGCGACCACGAATGGACCGGACCTCTGCTCTCCGGCGCGTCCTCGCCGGTCGTCACCGTCCCCGGCCGCGGCATCGCGGCGGTGGCCGAGGCAGACGACGAGTCCCCGGACTGGTGGCCAGGACTGGCGCGGGCGATCGCCGAGGCGGACCACGACCGAGACGACGACGCCCGTTTCCCGCACCGGCCCGCGCGGCGGATCGCCCCACCCGCTCTTCCCCGGGACGATGACGCCCCGGACCCGGGCCCCGGCGTCGATCTGCCCGAAGGCCCGTATGCCCTCACCGTCCGGTACCGGGCACGGGAGACCGGCATGTACCAGGGCGCGCCGTACGTCGACGAGTGGAAGCCGCTGCCGCCTCGGCTGCACGACGCCCGCACGCTGCAGCGCGAGGGCCTGCTCGCCGGTCGCGTGCGTGTGGCCGCCACCGAGGTCACCGCCGGGGAGTTCCGGAGGTTCGTCGAGGAGTCCGGCTACCGGCCTCTCGTGCCGACGCGGTTCGCGGGCGACGAGGGCGATCCCGACGCTCCTGCCGTTCTCGTGGACCTGGAGGACGCCCGTGCCTACTGCGCCTGGCGAGGTGGTCGCCTGCCGACCGAAGACGAATGGCAGCTGGCCGCCGACGACCCCGGGTTCCGCCGCAGCGAGCCGGCCGTCTGGAACTGGACCGAGAGCGAGCACAGCGACGGGCGCACCCGCTTCGTCATGCTCAAGGGCGGGAGCGATCGGGGCGCGACGGGCTCGGACTGGTACGTGGAGCAGGGACGACAGAGCGCCGACTATGCGGTGAAGCTCCTGCGACCGGGACTCGGGCTGGGCCGCAGCACCGCGATCGGGTTCCGGTGCGCCTGGGACCTCGACGAGAACGTGGCACCGCACGAGGAGGAGCGATGAGCGTCACGACAGACCCGTCGCGGGGACCTCTCGCCGGTCTCCGCGTGATCGACGCGGCCACGCTGTTCGCCGGGCCGATGGCCGCGATGCACCTCGGCGACCTGGGTGCCGAGGTCGTCAAGGTGGAGCACCCGCGTCGCCCGGATCCCGCACGCACGCACGGCGTGGCCAAGGACGGCGTCAACCTCTGGTGGAAGACGCTGGGACGCAACAAGCGCACCGTCACGGCCGACCTGTCCACGCCGGGCGGCCGGGAGGTGATGCTCGCTCTGGCCGCGGAGGCGGACGTCGTCATCGAGAACTTCCGCCCCGGCACCCTGGAGCGGTGGGGTCTCGACTACGACACGCTGGCCTCGGCGAACGAGCGACTCATCCTCGCGCGCGTCAGCGGCTTCGGACAGATCGGCCCCTACCGGTCCCGGCCCGGCTTCGGCACCCTCGCCGAGGCGATGAGCGGGTTCGCGGCCATGACCGGGGAGCCCGACGGACCGCCCACGCTGCCCCCGTTCGGTCTCGCCGACGGAGTGGCCTCGCTCGCCACCGCCTTCGCGATCATGGTCGCCCTGTCCACGCGCGACCGCACCGGCCGGGGCGAGGTGGTCGACCTCGCGATCATCGAGCCGATCCTTGCCATGCTCGGGCCGCAGATCACCCGGTGGGACCAGCGCGGCGACGTACAGCCGCGCACCGGCAACCGCACCAGCAACAACGCGCCGCGCAACACCTACCGCACGCGCGACGGGCTGTGGGTCGCCGTGTCCACCTCGGCCCAGTCCATCGCCGAACGGGTGATGGAGCTCGTGGGTCGGCCCGACCTCATCGCGCAGCCCTGGTTCGCCACCGGGGTCGAGCGCGCCGCCCACGCCGACGAGCTGGACGAGGCCGTGGGCACGTGGATCGCCGCGCACGACCGCGATGACGTCGTGGAACGGTTCGCGCAGGCGCAGGCCGCCGTCGCACCGATCTACGACGCCTCGGACATCGTCGACGATCCGCAGTTCCAGGCCCTCGGCACGATCCACCCGATCGTCGATCCGGAGCTCGGCCCCCTGCGGATGCAGGGCCCGCTGTTCCGATTGTCCGGGTACGACGCGGTCATCGCGCACACCGGCAGGGCGCACGGCGCCGATACCGACACGGTGCTCGCGGAGCGGGGGTTCTCGCCGGAACGGATCGCGGCGCTGCGCGAGGAGGGGGCGATATGACCACCGAGGATGCCCCGCCCGTGCTCACGCTGCTCTACGCCGGCGGGGATCACGAGGACCGGGTCCGCAAGGCGTGGGCGTCCGGAGCCGATGTCGTGATCGTGGATCTCGAGGACGCGGTGGCGCCGTCGCGCAAGGCGGCGGCGCGGCGCACGCTCGGGGTGCTGTGCGCTGAGCTGCCCGCCCGGCCGGTCCAGGTGCGGATCACCGCAGAGGGATCCCCGTGGCACGATGCCGACCTTGACGCGGTGCGCGCGCTCCCGCCAGGCGTCGAGGTCCGGGTCCCCAAGCTGGAGTCCGCCGCCCAGGTCCAACGGCTCGCGGCCGCGCTGCCCGAGCGCCGCCTGCATCTGCTCGTGGAGAGCGCCCTCGGTGTGGAGCGGGCGTACGAGATCGCTGCGGCGGACCCCGCCGTCGCATCGATCGGCCTGGGCGAGGCGGACCTGCGCGGCGACCTCGGCGTTGCCGACGACAGGGCCCTGCTCTGGGCGCGCAGCCGCATCGTGGTGGCCGCGCGCGCCGCGGGTCTGCCCTCTCCGGCGATGTCGGTGTACGCCCACACCCGGGATCTGCGGGGCCTCGCCGCCTCCTGCGCCGAGGGCCGGGCCCTGGGCTTCCTGGGTCGCGCGGCGATCCACCCCGTTCAGCTCGACACCATCCGGGACGCCTTCGTCCCGGATGCGGAGGAGGCCGCGCGTGCCCGGGCGGTGCTCGCCAGGGTCGCGGAGGCGGCGGATGCCGGCGAGGGCGCGCTCGCGCTGCCGGACGGCACCTTCCTCGACGCCGCGATGGTCACCGGAGCGCGCCGTACCGTCCTGCTCGCCGAACGCGCGCAGCCCGCGGGAACGGCCCGCCCCGCGGCGTCCCGCTAGACCTCGGCCCCTTCGCGCATCTGCGCGGAGCGCCCGAGCCACACGTAGTGGTCGTGCTTCGCCCGGCGTCCGTCCCCCGCGGCCTTCCCGCGCAGGCGGCGCCACACCCACGGCAGCGCGTGCCTGCGCCACCACTGGCCCCTGGTCAGCCGCTCGTGCTCGTGCAGGACCTCGTCCAGGGCCCCGAGCGCGTCCGCGTGCGGCACCCCGAGAGCGTCGCCGACCCGATAGGCGAGGAAGCGATGCCCCCGCGAGGACAGGTGGACCAGGTCCTCCCCCCAGTTCGCGCGCTCGCCGAGCTGCGGGACGAGATCGGTGTCGATGAGGATCGCCCCGGTGCGCTCTGCGACCCCGGCCAGGGCGCTCGCGAACGCCGCGAACCGGCGCGCGTAGATCGCCGACTCCGCGCGTCGCGGGAGGAACGGCGTGACCAGCACCACGTCGGCGCCGTCCGCCCGCAGCTGCGAGACGGCCTCCTCCAGCCGGCGCGCCAGACGCGGGACGTCGACCCGCTGCTTCACGAGGTCGTTGGCGCCGACGAGGATCGACACGAGGTCCGGCTTCAGCGCCCGCGCACGCGGCAGCTGGACGTCGCACACATCCTCCACCCGCTTGGAGCGGATCGCGAGGTTGGCGTAGTGGAGACCGCCGCGCGCGGCGAGCAGCAGCGCCATGCGGTCCGCCCAGCCTCTCAGGGAGCCGTCCGGGGCGGGATCGCACAGCCCTTCGGTCAGCGAGTCGCCGAGGGCGACGTAGCGCCGCCATGCCGGAGCCGCCGCGCCGCGACGCGACGGAAGCTCCGGTCGCCGCTCGCGCGGGGCCCGCGCCGAGGCGTCCGCCGCGCGCAGGACGCCCGCCTCCTCGAAGTGCGCCAGCAGCTCATCGCACACGGCGGTCCACGAGCGTCCTTCGACCGCGGCCCGGCCGGCGTCGCCGAAGACCCGTCGCCGCCCCGCGTCGGCGACCAGATCCGAGACCCTGCCGCGGAGGTCGTCGAGATCCCCCGGCCGATAGAGCCAGCCGTCGACGCCGGGGCGCACGAGGTCCCGCGGCCCGCCCCGCCCCGTGGCGACCACCGGCACCCCGCTCGCCTGCGCCTCCTGCAGCGTCTGCCCGAACGTCTCGCTCTCCCCGGGGTGGACGAAGACGTCGAAGGAGGCCATCGTCTCCGCCAGAACCGTGCCCGACAGGTGCCCGAGGAACGCGGCGTCGGGGAGCAGCGCCTGCAGCCTCGGCCGGGACGGCCCGTCCCCCACGATCACCAGCCGGACTCCGGGCATCCCCGAGAGCACCCGCAGGTCCTCGACCTGCTTCTCCGGGGCGAGGCGACCGACGTAGCCGAGCAGGATCTCCCCGTGCGCGGCCGGACGCCGTCGGGACGGATGGAAGCGCTCGGCGTCGACGCCCCGCCCCCATCGGCGCACACGGTCCACGCCCAGCCGCGCGAGCTGATCCGCCGACTCGGACGACGGGGCGAGGGTGAGGGTCGCCCGGCGGTGCAGGCGCGCGATGTGCGCCTCGGCGAGCGCGGTGGTGAGAGCCACCCCGTAGCGCGCCGTGTACGCCGCGACATCGGTCTGGTAGGCGGCGACGACGGGCACGCCGAGCCGCTCCGCCGCCAGCACGCCGCGCCATCCCAGCGCGAACGGCGACGCGAGGTGGACGACGTCGGGAGCGAACCGCTCCAGCGCGCGGGTCACCCGCAGGGTGGTGGACGCCCCGACGCGGACGGAGCGATAGCCGGGAAGCGCCATGCTGGGAATCGCCTCGACCGTGGCGTGTCCGGACCGTCGCGGCATCTCGCGCGCCGCGGGGGCGATCACGTGGGCCTCGTGGCCCGTGCGCTCCAGATGCCGGAGGATCTGCAGCACGGAGCCGGTCACGCCGTTCATGTGCGGGAGGAAGGATTCGGTGACGATCGCTACTCTCACGGTCTCAGGATGGCGGGGCGGATGCGCCCCGGACGCGCGAAACCGGCCGGATCGCCCAGTGTTCACCGGATGCATGCGCGCCGGACACCGGCTATCCGCCCGTTGGTTTCCGTTCACCCGGCGCGGCGACAGTGGATCCGTGCTCCCCGAGGGATTGGACGCCGTGCTCACCGGTCCGTGGGGACTGGCGCTCATGGCGCTGCTGGTCGTGGGCGACGCCTTCTTCGTCGTCGTGCCCGGCGAGATCGCGGTGACGGCGCTCGGCGCGCTCGCGGTGTCGCACGGCTCGCCCGCGCTGTGGGCGGTCGTCCTCTGCGCGGCGGCGGCCGCCGCCGTCGGCGACGTGGCCTGCTATCTCATCGGACGCGGCGTCGGGGTCGAGCGGTGGCGGTGGATGCGCACGCGCCGGGTCCGGGCGGCACTGGAGTGGGCGCGCGGCCGCCTGGATCGAGGGACCGCCACGGTGCTGTTCACCGCCCGGTTCGTCCCCTTCGCGCGGTTGGCGGTCAACCTCGTCGCCGGCGCGTCCCGGATCCACCCGCCGCGGTACCTGGGACTGGTGATCCTCGCGGCGACAGGGTGGGCGGCCTACCAGGCGGCGATCGGAGCAGCGATCGCCGCGGTCGTCCCGGGCGGACCACTGGTGGCGATCGTGGTGTCCGTGGCGCTGGCGGTCGGGATCGGCCTCCTGATCGACGTCGCCGTCACGAGAGCGCGGCGCGCCCGACGGCCCTCCCCTCCGCGGCGGGGCGAACAGTAGGCTGGCGCGCATGAGTACCGAAGACAATGCCGTCCCCTCCGAGGAGATGAAGCGCAAGTTCAAGGAGGCGCTCGAGAAGAAGAACGCGCGGCACCGCAACGGCGAGGCGCACCTCGACGGCGACTCCGCCGTCCACGCGACCGTGGCCCCGCAGATGAAGCGCGAGTTCCGACGCAAGAGCGGCTGAGACACCGTCGGCGAGGAGGGAGGACCAGTCCGTCCGGTCCTCCCTCCTCTCTGTCTCCGGCGGACGGCGAGCGGCCCGGGTGGCGATCCGCGCACGGGAGGATTAGCGTCGAGCGGGTGAGCACTGCACGATCGACCGCCCGCGGGCGTCACGCGCGCGCCGTCGGAGCGCGCCTGGCGAGCGCGCTCGTGCTCGCGGCCGGGCTCCTCGTCGCCGCCCCCGTGGCCGGGCACGCCGAGGACTATCCGACGTGGGAGGACGTGCAGAGCGCCCGCGGCGACGAGCAGGCGACCCAGGCGCAGATCACGCGGATCGAGACGGCGCTGAGCGCTGCACAGTCGCAGGCCGCCACCACCTCGCGGACCGCCCTCGACGCGGCCACCGCCGCGAAGACCGCACGCGCCGAGGCCGACGCCGCGGCCCAGCGCGCCGAGCTGCTCGCGGCGCAGAGCGAGGACGCCGCCCGAGCCCTCGACGAGACCCGCAGCGCATCCGGAGCCCTGGCCGCCGGTCGCTATCGCGCCGAGTCCGCCGCGCCGACCGCCGTGCGGCTGTTCACCGCGGCCGATCCCGATGAGCTCCTCACCCGCCTCGGCGTCCTCGACCGTCTCGACGAGACCTGGGCGACGCTCGCCCGTCGCTCGCAGGCCGATGCCGCCCTGGCTTCGTCGCTGCGCGATCAGGCAGCCGAGGCCGAACGCGCCCGCACCGCTCTCGCCGCCGACGCGGAGAGGGCGGCGCAGAAGGCCGCAGAGGCGGCGGACGCCGAGGCCACGACGGTCTCCGCACTCCGGGGACACGTCGACACGCTCTACGCCCAGCTGGCCGCGCTGAAGGACACCACCGCGGAGACGGAGCGACGGTACTGGATCGGCCAGCAGCTCGAGAACGAGCCGCCGGCGACGCCTCCTGCCGCTCCAGCCCCGGCGCCCGGAGCCGATCCCGCACCGGCGCCTGCCCCTGCCCCGGCACCGGAGCCCGAACCGGCTCCCGCGCCCGCCCCGGAGCCCGCGCCCGAACCGGCACCGGCACCGCCCGAGGTGATCGTCGATCCCCAGGGCGCCCAGGACTACGCGCGCGGCGCCCTCGCCGGATGGGGGTGGGGCGGGGACCAGTTCGAGTGCCTGGTGCTGCTGTGGAACCGCGAGTCCGGCTGGCGCGCCGATGCCATGAACCCGTCCAGCGGCGCCTACGGCATCCCGCAGGCGCTGCCCGGCGAGAAGATGGCGAGCGCGGGCCCGGACTGGCGGACCAACGGGCGCACACAGGTGGACTGGGGGCTCGGTTACATCGCCGACCGCTACGGCTCCCCGTGCGGTGCGTGGCAGCACTCCGAGAACACCGGCTGGTATTGAGTCCCACCGGCTGGTGCTGAGCACTGGGCCATGGCGCCGCCGACAGGATCGCACGGCCGCCGATGGTAGCGTCGTAGCCGTCCTCAGGGCGGGGTGGAAATCCCCACCGGCGGTGTCGCGGCGTTGCCCGCGCGAGCCCGCGAACGGTCCCCATGGCGGGGACCGCCGACCCGGTGCGAATCCGGGGCCGACGGTCACAGTCCGGATGAGAGAGGACGGAAAGAGGTTCCCTCATGTCCAAGATCGCCATCGTCGCCGCGCAGTGGCACGCCGAGATCGTCGACGAGGCCGTGACGGCGTTCATCGCCCGTCTCGGCGAGCTCGGCCTCGACGACGTCGACGTGTTCCGCGTCCCCGGCGCCTTCGAGATCCCCCTGCACGTGACGCGTCTCGCCCGCAGCGGCCGGTACGCCGCCGTCGCCACCAGCGCACTGGTCGTGGACGGCGGGATCTACCGGCACGACTTCGTCGCCGGCACGGTCGTGGACGCGCTCATGCGGGTTCAGCTCGACACGGACGTCCCGGTGTTCTCAGCGGTGCTGACGCCGCACCACTTCCACGGGCACCAGGAGCACAGCGACTACTTCAGCCGGCACTTCGCCCTGAAGGGGCGCGAGCTCGCCGACGCCGTCTCCGGCACCCTCACGAGCCTCGATGCGATCGGCTAATCGGGGTCCGATACCGACGATCGGGGCGCGGGGGGGGGGGGGGGGGCGCGCCCCCCCCCCCCCCCCCCCCCCCCCCCCCCCCCCCCCTCGGCAGGGGGAGGGGGACGCGGCGGGGCTGCCGGTCATGGTGTGGATCCACGGGGGCGGGTACACCGACGGCTCC
>NZ_JBAOJP010000008.1:0-412583 GCF_037083505.1 Microbacterium sp. CCNWLW41
CGCGGTCCCCCGCCGTCCTTCGGTCGGCTCCCGCCAGGCCCGATGCCGGCGCGTCGGACGAGGCCATCGCTCCGCTCCGGGTCGCCCCTTTCGGTCGTTGAGCGAGGAGCGCAGCGACGAGACGAAACGTGGTGACCCGGGGCTGCGGGGCGTTTCGTCTCGCTGCGCTCGCTCAACGACCGGTGTGGGAACGCAGCGACGAGACGAAACGCGGTGACCCGGGGCTGGGCGCGTTTCGTCTCGCGGAGACTTGCACTGAGCGAGCGCGACAAGACGAAGTGTCGCTCAACGACCGGAGTTGGGGCGCAGCGACGAGTCGAAACGCCGGACGGGGTCAGGACCAGGCGAGCGGGAGCAGGTGCTCCTCGCTGAGCGGAGCGAGGGGGAGGGCAGACGCCTCGTCGGGAGTGATCCAGCGCAGCTCCGCGAGCTCCGCCTGGACGGTGACCTGCGTCTCCTCCGCGCGCAGGGCGAACGCCGTCGCGACGACGCGGTGACCCGGCTCGTTCGCCGCGGCGGACACGAAGACCCCGAGCGGGCGCAGCTCGTCGAGGGAGACCCGGAGACCCAGCTCCTCGTCCAGCTCGCGCGCCAGGGTCTGCGCCGCGGTCTCGCCCGGCTCCGGCTTGCCGCCGGGCTGCATGAACCGCTCGGTGCCGTTCTTGCGCACCACCAGCGCGCGGCCGGCTCCGTCGGTCACCACCGCCGCGCTCACATGGATGTCAGGCATTCGTTCCTCCTCGTGCGGCGAAGACCTTGCCCGGATTGAGGATCCCGGCCGGATCGAACACGCGGGCGATCCGGCGCTGGATCTCCCACTGGTCCTCGCCGAGCTCGTCGGCGAGCCATCTGCTCTTGAGCGTGCCGATCCCGTGCTCGCCCGTCAGCGTCCCGCCCAGGCGGATCGCGGCGCGGAACAGCTCGTCCGCCGCCTGCCAGATCCGCGGCGGCACCTCGGGGCCGTCGAAGATGAAGTTCGGGTGCAGGTTGCCGTCGCCCGCGTGAACGACGGTAGGGATCTTGAGGTCGTAGGCGCGCTCGATGCGGGCGATCTCGTCGAACATGGCCGCGAGGGCGCTGCGCGGCACCGAGACGTCCTCGATGAGGGTCGTGCCGAGGGCCGCCATGGCCGGATGCATGGAGCGGCGGATCGCGAGGAGGCGTTCGCCCTCCTCGGGGTCGTGCGAGACCGAGACGGTCCCGCCCGCGTCGCGAAGGACATCGGCGATCCGGCCCGCCTCGTCCGCGGCGGCGGGGCCGTCGGTCTGGATGGTGAGCTGCGCCGTGCCGGGGGCAGGGTCTTCCAGACCCAGCAGGCGGTGGACGGCGGCGAGACTGGCGGCGTCCATCAGCTCCATGATGGCGGGCTGGACGCCCGAGGCCGTGACGGCGGCGGAGGCGACGGCCCCGGCGCGGACGTCGGCGAAGGTCGCCGCGACGGTGCAGGGCGTGCCGGGCACCGTCCGCCGCAGCTTGAGCGTCGCGCCGACGACGACGCCGAGCACACCCTCGGAGCCGATCACGAGAGAGGTGAGGTCGAGGCCGGTGACCCCCTTCACGCTGCGGTGGCCGAGGTGCAGCAGCCGGCCGTCGGCGAGGACGAGGTCGATCGCGAGGACGGCGTCCCGGACGACGCCGTACTTGGCGCACAGGAGGCCGCCGGCCCCCGTGGCGATGTTCCCGCCGACGGTCGAGATCTCACGGCTCGCGGGGTCCGGCGCCCACCACAGGCCGTGGGGAGCCAGAGCCCGTCCGAGGTCGCCGCCGAGGATCCCCGGCTCGACGACGGCCAGCAGATCGTCCGGGCGGATCTCCAGGATCCGGTTCATCCGGAGAGTCGACAGCGAGATCTCGCCGGGTCCCGCCCCGGCGGCGCCCGCGAGCCCCGTCCCGGCGCCGCGCGTCACCACGGGGGTGCCGGTCTCGTGGGCGATCCGCAGCGTCTCCTGGACGTCCGTCACGGACTCCGCGTGCACGACGGCCAGCGGCGCGCCGGGGGAGGAGTGTCCCGAGCGATCGGCCCGGGCGGCCTCGAGGCTCGTGGGGCTCACATCCAGACGCTCGCCCAGTCGTGCGCGCAGCCGCGCCACCACGGCGTCCGCGCCCGAGGGTCCCCCGACGCCCATGCGCTCAGTCCAGCGCGCGTCGACCGGCGACGAGGCCCGCGGCGACGGCGACCACGCCGAAGCCGAGGCCGATCCACGTCTGCCCCAGAGACCACCACGCGATGGTGACGCCCGCATAGACCGCGAGCTCGACAGCCGCACGGAGGAACGGGTGCACCGCCAGCACCGGGCGCGGGGAGAGGAACAGCGCCCACACCAGGACGACGATCGCGGGGGCACCGATCGCGGCCACGATGTTCCACGGCAGGGACCACGCCACGAGACCCCAGAGGACCAGCGAACCCACGGCGACCAGGAGGATCACCACGCGGACGATGTCGAGGGGGGTGACGCGGGCCGTCATGCCCGCAGCGGGCGCGGTCGACGGTGTGGCGGACATGGTCTCCATCCTACCGCCGGACGGATCGGCCGCAGACGCGGCCGCGGGGTAGCGGGGACGAGCTCCGCGTCACGGGCCCGTGGTGCGCACGGGCGCGGGCAGCGCCGTGAGCGTCGCGGGTGTCTCCACGGATCCCGCGGGCGCCGGCTCGCCGGTGAGCACTGGCGTCTCGGCGTCTTCCGGCGGGTCGTCCGCGGGCACCGCCGGAGCCGGCTCCGCGACCTCGGGCTCCTCGACGGGAGCCGCGGGCTCGGGGTCGGGGGCGATGAGGGCGGGCGGATCCACCGGCACGGTGTCCTCCGCCGGCGCGGCCGGCGGGGCGTCCTCCTCCACGGGGTCCGACGGTGCCGGATCCGGTGCGGGAAGCGGGGGCTCGTCCGTGGCCGGTCCCTCGGAGCCCGGCGCGGTCTCCTCCGTCGGCGGCGTGCTCGGCTCGGTTCCTCCCCATCCGGCGAGGGCGAGCAGCCGCGACAGGGTCGTCACGGTCGGCGGCCCCTGCTCGTCCCCGTGGGTGTACCGGAGATCCACCTGAGCGTTGACCAGAAGCTGGAGGAGGCTGGGGCGCAGCTCGACGGATCCGGTGCCGTCCTCCCCGAGCACGGTCGACGAGGTCCCCGCGGTGCGGCCGTCGATGTACGGCTGCACCGTCGCGCCGGGGGCGCCGGACACGGTCACGGTGATGTGCGTCACGATGTCGAGGTCCAGGGCGACCGACGCGGACACGATGGTCGGTGAGCCGTCGGGAAGGCCCGGATCGGGCGTCGGCGTCGGGGTGGGCGTCGGCTCGGGCGTCGGCTGCGGGTCCACCGTGGGCGTCGGCGTGGGCGTGGGCTCAGGCGTCGGTGTCGGCTCAGGCGTGGGCGTGGGCTCAGGCGTCGGTGTCGGCGTGGGCTCAGGCGTCGGTGTCGGCGTGGGCTCAGGCGTCGGTGTCGGCTCAGGCGTGGGCGTCGGCGTGGGCTCAGGCGTCGGTGTCGGCGTGGGCTCAGGCGTGGGCGTGGGCGTGGGCTCAGGCGTCGGTGTCGGCGTGGGCTCAGGCGTCGGCGTCGGCGTCGGTGTCGGCTCAGGCGTCGGCTCGGGCTCGGTGGGTTCGGGCGACGGGTCCACCGGCGGTTCGGAGGGCTGTGGTGCCGGAGGGGCCGGATTGGGCGCCGGAGTCGGTCCGGTCGGGACGGGGAGCGGCAGCGTCGGACGCAGGAAGGGAGGGTCCGTCGGACGGATCCGATCGTGCGGCCGGTCTGGAGACGGCGTCGGCTCCACCACGATCGACTTCGTGTTCGTGGCGGAGGGGTCGTCGGGACCGACCTCGGCCACGATTCCGGCCGCTCCCTGCTGACCGGCAGAGGGCTCGGACGTGGAGCTGGGATCGGCCACCAGTGCCGGAACGACCGCCGAGGCCACGATGGCTCCGGCCACCACGAGTGCCGCCGAGCCCACACCGACCAGCGCGCCGAGCCCGGAGACCACGCCGCCGCCGGAACCGGCCCCACCAGCACCGCCGCCGGCTCCTCCGGCTCCTCCCGCACCACCAGTTCCACCGGCGCCACCGCCCGTTCCACCGGCGCCCCCGGCACCCGCGCCGCTTCCGCCGGCCGCGGCGCCGACCGCGGTCGAGCCGGCCACGACGGCGCCTTCGACGACGCCGGACGGCATGGCCGCAAGAGCGGTCAGCGGGGCGGAGCCGTTCTGCAGCGTCGCGAGGTACGCCCCGGCACCGGACACGCCCAGCACGAGCGGCAGGAGAACGAGTGCGAGCCGGTGCGAGACGTCCTTCGCTTCGGCGGCGACAATCATGCAGCGCGCGCACTCGTCGAGGTGGAGCTCCAGCTTGCGGCGATCCCGTGTGCCCAGGTTGCCGCGCGAGTACGCACCGAGGCGCTCGATCGTCCACTCGCAGGCCGAGCCCGGCTCCGCCGAGCGTAGGTGCGCCTGGATCCAGGCCTCGCGCAGACCCTCGCGGGCGCGGAACGCGAGCTGCGAGGTCGCGCCGGCGGACATGCCCAGCAGCGGAGCGATCTCCGCGGGCTTCATCTGCTCGATCTCGGAGTACCAGAGCACTTCCTGCCAGCGGGTGGGAAGGCTGCGGAACGCCTGAGCGGTGAGGCTGCGGTCGAGCGCATCGCTGGCGGCCTGGTCGGTCGTGCTCGGATCGGGGACACGGTCGAGCTCGTCGATCGCCGACTCCCGCTTTGCGCGCCCCCAGTTCGCCGCGGTGTTGCGGATGCTGGTGAAGAGGTAGGCGCGGAAGGACCCGGTGGGTCCTCCGCCCTTGCGGATGGTCTGGAAGATGCGGGCGAAGGACTCCTGGACCAGGTCGTCGGCGTCGAAGGCCGACGTGATCGAATGCGCGACCGCGATCCCGGATCGGTGGTGGCGTCGCCACAGCTCCGCATAGGCGTCGGCGTCGCCCGAGCGGGTACGGAGGATGAGGTCCGCGTCGCTGGGCGCGTCGGCGCCCTCGGGGCGGGCCGGAGGAGTGTGGTTCTGGTCGGTCATGGAGTGTTTCTCACGTCGGATGGGTGCGCTCTCACAGGAAGAGACACGCGAACCCTCGTTCCATCACGCGGACTCCCCATTCTTCACCCTCAGCCTGAGAAGGGCCAGTGCACGGTGCGGATTTCCTGCGGTCGCGTCGAGGGTGCCCCGGGTGCTCGAAAAACTCGTGGAGAAAAATCTCAGAACCCGCGTAATGAATCCGAGGAACGCGCATCTCATTGGTCAGAGACAGCCTGCGTCCCCACCGGGGGGCGGAGACGCACGGCAGCCGGCGGCGGGGAAATCCGCCGGTCAGGCGGGCTCGGGAGCCTCGGGGGAGGAGTTCCCGAGCCCCCTTCTCTGCACAGGGGGAGAAGGAGGTCGCCGCACTGGGGGCGGCGACCTCCCCGCTCCCTCCTCCGCGGAGCCGGATCATCCGCGCGCGATCGGACCGCCGGTCCACACCCGCGCGACGTCGAGATCGGACGTCAGGAGGACGGCGTCGGCGGTGAGGCCCGGCGCGAGCGCACCGAGCGCGTGACCGACGCCGATCGCACGGGCCGGCGTCTCGGTCAGGGCGCGGACCGCCTCCGTCAGCGGCACGCCCGCCTCGACCGCGCGTCGCAGCGCGACGTCCTGAGTGAGGGTGGAGCCGGCGATCGAGCCGCTGTCGACGCGAGCCACGCCGTCCCGCACGGTCACATGCAGGGCACCGAGCATGTAGTCCCCGTCCGCGGAACCGGCCGCGGCCATGGCGTCGGTCACCAGCGCGACCCGTCCGGGGGCTTCGTCGAACACGAGCTTGATGACGTGCGGGTGCAGGTGGATGTTGTCCGCGATCGCCTCGAGGACCACGCGCGGATCGGCTGCCGCCGTCAGCACGGGACCGGGCTCGCGGTGGTGGACCGGGCGCATGGCGTTGAAAGCGTGGGTCAGGATCGTGGCACCCGCGTCGAACGCCGCCCGCATGGTGTCGTCGTCGGCATCGGTGTGGCCGACGGCAGCGGCGGCGCCGCCGGCGACGATGCGGCGGATCGCCTCGAGTCCTCCCGGAATCTCGGGGGCGATCGTGACCTGACGGATCGTGCCGCGCCCGGCTGCCAGCAGACGTTCGACGTCGGCGGCCTCGGGCTCGCGCAGCAGGTCCGGGGAGTGCGCGCCCTTGTGCCCCGGGTCCAGGAACGGCCCCTCGAGGTGGGATCCGAGCAGATCCGGCTCCTCCTCCATCAGGTCCGCGATCGCCGCTGCGCGTTCGGCGAGCTCGTCGAGCGTGGCGGTGACGAGGGAGACGACCGCGCGGGTGGTCCCGTGAGCGCGATGGACGGCGCGTGCGGTGCGGATGGCGTCGGCGCCGTCGTCGAACGCCGCGCCGCCGCCGCCGTGGCCGTGGATGTCCACGAAGCCCGGGACGAGGAGGGCGCCCGGCCCCGCCGTCTCGGCGGCGTCGACCACCCGGTCCGCGGGCGTCCAGTCCGTGCCGGCGCCGAGCGCCGTCACCCGCCCGTCGTCGAACCGGACCCAGGCCTCCTCGGTGATCGACCCGCCCGAGACCAGCCGGGCCCCGTGGACGACGAGCGAACCGGCGATCGAGCTCTCGGTCACGCCGCCGGCCATTCGATCTCCTCCGTCGCGTGGTATCCGATCCCGCTCGCGGCCCAGCCGGCGGCCAGCCCGGCCACACGGTCGCGGAACGACTCCCACGTCCGCTCGGTCCCGTCCGAGGCCGACCAGGCGATCTCCGCGATCGCGGAGACGCGCGGGAAGACCAGTCGGTCCGCGTCCTCGATGGTCCGCACCGTCTCGGTCCACAGCGGCGCCTCCACCCCGAGGACACCGGTGTCGGGGATGCCGGGGACGATCGCGGTGGGCTCCCACGAGTAGGCCGTCCGCAGGTCGATGAGTCCGGCCCAGTCGAGCCCGAGGGGGAAGTCGGGGGCGTACTTCATGTCGAGATAGGTCACGTTGGACGGGGACATGATCAGCGCGCCGCCGCGCTCGACGAAGTGCGCCGCCTCCTCCGCGTGCGTCCCGCGCGGGGTGGTGTTCCCCCAGTACTGACCGACCGTGCCCTCGGCGATGCCGGCGGCGGCGCCGACCTCGTGCCAGGCGACCGGGGTCTTCCCGGTCTCCACGACGAGGGCGGTGGCCCGCTCGACGAAGTAGGCGAAGTCCTCCGCGGAGGTGCCGAGGGACTCGTCCCCGCCGATGTGCAGGTACGGGCCGGGGGTGATCTCGGCGAGCTCCGTGAGGACGTCGCGCACGAAGCCGTAGGTCCGCTCCTCGCGGATGCGGACCGAGGAGTGCCCGACTCCCCAGCCGAGGTAGGGCTCGCCCGCGACGGGCAGGGGCTGGCCGAGCCGTTCCGAGTCGGCGAGCAGGCCGTCGTTCATCACGGGGGCCTCGACGAGCTCGGGATAGGCGACGCCGATCGCGTGCGTGTGTCCGGGCAGGTCGATCTCGGGCACGACGATCATGTGACGTGCCGCGGCGTACTCGACGATCCGGCGGTAGTCGTCCTTCGTGTAGAAGCCGCCCGGGTCCCCGCCCGCCGACGTCGTGGCCGCCCGTTCGGTCAGCAGCGGCCAGGAGTCGATGTGGATCCGCCAGCCCTGATCGTCGGTGAGGTGCAGATGCAGCGCGTTGTACTTCAGGCGGACGGCCCGGTCGATGTAGCGCTCGACGTCCTCGACGCCGAAGAAGTGGCGGGCGACGTCCAGCATCACGCCGCGGTAGCCGAAGCGCGGGGAGTCCTCGATCTCGACGACCGGGACGACCCAGCCCTCGTCCGTCTCCTGCAGCAGCTGGAGCAGGGTGCGCGTCCCGAAGAAGAGGCCCGCGGCGTCGTGTCCGATGACCCGGACGCCGTCGGTCACCGACAGGACGTAACCCTCCGGTGACGACACCGCGGGGTCGATCGCGAGGACGACGTCGCCGGCGGCGCTCTCGCCGTGGCGAGGGGCGAGGTCCGTGTACGCCCGCAGGTCAGCGCGCAACAGCTCCACCGCCGCGGCGTCACCGGTGATGCGGGCGGGATCGAAGGCCACGACGCCGTCTCCTCGCTGGACGACGGACGGGTAGGGGACCAGGGGCAGCGGATCAGGCAAGACCATGAACAAAACCTACCCCGCGGCCGGTGTCGAAGCGAGTGCCAATCCCGACCGTGACGGGCGGAGGGTGCGCGGATGGCCGACGCGCCCGATCTGCACAGCCGGCGGACCGGATCTGCACATCGCCCCGATCTGCACATCGGATCCCGATGTGCACATGGATGGACGCCGGTTGGTGTGCAGATCGGCGCAACATGTGCAGATCGGGGGCGGGGCGATCGAAAGAGGCGGTCCTCCTCCGTCCGTCGGAACGGCATGTGCGGATTGTCGGCGAGAGCGGCGGCGGTCTCGGGGCGTTCCGCTATGCTCGTGAGCGTCGCGACTGGCGTCTGGGTGGGGCACCACCGGGGAGCGACCGTTACGGATTCGACCGCGCGCCTGGGCCGATGAGGTGTTCCGACACGTCCGCTCCCGCGGGCGCTCACCAACCGACCGATCCGTCATCAAAGGAGAACGCCATGACCGACTCGTCCTTCAACGCCCCCCTTTCCGAGGTCGATCCCGAGATCGCCGAGGTCCTGGACCGCGAGCTGAAGCGTCAGCAGACCTTCCTCGAGATGATCGCGTCCGAGAACTTCGTGCCCGTCTCGGTGCTGCAGTCGCAGGGCTCGGTGCTGACCAACAAGTACGCCGAGGGCTACCCGGGCCGTCGCTACTACGGCGGCTGCGAGGAGGTCGACGTCGCCGAGGAGCTCGCGATCGCCCGCGCTAAGGCACTGTTCGGCGCCGAGTTCGCCAACGTCCAGCCGCACTCGGGCGCCACCGCGAACGCGGCCGTGCTGCACGCCATCGCCCGCCCCGGCGACACCCTGCTCGGCCTCTCGCTCGACCAGGGCGGTCACCTGACCCACGGCATGAAGATCAACTTCTCGGGCCGGCTGTACGACATCGTCGCCTACGGCGTGAACCCCGAGACCTCGACCATCGACATGGACGAGGTGCGGCGCCTCGCCATCGAGCACAAGCCGAAGGTCATCATCGCCGGTTGGTCGGCCTACCCCCGCACCCTCGACTTCGCCGCGTTCCGCGCGATCGCCGACGAGGTCGGGGCCCTCCTCTGGGTCGACATGGCGCACTTCGCCGGTCTCGTCGCCGCCGGCCTGCACCCGAACCCGGTGCCGCACGCCCACGTCGTCTCGTCGACCGTGCACAAGACGATCGGCGGCCCCCGCTCGGGCTTCATCCTCACCAACGACGCCGACATCGCGAAGAAGATCAACTCGGCCGTCTTCCCCGGCCAGCAGGGTGGCCCGCTCATGCACGTGATCGCCGCCAAGGCGACCGCGTTCAAGATCGCAGGCACCCCGGAGTTCACCGAGCGCCAGGAGCGCGTGCTGCGCGGTGCGGCGATCATCGCCGACCGCCTCTCGCAGCAGGATGTGAAGGACGCCGGCATCTCCGTGCGCTCGGGGGGCACGGACGTGCACCTCGTGCTCGTCGACCTGCGCGATGCCGAGATCGACGGCAAGCAGGCCGAGGACCTGCTCCACGAGATCCACATCACCGTCAACCGCAACGCCGTGCCGAACGACCCGCGTCCGCCGATGGTCACGTCGGGCCTGCGCATCGGCACCCCGGCGCTCGCCACCCGCGGTTTCGGCGACGCCGAGTTCACCGAGGTCGCCGACGTCATCGCCCGGGCTCTGCAGCCCGGTGCCGACCTGGATGCGCTGCGAGCCCGTGTCGACGCGCTGGCATCGGCCTTCCCGCTCTACCCGGACCTGCAGCAGTGACCGCGAGGGTCCTCGACGGCAAGGCGGCGGCGGCCGCCATCAAGGCCGAGCTGACCGAGCGCGTCGCCGCGCTGAAGGCGAAGGGCGTCACCCCGGGGATCGCGACGGTCCTCGTCGGCGCCGACCCGGCGTCGCAGCTCTACGTCGGCATGAAGCACCGCCAGTCCGAGGCGGTCGGGATGAACTCGATCCAGCGCGAGCTTCCCGCCGGCGCCACCCAGGCCGAGGTCGAGGCGCTGATCGACGAGCTCAACGCGGATCCCGCGTGCCACGGGTACATCGTGCAGCTGCCGCTGCCGAAGCACCTGGACACCGACGCGATCCTGGAGCGGATCGATCCGGAGAAGGACGCCGACGGACTGCACCCGACCAACCTCGGCCGGCTCGTGCTGAACGTCAACGGCCCGATCCACACGCCGCTCCCGTGCACGCCGCGGGGCGTGATCGAGCTGCTGCTGCGCAACGACTACGACCTGAAGGGCAAGCACGTCGTCGTCGTCGGGCGCGGGGTCACGATCGGGCGTTCGATCGGGCTGCTGCTCACCCGGCGCGAGCTCAACGCGACGGTCACGCTCACCCACACCGGCACGGTCGACATGCCGCGCTACCTGCGCGAGGCCGACGTCATCGTGGCCGCCGCGGGCGTCAAGCACCTGATCCGGGCCGAGGACGTCAAGCCCGGAGCAGCCGTGCTCGACGTGGGCGTCACCCGCGAACGGGACCCGGAGACGGGGAAGGATCGGGTGTTCGGGGATGTCGCGCCCGACGTCGCGGAGGTGGCGGGCTGGATCTCGCCGAACCCGGGCGGCGTCGGTCCGATGACCGTGGCGCTGCTGATGACGAACGTGGTCGAGGCGGCGGAGCGCACGCTCGACGCGTGAGCCGGCGCCGTCGCGCGCGGATCACGTGGCGGCGCGGACATCGCTTCGACGGGCTCAGTGACCGGCTTCGATGGTCTCTGAGCCCGTCGAAGGGCTTTCGGAGCGCTGCCCGCGCGGATCAGCCCAGCTCGTCGAGCATCCGTCGCTGCTCGGGGGTGAGTCCGTCGTCGAGCTCCGCGCGACCCTGTGTCCGTGCGGCCTGGTCGGCGGCCGACGGCGAGGCCTGCGCCGGCGTGTTCGCCTGGGGGCCTGACGTCCCTCCGCGGCCCAGGCGTGCGCCCGCGGCGTCGTACAGCTCGCCCGCCTTCGCCTCGACGCGGTCGTCGATGGCGTCGTACACGACCCAGGCGACGAGCAGGATCAGCGGCGGGAGGACGTAGCCCCAGAACCAGCCGCGCACGTGCACACCGCTGAACCAGACGGTGAGGATCCAGACGACCAGCTCCACCGCGAAGACGAGGGTGTACTGCACGGCCTTCTCCCCGGCGCGGGAGCGCGTGCCGGAGGAACGCGCCGCGGCGTTGCGGAACACACGGGTCAGCAGCGGCTTGACCGCGAGGGCGGCGGCGGTGAGCACGACGCCGGCCCACAACGCGTGCCATCCGACCGAGACGGTGGGCATGAGCCACCCGATCACCAGCAGGACGACGACGGTGAAGACGTACAGGGAGGCGATGCGCACGACCCATTTCCTCATCCGCCCAGCGTGGCACACGCGGCGTGATCAGGGAACCCGCCCCATTCGGCGGACGGCCTCGTGCGATGCGTCAGCGACCGGGGTGGGCGGCGGCGATCCCGTCGAGGACCGCCTCGTAGACCGCGTCGGGGGAGACGTGGTGCGGGGTGATCCCGGCGAGCTCCAGGCTCACGGCTCCGTGGACCTGCGCCCACACGGCGATCGTCGCGCGGAGGTCGGCGTCCGGGGACGGGGTCGCGGTGCCGAGGAGCGTACGGGCGAGGGGGAGGAGCGCGCCGAGGGAGACCGCGGGGTCGACGCCCTCGTGCGCGGCGGCGAGGGCGCCGCCGAACATGAGGCGGTAGCGCGCCGGGTGCCGCAGGGCCCACGCGCGATAGGCGAGCCCGAGCGCGCGCAGGCCCTCCGGCTCCGCCGCCGCCTGGGCACGGCCGAACGAGGCGAACGCGTCCTCGACCACGGCGGCGAGCAGCTCAGTCTTCCCCCCGAACAGCGCGTACACCGCGGAGGTCGACGTTCCGGCGGCGCGGGCGATCTCCCGGAGCGACACGCGTTCCGGACCCTCCTTGTCGACGAGCTCCGCGGCCTCCTCCAGGAGACGATCCCGCAGCGCGGCGTCGTGTGTGGATGGTCTTGCCATGAGGTCCATCGTATCGTAACGTCGTTTTATAACAACGTTACGGAGGATCGGGAATGATGCAGGTGCATACCGGCCGGTTCACTGCCGCGCCGGACCGTGAGGACATCACGGTCTTCCTCATCGGGATGCGGGCGAACCGATGGTGGGATCTTCCGAGGGTGCTGCGCACGGCGAGCCGGATGGGACCCATGCTGCGTCACCTCGCCGCTCGCCCCGAGGCGGGGATGCTCGGCGGGCATCAGTGGCTGGGGCGGACGACGATCCTCGTGTCGTACTGGGAGAGCCCGGAGCACCTCCAGCGCTTCGCGGCGGATCGGGACGCGCCGCACCTCGCCGCCTGGCGGGAGTTCATGCGCACGGCGGCGGGCTCGGGGAGCGTGGGCGTGTGGCACGAGACGTACCAGGTGCCGGTCGCCGATCTGGAGACGGTGTACGTGGACATGCCCGCGTTCGGGCTGGCGGCCGCGACCCGGCACACGAAGGTCACCGCCGGGCGCAACACGGCCCGCCAGCGCCTCGGACGCTGATCCCGTCGCACGCAAGCGTCGCGCGCGCTCCTGGTGGCGCTGTCGCCGTGACCAATATGCTGGCCCCGTCCGCGGACGCTGAGGAGCCCCTATGGAGATCGCCCTGTTCGTCGCCGAGCTGCTGGTGGTCCTCGGCTGCATCGTGATGGGGACGCGCTCCAGCGGCGTGGGCCTCGGTCTCTGGGGAGGGGCGGGGGTCGCGATCCTCGTCTTCGTCTTCCGGGTGCCGCCGGGCTCTCCGCCGGTGGACGCGCTGCTGATCGTGCTCTCCGTCGTGCTGGCCGCCTCCATGATGCAGTCCGCGGGAGGCATCGACTGGATGGTGTCGGTGGCGGCGAAGCTCATCGCGCGCAGCCCCCGTCAGATCACGCTCGTCGCCCCGCTGGTGTCGTTCCTCTTCTCGGTCGGCGCCGGGACCTCGAACATCCTCTACCCGCTGCTCCCGGTGATCCAGGACCTCTCGTACCGCAACGGGATCCGCCCGTCCCGCCCCCTGTCGCTGTCCGTGGTGGCGACCGGCGTCGCGCTGGCCTGCAGTCCGGTGTCCGCGGCGATGGCGGCGATGGTGACCCTCACGGACACCGCCCCGTGGAACTTCGAGCTCGTCGACATCCTCAAGGTCACGATCCCCGCCGCGGTGGTCGGCATCGTGGTGTCGGGGCTGGTGGTCAACCGGCTCGGCAAGGAGCTGGCGGACGACCCCGACGTGCAGGCGCGGATCGCCCGCGGTGAGCTCGCCCCGCCGCGACAGGGCGCGGACGAGGTGAAGGCGGACGTCACGGTCACGGCCGCCGGGAGGAACGCGGCGATCATCTTCCTGCTCGGCGTCGCCGTGATCGTCTTCTTCGGCCTGTTCAAGCAGTTCCGACCGCTGGACGCCGACGGCGGACCGGTGAGCATGACCCCGATCATCGAGATCGTGATGTTCGTGGTCGGGACCGTGATCCTCCTCGTCTCCCGGCCGAAGGTCGCCGAGATCCCCACGGTCACCGTCTTCAAGGCGGGCATGGTGTCGGCGATCGCGCTGTTCGGCCTCGCGTGGCTGACCGACACCTTCCTCGGCGCTCACACGGCGCTCATCGCGAACGGCGTGGGCGGCCTCGTCAGCGCCGCGCCGTGGATCTTCGCTCTCGGCGTGTTCCTCGTCTGCGTGCTCACGACGAGCCAGTCCACCGCGACGAGGACGATCGTGCCGATCGGGCTCGCCGCGGGGATCCCGCTCGGGCTCCTGTCGGGCATGTGGGCCGGCGCGTTCGCCGGCATCTACCTGCTGCCGACCAACGGATCCCAGATCGCCGCCGCGAACTTCGACACGTCCGGGACGACCAAGCTCGGGACCAAGCTCGTGGACCACTCGTTCTTCGTCCCCACCCTCGTGCTGGCGGTGACGACGATCGGCTTCGGCGCCCTGTTCGGGGTCCTCTGGGGCGGATGAGGCCCGCCCTGACGACGCGGAGGGTCAGCCCGCGCGGTAGAGGTCCCAGGCGCGACGGCACGCGGCCGCCACGGCGTCGACGTGCGCGGGATCCTCCTCGACCCAGTCGTCGCCCGGACGATGCAGCAGCTCCGTGGCCGCCGCTCCCAGCAGGTACTCGCGGAGGAACTCCGCCTGCACGGCGTCCAGCGCGAGGCCGGCCGCGGCGGCCGGCGCCGCCAGCTCGCGGAACCGCGCCCCGGCCGCACGGATCTCCTGGCTGCCGAGGTAGGGCCGGTTGAGCGACACGTCCTCGGGGCTGCCGGCCGGGAATGCGCGCCGATGCGCCTGCGCGAGCGCGCGCAGGCGCTCGGGAACCATCGTGGGCGGATCCGACGGGTCCGCGCGCGCCTCGCCGCGCTCGTCGCCCCGGTTGGACAGCGCGACCACGCGCGGGAGACGGTCCTTCTCCTCGCGGGGCACGTTCACGGCCCCGTCGGGCGTGGTGGTGGTGTTCATGGTGTCGTGGAAGGAGAGCCGGGTGAATCGGCCGCCGGTCGTGAGGCGCCGCGACACGATCCGCTCGGTCAGCTCGTCGCGGATCCGCTCGTACACGCCCAGGCCGCGCTCGGCGACCTCGACGAACGCGTCGACCAGACGCCGGCGCTCCTGCTCGGCCTCGGGGACCTCCAGGATCGGGAAGAACGAGAACGTGACGGGGCGGATCGCGTCGACGCCCGTCAGGTCGACGGGCTGCCACGGCCCCGCCTCCGTCGTCCGGGCGATCGCCGCCGTGAGGTCGGCGCCGGGATCGGCCGGCCGTGGGCGGTTCGGGTCCCGCACCAGCCGCGGGTGGGGGTTGATCACGGCGATGGTCCGCGGGTCCTCGGACGCCCATCGCCGGACGATCGCGGCGGTCGCGACGTCGGTGAAGTCGTACTGGAGCCGGCGGGTCAGCGCGGGGGAGAGGAACTCGGCGAGCTCCTCGGGGATCGCCGCTTCCGCGTGCGGGCAGCTCACCAGGAGGTCGGCGTCCGCGATCGCCTCGTCCAGGGTCCGGTGCGCCGGGTCGGCGTAGACCACGATGTCCGACTCGGTGAACATGCGTCCCGCGGGGATGAGGTCCAGGGTGCCCATGGCGCTCATGCTAGCCAGCGCACGCCGTCGCGCCCAGCGCCGGGAGTCCGCGATGCGGGTCGGCTGCGGCGCGAGCCGACCCGGGGACCGCCCCTCAGGCGGGGCTCTGCGCGGCGGCGCCGCCGAGCGTGCTCTCGATGCCGGCGATCCGAGCCTGCTCGTCGAAGCGGAACGTGGCCGATCCCGTCGCGTCGCTGACGACCGCGCCCGAGTAGGCCTCGTCCGTCCACTGCAGGTTCCAGCCCGCGAGTCGAGCCAGGTCCCAGACGGACGTGCGGGGATCCGAGGGGGAGACCGTGGAGAGGATGCGGGGGAGAGCGATCACGGCATCCGCCACCGTGAGCGGAGCGATCGGGGCGTCGAGGAGGAACACCGCGCGCGTGCCACCGCCCACCGGTGCCGAGTAGTACGGCGAGCGGCCGCTGATCTCCACGGCCACCGCGCCGACCTCGTGGGCGGCCGCGTCGATCCAGGCGTCGATGTCCGCGCCGGTGTCGGCGGGGAACGCGAGCTCGGGGCCGCTCAGAGCGGAGACGCCGTGCGTCGTGCCGTACTCGCGCAGAGCCGAGGACGGACCTGCGGCGTCCCCCTGCGGGTGCGCCCACGCCCACATCAGCGAGCGCGGGCCGGGCGCGATCGTGGCGATCAGGTGCGCCCGCGTCACGAGCTGGCGGGACGGGTCCGCGTTCGCGGTGAACGTCAGGGTCCCGGCGGCGAGGTCGGCGTCCCAGCGGTTCTCGCCCAGCGCGTCGGTCGCGGCGACGAGGGCGTCCTGGCGGAGGGCGACGAACAGGGCGGCGCGGTCGGCGAGAGGGGCGAGGGCGTCGAAGCTCATGGCTCCAGTGTTGTCCTCGGAGCTATGAATACGCCAGGGGCACCTTGCTCCGAAACCCCCTCTGCTCGCCGGGACCCCCTCTGCCCAGCGCACGGCAGAGGGGGTCTCGGCGAGGGAAGGGGGTCTCGGCGCGACGAGGGACGTCACCTTACGAGGGCCTCGGCGGGGCGGCCCATGCGCCACACGCTCGGGACGAGCAGGGTTCCCAAGGCGATCGCCGCGTAGAGGACGGCCGACCACACGAGCACGGTCACCGGATCGGCGCGGGTGATCAGCCACCCGTAGACCAGCGTGCCCACCGGCATGACCACGAAGCTGCCGAGCATGTCGTAGCTGGAGACGCGCGAGAGCCGGTCGGCGGGGATGTTCTCCATCATCGCCAGGTTCCACCCGGTGCTGAACACCTCGTTCCCGATTCCCGCGAGGAACGTCGCCACCACCAGCAGGCCCACCGCGGGGTGCAGACCCAGCAGGGCGAGGGGGAGCGCGAACGCGGAGATCCCGATCATCCCCCACCGCAGCGGGCGGCGCAGCGGGGCCCACAGCAGGACCAACGTCATCAGCAGGACGCCCACTCCCTCGGCGCTGACGACCCAGCCCCAGCCGGCGATCCCGAGCATCGGCTCGTTCTTGGCGATGTAGGGCCCCACCACGCCCCAGGCGCCGGCGTGGATCGCGTTGATCACCATGAACGCCAGCACCACCGTCCACAGCCAGGTGTGCCGCCGGAACTCGCTCCATCCCGTGCGGAGGTCGTGGAAGAGGGTCGACCCGCCGGTGTGGGCGGGCGGCGGGAGCCGGACGAGGGCCAGCACGGGGATGGCGACGAGCCAGCCGGCGGCCTGCACCACCATCGCCCACGCCGGTCCGGCGGTCGCGACGAGGATCCCCGCGATCACCGGACCGCCGATGGTCACCGCGGACCGGACGAACGACAGCATCGCGTTCGCCTGCTGCAGGTGCGCCGGCGTCGTGAGCTGGGGGATGAGTCCCTGCATCGCGGGGAGCACGAACGCCGTGGAGGCGCCGTTGATCGCGGCGAGCACGGCCAGCAGCGGCACCGTCGCGGCGCCGGAGAACAGGAGCGCGGCCATCGCGCCGACGGTGAGGATGTCGACGACGTAGCAGCCCTGGATGATGAGGGCCCGCGGCAGCCGGTCGGCGACCACCCCGCCGAAGAGCACGAACACGATGTTGCTGACCGTGAACGCCGCGAGCACGATCGAGAGCGACCCGGCGTCGTTGTCGATCTGCAGCACCGCGAAGGCCAGGGCGATCGACGACATCGACCCGGTGATCAGCGTGATCGCCCTGGCGAGGAAGAACCATCGGAAGTTGCGGTCCTGGAGGGCCGCGAACCCGCGGATCATCGGCATCCGATCATCCTTGCACGGCTCGTGGCCGCACCGCGGGAACGATCGTTCGACAGGCGTCGCGGTCGCGCGCCGCTCCGGTGCCGGGGCGTCAGAGGAGCGAGGTGATGTCTCCCGAGAGCTCCTCCGGGTCCGCGCCGCGGCGGAAGAGCAGCGCGGGCCCGCGATCGGGCGCCACGGCGGTGCCGCCGATCTCGGCCCGGCCGTCGGCGACGCGGATCCAGGTGCCCTCGCGCAGGGCCACCACCGGGCGCTCGTTCTCCTCCAGGTACTCTGCCAGTCGCTGGGCACGGGTCTCGCCGGCGTGCGTCGAGTCCGGGTCCGCGTCCAGGTAGTGGCAGTTGATCTGGAACGGGACGAGGCCCAGCGCGTCGAAGCCCTCGGGGAACACGATCGGCATGTCGTTGGTGGTGCGGATCGAGGGCGCGGCGATGTTGGTCCCGGCGCTCGCGCTGAGGTACGGCCGTCCGGCGGCGGCATGGGCGCGCAGCGCGCGGTCGAGTCCGGTGCGCTTGACGTGCGAGAGCAGGCGGAAGGTGTTGCCTCCGCCGACGAGCACGGCGCGGGCGTCGCGGACCGTCCCGGCGGGGTCGGTGCCCTCGTGCACCCCGACGACGCGCACGCCGTGCGGGGCGAAGGCGTCGCGGACTTTGGCGGTGTAGGCGTCGAGATCGGCCAGGGCGTAGCCGACGAAGACGAGCTCGTCGATCCCCGACAGCACGGGCTCCACGGCGTCCCAGGCGTGATCGAGGTACGCGCGCCCGGCGTTGGTGGAGTTGGACAGCAGGAGCAGGTTCATGCGGGGGAGCCCTTCGAGGGGAGGTGCGGGGACAGAAGCTGGCTGATGCGCTGGGCCGTGCGGAGCACCGCGTCCAGGTGCACGCGGATGTCGCCGAGATCCTCCCGCTTGTGCTCGCCGATGCTGACGGAGCCGATCGGCCGGCCGGTGACGAAGACGGGGGCGGCGAGTGCGCGCGTGTTGAGGTCGTACTCGCCCTCGGAATACGCCCAGCCCTGCTCCGCGACCTCCAGCATCTCGGCCTCGATCGCCGCGGCGTCCAGGGCGGTGAGATCGCTGAACTTCGCCAGCGGGCGGTGGTACATGAGCTGCTGGCGCTGCCCGGCGGACAGGAAGGCGAAGTAGGCGCGCGAGGTGGCTCCGGCGTGGGCGGGGTACAGCTCCCCGACGAGAGGGTGGTCCCGCATCGGCGAGGTGCCGCCGTCGACCGCCGCGATGCAGCGCACGTACGCGCCGTCGGCGAGACCGAACACCGCGGTGCGCGAGGACTCGTCGGCCAGGTCGGCGAGCGGCGCCTCGACCAGGGCCGCCATCCCGCCCCGGCGCTCCCAGGTGGACGCGATCCGCCAGAGCGCCGCGCCGAGCCGGTAGCGGCGGGTCACGGGATCGGCGTGCAGGAAGCCACGAGCGGCGAGGGTGCTGAGCAGGCGTTGCGCCGCGGACTTGTCGAGGTCGAACTCGTGCGCCAGGTCCGTCACGCCCCAGTCCGTGCGTCGTCCCGAGAACGACAGCAGCACCGCCAGCGCCCGGTCGACGGTCTGCAGCGGCGGGGTCTTCGCCCCGCGGTCTCCGGGTTCGTCCATGTGTCCCTCCGTTCCCGCTGAGCCTAGAGGGCGCCGCGCCCCACGCGCACCGCCTTCTCATATAGTGAGAAAGAGTTGCATGCGCGTCTCCGCGGCTTCGATAGTGGTCCCCACACCCGATCGACGACGAGGAGAGCCGTGCGTACGACACTTCGGCGAGTACTGGCCATGATCCCCACCCTGCTGGGCGTCGTGGTCTGCATCTTCGTCATCACGCGTGTGCTCCCGGGAGACCCGGCGCGCACGCTCGCCGGGGAGAACGCCGCCGACAGCGTCGTCGAGAAGATGCGGGCGCAGATGGGACTGGACCAGCCGATCTGGACGCAGTTCTGGGACTATCTCACCGGTCTGCTCCACGGGGATCTCGGCTACGCGTGGCACACCGGGCGCCCCGTCGCGGAGGACTTCGCCACCCGTTTTCCGGCCACCGTCGAACTGGGACTCGCCGCCCTCCTGATCGGCATCGTCGTGGGGATCCCGCTGGGAATCCTCGGCGCCACGCAGCGCGGACGCTTCGCCGACCACGCCACCCGGGTGATCTCGCTCCTCGGCGCCTCCATGCCGCTGTTCTGGCTCGGACTGCTGGTCATCTCGTTCTTCTACGGGACGCTCGGGTGGGCACCGGCGCCGGTCGGCCGCATCGACGACTCGATCAATCCGCCGACCCACGTCACCGGGCTCTACGTGATCGACAGCATCCTCACCGGCGACACGGTGGCACTCTCGAGCGCGCTGTCGCACCTGATCTGGCCGGCCATGGTGCTCTCGGTCGGCGCGGTCGCGATCATCTCGCGGATGACCCGCTCGGCCATGCTCGAGGTCCTCGGCCAGGACTACATCCGCACCGCCGCCGCCAAGGGCATGGGGCCGGCACGGATCATCGGCGGCCACGCCCTCAAGAACGCGGCGCCCTCGGTCGTCACGATCGTCGGCCTGGAGCTCGGCCAGCTCCTCGGCGGGGCGGTCATCACCGAGACCATCTTCAGCTGGCCGGGCATCGGCGGTTACGTGGTCGAGTCGATCAACGCCACCGACTACGCCCCCGTGCAGGCCATGACCCTCGTCGCGGCGATCATCTACCTCGTCGTGAACCTCCTCGTAGACCTCTCGCAGGGGATCTTTGACCCGAAGGTGCGCAATGCCTGAGACGACGACCCTCGCCATCGCCCAGCTCGAGGCCGCGCCGAAGCGCACCCGGCCGACCACCGCCCTGACGCTCCTGCTGCGCAACCCGTCCGCCATGGTGGGCGCGGGGATCATCCTGTTCTGGACGCTCGGCGGCCTGATCACCGCGGTGTGGTCTCCGTACCCGCCCAACCTCACCGACGCCGGGCCGCTGCTGGCGCCTCCGTCGGCGGAGCACCTCTTCGGCACCGACAACTACGGACGCGACCTCTTCTCGCGGGTGCTGGCCGGCGCCCGGGTCTCACTGTGGACCGGCGTCATCGCGATCGCGGTCTCCCTCTCGGTCGGCGTGCCGATCGGAGCGATCGCCGGCTACTTCCGCGGCGCGGTCGGCATGACGCTCATGCGGATCATGGACATGCTGCTCGCCTTCCCGTCGCTGCTGCTGGCGATGGCGCTGGCCGTGGCTCTCGGCCCAGGCCTCGCCTCGGCGATGATCGCGGTCGGCATCGTGGGGATCCCGGAGTTCGCCCGGATCATGTACGGCCAGACGGTCTCCCTGCGCGAGCGCGAGTTCGTCGAGGCCTCGCGGGCCATCGGCCTCAAGGACGCGATCATCCTGTTCCGCCACATCCTCCCCAACGGGCTCGTCCCGATCATGGTGCGGTGCGCCCTCGGCATGGGCTACGCGATCCTCACCGCGGCGGCGCTCAGCTTCATCGGCCTCGGCGCACAGCCTCCGCTGGCCGAGTGGGGCGTGATGATCTCCGACGCGCGCGGCTACATCATCTCGGGCGAGTGGTGGATGACGGTGTTCCCCGGCATCGCGATCGCCTCGTCCATCCTCGGCTTCAACCTTCTCGGCGACGGTCTGCGCGACGTCCTCGATCCGCGCCTGCGGACCTCCGCCCGGTGACGGGCTGGGTCCACGAGACCCGTCCCGCGCCGTCCACCCGACACCTCACGAAAGGCACAGCACATGCGAAAGAGAGTCCTGTCCTCGGCCGCGCTCGCGCTCGCCGTCCTCCTCACGACGGCCGGCTGCGTGGCCAACGCCAACTCCAATGCGGACTCCGGCGGCGCCGGGGCCGATCAGACCCTGACCATCGCCTACTCCGAGGGCGGCAACACCCTCGATCCCGCCGAGGCCAACGACGGCACGAGCGACACCCTGGTCGTGGCCGCCTACGACCAGCTCGTCACCTACGGCACCAAGGAGGTCGACGGGAAGCAGGTCTCCGACACGGCCACGATCGCGCCGATGCTGGCCTCCGAATGGTCGGCGGACGACAGCGGCACCGTGTACACGTTCACGCTGCGTGACGACGTCACCTTCCAGTCCGGCAAGAAGCTCGTCGCGGACGATGTCGTCCGCAGCTTCGCGCACATCGAGGCCTCGGCCTCGGCGAGCTTCCTCTACGGGATGGCGGGGATCGCCGGCGTCGTGGCGAAGGACGACCACACCGTCGAGATCACGCTGACCGGCCCGAACCACCTGTTCCTGCAGATCCTGCCGATGTACTCGTTCTCGATCCTGGACATGGACCTCGTCGAGGAGAACGGCGGCGCCGAGTGGCTCGCCACGCACACCGCGGGCACCGGCCCGTACGTGATCGACAGCTGGGACCCGGCGACCTCGGCCAAGCTCACCCGCAACGAGGACTACTGGGGCGAGGCTCCCGCGCTCGGCACGGTGAACCTCAAGTTCATCGGCGACGCCTCCAACCGCCTTCAGCTGCTGAAGAAGGGATCGGTCGACGCGGCGCTCGAGATCGCGCCGAAGGACCTGGAGGGCCTGGACGGGCAGGACGGGGTCGTGGTGGACTCGCGCCCGAGCAACAAGATCCTCTTCTTCGCGATGAACAACGCCATCGCGCCGTTCGACAACCCGAAGGTGCGCCAGGCGATCAGCTACGCGATCCCCTACGACAAGCTCATCGACGACGTCATGAAGGGGCAGGCGAGCCCCATGCGCTCGTCCGTCGCCAGCTCGACGCCCGGGTTCACCGACGAGGGCTATGCCGCGACCTACGACCTCGACAAGGCGAAGGCGCTGCTCGCGGAGGCGGGGTACCCGGACGGCTTCGAGTTCGAGTTCACCCTGGGCTCCGGCTTCTCCGACTGGAACGACGACGCCGTGCTGATCCAGGCGGAGCTCGCAAAGATCGGCGTGACCATGAACATCACGAACATGGCGCGTGCCCAGTTCCTGGAGGCGCTGGCCGGCAAGAACGTCCAGTCGTACATCAGCCGCTGGACCTCGTTCGTGAACGACCCGGGGTACCACCTCGGGCTGCTGATGACCTCCCAGGGCACGAGCAACTACATGAACTACTCCAACCCGCGCGTCGACGAGCTGTGGGCGAAGGCGGCCTCGGAGCAGGATCCCGCGGTGCGCGAGCAGGAGTACGGCGAGATGCAGAAGCTCATCAACGAGGAGACGCCGTGGGCGTACCTCTACGAGTACAACATCGCCGTCGCGCATGGCGAAGACCTGCAGGGCTACACGTCCTACCCGGACGGCCTGATCCGGTTCTTCCAGCTCAGCAAGTCTGCCGGCTGAGCCGGACGCACGCCCCTGACCCGCACACGACGCACAAGGAGAACGAACGACATGACGACGGCAACCGACTGGGAAGCGCGCGTCCTCGAAGAGGTGGAGCGCTCGCAGGACGAGCTGCTCGCCCTCGCGGGACTGCTCATCCGCACCCCCAGCGAGAACCCTCCGGGCGACTGCACGGAGATCGCCGACGTCGTCGCCGGACACCTCCGCGACGCCGGGATCGGCGCCGAGCTGCACGACGCGGGTCAGGGGCGGGTGAGCGTCCTCGCGCACCGCGGGGAGAGCGCGGACGGCGAACGGCACCTCGTCTTCGCGGGACACCACGACGTGGTTCCGGTGGGGGACGAGAGCCGGTGGTCGTTCCCGCCGCTCGCCGGCGACGTGGTCGACGGATGGCTGCGCGGACGCGGGGCCAGCGACATGAAGGCAGGGCTCGCCGGGCTCATCCACGTGTTCGTCCTCTTCGAGCGCCTGGGTGTCCCGCTGCGCGGGCGGCTCTCCCTGGCGTCCGTCCCGGACGAGGAGACCGGCGGGCGCCTCGGCGCGGACTGGCTGCTCGACCAGGGCGTGCTCGACGGCGCCACCGGCGGGATCATCGCCGAGCCCGCCGAGCGGGACCACCCGACGATCGGTCAGAAGGGCAGCAACTGGTTCCGGCTGACGATCCACGGCCGTCCTGGCCACGGCAGCCTCCAGCCCGTGCACGGCACGAGCGCCAACCTCCTGGGCGCCCGGGCGATCCTCGCGCTGCAGCGTCTCTGGGACATGACCCCGGACGCCCCGGAAGAGGTGCGCGAGCTCATCGCGGACTCGAAGCGCTTCGCGATCCAGCGCGAGGGGTATGCGCCCGAGGTCGCCGACGTGTTCGAGCACGTCACGATCAACGTCGGCACGGTCCGCGGCGGCACCTCCACCAACGTGGTCGCGGACACCTGCGTCATCGAGTTCGACACCCGGGTGCCGATCGGGCTCACCCGGGCACAGGTGCGTGCCCGCGTCGAGGAGATCCTCGCCGAGGAGGGCATCGAGGCGGAGATCGAGCCGCTCGGCTTCATGAGCGAGCCGAACTGGACCGTTCCGACCGACCCGGTCGTGGAGACCCTCGTGGGGGCGCTTCGCGAGCTGTCCGCCCCGGACGCCCAGGGCGTGCTGCAGTGGGCATCCTCCGACGCCCGGACGTTCCGGAGCCACGGGATCCCCGTCCTCCAGTACGGGCCGGCGGACCTCCAGACCATCCACGGCTTCGACGAGCGGGCGCTCGCGTCGGACGTCGTCCTCGCGGCGAAGGTGTACGCCCTCTCCGCCCTCCGCTACCTCGGCGTCCGCGACTGACCGCGCGCCACGAACCCACCGAACGGACAAGGAAGAGAAACATGCTGAACCAGGTGCTCGACGTCGTCGACCTGCTGGACTCCCCGTCGACCTCCGGCGAGGCGCTCGCCGCCTACCTGCGTGCGCAGGGCGCCGAGCGCGCCGAGATCACCGTCGAGACCATCACCGGCGACGAGGGCGGATCCACTGACTTCGTCCGCGTGGTCATCCCGGGCGCGGCGGGCCGGATCTCGGGCGGGTCCGCTCCCACCCTCGGCATCATCGGCCGCCTCGGCGGCGCCGGGGCGCGGCCCGAGCGGATCGGCTTCGTCTCGGACGGCGACGGCGCGGCCGCGGCGCTCGCCGCCGCCGCGAAGCTCCTGCAGATGTCCGCCCGGGGAGACGAACTCCCCGGCGACGTCATCGTCACCACGCACGTCACCGGCTGGGCCCCGACCGAGCCGCACGACCCGGTGCCTTTCATGGGATCCCCCGTGGACATGCGCACGATGAACGATCACGAGGTCGACCCCGCGATGGACGCGATCGTCTCGATCGACACGACCAAGGGCAACCGCACCATCAACCACCGCGGCATCGCGATCTCGCCGACCGTGCGCGGCGGCTACATCCTGCGCCCCAGCGACGACCTCGTCGGGGTCGTCGAGACGGTGACCGGGGCGACGGCGGTCGTGTTCCCCCTGGCGACGCAGGACATCACTCCCTACGGCAACGGGCTGCACCACCTGAACTCCATCCTGCAGCCGGCCGTCGCGACGTCGGCGCCCGTCGTCGGCGTCGCGATCACGACCGCGGTGCCGGTGGCCGGGTGCGCGACCGGCGCGAGCCACGAGGTCGACATCGAGCTCGCCGCACGCTTCGCGGTCGAGACGGCGAAGTACTTCGGCGCCGGACAGATCAGCTTCCACGACGAGTCCGAGTACACGCACCTGGTGGGGCTCTACGGCGACGCGGCGCACCTGCAGACCCTCGGGAACGTGGCGGTCTGATCGCCATGTCCGCCCTTCTCCGCGTCGAGGACCTCACCGTCCGCGTCCAGGCGCACCGCGGCACGAGCTACCCGGTCTCCGGGATCAGCTTCGACATCGCGCGCGGCGAGACGCTCGGCATCGTCGGCGAGTCCGGATCCGGCAAGAGCCTCACGGCGATGTCGATCATCCAGCTCCTGCCGACGCGCGCCGTGCAGATGACGGGCGGACGCATCCTGTTCGACGGCGAGGACATGGCGGCGTTCGGCGCCGGACGGATGCGCCAGGTCCGCGGGCGCCGGATCGGCACGATCTTCCAGGAGCCGATGACGGCCCTCAACCCCGCCTTCACGATCGGCTTCCAGATCGCCGAGCCACTGCGTCGTCACCTCCGCATGAACCGGAACGACGCGCGCCGGCGGGTCGTCGAGCTCCTGGAGATGGTGGGGATCCACCGCGCCGCGCAGATCGCCGACTCGTACCCGCACCACCTCTCCGGGGGAATGCGGCAGCGCGCCATGATCGCCATGGCCATGTCCTGCGAGCCGGACCTGCTCATCGCCGACGAGCCGACGACCGCGCTGGACGTGACGACGCAGTCGCAGATCCTCGACCTCATGCTCGATCTCCAGGAGAGCCACCGCACGGCGATCCTGCTCGTCACCCACGACCTCGGCGTGGTCGCGCAGGCGTGCCGTCGCGTCGTCGTCATGCGGCGGGGCGAGATCGTGGAGCAGGCGGAGGCCGAGCAGGTCTTCCGCGCTCCCGAGCACCCGTACACCCGGGCGCTGCTGGACTCGATGCCGTCGCGCAACGTCGGCAAGGATCGGCTGCCCTACGTCTCCGAAGGAGTGTGGAGCGCATGAGCGCACTGCTGAGCGTCCGAGGCCTGGTCAAGGAGTACCCGCAGCGCGGGGCGCGGCGCGGTGCACCCCCGTTCCGCGCCGTGGACGGGGTCGACCTCGATCTGGAGCAGGGGACGACGCTCGCGATCGTGGGGGAGTCGGGATCGGGCAAGTCCACGACCGGTCGATGCGTGCTGCGGCTCATCGAGCCGACGGAGGGCAGCGTCCGCTTCGACGGCACCGACCTGCTCTCGCTCGACCGCGACCAGCTGCGGCGCCGACGCTCGGAGATGCAGATCGTGTTCCAGGACACCTATGCGTCCCTGGACCCGCGATGGACCGTGGGACGTCTCCTCGCCGAGCCGCTGCGTCTGCACGAGCGGCTGAGTGGCCGTGAGGAGGCGTCCCGCGTCGGGGAGATGCTGGAGGTCGTCGGCCTCGACGCCTCGTACGCCGACCGCTACCCCCACGAGTTCTCCGGCGGACAGCGCCAGAGGATCGGCATCGCGCGCGCCCTCATGCTCAAGCCGCGCCTGGTCGTGTGCGACGAGCCGGTGTCGGCGCTGGACGTGTCGGTGCAGGCGCAGGTCCTCAACCTGATGAAGGACCTGCAGGACCAGCTCGGGCTGAGTTACCTGTTCATCTCCCACGACATCGCCGTGGTCGAGTTCATGGCCGACGACGTGATCGTGATGAGCCAGGGCCGGGTGGTCGAGGCGGGGCGCTGCGCCGAGGTGCTCGCCGACCCGCAGGACCCGTACACCCGGGCCCTGCTCGCGGCCGTCCCGGTGCCCGACCCGGACGCGTATCGGGACCGCGCCGAGCGCCGCGCGCTCATCGAGGCGGGGCTCCGGTCGGAGGCGGCGTCGTGACCGTGCTGGGGCTCGTGACGATCGGGCAGGCGCCGCGCGTGGACGTGACCCCCGACATCCTGCCGCTCCTGGCGGGGCACGAGGTGATCGAGCGCGGGGCGCTGGACGACCTGGGCGCGGCGGCGATCGGCGCCCTCGCCCCCGAGCCGGGACGCGCGGCGGTGGTCTCGCGCCTGCGTGACGGCTCCTCCGCGGTCCTGGACGAGGATCGGTTGCGCCCCCTCGTCCAGAGCGCGGTGGACCGGGTCGTGGCGGACGGAGCCGAGGCCGTGCTGATCCTGTGCACCGGACACCTCCCGGGGCTCGCCGCCTCGGTCCCGGTCTACACCGCCGAGGAGCTGGCGCGCGGAGCCGCGGCGGTGCTGGTGGGCGAGCGGGCGCTCGGTGTCCTCGTGCCGACGCCGCGGCAGGTCGAGGACATCGCGGCGCGCTGGCGGGCCGATCTCGGCCGGGACGCGTCGGTGGCGGCCGCCGATCCCTACGCCTTCGATGCCGAGGCCTTCGCCGAGGCCGGCCGTGCGCTCGCCGCCTCGGGCACGGAGTGGATCTTCCTGGACTGCATCGGCTATTCCGAGGAGATGGCCGCCGTCGTCACGCGCGCCACCGGTCTCCGAGCGGTCACCGCCCGCTCCCTGGCCGCCCGGATGCTCGCCGCCGCCGTCTGACGCCGCCGGGCTCGGTCCTCGGGGACCGGGGTCAGTAGCTGGCGCGGGCGGTGTCGTCGGCGGCGGGGAGGAAACGGGCGGCCAGAGCCTCCGTCGCCCGCGCGAGCAGCGCGACATCCGCGCCGACCGCGACGAAGTCCGCCCCCTGGGCGATGTAGGCGTCCGCGGCCGCGGGATCGAAGGCGTTGACGCCGACCGGCTTCCCGGCCTCCTTCACCGCGCGGAAGGTCCTGCCCACCGCGTCGAGCACGTCCGGGTGGGTCTGCTGGCCCAGGCGCCCCAGGGACGCGGCGAGGTCGGAGGGCCCCACGAACACCGCGTCCACCCCGTCGACCCCCGCGATCTCGGCCGCGGCCTCGACGCCCGCGGCCGTCTCGATCTGGACCGTGAGGGACGTGTGCTGCGCCGACTCCTGCAGGTAGCTGTCGACGCGGTTCCACCGCGCGCTGCGCGCCAGGGCGCTGCCGACGCCGCGTACGCCCTCCGGCGGATAGCGGACCGCGCGGACCGCGGCCCGCGCCTCGTCCGCGGAGGACACCATCGGCACCAGGAGGTTCTGCGCTCCCAGATCCAGCACCTGCTTGATCGCGACGACGTCGTTGAACGGCGCCCGCACGACCGGGGTGATCGGGTAGGCGGCCACCACCTGGAGCTGGATCTGCACGGACTCCAGCGTGTTCGCCGAGTGCTCCATGTCGATCAGGAGCCAGTCCAGCCCCGACCCCGCGTCGACCTCGGCGAGGACGGGGCTGCCCGAGCACGCCCACATGCCGATGAGCGCTCGGTCGGCGGCGGCGAGCCGCTCGCGGAAGGACGGGGCGAGGCGAAGAGACATGGTGCTCCTGGATCCGGTCAGACGAAACGGCAGGTGATGGTGCCCATGGGGCCGTAGTCGCACAGTACGCTGTCGCCGGCCTGCACCCACATCGGCCGGGTGAACGAACCGGCCAGGATGATCTCGCCGGCCTCCAGACGCGCGCCGTGCTGGTGGAACTTGTTCGCGAGCCACGCGACGCCGGTGGCGGGGTGGTTCAGGACCCCCGCGGCGACTCCGGTCTCCTCGATCTCCCCGTTCTTGAACAGCAGGCCGGGGACCCAGCGCAGGTCGATCTCGTCGGGGCGCTTGTGCACATCGCCCAGGACCATCGCGCCGTAGGCGGCGTTGTCGCTGATGGTGTCGACGATCGTGCGTCCCTCCAGCTCGATGTGCGAGTTGAGCACCTCGAGGGCGGGCACGGCGTAGTCGATCGCGGCGAGGGCGTCCTCCAGGGTGCAGTCCGGTCCCTCGAGCGGATCCTTCAGAACGAACGCGAGCTCGACCTCGATCCGGACGTTCGAGAAGTCCGCCGCGGGGATCTCCGCCCCGGACCGGTACACGGTGTCGTCGAACATCACGCCGTAGTCCGGCTCCGTGATGCCCGTCGCCTGCTGCATCGCCTTGGAGGTGAGTCCGATCTTGCGGCCGACGAGCCGGCGTCCCGCCGCGATCTGCGAGTCTCGCCACACGCCCTGGACGGCATAGGCGTCCTCGACCGTGGCCTCCGGGTGGCGGGCGGTGATGCGCGGGATGACGCTCTTGGCGCGGTCGGCCTCGGCGAGCTCGGCGGCGAGCTGCGCGATGGTGTCTGCTGACAGCATCCGTTCCTTCTCTCTGCGAGTGGTGAGTTCTGCGTGGTGGTGCGTTTCGTCTCGTCGCTTCGCTCCTCGCTCAACGACCGGGGACGTGCGTCGGTCGTTGAGCGAGCGGAGCGAGTCGAAACGCGGGGACGTGCGTTGGTCGTTGAGCGACACTTCGACTCGCTTCGCTCGCTCAGTGCGGGTCTCCGCGAGTCGAAACGCGGCGGCCGCCTAGAGCTGGTGGCCGAGCTTGTACTCGCCCTGCTTCCATTCCGGCATCGACGACTCGGCCTCGTCCGCGCGCGTGTAGGAGAACCCGTCCGCGCCGATGGTCACGGCCATCTCGGACGAGTCCGTGCGGGCGACGACCGGCTGCGGGTTGCCGTCGAGGTCCAGGACGAGCGAGGCGTCCGTGTACCACGACGGGACGACGGGGTTGCCCCACCAGTCGCGGCGCTGGTTGTCGTGCACGTCCCAGGTGACGACCGGGTTGTCCGGGTCGCCCGTGTAGTAGTCCTGCGTGTAGACCTCGACGCGGTGGCCGTCCGGGTCGCGCAGGTACAGGTAGAACGCGTTGCTCACCCCGTGACGGCCCGGCCCGCGTTCGATGGCGTCGGAGCGGCGCAGCGCCCCGAGCTTGTCGCAGATGGCGAGGATGTTGTGCTTCTCGTGGGTCGCGAAGCACACGTGGTGCATGCGGGGGCCGTCACCGCCGGTCATCGCGGTGTCGTGCACGGTGGGCTTGCGGCGCATCCACGCGGCGTAGACCGTGCCCTCCTCGTCCTGGATGTCCTCCGTCACGCGGAAGCCGAGATCCTGCATGAACTTCACGGCGCGCGGCACGTCGGGGGTGACCTGGTTGAAGTGGTCCAGACGCACGAGCTCGCCGGGGATGTGCAGGTCGTAGCGCCACGACATCCGCTCGACGTGCTCGGTCGCGTGGAAGAACTCGTACGGGAACCCGAGCGGGTCCACCACGCGCACCGAGTCGCCGATGCCCTTCGTGAAGCCGTCCGGATTGCGGCGGACGTCGCAGCCGAGCTCCGTGTAGAACTCGACCGCACGGTCGAGGTCCTCGGGCGTGCGCACGCGGTAGGAGAACGCGGCGACGGCGGCGATCGGGCCCTTGCGCAGCACGAGGTTGTGGTGGATGAACTCCTCCGTCGAGCGGAGGTAGATCGTCTCCTCGTCCTCCTCGGTGACGTACAGGCCGAGGATGTCGACGTAGAACTGGCGGGAGGCCGCCAGATCCGTGACGATCAGCTCCATGTAGGCGCAGCGCAGGATGTCCGGCGGCGCGGCGGCGGGGGTGGCGACGGGGTTGTCCGTGGTGATCGGCGCCTCCTGGCTCACGTAGAACCCGGAGGAGGTGAGGGTCATGTCTTCGCGGTTGGTCATGTCAGCGTCCTTGCTATCGCCCGGTCGTCGAGCGAGGAGCGAAACGACGAGACGAAACGCGTCACGGATGCCGGGAGGCGTTTCGTCTCGCTGCGCTCGCTCAACGACCGGTGGGTGGGTTCAGCGGGGGTCCGGGTCGTCGAGATCGGTCTCGGTGTGCAGGTCCTGCTTGCCGAACGTGGGGTTGTGCGGCGCGCCGAGCGTGATGTGCACGCTCTGCTGGTCCGTGTAGAAGTCGATCGAGCGGTAGCCGCCCTCGTGGCCGAGGCCCGAGGCCTTGACTCCGCCGAACGGAGTGCGGAGGTCTCGCACGTTGTTCGAGTTCAGCCACACCATGCCCGCTTCGACCGACTGCGCGAAGTTGTGCGCCCGCTTGAGGTCGTTCGTCCAGATGTAGGCGGCGAGGCCGTACTTGGTGTTGTTCGCGAGGGCCAGCGCCTCCTCCTCGGTGTCGAAGGGGGTGATCGCGACGACCGGGCCGAAGATCTCCTCCTGGAAGATCCGTGCGTCGGGCGCCACGTCGGCGAAGACGGTGGGGGCGACGTAGTTGCCGGTCTCGAACCCCTCCGGACGCCCGCCGCCGGCGACGAGACGGCCCTCGGTCTTGCCGATCTCGACGTAGCTCATCACCTTGTCGTAGTGCTCGGGGTGCACGAGCGCGCCGACCTCGGTGGCCGGGTCGTGCGGGTGGCCGACCTTGACGCGCTCGGCCTGCGCCGCGTACCGCTCCACGAACTCGTCGTAGACCTCGCGCTGGACGAGGATGCGGGACCCGGCGGTGCAGCGCTCGCCGTTGAGGGAGAAGACGCCGAAGATGCAGGCGTCGATCGCGACGTCCAGATCCGCGTCCGCGAAGACGACGGCCGGGCTCTTCCCGCCCAGCTCCATCGACAGGCCCTTCAGGAACGGTGCGGCGTTGCCGAAGATGATCTGCCCCGTCCGGCTCTCGCCGGTGAAGGAGATGAGCGGCACGTCCGGGTGCTTCACGAGCGCGTCGCCGGCGTCCTCTCCGAGGCCGTTGACGAGGTTGAAGACGCCCTTCGGCAGACCCGCCTCCTCGAAGATGCCGGCCCACAGCGACGCCGACAGCGGCGTGAACTCGGCGGGCTTCAGGACCACGGTGTTGCCCGTGGCGAGGGCAGGTCCCAGCTTCCAGGACTCGAGCATGAACGGCGTGTTCCACGGGGTGATGAGCCCGGCGACGCCGATCGGCTTGCGGTTGACGTAGTTCATCTGCCGTCCGGGGACCTTGAACGCGTCGTCCGCCTGGGCAACGATCAGGTCGGCGAAGAAGCGGAAGTTCTCGGCGGCGCGGCGGGCCTGGCCGAGGGCCTGGGTGATCGGCAGACCGGAGTCGAAGGACTCGAGCTCCGCGAGCCGCGCGTCGCGTGACTCGACGATGTCTGCGATCCGGTGCAGCACCCGCGAGCGCTCGCGGGGGAGCATGCGGGGCCAGGGTCCCTCGTCGAAGGCGCGCTTGGCGGCCGCGACGGCCCGCTCGATGTCGGCCTTCTTGCCCGCGGCGGCGTGCACGTAGGTCTCGTTCGTGACGGGGTTGAGCACCTCGAAGGTGTCGCCGTCGATCGAGTCGACGAACTCGCCGTCGATGTAGTGCTGGATCTTCTCCGGCAGATCGGCCGGGATGTAGACGTCGGTCATCATCGTCCTTCTGTGGTGGTGCGGGTGGTCGGTTCGTGGCGGGAGGTCAGGAAGGCGTCCATCGTCCGCCAGCGGTGGTTGCGGGCGGCGAGCTCGATCTCGAGCGGATCGGCCTCCGCGCGGATGAGGTCGAGGATCTGCGCGTGCTCCTCCACGGAGTGGCGCGCGCGTCCGGGGACGAACGCGAACGTGGAGTCGCGGATCCCCGAAAGGCGTGCCCACCCGCGGTGCACGAGATCGAGCAGGTGCGGGTTGGGGCAGGGCTCGAACAGCACGGAGTGGAACTGGCGGTTGAGGTCGGTGAACGCATGCGCGTCGAAGTGGTCGAGGAGGCGCACCATCCGGGCGTTGACCTCCGCGGCGCGCTCCAGCGCGTCGGCGTCGAGGTGCGGGGCCGACAGCGCGGTGGCCGCGCCCTCGACGAGACCCAGGGTCTGCATTGTGTGCGCGTACTCGCTCTCGTCGACGAGCGACACCCGCGCGCCGACGTTCCGCTCGAACGTGACCAGCCCCTCCGCCTCCAGGCGGCGGATCGCCTCGCGGACGGGCACGACGCTCATCCCGAGCTCGTCCGCGATCGGGCCGAGGACCAGACGGTACCCGGGGCCGTACGCGTGTGAGGCGATCCGCGAGCGGATCCAGGCGTACGCCTGCTCCGACTTGCTCCCCTCGGCGACGATCGTCATGCGCCCGCGCTCTCTCCGGCCCCGGTCCCCGCCGACCGGCTCGCCTCGTACCGCGCGCGCCACTCGGCGTTCATCGGGAACAGCCCGTCGACGGGGTTCCCCGCCGCCACCTGCTCCGCGATCCACTCGTCCTCGACCTCCTGGGCGAGGGCGGCGTCGGCCACCTCCTCGGCGATCGCCGGGGGGATCACGATGACCCCGTCCCCGTCGCCGACGATGATGTCGCCGGGCTGGACGGCCGCGCCGCCGCAGGCGATCGTGACGTCGACGTCCCACGGGACGTGGCGGCGGCCGAGCACGGACGGGTGCGGGCCCCGCGAGAAGACCGGCAGGCCGATCTCGGCGACCGTGTCGAAGTCGCGGACGCCGCCGTCGGTGACGACCCCCGCGGCGCCGCGGGCCTGGGCGCGGAGGGCCAGGATGTCCCCGAGGGTGCCGGTGCCGGACTCGCCACGCGCCTCGATCACGATGACCTCGCCCTCGGCCACCGCGTCGAACGCGCGCTTCTGGGCGTTGTACCCGCCTCCGTGGGAGGCGAAGAGGTCCTCCCGGGCCGGGATGAACCGCAGCGTCTTGGCGGTGCCGACGATCTTGGTGCCGGGGAGGTTCGCGGAGACGCCGTCGATGAAGCAGAAGTGGTGCCCGCGCTTGCGCAGCTGCGCCGAGAGCCCGGCAGTGGGCGCCGCCTCGAGCTTCGCGCGCAGCTCCGCCGTGAGCGCCGGGGCCGCGGGCTCCCGGGGCTCCGGGGTCTCCTGGGTCTCGCCGGGAAGGCCCGCCGCCTCCCGGGATCCCCAGGCCTCGGCCCGCTGCAGGTCGTCGACGGCCGGGAGCGAGCCCAGGGCCGCGTCGAAGGGCACCTCGCCCTGGACCACGGTGGTGCGCAGGCGCCCGGAGCTCGGCGCTCCCGGAGCCTCGGGCGCATCGACCTCGATCTCGACCACGTCGCCGGGGACGATGACGCTGGATCCCGCCGGGGTGCCGGTGAGGATCACGTCGCCGGGCTCGAGCGTGAAGTGCTGGGACAGATCCGCCACGAGCTGGGGCAGCGGGAACAGCAGGCCGGCCGTGGTGTCGTCCTGGGCGAGCTCGCCGTTGACCCAGGCGCGCACGCGCAGGGCTGCGGGATCGACGAGCGCGGCGTCGATGAGGTCGGGGCCGAGCGGCGTGTAGCCGTCGCCGCCCTTGGAGCGGACGTTGGAGCCCTTGTCGTTGGCGCGCAGGTCGTAGAGGCCGAGGTCGTTCGAAGCCGTGACGTGCGACACATGCTCCCATGCGCGCTCGACGGGGACGCGACGGGCTGCCGTGCCGATGACGAGCGCGATCTCGCCCTCGAACGCCAGCAGCTCGGTGCCGGCGGGGCGCTCGACGGTCCCGTCCGTCCCGGCGACGGAGCTGGCCGGCTTGAAGAAGTACGACGGGGCCGCGGGGCGGCGCCCGCGCTGGTCCGCGCGGGAGACGTAGTTGAGGTGGATCGCGACGATCTTTCCGGGGCGGGGGATCGGGACGGTCACAGGCGCCTCCTCGCGCTGATCTCCACGGGGGAGAGGGACGGATACGCCGGAGGCCTCGGCCTGTTGGCGTCGTATTCGAAATCGTATATTATCAGGGCGAGACTCGGCAAGCATCCCGGATGCGCGCCGTGACGACGAGGTCACATATTCAAAGGAGACACCCCATGAGCGGGCAGTCACAGGACGGGTTCACCCCGACCGGCACCATCGCGACGGCAGCCGATCGTCGCCGCGTCGTCTTCGCCACGGTCGTGGGCACGACCGTGGAGTGGTACGACTTCTTCATCTACGCCACGGCCGTCGGCCTGGTGTTCGGGCAGCTCTTCTTCGCGCCGCTCGGGGCGAACAGCGCCCTCGTCGGCTTCGCGACCGTGGGCGTGAGCTTCCTGTTCCGCCCGCTCGGCGCCTTCCTCGCCGGCCACTTCGGCGACAAGGTCGGACGCAAGGCCGTGTTGATGTGGACCCTGATCCTCATGGGGGCCGCCACGGCGCTGATCGGCGTGCTCCCGACCTACGAGACCATCGGCGTCGCGGCGCCGGTGCTGCTCGTGCTGCTGCGGATCCTGCAGGGGATCTCGGCCGGCGGCGAGTGGGGCGGCGCCGTGCTCATGGCCGTCGAGCACGCCCCGAAGAAGCGCCGCGGGATCTTCGGCGCCTCGCCGCAGATCGGCGTGCCGCTCGGGCTGCTCCTCGCCTCGGGCGTGATGGCGATCATGGCCTTCCTCGCGCCCGGTGACCAGTTCCTCGCCTGGGGCTGGCGGATCCCGTTCCTGCTCAGCGTGGTGCTGATCCTCGTCGGCTACTACGTCCGTCGCAAGGTCGAGGAGAGCCCCGTGTTCACGGAGCTGGCCGAGCGCAAGGAGGAGGCGCGGATGCCGATCGTGCAGCTGTTCCGCAAGCACCTGCTCCTTGTGATCATCGCCGCGCTCGTCTTCGCCGGGAACAACGCCGTGGGCTACATGACGACCGGCGGCTACATCCAGGGCTACGCCACGAACCCCGAGGGGCCGATCGGGCTGGAGCGGGGTCCCGTTCTGTGGGCCGTGGCCGGCTCCGCCGTGACGTGGCTGATCTCGACCCTCATCGCGGGGTGGGTGTCCGACCGGATCGGGCGCCGCACCACCTACGTCATCGGCTGGGTGCTCCAGCTCGGCGGGGTGTTCGCGCTGTTCCCGCTGGTCAATCTCGGGGAGATCGGGCCGCTGTTCGCGGGGCTCGCGATCCTCACCATCGGACTCGGGTTCACGTACGGTCCGCAGGCGGCGCTGTACACCGAGCTCTTCCCGGCCTCGATCCGCTTCTCGGGCGTCTCGATCTCCTACGCGATCGGCGCGATCGTCGGCGGTGCGTTCGCCCCGACCATCGCGACGGCGATCGTGCAGGCCACCGGCTCGACCCAGGGCATCACCTGGTACCTCGCGGGGATGACCCTGCTCGGCCTCGTCGCGACGCTGCTGCTGCGTGACCGCAGCGGCATCCCGCTCGGGCCGGATGCCGAGGCCGAGCAGGCGGTGAGCCCGATCTACGGCCTGTCCCGCGCGTAGCCCCGCCCCACCCCGTCGAGTGGTCAGTTTCTGTGGGTTGAGGCGTCCTCAACCCACAGAAACTGACCACTCGGCGCATGCGGGCGCATGTGCGCGTGCGGGCGCGGGGGCGCGGAGTGCGGGGCGTGGGCGGGTCAGCCGTCGAGGGAGGCGCGGATCGACTCCGCGGAGCGGATGAGCCGCGCGGCGATGTCGGCGTCGGCGTGCGCGGTCGCGACGTGCACGACGGCGATCGCGGTGGGCCGGCGACCGCGCAGGGGCAGCGGCACGGCGACGGACTGGACCGTGGGGATCACCTCGTCGTGGCTCGTGGCGAAACCGCGCTCGCGGATCCGGGCCACCTCGTCGCGCAGAGAGTCGGGGACGAGCGCGTCGGTGTCGGAGAGCTGGGCCAGGATCGCCTTGCCCGGCGCCCCCACCGTCGCCGGATGGCGTGCGCCGGGGCGCTGGGCGACGCTCGCGACGGTGTGGCGCGGTTCGACGCTCACGAGGGTGATGCACTCCTCCCCGTCGAGCACCGCCAGGAAGCACGTCATCCCGAGCTCGTTCGCCACCGCGGTGAGCTCCGGCAGCGCCTCGGACTGCAGATCGCTCGCGACGCCCGCGGCGAGGGCCGCCATGCGCGGGCCGAGCGCGAGCAGGCCCGACGAGTCGCGGGCGATCAGCCGGTGATCCTCCAGGGTGCGGACGAGCCGGTACGCGATCGAACGGTGGACCTCCAGGCGGGCCGCGACCTCGTCGATCGACAGCGGGCTCCGGGCGTCGGCCAGCACCTCGAGGATGCGCACGCCGCGGCTCAGGGTCTGGGAGGCGGGGGCCGTGCTCATGGATGCTCCTCGCTCGCGCGTCCTTGTCCGGTGCTCCGGGATCGGATACGCTGTGTTCAATAGTAGAACGGTGTGTTCGAATATAGAACATCGCGATCCGTCCCGCAAGGGACCCGGATCGCGGACCCGACCGTCCGACCCGAACGAGGCAGTCCGGAAGGAATCGACGACGATGCAGTTCCACCACCACGGCTACGTGTCCGGAGACCCGCGCGTGCAGAACGCCGACGGGGTCGGCACCGACCGCGCGGGCGACCTCCCCGACGAGATGGACGTCCTCATCGTCGGCTCGGGACCCGCCGGGATGCTGCTGGCGGCGCAGATGTCGCAGTACCCCGGCATCTCCACCCGCATCATCGAGAAGCGCGAGGGGCGCCTCGTGCTCGGCCAGGCGGACGGCATCCAACCCCGCAGCGTCGAGACCTTCCAGGCCTTCGGGTTCGCGGAGCGGATCATCGCCGAGGCGTACAACATCGGCTGGATGAACTTCTGGGGACCGGATCCCGAGAACCCGCGGAACATCGTGCGCACGGCGCGCACGGCCGACTACGCCTACGACATCTGCGAGTTCCCGCACCTCATCGTCAACCAGGCGCGCGTGCTCGACTACTTCGCGGAGGCTGCCGCCCACGGGCCGGGCCGCATCGTCCCCGACTACGGCGTGGAGTTCCTCGGGCTCACGGTCCACGAGGACGGCGACCGTCCCGTCGAGGTGCGGGTGCGGCACACGGCGGGCCCGCGCGCGGGCGAGGAGCGCACCATCCGCGCGACCTACGTCGTCGGCTGCGACGGGGCGCGCAGCCGGGTCCGGGAGGCGATCGGGCGCAGGCACGTCGGGGGGATCTCCGCACACGCGTGGGGTGTCATGGACGTGCTCGTCAACACCGACTTCCCGGACTGGCGCACCAAGTGCGCCATCAACTCCGAGGCGGGGAACATCCTGCACATCCCGCGGGAGGGCGGATACCTCAGCCGGATGTACATCGACCTCGGCGCCGTCGCGGAGGACGACGACCACGCGGTGCGCAAGACGCCGATCGAGACGATCATCACCAAGGCGAACGAGATCCTGCACCCCTATGCGATCGACGTGAAGGAGGTGGCCTGGCACAGCGTCTACGAGGTCGGCCACCGGATCACGGACGGTTTCGACGACGTGGACGAGGGGGTCGAGCGGCACCCGCACGTCTTCCTGACGGGGGACGCCTGCCACACCCACAGCGCCAAGGCCGGGCAGGGGATGAACGTGTCCATGCAGGACGGCTTCAACCTCGGGTGGAAGCTGGGCTCCGTGCTCACCGGACGCGCCCCGGAGTCGCTGTTGTCGACGTACGGCGCGGAGCGGAAGCCCGTGGCGCAGCAGCTCATCGACTTCGACCGGGAGTGGTCGAGCCTGATGGCGCGCAAGCCTGAGGAGATCTCGGACCCGCAGGAGCTGGCGACCTACTACCTCGCCACGGCGGAGTTCCCCTCCGGGTTCATGACGCAGTACGGCGCTTCGATGATCACCGGGTCCGACGCCCATCAGGCGCTCGCCGGGGGCTTCCCGGTCGGCAAGCGCTTCAAGTCCGCGGAGGTCGTGCGGGTCGGCGACGGCAACGTCGTCCACCTCGGCCACCACGCCAGGGCCGACGGCCGCTGGCGTGTCTACGCCTTCGGCGACCGCAGCGGGGACGGCGTGGGTGCCTGGGCCGAGGCCGCCGCGCCGCTGTTCGCCCGGTACACGCCGGCGGGCGCGGATGCGGACGCGGTGTTCGACGCGAAGGTCGTCTACCAACAGCCGTTCGAGGAGCTGGACGTCACGACCGCTCCGGAGCTGTTCCAGCCGAAGACGGGGCCGCTGGGGCTCACCGACTGGGAGAAGGTGTACGCGTCCGGGCCGAGCAAGTGGACCGAGACGGACATCTTTGCCGCGCGGGAGCTCTCCCGTGACGGCGTCGTGGTGATCGTCCGGCCCGATCAGTACGTCGCGGCCGTCCTCCCGCTGGACGCGACGGACGAGCTCGCGACGTTCCTCGAGGGTGCGTTCCTCGAGGCCTGACCGTTTCGTCTCGTCGCTGCGCTCCTCGCTCAACGACCGGTGGGTGTCCGTCAGTCGTCGAGCGAGCGGAACGCGGTGGTTGCGGGTTCGGTCGTCGAGCGAGCGGAGTGAGTCGAAACCCGGGAGGAGCGGTGTCAGGGGAGGCGCGTGGCCCCTCCCGACACCACGATCCCGCCCGCCGCGGGAACGGTCACGGTGAGCAGGCTCGGGCGGCCGACGTGCGCGCCCTGGTGGATCCGGAGCACATCTCCCGCCTGCGCCCGTCCCACCTCGCGCAGGTACGCACCGGTGGACGCCGCGGCAGACCCGGTCGCGGGGTCTTCGGTGATCCGTCCGACCGGGAACAGGTTCCGCGCCAGGTAGTCGCGCTCGCCCTGCGCATGGAGCACGGTGACGGTACCGGTCCAGTCCGTCTCCGCCATGAGCGCGGCCAGTTCCGCCGGTGAGAAGCGGAACTGGTGGAACAACTCCCGGTCGGTGAGGACGAGCACCGGGTGCCAGTTGCCCGCGAACGCCTCGCGCGCGGGGAACCGCGGATCGAGGTCGTCCGGCACGAGCCCCAGCACATCCAGGAGGCGCGCTCGCAGCGTGGGATCGATCTCCCGCACCTCCGGGGGGACGCTCGTGAACGAGACGGTCAGCGCGTCGCCGGAGCCGGTGGCGGTCAGCGCGATCTCTCCGGCGCGCGTCTCGAACACCATCTCGCCCGGTCCGATCCGCTCGGCGAGGGCGACCGCGGTCGCGACCGTGGCATGCCCGCAGAACGGCACCTCGGCGCCCGGCGACCAGTAGCGAAGCGGGAACCGGCGTGCCGCAGCGTCGCCGCCGTGCACGAAAGCAGTCTCCGGGTAGCCCAGGTCCGCGGCGATCCGGAGCATCTCGGTGTCGTCGAGGCCGCTCGCGTCGAGCACGACGCCGGCCGGGTTGCCGCCGTCGGGCGATGCCGCGAACGCGGCGTAGCGGAGGATCTCGGAGGAGGAGCTCGCGTCGGGCATGGCACGAGCGTATCGGCCCCGGGCGGGCCGTCGGCCTCGATCCGCGGAGAGCAGCGTCGGGGGGAATCCCCTCCGCCGAGGCCGCCGAGACCCCCTCGTACGGTCCGGATGCCGGGCCCCCTCGTACCGTCGAGTCTGCCGCGACCCCCTCGCACCGTCCGAATGCCGGGCCCCTCCCCACCGTCGAGTCCGCCGAGACCCCCTCGCACCGTCGAGACCCCCTCTCACATGCGCGGATGGAGGGGGGTATGGACGAGGGAAGGGGGCTTCGGGGGTGGTGGCCGCGGAGCTCAGGAGTTCACGCGGATGATCTCCTGCTGGTACGGTGCGATCACGTCGCCGGAGATCCTCAGGTCGAGCACGAGGAAGCGGCGCTCCGCCGGGTCCTCGGCGGCCCATGTCCCGAGCCGATCGAGGTCTGTGAGGGTGCGGACCACGACCCCTTCGGCGCCGACGGCGGCCCCGAGCGCCGCGAAGTCGACCTCGGGGATCCGCATCGGTCCCTCCGCCAGCCCCTTCAGCCCGTACAGGTTCACTTCGGCGCCGTAGGCGGCGTCGTTCCAGACGACGGCCATCCCCCTCCCGCCGGCGGCACGCACCGCGGACTCCAGATCCGCGATCGCCATGAGGCCGCCGCCGTCGCCCGTGGTCAGGACCACGGTCGAGCCGGTTCGCGCCCGTGCGGCGCCGACGACGCTCGGCCACCCCTGACCGATGGACTGGAAGGCGGTCCCGATCATCATCATCCGATCCGGCGCGGCGACGGGCCAGTACATGTTCGCCCAGCCGATGAAGTGCCCGCCGTCGGAGACGACCACGCGGTCCTCGGGCAGGAGCGCGGCGATGCGGCGCGCCGCCGATCGCGGGTCCAGTCGCCCGTCCGCGGCGAGCTCGTCGCCCGGAGCATAGGCCCGCGCGGCGGCCACGTCCACGCGCTCGCGCCAGGGCGTGCCCGCCGGGCGCGGAGAGGTGGGCTCGCGGCGGACGGAATCCCCGGATCCCCCCGCGGATGCGGCGGTGCTCCGCGGATCCGTGTGCGCGCCGGCCCCGGACGCCGGCGCGGCCCCGGCATCGAGGCGGGCGACGAGCTCTTCCGCGACGACACGGGCGTCCCCGCGGACGAACCCGCTGACGTGGGCGTGGGTGGCCGCCGGGGCGACGTCCACCTGGAACACCCGGGTTCCGGGCGCGAAGAGCTCGCCGAAGCGCATCGTGAACTGGTTGAGGGATGCGCCGAACACGACCGCGACGTCTGCCTCGCGGATCAGCTCCATCGCGCCGTCCGCGCCGAAGCCCCCGGTGACGCCGAGGTCGTAGCGCGCGTCCGGGAACACGCCGCGACCGAGGGCGGAGGACGCGGTGAGCGCTCCGGTCGCATCCGCGAGCGCGCCGAGCGCGGTCCCGGCGTCGGCGAGCCACGCGCCGCGTCCGGCGAGCAGGAACGGGTGCTCGGCGTCGCGGAGCGCCGCGGCGATCTCGTCCAGCATCCCCGCGGCGAACTCGCCCTTCGGAGTGAGCGGTGCCGGCACGCGCGGGGAGGGCGCCGGGGGGACGGGACCCGCGTCCAATGCCGCCACGTCGTAGGGGATGGCCAGCACGACGGGCACCCGATAGGTCAGCGCGTGCTCGATCGCGATGACGGTGGTGGCCGCCGCGTCGGCGCGCCCGGTCGTATAGGTGCGGGCGCCGACCGCCGAGGCCAGGGCGATCTGGTCGACGTCCCAGGGCCGCGGACCGGAGGTGGGCTCGTCGCCCACCACGAGGACGAGCGGGATCCGGGCCTGGACCGCCTCCGCGAGCGCGGTGATCGTGTTCGTGAAGCCGGCGCCGTAGGTGGAGGTCGCGGCGGCGATCCGACCGGATGCGCGATAGTGCGCGTCCGCGGCGACGACCGCGCCCTGTTCGTGGCGGACCGCGGTGAAGACGGCGTCGGTCTGGGTCTCGAGGGCGTCGAGGAAGTACGCGTTCCCGTTTCCCATGACCCCGAACACGGCGTCGATGTGCTGGGCGAGGGTGAGTGCGACGTGGGCGGACACCGAGGGCATGGCAGAGCCTTTCGAGACGGAACGGAGATGATGCGGATCCGTATGTGTCTCGCCGCGCGTGCGTCGTCGCAGCGTGGGCTTCGTGCCCCTTTTTCGGGCACCGGCGGCGTGGGCGCCGGCCGGACGCCGCCCATTCTATCCGGAGTTCCGCGTCCGGCGTGCGGAGCCGTCCCCACGCCCGCCGCCTCGCGAAGGCAGGACGCGGGGAGGTCCCCGGGACGGCAGAATGGACGCATGACGGATGCTGTGCAGGAGCGCGAGACGCTCACCTGGGATGGTTTCGGCGTCGCCACGCGCGACCTCGCCCGGCGGATCCTCGACAGCGGCTTCGAGCCGGAGGTCGTCGTCGCCATCGCCCGCGGGGGACTGCTGCCCGCGGGCGCGATCGCGTACGGCCTCGGCGCGAAGAACTGCGGTGCGATCAACGTCGAGTTCTACACCGGCATCGGCACGGTGCTCGACGCGCCCGAGGTGCTCCCGCCCGAGCTCGACATGGAGTACCTGGACGGTCGGCGGGTGCTGCTCGTCGACGACGTCGCCGACTCCGGGCGCACGCTCGCGCTGGCGGTCGACCTGCTGCGGGCCAAGGGCGCCGACGTCCGCTCGGTCACGATCTACACCAAGCCCACGACGATCATCCAGCCGGACTACGCCTGGAAGGACACCGATCTCTGGATCGACTTCCCGTGGTCCTACCGTGGCACGGTGCGCGAGGAGGACCAGGGTCTTCCTCCCACCGCCTGAGCGCGCGAGGCCCGGCCGTCGCGCTCAGCCGCGCAGCAACGCCCGCAGGGTGCCGACGGTGTCCGCATCCGCCACGGACTTGTCCGGCCGGTAGCCGCGGACCCGCGCGAACCGCAGGGCGATCCCGCCGGGGTAACGGGACGAGCGCTGCACGCCGTCGATCGCGATCTCGACGACGAGCTCCGGACGGAGGAACACCGCGTGCGCGGTTCGTCGCGTCTCCAGAGCGGGGAACGTCTCGGTCTGCCAGCGCAGCAGGTCGTCGGTCAGGCCTTTGAAGGTCTTCCCGACCATGACGAGCCCGCCCGGCTCGCCCCACTCGCCGTCCGGGTCGCGGGCCGCCAGGTGCAGGTTGGAGAGGAGACCCCGCCGCCGCCCGGAGCCCCATTCCGCGGCGAGGACGACGAGGTCGTAGGTGTGCACGGGCTTGACCTTGACCCACGAGGTGCCGCGGCGGCCGGCCGTGTAGGGAGAGTCCACGCCCTTCACCAGCACCCCCTCGTGGCCGGCGGCCAGCGCCTCGTGCGACAGGCGCTCGGCGGTCTCGGGATCGTCGGTCACGACGCCCGGCATCCGCCACGGCGCCGCCACCCGGTCGAGCTCTGACAGGCGCACCGAGAGCGGCTCGTCGACGAGGTCCCTCCCGTCGACGTGGAGGAGATCGAAGAACCACGGGCGCAGCAGCTGGTCCCGCCCGACGTCGGCGCTGAACCGGGACAGGGTCTCCTGGAACGGCCGCGGGCCGCCGTCCTCGTCGAGGGAGAGGGTCTCCCCGTCGAGGATGAGGTCGTGGGCGGGCAGCGCTCGGACGATCTCGACGATCTCGGGGACGCGGTGCGTGATGTCGGCGCGGCTGCGGGTGAACACCTGAACCGTGTCTCCCCGCCGGTGGACCTGGATCCGCGCGCCGTCCAGCTTGTACTCGACGGATGCCGGACCGGTGGTCGCGAGCGCGTCGGACGCGGTCGCGGCCGTGCCGGCGAGCATCGGCAGGACCGGGCGCCCGACCACGAGCCCGACCTCGTCCAGGTCCGCGGCCGTGCCGGTGAGCGCCACGCGCGCCGTCTCCGCCAGGTCGCCCGACAGCATCGCGGCCCGGCGCACCGCACCGACCGGCCGGTCCGCCGCGGCGGCGATCGCGTCCAGGAGAACGCCGGCGAGCGCGCCTGTGCGCAGCTCGCCGAGGATCGCCCGGGCCAGGAAATCCCATTCCGCCGCCGTCGATCTCGCGGCGAGCGCGGCCAGCGCCTCCCCGCGGCGCAGGGACGACCCGGCGCCCACGGCCCCGGCGACCTCCTCGAGCGCGGCGTCCACGTCGGCGATGGTCAGCACCGGATCCGGCGCGTGCGTCACGTCGACGGCCGCGATGCCGCGCCACCCGACGCCGACGCGTCCCTGGCGCGGCTGGGCCAGGAGGAGTCCGACGAGCGGGACGAGCTCGTCGGGAGAGGACGCCGCGAGCAGCCGGGCGAGCGCGTCGATCTTCGCCCGGCGCGACGACGTGGCCGCGACCTCGGCGGCGGTGTCGACCAGCTCGGAGAGCATCACACCGGCATTGTCGCACCGGCCGCCGACATCGCGATCGGCGGCGACACCGGATCCGGCGCCCGGCATGGGATCGGGCCGGGGACCGTCCGCACCGCCTCAGTCGTCGGCGGGGGAGACGCCCGGCGGCCAGGTCGGCGACCCCAGCTCGCGGGAGATGTTCCTCGCCGTCTCGCGCAGCGCGTGCAGCACGGCGTCCGGCGCCGGTGCCTCCGGCGAGGGGAAGACGACCGCGAGGGCCGCCACGATGTCGCCGCGGGCGTCGGCGACGGGGGCGGCGAGCGAGGACTCCCCGAGCACCGCCTCGTCGTTCTCCCCGGCGGCGCCGCGTTCCGCGATGCCGGGGAGCTCGCGCCGCAGTCGGTCGGGCGAGGTGATCGTCTCGCCGGTGAGGCTGCGCAGTGGCGCCGCGAACACCGCCCGCTGGAAGCCCAGGTCGTGTGCCAGCAGGACCTTGCCCATGGCCGAGGCGTGCGCCGGGATCGCCAGTCCCGTCTCCAGCATCTGCTGGCTGTCGTCCGGACGGAGGGTGTGGTGGATCACGAGGACCTCGGTGAAGTGCGGCGCGCCCAGGCGCACGGCCATCCCGGTGCGCCGTGCGAGGTCGTGGGTCCAGCGCATGGCGCGGGCGCGGACGTCCAGGCTGTCGAGGTAGACGTTGCTGAGCTTCAGCAGGGTCGGGCCGAGCATGTAGCGCTGCCCGCCCCGCTCCTTCGCGACCAGCCCGTGGGCGCGGAGGGACTTCACGATGCCGTGCACGGTGGACGGCGGCAGGTCCAGCGCGGCGGCGAGATCGCTGATGCCGAGATGGCGCGCGCCCTGCAGCAGATCGAGGATCCTTGCCGCGCGGTCGATCGACTGGATCATGCGTCGTCGCCCCTCTCCGCGGTGCCGTCGGTCTCCCTTGACATTCCGTCATTCTCCCCGCATATTCGACATTAACGAAAAGCTTTCCGAAAGTGGAGCTTTCGACCGATGCCCGACGGAGGGCAGCGCACCGCTTCGCACCGGCGCCGGCCCCCGGGTCTGACCGAGCCAGGAGGAAGCAGGATGAAGAAGCTCATCAACGCGCCGGAGGACGTGCTCGTCGAGTCGCTGCGAGGGGTGGCGCTCGCGCATCCCGAGCTGTCGGTGGACCTCGAGACGCATGTCATCACCCGCGCGACGCCCAAGGACGCGGGCAAGGTCGGGGTCGTCTCCGGCGGAGGCTCCGGCCACGAGCCGCTGCACGGCGGCTACGTCGGGCGCGGAATGCTCGACGCCGCGGTGGCGGGCGAGGTCTTCACGTCGCCCACGCCCGATCGCGTGCAGGCGGCGACGAAGGCGGTGGACCGCGGCGCGGGCGTGCTGCACATCGTGAAGAACTACACCGGCGACGTCCTGAACTTCGAGATGGCCGCGGAACTGGCGTCCATGGAGGGCATCGAGGTGCGCTCGGTCACCGTGGACGACGACGTCGCCGTCCAGGACTCGCTCTACACCGCCGGGCGGCGCGGCGTCGGGCTCACGGTGCTGCTGGAGAAGATCGTGGGCGCAGCCGCGGAGGAGGGGCAGGACCTCGCGGCCGTGGCCGATCTCGCGGCCCGGGTGAACGGTCAGGGCCGGTCGATGGGCATGGCCCTGACGAGCTGCACCGTGCCCGCGGCGGGAAAGCCCACGTTCGATCTGCCGGACGACCAGATGGAGATCGGGATCGGCATCCACGGCGAGCCCGGCCGGCACCGGGAGCCGCTGGCGCCCGCCCGCGAGATCGCGGCCCAGCTGGTGGACCCGATCCTCGCCGACCTGGACGCGGCGGGCGGACCGGCGATCGTCATGCTCAACGGCATGGGCGCGTCGCCGCTGATCGAGCTCTACCTCATGTACGGCGAGGTCGCCGCGCTGCTGGAGAAGGCGGGCGTGACGATCGCCCGGAACCTCGTCGGCAACTACATCACGTCGCTGGACATGGCCGGGTGCTCGCTCACGGTCCTGAAGGCCGACGACGAGCTGCTTCGCCTGTGGGACGCGCCGGTCGTGACCCCGGGCCTGCGGTGGGGCGCATGATGGCGGGAACGATCGGGATGGATGCGCTGGCCGACTGGCTGGTCCGTTTCCGGGACGCCGTGACGGCGAAGCGGGACTGGCTCACCGAGCTCGACTCCGCGATCGGCGACGCGGACCACGGCGCGAACATGACGCGCGGGATGGAGGCCGTCGTCGCGAAGCTGGATCCGGCGCCGGCGACGGTCGACGAGCTGCTGAAGACCGCGGGGATGACGCTCGTCGGCTCGGTGGGCGGAGCGAGCGGCCCGCTGTACGGCACGTTCTTCCTCCGGATGGGGATGACGGCGGGAGCCGTGACGGAGCTCGACGCGCCCGGGCTCGCGGCGGCCCTCCGTGCGGGTCTGGAGGGCATCGTGGCGCGGGGCAAGGCCGAGGCCGGCGACAAGACGCTCTTCGACGCGATGGCGCCCGCGGTGGATGCGCTGGACGCGCGGATCGGCGAGGGCGCTGACCTCGCCGATGCCGCGCGTGCGGCCGCCGAGGCCGCCGCGGAGGGGCGTGACGCGACGCTGCCGCTGGTGGCGCGCAAGGGACGTGCGAGCTACCTGGGCGAACGCAGCGCGGGACACCTCGATCCGGGGGCGGCGTCCACGGTGCTGTTGTTCGAGACGCTCGCCGACGCGGTCGCGGGCCGCACCCGATGATCGGGATCGTCGCCGTCTCGCACAGTCAGCGTCTGGCCGAGGCGGCGGGCGAGCTCGCCCGGCAGATGGTCCCGAACGGGGGCGCGCCGGTGCGGCTCGCCGCCGGCGCGGGGACGGAGCCGGACGGCACCCCGATCCTCGGCACGGACGCCACCCGGGTGGCGGCGGCGATCGACGAGCTCGCCGCCGAGGTCGACGGCGTGCTCGTGCTCATGGATCTGGGGTCGGCGGTCATGAGCGCCGAGATGGCGCTGGAGTTCCGGACGAGCGACGTGCCGGTGCGGCTCGTGCCCGCGCCGTTCGTCGAGGGGCTGCTCGCGGCGAGCGTGGCGGCCGCGGCCGGTGCGAGCCTGGACGCCGCGGCCGGGGAGGCGTCCGGGGCGCTGCTGGCGAAGACCGCCCAGCTGGCGGATCCGGGTGGGGACGACTCCGCCCCCGACGGTGACGGCCCGGGGGGCGCCGTCGCCGACGGGGGCGGGCCGGCAGCCGTCACGCGTCGGGTGACGGTCCGCAACCCGCTGGGGATCCACGCGCGGCCCGCGGCCTTGATCGCCGAGGCGGCGGGCGGCGCCGAGGTCCGGGTGCGGCGCCTGCCGTCCGGCCCCGACGCCGCGGCGGCGAGCCTCTCGCGTCTGCTCACTCTGGGGGCGCGCGCCGGGGACGAGGTCGAGCTGACGGGGCCCGCCGGAGCCGAGGACGCGGTGGAGCGGATCGCGGCTCTCTTCCAGGACGGCTTCGGGGAGATCGACGACGCGACGCCGGGCGGCGCGGTCGGGGCGGCGCTCCCCGAGGCGCCGGCGGGCGGCGTGGTCGAGGCGGAGCCGCCGGCCGCGGTCGCGACTGCGCCTGCCGTGGCGCCGCCGGCACCGGGGGCCACGCTGCGGGGACGCGGGGTGAGCGCCGGTCGTGCCGGTGGGCCGGTGGTCCTTCTCGCACCGGCGGTGGCGGAGCCGCCCGCGGGGGAGCGCGTGCCGCCGACCGAGCGGGAGGCGGAGGCGGCGCGCATCGGGGCCGCGGCGGACGCCGTCGTCGCCGAGCTCGCCGATCGAGCATCGCGCGCCACCGGCGACGCGGCGGCGATCCTCGACGCGACCCGGCTGCTGGCCGCCGACCCCGAGACGATCCGGGCCGCGGGGGAGCGGGTGCGCGCGCAGGGGATCTCGGCGGAGCGGGCGGTCTGGGAGGAGGCCTCCGCACAGGAGGCGGCCGTGGCCGCGCTCGGCGGGCGTATGGCCGAGCGGGCGGCGGACCTCCGTGACGTCCGGGACCGGATCATCGCGACGCTGGAGGGACGGGAGCGGCCCGGGGTGCCCGATCGGTCGGACCCGTTCGTGCTCGTCGCGTCCGACCTCGCGCCCGCGGACACGGCGGCGCTCGCCGGGGGAGTTTGCGTCGCCCTCGTCACGGAGCAGGGCGGTCCCACCTCGCACACGGCGATCATCGCGCGGTCGCTGGGGCTGCCCGCGGTCGTCGGCGCCGCGGGGGCGACGGCGATCCCGGCCGGTCGGCCGGTGCTCGTCGACGGGGAGCGGGGGACGGTGCGACTCGACCCGTCCGCCGCCGAGATCGAGGAGGCCCGGGGGGAGACGGAGACCGCGCCGTTCGACGGGGACGGGCGCCTCGCCGACGGGACGCGCATCGGGCTGCGGGCCAACGTCGGCGGCGCGGCGGACGCGGAGGCGGCCGCGGCGTCCGGGGCGGACGGGATCGGCCTGTTCCGGACGGAGTTCCTCTTCCTCGACCGCCGTGACGCGCCGAGCGTCGCCGAGCAGACCGCCGCGTACCGAGCGGTCCTGCGTCCGTTCGCCGGCCGGACGGTCGTCGTGCGCACTCTGGACGCCGGATCCGACAAGCCGCTGCCGTTCGCGACGGCGCTGTCCGAGGAGAACCCTGCATTGGGGGTGCGCGGGCTTCGGGTCGCCCGACGGGCGCCGGGGCTCCTGCGCGACCAGCTCCGCGCGATCGCCGACGCCGCGAAGGCCGAGCGCACCGCGGTGGACGTGATGGCGCCGATGGTGGCGACGATCGCCGAGGCGGAGGAGTTCGTCGCCGCCTGCCGGGAGGCGGGCCTGGCGAGCGCGGGCGTGATGATCGAGACGCCGTCGGCGGCGCTGCTGGCGCCCGAGCTGCTCCGCGTCGTGGACTTCGTCAGCCTCGGGACGAACGATCTGGCCCAGTACACGATGGCCGCCGATCGGCAGGAGACCGAGCTCGCGGCTCTGAACGACCCCTGGCAGCCGGCCGTGCTCCGGCTCATCCGGATGGTGGGCGAGGCGGGACGGTCGACCGGACGACCGGTCGGAGTGTGCGGGGAGGCGGCGGCGGACCCGCTGCTCGCGCCGGTCCTGGTGGGGCTCGGGGCGACGAGCCTGTCGATGTCGGCGCGCGCACTGGCCGGGGTCTCCGCCTCGTTGCGCCGGACGGACGCGCAGACGTGCCGACGAGCCGCCGACGCGGCCGCGGGCGCCGCCTCCGCGGACGACGCCCGGGAGGCCGCCGCGGCGATCCTCGCCCCGTGACCCTCTCCTCCCTCCGCCTTCCTTTCCCTCCCCTCTCGTTGTCCCGCGAAACCCCCTCTGATCGCCGAGACCCCCTCGTAGATACGGCTCTACGAGGGGGTCTCGGCGGGGCGAGGGGGTTTCGGCGGACGTGGATCGGGATGTCGGGCGCGTGCCGCAGACTGGGGGCATGGTCGGGACGGACGCGGCAGGCATGGACGGGACGGGCGCGGCGAGCGGGGCGGGGACGGGCGCGGCGAGCGGGGCGGGGACGGGCGCGGGCGCGGATCCGCGCGGAGCGGCCCTCGCCACCCTGCGCGAGCTCGTCGGGCGCGCGGACGCGGAGTTCCACGACGGCCAGTACGAGGCGATCGAGGCGCTCGTCGCGGGACGGCGCCGAGCGCTCGTCGTGCAGCGGACCGGGTGGGGGAAGTCCGCGGTGTACTTCGTCGCCACGGCGCTCCGGCGACGACAGGGCGCGGGACCGACCGTTCTCGTGTCCCCGCTGCTCGCCCTCATGCGCGACCAGATCGCCGCGGCGGAGCGCGCGGGCGTGCGCGCGGTGGCCATCAACTCGACCAACGCGCATGAGTGGAGCGACGTTCTCGACCGGCTCGACCGCGATGAGGTCGACGTCCTGCTCGTGTCCCCGGAGCGCCTGAACAATCCGTCCTTCCGAGAGGAGCGCCTCCCGGCGCTGGTGGAGCGGATCGGCCTGCTGGTCGTCGACGAGGCCCACTGCATCAGCGACTGGGGGCACGACTTCCGGCCCGACTACCGACGCCTGCGCGACCTCATCGCGCAGATGCCCGTCGGAGTGCCGGTCCTCGCGACGACGGCGACGGCGAACAGCCGGGTCGTCGCGGACGTGGCCGAGCAGCTCGGGACGGGCACGGATGCCGGTGCCCCGGGCGACGGCGTGCTCACGATCCGGGGCCCGCTCGCCCGCGCGTCCCTGCGGCTCGGCGTGCTGCGCCTGCCGGACGCGGCACGGCGGCTGGCCTGGCTGCTCAGCCATCTCGACGAGCTTCCGGGCTCGGGCATCATCTACACGCTGACCGTGTCGGCGGCGGTCGACACGGCGCGGCTGCTCCAGGAGCGCGGACACGCGGTGCGGGCGTACACGGGGCAGACCGACGCCGACGAGCGCGCCGAGTCGGAGGCGATGCTGAAGCGGAACGAGGTGAAGGCGCTCGTCGCGACGAGCGCCTTGGGGATGGGGTTCGACAAGCCGGATCTGGGTTTCGTCCTGCACCTCGGCGCGCCCTCGTCGCCGGTCGCCTACTACCAGCAGGTCGGACGCGCCGGGCGCGCGAGCGACAGCGCGGACGTGCTGCTGCTGCCCGGGCCCGAGGACCGCGACATCTGGCACTACTTCGCGACCGCCTCGATGCCCGACGAGGAGCGCGCGGGCCGCGTGCTGGCCGCGCTCTCGGACCAGCCGGTGTCGACCCCGGCCCTGGAAGCCATGGTCGACATCCGTCGGACACCCCTGGAGCTGCTGCTCAAGGTGCTGGACGTCGACGGAGCGGTGCGGCGGGTCCAAGGGGGCTGGATCGCCACGGGAACCCCCTGGGTCTACGACGCCGAGCGCTACGCCCGCATCGCCGCCGAGCGGCGCGCGGAGCAGCAGCACATGCTCGACTACGAGCAGGCATCGGGCTGCCGCATGGAGTTCCTCCAGCGCGCCCTCGACGACGACACCGCCGCCCCCTGCGGCCGGTGCGACAACTGCGCCGGGCCCTGGTTCTCCGCGGACATCGCTGAGACGGAGGCGTCCCGGGCCGCCGCGTCCCTCGACCGGGTCGGCGTCCCCATCGAGCCCCGTCGTCAGTGGCCCACGGGCGCGGATCGGCTCGGCGTGCCGGTCAAGGGGCGGATCGATCCGGGCGCCCAGGCCGAGGAGGGACGAGCGCTGGCCCGCCTGACGGACCTCGGATGGGGAGGCACCCTGCGCACGCTGCTCGCGGCGGGCGCCCCGGACGGCCCCGTGCCGCCGCAGGTGCTCGCGGCCTGTGTCCGGGTGCTCGCCGACTGGGGCTGGACGCAGCGCCCCGTGGCGGTGGTCGCCGTCCCCTCCCGGTCGCGTCCGCAGCTCGTGGACTCGCTCGCCCGCGGCCTCGCCGAGATCGGCCGGCTCCCGTACCTCGGCGCGTTGGCGCCGGTGCACGGCGGCCCGACCGGTGGTCCCGGAGGCAACAGCGCGTTCCGCCTCGCCGGCGTCTGGGAGCGGTTCGGCGCCGACCACCTCGACGTCCCAGCGGGTCCGCTGCTGCTCGTCGACGACCAGGTCGACAGCCGCTGGACCCTCACGGTCGCCGCCGGCGTCCTCCGCGCGGCCGGGGCGAGCGCGGTCCTGCCGTTCGCCCTGGCGCTGCGCGGCTGACCCGGCCGCAGTCGCGGCGCGCCCCCGGACGCGGTCGCGGTCGCGGTGCGCCCCGGGCCGCGGACGCGGTGCGCCCGGATCCCGGGTCGTTCGCACTCGGTCAACGGCGGCGCGCAGGGCGACAAGACGCGGCCGCGAGCGCGCACCCAGAATGGAGGACGGCGTCGTCCTGCGCCCGCCCCGAACGCTCGAAGGAGAGTCCGATGTCCGACACCGCTGCAGCGGCCGCCGCGCTGCTCGACCGCATCCAGGCCCCCGAGGGGCAGGGGCGTGAGATCCCCGATGCCGCGACCCGGGAGACGATCGGGCGCGCGCCCGTCCAGACGGTGACGGACCTGGACGAGGCGATCGCGCGCGCGAAGGCGGCCCAGCCGGCGTGGGAGGCCCTCGGGCACGAGGAGCGCAGCGCGCTGCTGCTGGCCGCGGCCGACGCGATCGACGCGCACGCGGAGCCGCTGGCCTGGATCCTCTCCCGCGAGCAGGGCAAGCCCCTCAACGGCCCCAACGCGCGCTTCGAGCTCGGCGCCTGCTCGGCGTGGCTGCGGACCAACGCGACGACCGTGCTCGAGCCGGAGGTGCTCGTCGACGACGCCGACCTGCACGCCGAGCTCGTCTACAAGGCGGCCGGCGTCGTCGGGGCGATCGGCCCGTGGAACTGGCCTCTGATGATCACGATCTGGCAGATCGGGCCGTCGCTGCGGATGGGCAACACCGTCGTGGCCAAGCCGAGCGAGTACACGCCGCTGAGCGTCCTGGCGATGCTGGCGGTGATGAACGACGTGCTCCCCGCCGACGTCCTCATCGGGGTGTCGGGCGACCGCGAGGTGGGCGCCCGGCTGGCCTCGCACCCGGACATCGACAAGATCATGTTCACGGGGTCCACGGCCACCGGCCGCCGGATCATCGAGAGCTCGGCAGGTAACCTCGCCCGGCTCACGCTGGAGCTGGGCGGCAACGACGCGGGTATCGTCCTGCCGGGGACCGACCCCGCGGCGATCGCCCAGGACCTGTTCTGGGGCGCGTTCATCAACACCGGGCAGACCTGCGCGGCGATGAAGCGCCTGTACGTGCACGACTCGATCTACGACCAGGTCGTCAACGCCGTGGCCGAGATCGCCGCCTCGACGCCGATGGGCAACGGGCTGGACGAGGAGAACGTCCTCGGCCCCCTGCAGAACAAGGCGCAGTTCGACATCGTCTCGCGCCTGGTCGAGGACGCCCGGCAGCGCGGCGCGCGCATCGTCACCGGAGGCGAGCCCGCGCCGGAGCTCGGCGAGCTGTTCTATCGTCCGACGATCGTCGCGGACATCGAGGACGGGGCCCCGCTCGTCGACGAGGAGCAGTTCGGCCCGGTGCTCCCGGTCATCCGCTACACGGACGTCGACGACGCGTTCGCCCGCGCGAACGGGCTGGACGCGGGGCTGGGGGCCTCGGTGTGGTCCAGCGACCCCGAGGCCGCGCGCGAGGCGGCGACCCGGATGCAGTCGGGGACGGTGTGGATCAACTCGCACGGCGGGCTGCACCCGATGGTGCCGTTCGGCGGCGTGAAGAGCTCCGGGTACGGTCTGGAGTTCGGGGTGGCGGGGCTGAAGTCCGTGTCGGTGACGCAGGTCGTCTCCGGCCCCGGACGGAAGGGCTGAGCGTGCGGACCGCGATCGTCGTCGGGGCCGGCACCTCGGGCGCGATCGTCGCACGGCGGCTCGCCGACGCAGGCGTCTCCGTGACGCTCGTCGAGGCCGGAGGGTACGACGAGAACCCCGCGATCCACGACCCGTCTCGCGCCGGAGAGCTCTGGCACTCCGCGGAGGACTGGGACTTCTTCACGGTGCCGCAGGAGCATGCGGCCGGTCGTCGGCTGCACCTGCCGCGCGGCAAGGTCACCGGCGGGTCGCATGCGCTCAACGCCATGATCTGGGTGCGCGGCGCCGCCTCCGACTACGACGCCTGGGAGCGCTCGGGCGCTACCGGCTGGGGCTGGGACGAGGTCGAGCCGGTGTACGACGCGATCGAGAACGACCTCCTCCCCGTCACCGACGACTACCCGCTCTCGCCGATCCAGGAGTCGATCGTGGCCGCCGCGGTGCAGGAGGGGCTGCCGCGCAACGAGAACTACAACGGCGGCGTCCTCGACGGCGTCTCGCAGGAGCAGGTGACGATGCGCGACGGGCGGCGCGTGAACACCTGGATGGCCTACGCGCAGCCGATCGCGCAGCGGCTGACGATCGTCACCGGTCGCGAGGTCCACTCCGTGATTGTCGAGGACGGCCGCGCACGCGGGGTCCGGCTGGGCGAGGGGGCCGAGGCGGAGGAGCTGCGTGCGGACGAGGTCGTCCTCGCCGCCGGGGCCATCGGGAGCCCGGTGATCCTGCTGCGCTCGGGGATCGGTCCGCGCGAGGAGCTGGAGGGGCACGGGATCGACGTCGTCGTGGACGCCCCGCAGGTCGGCAGGAACCTGCACGACCACCTGCTCTCCCCGGTGATCTTCACCACGGCGGCGAAGCCGGTCGGACCGCCCCGGCCCGGCGTCTCGGTGACGCAGAGCCACCTCTTCTGGCGGAGCCGGCCCGATCTCGCGGAGCCGGACACGCAGCCGATCCACTTCTCGGTACCGATGTGGGGAGAACTGGAGCCGCGCGGGGAGGACGGGTTCACGCTCATGGCCGGGCTCGTCACGCCCCACAGCCGCGGAGCGCTCGTCCTGTCCGGACCGGGACTGGCCGACCCGCCGCTGATCGATCTCGCGGCGCTCGCGGACGAGCGCGACCTGGCGTCGTTGGCGGCGTCCGTCCGCCAGTGCCGCCGGATCGGCGCACAGCCCGCGCTCGCGGGCGAGTGGGGAGCGACGGAGGTCTATCCCGGGCCGGAGGTGACCGACGCCGACGTCGCGGACTGGGTGCGTCGCACGGCGATCACGTACCACCACCAGGTCGGGACGTGCTGCATGGGCAGCGACGACGCGGCGGTCGTCGATCCGCGGCTGCGTGTGCGCGGCGTCGAGGGGCTGCGCGTCGTGGACGCGTCGGTGATGCCCACGGTCCCCACCGGGAACACCAATGCGCCGGCCGCCATGATCGCCGAGCGCGGCGCGCGGTTCCTCCTCGAGGACACGGCCGCGGGCTGAGCCCGCGGCCGGTCAGTCGTCGAGGAGCGCGGCGGCGAACATCGGCCGCGCGGCGTCGGCGCCGGGCGGGTGGAACAGGCTCGCCATCGCGTCGCGGTGCAGGCGGCTGAGCTCGTGGCCGTTGTCGAACCCCGATCCGCTCGTGCACATCAGGGCGGTCTCCGTGGCGCGGCGGGCGACGGCCGACGCGTGGAGACGGGCGCTGACGACCCGCGGGGCCCAGCCGGCGCCGTGGTCGACGAGCTCGTCGAAGTCGCGGCAGTACGCCTCCAGCTGGGCGGGGACCGCCAGGTACTCGGCGTACGCGTCGGCCAGGCGCGCGCGGAACTCCGGCACCTCCGCATACGTGGTCCCGCTCTTGGCCGAGCGGCGGGCCTTGAGCCCCGCCGCTCCGAGTTCCAGGGCACGCCAGGCGACCCCTGCGTACACGGAGCCGACGAGGAGCTGGAAGGTGCTCGTGATCGCGAAGGTCAGCGGGTCCGGTACGCGGCCGGCGGGGATGCGGCGCGAGACGCGTTCGGGGGCCATGCGGACGCTCTTCAGGATCGTGGCGCGGCTCTGCGAGGCCCGCATCCCCAGCACGTCCCACTGGTCGGACACGGTGATCCCGGGGGTGTCGCGCTCCAGAAACCCGTAGACGAGCACCGGGTTCTCCGGATCCGTGTCGTCGCGCCCGTGGGTGATCAACCGCGTCCAGACGGGGGAGAGCGAGGTGAAGATCTTCACCCCGTCGAGGAGGTAGCCGCCGTCCTCCTGCGGCGTCGCGACCGTCTTCGACCCCTGCAGCACCCAGTCGTTGGAGGGCTCGCTGATCCCGAACGCGAAGATCTCGCCCGCCATCGTCTCGGCGAACACCCCGTCGAGAGAGTGGTCGCCGCGCGCCGCCAACGCCTGGACGACGCCCGTGCACATCAGGTGCATGTTGACCGCGAGCGCCGTCGCCGGCGCCGCGGAGGCCAGACGCTGCTGGAGGTGGGACACCTCGTCGAGCGACAGTCCGGGGCCGCCGGCCTCCTCGGGCACGAAGAGACGCAGGTAGCCGCGGTCGACGAGGTCGGCCAGATCCTCGTCGAAGAAGCGGTTCTCGCGGTCGTACACGGCGGCGCGCTCCCGGAAGCGCTCCATCAGCGCGTCGGGCAGATAGCGCTCGGCGAGCTCCGCGTGGCGGGTCAGGCGATCGGTCATGGCTTCTCCTTCGGGAGGGGGCGGTCGGAGCATCAGGCGCGGGCCGGCGCGGGGGCGAGGACGACGGCGCCGTTGTGGCCGCCGAAGCCGAACGACGTCGACAGGACGGTGCGCGGCGACACGGCCCGGGCCTCGCCGGTCACGAGATCCGCGTCCGGGAACTCCGGGTCGTCGAGGTTCAGGGTGGGCGGCACGAGCCCGGTGCGCAGGGACTGGACGGCCAGGATCGCCTCCACGACGCCGGACGCGCCGAGCAGGTGACCGGTGCCGGACTTCGGCGCCGTGAGCGGGATGCCCGGCAGGCGGGGCCCGAACACGTCGCGGAGGGCGGCGATCTCCGCGGCGTCCCCCGCCGGGGTCCCGGTGCCGTGGAGGTTCACGTGATCGACCTGTTCCGCGGAGACCCCCGCGTCGTCCAGCGCGGAGCGGATCGCCTGCGCGGCGCCTCGTCCTTCGGGCTGCGGCGCGGTGGCGTGAAACGCGTCGCTGGACTCCCCGAACCCGCTCAGCACGGCCAGGGGAGTCGCGCCCCGTGCATCGGCGACCTCCTCGGCCTCGAGGAGGAGCGCCGCGGCGCCCTGCGCCATCACGAACCCGCGTCGTCCGCGGTCGAAGGGGCGGCTGGCCGACCCCGGATCGTCCTCGTATCCGTTCGCGAGCGCGCGCAGGTTCGCGTTGGCGGCGAGGTTCACCGGGTTCAGACAGTCCTCCATCCCGACGACGAGCACGGTGTCGGAATAGCCGTGACGGATCCGACGCAGCGCATCGCCGAGGGCGACGGCGCCGGATGCGCACGTCGCGGTCACACCGTGCGCGGGGCCGCGCGCGCCGTACCGCTGGCTGAGCAGCGCGGCCGCGGCGTCGGGCGCGCCGTGCACGACCAGGGCGAGGGGGACGCCGCGAGGGCCGCGCGCCGCCAGGGCACGGGTCGCGGACTGCATGGCGTCGACCGGCCCGGACCCGGTGGCCGCGAGGACGTCGAAGCGCTCCGGCGCCCATGCTCCGGCGGCGCGCTCCGCCCCGGCCGCCCCGGCCGAGGCGAGCGCCTCGTCCGCCGCCGCGATCGCCCAGATCTGGACGGGGCTCAGCCGGCGCTGCAGGCCGGGCTCCACGAGCCCCGCGGCATCGAATCCGCGTACCCGGCCGCCGATCCGGACGGGGAGGGAGGCGAACTCGGGCTCGTCGAGGACGGAGACGGCGCTGCGCCCCTGGACGACGGACTCCCACAGCGCGTCGGCGGTGAGTCCGCTGGGCGTGATCGCGCCCATCCCGGTGACGACCGCCCGCCGCATCACAGCCGTACCCCCTCGCCGGCCAGGATCCGCTCGGCGGTCTCGATCCGGCGGATCTTCCCGCCCGCGGTGCGCGGCAGACGCGGCAGCACGTACCACTGCCGCGGCACGAACTGCGGGGCGAGCCGACCGCGCGCCCACGCGCGCAGGCTCGTCTTGTCCGGGAGCGTCGCCGGCTGGTCCGGGGCGGGGGACGGGGCGGGAGCGGGGGCAGGGGTGGCCGCCGTGCTCCGGGTGCGCGAGGGCGTGGCGACCCCGCCCGGCGCGGCGGCGGCCGGCTCGACGACGAGCGCCACGATCCGCCCGAGGTCCTCGTCGGGAAGCGACACCGCGCACACGGCGCCGACACCGGGCGCGTCGGCGAACGCGCGCTCGACGTCGGGAAGGGAGACCTTGTGTCCGCCGGTCACGACGATGTCGCCCGCCCGACCGGCGAGGTGCAGCCGCCCGTCGACGATCCGCGCCTGATCGTGCACGGTCGCCCATCCGTCGTCGTCGCGCAGGACCGCGCCCGTGGTGGCCGCGAGATAGCCGTCCGAGGCGGCCTCGGCATGGATCCACAGCGTGCCGAGCTCCCCGTCGGGCACGTCGCGTCCGTCGTCGTCGCGGATCCGGGCGAGGATGCCGTCGTAGAGCGTGATCAGTGTGCCGTCGCCGTCCCGGCTGTCTCCGATGAAGCCGATCTCGGCCGCGCCGTAGTAGCTGATCAGCCGCACGTGGGGGAGCACCTCGCCGAGCCCATCGCGGATCGCCGCGGGCAGGTTCGCTCCGCCCGTGACGACGAGGTCCAGCCCGGCGAACCGGAGCGGATCCCGTCGCGCGGCATCGGTGAGCGCGCGCACGACGGCGGGGACGGCGACGATCCGGGTGATGCTTTCGGCGGGGATCCGCGCCGCCATCCGCACCGGGTCGAAGGCGTCGGCGAGGTGCGCCGATCCTCCCGTCGCGAGGCATTCGATCAGCGCATAGAGGGTGAGGCTGTACGAGAGCGGACCGGGAGCGAGGGTCGCGACACCCGGGAGCGGTTCGAGGTGCGCGGCGGAGACGGCGACGTTGGCGCGGTACTGCCGTCGGGTCTTGAGGAAGGCCTTCGGGTCGCTGGTCGTGCCGGAGGAGAAGAGGAGCAGGAACGCCTCGTCGTCCGCCCGCACCGTCGGTTCCGGGGCGGTGGCGTCGTCGGCCTCGACGGCGTCCTCGCGGGAGCGGAACTCGTCGAGGGTGAGGACGGTCCCGGTCCAGCCGCCGTCGGCGAGAGCACGGCGCAGGTCCGGGGAATCGCTGACCACCACGCCGATCCCCGTGGAGACGATCACCCGGACGCGGTGGTCGAGGGGCCACTGCGGATCGAGGGTCGCGGAGACGGCGCGGTATCCGGCCAGCGCGGCGACGATGCGGGCGGTGTGGAACGCGTCGGACAGGCTGACCGCCGTGATCGGGATCCCGCCCGTCTCCGGAGCGGGTGTCGGAGGGGCGGTCTGGGCGCGGTGCGCGGCGTCGACGACGGCGAACACCCGGCGCGAGTCCGCGACGAGCTGCCGGTACGTGAGTGATTCGTCGTCCCCCACGATCGCGAGCCGATCGGGGTGCTGCTCCGCCGTCTCCCGCACGGCCCGCGTGATCGGCACCTGATGACCTCCCCGGCTGAACGGCCCGCTCCAGTCTAGTTTCCGTTCCACCGTTCGGACCCGGCCCCGGCGGCCCCGCTCGCCGAGCGACGCTTCTCGGTCGTGGAGCGACAGAAGCGAGTCGAAACGCGGCAACCCGGGCTGGGCGCGTTTCGTCTCGGTGCTGCGCTCCTCGCTCAACGACCGGGTGGGTGTCTCGGTCGTTGAGCGAGCGAAGCGAGTCGAAACGCGGTGACCCGGGCGGCGCCGGGTCTCGATTGACCTGTCTTGCGTCACCAGCTAGCTTGTTTCGCATGACAGTCGATGTCGGATCGCAGATGCGCAAAGGGGTGGTCGAGTACTGCGTGCTCGGGCTGCTCGCGCGCGGTCCGCGCTACGGCTGGGAGCTTGCCGAGCAGCTCACGGCCGCGGGCATGATCGCGAGCATCGGGACGCTCTACCCGCTTCTCGCCCGGCTGCGGCAGAGCGGATGGGTGCGCACCTTCGACCAGCGCTCCGATGCGGGGCCGGTGCGCCGGTACTACGAGCTGACCGGAGACGGCGAAGAGCAGCTCGCCCGGTTCCGCCGCCAGTGGGACCCGTTCGCGCGCAGCGTCGCCGCGCTGATCTCCGAGGAGGAGTCATGACAGAACCGACGTCGGACGCCGATCGGCGGCGGGCGCGCTACCTCGCCGACCTCGACGCGGCGCTGAGCGACCTGCCCGATCGTGTCGCCGCCGACCTGCGCAGCGGAATCGCGGAGGAGCTGGAGGGATTGGACGGAGCCGAGCTGGACGCGCGGATCGCCCAGCTCGGGGACCCGCTCGAGATCGCGCGGGCCGCGGGGGACGCGACGGAGCCGGAGCGCGCGCCCGCACCGCCGAGAGCGGCCGCTCCCGCCCCGGCCCCGACACCGCTCGGCGCATCACGCGGCTTCGCGATCGTCGCGGCTCTGGTCCTCGCGTTCGGCGGCTTCCTCGTCCCGCTCGCGGGCTGGGTCATCGGCGTCGTGCTCGTGCTGTCCAGCCGGATGTGGCGTGGGTGGGAGAAGGCGGTGGCGATCCTCCTCCCGTTCGCGGCGCTCGCGCTGGGCTTCCTCGTCGCGATCGTCGGCCACGCGGTCGGCACATCGGCGGGGACCGCCGGGGCGGGCGAGGCGCCGACCCCGCAGATCCCGGGCGGCCTTGTCGTCGGCCTCAACGGCTGGCACTTCGGGATCATCCTGGTCTTCCTTCTCGTCCCGCTCGGCGGCGGCTGGCTCCTCTGGCGGCTCCGTGACCGCTCCTCCCCGGTCGTTGAGCGAGCGGAGCGAGTCGAAACGCGGTGACCCGGGTGCTGGGCGCGTTTCGTCGCGGTGCTGCGCTCCTCGCTCAACGACCGGGGGTGGGCACTTTCGGTCGTTGAGCGAGCGGAGCGAGTCGAAAACGCGGTGACCCGGGCTGGGCGCGTTTCGTCTCGTCGTTGCGCTCCTCGCTCAACGACCGGGGAGAGACGAAACGCGGTGACCCGACGGATGGTCAGGTCACCGCGTCTCGTGGCGATGCGGGGCGGGGCGGATGTCGCACGGGGCGCCCCGGGTCAGCGCAGCCGCTTCTTGTACAGGGCCACGGCGACGCCGTAGGCGACGACGAGGACCCCGAGCATCCAGGCCAGGGCGACCCAGATCTCCCCTCCGACGGGCTGGCCCGCGAACAGCGCACGGATCGTGTTCACGATGGATGTCACCGGCTGGTGCTCGGCGAACCAGGCGACCGGTCCGGGCATCGACGACGTCGGCACGAACGCGGAGCTGATGAACGGGAGGAAGATCAGCGGGTAGCTGAACGCGCTCGCCCCGTCCACGGTCTTGGCGGCCAGGCCCGCGATCACGGCGATCCAGGTCAGCGACATGGTGAACAGCACGAGGATCCCCGCCACGGCGAACCAGGCCCCCACGGACGCCCCGGTGCGGAAGCCCATGAGGAACGAGACGCCCACGACGATCGCCAGCGACACCACGTTCGCGACCAGCGAGGTCAGCACGTGCGCCCACAGCACGCTCGAACGCGCGATCGGCATGGACTGGAAGCGCTCGAAGATGCCGCCCTGCATGTCCAGGAACAGCCGGTACGCGGTGTAGGCGATGCCGGAGGCGATGGTGATGAGGAGGATCCCCGGGAGCATGTAGTCGATGTACGACCCCTCCGTCCCGGTGCGGATCGCGCCGCCGAGGACGAAGACGAACAGCAGCATCATCGCGATCGGCGTGACCGCCGTGGTGATGATCGTGTCGGGGCTGCGGAGGATGTGGCGCAGGGACCGGCTCGTGAGCACGCCGGTGTCGCGCAGGACGTGAGTGGTCATCGGAGTTCCTTTCGGGACGTGCCGGCCTCGGCCGGCGCGTCGGACTCGGACGGCGAGGCGTCGCCGACGAGGGCGAGGAAGACGTCCTCGAGGCTCGGCTGCTTCTCCACGTACTCGACCGTGGCCGAGGGGAGCAGCTGCTTGAGCTCGGCGAGCGTGCCGTTCTGGATGATGGTGCCCCGGTGGAGGATCGCGATGCGGTCGGCGAGCTGCTCGGCCTCGTCCAGGTACTGGGTCGTCAGCAGCACGGTCGTGCCGCCGCGGGCGAGGTCGCGGACGGTGTCCCAGACCTCGATGCGCGCCTGGGGGTCCAGGCCCGTCGTGGGCTCATCGAGGAAGATGATCGCCGGGTCCCCGATGAGGCTCATCGCGATGTCGAGCCGGCGACGCATGCCGCCGGAGTACGTCCCGGCCTTGCGCGAGCCCGCCTCGGTGAGCGAGAACCGCGCGAGCATCGCGTCGGCGGCGGCGCCCGGGTCCTTCAGGTGCCGCAGCTGAGCGACGAGCACGAGGTTCTCGCGCCCGCTCAGCACCTCGTCCACGGCGGCGAACTGCCCGGTGAGACTGATCGACTCGCGCACGTCGTCGGACTCGGCGCCGACGTCGAAGCCGTTCACCGTGGCGGTGCCGCCGTCGGCCTTCAGCAGCGTCGACAGGATGCGCACGAGCGTTGTCTTCCCGGCGCCGTTGGAGCCGAGGAGGGCGAAGATGCTGCCCTCCGCCACGTCGAACTCGACGCCGCGCAGGACCTGGAGGTCCTTGTAGGACTTGGTGATCCCCTGGACCCGGATGGCCGGGCGGGTGGCGGTGAGGGCGGTCATCATTCCTTCTCCTTCGCGACGCGCTCGGCCTCATCGACGGCCTTGGTCAGGCGGGCGCGCTCCTTGTCGATCCAGTTCTTGCCCGAGTAGGCGGCGGCGAACGTCTCGATGAAGTCCACCGGGTCGTCGCCGACGATGTCGCGCAGCGGCGTGCCGTCGGCGACCGCGGACTCCCACAGGTCGGCGAAGTCTGTGAACATCGTGATGAGCGTGGCGCCGTCCTCGACGGGGCCGTTGTACATCAGGTACCGGTGGCAGGCCTTGGCGGCGGCGTGGTACGGCTCGGGCAGGGCCTCGATGCGGGCCATGTCCTTCTTGTACTGCTTCTTCTGGTCGAGGGAGCCGGTGAGGGCTTCGATCCACTTGGGTGCGGCCATGGTCATTCTCCTTGGGGGGTGGTGCGGATGTCGTCGGGGGTGCGGAGCCGGTCGATGCGCTCCTCGAGGAAGGTCCAGGTCTCCCAGAACTCGTCGAGGGCGGCGCGGCCCTGCGCGTTGAGGGTGAAGACCTTGCGGGGCGGTCCCTTCTCGGACGGGACCTTCTCCACGTCCACGAGCCCGCGCTGCTCGATCCGGACGAGAAGGGCGTAGACGGTGCCCTCCACGATCTCGGTGAAGCCCTGCTCGCGCAGGCGCGCGGTGATCTCGTAGCCGTAGGCCGGCCGGGTCGCGAGGGTGGCGAGAACGATGCCTTCGAGGGTGCCCTTCAGCATCTCCGTCAGCTGCTTGCCCATGTCGTCCTGCTTTCGCTATTCGGTGACGTTGATATTCAGTGTTGCTAGGTACCACTAGACGGTAACACTGAGTACCGGTACTTGGCAACACCGAATACCAAAAGTCCGCCGCAACGCAGCGAGTGGTCAGTTTCTGTGGGTTGAGACGGTGTCAACCCACAGAAACTGACCACTCGATGAGGGTGAGACGGCTAGGAGGCGGAGAAGACCTCGCGCCCGGCGAACCAGGTGGACAGCACCCGGGTGCGCACGATGTCCTCCGGCGGCCCTGCGATCGCGTCGCGGTCCAGCACGACGAAATCGGCGGACTTGCCCACGGCCAGGGAACCCGTCTCGTCGCCCAGGCCCATCGCCGTCGCCGCGTTGATCGTGAACACCTCCAGCGCCTCCTCGGCGGTGATCGCCTGCTCCGGCCACAGCACGCCGGGCGCACGACCGAGCGGGTCGGCACGGGTGACCAGCCCCTGGATCCCCTCCAGGGGGTTCGGCGACTCGCTCACCGGCCAGTCCGAGCCCCCGGCGACGAGCGCGCCGGAATCGATCAGCGCGCGATTGGGCTGCGAGTGCTCGGCGCGCTCGCCGAGCACCTCGGCCAGCGCGTCCGGGATGACCCCGGGAAACCAGATGAACGGGGAGATGTCCGCGGTCGCCCTCAATTCGGCGAGTCTCGGAAGGTCCGCGTCGGCGAGGAACTGGCCGTGCGCGATCTGCAGCGGCATGCCGACGCCCTCCGAGCGCAGCTGCTGCGCGGCGTCCAGGACGAGGCGGGCGGATCCGTCCCCGGTGCAGTGGATCTTCGCTCCGAGCCCCCGCGCGTCCACGACGCGCAGCCAGCCGAGCAGCTCCTCCGCGGTCATGGTGGTCGTGCCGTGGAAGTGGGCGCCGTGCGCGTCGTCCGCGACATAGGGGTCGAGGAACGACGCCGTGCGGGCCGGCGGTACGCCGTCGAGGAAGATCTTGACGAAGTCCGGACGATGGTGGACGGTCCGGAACCGCTCGCCCTGCGCGATGAGGGGCATCCCCACCGGATCCACCCCGAAGATCTCGTCGTTGACGAGGAGCGACGACACCACCCACGCGTCGAGCTCGCCCGCCCGGTCCAGGTCGGCCAGCGCGCCCAGGATCTCGACCGAGACCCCGGCATCCTGGAACGCCGTGATGCCGTAGGAGCTCACGAGCTCGACGCCCCGCCGGGACGCCTCCCGATGCTGAGCCGCCGTCAGCCCTCCGGCACGCTCGAACGCCTCCTGCACCGGGATCCCCGCCGCCTCCAGCAGGACCCCGGTGGGCGTGCCGTCCTCGGGGTCGAGCACCGTCACGCCGGCTGCGGGGACGGACCCGGCGGTGATCCCGGCGAGCTCCAGCGCCCGCGTGCTCGCCCACCGGTTGTGCCGGGAGTCCTCGGCGATCACGACGGGGCGCCCGCCGGCGGCCTCGTCCAGCCTGCGACGCACGGCCGTGCTCGCCAGGGTCGGCAGGAGCGTCGTCGCGACGACGCCGCCCGCGATCCACGCGTCCTCGGGCAGGCTCGCCGCCCGCTCCCGGATGCGGTCGAGGATCTCGTCGAGCGTCAGCGAGGGGGTGAGGACCAGCTCGAACAGATCCGTGCGCCCGGCGATCGCGTGATGGTTGTGCACGTCGGCGAACCCGGGATACACGGCGGCGTCGGGACCGAGGTCCACGATCCGCGTGTCCGGGCCCCGCCACGCGTCGACCGCCTCCCGGTCGCCGATCGCCGCGATCCTTCCGCCGCGCACGGCGAAGGCCTCCGCGGACGGGGCGTCGCGGACGAGGGTCCGGATCGTCCCCGCCCGCACGACGAGGTCGGCCGGCGCGTCGGGGGAGGGTTCCGCGGGCGCGTCCGTCATCTCAGGCGTCCCCGTCGGCGCCGGGGAACGAGGCGGGCTCGAGGTCTGGGGCGTGGTGGGTCACCGACAGCAGTCGTCCCCACGCGCCGAAGGTGAAGTGCGTCGGCACCTCGCCGGACTCGTCCAGCCCGAACAGGACGCCGTGCGAGCGGATCCGCGAGGCGTCGCGGTGATCGGCGATCGTCACGGACGCGCAGGGGATCACCTTCTCGCGCCACGCGAAGACGTAGATCCCGGGCCGGATCTGCCAGACGCTGTTCTCGTCCGTGTCGGCAAGGCCGCGCTCGGGTCCCGCGAGGCACTGCCACGAGTACCAGCGCTCCGACAGGTAGACGTGCTCGTAGGCGTGCTCGGTGCTGTACACCCACTCGACCCGGCGGCCGATGAGCGTGCGCGTCGGCGCCGGCGCGTCGCCGGAGACGGCGGCCCCGTCGATCTCGGCGGGACCGAAGAAGTGCTGGACGCGCGTGCGTCCCTGCTCCGGAGGGAGGATCCGGCTCACCACGGACAGGACGCGGCCGTGGCGGAGGTCCACCACGAGCGAGACCGCCTCGGTCGGGAGGCTCTCGTGGTGGAACTGGACGAAGAAGAGCTCGTCGTCGACCTCGAACGCCTCGTACGCATCGCTTCCGGAGGAGGCCGCCGTGGCGTCGCCGGCTCCCGGCGTGTAGTCCCAGGTGACGCGATCCGCGGTGAAGCGGTGGCTGATGCGGGTGCCGTTGGGTGCGGTGACGCTCACCTCGCGGCCGTCGAGCGCGGTCGTGTGGGGGGCTTTGTTGGCGTCGAATCCGGGGGCGAGCCCGTCCAGGGGGAGCCACGTCGAGGTGTCGGCGGGGTTCAGCGTGGTCATGGTTCTCCTTCGGTGGGCCCCGGGCGGACCCGGGGCGGTGGTGGATCGGGGAAGCGGTCAGCGGCTGCTGACGCGTTCGAGGTCGGTGGCGAGGCCGTCGTAGACGGCGGGACGGTTCCGGCGCAGATAGGTCGCGTAGACGATGCCGCCGATCAGCGCGAGGACGAGAAGCAGCGGCATGAGACGGATGGCGAGCTCCTGGGAACCGGCGACGATGTCGAAGTTCACCACCGCCAGCACGGAGATCGCGGCGATCCCCAGGAACCCGATCCCCGGTGCGATCAGAGTGCTCCACAGCCGCGTGTCGTTCACGCGACGGAAGTACACGACGATCGACAGGGCGGCGAGCCCCTGCAGGATCAGCACGCTGAGCGTTCCGAAGCCGAGCATGGCCGGGACGAGCGTCACGATCGGATCCGCTCCCGCGAGGAAGAAGACCACCGCCACGGCCGCGGCGAACCCGGCCTGCACGATGCCGGCGATCTGCGGCGCTCCCGTCGTGCGGGTGCGGGCGAACGCGTGCGGGAGGATCCGCGCCCGACCGAGGGCGTAGAGGTACCGGGTGGCCGAGTTGTGGAACGCGAGCATCGCGGCGAACAGGCTCACCAGCAGCAGGATCATCATGACCGTGGTCAGCGGTCCGCCGAGGTATGTCTGCGAGAGCGAGAAGATGAGGTCCCCCGTCGGCAGGTGCTCCAGCGCGACGCCCTGGGCCTGGGCGACCCCGGTGGCGCTGACGACCGCCCACGTGGTCACCCCGAGGATCACGCCGATCGCGGTGATGGCGGTGTACGTGGCGCGCGGGATCGTGCGCAGCGGCTGCTTCGCCTCCTCGCTGAACAGGGCCGTGGCCTCGAACCCCAGGAAACCGGTCGCCGCCAGCAGCAGCCCGATCGGAAGGGACCCGCCGAACACGGACTCGGGGCTGAACGCGGAGACGTCGTATCCGGTCTGGACGAGCACCGAGACGTCGAAGACGACGAGCATGAGGACTTCCAGCACCAGGCACACGCCGAGGACCTTCGAGCTGAAGTCCACTCCGATCCGCGCGAGCACGAAGCAGACCGCGATCGACAGCAGGCCCCAGACGATCCAGTGCAGGTCGAACCCGGTGAGGTCCCGGACGATGGTCTGCATGAAGAAGCCGCTCGTGCCGATCGTCCCGACGACGAAGAAGTTGTAGCCCAGCGTCGCGATGAGACCGGCCACGAGGCCGCCCGTGCGTCCGAGCCCCTTGACGACGAACGCGTAGAAGCCGCCGGCGTTGACGAGCTGCTTGGACATCTGCGCGTAGCCGATGGCGAACAGCAGGAGGATCGCGGCGACGAGGAAGAACGACACCGGCGTGCCTCCGCCGTTGCCCAGCGCGATCGCCAGGGAGGCGACCACCACGATGCCGGTCAGTGGTGCGACGGCGGCCAGGACGAGGAAGACGATGCCGGCCACGCCGAGCGCGCCGGGGCGCAGGGTGGTGCCCGGCCCCTCGTGCAGGGCGGTCGCGGGTACGGGGTTGGGGTCGGCCACGTCGGCTCCTTCGCTCGGGTGACGGTGTCGGCGACGGCGTTGCGGCAGGGTCGTGCCGTCGGTGTGGTTGCGAGTCTGCTCCTTCGCCGCCGACGCGGGTTGACCGTGAGTGAAGGGCATTGGTGCGAGGGCGCACACCGGGTCCGGCGACGTTCGCGGACGACGGGGCGGGGAGCAGGATGACGGACGGGGCGGCTGCACGGACGGACGCTCCGCTCGGGAGAACGACGGAGGGGGCGGCGATGGAGCTGCGGCTGCGGGGGAGGACCGCGCTGGTGACGGGGGCCGCCGGAGGCATCGGCCGGGCCGTCGCCCGGACGCTCGCCGACGAGGGCATGCGGCTCGTGCTGCTGGATCGGGACGAGTCCGGGCTCCGCGAGACGGCGGAGCCGATCGCGGACGCGGTCGTCCGTGTGGCGGACGTCACCGCGGAGGACCAGGTCGCCACCGCCATCGGCACCGACGTGCTGCACGCCGTCGTCTGCTGCGCGGGCATCTCCGGGCCGGTCGGCAGCGGCATCGAGCAGACGCCGCTGGCCGCGTGGGAGGCCGTGTTCGCGGTGAACGTCACGGGCGCCTTCCTCGTGCTCAAGCACGCTCTCCCCGCGCTGCGCCGCGCCGACGCCGCCGCCGTGGTGCTCGTCGCCAGCGACTCGGCCGTCGTGGCCTCTCCGGGGATGGCACCCTACTGCGCGTCCAAGGCGGCGCTGGTGCAGTTCGGCCGGGCTCTGTCCGTGGACCTCGCCGGCGACGGCATCCGCGTCACCAGCGTCTCGCCGTCCGTCGTCGACACGCCGATGAGCCGCGGCGATCTCGGCGTGGACGGGTTCGGGGATGCGCCGTATCCCGTGCAGAGCGCCGACGAGGTCGCCGACCACGTCGCCTACCTGCTGTCGCCGCGGGCGCGGGCCATCAACGGCGCCGGGATCCTCGCCGACTTCGGCGTCAGCGCCCGGTCCGGCTTCCCCGCCTGAGCACCTCGACCATCATCCCTTCCCCACTGAATCGGAGGACCCCATGGGCACCGGACACACCGTCGGATCGAGCGTCGCCGGACACGTCGTCATCATCACGGGCGGAGGCACCGGGATCGGCGCCGCCGTCGCCGAGCGCTACGCCGCCGAAGGGGCGCACGTCGTGGTGGTCGGCAGGCGGGAGGAGCCCCTGCGTGCCGTGCAGCGCACGGTCGGGGCGCATCCGATCGTCGCCGACGCCGCGGACGGGGCGGACGCGCGTCGGGTGGTCACCGAGACGCTCGCGCGGTTCGGGCGGATCGACGCGCTCGTCGCCAACGCCGGGGGGCACGGCTTCGCTCCGGTGACCGAGACGGATGACGCGGGCTGGGCGGCGGCGCTCCGGGCGAATCTCACGACGGCCTTCACGATGGCGCGGGAGTCTCTTCCGGCGCTCATCGAGGCGAAGGGGCGGATCGTCGTGGTGTCCTCGCTCGCGGGCCTGTTCGCGGGTCCGTCGGTGGCGGGGTACACGGTCGGCAAGCACGCGCTGATCGGGCTGACGCGCACGCTCGCCCGCGACTACGGCCGTCACGGCGTGCGGGTGAACGCCGTGTGCCCGGGGTGGGTGCAGACGCCCATGGCGGACGAGGAGATGGACGAGTTCGCCGCGCACGCCGAGCTCGCCTCGCGTGAGGACGCCTATTCCGCGGTGACCGCCGACGTGCCGTTGGGGCGCCCGGCGCGGCCCGCCGAGATCGCGTCCGCCGTGCGCTTCCTCGGATCGGGGGAGTCGTCGTACATCACGGGCGCGGTCCTGGTCGTGGACGGCGGAGCGCACATCGTGGACGTGCCCACCCTCGCGTTCGAGCACGCCGGCATGTGACGCGTCGCGTCCTCGGTCGTCGGGGGTCGGGGCGTTTCGTCTCGCTGCGCTCGCTCAACGGCCGGTGGCGGGGTTCGGTCGTCGAGCGAGGAGCGCAGCGACGAGACGGGGGTTCGGGTTCGGTCGTTGAGCGAGGAGCGCAGCGACGAGACGAAACGCGGTGGTGTGTGCGTCTCTCGCGCTGGGACCGGAGACGCGCTCGTCAGTCGATCGTGAAGAGGATCGCGTCGCCGTCCGGCTCGATGCGGACGTGCGTCAGATCCGGCACGACGACGTCGGGCGAGAAGCGGGTCGCTCCGGTGCCGACGCCGACGACGCGCATGCCGGCCGCCTTGGCTGCGGCGATCCCGGCCTCGGAGTCCTCGAAGGCCACGCATTCCTCCGGCGCGATCCCCAGTCGCTGCGCACCGAGGAGGAACCCCTCCGGATCGGGCTTGGACGCGGTGACGTCCTCCGCGGTGACGCGCGTGACGGGGATCGTCAGGCCAGCGGCCTGCATCCGGGCGGTCATCAGCGAGACGTTCGCCGAGGTGACGATCGAGTGCGGCAGGTCCCGCAGCGCGGTGAGGAAGGTGCCGGCGCCCGCGATCTCGACGACGCCGTCGACGTCGGCGCTCTCCCGCGCGAGCAGCTCCTCGTTCTCGACGAGGTTGATCGCGTGGTCACGGTCCGGCAGCAGGATCGCCATGCTCTGGTGCCCCTGGCGCCCGTGGACGACCTCGAGCACCGTCTGCGTGTCGAGACCGTGCGGCTGCGCCCACTCCAGCCAGAGCCGTTCCACGACCGCGGTCGAGTCGACGAGCGTCCCGTCCATGTCGAGGAGAGCGGCGCGGGCGCGGAGGGTCTGACTCATCCGCCCAGCGTATCCCGCCCCGCGAGCCCGCCCCTCCCGACGAGTGGTCAGAAAATGTGGGTTGAGGGCCGCTCAACCCACAGAAACTGACCACTCGACAAGCGGAGGGGCGCCGCGGGTCAGCCGCCGAGGTAGGCGCGATGCAGCAGCGCCGGATCGGCGGCGAGCTCCTCGGCGGTGCCCTGGAACGACACCCGGCCCCCGGCCACCACCACCGCCTCCCGAGCCAGCCCCAGCGCGAGCTGCGTGAACTGCTCCACGAGAAGCACTCCCACGCCGGATTCCGCGATCCGCTGCACGATCGGCATCAGCCGGAGGAACACCACCGGGGCCAACCCCAGCGACATCTCGTCGATGAGGAGGATCCGCGGCTTCGCCGCGAACGCACGGGCCAGCACGACCATCTGCTGTTCCCCACCCGACAACAGGGCGGTGGGGGAGTCGATCCGCTTCTCCAGCTCCGGGAAGGATGCGAGCGCCGCCTCGATGCCCGCCGGGGTGCGGGCGGTGAGGGAGAGGTTCTCCCGCACGGTGAGGGAGGGGAAGACCGCTCGGCCCTGCTCGATGTGCACGATGCCCCGGCGGGCGCGGGCGACCCGCGACAGACGGTCGATCGGCTCCCCGTCGAGCCGGACGCTCCCGGCCGAGTGCGGCGTCACGCCCGACAGCGCCTCGATGAGGCTCGTCTTGCCCGCCCCGTTCGGCCCCACGAGAGCCAGGACCTCACCGCCGCGGACCGTCAGGGAGACGTCGGAGATCACCGGGCCCGCCCCACGGCTGACGGTGACCCCGTCCAGCACCAGTTCGCTCATGACAGCAGCTCCGTCTCCCCCATGTAGGCCTTGATCACGTCCGGGTCCGCCAGGACCTCCGCCTGCGGTCCGCTCGCGAGCACGCGGCCGAAGTCCAGCACCGTCAGCGTGGGGCACACCGACCGGACGAGGTCGAGATCGTGCTCGATGATCACTAGCGCCACGCCGTACCGTTCGGGCAGCTCCCGCAGTCGCGCGGCCAGAGCGAGGTGCTCCTCGTGGGACAGCCCGGCGGCCGGCTCGTCCAGCACGAGCAGCCGGGGCCGGGCGAGGACGGCGGCGGCGACCTCGACGAGGCGCCGCGTCCCCACGTCGACGCTCGAGAGCCGCGCGCGGGCCGGAGGGCAGCCGAAGAACGCCAGCGCCTCGTCGATGTCCGCCGTCGAGAGCCGCCGCCGGGCCACGAAGCGCACGTAGGCGCCGACCGTGAGAAGCGGCGGGACCCGGTCCTGCTGGAACGTGCGCCGAAGCCCGCGACGCGCGCGGCGGGTGGGCGAGAGCCCCGCCAGGTCCTCGTCGCCCAGCAGCACCCGCCCGCCGTGCTTCGGGAGGAAGCCGCTGATCGCGTCGACGAACGTGGACTTGCCGGCGCCGTTGGGGCCGATGAGCCCCATGATCGAGGCCGCAGGCACCTGGAAGGACACGTCGTCGAGCGCCTTCAGCGCGCCGAACTGCACCGTCAGCCCCTCGACGGTCAGCACGGGGGCACCGTCGAGGGCTTCCGTGTCGACGGTCGCGGTCGTCCGGGTGGTGATGGCGGTCGCGTGCTCGTCGGCGCCGGGCGGCAGAGCGCTCAGCGCGCCGGACGACGAACGCCGGTCCTGGCGTCGCCAGACGAGGTTGCGGATCCCCTGGCCGAGATTGGTCCCGCTCGTGAGCGCCTGGACGCCCAGGACGCCGAACACGACGAACGCCCAGTCCTGCGGCACCCCCCAGCGCTTGAGGAGCTCGGGGACGAGCACCCAGAGGATCCCGCCGAGCACCGCCATGTCGATGAGGTGCGCCCCGGACATGATCGCGAGCACGTACAGGGCCAGCGACTGCAGCGGGGTGAAGCTGGAGGCGAACGGCAGCTGCACCTGCCCGGCCAGCAGGCCGCCCGAGATCCCGCCCAGCGCCGCCGACACGGCGAAGGCGGTGAGCTTGGCGCTCTGCACGCTCTGCCCGGCGGCGGCCGTGCCGCGCTCGGAGAACGCCACGGCCTTCCAGCTCGCCCCCCACCGTCCCCGCTGCAGGAAGAACACGCCCAGGCAGCACACCACGAGCACGATCACCGAGAGGAAGAAGAACTGCTTGTCGCTCGCGAACATCGCCGGCCGTTCCACGGCGGTCCCGTCCGCGGATCCGGGGAACTGGATCTGCACGAGCGTGACGTCGGCCGCGGCGGCGAAGCCGAGGGTCACGACCGCGAGGTTGACGCCCCGCAGCCGCAGCGCGGGCAGTCCGACGAGGACCCCGGCCAGTCCCGCCGCGACGCCGCCGGCGACGAGCCAGAGGAGGAATCCGCCGGGAGCCTGCACGACGTTGAGCAGGGACACGATCCACGCGCCGATCGCGGCGAAGGTGAGCTGGCACAGCGCGATCATCCCGGCGGAGCCGGTGACGATCCCCAGGCCCAGGATCGCGATCGCCGCGGTGACCGCGCTGATGGCGAGGAAGACGAAGTAGCCGGGAAGGACGTTGCTCAGCAGGAGGCCCACGAGAACGGCGATCACGGCCACGCCGAAGGGCCAGCCGACGCGGAAGACGCGAGTGTCGGCGAACGGCGGGCGGTCAGCGTGCGGCATCCCACACCTCCTTGCGCTGCGTCCACAGGAGCAGGACGACGATGAACAGGAACGGGAGGAAGTTGCGCACGAGCGCGACCTCGTCGATCTGCGCGACGAGGCCGCCGAGCACGCCGAGGGCAAGTCCCCCGACGACCGCGAGATCCAGCCGCGCGAACCCGCCGAGGAGCGCCGCCGCGGCGGCCGGGATGATGAGCATGGCCAGGCTCGTCGCGTCGTTGGACTGCGAGGGCGCCACGATGATGATCGCGACGGCGCTGATCACCCCGGTGACGAACCACACCGCGATCGACAGCGGACGCGACCGGATCCCGAGCAGTTCCGCCGTCGTCGGGCGCTCGGACAACGCGCGCAGCTGCGTCCCCACCCGGGTGCGGCTGAGGACCAGTTTCACCCCGACGGCGCTGAGCACCGCCATGAGCACGGTCGCGACGGTGACCTGGCTGATCACGACCCCGCCGAGCGAGAAGGCCGGACCCGCGATGATCGGCGCGAACGGCTGCGGCTTGTTCCCGAACAGGATGAACGACAGCGAGATGAGAAGCAGCAGCGGCCCGACGGTCATCGCCGAGCGCGTCGTCGTGGAGGCCTCGGAGAGCCAGGTCGCCGCGATCCAGCCGATCGCGGCGGCGAGCAGGCCGGCGACGAGCACGCCGAGCACGGATCCGATCCAGATCGGCATGCCGACCTGGCGGACCAGCCAGACGGCGGTGAACGCGCCGAACATGCCGGTCGCCGCCTGGGCGAAGTTCACGACCCGGACCAGCCGGGACATCAGTGTGAGGCTCACCCCCAGCACGGCGTAGAGGCCGCCGGCGGCGAGGCCGGCGATCGCGCCCTGGAGCATGATGCGTCCTTTCTGTGATCTGAGGGGGAGGGGGGTCTCGGTCGTCGTGCGGTCGCGCCCTCCCCCGGGTCGTTGAGCGAGGGACCGGAGCGGCCCCCCGCCCGGTCGTTGAGCGAGGGAGCGGAGCGACCGAGACGAAACGCGCCCTCGCGTCGAACGTCGGACGACGCGTTTCGTCTCGCTCCGCTCGCTCAACGACCGGGAGGTGCGGCCCGCTCGCTCGACGACCGGGGTGACGCCGCGCGGCTACTCGCCGATCCGGAACCAGTCGTCGGCGACCTTCTCCCAGGCGTGCGTGCCGCTCTTCAGCTCGATCGGCCACCCGGCGGTGTTGTCGACGCCGAAGGTGTAAGGGGTGCCGATCATCGGGTTCTCGATGGGGTCCATCGAGCGCAGCGCCTCGGCGACGCTCTCCCGGGTGATGTCCCCGTCGATCGTCTTGAGCACCTCGATGAAGTGCGTCGCGGCGAGGTAGCCTCCCTGACTGAAGGCGGTGAGCGGGATGTCGTTCTCCGTCATCAGGTCCCGCCAGTCCTTGTTGATGTCGTTCTCCTCGGTGAACGGGTAGAACTCGGCGGGCACGTAGATCCCGGCGCCGGCGTTGTCGATCGCCTGGGCGAAGTTCTCGCTGTAGACGCTCGTCAGGTAGAGCCAGGTGACGTCGTCCCAGCCCTGTGCGTTCGCGGCCTTGACCTGGCCGATCGCGTCCGGCTCCACGGGGTTGATCGCGAGGGCCTTGCAGCCGGCCTCCCGGGCCTTGACGATGTACGGCGTGTAGTCGCTCGCCCCGTACGGGACGGTGTCGTCCACGTAGGTCGGCTTCTTGCCCGTGATCTCGGTCCATTTGTCGATGGCCGCCTGGTAGGTCGGACGCGTGGAGCCGGCGATCTCCAGCAGGACGCAGATGTCCTGCAGTCCGAGCACCTCCGAGCCGTACATCAGCGTCAGGGTCATGTCGTTGAACGGGCCGACATTCGCCGGCGAGATGTTCTCGCTGTCGAAGCAGCCGGTGTCGACGCCGATGCCCGGGATCGACAGGATCCCCTCCTGCTCGTAGTACTTCGCGTTGATCTCGCACTCGATGAGGCTCGCCGAGCCCACGAGCGCGACGGCGCCGTCGCTGCCGACGAGCTCGCGCGCCGAGGCCGTGGCGGTCGCCGGGTCGCCCTTGTCGTCGAGCATCTTGTAGTCGATCGTGCGTCCGTCGAGGCCCCCGGCCTCGTTGAACGCGTCGAAGACGGCGGCTGCGGCCTGGGACGCCTCCGGGAAGGTGGCCGGTCCGCTGATGGTGTTGACGGAGCCGACGACGATGGGGGCGCCCTCGCCCCCGCCGGCGTCGGCGGAGCAGCCCGACAGCGCCAGTGCGCCCGCCGCCAGGGCGGCGGTCGCGGCGATGATCCGCTTGTTCATGTGATTCCTGCCTCTCGGGTGTGCGAGGGGTCCTCGCGGGGTCGTGCGGGGGTGCACGGACTCGCGCTCCGGTCAGTCCCGGATCGCGCGGTTCACGAGCTCGGTGTCGGTGAACTGCTCGAAGGCGACGACCTCGCCCTCGCGCAGCCGCCAGACGTGCGCCACGCGCGCCGCCATGAAGCGGCCGGTGGCCCGATAGGTGCCGGAGTAGGTGCCGACGCCGACGACCGTGTCGCCGCCGTCGATCACCTCGTCGATCGCGACGGTGTAGTCGTCCCACTCCTCGGCGATGCGTCCGAACACGTTCGCGGCGACGGCGTCGGGACCGACATAGGTGCCGGCGTACGGGAAGCCGGCGGCCTCGGTCCAGCGGATGTCCGCGGCGAACGGGGCGATCATGCCCGGCAGGTCGCCGCGGTCGCTGGCGGCGTAGTGGGAGCGGATGACATCGGCGTTGCTCATGGATCCTCCTGGGTCGCGAAGCGGAGTCAGACGGGCTGGGCGTCGGGGTACGAGACCGAGCCGAGCGGGTAGATGTGGCCGCCGGCGCGGGAGTGCTCCGCATCGCCGTCGCCGGTGAGGCCGAGGAAGATCCCGGTCGTCATGAGCTGGTAGCCGAGGTCGTGCAGCCAGACGCTCGCGACCGCGATCCGGAACTCGCGGAAGCAGAAGAGGTAGAGCCCCTCGCCGGCCTTCCAGACGGTGGACAGATCCATGTCCCCGTGTCCTCGCTGCACCCCTTCGAGGCACTGCCAGGCGTAGCGCTGGCTGGACACGTACACGTGCTCGTACAGGTGGTGCGGGCTGTAGCGGTAGATGTTGCGCTTGCCGATGAGGTCGCGGCTCGGGCCGGGGATCTCGCCGGTCGGCTCGCCGGCGTCGGTGACGGCGGACCAGAACTCCTGACCGACCTGCGGGGTGCCTTCCACGGGCTCCGCCGCGATGCGCGAGCGGACGACGGTCGCCCGGTGCGTGCTCGTGGAGTAGACGACCGTGATCGCCTCCCGTGCGCGGCTGGTGAGCGGCAGGTTCACGAAGACGACGTCCTCGCGGACGGCGACGGCGTCGTAGGGGTCGGTGCCTGCGCTGCCGAAGCCCTCCCACGCGACGGTCCCCTCGCCGCCCTGGGCCGTGGCGGGGCCGAATCGCAGCGACAGCGTCTGGCCGTCGTCCAGGGTGAGCACGAGCGCGGTTCCGTCGAGATCCGCGTTCGGAAGACGGTAGGTGTCGATGCCGGCGGCGAACTCGTCGTAGGTGCGCCACTCGTCCGGGTCGGGCGCGGTCGTGGTGTCCGGGGCGGTGCGGGTGTCGGTCATGATGTCCTTCGGTCGGGACGCGGGCGGCGCAGAGGCCGGCGTCAGCGGGCGGGATCGATGGCGATCTTGATCACGGTGTCGTCGCGGGAGGCGATGAGCGCGAACGCGTCCTCGACCTCGGCGAGGCCCACCGTGTGGGTCACGAGCTGCTCATAGGGGAACTCCCCGCGGGCGAGCTGGGCGATGGCGGGTTCGAATCCGCCGGCGGACAGGAAGCTGGGCAGGACGTCGACCTCCCGGGTGAGCAGCTCCTCGTCGGCGAGCAGCGTCAGCTCGGCGCCGGCGCCGCAGGCTCCGGCCAGCACCACGCGTCCGCCGCGGCGGACCAGTCGTAGCGCGTCGCGCTGAGCCGCCGTCACCCCGGCGATCTCGATGACGACGTCGGCGAGATCGCCGCCCAGCGCCGCCCGCACGTCGGCGGCGAGATCCGACGACGCGCGGGTGTTCACGACGGCGTCGGCGCCGAACCGCCGTGCGGGATCCAGGCGGGAGGCGCGTGTTCCGACGACCACGACGCGCGCGGCTCCCGCGGAGCGCGCCGCCGCGGCGGCGAGGAGGCCGACCGGGCCGGGGCCGATGACGACGACGCGGTCGCCGGACGCCACCCGTCCGCGGGCCAGGGCCCGGTGCGCGACGGCGAGCGGCTCGACGAGGACCGCGCGCTCCCAGGGGAGGTCGTCCGGAAGCCGGTGGACGATCGCCTCCGCGGGCACCAGGACGTGCTCGGCGTATCCTCCCCACAGGCCGTGGCCGTGGCTGCGCGGGATGTTCACCCCGAGCTGACGGCCGCGCGCGAGCCCCGCGCCCGGATCGTCCTGCTCGCACAGGTTGTACCGCCCCTCCCGGCAGCGTGCGCAGGATCGGCAGGGAAGGAGCATCTCGACGGCGATGCGGTCTCCGGGACGAAGCCCCCGGGCACGGGCCGCCTCGTCGCCGAGCGCGGCGACCTCCCCGACAAACTCGTGCCCGGGGACGAGCGGGAAGGGATCCCCGATGTGTCCGGCCAGCAGGTGCAGGTCGGTCGCGCAGATGCCGACGCGGCGGATCCGGACGAGCACGTCGTCGGCGCCGGGCGCGGGAAGCGGGGCGTCGTCGACGACGATCCGATCCTTCGCGGGGAACACGACCTGACGTGTGGTCGGCGCTGCGGGGGCGTTCACGAGGGTGACTCCTTCGACCCGGGCCCCGCGTCGGTGCGGGGCGATGCCCCATGCTGTGCGCGGCTCTCCTGCCCCCTCAAGATCGACGGGTCGATCCCGCGCCGAGAGTCAATCGGCGTGCCCCCACCGACAAGTCCGCCCCGCCCCCGCCGAAGCGCCGAGTGGTCAGTTTCTGTGGGTTGCGGGCACCGGAGCCCACAAAAACTGACCACTCGACAAGAGGGGCTGTGGAGAACGCGAGCGGCGTGCCGCGCGACGGCGACATGATGGGGCGCATGCACCGTCCCTCCCTGCCTCCGGGCGTCGCGGAAGGGGTCGCCTTCGCGGTCTCCGATGCGGAGGCGCTCGGCCTCAGCGCCGGTCAGCTCCGCCGCTCCGATCTCGATCGTCCGTTCCGCGGCGTGCGCGGGCGCGACCTCTGTCTCGACACGGTGGCGGATCGATGCCGCGCCTACCGCCCGGTGCTGCATCCGAACGCGGTCTTCAGCCATGCGACGGCCGCGCGCGTCTACGGACTGCCGCTGCCGCGGAGGCTCGAGGAGGAAGGGGCGCCTCTGCACGTCACCTGCGCGGAGCCGACCCGGCCGCGCGTCCCCGGCGTCGTGGGCCATCGCGAACGGAACCTCCGACGCGTGGAGTGGGGCGACCTGCCTCTCGCGGCCCCGGCGGATGTCTGGTGCCAGCTCGCGCTCGCCCTGGACGACGGCGAGCTCGTCGCGCTCGGCGACGCGCTGGTGTCCCCGCGACGCCGCGGCGGTCGGCGTCATCCTGCGCTGTGCACGATCGGCGACCTACGTGCGGCGGTCGCGCGGCGGAGCCCGGCGAAGGGGACGGCGAAGCTGCGGGACGCCGTGGGACGCGTGCGGGCTGGGACGGACTCCCCGAGGGAGACCGAGCTGCGCCTGCTGCTGATCGCGGCGGGGTTGCCCGAACCGGTCGTCGGGGTCGCCGCACGAGCGCGCGACGGCACCGCCGTGCGGGTGGCGGGCCACCTCGTGCATCCGGACCTGGCGTACCCGGAGCGGCGGATCGCGATCGAGTACGAGGGCGATTACCACCGGACGGATCAGCGCCAGTGGCGGACGGACGTCGCTCGCGTCCGTGCGCTGGAGGCGGCGGGGTGGATCGTCGTCCGCGTCACCGTGGAGGATCTCCGGCGTCCCGACGACGTGCTGCGTGACGTTCGCGCCGCGCTCGCGTCCCGCCCGTAGCCCGTTCCCCGCCCGATCCCCCTCGCGTCATCCCCGTCGCGTCATCCCCTCCCGGCACAGAGCCGAGTGGTCAGAAATTGTGGGTTGAGCGGTCCCCAACCCACAGTTTCTGACCACTCGACCACGGAGGGAGGGGCGAGAGGGGCGAGGGACGGAGGCGAGGGGGAGATGCGGGGTCAGCGGGCGGAACGGTACTCGCTCGGGGAGATGCCGTACGCGGTCTTGAACGCGCGGCTGAAGTGCGCCGCATCCACGAAGCCCCAGCGGGCGGCGATCGCGGAGACGGGCCGGTCCGACAGCATCGGATCCAGCAGATCGCGGCGGCACTGCTCCAGGCGCCGGGTGCGGATCCAGGTCGACACGGTCGTGCCCTGCTCCTGGAAGAGGCCGTGCAGGTGCCGCGTCGAGATGAAGTGCGCGGCGGCGATGGAGGAGGGGCCGAGGTCGGTCGAGGCGAGGTTGCGGTCGATGTGTCCGCGGATCCGCTGCATGAGCGCCCGGTGCGGATCGGCGGCCGCGTCGTCCAGCCCCAGCTCGCGCGTGAACACGGTGGAGACGAGGTCCAGTGCGCTGTAGGCGAGGCGCGCGCCCGTGGCCCCCGCGAGCTGGTCGAGATTCGTCGCGAGCTGGCGCAGGTACGGCACCACCATCCCGCCGAGACCCTCCTGGCCGGAGATCCGGACGGCGGTGAGCTCCCCGACCACGTCCGGGGGAAGGCTCAGGAGATGCTTCGGGAACATCACCACCATCGTCCGGAAGTCCTCGTCGAACACGAGCGAGTACGGACGGTCGGTGTCGTAGACCGCGAGGTCTCCGGGGGAGAGCACCGCCTCCCGGTCGTCCTGGATCAGCAGCCCGGTGCCGGCGAGCATGAGGCTGAGCTTGAAATAGGAGCGGTCTCCGCGCGCGATGAGCTCGGGCGTGCGCTCCACGACGTGCGAGGTCGCGCGCAGGTCCGTCACATGGACCTCGTCGACCGCCGCTCCGCGCAGGACGCTGCGGAACGTGTCGGGACGGGTGGCGCTCACCTGGAGCGGGACGAACGAGTCGGACACCGCCGAGCGGAACTCGCCCACGCTACGCGCGACGAGCGTCGACACCGAGTCGACGGGGACTGCAGGGGCACCGGTCACGATTGATCACCTCGGGAGGGTGGGAACGACGACGTTGTATACGATCCGTTCCGGCATGCTACCACCGAGGATCCTGCTCGTCGCCGTCGCCGCGGACCTGGTCAGCGCATCCGCAGGACGACGGCGTCCACGCCCCAGCCGAGCGGGATCGTCCGTGCCGTCGACCAGCCGAGATCGGCGGCCAGAGCCGCGAGCGCCGCGGCGTCCCTGAGCCCCGATCCGTTGGCGGCGAGAGCGAGGACCGGAGCCTCGTGCGCGACCGGGCTCAGCGAGTCCGCCCTCGCCGACTCCACGAGCACGACGGTGTCTGCTCGCCCGTCAAGGCGTTCCAGGAGCACGCGTGCTTCGGCGTCGGTGCGGTGCCCGAGCGCCAGTACGCCCAAGACGAGGTCGACCGGCCGGCTGTCGTCCGGCAGGAGCCCGGAATTCCCGACGTCGTCGCCATCCTCCGCACGCAGGAAGTCGGCGTCTGTCCCACTCTCTCGTGCGAGGTCGGCCCACTCGTCGGCGCCCGGGCCCGCGAGGAGGACGCGCCGCGCCTGCTGCCATAGCGGGTCTCGGAGCAGAGCACCGCCGACGAAGCGGAGGACCTCGGCGCCGTGAGCCAGTTCCGCTCGCGTGCCGGCGTCCGCCGCCGCCTGCTCCGCCAGCGTGCGGCCGGACGACCGCTGCCACGGGGAGTCTTCGCCGCGCAGGGCGGGCGCCAGCTCGGCGAGTGCCAGCAGCAGATCCGCCTCGTGCCCGTCGTACTCCTCCCGCTCGTGCTCGTCGGCGAGCAGCGACTCCCCGGCCGCGTCCAGGCGCACGTGCTCCTCGCTCACAGCCACGAGACCGTGGTGCACGAGCGTGGGCAGCAGTGCCGACACGGCGGCCGGCGCCAGGCCCCGTCGTCCGGCGAGCTCCTCGACGGTGGGTCCCGGTCGGTCGGCGAGCTCGTCGAGGATTCCGCTGCGCAGGGCGGCGCGGACGACGAACCATGCCAGCGGCGACGGGATCTCCGGTGGTGCGGGGGCGTCGTCTTCCGGCTCGGCGTGCCAGTATCCGGTGAGGTTCATCCGGTTCTTCGCCAGTCCGCGCTCGCGGGTGAGCAGGCGCCGGATCGGCAACAGCGTGCGGCTCTCCGCCCCGGCCCACACGAAGCCGTCCCCCTTGGCGGGCAGGGACTCGCGGACCGCGGCCTCGAGCACGTCGCGGTCCGTCGGATCGGCGAGCACCCAGCGGATCGTGTCCCCGGGGCGCAGGTCGAGGTCCTGTCGGGCCGACGCCGCGCCGATCGTGACGACGACGTGGGCGGGCGCCTCGACGGGCCGCTCGTCGAGGAAACGGCCGATCGCGGGAAGGGCGGTCTCGTCGCCGATCAGGGCGATCCAGTCGAGCGCCTCGGGGAGCACGATCGAGGACTTCGGTCCGACGATCCAGAGCGGGTCGCCGGGCCGTGCGGCCCGCGCCCAGGCCACGGCGGGGCCGGCCCCATGCAGGACGAAATCGAGGTCGATCTCGTCCTCCGTGACCCGACGAGGCGTGTAGTCGCGGGCCCTGCGCTCGGGAGCGGGGATCCACTCGATCCCGGCGGCGAGCTGAGTCGGCAGGACCCGCTCTGTGTCGCCGTCCTCGGCGAGGATGATCTTCACGTGGTCATCGAATCCGGGGGAGTGGAAGGGGCCGTGCGAGAGCCCGTCCCGCTCGAACGCCCGCACCTCCGGTCCCCCGAACGTGACGCGGCGCATCCGCGGCGTGACGTCGCGGACGCCGATCACCTCCAACCGACGCAGGACGAGCGGATGGGTGACGAACTCGCGCAGCGCCATGTCAGCCGAACAACTCCTCGATCTCGTCCAGGGTCGCCATCGCCTCGTCGTAGTCGCCGCGGAGTGTCCAGTAGGGCAGCAGGTGCGCCTGCCCGGACTGGAAGGCGGGAAGCGCCGCATACACCGGGTTCTTCGCCAGCGACTCGATGTCCGTGGTGTCCGCGTTGAACCCCATGAAGATCAGGGTCGGCTGTGTCAGCGTCTGCCCCACCTGCTCCGTCGAGAGCTCGAACATGTCGCCCCCGCCGCCGTACACCTCGAAGTCGCCGTCGGCGAAGATCGGCGCCGGCTCGATCCCGACGGCCGCCAGCTCCTTCGGCAGGCCCACCGACTCGACGAGCGGGAAGGCCCGGCCGTCACCGAGCATCGCCACGTAGGCCACGGGTCCCGGAGGGGGTGTGATCGCGCCCTTGACCTCGTCCACGCGCCTCTCGTACGCCGCGAGGAACTCGTCGTACGCGTCCTTCTGCCCGAAGACGTGCTCGGCGAGGAAGGAGAACTGCTCCTGCCAGGTGTCGAGCTCCTTGCCCACGAGCACGGTCGGGGCGATGTCGGACAGATCGTCGTAGACCTTCTCAGCCTGGAACAGGGGGAAGCCGATGCCTCCGCCGATGATCAGGTCCGGCTGGAGTGCGAGGATCGACTCGAGGTCGAAGCCGTCCACGCTCCAGGGCAGGAAGACGGTGCCGTCCTCCTTCGGCCCGTCGCCCCACATCGCGGAGAAGGCGCCCTCGCCGGCGTCGGCGTCCTCGGGGATCGTCGCGGCCACGGGCTGGTCCAGGTCGTAGAGGTATCCGGCGAGCGCGTAGTTGAGCACGACGATCCTCTCGGCCCGGGCGGGGACCTCCACGTCGCCGTAGTCCGTCGTCACGGTGCGCGTCGTGGCCTGCGAGGCAGCGGGGGTCGTGGCGGTGGGGGCGCAGGCGGTGCCGCCGAGGGCGACGGCCGCGACGAGGGCGGCGCCGGCGAGAAGGCGTGAGGAGCGCATGGGTCTCTTCCGTTCTGTGAGGGTGGGGAAGCGGGCGGGGCCCGCATGCTCGTCCGCACCCGGAAGGCCCGAACGGTAATGTTAGCCTTACCTTAGCAATCTCTCCGATCGGATCCGAACGCCTCCATGCCCGTCGCCGCCGTGCCGCACGCACCCTCGCGCACCACGCCGCGACGGGGCGCTCCTGTCGTCGTCTTCCTGACGGGTCTCGTGATCCTCGCGGCCCTCTGCGTCGCGAGCCTCGCCATCGGTTCGGCATCGATCCCGCTCGCGGATCTGTGGCGCGCGGCGACGGATCCTCAGGACCCGATCACGCAGGCGACGCTCCTGGGACTGCGGGTTCCCCGCACCGTGCTGGGTGTCGTGGTCGGGGTGGCGCTGGGCGTCTCCGGTGCGCTCATGCAGGCACTGACCCGCAACCCCCTCGCCGACCCGGGGATCCTCGGCGTCAACGCTGGGGCAGGGCTCGCCGTGGCCCTGGGTGTCGCCTTCCTCGGCGTCACCCGGATCGAGCAGTACCTGCCGCTGGCCTTCGTCGGGGCGTTCGCGGCCGCGTCGCTCGTGTACGTGCTGGCGACGCTGGGAGAACGGCCGCCCTCGCCGTTGCGGATGACGCTCGTCGGCGTCGCTGCGAGCGCGGTGTTCCTCGGGGTCACCCAGACCCTCGCGCTGCTGGACGTGGAGACCTTCGACTGCATGCGTTTCTGGGGTGCGGGGACCCTGGCGGACCGACCGGGCGGGACGATCGAGGCCGTGGCGCCGTGGATCGCGTTCGGTCTCGCCCTCGCGCTGATCAGTGGACGAGCCCTCAACGCCCTCGCGCTCGGCGACGACGTGGCGCGCTCGTTCGGGGCACGAGTGGGGCTGGTCCGCGGCGGCGTGGCCGTGTCGATCACCCTCCTGTGCGGTGCGGCGACGGCCGCGGTCGGCCCCATCGGTTTCATCGGCCTGATGGTCCCGCATCTCGTGCGCCCCTTCACCGGGCCCGACCAGCGCCGGATCATCGTGTTCTCAGCCGTGGTCGCGCCGATCCTGCTGTTGGGCTCGGATGTCCTCGGGCGGGTCATGATCGCCAGCGAACTGCAGGTCGGCGTCGTCACGGCGCTCGTCGGGGCGCCGATCCTCGCGCTTCTGGCGCGGAACCCGCGGATGGCACACCTGTGAGCGTCGCGATGACGCGGCACAGGAACCCGGTCCTGCGCGCGGGCCCCCTGAGCGTGCGCATCGACCCGCGCGCGGTCGTCGTCACCACAGGGCTCCTCGTGCTCGTGATCGCGCTGGCGCTGTGGGGACTGACTCTCGGATCGTTCCCGCTCACCGTTCCCGAGGTCGTCCAGGCCGTCTTCGGCGGAGGGGACGACGCCGCACGGAAGGTCGTCCTGGAGTGGCGCGGCCCCCGGGCTCTCGCCGCGATCGTGTTCGGCGCGCTGCTCGGCATCAGCGGGGCGATCTTCCAGTCGCTCACGCGCAACCCCCTGGGGAGCCCCGACATCATCGGGTTCAATGCCGGCTCGTACACCGGGGTCGTCTTCGTCCTGATGCTGGGCCTCGGCGGATACGCCGCGACGGTCGCCGGAGCGCTCGTCGGGGGCCTCGTCGCCGCAGTGCTCGTGTACCTCTTCGCCTTCCGCCGAGGGGTGTCCGGGATCCGGCTGATCCTCGTCGGCATCGCGATGAGTGCCTTCCTGGGCGGGATCAACCAGTGGTTCGTGGTGAAGGCCGACGTGGACGAGGCCCTCCGTGCCGCGGTCTGGGGAGCCGGCTCCCTGAAGCTCGCGGACGCAGGGGCGATCGGCCTCGGCGCGATCGCGCTCGCTCTCGTCGCCGTCGTGCTGCCGCTCGCGCAGCAGCGAATGCGACGTTTGGAGCTCGGCGACGACACCGCAGCCGCCCTCGGGATCGGGGTCGAACGGACCAAGGCGATGCTCGTCGTCCTCGGTGTCGCCACGACGGCCGTCGTCACCGCCTCGGCCGGTCCGATCGCCTTCGTCGCGCTGGCCGCCCCGCAGATCGGGCGCCGCCTGCGGGGCCGCGGGACGTCCGTGGACGTCGTTTCGGCCGCTCTGGTGGGGTCGCTCGTCCTCCTGTCCGCGGATCTCCTGGCGCAGCACGCCCTCCCCGGCGTCCAATTGCCGGTGGGCGCCGTCACCGTCTGCGTCGGAGGGGCGTACCTCCTCTGGCTGCTCGTCGTCGAAGGGAAGCGGAGATGACCACCGCGAACACCACCGTCTCGGTCCCGCCGGCACTGTCCGGGCACGACCTGCGGATCGGCTACCGTGCGGAGGCGATCATCGACGGCGTCGACGTGGAGATCCCGGCCGGCGAGCTCACCGTCATCATCGGTCCCAACGCGTGCGGCAAGTCCACGCTCCTGCGTGCGCTGGCGCGGTTGCTGCGCCCGTCCCGGGGGTCCGTCCTGCTGGACGGGGCGGACATCCGCGCCGTGCCGACCAAGCGTCTCGCGCGGCGGCTGGGACTGCTTCCGCAGACGCCGCTGGCCCCCGACGGGATCACGGTCCAGGATCTGGTGAGCCGGGGACGCTATCCGCACCAGAGCGTCTTGCGCAGCTGGTCCGTCGAGGATGAGCGCGTCGTCGATGCGGCGCTCGCGGCCACCGGGGTGTCCGATCTCGCCGGCCGCCGTGTCGACGAGCTCTCCGGCGGCCAGCGTCAGCGCGTCTGGATCGCCATGGCGCTCGCCCAGGAGACCGAGGTGCTCCTCCTCGACGAGCCGACCACTTTCCTCGACATCGGCCACCAGAACGACGTGCTGGAGTTGATCTCGGGCATGCGCGACGGTTCACGCACGATCGTCGCGGTGCTGCACGACATCAATCAGGCCGCCCGCTTCGCGACGCACCTCATCGCCATGAAGGACGGGCGGATCGTGGCCGAGGGGCGCCCGGAGAAGGTGGTGACCGCGGAGCTCATCCACGCGCTGTTCGGATTGCGTGCCCGGGTGATGCCCGACCCCGTGTACGGCTCGCCGATCGTGCTGCCCGGCGGTGCCTGAGGGGCCGTCCGCGCGCCCCTAGAGTGGTTCCTCGGAGGCGGCCGTCGGCGGGCCGGGGAGTCATGGACGAGGGCATCACGGGTCTGATCGAGCGCGCACGCGGCGCGCTCGCGCAGCTGCGCGGACCGGCACGCTCGTCCGTCGCGAGGGAGACGCTGGCGCTGCTCACGGGCGGGGCCGCGTTCGTCGTCGGCTTCGTCGTGTCGTACCTGCTGTTCTGGGGGCACGAGCTGGCGATCACCGGGCCCTGGTCGATCGGGTGGTACGCCGCGGCCGGAGGGGCGGTCGTCGTCGCGGCGGCCTTCGTCCTTGGCCGGATCTCGGTGCGACCGGTCGAGAGATCCGCCGACGAGCCGCGCGACGGCTTCGTGGTCTCCGGGGACCATCTGCGCTGGTACGACCTCACCGCGATCGCGGGCGCGTTCGCGGCCATCGCCCTGCTCGGCTGGCTCGGGATCGCCGAGCTGCTGTCGATGAGCTTCACGGATGCGCCCGTGTTCGCCTTCCCGGGGGCGATCCTGGTGGCGGTCGCGTTCGCGCTGACGGCCTACGTCGGCTTCCTCGGCGCTGCGGCGATGGATCCCATGACGCTCTCGCTCGTACTGGCGATCTTCCTCGTCGTGGGTGCCTTCACGGCGATGCTCGACGCGACCGATCCGCACTGGTGGCGCGACAACCTCTCCGCGCTCGGCATGTCGAGCAACGAGTCCGCACCGGCGTTCAACCTGACCCTGATCATCGCGGGCGTGCTCGTCACCACGATCGCGCGATACGCGACGGCCGGGCTCCCCGCGCAGGAAGCGGTGGACCGTCGCGGCCGGTTCCTCGTCCGCGGCGGCCTCATCCTGATGGGGATCCTGCTGGCACTCGTCGGCGTGTTCCCGGTCGACCGGTTCTTCCTGCTGCACAACACGGTGGCCACGGGGATGGCCGTGGTCTTCGCCGTCGTCGTGGTGGGGCTGCCGTGGTTCCTGCGCGGGATGCCGCGGGTGTTCGTCGGGCTCGGCTGGATCTACGTCCTCGTGATCGCGCTGCTCGGCGTGTTCTTCGCGACCGGCTACTACAACCTGACCGCCGTCGAGCTGATCGCCGCGGTGCTGATCTTCAGCTGGATCATCGTGTTCCTCCGCACGGCCAGCACCGTGCGCGGACAGGTGCCCGCCCCCGCCGGCGGGAGGGAGCAGGCCGGCAGGGGCGGGAGTCGTGCGTCGGCTACTCGACGAGCTTCCCCGCCTGGTCCACCTCGCGGATGAGCCGGCCGATCTCCTCGGGGATCGGGGGGATCTCCTCGCGGGTGACGCCGGTTCCGGGCGACCAGACGAGGTTGACCTGGAGTGCGGGGTCCATGTCCGGGTAGTCGCTCCGGTTGTGGCAGCCGCGGGTCTCGCGCCGTTCGAGCGCCGCTTCCATGGTCGCCCGGGCCGCCAGGGCCGACGAGCGCAGGTCGAACGCGTGGGCGAGGTCCTGGAACCCGGCGATGTCGGGGTGGATCCCCACGCGGGCCATCCGCTCCTCGATCGCGTCGAGCTCGGCGAGGCCGGTGCGCAGGCCCTCCTCGTCCCGGACCACGCCGGCGTGCTCGGTCATCGTGTCGCGGATCGCACGCTGCAGCGAGCGCACGTTCTCGGTCCCGTCCGAGGCGAGCAGGTCGTCGATCTCGGCGCGCGCCTGTGCCACCGCGGCGGAGGAGCGGCGCTGCGCGGCGAGCCCGTAGGCGTGCGCGACGGCCGCGCGTCCCACGATCCGCCCGAAGACGAGCAGCTCGATGAGCGAGTTCCCGCCCAGACGGTTCGCCCCGTGCAGTCCGCTGGAGGCCTCGCCGATCGCATAGAGCCCGTCGACATCGGTGCGGTGGTCCTCGGGGCGGACCCAGACGCCGCCCATCGAGTAGTGCGCCGTGGGCGCGATCTCGATCGGGTCGCGCGTGATGTCGAGCATCTGCAGCTCCAGCATCGTCTGGTAGACGCGCGGCAGGCGCGTCATGATCGTCTCCCGCGGCAGATGCGAGACGTCGAGCCAGACGCCGCCGTTCGGCGTGCCGCGTCCCTCCTTGATCTCCGTGTAGGCGGCCAGCGCCACCCGGTCCCGCGTGGACAGCTCCATCCGATCCGGGTCGTAGTTCGCCATGAAGCGCTCGCCGAGTCCGTTGCGGAGGATCCCGCCCTCGCCGCGCGCCGCCTCCGAGACGAGCGTGCCTGCGGCGTTCTCCGGCTCGAGGATCCCGGACGGATGGAACTGCACGAGCTCCGGATCGCGCAGCCGCCCGCCGGCCTCGACGGCGAGGCGGAAGGAATCGCCGGTGTTCTCGTCCCGGCGCGAGGACGTCCGGCGCCAGATCCGGTTGTGCCCGCCGGCGGCGAGGATCACGGCGTCCGCGTGGATGAGGTAGCGGGTGCCGTCGACCAGGTCGAAGCCGTAGGCGCCGAAGACGGTGCCGTCGTCCACGAGCAGGCGCGTGATGTAGACCGTGTCGAGGATCGGGACGTCGAGCTGCTCGGCGCGGCTCACCAGCGCGCGCTGGATCTCGAGGCCCGTGTAGTCGCCGGCGAACGCGGTGCGCCGGAAGGTGTGCGCCCCGAAGAAGCGCTGGGAGATGCGCCCGTCCTGCTCCCGGGCGAAGTTCATCCCGTACCGCTCCAGGTCGCGGATCCCCTCCTCCGCGCCGCGGGTGACGATCTCGACGGTGCGCGGGTCGGCGAGGAAGTAGCTCTCCTTCAGCGTGTCGGCCGCGTGCTGCTGCCAGCTGTCCTCGGCGTCCATCGTGCCCAGCGCGGCGTTGATGCCGCCCGCGGCGAGGGAGGTGTGCGCGTCGTGCCGCGGGCGTTTGCCCACGGCCACCACGTCGACCCCCTGCTCGGCGACCTCGATGGCGGCGCGGAGCCCCGAGCCGCCTGTTCCGATCACGAGCACGGTCGTGGAGACCAGGCGCTCGTGGCTGTGCGATGCATTCATGCGATCCACGCTAGGAGCGCCTTTCGGATAACTCCAATGCATAATCCTGTTCCTGACCATGCGGCTAAGGTATGGATATGAACCTCGAACAGCTTCGCGGTTTCGTCGAGATCGCCGAGGTCGGCACGTTCACCCGCGCGGCCGATCGCCTGCACCTCGCGCAGCCGTCGCTGAGCCGGCAGATCTCCACCCTGGAGCGCGAGCTGGGCTCCGACCTGTTCCACCGCGCCCGCGGGCACATCACGCTGACGGCCGCGGGGGAGACCCTGCTGCCGTACGCGCGGCGCATCCTCGCCGATGCCGACGCGGTCCGCCGGGAGATGGCGGAGATCGCCGGGCTCCGGCGGGGGAGGGTGCGGCTGGGGGCGCCGCCCTCGCTGTGTGCCAGCCTCGTCACGGAGGTGGTGAGCGCGTTCCATGCGAGCTATCCCGGCATCGAGCTGGAGATCACCGAGCGCGGCTCCCGCGGGCTGACCGCGGCGCTCGCGGAGGGGGCGCTGGATCTCGCGCTCGTCACCTCGTCGGGTCCCGGTGCGGCCGCGCAGGCGAGCCTCGAACGCCTGTCCCTGCACACCGAGGTGCTGCTCACCGAGGAGCTCGTGGTCGTGTCCTCCGCGGCGGAGCCGGTGCTCACCGGCGGATCGTCGATCGCGCTCGCCCAGGTCGCCCGGCTCCCGCTGATCGCGTTCCCGCGCAGCTATGACCTGCGCGCCACCACGGACGCCGCCTTCGCCGCGGCGGGGTGCGAGCCGTCGATCATCGTCGAGGGGCCGGAGATGGACACCGTGCTGCGCTTCGTGGAGCGGGGGATGGGTGTGGCCGTGGTGCCGGACATGGTTCGGCTGGGACGCTCGGGGCTGCGGGCGATGCCGCTGACCCCGCCGGGGATGACACGGACGGTCCTTCTCGCCCACCGTGCGGACGTGCGGCCGAGCCGTGCGGCGGCGGCGCTGCGCGCCGCGATCGTGTCGACGGCCGACGAGCTCGCCGCCTCCGGAGCCTTCGTGACCCGGGCCTGACCGGGCGTCAGTCGGCGGGGGCGGGTCGAGGGCGTGCGGGACGCGGCGCGCGGCGGCCGGAGGCGTCGTCTCTGCCCGCCGCCCGTGTGGCGTCGTGGGACCTCTGCAGGGCGTCGACGGTCTCGTCCGGCCGGCGCTGCGCGGTGCCGATGAACACGGCGTCGACGATCGCCAGCTGCGCGATGCGGCTGACCATGGCGCCGGCGCGGTAGGCGGACTCGCGGGCGTGGGTGAGGAGCGTGTGATCCGTCTCCGCGGCGAGTCTCGCCGTCGCCGAGGACGTCACGCCGATCGTGGTGGCGCCCGCCCTCGCCGCGGCCTGGACGAAGCGGAGCGTCTCCCCGGTGGAGCCGGAGTTCGAGAACGCGACCGCGACGGTGTTCGGGGCGGGCACGGCGGCCGCGGAGAGGGCCTCGTGCGGATCCGACAGGACGATCGCCGTGCGCCCGATGCGCAGGAGCTTGTGGCCGAGGTCGGCGGCGACGTACCAGCTGGCGCCGATGCCGTAGAGGAGGATGCGCTCCGCGGCGTCCAGGGCGTCGATGACGCGGGCGAGGGCGTCGTCGTCGAGGCGCTCGATCGTCTCCTCGATCGCCAGGCGCTCCAGGATCGCGAGCTTGACGACGGCGTCGCGCAGCGAGTCGGAGGGGAGGATGTCCGAGCCGAAACCCGCGTCGGAGTCGACACGCGCCGACTCGCGGCCCAGCTCCGCCGCCAGGGCGCGCCGCAGTTCCGCGTACCCGCTGAGCCCGAGGGAGCGGCAGAACCGCACGATCGACGCGACCGAGGTGCCGCACGCGGTGGCCAGTTCGCTGATCGTCAGATCCACGGCCATGGTGGGTTTCGCATGCAGGGTCTCGGCGATGCGCGCGAGAGAGGGCGGCAGGGAGCCCGCCGAGGATGCGATCATGGTGCGAATGCTCACATGGAACATTCTTCCATCTGATGACCCCATTTTGTAAGCTGTTTTCATGACTTCGTCGGCGACCATCGCGATCGACCTCGGCAAGAGCCGGTGCCGTGCGCGACGCATCGGCAGCGACGAGACCGCGAACGGACCGGGCTCGCCCGGTCTCGCCGCGGCCGGAGGCGTCGACGCCGCCCTCACCGCCATCCTCCCGCTGCTCTCGGAGCTGAGGGTGTCCGCGGCGCGCGGCGCGGTCGACGACGGCGGCCTGCGCATCGGCATCGGGGCGGCCGGCGCCTGGGCGTCTCCGGAGGGGGCGCAGGCGCTCTCCGAGGCGGTGCACGCCCGGACCGGCGCGGAGGTCGCGACGGCGTCCGACGTCGTGACGGCCCACGCCGGTGCTCTCGCCGGGAGCCCCGGCGTCCTGCTCATCGCGGGGACCGGGGCGGTCGCCCTCGGCCTGGACGAGAGGGGCGCGCGGCTGATCGACGGCTGGGGGCCGGAGCTCGGGGACCTGGGCAGCGGGTCCTGGCTCGGCCGCGAGGCGGTGCGCGCGGTGCTGAGGGAGCGAGACGGACTCGGTCCCCGCACCGCGCTGACGCCGGCCCTGCACGCGCACATCGCCGAGAGCTCCGACGGACGGGAGCTGACGCCGATCGCCTGGCTCGCTGGCCCGACTCCCGTCGCCCGCCGGCTCGCCACGGCGGCCCCTCTGGTCCTGGACCTCGCCGACGCGGGCGACCCGGCGGCCCTCGCGATCCGCGACGAGGGCGTGCGGCTCCTCGTGGAGACAGCGGTGGCCGCGGCGGACGGTGCGCGCGCCGTCGCGCTGCACGGCGGCCTGACCGACCACGCCGGATACCGATCCTCCCTCGTCGCGGCGCTCGCCGCGCGAGACCACGTCGTCCGCGATTCCGCGGGCGACGCCCTCGACGGCGCCGCGCTCATCGCCGCGCGCGCCGCTGACCTCCATGAAAGGTACGTGCACCGTGCTGGATGACTCCGCGCTGGGCGACGCCCGCCGCCTCCAGGGCCTCATCGACGAACTCGCCGGCCTCGCCACCGAGTCCGCCTCCCTCGACCGGGGCGATCTGGACCTCCTTCCGACCGAGGAGCTCGTGCGGCTCATGAACGCGGAGGATCGCACGGTCCCCGAGGCGGTCTCGGCGCAGGCCGCCCCCATCGCCGCCGCGGTCGACGGGATCGCGGAGCGGTTCCGCCGCGGCGGGCGGCTCGTCTACCTCGGCGCCGGGACGGCCGGGCGGATCGGCGTGCTCGACGCGTCCGAGTGTCCGCCCACCTTCGGGACGGACCCGTCGCAGGTCGTCGGCCTCATCGCCGGGGGCGAGGAGGCGATCCGCTCGGCGGTGGAGAACGCCGAGGACGACGCGCAGGCCGCGCGAGCGCAGCTGGCGGGGATGGGGCTCACGGCCGACGACACGGTGGTCGGGATCTCCGCGTCAGGGCGCACGCCCTACGTGCTCGGCGGTCTGGCCTACGCGCGCGGGGTCGGCGCCCTGACCGTGGCGCTCGCGGGGAACGCGCCCTCCGCGAGCGGCGCCGAGGCGGACATCGCGATCGACGTCGCCACCGGCCCGGAGTTCGTCACCGGATCGACCCGCCTGAAGGCGGGCACCGCGCAGAAGCTCGTCGTGAACATGCTCTCGACGCTGTCGATGATCAAGCTCGGCAAGACCTATCGCGGCGTGATGGTGGATCTGCAGGCGACGAACGAGAAGCTCCACGCCCGTTCCGTGCGGACGATCATGCAGCTGTCCGGGGCGTCCGCGGACGAGGCCGTCGAGGCGCTCCGCTCGGCCGACGGTTCCGTCAAGCTCGCGCTGCTGCTGCTCGCCACGGGTGTGGAGCCCGCCGCGGCGGTGCGCGCCCTGGAGTCGGCGGGCGGGATCCTCCGCGAGGCGATCGCCGCCCTCCGCTGACCCCGCCCACGCCTTTCGAGTGGTCAGTTTCTGTGGGTTCGGCGGCGCTCAACCCACAGAAACTGACCACTCGGCGTCACGCCGAGCGGTATCGCTCGGCACGGCGGGCGCGGCGCTCGCCCGGCGTCACGGCGCGCAGTGGCACTCGGCGCCGCCGCAGCTCGAGGGGGAACCCGCCTCGGCGTGCGCCTGGGAGGACTCGGGGACGTCCATCGCGGGGTTCTCGTCCAGGAACCCGTACGGGCGGAACTGGAACCCGGCCGTGTCCACCGGCATGACCGGCCAGTCTTCCGGGCGGGGGAAATGCGTCAGGCCGAACGTGTGCCACAGCACGATGTCCTCCCCGTCCAGCGACCGGTCGCCCGCGGTGTACGCCGGGAGCCCCGCCCCGCCCTGGTGGGCGTTCGGGAAGCGTCCGGCCGGCCAGATCTCGCCGTCCTCGTACGCCGTCCCCCAGACGTGGTGCGTCGCGAACGTGGCGCGCGCGGACACGGAGGAGGCGGGATCGGCCAACAGCAGGGCCGTCGGCTGCGGGATGAGCTGATACGCCGTGGGCCGCCCGACCGCGTTCGTGCGCGACGCGCTCTGCACCTCCCAGACCCGCGCGACGGACGAGTCCGCATCGCGCTGCGCCGCGTGCTCGGTCGCGAGGACGGTCTCGGTCCATCCGAAGGCGTTTCCGAACGGGTTGTCAGGGCCCATCGGGATGCGCTCCGCGTCGATCTCGATCAGCCGGTTGTCCTCGCCGTCGACGGCCACGTCCAGGCGCGCGCAGAACAGGTGCTGGTGCACGGGCGCGAAGACGCCCGGAGCGAGCTCGGTCGCGTGCCGCTGGCGGACGCCGGGTTCCCCCGCGCCGGCGAACACGATCCCCGTCGCCTTCGCCTCCAGTTGGATCGAGCCGTCCAGGCCGAAGGACCAGTAGAAGCCGTAGTCGTAGTTGCCGATCGTGGAGAAGTACGACACCACGAAGCGACGGGCGCGGCGGACGTCCGAGCGGCCCTGGAGGTCCGTGTGCTTCCAGAGGATCCCGTCGTCCTCCTCGTGCATGCACACGACGTTCGGGATCCGCACGGGGTTGCCGTGGTCGTCGGCGACGTACCCGTCGAGATAGCGGATGACGCCCAGGCAGTCGCAGCCGAGCGCCAGGTGGTTGGCGTTCTTGCCGAGCAGGTACTCCCCGGCGTCGAAGTAGCTGATCCAGAACCGGCCGGGCGCGGTGTCGCCGTAGGGGACCACCATCTCCGGGACGCTCGCGCGGCTGAGCACGGAGCGCCCGGCGAACGTGACGTCATGGAGCACGAGGCCCTCGCGGGCGTTGAACCCCACGCGCATCGACCAGTCCTCCCATTCCACGAGCGACCCGGTCACCGCGAAGCTCGGCCCGTCCGGCTGGGTGATCTCGATGGGCTTGAGGGTCGTGCGCGCGGGACCCTGCACCTCGGGGTAGTAGTTGCCGTGGCCGGCCGGGACGGGGACGTCACCGTGGTCCTCGACACGGATCACGCTGTTCGTCGTGAGGTCGATGTGCACGATCAGGCCTTCGACGGGGTGCGCCCACGGAGAGTCGAGGTCGTCGTACCGCAGGAAGGTCAGGGACCGGATCACGCGGCGTCCGACCTCGTCGGCGCGGCCGGTGTAGCCCGGCGCGAGCGGGGAGCAGAACGCGCGCTCGGCGTGCTCGGCGAGCCCGCGCCGCTCCATCGCCGCCCGCCACTCCGGCGAGGCCTTGGCGATGGCCTCGGCGCGCTCGTACTCCTCGAAGAGGTACTGCGGCTGACCGTACGGGGGCGCGTCGTTCGGGATCCGCTCCGCGCGCACGACCTCGCCGCGGGTCAGGGAGACGATCGCATCCGTGGCGACCCCGGTGGCTGTGTCGAGGAGGACGACGTCCACGCGGCGGTCGATGGGGGACCCGGGCGCCCACGCGGCGCGCTCCGCCTTCGTGGGCTCGTCCGGGAGCAGCATCGGCACGCGAACGGTGTCGCCGAGCAGGCCCTCCCGGTCCAGGATCGCCCGGGCGGCGGCGATCTCCGCGCCGGTCAGGGGATCGAGCGGATGGCTGACGGCGAGCGTCGTGGCAACGGGGCTGTGGTGGGACATGGTCGACCTCACGGTGGGTGATTGTTTTCGAGCAGTTGCTCAATAACGGTGGATCGATGCTACGCCGTGCCGGGGCCGGGGGCAAGGACGGAGTACTGCCAGGCGAGAGGACGGGTCGTCCGGGATCGATTCGGCGCCCGCTCCGCGTCCTCGGCGCCCTCGTCGGTGCGTTCGCGACGTGCGCCGACACCCGTTCCGGGCGGGCGGCGGGGGTCCTCAGCGCGGGGCGCCGGGCGTGCGCCAGGGCGCCAGGACAGCGGCGAGGACCGCGCGATGGGCCGCGGGGGACTGCGGCTCGGTGACCTCGACGATCTGCTGGCCGTAGGTCACGGCGCGAAGGAGGGCGAGCAGATCCGCGCGCGGTGTCGCGGCCTGCAGCTCGCCGTCCGCGACGGCCTCCTCGATCGCGTCGGCGAGGTCCTGGTGCCACGGTGCGGCGGTGGGCGCCCCGGCGTCGGGCGCGGGGGCCAGCGCGGCCAGCCGGCCCCAGAACCCGACGACGACGTGTGCCTCGGTGCGCGTGGTCGCGTCCACGGGAAGGACCTCGGACATGAGGGCTTCGAGCCGGTCCAGCCCGCGTCGTCCGACCGTGGCCGCGCGGATGCGCTCGTGCGTGCGGCGGGTGACCTCGGCGGCGGCGGCGCGGACCACGTCGTCGAAGCCGGCGTAGTAGTGCCAGAGCGCGCCGGTCGCGATGCCGAGCTCGCGCGCCACAGCCCGGGAGGAGACCTGCTCGTGTCCGTCCCGCGCGGCGACGGCGAGCAGCGCGGCGGCGATCTCGCGGCGGCGCTCGTCGTGGTCGACGATACGGGGCATGCCCCCATCCTTCCGCATCGCATGCCGGAGGCGGGAGAGCCGTGGGCAGGGGCTTCCTTTCTTGAGCGATCGCTCAATATGATGCTCTCGTGCAGGATCCGCATGCGGTGGCGATGGCGCTGATGTCGCTCACGGCGACGGTCGCCGCCGTGTGCAGCCTGGTCGCCGGCTCGGCGGTGCCCTGGCAGGGGCGCCAGAGCGCGGTCGTGATGGCAGCGGGCATGATCGCGTCGGCGATCGCGCCGACGGACCCGGCGGTGCTGCTGCCGGTCGCGGCGGCGGGGCTGCTGTCGGCGCTCCTGGGCACCGTCGGCCTTCGCGGGCGCCGTCCTGCGGAGGCCTGCTTCCACCGCGCCCTCGCCACCCTGGTCATGACGGCCTGCGCCCTCGCACCCCTCGGACGCGGTGCGGGTCCCGTCGCGGCGCACACGCATGGCGGGGCCGCGCCGGTGGGCGTGATCGTTCTCGTCGGCGTCCTCGTGGTGCTCGCGGGCGCCCTGCACCACGTTCGCGGCGTGCTCGTGGGGGACCCGTCGAGGCGCGCCCGGTGGCTGCTGGTGGCGGAGGGGACGGGGATGGCGGTCGCCACGGCGATCATGGGCGTGATGGCGCTGTCCGGGTGAGGCGGGGCCGGCCCGGGCAGGCGGCCGGAACGATCTTGCGGAGGCCAAAGGAATCCGGGTTCTTGCGTCCGTGAACGGCCAGGGCGCGCGACGACGGCTCCGTACGCTGGAAGGGCGGGCGATCGGCCCGCCTTCGAACGCGCCCGGACCCCGGCGCACGACCACCCCGCAAGGACGCAGATGAACGACTTCGCCGCGCGACGCGACGACTGGATGGCCCGTGAAGAACTCGCCGAGCGGATGATCCCGCTCATCGGAGCCCTCACCCGCGAGCGGGAGGTCGTGACGTCGTTGCACGGGCACCGCCTGCTGGGGCTGTCCACCACCGGGATCCTCGAGGTACACGAGCGCGTCGCGCAGCTCGGCCACGCCGAGCTCGCCCTCGAGGACACGCTCGCGGTCCTGGAGGCGCTGCGGGAGCTGGCTCCGGAGGCGGCATCGATCGACGTCGCCCGCATCGTCGAGGACCACGCCGCCGCCGGAGGCGACCTCCGCGCGCACGTCCGCGCCGCGCTCGCCGCCGCGGGCACCGGGCGGACCGCCGAGCGCACGGACGTCGTGCTCTACGGCTTCGGCCGGATCGGACGCCTGCTCGCGCGGATCCTCATCGCCCACACCGGAGGCGGCAACGGGCTGCGGCTGCGCGCGATCGTGGTGCGCCGCGGATCCGAGAACGACCTCGTCAAGCGGGCGTCCCTGCTGCTGCGCGACTCGGTGCACGGACGCTTCGAGGGCTCGGTCTCGGTGGACGAGGAGGCCGAGCAGATCATCGCGAACGGCACGCGGATCCAGGTCATCTACTCCGACGATCCCGGCGCGATCGACTACACCGCCTACGGCATCCGGGACGCGATCGTCGTGGACAACACGGGGCGCTGGCGGGACGAGGAGGGGCTGAGCCGCCACCTCCGGTCGACCGGAGTGGCGCGCGTGCTCCTCACCGCGCCCGGCAAGGGCGCGCTGAAGAACATCGTGCACGGCATCAACCACACCGACATCGCGGACGAGGACCGGATCCTGTCCGCGGCGTCCTGCACCACCAACGCCATCACCCCGGTGCTCAAGGCCGTCGACGAGGCGTACGGCATCGTGCGCGGACACGTCGAGACCGTCCACTCCTTCACGAACGACCAGAACCTCATCGACAACTTCCACAAGGGCGACCGCCGCGGCCGCTCCGCGGTGCTGAACATGGTCATCACCGAGACCGGCGCCGCCAAGGCCGTGGCCCGCGCCCTGCCGGAGCTCGCGGGCAAGCTCACCGGGTCGGCGATCCGCGTGCCCACGCCCGACGTCTCCCTGGCGGTCCTGCACCTGTCACTGGCGCGACCCGCGACCAAGGACGAGCTCAACGACTACCTGCGCCGGGTGTCGCTGCACTCGAAGCTGCGCCAGCAGATCGACTACGTCGAGTCGCCGGAGGTCGTGTCGACGGACTTCGTCGGATCGCACCGCGCGGGGATCGTGGACGGACTGGCGACGATCGCGAACGACAAGGACGTGGTCCTCTACGTCTGGTACGACAACGAGTACGGCTATTCCTGCCAGGTCGTCCGGGTCCTGGAGGTCATGGCGGGCTCGCACCCCGTGGTCGTCCCGGCGCGCCGAGAGGTGACGCTGGCCGGCTGAGTGGCGGATTTCGGAGCGCATCCCGGGGTTTCGGGGTCCGCCTTGGGGTGGATCGGCCCCGAATCCCGCCCCGAAACCCGGGAACGCGCCCCGGACGGCGCCTGTCGGTGGGGTCGGGCATCATGGCCTCATGACGCCGCGCGCCCTGCTGTCCGAACGTCTTCGCTCCCATCGCCTGACCGCCCCCGCGGCCACCCCGGTGGCCGCGGCACGGCACATGCTCGCGGTGCAGGCGCAGGAGTTCGCCGCCGGGCGGTGGGCGCTCGGCATCCGCACCCGATCCGCCACCCTGGCGCAGGTCGATCGGGCGTTCGACCGGGGTGAGCTGGTGCGCTCGTGGCCGATGCGCGGCACGCTGCACATCGTCCCGGCCGGGGACCTTCGCTGGATGCTGGGGATCACCGCCGAGCGCCAGCGGCGACAGACAGCGGCGCGTCATCGTGAGCTCGGTATCGACGGCGAGCTGCTCGCCCGCGTGGAGCGCGACTTCCGCATCCGGCTGGCCGACGGCGGGCGCACGCGCGCGCAGCTCTTCGACGACCTGACGGAGCTGGGCATCGATCCGGCGGGCCAGCGCGGGGTGCACATCCTGGGCGCCCTGTGCCTGGACCTCGTCCTCGTGCAGGGGCCGGTGGTCGCGCGCGACGACGCGATCGCCCGCGAGCAGCTGTTCGTCCTCGCCGACGGTCATCTCCCCGATGCCGCGGAGCCGGACGATCCGCTCGCGGAGTTCTTCGTCCGCTACATCGACGGACACGGTCCGGCGGGGGCGGCCGACTTCGCCTGGTGGTCGGGCCTCACGCTCGGGGTGGCGAGGGAGGCCGTCGAGCGGGCGCGTGCCCGGGTGACGGAGGTGGAGGAGGGGGTGTTCCTCGCGGCGGATCGCCCGCGACGGGCACGGGGCGCCGACGACGCCGCGACGTTCGCCCTGCCGATGTTCGACGAGTACTACATCTCCTACGCAGACCGCTCCGTCGTCGCCGATCCGGACGCCGCCACCCGGATCGGCCCGGGCAAGAACGGCATGGTCCGGGCCAGCCTCCTCTCCTCCGGGCGGATCGTCGGCGCCTGGTCGCACTCCGCGGCCGTGGGCCGCCATCGAGAGGAGCCGATCGCCGAGCTGTTCGATCCCTCGCTCGACACCGAGGCGACGGCCGCCGCCCTGCGTCGCTACGCCGCGTTCATCGGCGGCTGAGGCGACCGGGACGGGCGCCTCGGCGATCCTTGACAGGATGGGTGTCGTGACGAGCTACTTCCTCCGCCGATCCGCGACCGAGTTCGAGCCCACCGAGCACGTCGGCGGGGCCTGGAACGAGCGGGAGCAGCACATCGCCCCCGTCCTCGGGCTGATGGCGCATCTCGTCGAGGCCGACCACCGCGTGCGGCGCGGAGACCAGTCCCCGCTGAACCTGGCGCGCGCGAGCTACGACATCCTCGGGGTGATCCCCATGGAGCCGTTCGAGGTGAGCTCTCGCGTGCTGCGGCCCGGGCGGACGATCGAGCTCGTCGAGGCGACGCTCTCCCACGCGGGGCGGGCCGCGGTGGTGCTGCGGGCCTGGCTGCTCCAGTCGATCGACACCGCAGCGATGGCCGGGACGACCTTCGACGCCATGCCGCCGCGGGACCGTCTGGAGCCCTGGTCGGCGGCGGACGTCTGGCCCGGTGGGGCGATCCGCTCGATCGACGCCGTCCGCGCCTCCTCCGAGGCCGGGCGCGCGCAGGTCTGGCTGCGGCCGAAGCACCCGATCCTGCCGGATGAGGACGTGTCGGCGCGGGCTCGGCTTCTCGGCGCGGCCGACTTCGCCAACGGCATCGCGACCCGCGTCCGTCCCGAGGACGCGCTGTATCCCAACGTGGACCTGACGGCGAGCCTGCTCCGGGAGCCGGTCGGCGAGTGGATCGGCTACGACACCCGTGTGTCGTTCGGGCCGGACGGGATCGGGCTCACCGAGACCGTGCTCAGCGACGAGGCCGGGCCGGTCGGCACGTCGTCGCAGACGCTGACGGTCCGGCCCCGCTGAGACGCGACCCGGCCGCGCGGAGAACCAGTCCCGCCGTGGTCGGGCGCGATCGCGCCGCGCTCACTCCTCGGCGTGCCGGTCGAGGAACGCGTACACCTCGCTGTCGTCGACGCCCGGGAACGCGCCGCGGGGGAGCGGGGAGAACATGTGCGTGTGCACGCGGGCGCTCGGCCACGCCTTGCCGCGCCAACGCTGGGCCATGCCCGTCGGCGGTCGCCGGCAGCACGACTCATCCGGGCAGGTCGACTGCGCCCGGTGCGTGGTCTCCCGCCCGCGCCACCACCGGGCATCGTCGAAGGGCACGCCCACGGTGATGGAGAAGCCGCCGCCGTCGGTCGAGCCGGTCTGCGTGGAGCACCAGTAGGTGCCCGAGGGAGTATCCGTGTACTGGTAGTGCTCCGTCGTGCGGTTCTGCTGCGAGAACGCCGCGCGGGCGGAGAAGTGCCGGCAGACCGGCTGTCCTTCCACGGAACCGGTCACGTCCATGGGCAGCGGCAGGTCGTCGTTCTCGTAGACGCGGGTGAGAGCGCCCGTCTCGTCGACGCGCAGGAAGTGCAGCCGCATGCCGAGGTGGGTCGTCATGAGGTTCGTCATGCGCATGCCCGCGGCCTCATGGGTGACGCCGAAGGCATCGCGGAAGTCCTCCACCGCGAGGTTTCGGTCCTTCTTCGCCTGCTGGAGGAACGCGACGCCCGCGGTCTCCGGGATGAGGCAGCACGCGGCGTAGTAGTTGATCTCGAGTCGCTGCTGGAGGAAGTCGGCGTAGTCCGTCGGAGGGGTGTGACCGAGGAGGCGATGCGCCATCGCCTGCAGCGCCATCGAGCGCAGACCGTGGCCGCCGGGGATCGACGCGGGCGGGAGATAGATGCGCCCGTTCTCCAGATCGGTGACGGAGCGCGTCGAATGGGGGAGGTCGTCGACGTACAGCAGCTCGAAGCCGAGCTGCTCGGCCATGATGCTCACGGTCCGGTGGGTCAGCGCCCCGGAGGTGTGCCCGGCGGCCTTGAGCTGCTTCTCGGCCAGCGCCTCGATCTCGGGCAGGTGGTTGTCCCGGGCACGCATCCGCAGGCGCAGCTCGGTGTTGGCGCGTCGCGCCTCCTCCGGCGTGGCGATCGCCTCGCGCTCGCGCCGCAGGAGCTCGCGGTGCAGGCCCAGGATCGACTCGATGGTCTCGTCGCTCATCCCCTTGGTCACCCGGACGGGGGCGACGCCCAGCTGGCGGAACACCGAGCTGGACTGCGCACGATCGAGCTCGATCTCCAGGGCCGCGCGCCGGTTCGGGGGCTCGCCGGAGATGAGGTCGGAGACCTCCGTGCCCGTGGCGTCGGCGATCGCCTGGAGCAGCGACAGCTTGGGCTCGCGCTTGCCGTTCTCGATGAGGCTGAGCTGGGAGCCGGCGACGCCGACGGCGGCGCCCAGCTCGTCGAGGGTCAGGCCCTGTCTGGTGCGGTGGTGCCGGATGCGGTGTCCGAGGGTGGTGAGCTCGAGTCCTGAGGGCATTCCTTGATAATAGCGAAAGAAAGTGTGTTCTTACGACCGGAATCGGTGCAAAACGCCGACAAAATGCGCGGAGACTGGGTGCAACGCCCGCCTCTTACAAGGAGCAGACATGGTCATCGCCGAGACGTCCCGCCCGACGCTTTCCCCCGTCGCCCCCGTCCGGGAGTTCGGGGCGGCACCGGAATACGACACCCCGGCGTTCGCCGAGCTGGCCGCGTGGGTCGAGGAGATCCGTGCGCTGACGCAGCCCGACCGCGTGCACTGGGTCGACGGCTCCCGCGCCGAGAACGACGCGCTTCTGCGCGGCCTCGTGGACGAGGGCAAGATCATCAAGCTCAACCCCGAGTGGCGCCCGGGCTCGTACCTCGCCCGCTCGCACCCCAGCGACGTCGCGCGCACCGAGGCGCGCACCTTCATCGCCTCCGAGAAGGAGGAGGACGCCGGGCCCACGAACAACTGGGCCGATCCCGCCGAGATGCGCGCCACCATGACCGAGATCTTCGAAGGGTCGATGCGCGGTCGCACGATGTACGTGGTGCCGTTCTCCATGGGTGCGGTCGGTGGACCGCTCTCCCACATCGGCGTGCAGATCACCGACAGCGCGTACGCGGTCGTCTCGATCGGTATCATGACCCGGGTCGGCGACGCCGTGACGCGCCAGATCGCTGGCGGCGCCCCCTGGGTACGCACGGTCCACTCGGTGGGGGCACCGCTGGAGCCGGGGCAGGATGACGTCGAGTGGCCCTGCAACGACGAGAAGTACATCGTGCACTTCCCGGACACGCTCGAGGTCTACTCGTACGGCTCCGGGTACGGCGGCAACGCGATCCTCGCCAAGAAGTGCTTCGCGCTGCGTATCGCCTCCGTGATCGCCCGCGACGAGGGCTGGCTCGCCGAGCACATGCTGCTGATCCGCGTGATCTCCCCGGAGGGGAAGGCGTACCACGTGGCCGCGGCGTTCCCGTCGGCGTGCGGTAAGACGAACCTCGCGATGCTGCGCCCGACGATCCCGGGCTGGAAGGTCGAGACCCTCGGCGACGACATCACCTGGATCCGTCCGGGCGAGGACGGGCGCCTGTGGGCGATCAACCCCGAGGCCGGGTTCTTCGGCGTCGCGCCGGGCACCGGCGAGTCCACGAACGTGACCGCGGTCGAGACCCTGTGGGGCAACACGATCTTCACCAACGTCGCCCTCCGCCCGGACGGCGACGTGTGGTGGGAGGGGCTCACCGACGAGGCGCCGGCGGAGCTCATCGACTGGCAGGGCCAGCCCTGGACCCCGGACTCGGGTCGGCCCGCGGCCCATCCGAACTCGCGATTCACGGTGTCGGCGGCGCAGTGCCCGCAGATCTCCGACGACTGGGAGGAGTCGGTTCCGCTCGACGTCATCCTGTTCGGCGGGCGTCGTGCCAGCAACGTCCCCCTGATCGTCGAGGCCACCGACTGGAGCCACGGCGTCTTCCTCGGAGCCACGATCTCGTCGGAGCGGACCGCCGCCGCGGAGGGCACGGTCGGGGAGCTGCGCCGCGACCCGTTCGCGATGCTCCCCTTCTGCGGATACAACATGGGCGACTACTTCGCGCACTGGCTCAAGGTCGGGCGTTCGGTCCGTTTCGACCGCCTGCCCCGCATCTTCCAGGTGAACTGGTTCCGCCGGGGCGCGGACGGGCGCTTCCTCTGGCCGGGATTCGGGGACAACGCCCGGGTGCTCGACTGGATCATCCGTCGCATCGAAGGCGACGTCACCGCCGTCGACAGCCCGATCGGTCGTCTGCCGCGGATCGAGGACCTGAACCTCGACGGCGCGGACGTGACCGCGGAGGACCTCGACGAGCTGTTCGCCGTGGACCCCGCGTCGTGGAGCCGTGAGGCCGAGTCCACCGAGGAGTTCTTCGCCACCTTCGGGGATCACCTCCCCGCCGCGCTCAACACCGAGCTCGCGGCGCTGCGCCACCGGCTCGCGGCCGTGTCGCGCTGAGGCGACTGCCGCGCGGGGCAAGGCCCCGCGTGGCGGACACAGACCCGCGGCGGCGGGATGTCAGGGATGAACAGGCTGAGTGGTCCCGGGCATCCCGCCGCCGCGTCCTTGCGTGCGTTCGGTCAGTCCGCCGGGGCAAGGTGCCCGACTGTCGCCCCTGAGTCGTCGAGGACGACGATCCCCTCTGCATCGCGGATGACGCTGTGAGCTCGGATGAGCCAGTTGTCGATGAGACAACCAGCTTCCGTCAGGTTGCCGTACCCGTCGAACGTGATGACGTCGTTCTTCGCTGTCCAGGAACCGCCGACCGTGTTGCATCCGTCATAGCCGCTCAGGGCTCCGCCCTCGGCAATCGTGAGGAAGACCGCGCTGCTCGGACCTTCCCTCCATGTGCCGATGGGGAGATCGTCGATGGTCACGGGCACCGTTGACCTGGGTGGGGGCGAAGAGTTGGCCTCTTCCTTGGATGTTCCCGCTCCGTCATCCGGACTTGTGCACGCGGTCAGTGACAGGAGGAGAACAACGGGTATCGCCTTCCAGAGACCAATCGGCCGAGCGTCTTTACTCATCTTCTCTCCGTCGTTGCTTCATCCTGGTCCGTGTTGCTCGCTGTCGTTACGGGGGGCCGATTCCGGTTGGGGCCGTGGAGTCATCGCGACCGGAACGAACTCCTCCCGTGCTTCAGGGGATCGTGTTTCCCGCAGCATCGATGACCAGGTTGACGCGAGTCTTCCACAGAGCATTGTTCACGCGGCTGAACGCGGACGGGCCTCCCGGCCATGCGCGGCCATGATGAACCCCCACCGCTGTCGAGCCAACGAACCATGGTCCTCCGGAGTCTCCGGGCGCAGTCATTGCTGCCTGCATGCGGCACAGCCCGCCCACGATGTAGGTGACGCCGTTATCCGGAACGGTAGCCGTGGTGTTGACGTCACAAGCCGCCACGTTTCCGCATTTTCTGTCCGTCGTCTTTCCATAGCCACACACATGTACGCCGCTGGTGACGCCTGCGCGACTGTTGAAGACCGCAAGAGGCCTTCCGTGTCCCACGAAAGTCAGGCCGCTCAAGCCGTACTTGCTGTGGTTCCATCGGAAGTCTCCGCCACCAGGTCCTGATTCCGTCGAGATGGAGTACGGGTAGGGAGAGTGGAAGGCGTCCGGGGTGCCGTCGTAAGAACCGGTACCTGGACAGTGTCCAGCCGTGAGGATTCCGAGCTCGTTCCCGCCTTTGCGTTTCACGGGGAACGCTCCTGTGCAGACGTCAGCGATCACGCGCGCGCCGTGCAGGAGCTCAGGGGCAGCGATGAGCGAAACATCCATGGGCACGTACTCGACGGCAAACCCGGTCGGGAGAGCGAGGCCCTCTGTGGCTTGCTCGATCAGGCTCGCGGTGCGTTTCGTGACGGGGTCACCCGCGACGGAGCGTCCGTACTCCACGACGATGACACGGCGGTCATCGTCCGCGTACGTGCTGAACGTCGCGAGGGATCCGAGGTGCTCAGTCAGTTCCCTATGGAGATCGGAGGCGAACTGCTGATAGACAATCTCTTTCACGCCGTAGTCGCCCCGGAGCGTGACGCCGCCGATGCCTGCGAACCGATCGCTCACTCCCTCGGGCACTGCGCCGACGAACCACACGGTGCCGGAGCGCTGGTCTGGATTCACTCCCCAGGCGCTGAAGTCCTCCGGATACTCTGCGCGGAGCTTGTCGACGGCCATCGCGAAGGCGACCCACCAGACGGGGACACCGGTGCGTGCCGATTCCTCATCCAGGGCCATGATCTCCTCCTCAGTCATCGGGTGCTGGGCCACGTCGTCGCGGGGAAGCAGCACATCGCCCGCAGGTCGCGCGGATGAAGGTGCTTTCCCTGCGGGCGAGGACAACGTCGATGTCGCCGGGGTGGCATCGACGTCCATTGTTGATTGCGCTCCAGTAGCTCCGATGAGAAGAGCGATTGCCGCGAGCGAGGCGCTCGCTCCGATGAGGGCACGTTTTCGCATGAGAATCCTGTCCTTCCGCGTCTTCACCGCTCCGTTGCGGCGAAGTAGGGAAGGTCTACCAGAGCCGTCACCTCGGAACAAGAGGGTCACTCTCCCTAGAGTGCATACCAGAACCTGCACGCTTCCTGCGGGGAAGCACCGTTCCCGCGGAGGAGCACGTCAGATTCCTCCGCGCGAGACGTACTTCTCCGAGGGATCGGCACGGGGTGGCCGGAGTCTGCGGGACCGCGTCCCACCGGAACGCCCCTGAGGGTCAGACGAGGAGCTGGTGGCGGGCGAGGTCGCGGTAGAGCGGAGTGGACTCGATCAGCTCGTCGTGCGTTCCCTGGCCCACGACGTCACCGTCCTGCAGCACCACGATGCGGTCGCTGTCGACCACGGTCGACAGCCGGTGCGCGATCACGATGAGGGTGCGTCCCTCGGCCACGGCGTCGATCGCCTCCCGCATCCGCTGCTCGTTGACGCCGTCGAGCGAGGACGTGGACTCGTCCAGGAGCAGGATCGGCGCGTCCGTCAGGAGGGCGCGGGCGATCGCCAGGCGCTGGCGCTCGCCGCCCGAGAGCATGACGCCGTCCTCGCCGACCGGCGCGTCGAGGCCGAGGGGGCTCCGCTCCAGCACGTCCGCGAGGTTCACCGCTCGAAGGACCTGCTCGCACGCCGCGTCGGTGGCGTCGGGGGAGGCCAGCCTGAGGTTGTCGGCGAGCGTGCCCGCGAGCGTCGGGGCGTCCTGCTCCACGTAGCCGAAGTGCGCACGCAGGCGCTCGCGGGAGTAGGTGCGGATGTCGTGCCCGTTCAGGCGGATGGATCCGCCCGTGGGGTCGTAGAAGCGCTCGACGAGCGAGAGGATCGTGCTCTTTCCTGCACCGCTCGGGCCGACGAGGGCGACGCGGGATCCGCGGGGCACGGAGAACGAGACGCCGCGCAGGACGTCCTGGGCGGCGCCGACGGGGTCGGCATCGGCCTCCGCGCCGACGTGCGCGTCCGCCAGGAGCACGCGCGCCTGCTCAGCGGCGGCCCGCCGGGCGGTCACGACGTTCTCCGGATACCGGAACCGCACGTCGCGGAACTCGATCGCGGGCGCGCCGGCGACGGCGTGCGTGCTCGCCTCGTCGGGCTCGTCGCCGTCCGACTCGATCGGCAGGTCGAGGACCTCCTGGATCCGTCCGAGGGCTCCGAGCGCCTGGTTGACGGACGTGATCGCGCCGAAGGCCGATCCGAGCGGCATGATCAGCAGGAAGAGGAACATGATGAAGATCACGAGGTCCGCGATCGACAGGGCGCCGGACGCGACACGGAAGCCGCCGACGCCCAGCACGACGAGCAGCGACAGCTGCATCGCGATCCCGGCGACGGGGACGACGAGGGCCGAGACCTTGGCGATCCGCACACCGAGACCGTAGGCCTCGGCGGCCAGGCCGCTCACGGCGGCCGTCTCGCGCTCGGTCGCGCCCGAGGCGCGGACGGTCCGGATCGATCCGACGGCGCGCTCCACACCGGACGCGAGTTCCCCGACCTTCTCCTGCTGTGCGGCGGATGCGGTGCGGATGCGCGTGCTCAGCAGCACCACCGCGGCGACGGAGGCGCCGATGACGAGAACGATGAGCAGCAGCAGGATCGGGTCGATCAGGAGCATCGCCACGATCGCGCCGACGAAGAGCAGCGCGTTGCCGATCGCGTCCGCCAATCCCTGCGTGAGCACGGCGTAGAGGAGGGTCGTGTCGGTGCCGACCCGCGAGACGAGGTCGCCGGTGCGGCGGGCGTCGAACTCGCTGATCGGGAGATGGAGGATCCGGGCGATCAGCCGGCGGCGGCTCGAGTGCACGACGGCGGTGCCGGTGCGCTGCAGCAGGTAGTGCTGGTAGCCGGAGATCAGCGAGGACACGACGACGAATCCGACGAGCAGCCAGATCAGAGCTCCGAGCGGCAGTTCCTTCTGCACCCGGTCGATCACCTGCCCGACGAGCACGGGCTGGACGAGCGTCGCCGCAGCGCCGAGGATGCTGAGGATCGTGACGAGGACGAGCACCTTCTTGTGCTCGAGGAGGAACGGGAGGAGCTGGCGGAACGTCGCGCGGGGGCCGTCCTGCGGTGCGCGGCGTCCACGACGGCGTGCTGTCGCCGGGGAGGACATGGGGACCTCGTTCTGTGCGGGCCCGCACGGGCGGGCCGGGGAGCATGAGGGGGTGCTTCTATTGTCTGCCGTACTTCTTATGGGCTGCCTGCTTGGTGACGCCGAGGGCGCTGGCGATCGCTTGCCAGGAGTATCCGGCCAGACGCGCGCGGCGCACCTGGGTCTCCTCGGCGCGGGCGATCTCGCGGCGGACTCCGGCGAGACGGTGCAGCTCGGCGATCGGTTCGCCGTCCGGGTCGGTGGCGAGAGCGGTGTGCGTGGTCATGTCGTCAATCATGGTTGACCCACGGAGGAATGTCAATGAACGTTGACGATCGATCGTCCGCGGGGTGACGGATCGTCCGGTGATCGGGCGGATCCGCGCCACAGGCTCGCAGACGGGGTGAGGATGGAGATCCACCGAACCGAGAGGGACCGCATGCGCGCCGCCGTCTACGACCACTACACCCAGGACCCGGACGAAGTGGTCGTCCGGGACGTCGCCGAGCCGAAGCTCTTCCCGGGCTCCGTCCTCATCGAGGTGCGCGCCGCGGGGGTGAACCCGGTCGACTGGAAGGTCATGGCCGGCTACCTCGAGGGGCTGATCGACGCCCGCTTCCCGGTCATCCCCGGCTGGGATGTCGCGGGCGTCGTGGTGGGGCTCGGCGTGGACACCCCGGAGTTCACGATCGGCGACGAGGTGATGGCGTACGCGCGCAAGGACGTGGTGGCCGACGGCACGTTCGCCGAGCGCGTCGCCGTGTCCGCGCACGCGGTGGCGCACAAGCCCGCCTCGCTGAGCTGGGAGCAGGCCGGCGCCCTGCCGCTCGCGGGCGGGACGGCGCTGCGGACGATCGACGCCCTCGGCGACCTGGACGGGCGCACCCTCCTGGTGCACGGCGCAGCCGGCGGCGTGGGCGCCCTCGCCGTGCAGATCGCCGCGGATCGGGGCGCGCGGGTGATCGGGACCGCCTCGGAGCGCAATCACGAGTACCTGCGCGGACTCGGCATCGTCCCCGTCGTGTACGGCGAGGGACTGGCCGAGCGAGTGCGCGCGCTGGCGGGCGGACCGGTGGACGCCGTGGCCGATTTCGTCGGCGGGCAGCTCGACACCACGCTCGCGGTGCTCCGGGACGGCGGGCCGCATGCGTCCGTGGCGGACGCCACGGTCCCCGAGCACGGCGGGCGGTCGATCTGGGTACGCCCCGACGCCGCGGAGACCGCGCGCCTCGCCGCCCTGGCCGACGCCGGGCGCCTGCGGGTCGAGATCGCCGGCACCTACCCGCTCGACGGGGTCGGCGACGCGTTCCGGGCGAGTCGGACCGGTCACACGCGCGGCAAGCTCGTCATCGTGCCCTGAGCGCTTTCCGGAGCGGCCGCCGCCACCCGGCGCGGGGCGGCTGCCGTCGCCTCACCTCGCCGGAGCGCGGTAGGCCGCCCACATCGCCGCGGTGACGGCGGCGAGTCGGTCCTCGTCGACGGGATGGCCGCCGGCGCGGCGACGGAACGCGACGTGAAGCGGGGCGAGGAGCACCATCGCCGTGATCGCCGCGTCCTCCTCGTCGTCGACGACACCTCCGTCACGGAGCGCCCGCGCGAGGCGATGGGCACCGGGGAGCGCGTCGGGGAGGAGGCGCGCTGCGAGCCGGGCGTCGGACTCGGCGGCCTCGTAGACGGGGCGCATGAGGTGCGCGGTGTCCGCCCAGTTGGCGAGCGCGCCGGCGATCCAGCGGTGCAGCCCGGCGTCGTCGCGCGAGCGCAGCAACGCGGCGAGGTCGTCGTAGCTCGGCTCGAAGCCGTCCGCGGCCCGGGACATGATCTCCTCCAGCAGCGCCGCCTTGCTTCCGAAGTGCAGGTAGAAGGTCGCTCTGCTCGCGCCCGCGTGCGCGGCGATGTCGTCGATCCGGGTGTGCGGGTATCCCGTCTCGGCGAAGACCTCGATCGCCGCGTCCACGAGGGCCTCCCTCGTGGCGGCCTTCTGGCGCTGGCGAAGCGGGACCGGGCGGGAGTGTTCCATGCGTCGATACTAGACACGTTCGCGTAATCGTCTAGTCACGAGACGGCATGACCGGTGGATTGACGCGGTGTCAGATCCTTGGTGGTGTGGGGGAGCGCATCGATGGCCGATGCCGCCAGGGAGACGAAGCCGAAGGAGGCTCCCATGTCCCACCCGTACGACCCCGAGTTGGCGCCCGCGATGCCGTATCTGCCCGACATCGACCTCCGCGACATCGAAGGAACCCGCCGGCGACTCGCCGAGGCTGCGGCGGTGCTGCCGCCCTACGAGCCCGGACCGGGCGTGCGCCGCGAGACCGTCACCGTGCCGGGGGCGGATGGTGCTCCTGCTGTGCCGATCGAGCTGCTGCGACCGGATGGTGTCGGTCCCGCTCCGGTCGTCGTGTGGTTCCACGGCGGCGGCTTCGTGCTCGGAGACGCGGCGGAGTCGCTGCCGTTCCTGGAGACGGTCGTGCACGCGTCGGGATCGATCGCCGCCTCGGTGCAGTACCGGCGCTCGCCGGAGTCCGTCTTTCCCGCAGCGATCGAGGACGGCGTCGCCGCCGTCCGCGGACTCGTCCGCGACGCGGAGCGCCTGGGCATCGACCCGGACCGCATCGCGATCGGCGGTCAGAGCGCCGGCGGTGCGCTCGCAGCCGGTGTCGCGCTGCGTCTGCGGGATACCGGGGGACCGACGCTGCGACTGCTCCTCCTCGACGTCCCCGTCACCGATGACCGTGTCTCGTCCGAGTCGGCGCGGGCGTACGAGGACACACCGATGTGGAGCCGGCGCAACGCCGAGCTGAGCTGGCGGGTGTACCTCGGCGAGGGGAGGACGGCGGATGCCTATGCCGCGCCCGCGCGGGCGTCGGATCTGTCCGGCCTCCCACCGACGTTCGTCTCCGTGAACCAGGTGGACCCGTTGCGCGACGAGGGCCTCGAGTTCGCCCGTCGCCTCGCCCAGGCGGGCGTGCCGTGCGAGGCGCACCTGTATCCGGGCACGTTCCACGCCTCGGCGAGCATCGCTCCGGCCGCGCGCGTGTCACAGCGTCAGCTCGCGGACATCCGAGAGGCGTTCGTCCGCGCGCTCGCGCCCGTCGCGGAGGCCGCGCGATGACGGCCACGGACGCCGACGTCGTCGTCGTCGGCGCCGGATTCGCCGGGATCTACGCCGTGCACGCGCTGCGCGGACGAGGGCTCCGCGTGACCGGGTTCGAATCCGGGACCGGCGTCGGCGGGACCTGGTTCTGGAATCGGTATCCGGGTGCCCGCTGCGACGTCGAGAGCCTGGACTACCAGTACGCGTTCGATCCGGGGATCAACGACGGCTGGACCTGGAGCGAGCGGTACGCGACGGCCCCGGAGATCCTCCGCTACGCCGACTGGGTCGCGGACCGTCTCGGAGTCCGCCCGGCGTTCCGTTTCGGAACGACGGTGACATCGGCCCGCTACGACGAGCGAGAGGCCGTCTGGGAGGTCGTGACCTCGGACGGGACGACCACACGGGCACGGTTCGTCGTCGCGGCCAGCGGATCGATCTCGGCGACCTCCGTCCCGCCGTTCGCGGGCGTGGAGGACTTCGAGGGACTCTCCCTCCATCCGGGACGCTGGCCGCACGACGGCGTCGACCTCTCCGGGGCCCGCGTCGCCGTGATCGGGGTCGGATCCTCGGGCGTGCAGCTCATCCCGGAGCTCGCCAGGACCGCGGCCGAGCTGACGGTCTTCCAGCGCACGCCCGCGTACACGATCCCCGCGCGCAACCGCCCGCTCTACGCGGACGAGGTGATCCGGGCGCGGAAGCGGGCGAGCCAGCGCGCCGACCGGCGACGCGCATCGCCCTCGGGGCTGTCGGACATCTTCACCACGCAGACGCTGCGCGACACCCCGGAGCCGGAGCGTTCCCGCCGGCTCGACGAGGCGTGGAAGCTCGGCGGGAACCTCTTCTTCACGACGTTCATCGATGCGCCGGTCGATCCGGAGTCCAACGAGCGCCTCGCCGACTACGTCCGCGACCGCATCGCGGAGACCGTCGAGGATCCGGAGACCGCGGAGGCGCTCACCCCGAGGGACTACCCGATTGGCGGCAAGCGGATCGTCACGGACACCGACTTCCACGCGACGTTCAACCTCCCGCACGTCGACCTGGTCGACCTCCGTGCGGATCCGATCGAGCGCATCACGCCCCGTGGTGTCGCCACGCGGACCCGGGAGCGCCCGTTCGATGTGATCGTGTACGCGACCGGCTACGACAACCTCACGGGCGCGTTGACGCGCGTGGACTACCGAGGTCGGGACGGTGTCGCGCTGGCGGATGCCTGGCGCGACGGCGTCCGGACGTACCTCGGGATACAGACGGCGGGGTTCCCGAACCTCTTCATGATCACCGGCCCGCAGTCGCCGTCCGTCCTCGTCAACATGTTCGCCGCGATCGAGCAGCACGTCGAATGGGTCGTCGACGCGATCACGCGCCTCGGCACCGGCGGCGCGGCCATCGAGCCGCGGGAGGCGTCCGAGCAGGAGTGGTCCGAGACCGTCGAGGCGGCCTTCGGACGCACGCTCAAGACCCGCGCCCGCTCCTGGTATCGAGGGCAGAACATCGAGGGCAAGCCGACGAGGGCACTCGTGTATGCCGGCGGCCTCCTCGACTACCGCCGGCGTTGCGACGCCGAGGCGGAGAACGGCTATCCCGGGTTCCACCTCACCGGAGCCGAACCCGTGTCCGCGGCGGGGAGCGCCGGGGCGACGACCACCACCATCGCGAAGGAGTACCAGCCATGACCGGACGACTCGACGGAAAGCGCGCGCTCATCACCGGCGCCGCCCGGGGGATGGGAGCCGCGCACGCCCGCGCTTTCATCGCCGAGGGCGCGCGCGTCGTGTTGGCGGACGTCGCCGACGACGAGGGGCGCGCCCTCGCCGCCGAGCTCGGCGACGCCGCGCGCTACGTCCACCTCGACGTGACGGACGCCGAGGGATGGGCCGCTGCGGTGCGTGTCGCCGAGGAGGAGCTCGGAGGCCTCGACGTCCTCGTGAACAACGCGGGCGTCTTCCTGCGCGCGCCCCTCGACGAGACGACGCCGGAGACCTGGCATCGCATCCTCGACATCAACCTGACCGGTCCGTTCCTGGGCATGCGCGCCGCGCTCGGCGCCCTGACGGCCTCGGGACGCGGATCGATCGTCAACGTCTCGTCCACCGCGGGCATGGAGGGCTACCCCGGCTATCACGCGTACGGCGCGTCGAAGTGGGGGCTGCGCGGGCTGACGAAGTCCGCCGCCCTCGAACTGGCATCGGTCGGGATCCGGGTCAACTCGCTCCATCCGGGCGGCGTCGCCACCCCGCTCATCGAGGCGTTCCGCGAGATCACCGACGCGGATCTCGAGGGAAGCACGCTCACGCGGCTCGCGCGTCCCGAGGAGGTGACCGGGCTCGTCGTCTTCCTCGCGGGAGACGAGTCGAGCTACTGCACGGGCGCCGAGTTCGTCGTCGACGGCGGGATCACCGCGGGAACTCTCGTCTGACACGGCCGGCCGTCGGTCGTCCCGCCGCGCCGCGACGCCGGACGGGGGGATCATCCCCGGGGATGATCCCCCCGCGACCAGGGGATGACGATCGCCGCGTCGGCGGCGCGTAGCGTCGTCGTCACGCCGATCGACCGGAGGGCCCATGCCGTACCTCGACCTCGCCCTGGCCGGGGGCCTTCTCGCCACCCTGCTCGCCGCCGCTCTCCGCAGGCGGCGGAGCACCGCGCTGGTCTGGGCCCTCGGCGCGGTGACGGCGGCGACCGCCGCGGTCGCGCTGCTCTGGGAAGGACCCCGGTGGCAGCTTCTCGCGATCCTGGCCTGCGCCGTCCCGGTGACGGCCTACGCCGTCGGGGTCCGACGGATGCGTTCGGCCGGGGCACGGCGGACGATCGGGATCCTGCTGGCCGCCGTGGTCGCGGTGCCGGCGGCCGTCGCGTGGGGGCTTCCTCCCGTGCTCGTCCCGGCGCCCCGTGGCGAGCACGGGGTCGGTGTCGCCACGACGGTGTGGGTCGATGCGACGCGGGACGCACGTGGGGGAGGGAGCGCGGAGGGGGAGCGATCGATCCCGGCGACGATCTGGTACCCGGCGGCCGAGGCGGGCGGGACCAGGGACTACCTGCCGGACCGGGAGCGGGCGGATGCGCTGACCGGTGCGCTCGCCGCGCAGTTCGGTCTGCCCGCGATCGTGCTGGACGGCCTCGGCCGGGCGCGAGCGCACGCCTCGTGGGAGGCGCCGGCGGAGACGGGGAGCTTCCCCGTCGTCGTGGCCTCGCCGGGAGCCTCCGGATCCCGGTGGCTGATGCGGTCGTGGGCGGAGGAGGTCGCCAGCCACGGAGCGGTCGTGATCGTGGTGGACCACCCCTACGACTCCGCGTACGCCGAGCTCGCCGACGGGGGAGCGGCGCGAGGAGAGACCCGGGCGACGGGCGATGACGTCCGTGATCAGTCGGTGGCGGATCGCGCCGCCGCCGTGCGGGCCGCCGACCTGCGCGCCGTCGCCGATGCGATGGTGGCCGGCGACCCTCTGCCCGCGCTCGTCGCCGCGGATCCGACGCGCCTCGTCGCCGCGGGCCACTCCCTGGGCGGCGCGGCCGCGGTGGAAGCGGCCAGGACCGACGAGCGATTCCGCGGTGTGGTGGACATCGACGGGATGCCGCGCTCGCCGCAGGGCAGCGTCCTCGCGCGTCCCGCGGTGTTCCTCGTCGCCGGTGACGCCGACGCCAACCCCGCGTACGACGATGCCGTCGCGGGACTCCTCGACGCGGACGGTGCCCGCGTCACCGTGGACGGCGTGGCGCATTTGGGATTCGCGGACACGGGCCTGGCCCTGGCCCCGGTGCCGGGTGTGACCGGGGCGCGCGGATCCCACGGCGCTCGCATCGCAGCCCAGGCCACGGTCCTGGTCCTGGACGCCGTCGCGGACGGGCGCGCGCTCGACCGGAGCGCCCTTGCCGAACTGGGCCGCGTCGGGTGACGAGCCCGCGGTCCGGGTGGTCCGCTGCTCAGGACAGGCCCTGCGCGGCCAGCCAGTCGGCGCCGACCGCGGAGGGCACGCGCAGCAGCCAGGCGTCCGTGATGGTCTCGCGCAGCAGGGCGTCGTCGATGGCGCTCAGGCGGATCAGCACGGCCGGGTAGCCCTCGAAGTGCGGGATGGTGAAGAACGCGTCCGGGTAGGTCTCGAGCAGCGCCGCCTTCGCCTGCGGCCCGTCGACGCGCACGCCCACCACGGTGTCGTCGGGCCAGTCGAGCCCGAGGGCGCCGAGCTGCTCCAGGTCGCGCTTGCTCGGCGGGCGCTCCCAGACGACCAGTCCGGCGGCCGTGCGCCAGGTCGCCCCGCCGCGATGACCGTCCACCTTCTCGGTCACCTGCGGGAGCGCGAGCGCGATCCGGCGCACATCCTCGAGCGTCGCCATGCGGTCAGTGTAGGCGGCCGACGGCGACGCCGCTACGGCTGCGCGGCGATCCCGAGATCGTCCTCGTAGGCGTGGTCCTTGGTCTCGGGGGTCAGCAGCAGCGCGATGAACGTCAGCACCGCCATGGCGGAGAGGTAGACGCCGACCAGCCACGGCGAGCCGTCGCCGAGCGCCCACAGCCACACGGCGATCAGCGGCGCCACCGCCGCACCGAGGATCGAGGACACGTTGTACGAGATCGCCGAGCCGGAGTAGCGGACGTTCGTCGGGAACAGCTCGGGCAGGAGCGCCCCCATCGGACCGAAGGTCATGCCCATGAGCAGGAAGCCGAGGACGAGGAAGCACTGGGTGAGGATCGTCGTCAGCTCAGGGGTCGCCTGAGGGAGGAGGAACAGCGAGAAGGTCAGGCCGAACACGATGATCCCGGCGGTCACCCACAGCAGCAGGCGTCGGCGGCCGAACCGGTCGGCGAGCGGGCCGGAGACGAGGGTGAAGATCCCGAAGAAGACCACGCCGATGATCTGCATGATCACGAAGTGCGTGTACCCGAAGCCCTGCCCCGGGTAGAACTGCGCGGCGAACGCCTCCGGATCGAAGGTCCCGCCCGCTGCCTCCGCCGCCTTCTGCGCGGCGGCCGAGGCGACCTCGAGCGACGCGGGCTTGGTCCCGTACGACAGCGTGAAGTTCGTCATCAGATAGAAGAGGACGTACGTGGCCAGCATGATGAACGTGCCGAGGATCAGCTGCTTCCCGTGGTGTCGGAACACCGTCGCCAGCGGGAGCTTGCGGATCACGCCCCGGTCCGCGGCGCGCGTGAAGGTCTCCGATTCCACGAGCTTCAGCCGCACCCACAGCCCGATGACGACCATGACCGCCGAGAACAGGAACGGCACGCGCCAGCCCCAGCTCAGGAACGCCTCGGACTTGAGACTCGGGTCGGACTCGTGCGGGAGCAGCGCGTTGATGATGAGGAAGAGGCCGTTGGCGATGATGAAGCCCAGCGGCGCGCCGAGCTGCGGGAACGTGCCGTACCACGCGCGCTTGCCCTGCGGGGCGTTCTCGGTGGCCACGAGCGCCGCCCCCGACCACTCGCCGCCGAGCGCGAACCCCTGAGCGAGGCGGAGGATGAGCAGCAGCAGCGCGGCCCAGACGCCGATGTCGTGGAACGTCGGGAGCAGTCCGATGAGGAATGTCGCGATGCCCATCGTCAGGAGCGAGGCGACGAGCGTGGCCTTGCGTCCGAACTTGTCGCCGAAGTGGCCGAAGACGACGGCGCCGATCGGGCGGGCGACCATGGCGGCGCCGAACACCGCGAACGACGACAGCAGCGAGGTGGTGTCGTTGCCGGTCGGGAAGAACAGGGCGGGGAAGACGAGGACGGCGGCCGTCGCGTAGACGTAGAAGTCGTAGAACTCGATCGTCGTGCCGATGAGGCTGGCGAGGATGACGCGCGAGCGCGGGTTGGCAGGTGTGGCGACGGTGGCCATCGGTTCCTCCGGTCGGTGATGAAGCCTCCCCCTCGAGGCTGCTCTCGGTGAGCAGAGGGAGTCTACGGCCGAAGAACCGTGCGGACCGCGACCGACGCGGAATATCGCAGACGACGATGCGGCCGGTCCGTTCCCGGAACCGGCCGCATCGACGACGAGGGGGTCAGCGCCAGAGCAGGCCCATCCCGGCGTTGGCCAGCGTGAGCAGACCGATCAGCCAGAACACTCCGGACGGCACCGCCTCACCGCGCTTCTGGCGCGCGGCGCCGATGCCGAGCATGGCGCCGATCACGAGCAGCACGACGAGCTTCACTCCGATCTTGACGTAGTTGAGGTCGTAGGAGATGCCCCACGGAGCGGCGAGGGCGAGTCCGGCGACACCGGCGATCGCGAGGCCCCAGTCCATGAGCTTGGTGATGCGGCGCTCGCCGCCGAAGGCCTGGGCGGCCCATGCTCCGAAGAGCACGGCGAAGCCGATGAGATGGACGAACACGACGATCAGGCGCAGGGTCTCCATGGCGGAAGCCTAGGCCTGGCGCCGCACCGGCGCTAGGAAGGCGAGCCTCAGGCGCCGCGCAGTTCGCGGATCACGAGGGCCGTCCGCAGCGCGGCGTCCGCCGCTTCCGCGCCCTTGTCCTCGCGGGAGCCGGGGAGACCGGCGCGATCCAGCCCCTGCTGCTCGTCGTCCAGGGTGAGGACGCCGAATCCGACCGGGCGTCCGGCATCGAGCGCGACCCGGGTGAGCCCGTCGGTCGTCGCGGCCGAGACGTACTCGAAGTGCGGCGTGCCGCCACGGATGATCACCCCGAGCGCCACCACCGCGTCGGCCCCGCCCGCGAAGGCGGCCTGCGCCGCCACCGCGAGCTCGAACGAACCGGGGACGCGGACGAGGCGATGCGTGGCCCCGGCCGCGTCGAGGACACGCTGCGCCCCGGCGATCAGGCCGTTGGTGATGGTGTCGTGCCACGTCCCCGCGACGACGACCACGTGGGTGCCCTTCGCGTCGATGCCGCCGGTCTCGGGTGCTCCTGCGCCGCTCATGCGTGCTCCTTCAGCTCGTGCTCGCCGTCGGCGATCTCCTCGGTGCGCGCGAGGGCGGCGGCCAGCTCCGCCTCGCCGATGATGTGCCCCATCCGGTCGCGCTTGGTGGCCAGGTACTGGTGGTTGTTCGGTCCGACGCCGACGATGAGGGGGGCCTGCTCCACCACGTCGAGACCCAGCTCGCGCAGCTGGGAGACCTTGTCGGTGTTGTTCGTCAGCAGACGCACCTTGGACACGCCGAGGTCGGCGAGGATCCCCGCCGCCGCGGCGTAGTCGCGCGCGTCGGCAGGCAGGCCCAGCGCGATGTTCGCATCCACGGTGTCCAGCCCCTCCTCCTGGAGGCTGTAAGCGCGCAGCTTGTTGATGAGGCCGATGCCGCGCCCCTCGTGGCCGCGCATGTAGATGACGATGCCGCCGTCCTGCTCGATCGCGTCGAGGGCGGCCTCGAGCTGCGGACCGCACTCGCACTTCAGCGAGCCGAACGCCTCGCCCGTCAGACACTCGGAATGCACGCGCACCAGCGCCGTCTCCCCGGGCTCGCCGGAGACGACCGCGATGTGGTCGGTGCCCGTCACGCGATCCTTGTAGGCGAGGAACCGGAACGTGCCGTGAGTCGTCGGGACGTTTGCGTCGGCGCGGAGGCTCACCCGCCGCCGGCTCGTCGCCGCCGGCGAGGACTCCTCCCGCGGCTCGTGCTCGTCGAGGTAGGCGATGAGCTGCTCGATGGTGATCACGGGGACCCCGTCGCGGGCGCCGAGCTCCTGGAGGCCGGGCAGCCGCATCATGCTGCCGTCCTCCGCCACGACCTCGGCGATCGCCCCGACCGGACGCAGACCCGCCAGTCGCATGAGCTCGACGGCGGCCTCGGTGTGGCCGCTGCGTTCGCGGACCCCGCCGTCGACGGCGCGGAGCGGGAGGACATGGCCCGGGCGGATGAGGTCCGAGGCCGTCGACGCGGCATCCGCGAGCACGTTGAGCGTGCGCGCGCGGTCCGAGGCGCTGATGCCGGTGGTGACGCCGGCGGCGGCGTCCACGCTCACCGTGTACGCGGTCGAGCGGGCGTCCTCGTTCACCTCGACCATCGGGGGGAGGTTCAGGGCGTCCGCGATGTCGGCGGGCATGGGCGCGCACAGGAAGCCGGAAGACCAGCGCACGGTCCAGGCCACCCACTCGGGCGTGGCCAGCTCGGCCGACAGGATGACGTCGCCCTCGTTCTCGCGGTTCTCGTCGTCGGCGACGATGACGGGCCGTCCGGCGCGCAGCGCGTCGAGGGCCTCGGGGATGGTGGACAGGCTCATCGCGAGCCTCCTTCCGTGCCGGCGTCCGGTGCGCCGGGGGTCTGAGCTGCCGGAGTGTGCGCGCGGAACGCCAGGAGGCGCTCGACGTGACGGGCGAGGACGTCGGTCTCGAGGTTGACCCGGTCGCCGACCCGGAGGGCGCCGAGGGTGGTCGCGGCGAGCGTCTCGGGGATGAGGGAGACCTCGAACCAGTGTCCGCTTGCGACCGTGGGGGCGCTCACGGCGCTGACCGTGAGGGAGGTTCCGGCGACGCTGATCGACCCCTTGTCCACCACCAGCGGCGCCAGGTCCGCAGGCAGGGAGACGCGCAGCACGCTCCACTGCGCACCCGGGCGGACGTCGAGCACCGTGCCGATGCCGTCCACGTGCCCCTGCACGATGTGCCCGCCCAGGCGGGCGCCGACGGGCATCGCCTTCTCGATGTTGACCCGCGTGCCGACCTGCGCGTCGGCGATCGCCGAGACGTCGAGGGTCTGCTTCATGACATCGGCGTCGAAGGCGTCCGTCGTGGAGCCCACGACGGTGAGGCACACCCCGCTCACCGCGATCGACTCCCCGTGCACGGCGTCCGAGGCCGCGCGGGGAGCACGCACGGTGAGCCGCCAGCCGTCTCCGGCCGGGACGATCGCGGTGATCTCGCCGACCTCCTCGATGATTCCGGTGAACATCAGGCTGCTCCTTCGGGGGGTCCGTCGTGGTCGTGGGGCGAGGCGGGCCGGGCGATCGCGAGCAGATCCGCTCCGAGGGGCAGCCACTCGTCCACGACGAGGCGCCGCGCCCCGGAGATGTCGTCGACGCCGATGTCCGTCAGGGCGAGCCGGGGGCCTCCCAGCAGGACCGGCGCGATGTAGGCGAGGACGGCGTCCGCGAGCCCGGCGGCGACGAACGCGCTGGCGAGCGTCGGGCCGCCCTCGACGAAGACGCGCTGGAGGCCGCGGTCATGCAGCAGCCGCAACGCTTCGCGGAGGTCGTGTCCGGGGATCAGGATCGGCTCGTGCGGGTGCTGTCGCAGTGCGGCGTCGGCGGGGACCGCACGGCCGCCGATCACGACAGGGACCGGCTGGTGGTCGAGAAGGCGGCCGCCGTCGCGCGCGGTGAGCGCAGGGTCGTCGGCGAGGACGGTTCCCGTGCCCACGACGATCGCATCCGCCCGGGCACGACGGCGGTGCACGTCGGCGCGCGCGGCGGCGCCGGTGATCCACTGGCTCGACCCGTCGGCCGCGGCCGCGCGTCCGTCCAGGCTCTGGGCCCACTTCACGGTGACGTGCGGGCGCCCGAGACGTTGGGCGGTCATCCAGTCGGCGACGACCTCCCTGGCGGCGTCCGCCTGCTCGCCGGCCTCGACGTCGACGCCGGCGCCGCGCAGGCGCTCGGCCCCGCCCCCCGACAGCTCTCCCGGGTCGTCCAGCGCGTAGACGACGCGCGAGACTCCGGCCTCGATGAGGGCGACCGCGCACGGGCCGGTGCGACCGGTGTGGTTGCACGGCTCGAGGGTGACGACCGCGGTGGCGCCGTGCGCGGCGCCGGGGGCGAGGCGGGACAGGGCATCGACCTCGGCGTGCGGGGTGCCGGCGCCGCGATGCCAGCCTTCCGCAAGGGTCTCACCCGTAGGGGAGAGCAGAACGGCGCCGACCTGCGGATTGACGCCGCGGGGACCGCGACGGGCCAGCTCGATGGCGCGCGTCATCGCCGCGCGCTCCGCCGCCGTCGTCGTCATGTGCGTCGTCCCTTTCCGACCTGATCGATGGCTCCGGGGACGCACGTCGAATACTCGCGTGCTGCCTCCTATCCGGACTGACGAGGCTCTGCCTCGCATCACCGTCGGTTCCGGAATTCCACCGGATCGGCCTCGGTCGCGCGGGGCGCGTCCTCGGTTCGCGGACTCTCACCGCCGGTTCGGATTCTCACCGACCCCGGAGCACGTTGATGCTCTGAGTCTCCTCAACGCATCACCCCCGATCTTATTCCGTTGCATCTTTCCCGCGTCTCCGGGTTACTTGAGCAATCGCGAGAGGCGGCGGTCGGCGAGCGTCTTCCCACCGGTCTGACAGGTCGGGCAGTATTCCAGGGACCGGTCCGCGAAGAAGACGCTGCGCACGGTGTCCCCGCAGACGGGGCAGGCCTCGCCGCGTCGGCCGTGGACCTGCATCCCGCGCCGCTTGGCGTCCTTCAGGTCCGCCGGGGGCTTTCCGGAGGCGGCGGCCACCGCCTCGGCCAGGGTGGAGTGCATGGCGTCGTAGAGCCGGGTCACGTCCTCCGGGCCGAGAGAGGCGGCCGCCGCGTACGGCGACATGCGCGCCGCGTGCAGGATCTCGTCCGAGTACGCGTTGCCGATCCCGGCGATCACCCCCTGATCGCGCAGGAGTCCCTTGATCTGCGTGCGTCGCCCCTCGAGGAGCGCGGCGAACGCCTCCCTCGTGAAGGCGGGATCCAGGGGGTCAGGGCCGAGCCGGGCGATCCCGGGGACCTCTGCGGGGTCTCGGACGACGTACACGGCCAGGGACTTCTTCGTGCCCGCCTCGGTGAGATCGAAGCCGCTGTCGTCGTCGAAGGCGACACGGAGGGCGATCGGCGAGCGGCCGGGGCGGACCGGTGTGGTCGGCATCTGCTCGTACCAGCGGAGCCACCCGGCCTTGGCGAGATGGAACACGAGGTGCAGGCCTTCGCCGCCCGGCGCCGCGAGGTCCAGGTCGATGAACTTCCCGTGTCGCTGCACGCCCCGCACGGCGGCGCCGGGCAGCGCCGTCAGCGGCGGGTCGAAGGTCTTGAGCGCGGCGATGGCGGACACCGCGGCGCGCGTGAGTGTCAGACCCGTCGTCCTCTCGGCGAGGAAGTCGACGAGACCCTGGACCTCCGGCATCTCGGGCATGCGCCCATCCTGCCACCGGACGCCGACATCCGTGCCGGTCTCGTCCCCGCTCGGTCAGCCCAGATCCACCGGCCAGTCGACGGGGGAGCGGTCGTCGGTCGACAGCAGACCCGCCGTCCAGCCGTCGTCGCGGCCGCGGTGGCTGACGAGGGCCTGACGACGCGTGCCCTCGAAGCGGAAGCCGAGGCCGCGGGCGGTGCGGGCCGACGGGATGTTTCCCTCCACCGCCTGCCACTGGATGCGGGCGAGGCCGAGGTCGCGGAAACCCCAGTCGACGACCGCGCGGGCCGCCTCGCTGAGGTAGCCGTGCCCGCGTGCGGCGGGAGCGGTCCAGTACCCGAGCTCCGCGTGCCCGCCCGCGCGGTGCTCGGTGATGTGGTGCAGTCCGACGCACGCGATGAGTGACTCGTCGCGGTAGACGCCCCAGACGGCCTCGTTGCCGTCGTCCCAGGCCTGTGCGACGAAGGCGACGAAGTCCTCCGCGTCCTTGCGGGAGTACGGGCTGGGGACCGTCGTCCAGCGCGGGATCTCGGGGTCCTGGCATGCTGCGGTGATCGCGTCGACGTCGGTCTCCGTCGGCGGGCGGAGGACGAGACGATCGGTGTGCAGCACGACGGAATCCATCCCTCCAGGATATCTCGGAGGGGCCGCCACCCCGGTTCCCGACCCCGGTCAGCGCCGGGCGGCGCGGACCTTGCGGTAAGGGTGGGTGTCCACGCGGTCGGTGATCTCCGTGATGAGCCGATCGTAGGGGCGGTTCCGACGCGCGAGTCCGATCAGGCGCCGGGTGCTGCGTCCGGCCCGCCGCAGGTTCATCGGTCGCCCCTCGACGCCGTAGAGGAGAAGCGCCCAGTCCGGCAGGAGGGAGAGCACCCCGTCCTGCACGACGACGGACGTCCACACCGCGATCGGGTTGCCGCGCAGGCGCGGCGCGCGGAGAGTCCGGGTCACCTGGGCGGCGGGCAGGGTGAGCGCCATCCAGTGCCGTTGGTCGTCGATGTACTGTTCCAGGTCGGCTCGGGAGGCGGGCAGCCCGGTGACCTCGCAGCCGACGAGACCCGCGGCGATGTGCTGCTCGCGGACGAAGGCGTCCTGCTCGTCCGGCGTCAGCTCCAGGCCGAAGGCCTCCGACGAACGAAGGAGAGCGAACACGAGAGTGTTGTGGGTCCAGTCGAGCCAGGCCGGCTCGTCGGCGCGGAGCGTCTGCCCGGAGTGCGGGTCGGTCCAGACGGCGTGGGCGTGCATCCGCCGGACCGATGCGGCCGCGGCGTCGGCGTGCGCGCGGTCCCCGAACACCGTGGTCTCGAGGAACCGGCCCGTGCGCTCGCTGCGCCCTGCGGGGTCGTCGTACGCGGCGGTCGCATGGTCGAAGAGGCGCATCATGTTCGGGTTGAGCGCCTGGAGCAGGAGGGCTGCCATGCCGCCCAGCTTGGTGGCGGGGTCGGAGAAGACACGCCAGGAGACGCTCTCCGGTCCGAAGTATCCCTCATCCTCGCGGGCGGAGACGGCGGACGCGGTGACGGGATCGACGGCAGGGGACATGGCACTCCTGGGGTTCGGCGCAACGCGGCGGTCCACTCCACCATATTGGTGGACTATGTCCATACTTGGACTATGTCCGACATTAGCGAAGGTCCCAGTCCCGCCGCTACCGGAAGGCGCGAGCGGAATCGGAGGCGCACGCTGCGGGCCATCGAGCGCGCGGCGATCGGCATCGCCTGCGAATACGGCTACGCCTCCGTGACGGTCGCCGAGATCTGTGCACGTGCCGACGTCGCACGGAGCACGTTCTTCAACTACGTCGCCTCCGTCGACGCCGCCGTCTTCGGCCCCGGGCTCCGGATGATCCCGGAGGAGCAGGCGATGGCGATCCTCGACGCCGACCCCGGGAACATCCCCCGTGCGCTGAACGTGGTCTCACTGGCCTCGGTCGGCAGCGACACGGTCGATCCCCTGGTCATGGCCGGTCGTCGTCGGCTCGTCCGCGAACAGCCCGAGACCCTCGGGCGCTGGGAGGAGACCTTCTCGACGCTGCGGCATCAGCTCGTCGATCTCACCGCCCGGTGGCTGCTCGCGCACCCGGAGCGTCGCGTTCTCGGCGAGGGCCGGGTGGTGCGGGAGGCGCTGCTGCTGGCGAACGCGTCCGGAGCCGTCGCGACCGTCCTCATGGACCAGTGGGCGGATGCGGAGGACGCCGGCACGTTCGCGGCGGGGACGGCGGACTTCGAACGGGGACTCGCCGATCTCAAGCGCGTCCTCGCCGCGCACGGCTGACGCGGTCGGGGGCGCCGGCCCGGCGGAGCGTCAGACGCGGCGGAGCAGGCCGACCTTGCCGTAGACGTCGGCGAGGGTCGCGTCGGCGACCTCGTCGGCGCGGGCGGCGTTCGCCGCGAGGATGCGGTCGAGCTCGGCCGGGTCCGCGAGCAGCTCCTGCGCACGCTCCCGCACGGGCCCGAACTCCTCCACGACGACCTCGGCGAGACCCTTCTTGAAGTCGCCGTAGCCGCGGCCCGCGTACTCGTCCTCGATCGCGGCGACCTGTCGTCCGGTCAGCGCGGCGTAGATCGTGAGCAGGTTGGAGACCCCGGGCTTCTCGTCCCGGTCATAGCGGACGCTGCCCTCGGTGTCGGTCACCGCGCGCATGATCTTCTTCGCGGACTTCGCCGGGTCGTCCAGCAGCCAGAGGACGCCGGCGTCGCTCTCGGCGGACTTGGACATCTTCGACGTCGGGTTCTGCAGATCGTAGATGCGGGCGGTGTCCTTCTGGATCACCGGCATCGGAACCGTGAACGTCGTTCCGAAGCGGGAGTTGAAGCGCTCGGCGAGGTCGCGGGTGAGCTCGACGTGCTGCTTCTGGTCGTCGCCGACCGGGACGACATCGGTCTGGTAGAGCAGGATGTCCGCGGCCATGAGCACGGGGTAGGTGAACAGGCCGACCGAGGTCGCGTCCGCGCCGTAGCGCGAGGACTTGTCCTTGAACTGCGTCATCCGCCCGGCCTCGCCGAAGCCCGTGATGGTGCTCAGGATCCAGGCGAGCTCGGCGTGCGCACGGACGTGCGACTGCACGTAGAGCGTGGACTGCGACGGCTCGATCCCCGCGGCGATGTACTGCGCGGCCGTGCGCCGGGTCTTCTCCCGCAGCTCCGCCGGGTCCTGCGCGACGGTCAGGGCGTGCAGGTCGACCACGGAGAAGAAGGCGTCGTAGGAACTCTGCAGGTCCCGCCACTGCAGCAGCGCCCCGATGTAGTTGCCGGCCTGGAGGGAGTCGGCGGAGGGCTGCATTCCGGAGTAGAGGCGGGGCTTCGTCACGCTCTCAATCCTATGCGGGGCCGGGAGCGCTTCTCGTCGGCATTCGGGGCGGGCGGTATCGCCGGGGCGGTGTTCGCAGACGTGCTCATCCGGGCCTGGTTCACCGCGTGCGGTCCGCCGGCCGCGTGCGCGCACCGGCGTGGTGGTGCAGATGCAGGATGCGCAGCCGCACGCCGTAGAGCGCGATCGCCGCCGTCGTGACGAGGTAGACGACCGCGGCCTGGATGGCGTAAGCGGGGTAGTCGATGACCCAGGGCGACTGCCCGGGGCCTGCCGTCGGGTCGTCGAGCACGGGCGGGAGCACGATGCCGACGGCGTAGCCCGCGACCTGTCCGAGCGCGTACACCCCGAGCCCGAGAAGGAGCGCGACGACCGCCGGACCGGTGTGCTCGCGCCACACCGCCCGCGCGGCACGGTGAGCGGTCGGCGGTGCCCAGGACCCGCGTGCCGGTGCGAACCAGGAGGTCATGGTCGGGGCGAGCAGAAACGCCCCGGTGAGGAGAGCCGCGAGCAGCAGCACTCCGATTCCCAGCAGCCCCTCGCCGCCGGCGCGGCTCCGCATCAGCGCCGGGGTCAGAAGCAGGGCGAGAAGAGGAAGGCCGCCCAGCAGACAGCCGAACCAGGACCTGAGCAGGACGGAGGGATTCACAGTTCCGAGCATCCCGTGAGCGCGACGTCGGGGACACCGGGACATCCCTCCGGGGTTTTCGGGAAAGCCCGCCCGTCGAAGGGCCGTCCACGGCGGCCGTGTCGGTTCCCTGGGTCAGCGGGTCCCCTGGTCGCGAGTCGCCGCGTCAGTGGCCTCAGTACGAGTAGTCGACGATGACGGGGGCGTGGTCGCTCCAGCGCTCGGCGTAGGTCGCCGCACGGGCCACGTGGTAGCCGCCGGCGCGGGCCGCGAGGGACGGCGTCGCCAGGTGGTAGTCGATCCGCCAGCCGCTGTCGTTGTCGAACGCCTTGCCGCGCATCGACCACCACGTGTACGGGCCGTCGATCTCGCCGTGCGCCGTGCGACCGATGTCGATCCAGCCCAGGCCCGGACCCACCGATCCGTCGACACCCGTGATCTCCTCGCCGACGGCGCCCAGGAACCGGTCGAAGTACGCCCGCTCGCGGGGAAGGAACCCGGCCTTGGTGCGATTGCCCCGCCAGTTCTTGATGTCCAGCTCGCGATGGCCGACGTTGAGGTCGCCGGTGACGAGCGCCAGGGCGTCGTTCTCCGCGAGCTGGCCCAGACGGGTGGTCATGGCGTCGAGGAACCGCCACTTCTCGAGCTGCTTCGGAGTGTCGGCCTCGCCGGTGTGGACGTAGGCGCTCACGACCGTGAGCGGCCTCTGCCCGAGGAGGAAGTCCGCCTCGATCCAGCGGCCCGCCGAGTCGAAGTCCTCGTCGCCGAAGTCGGTGCGAGAGGCGAGCGCGGGCTCGCGGCTCACGATGGCGACCCCGGCGCGGCCCTTGGCCGTGGCCTCGTGGTGGACGACGGACCAGCCGGGGAACGCCGCCTCGAGGTGCTCGTCCTGCCCGCGGACCTCCTGGAGCGTCAGCACGTCGACGTCCGCGGCATCGAGCCAGGTGTGCATCCCGTTGCGGACCGCCGCGCGGATCCCGTTGACATTGACCGAGGCGACACGCAGATGAGGCATGTCTCCAGCCTAACGACGGCCTCGGACACGGCGGACCGGGCGGGTGCGGTCAGCCGATCGCGTCGCCGAGGCGGGAGGCGGTGCGGCGGTGGGTCTCGTCGGAGACCTCGGCGTCGGCGACGGCCCGCTCCCATTCCTCCTCCGCCCGGCGGAGGACGCGGCGCGCCCCGGCCCGGCGGTGCCACGGCGCGGCGTCGAGCGCCTCGGCCGCGCGGCGTCGCCGTACGGCGGCGGCGAGCACGAGGGCCTCCTGCTCGGCCCGGCGCGCGGCAGTCTCGTCCTCCTGCTCCAGCGGCTGGTCGCGGTCCGCGGCCGCCACCGCGATCCACGAGCAGGCCACCAGGACGACGACCGCCACCCAGCGGCACCACAGCAGCATCGCGATGACCACGGCGAAGGTCGCGAGCAGCGGATTCGTCGGGGTCCGCGACAGCAGCAGCCCCGCGCCGAGCTGGAGCACGGTCACTGCCGCGCCGCCGAGGGCAGCGCCGGGGACGATCGTGCGCCAGGGGAGGGCGATGCCCGTGAGGAAGCGCACGAGCAGGGCCAGTGCGAGCGCGTCGACGAGGAAGATCACCAGGATGGATCCGACGCGCACGCCGAGCCCGAACGCCCAGGAGGCGGTACTCCACCCGAGCACGTCGAAGAGCCCGGTCAGAGCCCAGACGCCGAGCAGCGACAGAGCCGCCCCGACGAGGAGGGACAGCCCGAAGGCCGCGGCCGCGAGGAGGTCCCGCAGCTTCAGCAGGGCGGCGTTGCGCGGATCCTGGCCGAGGCCGAAGATGTCCCGCACCGCGCGTCGGGTGAAGGTCACCGCGGTGATCGCGGTCCATAGCACCGCGGCCACGGCGATCGCGCCGGTGATCCCGAGCACCCCTCCCGACGCCTGCGCGATCTGTCGGACGTCGGCGGGGGAGGCGAGACCGCGCTCGCTGATGAGACCGGGGATGTAGCCGTTGGCGATCCCGATCAGGGCGTCGACGGCCTCCGCACTCCCGCCGAGCCAGATCCCGGCGGCGGCGAAGGCGATGTAGACGAGCCCGAACAGAGCGAAGAGGCCCTGATAGCTCACTCCGGCCGAGAGCAGGAAGCCGTTGTTGCGCAGGAAGTGCCGCCAGACCCGGACCGGGAACGCCGCCATCGTCCGGCGGGTGAGGGCGGCGGCGCGGTCCAGCGGCTTCTCGAGCCGGGCGATCACCGCGCCCGGATTCCCCGGCACCGGATCACGAGGGGCGGACGCGGACACGTCCCCACCCTAGCGAGAGGATGGGGACGTGTCGGAAGCGGGTGCGGATCAGCGGCCGCCGCGAAGGACCGCCTGCTTGACCTCGGCGATGGCCTTGGTGACCTCGATGCCGCGGGGGCACGCCTCGGTGCAGTTGAAGGTCGTGCGGCAGCGCCAGACGCCCTCCTTGTCGTTGAGGATGTCCAGGCGGGCGCCGCCGGCGTCGTCGCGCGAGTCGAAGATGAAGCGGTGTGCGTTCACGATCGCGGCCGGGCCGAAGTACTGCCCGTCGGTCCAGAACACCGGGCAGGACGACGTGCAGGCGGCGCACAGGATGCACTTGGTGGTGTCGTCGAAGATCTCGCGGTTGGCGATCGACTGGATGCGCTCCTTGCCCTTCTCCGGCTCGGAGTTGGCGATGAGGAACGGCTTGACTTCGCGGTACGCCGCAAAGAACGGCTCCATGTCGACGACGAGGTCCTTCTCCAGCGGCAGCCCCTTGATGGCCTCGACGTAGATCGGCTTGGAGATGTCCAGGTCCTTGATCAGCGTCTTGCAGGCGAGCCGGTTGCGACCGTTGATGCGCATGGCGTCCGAGCCGCAGATGCCGTGCGCGCACGAGCGGCGGAAGGTCAGCGAGCCGTCGACCTCCCACTTGATCTTGTGCAGCGCGTCGAGCACGCGGTCGGTCGAGTACATCTCGACGTCGTAGTCCACCCAGCGGGGCTCGGCGTCGACCTCGGGATCGAAGCGGCGGATGATGAACGTCACGAGGTACGACTGCACGCCGGTGTCCTCGACGACCTCCTGCTCCACGACGGCGGTGGACATCAGTACTTCCTCTCCATCGGCGGGTAGTTCAGCTCGCCCTGCTCGTTCTTCGTGAACACGACCGGTTTCCAGTCGAGACGGATGTGGTCGCTCGGATCGGACGAGTGCGGGTCGCCGGTCAGATACGCCATGGTGTGCTTCATGTACTTCTCGTCGTCGCGCTGGGGGAAGTCATCGCGCATGTGGCCGCCGCGGCTCTCCTCGCGGTTCTGTGCGGCGTAGACGACGACCTCGGCGATGTCGAGGAGGAAACCGAGCTCGACGGCCTCGAGAAGGTCCGTGTTGAAGCGGTGCCCCTTGTCGTCGACGTGCACGTTCTTATAGCGCTCGCGCAGCTCCGCGATGACGCCGAGCACGTGCTGCAGCGAGTCGTGGGTGCGGAACACCTGGGCGCCGCGGTCCATCTCGTCCTGCAGCGTCTTGCGCAGCACGGCGATCCGCTCGGTGCCGGTGTTGGTGCGCAGCCCCTCGATCATGTCGCGGACGTCCTTGGCGGGGTCCTCCGGGAGGGGGAGGAACTCGGCGGTCTTGACGTACTCGACGGCATTGCGACCGCTGCGCTTGCCGAACACGTTGATGTCCAGGAGCGAGTTGGTGCCGAGACGGTTCGCGCCGTGCACCGAGACGCAGGCGCACTCGCCCGCGGCGTAGAGGCCGGGGACGATCGTGTCGTTGTCGGCGAGCACCTCGCCGTTGTTGTTGGTGGGGATGCCGCCCATGGCGTAGTGGGCCGTCGGCATGACCGGGACCGGCTCCACCACGGGGTCGACGCCCAGGTAGGTGCGGGCGAACTCCGTGATGTCGGGCAGCTTGGTCTCCAGGACTTCAGCGCCCAGGTGCGTGCAGTCCAGCAGCACGTAGTCCTTGTGCGGGCCGGCGCCGCGGCCCTCCGCGACCTCCTGGACCATGCAGCGAGCGACGATGTCGCGCGGGGCGAGGTCCTTGATGGTGGGGGCGTAACGCTCCATGAACCGCTCGCCGGACGCGTTGCGGAGGATCGCGCCCTCGCCTCGTGCGCCCTCGGTGAGGAGGATCCCGAGTCCGGCGAGCCCGGTCGGGTGGAACTGGAAGAACTCCAGGTCCTCCAGGGGCAGCCCCTTGCGCCAGACGATGCCGACGCCGTCACCGGTGAGGGTGTGCGCGTTGGAGGTCGTCTTGAAGATCTTGCCGAAGCCGCCGGTCGCGAAGATCACGGCCTTGGCGTGGAAGACGTGCAGCTCGCCCGTGGCGAGGTCGTACGCGACCACGCCGGCGATCCCGGTCTTGCCCTCGTCGTTCTTCACCGTGATGAGGTCGAGCACGTAGAACTCGTTGAAGAAGTTGATCCCGAGCTTGACGCAGTTCTGGAACAGCGTCTGCAGGATCATGTGACCGGTCCGGTCTGCGGCGTAGCAGGCGCGGCGCACCGGGGTCTTGCCGTGCTCGGCGGTGTGGCCGCCGAAGCGGCGCTGGTCGATCTTGCCCTCGGGCGTGCGGTTGAAGGGCAGGCCCATGTTCTCGAGGTCGATGACCGCGTCGATGGCCTCCTTCGCGAGGATCTCAGCGGCATCCTGGTCGACGAGGTAGTCGCCGCCCTTGACGGTGTCGAAGGTGTGCCACTCCCAGCTGTCCTCCTCGACGTTCGCGAGCGCTGCGGCCATGCCGCCCTGCGCCGCGCCGGTGTGGGAGCGCGTGGGGTACAGCTTGCTGATGACGGCCGTGCGGGCGCCGGGCCCGGCCTCGATCGCCGCTCGCATCCCGGCGCCGCCGGCGCCGACGATGACGATGTCGAACTCGTGGTGGTGCACGCCGTTCTTGACGACGGAATCCTGAGTCTGCGTGGTCACTCTCTTATGCCTATCTGTCTTCTCGCGCTGCCGGGCGGTCACTTGACCAGGGCCTGGCAGGTCTCCCACATCGCGCCGTCCTCGAACACGCCGTTGCACGGGTCGAAGGTGAACACGACCAGGGTGCCGAGGATGATGAGCAGCGCGGCGGCCAGGCCGAGCGCGCCGAGCAGGGTCTTGCGGACGCCCGAGTGCGTCACGTAGTCGTTGACGACCGTGCGCATCCCGTTGGCTCCGTGGATGAGCGCCAGCCAGAGCATGATGACGTCCCACCACTGCCAGAACGGCGTGGCGTACTTGCCGGCGACGAAGGCGAAGTCGAGGGCGTGGATGCCCTCGCCGAGCATGAGGTTGACGAAGAGGTGGCCGAAGATGAGCACCACGAGCACGACGCCCGAGGCGCGCATGAACACCCATCCCCACTTCTCGAGGTTGAACCCGCGCTGGCGGCGGGGGGCGGCGAGCTGTGCCGGAGCCTGAGCGGTCATCAGTGTCCTCCCTCGCCGAAGCCGGCGAACGCGAGCGCAAGGTGACGCGGCACGAAGCCGGCCATGATCACGAGCCACACGCCGATGACGATCCAGAAGAGCTGCCGCTGGAAGCGGGCGCCCTTCGACCACAGGTCGACCAGGATGATGCGCAGCCCGTTGAGGGCGTGATAGGCGATGCCGGCCACGAGGACGACCTCGCCGAAGGCCATGATCGGGTTCTTGTAGGTGCCGATCACCGCGTCGTACGCGCCGGGGGAGACCCGGATCAGGGCGGTGTCGAGCACGTGCACCAGGAGGAAGAAGAAGATCGCGATCCCGGTGATGCGGTGAAGCACCCACGACCACATGCCTTCGCGCCCCCGGTAAAGGGTGCCGCGCGGGGTCTTGGACGTGGTTTCCGAAATCGACGGTGTCAAGCGAGTGCCTGCGGACACGGTCGTCCTCCCTGGTCGAAGCGGGCCCGGCGCGCATGGCGGCGCGCGCGATCGCGTCCATCCTATTCCCGTCGGCCCTCGGGGAGCGACGAAGGGGACCCTAAGTATCTCGACATCGAGATAATCTCCCGCCCCGTCCTTCCGGGCGCGCTCGCTACGCTGGGTGCCATGCGCGAGCCGATCGAGGACTTCTACGCCGTCATCCCCGCGGGGGGCATCGGAAGCCGGCTCTGGCCGCTGTCGCGTGCCGATGCGCCGAAGTTCCTGCACGACCTCACCGGCTCCGGGCAATCCCTCCTCCGCGACACCTGGGATCGCCTCGAGCCGCTGACCGGTCGTGACCGGATCGCGGTGGTGACCGGGCGCGCCCATCGTGCCGCCGTCGAGGAGCAGCTGCCCGGCATCGCCGACGAGAACGTGTTCCTCGAGTCCGAGCCCCGGGAGTCGGCGGCGGCCATCGGCCTGGCCGCGGCGATCCTGCACCGCCGGGACCCGAACGTCATCATCGGCTCCTTCAGCGCGGATCACGTGATCCGCGGCACGCGGGTGTTCGAGTTCGCCGTGCGCGACGCGGTGGAGGTGGCGCGGGAGGGGTACATCTGCACGATCGGCATCTCGCCCACGGAACCCGCCGTGGGGTTCGGGTACATCAAGCGCGGCGAGGAGCTCCTCGTCGAAGGCGCCCGGGAGGCGGCCCTGGTCGAACGCTTCGTGGAGAAGCCCGACCTGGAGACCGCCAAGGCGTACCTCGCGGAGCGGACCTATCTCTGGAACGCGGGCATGTTCATCGCGAAGGCCGGGGTGCTGCTCGACGAGCTGGCGGTGAACGAGCCCGAGCTGCACGCGGGCCTGCTCGAGCTCGCCGAGGCGTGGGACGACCGGGACCGGCGCGGGCCGGCGGTGGACCGGATCTGGCCGCGGCTGAAGAAGATCGCGATCGACTACGCCGTGGCCGAGCCCGCGGCCGAGCGCGGACGCCTGGCCGTCGTCCCCGGGCACTTCGACTGGGACGACGTGGGGGACTTCGCGTCGCTGACCAAGCTCATCTCCAACGGCCGCAAGAACGACCTCGCCGTGCTCGGCCCGAAGGCGCGCGTGCTCAGCGACGCGGCCAGCGGGATCCTGGTCAGCCAGACGTCGCGGGTCATCAGCCTCGTCGGGGTGAAGGACATCGTCGTGGTGGACACCCCCGACGCGCTCCTGGTGACGACGACGGAGCACGCCCAGCGCGTCAAGGGCGTCGTGGAGTCTCTCAAGCTCACCGGTCGCGGTGACGTGCTCTGAGCATTCCCTGCTCTGAATCCGGTAGATCAGAGGGGCCGCTGCTCAAATGAGCACGTTGGGGCTCATATGGTTTCAGCTTGATAACCATTCCTCGCCGCCAGGGCAAGCGCGGATGCGCACGCGCCGTCACACTGGGTAACTTTGATCGACCCGCGATGGCCGCGGGTGCGTGCAGGGGAGGCCTGAGTGACCATCTCAACCACCAAGAAGCTGTTCGGCGCGACGCTCGTCGCCGCCGTCGCGATCGCACTCGCCGGCTGCGGCCAGGCGCCGACCGAGAAGCCGGGCGCCGGCGGCGGTGACGGCGGCGGATCCGAGTTCCTGCCGTGCATCGTCTCGGACTTCGGCGGCTTCGACGACAAGTCGTTCAACCAATTGTCGATGGAGGGCGCGCAGAAGGCCGCGGACGAACTGGGCGTCACGCTGAAGAAGGCGGAGTCCAACGCCGAGACGGAGTACGGCCCGAACGTCGACAACATGGTGTCCGAGGGCTGCAACGCCATCGTCGCGGTGGGCTTCGCCCTGTCGCAGGCCACCGTCGACGCGGCCTCGGCCAACCCCGACACCGACTTCATCCTCGTCGACGACGCGGGCGGCGACAGCAAGCCGGACAACGTCAAGCCGCTGCTCTACAACACCGCCGAGGCGGCGTTCGTGGCCGGTTACCTGTCCGCGGGCTACTCGAAGGCCGGGAAGGTCGGCACCTTCGGCGGCATGGAGTTCCCGACCGTGACGATCTTCATGGACGGCTTCAAGCAGGGCGTCGACCACTACAACCAGGAGAACGGCACGGCCGTGCAGGTCGTCGGCTGGGACGGCAAGACCGGCTCCTTCACCGGCGGCTTCGAAGCCAACCAGGACGCCAAGACCGTCGCGAAGAACATCATCGACCAGGGTGTGGACGTGCTCCTTCCCGTCGGCGGCCCGATCTACCAGTCGGCGCTGCAGGCGATCAACGAGTCCGGCCGCGAGATCGCCCTCATCGGCGCGGATGCGGACCTGTTCGTCACCGACCCGACCACGGCCGACGTCGTGCTCACCTCGGTGCTGAAGGCGATGGACCTGTCCACGTACGAGGCCGTCATGGCGAGCTCGAAGGGCGACTTCTCCGGCGAGCCGTACATCGGCACCCTCGAGAACAAGGGCGTCGGCATCGCGCCGCTGCACAACTTCGAGAGCAAGGTCGACCCGGCGCTGATGACGAAGGTCGACCAGGTCACCAAGGACATCATCGACGGCAAGATCACCGTCACGTCCTACCTCTCCGAGTAACGCTCGGAGAGGCGCAGGGGAGGTCGGCGTCATGCCGACCTCCCCTCTTTTCCGCTTTCCCACCCGACCCCACGGCGTCTGAGCACGCCCGAATAGGATCGACACATGAAGCTCGAACTGCGCGGCATAACGAAGAGGTTCGGCGCGCTGACGGCCAACGATCACATCGACCTGGTCGTCCGGCCCGGCGAGATCCACTGCCTCCTCGGCGAGAACGGTGCCGGCAAGTCCACGCTGATGAACGTGCTGTACGGCCTCTACCAGGCGGATGAGGGCCAGATCCTCCTCGACGACGAGGTGCAGCACTTCTCCGGCCCCGGTGACGCGATGGCGGCAGGGATCGGAATGGTGCACCAGCACTTCATGCTGATCCCGGTCTTCACGGTCGCCGAGAACGTGATGCTCGGCCACGAGCAGACCACGTTCGGCGGTCGGCTCGACCTCGGAGCCGCGCGGGCGCGCGTGCGGGAGATCTCCGACCGGTTCGGCTTCGACGTCGATCCGGATGCGATCGTCGAGGATCTCCCGGTCGGCGTGCAGCAGCGCGTGGAGATCATCAAGGCGTTGTCCCGGGACGCGAGCATCCTTGTCTTCGACGAGCCGACCGCCGTGCTCACGCCGCAGGAGACGGACGAGCTCATGGCCACGATGCGGAGTCTGAAGGAGCAGGGCACCGCGATCGTCTTCATCACGCACAAGCTCCGCGAGGTCCGCGAGGTGGCGGACCGCATCACGGTCATCCGGCTCGGCAAGGTCGTCGGCGAGGCGTCGCCCGACGCGACCAACGCCGAGCTCGCCTCGTTGATGGTCGGCCGCGCGGTCGAGCTGACCGTGCACAAGGACGCGCCGAACCTGCGCAGCAACGCGCTGGTGGTGGAGAACCTGACCGTGACGGACGCCGCCGGGACGGTCCTCGTCGACGAAGCGTCCTTCGAGGTCCGCGGCGGCGAGGTGCTCGCGATCGCCGGAGTGCAGGGGAACGGCCAGACGGAGTTGACCGAGGCCATCGTCGGCCTGCAGCCCCACGTCCGCGGCAGCATCCGTCTGAACGGAGAGGAGCTCGTCGGGCGATCGGTCCGCGACATCCTCGACGCCGGAGTGGGATTCGTCCCGGAGGACCGCGGCGTGGACGGGCTGGTCAAGGAGTTCTCCATCGCGGAGAACCTGATGCTCGACCGCTCCTCGGGCGCGCCGTTCGTGAAGGCGGGGGCGCTGCAGCTGAAAGCGCTCGATCAGTTCGCCCGCGAGAAGATCGACGAGTTCGACATCCGCACGCAAGGGCCGTCCCAGGCCGCCGGGCGTCTGTCCGGAGGCAACCAGCAGAAGGTCGTGCTCGCCCGTGAGCTGAGCCGCGACCTGTCGCTGTTCGTCGCCGCCCAGCCCACGCGCGGCGTCGACGTCGGATCGATCGAGTTCATCCACAAGCGGGTGGTCGCCACCCGCGACGCCGGCGTGCCCGTGATCGTCATCTCCACGGAGCTGGACGAGGTCACCGCGCTCGCCGACCGGATCCTGGTGATGTACCGCGGACGCATCGTCGGCATCGTGCCCGGCGACACGCCGCGCGACCAGCTCGGCCTGATGATGGCGGGCGCCGCGAACGAAGGAGCCACGGCATGACCGCCGCGCAGACGCAGACTCCGGCGCCGAAGGGCACGGCCGACGTGCCGCCGCCCTCGCGGTGGCGCATCGCGGTGCAGCAGGTCGTCAGGGGCAACGCGATCATCTCGGTTCTCGCCGTCATCGCCGCAGTGATCGTCGGATCGATCATGATCGCCGCCACGGACAAGGACGTGCAGGCCGCCGCCGGATACTTCTTCCAGCGGCCGAGCGACACATTCGGCGCGATCTGGGATGCGGTGGCGGGCGCCTATGCGGCGCTGTTCCGCGGCTCGATCTACAACGTCAACGCGGACAGCTTCGCCGTCGGCATCCGGCCCCTCACCGAGACGCTCAAGTTCGCCACGCCGCTGATCGCGGCGGGGCTCGGCGTCGGGCTCGCGTTCCGCGCCGGACTGTTCAACATCGGTGGTCAGGGGCAGATGCTCATGTCCGCCGCCGCGGCGGGCTATGTCGCCACCGCTCTGGACATGCCATTCCCGCTGCACATGGTCGCGGCCCTCGTCGCCGGCGTCCTCGCCGGCGCGCTGTGGGCCGGGATCGCCGGCCTGTTGAAGGCCCGCACGGGGGCGCACGAGGTGATCGTGACGATCATGCTCAACCACATCGCGGTGTATCTGCTGGCCTGGATGCTCGCCACGCAGGGCGTGCTGCAGGCGCCCGGGTCGCAGAACCCGAAGACCGCGCCGATGGACGAGACCGCGGTGCTCCCGCAGATCCTCGGACCGATGTACAAGCTGCACCTCGGGTTCCTGTTCGCGCTCGTGGCCGTCGCGATCACGTGGTGGCTGCTCGAGCGTTCCAGCCTCGGCTTCCGTTTCCGCGCGGTGGGGGAGAACCCCGCCGCGGCGCGCGTGGCCGGCATCTCGGTCGGGCGGATGTACTTCCTGGTGATGGTGATCGCGGGCGCGCTCGTGGGCCTCGCCGGAGTCAGCCAGGTCCTCGGCACGGAGCCGAAGGGCTTCAGCGGCGGGATCGACGCCGGGATCGGCTTCGATGCGATCACGGTGGCCCTTCTCGGGCGATCCCGCCCGCTGGGCATCCTCGGCGCCGGCATCCTGTTCGGCGCGTTCAAGACCGGTGGATTCACCATGCAGGCCTCGCAGGGCGTGCCGATCGAGATCGTGCTGGTCGTGCAGTCGCTCATCGTGCTGTTCATCGCCGCACCTCCGATGGTGCGTGCGATGTTCGGTCTGCCCCAGCCCGGCCGCGCGAACCGCCGAACGCGGCGCGCCATGAAGAAGGAGGTGGCGGCATGAGCGTGCAGACGCTGGACGCCCAGCCGCGCACCGTCTCGGTCGTCTCCTGGAAGACGCCGATCATCTTCGCAGTCGTGACGGTGCTGTTCTCCCTGTTGCCGGTGATCGTCCCCCGTCCGGGAGACGCCACCTTCCGCTTCTCCGCGGGCAGCGACCTGTTCACCCTGCCGGATCTCGTGGTGCCGGGGACGGCCACCGCGTGGACCTGCATCGTGATCCTCGCCGTCGTGACGGTGGTCTCCGTCGTGCTGTCGCGGCAGCGACGAGCGGTGCCGCTGTGGCTCATCGCCGTGTTCGTCGTCGTGCTCGTGTTCGGCTTCCTCGCCTGGGCGGCCGCGGGCAGCTCCGGCACGCTTCCGATGGTCGGACTGCTGGGCGGTGCGCTGGCCCTGGCGACTCCCCTGATCTTCGGCGCGCTGGGCGGCGTGATCGGAGAGCGGGCCGGCGTCGTCAACATCGCCATCGAGGCGCAGCTGCTGGCGGGCGCCTTCAGCGCCGCGGTGGTCGGGTCGCTGACCGGGACGCCGTGGGCGGGACTGATCGCCGCGATGGTCGCGGGCGTGCTGGTGGCGCTCGTGCTCGGTGTCTTCGCGATCACCTACTACGTCGACCAGGTGATCGTCGGCGTCGTGCTGAACGTGCTGGTCATCGGCGTCACGACCTTCCTGTTCCGACAGGTGCTCGCTCCCAACCAGGCGACGATGAACACGGTGACGCCGTTCGCGCCGATCCCGATCCCGCTGTTGGGCGACATCCCCGTGCTCGGCCCGATCCTGTTCCGGCAGACGATCGTCGTCTACCTGATGTACCTGGTGGTGTTCGCGGTCTGGTTCGGCATGTACCGGACGCGGTGGGGGCTGCGGATGCGCGCGGTCGGCGAGCACCCGCAGGCGGCGGACACGGTCGGCATCAACGTCGCACGGACCCGCTACATGAACGTGATGATCGCGGGCGCGATCGCCGGTATGGGCGGGGCATTCTACACGCTCGTGTCGGTGCCGCGGTTCAATCCGGAGATGACCGCGGGGGCCGGATTCATCGCGCTGGCCGCCGTGATCTTCGGCAAGTGGGATCCGATCAAGGCCACGCTGGCGGCGCTGCTGTTCGGTTTCGCCTCCAACCTCCAGGGTGTGCTGAGCGTGATCGGGTCGCCGGTGCCGAGCCAGTTCATGCTGATGCTGCCCTACGTCGTGACGATCTTCGCGGTCGCCGGCCTCGTCGGGCGCTCGCGTCCGCCGGCCGCCGACGGCGACCCCTACATCAAGTCCTGAGGAGGGACATGACCGACATCGACTGGGACGAGCTGCGCCAGGTCGCCGAGGACGCCATGCGCAAGGCGTACGCGCCCTACTCGCGGTACCGGGTGGGGGCCGCGGCCCTCGTCGGGGACGGACGCATCGTCGCCGGCTGCAACGTGGAGAACGCGTCGTACGGCGTGACCCTGTGCGCCGAGTGCGCCCTGGTGGGCGACCTGCACATGTCCGGCGGCGGGCGCCTCGTCGCGTTCGTCTGCGTGAACGGCGACGGCGAGACGATCATGCCGTGCGGGCGCTGCCGTCAGCTGCTGTTCGAGCACGCGATGCCGGGGATGCTCCTGGAGACCGTCTCGGGGATCCGCACGATCGACGAGGTCCTGCCCGACGCGTTCGGGCCCAGGGATCTGGAGGAGGCACGATGACCGTGGAGCCGTTCGACGCCGTGGACGTGATCCGCGCCAAGCGCGACGGGGGAGCGGTCCCCGAGGACGCGCTGCGCTGGATGGTCGACGCCTACACGCGCGGCTACGTCTCGGACGCGCAGATGGCGTCCTTCGCGATGGCGGTGTTCCAGCGCGGGATGCAGCGGGACGAGATCCGCGTCCTCACCGACGCCATGATCGCGTCGGGGGAGCGGATGAGCTTCGCCGCGCTGGGCAAGCGCACGGTCGACAAGCACTCCACCGGCGGAGTGGGCGACAAGATCACCCTGCCCCTGGCGCCGCTGGTCGCCTCGTTCGGCGTGGCCGTCCCGCAGCTGTCCGGCCGCGGCCTCGGCCACACGGGCGGCACGCTGGACAAGCTGGAGGCGATCCCGGGCTGGCGCGCGGCGCTGAGCAACGAGGAGATGTTCGCGCAGCTCCAGGGCGAGGTCGGCGCGGTCATCTGCGCGGCCGGCTCGGGGCTCGCTCCCGCGGACAAGAAGCTCTACGCGCTGCGGGACGTGACGGGCACCGTCGAGGCGATCCCGCTGATCGCGTCGAGCATCATGTCGAAGAAGATCGCCGAGGGCACCGACGCGCTCGTCCTGGACGTGAAGTTCGGCTCCGGCGCGTTCATGCAGGACATCGAGCGGGCCAGAGAGCTCGCCCGCACGATGGTCGAGCTCGGCACCGATTCCGGCGTGTCCACCACCGCGCTGCTGACCGACATGAACGTCCCGCTGGGGCGCGCGATCGGCAACGCCAACGAGGTGCGCGAGTCGGTGGAGGTCCTCGCCGGCGGCGGTCCCGCCGACGTGCGGGAGCTGACCCTGGCGCTCGCCCGCGAGATGCTCGCGCTCAGCGGGCACCCGGACGCCGACGTGGAGAAGGCGCTGGCCGGCGGCCGGGCGATGGACGTGTGGAACGCGATGATCCGCGCCCAGGACGGCGACCCTACGGCGTCGCTCCCGGCCCCGCGCGAGACGCACACGGTCACGGCCGAGGCCGAGGGCTTCGTCACGCGGATGGACGCCCTTCCGTTCGGGATCGCCGCGTGGCGGCTCGGGGCCGGACGGGCGCGGGCGGAGGACGCCGTCGTGCACGCCGCCGGCATCGATCTGCACGTGAAGCCCGGGGATCAGGTCCGCGCAGGAGACCCGCTGTTCACCCTGTCGGCGGACGACGCGGCACGCTTCTCGCGTGCGCTGGACGCCGTCGCGGGAGCGTGGGAGATCGGTGTGGAGAAGCCGGCGGCGTCGCCGCTCGTGCGCGAGCGCATCACCGCCTGAGCCGCCGCGGGCGGGCTGTCGGGCGGACGGTGTCGGAGGCGTTCCGGGATGACTAGGCTGATCCCGGACGCCGCGTGCGTCATCCCCAGCCGCTGACAGCGCCGTCACTCATCCGAGAGGATCCGCCATGCCGACCGACGCGACCGGAATCGACGCCACGGGTGACGCCACCGTCCAGGGGGTCTCGCTGCGGAGCCTGCCGAAGATCTCGCTGCATGATCACCTCGACGGTGCCCTGCGCCCCGCCACGATCATCGAGCTCGCGGATGCGATCGGGCTCGAGGTGCCCGAGTCGGATCCCGCGGCGCTCGGGCGCTGGTTCGCCGCGCAGAGCGACTCCGGCTCGCTCGTGGAGTACCTGAAGACCTTCGACCTGACGACGTCGGTCATGCAGACCAGGGAGGGGCTGACCCGGGTCGCGCGGGAGTTCGTCGAGGATCTCGCCGACGACGGAGTCATCTACGGCGAGGTGCGCTGGGCGCCCGAGCAGCATCTCGCGCGAGGCCTGAGCCTGGAGGAGGCCGTCGAGGCCGTGCAGGCCGGCATCGAGGAGGGCGAGGACATCGTCGACCGGTCCGGACGCAGCATCCGCGTCGGCCAGCTGGTCACCGCCATGCGTCACACGGACCGCTCGCTGGAGATCGCGAAGCTGGCCGTGGCGTTCCGCGGGCGCGGTGCCGTCGGCTTCGACATCGCCGGCCCCGAGGACGGCTTCCCGCCGTCGCGGCACCGGGCGGCGTTCGACCACCTGGCGGAGAACTTCTTCCCGGTCACCGTGCACGCCGGAGAGGCGGCCGGACCCGACTCGATCCGCTCGGCCCTGATCGACGGCCGTGCGCTGCGCCTCGGGCACGGTGTGCGGATCGCGGAGGATCTGGAGATCATGGGTCGAGAAGGCGACGAGGTGCAGGTGCGCTTCGGCGACCTCGCCCGCTGGGTGCGCGACCGGGAGATCCCCCTGGAGCTGTCGCCGTCGTCGAACCTGCAGACCGGTGCGATCGCCGCCTGGGGGACCGAGCTCGCGGACCACCCCTTCGATCTGCTCTACCAGCTCGGGTTCGCCGTGACCGTGAACGTCGACAACCGCACGATGAGCGCGACCTCGCTCACCCGCGAGCTGAGCCTTCTGGTGGACGCGTTCGGGTACGACCTGGAGGACCTGGAGTCCTTCCAGTTCAACGCCGCCGCCGGCGCGTTCCTCCCCGTCGAGGAGCGCGAGGAGCTGGTGGAGATCATCGCCGAGGGCTTCGACGCCTGAGCCGGGAGGATCCGCGTCGATGACCGCCGAGACGCCGCCCCCGCAGCGACGGGGCAGCGCCTGGCCGCCGCTGCTGCTGGCGATCGTGCTGGAGGTGGCGGCGACGCTGAGTCTGCGCACGGTGGCGACGGGCGGCGCGCCGTGGTGGGCGATCGCGACCGTGATCGGCTACGGCGGGGCGTTCTGGCTGCTCGGCATGGTGCTGACCCGGGGCATGCCGGTGGGCGTGGCCTACGGCATCTGGTCGGCGGTGGGCGTCGCGCTCACGGCGCTGGCCGCCGCGGCGCTGTTCTCCGAGCTGCTCAGCCCGCTCTCCCTGGTGGGGCTGGTCGTCATCATGGCCGGGGTGCTGATGGCGGAGCTGGGCCGTCGCCACGCGGGGGAGCGGGCGCCGTGACCTGGATCCTGCTGATCGGCGCGATCGTGAGCGAGGTGACGGCGACGCTGTCCCTCCGGGCCTCCTCGGGCTTCCGGGTGAAGAAGTGGATCCCGGTGATCGTCGTCGGGTACCTCACGTCCTACGTGCTCCTGGGCGCGGTGCTCGCCCTGGGGATGCCGGTGGGCATCGCGTACGCGGTGTGGGCGGCTCTCGGCGTCGCGGCCACCGCGGTACTCGGACGGGTGCTCTTCCAGGACCACATCTCGACCCTCACCGCCATCGGCCTCGCCGTGATCGTCGGCGGCGTGGTGCTCGTGGAGCTCGGCACGCACTGACCGGTGTGTGCCCGTGGCGGCGTGCGGCTCAGGAGTCGAAGCCCATGCCCAGCGCGTCGAGCGTGCGCAGCAGCAGGTTGCGTCGGCCCTCCCGGTGGTCGGCGCGGTCCATGGACCACCGCACCGCGTTGATGCCGACCGACGCGGCGGGCTCGGGCGGGAACGGGATCGGGTTCTCCCGTACCATCCGCAGACGGGTCCGCTCCGTGTCGGCGCCGTCGAGCAGGTCGAGCACGACGTTGCCGGCGAAACGGGTCGCCGCCACCCCCAGGCCCGTGAAGCCCGCGGCGTACGCGACCGCACCGCCGTGGCTCGTCCCGTAGAACGCGCAGAAGCGGGAGCAGGAATCGATGGCTCCGGCCCACCGGTGGGTGAAGCGGATGCCCTCCAGCTGCGGGAACGTGGTGAGGAAGTGCTCGGCGAGTCGGCGGAAGGACGCGGGCCGCTCCTCGTACTCGGGGCGGACGCGGCCGCCGTAGTGGTAGATCGCGTCGTAGCCGCCGAAGACGATGCGGTGGTCGGCGGTCTGCCGGTAGTAGTGGAACTGGTTCGCGATGTCGGCCAGCCCCTGGCGTCCCTGCCATCCGATCGCGCGGCGCTGCTCCGCCGAGAGCGGCTCCGTTGCGAGCACGTAGTCGTACACCGGCACCGTCATCAGGCGGTTGCGGCGCAGCAGCGACGGGAACACGTTCGTCGCGAGCACCGCCTGCCGGGCACGGACCGTCCCGCCGTCGGTCACGACGGAGACGCCGTCACCCTGACGCTCGACCCCTCGGACGAGGGAGCGCTCGTGGATCTCCACCCCGAGTCCGGCGGCGGTCCGCGCGAGTGCGGCGGCGAGCTTCGCCGGCTGCACGAGGATGTTGCCGTCGCGGTCCCAGAGGCCGGCGGCGTAGGTGGGCGATGCGATCTCCGCGCGCAGATCGGGGCCGTCCAGGAAGATGTGCCGGTCGTCGCTCGGCGCCTGCTGCAGCTGGCGCCGCTGGTACTCCTCGGTGGCGATCTTGATCACGCCGGTCCGCTCCAGGTCGACGTCCATGCCGTACCGCTCGACAGTCGCCGCGATCTCGTCGAGGTTCTCCGCACCCATGCGCTCGAGCGTCGGCATGTCCTCCGGCCAGCGGCGGAACCCGTTGTCGTATCCGTGCGTGAGACTCGCCTCGCAGAAGCCGCCGTTGCGTCCGGACGCCGCCCACCCGATCCGGTTCGCCTCCAGGAGGACCACCCGTCGTCCGGGGTCGCGTTCCTTGGCCAGCAGCGCCGTCCACAGCCCGTGATAGCCGCCGCCGACGACCACGAGGTCCGCGGTGGTGTCCGCCGTGAGCGCCGGGTGCTCCTCCCGGGGCGCGTCCTCCTGCCAGAGCACGCGCGAAGCCGTGCCGCTCAGGGCGTGTGCGACGGCGGCGGCCGGGGCCGGCCGGCGTTCGAAGACGGTCGAGGGCATGGGCGCTCCTGTTCCCGAAAGCGGCGACCTCGCCGGCTCTCGTATGCCGATCGAGAGTAAATCTAGATCAACACTTGCCAATTTCGCAAAGAGTAGCCAGGATGTTTGTCATGCAGGCGAAGCCGCCTGCGTCTGGGTGGAGACACGGCAGATCCGGCTCCGCATCCGTCATGGGACCAATGGAGGAAACATGAGCAGCACCGCCGACGCCGCTGTGGCACCGGGCGAGCAGGAGAAGCTGCCGCGCAAGCTGCGGTGGTACGACGCCTTCGCGATGTCGATGACCATGCCGGCGGCCCTGATCGCCACGCTCGGCGCGTCGATCGCGGGCCTCGGCGGCTGGGGGGCCGCGTTCCTCTGGGCCGTCTCCATGGTGATCGCCTTCGCCGTGAACTGGATCTACATCGAGCTGTCCACCATGTTCCCCGAGTCCTCGGGCGGCATCGCCGGGTTCGCGGCCGAGGCCTGGAAGACCCGCGCGCCGTGGCTCGCCCCGGTCGCCGGCGTCGGGTATTGGCTGCCGTGGGGATCCAACCTCGCAACCTACGGAGCGCTGACCGGCCTGATCATCCAGTCGCAGTGGTTCCCCGATCAGACATGGCAGCTCGACCTCGGGCCGATCCACCTCAGCTTCCCGATCGTGATCGGCCTCGTCGTCATCTTCGTCCTCTACGCGATCAACGCCATCGGGGTGCGCGTCACGATGACCTTCGTGTACGTCACGGCGGCGATCCTCATGGTCCCGCTGTTCGTGTTCATCGTGCTGCCGCTGTTCAACAGCGGGTGGCACCCGATGGAGCTCAGCTGGAACCTCCAGGGCTGGGAGGGCGTGCACACCGCGCTCGTCTGGCTGTACGTGATGGCCTGGACCACCCTCGGCGTCGAGGTGTGCACCACGTTCGCCTCCGAGTACCGCGACCCGATCAAGGACACCGCGCGGGCCATCCGTGCGGCGGCGCTGTTCTGCCTCGGCGTGTTCTTCCTCGTCCCCATCACGCTCGGCGGGTTCGCGGGAGAGGCCGCCATCGCGGAGGACCCGGCCACCTTCTTCGTCGCGGCGTTCGCGAAGCTCGTCGGCTCGGAGGCCGCCGCGAACGTCATGGTGCTGTGCCTCATCGCCTCCCTCGTGCTCGTGATGCTGACCTCGGTCGCGGACTCGTCCCGCGTGCTGTTCAACATGGGGAAGGAAGGGGTGACGGTCCGCGCCGTCGGGCGCCTCGATCGCCGGGGGATCCCGATGCGGGCGCTCAACGTCATGCTCGTGCTCAACGTCGTCCTTCTCGTCGTCCTCCAGCAGCCGCTCGCGATCATCGTGACCGGGAACCTCGGCTACGTGCTCACGCACGTGCTCGCGGTCTCCGGATTCGCCCTGCTGCGCAAGGACCGCCCCGACGCGGTGCGCCCGATCCGCCTTCCTCGCTTCTTCGTGCCGGTGTCGGTGGTCCTCGCGATCCTGCTCGCGGTCATCCTCGTCGTCGGCGCGACGGGCTTCTCGATCACCGGATACGGCGGGATCCTGGAGCTGAGCATCGCGCTCGGGATCCTCGCGCTGGGCGTGGTGATCTGGGCGTTCGTCCGCGCCGCCGATCGCCGGCGAGCCGGCGCGGCCGTTCCCGATCCCGAACCCTGACCCCGGCCCACCCGAACCGCCCTCTGAAAGGAATCACCATGACCGCACAGATCACCGCCGCCGACGTCGAGGTCCCGCACACCCGCCTGTTCCTGGCCGGCGAGTACGTGGATGCCGCCTCGGGGGAGACGACCGACGTCACCAGCCCCGTCACCGGCGAGGTGATCGCCTCCGTGGCGGTGCCGGGCCGGGAGGACCTGGACCGCGCGGTCGCCGCCGCCCGTGCCGCGCAGGGCGCGTGGAGCCGGACCGGCGTCTGGCAGCGCGCCGCGATCATGCACCGCGTCGGCGACCTCATCTCCGAGCGCCGCGACCGACTCGCGCGCCTGCTGACCCTGGAGCAGGGCAAGCCCCTCAGCGAGGCGTACGGAGACATCGACGAGACCGCGCAGCTGTTCCACCTGCACGCCGAGGACGCGGTGCGCCTGCACGGCGAGACCCTGCCGGCGAATGACAGCGGGATCAGGATGTGGACGTTCTACCAGGCCGTGGGCACCTGGGCGATCGTGATCCCGTGGAACTTCCCGGTCCTCATGTTCGCGGAGTTCGTGGCCCCCGGCCTCGCGACCGGCAACGCCGTGGTCGTGAAGCCCCCGACACACACGGCCCTGTCGCTCCTGGCCGCGGTCGAGGTCCTGGAGGACGCGGGGGTCCCCGCGGGGCTGGTCAGCATCCTCCCCGGCGAGGGCGCGTTCGGCGCGGACCTCGTCAGCCACCCCGGCATCGACGCGATCGGGTTCATCGGGTCGTCCGCGACGGCGGAGAAGATCGTCGCGACCGCCGGGCTCAAGCGCTCAATCATCGAGGCCTCGGGCAACGGGCCGGTCATCGTGCTGGACGACGCCGACATCGACGCGGCCGCGCGGGCCGCCGTCCGCGGCGCGTACTTCAATGCGGGCCAGGTGTGCTGCGCCACCGGGCGCGTCCTCGTGCACAGCCGGGTCAGGGAGCAGTTCCTGGAGGCGGCGAAGGTCGCCGCGCGCGAGGCGGTCCTCGGCGACCCGTTCGATTCGGCGACGACCCTGGGCCCGATGAACAACGAGGCGACGGCGGCGAAGGTCGATCGGCACCTCGCGGAGGCGCGCGAGCGCGGGTTCGACATCGCGCTCGGCGGCGGGCGTGCCTCCGGCTACCCGACGGACCTGTACTACGACTTCACGATCGTGGACGGCGTGGCTCCGGACGCGCAGCTGAGCATCGCGGAGACCTTCGGCCCGGTCGTCCCGATCGTGTCCGCGGACTCCGACGACGAGCTGCTGCGGCTGGCGAACGAGGACGCGCTGGGACTGCAGGGCGCCGTCTTCACGCAGGACATCGCCCGGGCCTACCGCTTCGTGGAGGAGATCCGCACCGGTCAGGTCGTGGTGAACGAGAGCAACGGATTCTGGGACATCAACATGCCCTTCGGCGGCGCAGGGGGAACCCGGACCGGCTGGGGACGGATCGGCGGCAAGCACACGCTCATCGACATGAGCGACCTGCGCACCGGCGTGATCCGGCTGCGCTGATCCCCGGCCCCGCGCGATAGCCTCGACACGTGAACGAGATCGACGGACTGGATCACCTCGACCGCCGCATCATCGCCGCGCTGCAGGTGGACGGACGTAAGACCTTCTCCACCCTGGCGGAGGAGCTCGAGGTGCCCGCGTCCTCGATCCGCTACCGGCTCAAGCGCCTCGAGGACGACGGGGTGCTGCAGGTGGTCGGGATCGCGAACCCCCTGGCCATCGGCTTCGACCGGCTGGCGATGATCGGGGTCAGTGTCCGGCCGGGCACGGCGAGGGCGGTCTGCACCGCCCTCGCCGCCCTGCCGGAGACGAGCTACGTCGTGCTCACGAGCGGTCGCTTCGATGTGCTCGTCGAGGTGATCTGCCGCGACGTCGCGCACATCGTCGACGTCCTGGAGAACAAGATCGGCGCGTTGGACGAGGTGGTCGCGACGGAGTCGTTCTTCGTGCTCGAGGTGCACAAGCTCGCCTACGGCTGGGGCGTGCCGGAGGTCTCCAGCGCGGACTGAGCGGGCAGAATGACGGTGTGCGCCCCGTCTTCGTCGCCGGTCCTGTCTCGTGGAACACCCTCGTCCTGCTGGACCGTCTGCCCGAACCGGTCCCGCACATGCAGTTCGCCGAGGCCGACTGGCAGAGCCTCGGCGGCACCAGCGCCGGGAAGGCGCTGAGCCTTCGCGCCCTGGGGCGGGAGGTGCATCTGCACACCGTCGTCGGCGCGGACGAGGCCGGTGCGCGCATCCGCGCCGCTCTCGCGCACGCCGGGATCACGGTGCGGGGCGGGGCGTCCGGCGCCTCCGAGCGGCACCTGAACCTCATGACCGCGGCGGGGGAGCGCGTCTCGCTGTACCTGTCGGCCGCTGCGGCGCTGGACGGTCCCGTGGATCCCGACGTCGTGGCGGCCATGGCCCGCTCGGCGGCCATCGTGATCGACCTGTCCGCAGAGGGGCTCCGTCTGCTCCCCGCGGCCCGCGAGGTCTCCGCCGACTCCGGGGTGCCGATCTGGGTGGACCTGCACGACTACGACGGCGAGGCGGCGTTCCACCGGCCGTTCCTGGAGGCGGCGGACGCGGTGCTGTGCAGTCGTGACCGGCTCCCGGACCCCGTGCTCTTCCTGCGCCGGTGCATCGCCGGCGGTGCGCGACTGGCGGTCTGCACGCGCGGCGCCGACGGCGCCATCGCCCTCGACGCCGACGGCGGGATCCATGAGGTCCCGGCGGCGCCGGCGGACGTCGTGGACACCAACGGCGCCGGGGACGCGTTCTTCGCCGGACTCCTCGACGCGGTCCTGGACGAGCGGGACCTCGACGCGGCGCTGCGGGCGGCGGCCGCCGCCGCGGTGCCCGTGCTCGGCTCGCGCCACCTGCACCCGCTGCTCGACGACCTCGTCCTCCGCCCCTAGCGGGCGACCCCGCGCCGGGTCCGCGTCCGGCCGCGGAATCGGGGACCCCTCGCACCGCGAGGCGGTGTCCTGCTGCGTGGAATGAAAACGTTGCGCAGTCCGGCCCTGACGACTATTCCATGACTCATGAGGGACATTGTCGGAAGTGCCATTGACATGAATGACAACGTTTGCAATGCTGGTCGTCACATCCGCTCACCGACGAGAGAGGGTCGCATGACCGTCACCATCCGCGAGGTCGCCGCCGAGGCGGGTCTGTCGATCTCCACGGTCTCCCGGGCGTTCTCGAACCCCGAGGTCGTGAACCTGTCGACACGGGAGCGGGTGCGGGTGATCGCCGAGCGGCTCGGCTACCAGCCGAACCAGGCGGCTCGGCTGCTGCGGGGCGGTCGTTCGGGATCGATCGGGCTCATCATCCCCGACATCACCAACCCGTTCTTCGCGCCGATCCTCAAGGCCATCCAGGTGCGGGCCCGCCGGCACGGGCAGACCGTGCTGGTCGCGGACGGCGACGAGCACCCCGACGCCGAGCTCGACGCGATCGAGGTCCTCCGGCCCCGGGTCGACGGGCTCGTGCTGTGGTCTCCGACCGTCGACGCGGACACGCTGGCGCAGATCCATGCCAAGACCCCCGTCGTCCTCATCAACCGCGAGCTGGAGGGCTTCCCGCAGGTGCACATCGACCTCGCCCCGGGGGTGGCGCAGGCGGGGGAGAGCCTGGTCGCGTACGGTCACCGACGGTGCGCGTTCGTGAACGCGCACGAGACGGACTCGCCGCGTGCCGCCTCCATCCGCGGGGCGCTGTCGGACGCCGGTCTGGACGTGGTCGAGTTCGGCCCGTACGAGGCGCGCTTCGAGACCGGCGTGCACGCGGCCCCGCTCGTGCTCTCCGCGGGCGCCACGGCCGTGGTGGCGCACAACGACCTCGTGGCGCTGGGACTGCTTCAGCAGTTCGCGGCGCTGGGCGTCTCCGTGCCCCGGGACGTGAGCGTCGTCGGCATCGACGACACCATTCTCGCGGCCACGGCCACCCCGGGCCTGGCGACCGTCCGGATCGACCCCGAGGCCGTCGCCGCCGCGGCCACCGACGCCCTGCTGGCCGAGCTCTCCGGAGACCCGGGCAGCGCGCGGGCCACATCGGCCCCGCACGTCGTGTCCACCCGCTTCATCCCTCGGGCGTCGAGCGGGCCCGCGGCCTGACGATCCCCACCGCATCCATTTCGAAGGAGAAATCGTGAGCAAGAAGATCCTGACCGGCGCCCTCGCCGCCGGGCTGGTCCTGGGCCTGACCGCCTGCGGCGCGAGCGCCCCCGCCGGCGACGCCGGGGGCGGTGACGAGAAGATCACCCTCAAGGTGCAGGGCATGCCGGCGGCGACCGATCAGGCGGGCGTGGCGCAGTTCGAGCAGATGATCGCCGACTTCGAGGAGAAGTATCCGAACATCACCGTCGAGGGATCCACGAACGTGTGGGATCCGATGACCTTCTCGGCCAAGCTCGCCGGGGGCGGCATCGAGGACGTCATCGAGGTGCCGCTCACCGAGCCGCAGGGCCTGATCGACCGCCGCCAGGTGACGCCCATCGACGAGGCGCTCGCCGACTGGGACCACGCCGACGAGCTGAACCCCCAGGCGCTCGCCCCGCTGAGCGACGACGAGGGCAACGTGTACGGGATCCCGCGCACGCTGTACGCGCAGGGGCTCGTGTACAACCGCGCGCTGTTCGAGGCGGCCGGGCTCGATCCGGACTCGCCGCCGCAGACCTGGGACGAGGTGCGCGCCGCTGCGAAGGCGATCCACGACAAGACCGGCAAGGTCGGGTTCCTCATCGAGTCGAAGGAGAACCAGGGCGGCTGGCAGCTCGCCATGATGAACTACGCGTTCGGCGGCGAGATGGAGAAGAAGGAGGGCGACGGGTACGCCCCCGCCTTCGACTCGGCGGAGACGACGAAGGCCCTGCAACTGCTGGCCGACATGCGCTGGACGGACCAGTCGATGGGCACCAGCCACCTGAACAACCAGAACGACGTCATCAAGGCGTTCGCCGCCGGCGAGGTCGGCATGTACATGGGCACCCCGGGCACCTACAAGATCGCGAAGGTCAACTTCGGCATGCCGAACCCCGACGACTTCGGGATCACCGCCATGCCGCAGGCGGGCGGCGACGCCACGCTGACCGGCGGTCAGGTCTTCATGGTGCCCGCGGGCGTGAAGGGGGCGAAGCTCGACGCGGCGGTGAAGTGGCTCGTCTTCGCCTATGCGCAGCCGGCCTACGACCCCGAGGTCGCCGCCGCGCAGGCCGAGGCGCTCGCCCAGGACCCGACCTCGGCCGTGGGCGTGCCGGCGATGCCGATGTTCGACGAGGCGCAGCAGGCGAAGATCGATGAGGCGATCGCGCCGTTCGTGAACGTCGAGCTCGCTCATTTCGCCCCGTACAAGGAGGGGACGCCGGCGCTGGAGCTCAAGGCGGAGCCCGCCGCGGCGGCGCAGGCCGTGTACGGCATCCTCGACACCGTGGTGCAGGCCGTCCTGTCCGACGAGAACACCGACATCGACGCTCTGCTCGCCAAGGCCGAGGGCGACGCCGCGCAGAAGATCGCCTCGGGGGCGAAGTGACCTTGACCCAGACCCGTCCGTCGCCGTCGGCCCCGGCGGCGGCGGACGGCACCCCTGAACCGCCTCCGCGCCCGCGGAGGGCGCTCACCCGGCAGGACCTCACGGGCTGGGTGTTCCTGATCCCGGCGCTGCTCATCTTCGGGCTCTTCTCCTGGTGGCCGATCATCCGGGGGCTGCTCGTCAGCTTCCAGGACACGAACCTCATCGACGAGCCGCTGTGGGTCGGGATGGAGAACTTCCAGCGCCTGTTCGCGGATCCGCTCCTGGGCACCGCGGTCCTCAACACCCTCCTGTTCGTGGGGCTCGCGGTCCTCATCGGCTTCCCCCTGCCGATCGTCCTGGCCGCGGTCATGTCGACCGTGCGCCGACGCGGCGGTGCCTACCGGTTCCTCGTGTATCTGCCGGTCGTCATCCCGCCGGTCGTGTCGGTGCTTCTGTGGAAGTGGTTCTACGAGCCGGACAGCGGGCTGTTCAACAACCTGCTGGCGCTGATCGGCGCCGGCCCCTTCCCGTGGCTCCAGTCGCCCTCGACCGCGATGCTGAGCCTCGTCATCGAGTCGACCTGGGCCGGCATGGGCGGAAGCGTCCTCATCTACCTCGCCGCCCTCGTCGGCATCCCCTCGGAGCTGTACGAGGCCGCCGAGCTCGACGGCGCCGGCATCTTCCGCCGCGTCTGGCACGTCACCCTGCCGCAGCTGCGCTTCGTGATCGGGCTGCTCCTGCTCATGCAGCTCATCAACACCCTCCAGGTCTTCACCGAGCCGTACGTGTTCACCGGCGGCGGCCCGCAGGACGCCACGGTGACCGTGCTGCTGCTCGTCTTCCGGTACGCCTTCGTGAACGGTGACTACGGCCAGGCCGCCGCGTTGTCCTTCCTCCTGGCGATCGCGCTCGGGATCCTGTCCGCCGTCTACCTGCGGGTCACGAGGAGGTGGAGTCGCTGATGTCGAGCTTCATCTCCGACCACGAGTACCGCACGGGGGCCTCCCGCATCGTCGTCCGCCTCGTGCACGCCGTGACCCTGCTCCTGCTCGTCCTCTTCGGGATCGGCCCGCTGTTCTGGATGCTCAAGGGCGCCCTGACCTCCCCGGCCGAGATGGCGGCGGACCCGCTCGCCCTCTGGCCGCAGGACCCGCGCTGGGAGAACTTCGGGATCGCCCTGGGCCAGCTCCAGGTCGGCTCCTACCTGATGAACACGCTGTGGGTCGTGATCGGCTCCTGGGCCGTCCAGCTCATCGTCGCCGTCACCGCGGGATATGCGCTGTCGGTGCTCCGCCCGCGCTTCGGCGGCGTCGTGTACGCAGCGATCCTCGCCACCATGTTCGTGCCGTACACGGTCTCCATGGTGAGTCTCTTCATGACGGTGGTCGACCTTCCGCTGCTGCACGTGAACCTCGCGAACACGTACTGGGCGATCTGGCTGCCCGCCGGGGCGAACGCCTTCAACGTGCTGCTGGCGAAGAACTTCTTCGACACGCTGCCGCGGGAGCTGTTCGAGGCGGCGCGCGTGGACGGGGCGAGCACGTGGACGATCCTGTGGCGGATCGCGATGCCGCTGAGCCGTCCGATCCTCGCCGTGGTGAGCCTGCTGGCCATCACCCACGCGTGGAAGGACTTCATCTGGCCGCTCGTGGTGCTCACCGAGCCCTCGCGTCAGCCGATCAGCGTCGCGTTGGTCAACCTCGCGCCGCAGGCGCCGCAGGACGTCCTCATCGCGACCATGCTCATGGCCCTGCTCCCGCCGGTGGTGCTGTTCCTGTTCTTCCAGAGGCAGATCGTCGCGGGCCTGGGCTTCACCGGCCTCAAGGGCTGACCCCCGAGCGAGCGCACACCCCTCTTCCGCACGACCCGCACGACCGACGACGCACGAACGACGAACGAAGGAGCAAGACATGGCAGAGCCGACGACGTCCCTGACCGTCTCCCGCCGCGCTGTCCTCACCGGCACCGCGATCGGGCTGGCCGGACTCATCGTCCCGATCTCGGCGCTGAACGCTTCGCCCGCCCGCGCCGCGGCCGCGTTCACGCTGACGGCCCCGGGGATCCGGGTGGAGGCCGCCGCGGACGGCACTCTGTCCTTCATGGAGGAGGGCGGCAGTGAGCGGATCCGGATCACCCACGTGATGGTGAAGGACTCCGCACTCGGCCAGCAGCGCACCTACGGGGCGACGGTCACCGAGATCACGCTCCCCGACGGGCGCCCGGGCCTGCGGCTCGCCTACCGCATGGCCGCCGCTGCCGCCGCGATCACCGTCGTCGGGACCGTCGACGTCACCGCACGCCGGGCGAACCTCCGGTGGGAGGTCACCGGCCCGGCGACGCTCCTGCCGAGCGGGTTCATGATCAACCGGACGCTGGTGGGCAACACCGACGACGAGCATTACACGCCCCTGAACCGCTGGACGCGCCCCGCGGCGGGGATCCCCTTCGAGGTCGCCGACGGCGGCGTGTACCAGGAGACGTTCGCCGCCACCCGCGCGTACCTCGGGCTGGAGCAGACGGACCCGCGGTACACGAGCGCCTCCTGGGTGCACGCTCCCGGGACTCTGGACGCCGCGGGCACCGCGGTGACGACCGCGTCGCTCGTGCTCGCGGACGTCCGACCCGGCGCCGCGCGGACGATCGCCGCCGCCCGTCCCACCGGCGTGGAGCTGTGGACCGATCGGCCCTTCAACATCTGGGACGACGGCGCGGCTCCGCTGACCGTGCACACCCAGGCGTGCAACGGGACGACCGCGGCGTCCTCCGTCGCGATCACGCTCACCGCCCGGGACTTCGAGGGGCGCACGCTCACCTCGACCACGCAGTCGTTCACCGTGGATCCGGGCGGCGTCGTCGATGCCGACTTCGCCGTGCCGCTGGCCTCGGGGATCGCCTTCGTGGAGGCGGTGGCCGAGTCGGCCCAGGGGAGCTCCTTCGCGCGGACGACCCTTGCCGTGCTGCCGCCGTTCACCTACCTCGCGGGCGCCGAGAGCGTGTTCGGCATCGCGAACTACCCGTGGCTGCACGTGCCCAGCGCGGCGGACCTCGTCGCCCTCATGCAGCGGATCGGCGTCCGCCGCGTCCGCATCGCCTACGAGCCGGGGAACGCGATGGGCTACACCGAGGGCATGGATCCCGCGGTGCTGGACGCGGCCGGGATCGATCACAACACGCAGCTCGGACGCATCCCGATCGACGGCACCCCGGCGGAGGGCCAGGCGTGGGCGGCGACCAACGTCGCGAGCGCCATCGCCTCCGGCGCCCAGTGGTTCGAGGTGGGCAACGAGGTCAACAGTCCCTGGATGCAGGGGCTCAAGGCCGCGGAGTACGTGGCTCAGGGGCTCCGGCCCGCCGTCGACGCGCTGACAGCCGCCGGATCAGACATGAAGGTGCTCAACGCCGGCACGGGTGGGATGGACGTGGTGTGGCTGCGCAACTTCATCGACGCCGGGGGATGGGACCTCATCGACGGTCTCGCGATCCACCCCGGACGCGGGAACTTCACGCCCGACTTCGCCCCGCCCGTGGAGGACTGGGACCCGGGTGCGAACGGGCTCTACTGGAACTTCCTCGGCTCCGTGCAGGAGGCCAAGCGCCTGATCGCGGAGCAGGGCGGCGGGAAGGAGCTGTGGCTGACCGAGGCGTACGCGTGCACGAAGCCCAACTCCTGGTGGCACGACACGCATCGGCACGCGGCGGAGAACGTCGTCCTGACGTTCGCGCTGGCGTTGTCCGAGGGGGTCAACGGCGTCAACTGGTACCAGCTGCACGACACGACCGTGCACCACCCGCAGGAAGCCGACCCCGCGAACCCCGAGTTCCACTACGGCCTGATGAACCGCGACACCTCGCCCAAGGCGTCGCTGCTGGCCTACGCGACGGCCGCGCGCCAGTTCGACCGCACGAGCTTCCTGCGCCGGCTGGAGTTCGCCGACGCGGACCTGCGCGGCCTGTCGTTCGCCGGCGAGGGCGGCGACCACCTGGCCGTCCTCTGGTCGCGGAAGGACGGGTACGTCCTCAACGCCGACCACGGGGCGGGATCGGACTACGCGTCCCCCGAGCCGTGGATCGACACGTGGCAGACGAAGACGCCGGTGCGGCTGGCCGCCACCGGGCAGGAGGTCCGCGTGATCGACGTGATCGGCCAGGAGCGGAGCATCCCGGTGGAGCAGGGGCACGTCACGCTCGTGCTCGACGGGGCGCCGCTGCTGGTGTGGGGTCTCGTCCGCGACTGCGACGCGACCGAGGACTGAGCCGACGGCGCAGGAGAGGACAGGAGACACGATGCAGGAGCGCACGAGCCGGACCGACCTCACGGTGATCGGCGGCGGCCTCGCGGGTGTGTGCGCCGCGGTCGCGGCGGCCCGGGAGGGGCGGACGGTGGCCCTGATCACCAACCGGCCGGTGCTGGGCGGGAACTCGTCGTCCGAGGTGCGGGTGTGGGTGGTCGGCGCCACGGCGCACGGCTACAACCACTTCGCACGGGAGGGCGGGATCATGGGCGAGCTCTTCGTGGAGAACCAGTATCGCAACCCCCAGGGCAACCCCTACCTGTGGGACGCGCTGATCCTGGAGACGGTGCGTGCCGAGCCGAACATCTCCCTGCACCTGAACACCGATGTGCGTCTCGTGACGGCGAGCGGGGAGCCGGACCATCGGCGCATCGACGCCGTCACGGGGTGGACGATGGGATCCGAGCTCCTCACCGAGTTCCGCAGCGACGTCTTCATCGACGCCACCGGCGACGGTCTCGTGGGGGCGCTCGCCGGCGCCGAGCACCGGATCGGCCGGGAGGCGCGGGCGGAGTACGGCGAGCCGTGGGCGCCGGGGACCGCCGACACGATCACGCTCGGGAGCACGCTCCTGTTCTACACGAAGGACGCCGGCGAACCCGTCCGCTTCATCCCGCCCGCCTTCGCCAAGGACATCACCACCACCCCGATCCCGGACAACCGCATCATCCGCGCCGGCGACGACGGATGCGCCTACTGGTGGATCGAGTTCGGCGGAGAGCTGGACACCGTGACCGAGAACGAGGCGATCCGGGACGAGCTGTGGTCGGTGATCTACGGCATCTGGGATCACATCAAGAACTCCGGCCGCTTCGACGCGGAGACCATGACGCTGGAGTGGGTCGGGTCGATCCCGGGCAAGCGCGAGTACCGGCGCTTCGTCGGCGACTACGTCCTGACGCAGAACGACATCGTCGGTCAGCGGGACCAGCCGGACCAGGTGGCGTTCGGCGGCTGGTCCATCGACCTCCACCCGCCCGGCGGCATGTACGCGACCGAGGCCGGGGCCAAGCAGGCCTACGCCGACGGCATCTACCCGATCCCGTACCGCTCGCTGTACTCGCGCAACGTCGAGAACATGCTGATGGCCGGGCGCGACATCTCCGCCTCGCACGTGGCCTTCGGCTCGACGCGCGTCATGGCGACGTGCGCCACGATCGGGCAGGCGGCGGGGACCGCGGCGGCGCTCGCCGTCGAGCGGGGCGTCTCGCCGCGCGAGGTGCCCGCGCCGGCGCTCCAGCAGCGACTTCTCCGCGCGGACGGCTCGGTCTTCGGCCTCGCGGACGACGGCGAGGGCGACCTCGTCCGGGCGGGGCGGATCTCGGCGACGAGCCGGATCGAGCGCCTCCGCACGGGGCCGTCGATCCGCGTGCACGCCCTCGACGTCGACGCCGGCTTCGTCCTTCCCCCGACGGGATCCGAGGAACCGGTGCGGATCCGGCTCCGTGCGCCGGAGCCGACCACGTTGACCTACACGGTCCACTCCACGGGCCGCGGGCAGAACTACGTGCCCGTCGAGGCGCTCGCGACGCGGACGGCGGAGGTCCCCGCAGGGGAGGAGGCCGAGGTGTCCCTGGAGCTGGAGGGCGCGCCGCGGGACGCGAACGTGTTCGTGGTGCTGCACGCCCACCCGGGGCTCGGCGTCCACGTCGCCGCCGAGCGCGCGCCGGGGACGCTGTCGTTCACGTGGAAGGAGCTCGACCCCCGCCACGAGCGCCCGCAGCGGCTGCGCGAGTGGTCGGACCGTCCGTTCGGGCGGGGCGGGTTCTGCATCGACGCCCCGGCGGGAGACGTCTTCGCGCCCGAGCGTGTCGCCGACGGCCTTCTGCGGCCGTTCGCCGGACCCCACGCGTGGGCCGCCGACGCGGGCGACCCGGAGCCCGCGCTCACGATCGCATGGGAGGAGCCGGTCTCCCCGCGGCGCGTCGAGATCCTCTTCGACGACGACCCGAACGAGGACCTCATCAACCTCCATCACCACCGGACGCCCCAGGAGGTCATGCTCACGCTCGTGCGCGACTACCGCGTGGAGGCGCGGGTCGCGGACGGCTGGGTCGTCGTCGACGAGGTCGTCGACAACCGCCGCCGCCGGCGGATCCACGACCTCGGAGGACACGGTCCTGTCGCCGCCCTCCGCATCGTCGTGCGGGCCACCGCCGGCGACCCGCATGCCCGCATCGTCGCCGTCCGCGCCTTCGCGTGAGACGGTCATCGGAAAGGAAAGATCAGGAAATGACGTTCTCTCTCGGCATCGTCGGAGCCGGCCAGTTCGCCGGCCAGTTCGCGAAGCTGTTCCAGCTGCACCCGCGGGTCGGCGACATCCTCGTCACCGATCTGCTCCCGGAGCGCTCCGCGGAGCTGGTCGCCCGCCTGGGCCTCGCCGGCAGCGTCCCCACCTTCGAGGACCTGCTCGCGAGCGACGTGGACGCCGTGGCGATCTTCACCCAGCGGTGGACCCACGGGCCGCTCGTCGTGCAGGCGCTGGAGGCCGGGAAGCACGTGTACTCCGCCGTGCCCATGGCGATCAGCGAGGCCGAGATCGAGGCGATCATCGACGCGGTGCGCCGGACCGGGCTGACCTACATGATGGGGGAGACCAGCCACTACAACCCGGCGACCGTGTACGCGCGACGCCAGTTCGCGGACGGGGCGTTCGGGCGGGTCTTCTACGCGGAGGGGGACTACGTCCACGACATGGACCTCGGCTTCTACGACGCCTACAAGTACAGCGGCGGCGAGCAGTGGCGGGCGACGGCGAGCTACCCGCCCATGCTGTACCCCACCCACGCGATCGGCGGCGTGCTCGGCGTCCTCCCGGTCCACGCCGTCTCGGTGAGCTGCATCGGGGTCCGCGACGACCGCGGGGACGGCGTGTTCGACCGCGGGGTGAGCATGTTCGGCAACGACTTCTCGAACGCCTCGGCGCTGTTCGAGCTCTCCGACGGCGGCGTCATGCGCACGAACGAGATGCGCCGGGTCGGCTATCCGTCGCCGATCCGCGAGTCCCGGTTCCGCTTCTTCGGGACGGAGGGATCCTTCGAGCAGCTCGCGACCGTGTCGCTGTGGCAGGACAAGGAGACCGTGACCGACGTCTCGGAACTGCTCGAGGTCCATGCGTCGCTGTCGGAGGACGATCCGGCACTCGCCAACGTCTCGCCGTCGCTGCGCGCCGCCTTCGTCTCCGGCAGCGCACCGGTGCACGACCGATCCCGCCTGCCGGCGGAGTTCGACGGCGCACCGAACGGTCACGAGGGGTCCCATCACTTCCTCGTCGACGACTTCGCCGTCGCGGTGGACACGGGCACCATGCCCGCGGTGAACGCGTGGGTCGCGGCCCGCTACACGCTGCCCGGCATCGTCGCTCACGAGTCGGCGCTGCGCGGCGGCGAACGCCTCCCGATCCGCGACTTCGGCGACGCTCCCGCGGTGCTGTCGCCGCCGGAGCGGGTCCCGGAGACGGCCTGACCCCCCGGCCCTGCCTCGTCGCGGCGCGGGCGACGAGGCAGGGCCAGGGCGAGGCCGATCCGCGAAGAGCGCCGCGGGCTACGCGAGCATCGAAAGCACCGCGCGCACCAGGACGACTCCGGCTCCCGCCCAGGCGCAGGCGAGCATCGCGATGCGGGCGATGCGCGGCGGAACGCTGCGCGTGAGCAGGGTGCCGAGCAGGATCCCGACGGCCGTGCACGCCGCGAGCAGGACGACCTCGGGGATCGGCTGCGGCGGCAGCCCCCGCAGCAGCACCGAGAGCGTCCCGTAGCCGACGAAGATCACCTGTGCGCTGGCGGCGAAGCGGGTTTGGCCCCACCCGTCGCCGACGGCGTAGGCCGCCAGCGGCGGACCCGACAGCCCGCTGGACGCGTGCATGTAGCCGGCGGCCGCCCCTGCGACGACCCCGCCGCGGCGTCCGCGCAGTGCCGGCGCGAGCGCACGGATGCGATGCGCGACCAGCGCGAATACCGCCATCGCCGCGATCAGCAGCAGCAACGCCGGCTCCGGGAGGACACCGGCGGTCAGCGCCCCGAGGGGCGCCACGAGCATGCCCGCCACGAGCAGACCCGACGTGCGTCGCCAGTCCACGTCCTTCCACGCCTGCGGCAGCGCGCAGAGCGAGGCGACGACGGCGAGCAGGACCGTGAGGGTGACCCCGTCCAGGGGCCCGTAGACCAGCACCGCGGGCCCGATGAGGACGAGGGCGAAGCCGAGGCCGGTGATGCGCTGGATAACGCCGGCGAGCAGCGTGGAGCCGGCCGTGAGGGCAAGGATCATCGGGATCGGCGTCGCCGGAGCGCGGCGAGGCGAGCGCGACCGATCATGCGCGGTGCCGGGCGAGGCGCGCGTCCAGGCCGCTGCGGACCGCGGGCCACTCGTGGGGGAGGATCGAGTACACCGCGGTGTCGCGGAGGGATCCGTCCGCCATGATGCGGTGGCTGCGCAGGATGCCGTCGAGCTTCGCGCCCAGCCGCTCGATCGCCGCGCGCGAGGGACCGTTCATCGCGTGGGTGAAGAGCTGGACGGAGATGGCGTCGCAGGCCTCGAACGCGTGCTGGAGGAGCAGGCGCTTCGCGGCGGCGTTGACCTCGGTGCCCTGGGCGGAACGGGTGAGCCACGTGTAGCCGATCTCGACGCGTCGGTTCGGCTGGTCGATGCTGCAGTACGTCGTCATCCCGACCAGTCGTCCCGTGGCGATGCGGCGGATCGCGAACGGATTCATGCGTCCCGCGGCATGCTCTGCGAGGCGCCGGGCGATCTCGGCCGGGACCTCCTCGGCGGAGGGCACGAGCGTGTACCAGGGATGGACCGCGTCGGCCGCCGCCGCGGCGAGCTCCTCGGCGTTCGCGTCGCTCAGCGGCTCCAGCCGGACGAGGTCGTTCTGGAGGGTGACGGAGGTGACGAAGTCCATCCTCCGAGCGTATCGGCCCCACCCTCACCCCGTCCCGCCCCACCCCTCGCCCCGCCCCACCCCTCGCCCCCTCCGCCCCTCCCCTCGCCCCTCCGCCCCTCGCAGTGTTTGGGGTCCTCCCTGGGGGTTCGGGGTCCTTCTCAGGGCGACACGCCCCCGAAATGAGCCCCGAACCGCAGATCCGGACCCCGGAATCGGCCGGGGGCTCGTCCTCCACAGGCGAGGAAGGATCGGGAGGGATCCACGGATCGCGTGCAGTGCGGGGAACGAGGAGGAGCGCGTCCCGAGGATGGCTGGCATGCCTCTCGTGATCCCTCCTCTGTACCCGCGTGCCGCCCTCGCCGACGTCCGTGCGGTCGGCGACCTCTTCCGCTCTCCGTCCGTCGACGGAGCGCTGATCCGGATCCGGCCGGGTGTGTATGTCCGAGACGACGACTGGGACGCCGCGACCCCGGAGGACCGCGTGGCCGCGCGCGCCGTCGCTCTCGTCCAGGGCTCGTCGGACGGCGTCGTCGTGTCCCATGAGAGCGCGGCGGCGCTGCACGGCCTGCCACTGCTGCGACCGGACCCGGAGCGCGTCCACGTGACATTGGGACCGGAGCGACCGGGCGCGGGGCGCGGGACGATCCGGCACCGCGGCGAGCTGTCCGCGGGAGAGCTCGAGACCGTGCACGGCGTCCGCTGCACCTCGCTGGCCCGCACCGTCGCCGATGTGGCTCGCACCGCCTCGTACGAGCAGGCGGTCGTCGTCGCGGACGCCGCGCTGCGCCGGGTCGCCGAGCTGCGTAACCACGGTCACGATCCTGAGCGGTCGCGTCGTCTCCGCCGCGCGGCGGAGCAGATCGCGGAGCGCTCGGCTCACGGGCGGGCACGGGCGCGTCGCGTCCTCGCCTTCGCCGACGGCCGCGCCCAGCTCCCCGGTGAGAGCGTCAGCCGCATCCGGCTCGCGGAGATCGGATTCCGCCGGATCCGGCTTCAGGTCGAGGTCGTCGGGCCGCGTCCGGGAAGCCGCTTCTTCGTCGACTTCGGGATCGAGGAGGCCGATGCGTGGGGCGAGTTCGACGGTGCGATCAAGTACGTCGACGGTCGGATGCAGGCGGGGAGGGCGGCGGATGCGGTGCTCGACGAGGAGAAGCAGCGCGAGGACTGGATCCGTGGGACCACGCAGCGTCGGTTCGCTCGATGGGGATGGCCACACGTGAGGACGGCGCGTCACCTCGGCGCGCGGTTGGCCGCGTTCGGGATCGCCGCCCCGTGACGTTTCGGGGCGGATTTCCGGGGGTCGGGGCCCGTGTCGGGGCGTTCTCGCACCGAATCGGACCCCGAACCGGAACTCAGCTCAACCGGGCGAGCAGCTCCCGGACGGCGTCGGCGAGGGCGCCGACGGCGGTCCGCGCCGCCTCGGCCGACTCCGCACGGGCGTCGATGTACACCTTGAGCTTCGGCTCGGTGCCGCTGGGTCGCACGATCACGCGGGAGCCGTCCGCCAGGCGGTAGCGCAGCACGTCGCCGGCGGGGCCGCCGTCGCCGGCGGTCAGGAGGTCCTCGGCGGACGCGACGACCGCGCTCCCGAACGCGGCGGGCGGGTCGGCGCGCAGGGCGGACATGATCCGGCCGATGAGCGAGAGGTCCTCCACCCGGATGGAGACCTGGTCGCTCGCGTAGTGGCCGATCTCCGCGGCGAGCTCGTCGAGGAGGTCGGCGAGGGTCGCGCCTCGCCCGCGAGCCTCCGCGGCGAGCCCGAGCAGGGCGACGGCCGCGGAGATCCCGTCCTTGTCCCGCACGGTGTCCGGGTTCACGAGGTAGCCGAGCGCCTCCTCGAACCCGAAGGCGATCCCGGGGGCACGGGAGATCCACTTGAAGCCGGTGAGCGTCTCGTGGAAGTCGAGGCCGTAGCGCTCGGCGATCGCACCGAGCCCCGGCGACGACACCAGCGAGCAGGCGAGCGACGCGCTCGCGGTCCCCTCGACGCGGGTGTCCCGGGCGGCGCGGGCGGCCCGCCAGCCCAGCAGCAGGCCGACGTCGTTGCCGGACAGGCGACGCCACCCGCCGGGCGCGGACGGATCCGGGACGGCCACCGCTAGGCGGTCCGCGTCGGGATCGTTCGCGATCACCAGCTCCGCCCCGGTCTCGCGCGCGCGGGCGAAGGACAGATCCATGGCCCCCGGCTCCTCGGGGTTGGGGAACGACACGGTGCGGAAGGTCGGATCCGGTCGCAGCTGCGCGGCCACCGTCGACGGGGCGGGGTAGCCGGCGGCGGCGAGCACCCGCTCGACCGTCTCCCAGCCCACCCCGTGCATGGCCGTGTAGACCCAGCGCATCCCGCCGGCGCCGGCAGGGGCGGGCGCCACGGCGGCGGTGGCGGACACGTAGGCGTCCAGCACCTCCTCGCCCGCCGTCTCGTACGCGGAAGAGCGGGGGATCTCCCGCACGTCGCCCTCGTCGGCGACGCGCTGGATGTGCGCGGCGATCTGCGCGTCCGCGGGGGAGACGATCTGGGAGCCGTGATCCTCGCCGCCGAGATAGACCTTGTAGCCGTTGTCGTTCGGCGGGTTGTGGCTGGCGGTGACCATCACTCCGGCGTCGGCGCCGAGGTGCCGCACCGCGAAGGCCAGGACGGGGGTCGGCAGAAGCCGCGGGAGCAGGATCGCCCGCAGACCGGCGCCGGCGAAGATCTCGGCCGAGTCCTGGGCGAAGACACGGGAGTTGCGCCGACCGTCGTAGCCGATGACGACGGTCGGGGCGGATCCGGGGGAGCGCTCGAGGAGGAACGCCGCGAAGCCGGCCGCGGCCTGGGCCACGAGGACGCGGTTCATGCGGTTGCTGCCCGCGGCGAGCTCGCCGCGCAGGCCCGCCGTCCCGAAGGCGAGTCGCGATCCGAATCGGTCGTCCAGCTCCGCGATCGCCGCCTCGTCGCCCGACCCCGCCCGGGTGATCAGGCCCGCCAGCTCGTCGCGCGTCTCCGGGTCCGGGTCCTGTCGCAGCCACGCCCGCGCCTGGGCCAGGCGGTCGGCCGCGGCGCTCACAGCGCTCCGATCACGCGGGCCAGAAGGGAGGAGATCACCGGCTCGGCCTCTCGTCCGGCCTCGATCACCTCCGCGTGGCTGAGCGGCGTCGTCTGGATGCCCGCGGCGAGGTTCGTGATGAGTGAGAAGCCGAGGATCTCCATGCCGGCCTCGCGCGCGGCGATGGCCTCGAGCGCGGTGGACATGCCGACGATGTGACCCCCGATCGTCTTCGCCATCTGCACCTCGGCGGGCGTCTCGTAATGGGGCCCGCGGAACTGGCAGTACACGCCCTCATCGAGGCTCGGGTCGATCGAGCGGGCGACGTCGCGCAGACGCCGCGAGTACAGGTCGGTGAGGTCGACGAAGGTCGCGCCCTCGAGCGGTGAGTCGGCGGTGAGGTTGATGTGGTCGCTGATCAGGACGGGCTGTCCGGCGCGCCAGGTCTCGCGGATGCCTCCGGCGCCGTTGGTCAGCACCATCGTGGCCGCGCCCGCGGCGGCGGCGGTGCGCACGCTGTGCACCACCCGGCGGACGCCGTGGCCTTCGTAGTAGTGGGTGCGCGCGCCGATCACCAGCACGTGCTTCCCGGCGGGGGTGCGGATGCTGCGCAGCGTTCCGACATGGCCCTCCAGCGCGGGCCGGGAGAAGCCGGTGACCTCGGTGGCGGGGATCGTGGCGACGGTCTCGCCGATGAGCTCCGCGGCCTTGCCCCAGCCGGAGCCGAGGGTGACGGCGATGTCGTGCTTCTCGACGCCGGTCAGCCGGTGCAGGTCGGCGGCGGCCTCCGCGGCGATCGCGAAGGGGTCCGCGGCGGGGTCGTCGAGGGGGTTGTTCCAGTCAGCCATGCAATCACTTTAGGTCCCCGTGCCCGTTCGAGCGCGGTCGGGCGCGGATGAGCATGCGGGCGGGGATCGTGCGCGCCGGCGCGCAGGAGTGGGGAAGAATGGGGGCATGTCCTCGACACCCTTCGCGAACAGGCAGAGCGTCGCCGTCCTCGGCGGCGGTCCCGGCGGATACGAGGCGGCGCTGGCCGCCGCGCAGCTCGGAGCCGAGGTGACGCTGGTCGAGCGGGTCGGCGTGGGCGGATCGGCGGTCCTCACCGACGTCGTGCCGTCGAAGAGCCTCATCGCCACGGCCGACGCCGCGGTCGCCATCTCGGAGGCGACGGACCTGGGCGTGCAGTTCTACGCCAAGGGCGCCGAGGGCAAGCCCCTCAAGCCGCAGATCGCGATCAACCTCGCCGCGGTGAACAACCGACTGCTGACCCTCGCGCGCCAGCAGTCGGACGACATGCGCTCGGCCCTGGTCGACGCCGGGGTGCGCATCCTCTCCGGCCACGGGCGGCTGGACGGCCCGCGGGCGATCGTGGTGTCCACGAGCCCGGACGGCACGGACTTCGACCGCGTCGAGGCGGACACGCTCGTCGTCGCCGTCGGGGCGTCCCCGCGCGAGCTCGACTCCGCCAAGCCGGACGGCGAGCGGATCCTCACGTGGACCCAGCTCTACGGCATGAAGGCGCTCCCGGAGCACCTCATCGTCGTCGGCTCGGGCGTCACGGGCGCGGAGTTCGCGTCGGCCTACATGAACCTGGGGGCGAAGGTCACTCTCGTCTCCAGCCGCGACCAGGTCCTTCCCGGCGAGGACCAGGACGCCGCGAAGGTGCTGGAGAAGGTGTTCAAGCGAGGCGGCATGCAGGTGCTGTCCAAGTCGCGCGCGGACCGGGTCGAGCGCACGGACGACGGCGTCGTCGTCACACTCTCCGACGGACGTGTGGTCGAGGGCAGTCACTGCCTGATGGCCGTGGGGTCGATCCCGAACACCACCGGGGTGGGGCTGGAGGAGGCGGGCGTCGAGCTCACCGAGTCCGGGCACGTCCGGGTCAACCGCGTCGCCCGCACCTCGGTCCCGAACATCTACGCCGTGGGCGACTGCACGAACTTCTTCCCGCTCGCGTCGGTCGCGTCCATGCAGGGGCGCACCGCCGTCTTCCATGCGCTCGGCGACATCGTGATCCCGCTCGAGCAGCGGAAGATCACGGCGAACATCTTCACCGCCCCCGAGATCGCGACCGTCGGCTTCTCCGAGAAGGACGTCGAGGACGGCGCCGCTGACGGGATCGCCTTCAAGCTGCCGCTGGCTGCGAACCCGCGCGCGAAGATGATGGGCATCAAGGACGGCTTCGTCAAGATCATCGCCCGCAAGGGGTCGGGCACCGTCATCGGCGGCGTGATCGTCGCACCCAAGGCGTCCGAGCTCATCTACCCGATCGCGCTCGCCGTGGAGCGGCGCCTCAACGTCGACCAGGTCTCGCGCGTCTTCGCCGCCTACCCGTCCCTGTCGGGCAGCATCACCGACGCCACCCGGGCGATGCACCTCGTCAACATCTCGTGACGACGCCGGCCCCGTCGGCCGTTCCGGGCCCGTCCGCGGAGGCAAGGCGTCGGGGGGAGCCGATCCCGGTCGTCTGGCCGCGCGTGTGGGGGCCGGCGGCCCGCGGCCGGTCGCCGTTCCTCGTCGTGGGCGGTGCGGCGATGCTCGGCGTGTCCCTCGCGATGCTGCCGGGCGTCACGGAGGCGGGGATGGCCGCGCTCAGCCCGTTCGCGTTCGCGCTGATCGGAGCGGCGGTCCTCGTCCTGGGGCTTCGTCGCCCGTTCGGCCGCGGCGAGCCGGAGTTCGTCAACGCGGTCGTCCTGACCGAGGCGGAGCAGGCGCCCCCGGACTCGTGGGTCCACTTCCTCCGGCAGCGCCGCGTCGGGCTGCCGCTGCTGATCATGTTCTGGGTGCTCGCCCTGGTGCTGGTCGCGGCGGTGCCGGCGGCGATCTTCATCGCCCTGGGCGGCCGTGACAGCGCCTTGCTGACACTCGTCGTCACGGTGCCGATGGCCGCGCTGTTCCTCGTGGCGGCGGTGCGCAGCACGCTCGCACAGCATCGGCTCGGGTCCTTCGGGCGGCGACCCGTGGGGCTGGCCGTCGGACCGTCGGGCATCGCCCTCATCCGGCTCGGCGACCCGCTGTACGTGCCGTGGGACGCGATCTCGGAGATCACGCCGCGGCGGATCGAGTCGAGCCGTTCCCGCACCCCGCCGGCGCCGCTGATCGAGCTGCGGATCGACGCAGCGCGCACCGAGGGCGAGATGCCGGGCGTGCTGATGCTCACCCCGGCGGGACTCCGCGTCCATCCCTGGGTCGTGTGGGGTGTGCTGACCCACTACCGCGCCCGTCCCGAGGAACGGACGGAGCTCGGCACGACCTTCGGCCAGCGCAGGCTCGTCGCCTGGAACGCCTGGGCCGGCGCTCAGGGTCGCGGGCGGCGCTGAGCCGCGCAGCCGGGCCGGGGCCGCGACTGCGCGTCAGTCGATCGTGAGCAGGCGGTGCCCGGCGGACACGGTCTCGCCGGGAGCGGCGTTGATGTTGCCGATGACCCCGTCCTTGTGCGCCTGCAGGGGCTGCTCCATCTTCATCGCCTCGAGCACGACCACGAGGTCGCCCTTGACGACGGACTGACCGTCCTCGACGGCGACCTTCACGACGGTCGCCTGCATGGGAGACTTCACCGCGTCCCCGGACGCGCCCGCCGCGACGCTCGTCGCGTGGCTGCGCCGCGAGGGCGGGACCGCCGCGGGGCGGGCGCCGGCCGCTGTGGCGGCCGCGGCGGCGACGCGGTCGGGGAGGCTGACCTCCAGGCGCTTGCCGCCGACCTCGACGACGACCGTGTGGCGTGCAGGGGCGGCCGCGGGGTCGCTGAGCTCGCCGTCCCAGGCGGGGATGTCGTTGACGAACTCGGTCTCGATCCAGCGCGTGTAGACGCCGAACCTGCCGTCCTCCGCCGTGAACGCGGGATCGTGCACGACCTTGCGGTGGAAGGGGAGAACAGTGGGAAGCCCCGACACCTCGAACTCGTCGAGGGCGCGGCGGGCGCGCTCCAGCGCCTCCGCACGGTCCTTGCCGGTGACGATGATCTTCGCGAGCAGCGAGTCGAACGCGCCGGAGACCTCGTCTCCCGCGGTCACGCCGGAGTCCAGGCGCACGCCCGGCCCGCCGAACGTCTTGAAGACGTGGATCGGGCCCGGCTGGGGGAGGAAGCCGCGGCCGGGGTCCTCGCCGTTGATCCGGAACTCCAGGGAGTGACCCTGCGGCTGCGGGTCGTCGTAGTCGATGGTGCCGCCCGCCGCGATGCGGAACTGCTCGCGGACGAGGTCGATCCCGGTGATCTCCTCGGAGACGGGGTGCTCGACCTGCAGGCGGGTGTTGACCTCCAGGAAGGAGACCGTGCCGTCGGCGCCGATGAGGAACTCGCACGTGCCGGCTCCGACGTAGCCGACCTCGCGGAGGATCGCCTTGGACGCCTCGTAGAGCGCCCGGTTCTGCTCCTCGGTGAGGAACGGCGCGGGAGCCTCCTCCACGAGCTTCTGGTGGCGTCGCTGCAGCGAGCAGTCCCGGGTGGAGATGACGACGACGTTGCCCTGCGCGTCGGCGAGGCACTGCGTCTCGACGTGGCGCGGCTTGTCGAGGTACTTCTCCACGAAGCACTCGCCGCGTCCGAACGCGGCCACGGCCTCGCGCGTGGCGGACTCGAACAGCTCGGCCACCTCGTCGAGCTCGCGGGCGACCTTCAGGCCCCGGCCGCCGCCGCCGTAGGCGGCCTTGATGGCGATGGGAAGGCCGTGCTCCTTCGCGAAGGAGACGACCTCCTCCGCGCTCTCGACCGGTCCCGGCGTCCCGGGGGCGAGCGGGGCGCCGACCTTCTCGGCGACGTGGCGGGCGGTGACCTTGTCGCCCAGGGCCTCGATCGCCTCGGGGGACGGGCCGATCCAGGTCAGCCCGGCGCCGATCACGGCACGGGCGAAGTCGGCGTTCTCGGCGAGGAACCCGTACCCCGGGTGCACGGCGTCGGCGCCGGCGCGCCGGGCCACGGAGAGGATCTTGTCGATCTGCAGGTAGGTCTCGGCGCTGGTGGCGCCCCCCAGGGCGTACGCCTCGTCGGCGAGCCGGGTGTGCAGCGCATCGCGGTCCTGGTCCGCGTACACGGCGACGGAGGAGAGACCGGAGTCGCGCGCAGCACGGATGATGCGGACGGCGATCTCGCCGCGGTTGGCGACGAGCACCTTGGCGATTTCAGGCATGGATGTCAGCCTAGCGAGAGCACGTCCGATATTTTTGACGACCCTCCACAAGAATCGCGCGGAGTCGTAGTCGTCTCCCTCCGAGCGTTCCGCAGGGGGACGGTGTCAGGCCGTCCGGTTCCAGAGGTCGGTCCAGGTCACCCCGAGCTCGCCGACGAGGCGTCGCAGGGTGGACAGGGACATGCCGACGACGGTCGACGGGTCGCCCTCGACGCGCTCGATGAAGGCGCCCCCGAGGCTGTCGACCGTGAAGGCGCCCGCCACGTGCAGCGGCTCCCCGGACGCGACGTACGCGGCGATCTCCTCGTCCGACACGTCGGCGGCGAAGGAGACGGACGCCTCCGCGACCGCGTGGGCCTCGACGGGATCCGCGCCGGGGCGCACACGGAAGACGCCGTGTCCCGAGTGCAGCACACCGGTGCGGCCGCGCATCCCGGCCCACCGCTCGGTGGCCGCCTCTGCGGTGTGCGGCTTGCCGTACACGCGTCCGTCGATCTCGAACATGGAGTCGCCGCCGATGACGATCCCGTCGAAGTCCGGCTGCTCCCGGCGCACGCGGGCCACGACGTCGGCGGCCTTGGCGCGCCCGAGGAGGAGGACGAGCTCGGCCGGGCTGAGCGGAGTCCCGCGGCGGGCCTCCTCGTCCGCCGCGACCGCCTCCTCGTCGACGTCCGGCGCGAGGGCGAGCGGCTCGATGCCGCTCTGGCGGAGGAGGGCGAGGCGGGCGGGGGAGGTGGAGGCGAGGCAGACGCGCATGCGACCACGCTAGCCGGGGAGCGACCACGGTGCCGGCGACGCTGCCGCGGGCCGCCGCCCGCGCGGTCGGCGTGGGATCATCGGGAGGTGACTTCCGCGGACTCCGGCGACCTGCTCGACCTCGACGTGACCGGCATCGCCCATGGCGGGGTGAGTGTCGCCCGCCATGACGGGCGTGTGGTCTTCGTCGCCGACGCGATCCCGGGCGAGCGCGTGCGGGCCCGGGTGACGGATGCCTCCAAGCCGGCGTTCTGGCGGGCGGTCGCCGTGGAGGTCCTGGAGTCGTCGTCGGACCGCCGGCCGCATCTGTGGGCGGAGGCGTCGATCGACCGGGATCCGGAGGCGCGCCCGGGCGGCGCGGAGTTCGGTCACATCGTCCCGCGGCGTCAGCGCGCCCTCAAGCGCCAGGTGCTCGCCGAAGCGCTCGATCGCTTCGCGGGCGGCGGGGTCGATGCGCCCGAGGTCGCCGCCGTCTCCGACCACGACGGCGGCTGGCGGACGCGCGTCACGCTGCACGCCGATGCCGACGGCCATGTCGGGCCCTATGCCGCGCGCAGCCACCGGATCGTCCCCGTCGAGGACCTGCCGCTGGCCCGCCCGTCGATCGCCGCGGCCGCACGGATCCTGCGTGCCCGGGGTGAGGGCCGCGTCGAGCTGGTCGAGGCGTCGGACGGGCAGGTCCGGATCCTCCGGAAGGCCGCCGCCGCCCGAGAAGGGGCCGCGGGGAAGGGCGCGCGCCGTCGTGCCCCGCGCGCTCCGCGTCCTGTCCCCGAGGTGCTCGTCGAACGAGCAGCGGGGCGTGAGTTCCGCGTGGACGCCGACGGCTTCTGGCAGGTGCATCCCGAGGCGGCCGACACGCTGGACGCCGCCGTCGCGGACCTGCTCGCCGACCGGGTGGACCCGGACTCCGCCCACCTCGACCTCTACGGCGGCGTCGGGCTCTTCGCCGCCACCCTCGGTCGTCTCGGCGCGAAGACGATCACGACGGTGGAGTCGAGTGCGCGCGCGACCGCGCACGCCCGCGAGAACCTCGGCGATCTCGGCGCCGAAGCGATCACCGCGCGGGTCGATCGCTTCCTCGCGGACCGTCGCCGGGACGAGACCGCGGCGCGCGCGCACGCCGGCGGGACCGTGGTCCTGGACCCGCCCCGCTCCGGTGCCGGGCGGGCCGTGGTGGAGGACGTCGTCGCGCTCGCGCCGTCGGCGGTCGTGTACGTGGCGTGCGATCCGGTCGCCTTCGCCCGGGACCTCGGCACCTTCCGCGCGCGCGGCTACGACGTCGAGGACCTCCGCGCGTTCGACCTGTTCCCCAACTCCCACCATTTCGAGGTCGTCGCCCGCCTGGTGCCGACCGTCGACGCTCGCTGACCTCAGTCCATCTGGCATGCAATGCACAAAATTTCGCTTGTGCCGGAAGATGATCCGCCTCTAGTGTCGGCATCACGGGGACCGAACTGCGTCACGCGGGTCCCTCTATGCAAAGGAGCATGGGGTGCAAATGACATGCGGGAAGCTCGGGGCGATCACGGTGGCAGTAGGGGTCCTTCTGGGATCCAGTCTGTCGTCACCGGCCAATGCCGCGGTGGAGCAAGATGATCAGGCGGAGGAGACCTATGTCGAGCTCGAGTTCGCTCATCCCGTCTCGCTCGAGTCGGCTTTGACCGTCACGGATGGCGACGGGATCAGGGTCGAGGGGTATCGGTTCGAGAGTTCCTCCATCGCTGGGGACTTCTGGCTGGACGCGGGGCTCAGCGCGGAGGACTTCCTGGCCGAGATCGCTGCGGCGACGGGGACGGCGCCGGAAGTCGTCGGCGCTTACGTGGACAGCGCCGATCACGCGAAGCGGGCACCGGAGGTCGGCCCGTTCGCTGACGCTCACCTCGGGGCCGAGCTTCCGGTCTATGTCGCGCCGCCGGGCGACCCGGTAGTGATGTCGGAGGGTCTCTCTCCGGCATCCACCGAAAGCGAGGCGCCGGGCGAGGTGGGTCCGCTCGCCGTGAATGAGACGTGGCAGCCCACAACCGCGGAAGCGATGGTCACGCCTTCTGGCACCAATCTCGCTATCCGGGCGAAATACAACTGGTATGGGACCAACCCCTTCGCTTCTCCGACCCGCATGGCAGATCATTGGGGCATGGAGTTCCAGTTCGACTTCTATACGAAGGCGCGCCCTCACCAGGGGCCACCGCCGACGTTGTACGGAAAGCGCCCGTACTGCGGCACGACGATGCCTTCGTATAAGGACTGGGCCGCTGCTTCGACTCGGCCCTTCAGCTGGTTCGCGTGGGTCATCAGTGGAGATTCCCAGATCGTCGCGCCGAACGGGCTGGGGCTCTATGGCGACTTCAACGACCTGTCCGACCCCTGCACCGTGAGCACAATCGCCGTGGGTATGGCGTTCCCCCGGGCGATGCCTCATAGCACTGCCGGGACGAACCAGCTCGCCCTGGCGATGTACCCGAAGAAGGGGGATGACGTGCAGAGCGTCCTTGGTGCGATCGTGCAGCCCGTGAGTCGGACGCATTGTGAAAGGTATCCGAACATGCCGTTGATGGACTGCATGGGTGTGGCGCCGGGCACGTATCCAGGCCCCGGTCGCTCGGAGAATCGGATGGTGCTCAACAGCGTCAACGGTCGGAAGGCGCCTTCGCTCTGCTGGTACTCGCCGAATTACGGTGACTCCCCGGCTCAGCTTTGGTCGTGCACCCAGTAGTTGTGCGGCTCCACAAGCAAGTGTTCTGGGCCATCTGCTTGCGTGTCGCTACCGCGCGCTGCCTCCTCGGGGCTTGGAACGCTTGCGGGGCGGGTTTCCTCATTGTGGCCGTCGGCGGAATGATCGCGGGTGGGGCGGTCATCCTGGCATGGGGCCTCGAATCGGGCCTCCTCCGCGGCGTCTACGAGGGATTCGTCGGGTTCGTCCTTTCCTGGGGCGTCGCGCTCACCCTGGTCGTCGTGGGTGTCTTTTGGGCCGCGGTCGAGAGGATCGTCGCGTCTCGCCGAGGTGCGATCCGATGAGAATCTCAGCACGATTCTTCTTCCCGGTGGTCGTGGCCGGGTGGATAGCGCTCGTGGGCGGGCTCTACGTCTGCATGGTGGGCTCGGCGTTCGGGTACGTCTCGTTCCGGAACAACAGGTGCACAGGACCGCCTGACGATGACTTCCGGTGGACGTTCGCGCCGATGGCGACCAGTTGCGGACCCCCCTCAGCCGACCGTGAGGTGCTCGGGTGGCTCGCGACCTGGCTGGCACTCGGCGGCGTGATCGCCGTCCTCATCGTGGCGGGATTCGTCTGCGCCGTCTACCTTCTCCTTCCTCGAAAGGGCGTCCGACGCGTAGCCGCGCGGGCGTTCATCGTCGCGTCGGGCGTGACGTTCCTCGGGATTCCTGTTCTCCTCACGCTCGCCGTCGCGGAAAGCCATGCCTACGCGATGATCTTCTCCTCCGGGGCACTCTCTCTCCTTGTCTCCTGGGGCCTTGCCGGCTTGCTCGCTGTCGCAGGGATCGGTTGGGGCGTGGCAGAGGGGGCGGTCGCGGTGCGGCGACGCGCCATCGAGCGATCACTGTCCGTCGATCCCCGCGAAGGTGCGGGCAAGGACGAGAGGAGGAGGTACGGCGCGCGGTGACGTCGTGGCGCGGTCGCCTCGGTAGGCTGAAGGCATGAGCAGCGTCGCCCTGATCGACGACCACGAGTCGGTTCGTCTCGGGCTCACGGCCGCCCTCGAAGCGGCCGACTTCGAGGTCCTCTTCACGGGTGCCGGCGTCGGGGAGTACCTCGACGCCCGGCGTCGGATCGGGCTGGTGCCGGCCGACGTGGTCGTGCTGGATCTCACCCTCGGGGACGGCACGACCGTCACCGAGAACGTCACCCGCCTGGTCGCGGACGGCTCCAGCGTCGTCATCCACAGCGTGGCGGACCGGCCCGTCGCCGTCCGGGAGGCGCTCGCCGCCGGTGCCGCCGGGGTGATCAGCAAGTCCTCTCCGCTGGACGACGTCATCGCCGCCGTGCACACCGTGGCGCGCGGCGAGGCGCTGAACAACGTCGAGTGGGCGAGCGCCGTGGACGGCGACCGCGCCTTCGCCGACGCGCAGCTCTCCAGCCGGGAACGGGAGGTGCTGCGGCTGTACGCCACCGGGCTTCCGCTCAAGGTGGTCGCCGAACGGCTCGGCGTGGCGTACTCGACCGCCAAGGAGAACATCACCCGGGTGCGGGTGAAGTACGTCGAGGTCGGCCGCCCGGCGCCGACGAAGGTGGACCTGCTGCGGCGCGCGATGGAGGACGGGATCGTCACGCCGCCGCAGGAGGAAGCCCCGAGTGTCCCCTGAGCGCACGCTCCGCGAGGCGTGGGCGAACATCCCCACGCCCGGCGAGGTCGGCCGGGAGCTGGAGCGGTTCGCCGGCAGGCGGATGGAGCGGATCATCGCCATCGTCGTCGGCGTCGGCGCGCTGGCCCTGGGCACCCAGGCGCTGATCTCCGCGGTCGGCACGCTCACTCGGCTCGACGCGCCGCACGTCCTCATGATGGCGCTCGTCTTCGTGCCCTGGGCGATCATGCTCGTGACCTGCGTGGTCGGCCGAGGGGTGCGGGTCGCGGCGGGCGTGTTCACGGTCGCCTATGTCCTCGATCTCGTGCTGTGGCCCTTCGTCGCCGTGCGCCAGGCCGCGGACCCCGATCAGCAGCCGTGGATCTTCTTCCTCGTCAACGTCGCCGGGGTCGCCGCGGTCGTCGCCTTCCCGCTCGCGCTCCAACTCCTGTGGGCGTTGGCCGGTCCCTTCCTCTACGGCCTGGTCCGGCTCGCGCAGGGTGACTTCCAGCGGGAGTTCTGGGTCACCACCGCGTTCGACGTCTCGTTCACCCTGATCCTCGGCTGCGTGCTCGTCGCGCTCGGCTGGATGTTCCGCTCGGTCGCCGCCGGGGTCGACGACGCCCGGACCAGAGCCGTGGAGTCGTACGCCGCCGCGGCCGCGGCGGCCGCGGCGGAGCAGGAGCGCGTGGCGGTCGCGGCCCTCATGCACGACAGCGTGCTCGCCGCCCTCATCGCCGCCGAGCGGGCCAGGACGGAGCGCGAGCGCGACCTCGCCGTCGCGATGGCGAGGGAGGCGCTGACCCGCCTGGCGAATGCGGAGGCCGCCAGCCTGCAGGAGGGCAGTGAGGAGCCGGTGGCGATCGAGCGGATCGCGGAGGACCTCGAACGCGCCGTCGCCGAGCTCGACACCACCGCCGTGCTGGACCGCTTCGGGCACGGATCCGTGCCCGATCGGGTGGCGCGCGCCGTGGCCCTCGCCGCTCGCCAGGCGATCGGGAACGCGGTGGCCCACGCGGGCGCCCGGGGGCTCGCGATCGTGGTGGAGGGACACGGCGACACGGGCCTCACGATCAAGGTCAGCGACACGGGGACGGGCTTCGATCCCGAGCAGGTGAAGGCGGATCGCCTGGGGATCCGCGCCTCGATCCTCGCCCGGATGGCCGCGGTCGGGGGCACGGCGACGATCGAGTCGGATCGGCGCGGCACGACCGTGACGCTGGGGTGGTCCGAGTCATGAGGCTCACCGTCCGCAACGTCGCCACCGCGCTGGCTCTGGGGTTCGCCCTGTACTTCGCGTCCCGCGCGCTGTGGTGGACCACGCCGCCGGCGAACCCGCAGCTGCTCGTCGTGACGATCGCCGCGTTCCTGCTGGTCGTGGTCACCATCGTGATGGTCGGCGCGCGAGGACGCCTGCGCATGCCGCTGTGGGCCGCACTCGTCGCCCTGGCCGCCGGGGTCGGCATCCCGATCGCCGTCAACCTCGCCCTGACGCAGGATGCTCTGCGCGCACCGTATGCGACGTGGTACATCGGCGGCGTCGGAGTCATCGGAGTGATCTGCGTGGTGCGCCGGCGGAGCCTGTTCGGCTGGCTGGCGCTCGTCGCGCTGGCCGCCTCGACCTCCGCCTGGCTCGGCATGGGGGATGCGCTGGCTCTGGGACTGGTCGGCTCCGCGGTCTGGATGGTGATCGCGCAGCTGCTCGTGGCGTTCTGGGGGCGGGCCGTGCGGGACACCGACCGTCTGGCGAGCATCCAGCAGGCGGCCTCCGCCTGGCAGGCGACACAGGCGGTGCGGCAGCGCGCCCGGCGGGAACGCGTGCAGTACGCGCTGGCGGTGGCGGGCCCGAGCCTCGCCCGGGTGATCGAGAGTCGCGGCGACCTCTCCGAGGACGAGCGCGTCGAGGCGCGCTTGGCGGAGGGGCGCCTGCGTGACGAGATCCGCGGTGCCAATCTGCTGAACGAGGAGGCGCGCGCCTCGATCGCCGCCGCCCGGCGGCGCGGGGCGACGGTGACGGTGTTCGACGAGGGCGGTCTGGACGGGCTGGACGAGGCGGCGCGGGAGCGCATCCGCGCGGAGCTCGCCGCCGTGCTGCGCGACGCCGACTCGGCGCGACTCATCATCCGTGCGGCGCGTGACGCGGAGGTCGCGGTGACCGTCGTGGGCCGCTCGGCCGCCGGTGCGTCATCCGACGAGGACTCGGTCGAGCTGTGGCGGGAGATCCGTCGGACCGTGGACGGATCACGCGACGAGCGGACGTGAGTCAGAAGGAGGCGAGGGGCGGCGAAGCCGCCCGCCCCTCGCCAGATGCGGAGCGGTTACCCGAAAACCGTCCGCGGGAGGCCGGTGATCGTCCGTCTACCCTGTGACGGAGGACCGGCCGAACGCGAAGCGTTGCAAGAACAGTCTTCCGGGGCGCAAGAGGAATGTCTGTAGGTATTTTGGGGGACAAAGCCGACGAGCCCTGGCGGAACAGCCGCGGTGGATGAGAATGGACCCATGAGCGAGCCCGGCCCTCGTCGAGGAACGAACCTTCCGCGGATGGGCGACTTCAACCAGTCGGTGGTGCTCGAGGCCGTCCGCCGGTCCGGCGCGGGGCTGAGCCGGAGCGAGATCGCGGAGGTGACCGGTCTCTCGGCCCAGGCGGTCACGAACATCGCTCGCCGCCTGCTGGAGGAGGGACTCGTCCTGGAGGCCGGGCGGACGATCCGCGGGCCGGGGAAACCCCGCACCCTGCTCAAGCTCAACGCGGCGCGCGAGCTCGCCGTCGGCGTGCATCTGGACCCGTCCGTCACGACCGTGGTCATCCTCGACCTCGCGGGCGACGTCGTCGCGCACGCCCGTGAGCGCACCGCCGTGGGTGCGCCCTCCGCGGTGATCGACGCGATCGTCGACGCGATCGAGCGGCTGATCGGGTCCTCTGGCGTCGACCGCGAACGCATCGTCGGCGTCGGCGTGGCGGCCCCAGGGCCTCTCGACACGGCGGGCACCATCATCGATCCGCCCAAGCTCGACGGCTGGCATCGGGTGGCGCTGCGGGATGAGCTGCGCGCGGCCACGGCGATGCCGCTGCTGCTGGACAAGGACACCACGGCCTCCGCCGTCGCCGAACTGTGGCGCGGGGTCGAGCGCACCGCGTCGTCGTTCCTGTTCGTGTATCTCGGGACCGGGATCGGTGCGGGACTCGTGATGGGGCACGAGGTCGTGCGCGGCGTCTCCGGGAACGCCGGGGAGATCGGGCACATCATGGTCGACCCCGACGGCCCGGTGTGCACGTGCGGCGCGCGCGGCTGCGTCGCGGTCGTCTGCACGCCGCAGGCGATCGTCGAACGGGCGGAGCGAGAAGGGGTGCTCGTCGCGGGGGACGAGACCCCCGACGCCCGCTTCACGGGCCTGTGCGACCGTGCGCGCGCCGGCGACCGTGGGGCGGTCCGCGTCCTGGAGACGGCGGCGGAGCACCTGTCGCGGGCGATCTCGGTGCTCACGAACATGCTCGACGTCGACCGGGTCGTGCTCGGCGGCCCGTCCTGGTCCCGGCTGGAGTCCGTGTATCTTCGCGTGCTGCCCGGCCTGCTCGCCGCCCAGAGCGCGACGGCGGCCATGCGGACCCTTCCCGTGACGGGCGCGGTCGCGGGGGAGGACGTCGCCGCCGTCGGCGCGGCGTGCCTGGTTCTCGATGCCGTGCACTCGCCGCACGCGGCCACGCTGTTCCTGCCGGCGGGCGACCCGGCGTAGGCGCACGGGCACGGGAGCGGCTTGCCGGCTTAACTACAATCGATGTAGTATCTCTGCATCCGTGGGGATGTCACTGGGGGACGGCTCCGCGGGTGCGTCGCGCACGCGAACGGGGTCGGGACGGGGGCTGCCCGGCCCCGAAGCGCGTCGACGCGACCGGATCGGGCCGTTCCGAAGGACGACCGACGGCAGGCGTCGGAGCCGCCTCAGCCCGAGAACCGGCCCCAGGGGATGTCCCGCCGCAGCGGCGCGCGCAGCGCGCGCTGGGTCCGCATCCACGCCGACACGGGAGGGTCGACAGTCACGGCCGCCTCCTCTTCGGCGGTGTAGGCCGCCGAGAGCACGGCGATCAGCGCGGCCAGTTCCTCTTCGCTCGCCGCGCCCCGCACCACCTGGATCTCCACCGGCGCGTCCCGGTCCTCCGCCGCGGTCACAGCGGGATGTTCCCGTGCTTCTTCGGCGGCAGCTCCGCGCGCTTGCCGCGCAGCGCCCGCAGGGCCTTCGCGATGGACACCCGGGTGTTGGCGGGCTCGATGATGCCGTCGATCTCGCCCCGTTCGGCGGCGAGGAACGGAGAGGTCACGTTGTAGGTGTACTCGTTGGCGAGCCGGGTGCGCACCGCGGCGACGTCCTCGCCGGCTTCCTCGGCCTTCTTGATCTCCCCGCGATAGAGGATGTTGACGGCGCCCTGGCCGCCCATGACCGCGATCTCGGCGGTCGGCCAGGCGAGGTTCACGTCCGCGCCCAGCTGCTTCGAGCCCATCACGATGTAGGCGCCGCCGTAGGCCTTGCGCAGGATCACGGTGACGAGCGGCACGGTGGCCTCGGCGTAGGCGTAGATGAGCTTCGCGCCGCGGCGGATCACGCCGGTCCACTCCTGGTCGGTGCCGGGGAGGTAGCCGGGGACGTCGACGAGAGTGACGATCGGGATCGAGAACGCGTCGCAGAACCGCACGAAGCGGCTGGCCTTCTCGCCGGCCTCGATGTTCAGGGTGCCCGCCATCTGCGACGGCTGGTTGGCGATGATGCCGACCGAGCGCCCTTCGACCCGGCCGAAGCCGATCACGATGTTCGGGGCGAAGAGCGGCTGCACCTCGAGGAAGTCGCCGTCGTCCACCACGTGCTCGATGACGGTGTGGATGTCGTAGGGCTGGTTCGGCGAGTCTGGGATCAGCGTGTTGAGCGTGCGGTCCGCGTCCGTCGTCTCGAACGCGAACGCGCTCGCGTACGAGGGCAGCTCCGCCATGTTGTTGTCGGGCAGGTAGCTCAGGAGCGTGCGGGCGTAGTCGATCGCGTCGTCCTCGTCCTCGGCGAGGTAGTGCGCGACGCCCGATCGGGTGTTGTGCGTCAGAGCGCCGCCGAGCTCCTCCATCCCGACGTCCTCGCCCGTGACGGTCTTGATGACGTCCGGGCCCGTGACGAACATCTGGCTGGTCTTGTCGACCATGATGACGAAGTCGGTCAGCGCCGGGCCGTACACGGCGCCACCGGCGGCCGGGCCCATGATGATCGAGATCTGCGGGACCACCCCGGAGGAGCGGGTGTTCAGACGGAAGATCTCGCCGTACTTGCTCAGCGCGAGCACGCCCTCCTGGATGCGGGCGCCGCCCGAGTCGAGGATCCCGATGATGGGGATGCCGCTGCGGAGGGCGAACTCCATGATCTTGATGATCTTGTCGCCGGACACCTCGCCGAGGGAGCCGCCGAAGGTCGTGAAGTCCTGGGAGTACACCGCGACGGTGCGGCCGTGGATGGTGCCCACGCCGGTGACCACGGAGTCGCCGTACGGGCGGTTGCGGTCCATGCCGAAAGCGGTGGTGCGATGGCGCACGTACTCGTCGAACTCGACGAAGCTGCCCGTGTCGACGAGCAGCTCGATGCGCTCGCGGGCGGTCATCTTGCCCTTGGCGTGCTGCTTCTCCTTCGCCTTCGCCTCGGCGGCGACGACGGCCTCGTCGTAGCGCGCGTGGAGGTCGGCGATCTTGCCGGCGGTGGTGGAGAGGTCAGGCGTATCCGTCACGGGTTCCACCCTAGCGGCGGGGTGTCCGCAGACGTTGGACGCCTCGCACAACGCGACGGCCGATCCGCTGTTCTTTCCGTACTGTCGCCGAGACCCCCTTGCGCCGCCGAGACCCCCTCGCAGATACGTAGATACGAGGGGGTTCGGGCGACAGGAGGGGGTCTCGGGGGCACCTCGGCGGATCGATAGGGTGACGGCATGGACTTCGCCCACACCCGCGCGGCGGCGTCGCGCCTCGACGTGCTCGACGCCACCGGATCCACCAACGCCGATCTGCGCGCACACGCCGCCGATGCCGCGGGCTGGCCGCACCTCTCCGTGCTCCTGACGCAGGACCAGCGCGCGGGTCGAGGACGCCTCGACCGCAGCTGGGTGGCCCCGGCGGGGTCGGCGCTGGCCGTCTCGGTGCTGCTGCGGATCCCGGCCATCCCCGCGGCGGAGCGCGGGTGGATCCCGCTGGCGGCGGGAGCGGCGATGACGGACGCGGTCGCCGCGCAACTGCCGGAGCGGACGGTGGGCGTCAAATGGCCCAACGACGTGCTCGTGGCCGCCGCGGGTTCCGGAGACGGCACGCGGCCGCCGCGGAAGATCTGCGGCGTGCTCGCCGAGGCCGTCGGGACGGACACGGTGATCGTCGGCACCGGTGTCAACACCGCCATGACCCCGGAGCAGCTCCCGGTCGACACCGCCACCTCCTTCGCGGTCGAGGGGGCGGAGTGCGACGTCGACCTCCTCGTCGCGGGCTACCTGGCGCGACTGGACCGTCATCTCACGGCGTTGGCGGAGAACGGCGCCGACGCGGGCGGCGTGCGTGCCGCCGTGGCGGCCCGCTGCCTGACCCTCGGCCAGGCGGTGCGCGTGGAGCTCCCGGACGGATCGACCCTTCGCGGCGTCGCCACGGGCCTTGCGGGCGACGGATGCCTGGAGGTGCGCGCGGAGGACGGAACAGGACACCGCGTCGCCGCGGGGGACATCGTCCACCTGCGCACGGTGTGAGCGCCGCGTCGCCGAGGAGCGAGGGACACACCGCGCGGCTGCCCGCCTCACCGGGGCAGGGCGACAGAATGGAGCCATGACGCAACCGGTGGGGCTCGGCGGGCGACCGATGACGCCGCCGCCCGGGGTGCCCACCGAGGAGCGCCTCATCGCGCGGTTCCACGGACACGCCCGTCACCTGTTCTGGTCCGCCCTCGTGCTGATCGTCGTCGCGGGTGCCACGGCGTACCTCCTCGGCAACCTGCCGGCTCCCCTCCAGGACTGGATGCTGCTGGCGGCGGCCGGTCTCGTCGTCGTGCTTCTCGTGGTCGTGCCGTACTTCGTGTGGCTCTCCCGCGGGTACACGATCACGACGCGTCGGGTCATCGCCCGCCGCGGCATCGGCGCGCACCACAGCCAGGAGATGTCCCACGCCCGCGGGTACACGATCCAGGTCCGCCGCGGAGTGCTCCAGCGGATGGCCGGAGCCGGGACCATCACGCTCTCGAACGGCGTCGATGCTCCGCTGCGACTCGTCGGCGTGCCCGACGTCGCGCTCGTGCACGAGACGCTGGCCGACCAGGTCGAGGTGGGACAGATCCTCGCGCACCGGAACGCGCAGGCGACCGGCCAGCTCGACGACTGACACCCGTTCCGGCAATCGGTCGGCCCCACCGCAGACGCGACGGCGGCGCGCCGCACGGGAGTGCGCGAGAATGGATCGGGCGTGCGTCGCGGTCGGCGGCGCCGATGGACGAAGGGCCGGTGTGTATGGCGGTGCGCGTAGGTGTGGTCGGCGGAGGCCAGCTGGCCCGCATGATGATCGCCCCGGCGGTCGAGCTCGGTCTGGACATCCGCGTCCTCGCCGAGGACGACGGCATGGCGGCGCAGCTGGCGGCCACGCAGGTCGGCGACTACCGGGACGCCGAGACCGTGCGCCGGTTCGCCCGTGAGGTCGACGTGGTCACCTTCGATCACGAGCACGTGCCCCAGGAGGTGCTGCGCCTCCTCCAGGCCGACGGCGTGGAGGTCCATCCCGGCCCGGATGCTCTTCAGTTCGCGCAGGACAAGCTGGCGATGCGCGCCCGGCTCGAGGAGCTCGGCGTGCCTCAGCCGGACTGGGCGCGCGTGGAGGACGTGGCCGCCCTCCAGGCCTTCCTGGACGACCACGGCGGTCGCGCGGTCGTGAAGACGCCGCGCGGCGGGTACGACGGCAAGGGCGTGCGCGTCGTCTCGCGCGCCGAGGAGGCGGCCGACTGGTTCGCCGCCATCGCGGACGGGGACGCGCTGCTGGTCGAGGAGCTGGTGCCGTTCGTGCGCGAGCTCGCGCAGCAGGTGGCCCGGCGTCCGTCCGGAGAGGCGGTCGTGTATCCCGTGGTGGAGACGGTTCAGCGCGACGGCGTGTGCGCCGAGGTGATCGCGCCGGCCCCTGGCGCGAGCGAGAAGCTCATCGAGGTGGCGGCCCGCATCGGCGTGCGCATCGCCGAGGGGCTGGGAGTCACCGGGATGCTCGCCGTCGAGCTGTTCGAGACCGACGACGAACGGATCCTGGTGAACGAACTGGCGATGCGTCCCCACAACAGCGGCCACTGGAGCCAGGACGGTGCGATCACGGGTCAGTTCGAGCAGCACCTTCGCGCGGTCGCCGATCTGCCTCTGGGCGATCCGTCGCCGCGGGCGACATGGGCCGTCATGGTGAACATCCTCGGCGGGCCCGCGGATGAGGCGATGACGGATCGGCTCCCTGCCGCGCTCGGCGCGCATCCGTCCGCCAAGGTGCACACCTATGGCAAGGCTCCGCGCCCCGGTCGCAAGGTCGGCCACGTCAACGTCACGGGCGACGACCTCGACGACGTGGTGTACGAGGCGCGGTCGGCGGCGGGGCGGTTCGCCTGAGCGCGGGTCGGGCGGACAAGGGGTGATCACCAGCATGACGGTGATCGCGCGCCGCACCGGCGATCTCCCAGCACCCGCCCGTACCCTGTTCTGGTGACTGGGACACTGCACTCCTCCGCCGCGCCCCTGGTCGGGGTCGTCATGGGCTCCGACTCGGACTGGCGCGTGATGAGCGACGCCTCGCAGGCGCTCACGGACTTCGGTATCGCCCACGAGGTCGAGGTCGTCTCCGCTCACCGGACGCCCGACAAGCTGGTGCGGTACGGCCGTGAGGCGCGCGAACGCGGACTGCGGGTCATCATCGCAGGGGCCGGGGGAGCCGCGCACCTGCCGGGCATGCTCGCTTCCGTCACCGCGCTGCCGGTGGTCGGGGTCCCGGTGCCGCTCGCCTACCTGGACGGGATGGACTCCCTGCTCTCGATCGTGCAGATGCCGGCGGGGATCCCGGTCGCCACGGTCTCCATCGGCGGTGCGCGCAACGCCGGCCTGCTCGCCGCGCGGATCCTCGGCGCGTCCGACCCGGCACTGGCGGATCGCGTCGAAGCGTACGCGCGTGAGCTCGAAGGCGTCGTCGAGGAGAAGAACCAGCGGTTGAAGGACTCGCTGTGACCGTATTGCGCGAACCGCTGGCGCCGGCTCGCGCCGTGCAGCGCACCCGGGTCATCGAGACCAAGCCGATGCGTCGGCCGGACACCTCGTCTCCGGCCGCGATGACCACGCGGGGCTGGTGGCTCGTCCTGTTGAACGTCCTGGTGCCGGGTTCGGCGCAGGTGCTCGCGGGAAACCGTCGGCTGGGCCGCTTCGGTCTGGGCGCCACCCTGGCGCTGTGGACCGGGCTTGTCGTGACGCTGCTGTTCGGGCTGCTCTGGCGGCAGGGCCTGCTGTGGCTCACCGTGGGCGGCGGCTGGATCTCCTGGCTCGTGCTGACCCTCGTACAGGTCCTCTTGATCGGATACGCCCTGCTGTGGGTCGTGCTCACGTTCGACACGCTGCGACTCGTGCGTCTCGTCCGGGTCAAGCCGTACGCGAGGATCGCGCTGCCGATGGTGGCGGTGCTCGTGCTGGGGCTGCTCGGCGGGGGAGCGGCGTACGCCGCCAACATCGTCGGCACGAGCCGCGGCGCGATCACGACGCTGTTCGGCGGGGGAGGGCCGAGCCTTCCCCCGAGCGACGGCTATTACAACATCCTCCTCCTCGGCGCCGACAGCGGCGACGGGCGGGACTCGATGCGCTTCGACAGCATCTCGGTGGTGTCGGTCAACGCGGAATCGGGTGCCGTGACGATCACCGGCATCCCCCGGGACATGCCGAACGTGCCCTTCGCCGAGGGGCCGATGCTGGAGCAGTATCCGGACGGCTTCCAGGAGCACGACGATGAGGAGTGCGGCTGGGGCGCCGGGATCAACCAGCTCACGAACGCGGTGGAGCAGTGCGGCGACGGCGCGGCGCTGTATCCGGACGCGGAGGCACAGGACTCGAGCCCCGCGATCGAGGCGACCAAGGACGCGGCCGAAGGGGTCCTGGGGATCCAGATCCCGTACTACGTCTTCATCGACATGAACCACTTCGCCGCCCTGATCGACGCGCTCGGCGGCGTGGAGATCACGGTCGCCGAACGGCTGCCCAAGGGCGGCGGGCCCTCATACGACGGCGAGCCCGCGGAGGACTGGGCGATCGGGTGGATCGAGCCGGGGACGCAGCGCATGGACGGCGACACCGCGCAGTGGTACGCGCGGTCGCGGTACACCACGAGTGACTTCGACCGGATGAAGCGGCAGCGGCAGTTGCAGGAGGCGATCCTCGGCCAGTTCTCGCCGCAGAACGTGCTGAGCCGGTTCACCGAGGTCGCACAGGCGGGCACCGACATGGTGCGCACCGACCTGCCCCAGGACAAGCTCCCGGAGTTCTTCGACCTGGTCCTGAAGGCCAAGGAGCAGCCGGTCACCACGATCGAGCTGACGCCGGAGAACGGCGTCGACGAGTGGGAGCCGGACTGGGAGCAGGTGCGGCAGATGGTGCAGAACGCGCTGCACCCGCCCACCGAGGCTCCGGAGGACGGGTCCGCGCCTTCCGAGGGCTGATCAGCGCCGCTCGAGGGCGGTTCGCGTCGCCGGAGCGCGGCTCGTCAACCGACGGCTGAGCGTCACCGCAGAGCTGAGCGCGGCCCCTCGAAGCCGTGCGTCTCGCGACGTCCGCTCCCTCGCCCTCACCGGCGCCCGCTGCCAGACAGCGCGCGGGCACCGAGGAGGAAGCCTGGGCGGCAGGGGTGTGAGGGGAGGGGAGCCTCCACCGCCCAGGCGGTCTCGGACGGCCTCACCGGGCCGACGACGAGACCCCTCAGGCGCGCTTGCGGCGAACCCCAGCCGCCACCAGCACGCCACCGGCGGCGACGCCCAGGGCGCCTCCGCCGACGATCCACGGCGAGATGTCCCCGCCCGTCACCGCGAGACCGGCGTCCCCAGACGTCGCCTCGGAGCTTCCGGCGCCGACCGACGGATCGTGATCGCAGCTCGAGGCCGCGTCCGTTCCGCTCTGCACCGTGATCGTCGCTGTATACGAGCGCTCCGCGCCCGCGAACGTCACCGCATACGCTCCCTGGCCGTCGGCCGGCGGGATGAACGTCAGCACCAGGCTCCCGTCCTCCATCGCGGTGTTGCCGGAGTACTGCGCGGTCTCGGCGGACGCACCGGCGATCGAGATCCCGACGACCTCACCGGGCACGAAGTACCCGGCGCCGAACGACACCGTCGAGACGTTGCAGACGTCGATGATCGGTCCGTCGACGGCCACCGAGGGCGGTCCGACGTACGGATCCGCGGCGAACGAGGCGGCGGGCGCAGCGAAGACGAGCGCACCCGCGGCCAGAGTGATGGCAGCAGCCTTCTTGAGCATGTTTCTCCCCCAGTGAGATTCACGCGGAATCGATCGGCATCACTCCCCAGCGATGATCGATCGTCGGGTGCCCCGTACGCCCCCATAGCGCGCGGATCACCCGGTATCCCCAGTTGTTGCTCAGAACACTACCCCATGAGAGGGCGATCCGTCACCGATCGCACACGATGGGTTTCACCGACGTGTCGATCGGACCCGCCATCGGCGTGTAGCGGACATCGGTGAGCCGCCGGCCGGCGCCCTCCCCGGTGAAGTCCACCGTGATGGTGGTGGACTCTCCCGGGGCCAGGCGCACGGAGTGCTGGATCACGGGTCGTCGTTCGAGGGTCGCCGTCTGCACGGAGCCCTTCTCGCCGTCGCGGTCGTAGCGGGACGGGAGCGCGCCCTCCGGGCCGTAGACGGCCACGAGGGTCTCCGTGGAGCCCGGCGGGACCCCGAAGGCGCCTCCCGCCGTGACGTACGGCGGGAGGGTCTCGGCGGCGTCCGCCGGGGCCGCGTTGGTCCAGGTCGCGCTCACCCTCGTCGTGGGCTCGCCGTCGCAGACTCCGTACGAGACCGCGACCTGCGCGTTCGCGTAGAAGTCCATCTTGGCGCCGGTCATGTCGTTGAGGAGGACGCCCACGGTGGCGGTGTCGGCGCCGTCGGCGGGGACACCGCCACCGAGCGTCGAGGCCGCGAGGATCTCCTCCTCCTCGGGATGCGCGCTCCAGATCCGGATGCGGTGCTCGTCCGCCGCGTCGGCCAGGGCGCTGAGCAGCGCACGCGGGGGCGCGCCGAGGGCCGCCGAGAACAGCGTGCCCGCGACCTGGGCGAAGACCTGGTCCTGCGCGGCGGGGTCCGGGACGCTCTGATAGATCCCGGACAGCAGCAGCTCCCGGGCCGACTCGGCGTCCAGCGTCACCGGCCCGGCCTGGACCGGTCCGGTCGCCTCGAGCAGGTGGGCGGCGACCACCGCGTCCACCGCGATCACGCCGTCCACGGGGCCGCCGAAGCGTTGCGTCCACATCTCGGCGATCACCGGACCCGCCTCGCGGAAGTCGGGGATGCTCGTGGCGTTCTGGATGAAGCGGCCGGGCCGGTCCTCGAACAGGGCGACCACGGGCTCCGACAGGGGCAGCGAGGACGCCAGCGCACGGAAGTCCGCCGAGGACGCCTGCCCGACGAGCCCGATCCGCCCGCCCTCCGCGCGGACGACGGCCAGGGCGCCGATGATCCCGCCCGACGAGCGCAGCTCGGCGTTGTTCTGCATCGCCACCACGTATGTGCGTGGTCCGGACCCGCCGAGCATCGATGGCAGCAGCTGCGCGGCGCCGTGCAGCGCGCCGACGACGGTCGTCGCATCGTCCATCGTGCCGCGCAGCTCGCGGACGGCGTCGGCGAGCGCGGGAAGCGTCGCCTCGGCGTCGATGCGGGCGGCGCGGGCGGAGGCGTCCGCGAGCGCGGCCGAGGCCTGACCCAGCGGCGCCTCGACCTGGGTGAACGGCGCGAGGTCGATCGCGCCTCCCGACAGGCCCAGCGCGCTGAGATCCACGTCGCCGACGACCGAGACGACCGGTCCGAGCGCGTCCTCGGACACGTCGTCGGCGATCTCGGACACCTCGCGCACGGCGGTGAGGTTCGGTCCGAGCCAGGGGACGACCTCGAAGGCGCGCCACACCGGGTCCGAGGTGAGACCGCGCGCGGATGCCGCGTGGTCGGCGATGCGGTGGGAGAGCGTGTCCGCGCGGTCCAGCTCGCCCTTCGCGATCGCGGCCTTCAGCGCGGAGGCGTTGGCGGCCACCTGCGACAGGTCGTTCGCAGCGCCGAGACCGCGCACGACCAGCCACCCGATCGCGAGGAGCAGTGCGATCGCCAGGACGCCGACCGTCGTGCCGATCCATCGCCGTCGAACCGGAAGCCGCCCATCGCTCATGGGAAGCATTCAAGCATGAGCGGATGAGGGACCGTACGGCCTCGGCCCGGGACGTGCCTCGGCGGATTCCGAGGGCCGCCGCAGTAGGCTCGCGCTATGGCTCAGCTTCGTGTCGTCCTGGATCAGCTCGGCGCCGACGGGGCCGCCGACCTGTCCGAGGCCTCGACCGCGCTCGTGGCGGGCCTGATCGAGACCGCACCTCGGGGCTGCACCGTCGAGGCGATCGTGCCGGCGGGCGTGGAAGGGATCCCGGAGGGCGTCGCTTCGGTGCGGCGACTGCCGCTCGCTCGCCGGGAGCTGACGGCCGCATGGCAGATGGGGCTCGCCCCGCGCGTCGGCGGCGGGATGATCCACGCGATGACGCTGCTCGCGCCCCTCATCCGTCATGATCGCCTCAACGATCACGATCAGACCGTGCCGACGCTGTGGGATCTTCGCCCCTGGGACGCGCCGGAGACCCTGCCGAGGGCGGTCGTCCTCTCGCAGCGCGCGCTGCTGCGCCGTGCGGTGCGTCACGCGGACGCCGTCGTCGTGCCCACGCACGCGGTGGCGGCGCGGCTGGCGGAGATCGCGGCGCTCGGCGACCGCATCCGCGTCATCGCCGGAGCCCCGTCCCCGCAGATCGCGGTCCCCTCGGACGCTGCTGCGCGCCGTTCTGCGGCCGGCCTGCCGGACGACTACGTCGTGCTGGCCGGTGCCGGGGAGGACCTGCTCCCGGGCCTGCGCGCGGCGGCGGCGCTGCGCCGCGCGGTCGTCGTCCTCGATGTGGCCGACGGGGGCGAGGCGGGGATCATCGATCTCGCCGAGTCCGCAGGACTGCCCGCCGCACGGGTGCACGTGCGGGAGCGGTCGTCTCCCGCCGACCGTGCCGCGGTCCTCGACGGTGCGGACGCGTTCGTCTGTCTCGATCCGCACGCGTCCTGGCCCTGGCGTCTGCTGGAGGCCATGGCGCTGCGCGTCCCGGTCGTCGCCCGCGACACCGGGTTACACCGCGACGTGGTCGCCGACGGCGGCCTCCTCGTGCCCGCCGAGGCGATCGCGGACGCGCTCGCTGAGGCGATCGACGCGGGCGGGGAGCGCCTCCGGATCATCGCCGGAGATCGGGCGCGCGCCTTCAGCTGGAACGGCGCGGCCGCGCAGGTGTGGGCGCTGCACGCCGAGCTCTGACGTCGTTGCCTCCCGCTGGCGCCTCTAGGCGCGCATGATCTCCACGGCCTCCTTGCTGGGGCCGTCGAAGCGCACCTTGCCGTCGCGCAGGAGGACGCCGCGCGCGCAGAGGTCGGAGACCATGTCCAGGTCGTGGCTCACCACGACGAGGGTCTTGCCCTGGTCGTGCAGCTCGCGGATGCGCGCGAGGCACTTCTGCTGGAACGGCTCATCGCCGACGGAGAGGATCTCGTCGATGAGAAGGATGTCGACCTCGGTGTGGATCGCGACGGAGAACGCGAGGCGCAGGAACATCCCCGAGGAGTAGTGCTTGACCTCGGTGTCGATGAACTTCTCGATCTCGCTGAACTCCACGATGGCGTCGAAGCGCTCCTCGATCTCCTTCTTCGTCATCCCCAGGATGGCGGCGTTGAGGAAGATGTTCTCCCGTCCGGAGAGGTCGGGATGGAACCCGGCGCCGACCTCGATGAGACCGGCGACCCGTCCCCGGGTGAGCACACGCCCCTCATCGGGCTGCAGCACGCCGGAGATCAGCTTCAGCATCGTCGACTTGCCCGAGCCGTTGTAGCCCAGCAGCGCGACGGACTCTCCCTGGTCGATCGAGAACGAGACGCCGTCGAGCGCCTGGAAGTCCGTGGTGAGCTTCTTGCGCCGCATGGCCGCGACGAAGGTCTCCTTGATCGAGTGGGTATGGCGCAGCTTGAAGTGCTTGTGGACGTCGTCCACCACGATCCGGGTCGTGCCCGTGGCGGCGTGCGTCACGTCAGAGGTCCTGTGCAAAACGACCCTCCAGTCGCCGGAAGACGAGCTCGCCGAGGACGACGATGATCAGGGACACGCCCAGGGCGATGCCGGCGTGCATCCACAGGTCGGGGAAGACGGTGCCCTCGCCGGGGTCCAGCGGCTGCCAGATGCCGTAGTGGAACAGCTCCACGGCCGCGGTGATCGGGTTCAGCGCATAGAGCTGGAAGACCGTCTCGGGGACCTGCGACTGCACCATCTGCCACTGGTACATCACCGGCGATGCCCACACCGAGATCATCACGATGATCTCGACGAAGCTCTGGGCGTCCCGGAACGTCACGTTGATCGCGCCGAAGAGCATTCCCAGCCCGGTGGCGAGCAGGGCGATGATCACCAGGCCGAGCAGGAGCGCCGCGATGTGCAGGAGCGAGGGCGTCCAGCCGAAGAACAGCGCGATGACGATGACGACGATGATCTGAGGGACCGTGTTGACCGCTGCGACGAAGGTGCTCGCCACGGGGAACATCTGCCGCGGGAAGTAGATCTTCTTGATGAGGGCCGCGTTGTCGACGAGGGAACGGGTCCCGTTGGCGAACGACTCGTTGAAGAACGTCACCGCGGTGATGCCGGACAGCAGATAGATGGGGTAGTAGTCGATCGACCTGTTCAGCCCCATGAAGACGCCCAGGGCGAAGAAGAAGACGAGGAACTGGATGAGCGGCTTGACGTAGGACCACAGCCACCCGAGGACGGATCCGCGATAGCGGATGCCGACCTCCTTCTTCACGATCAGGCTGAGCAGGTAGCGTCGACGGAACACGTCGAAGAAGCCGCCGCTGGCGCCGGGCGCGATGAGGCGGTCCGCGGCTGCGGCAGAGGGCTGCGACACGACGGTTCTCACTTCCATACGGGTCTCTTCGGGCGAGATCCCCACCCATCCTAGGGTGTCGGATCTCCCCGCGACCGTCAGCCGGGCACGGCGCGCGTGCCGAGCGCACGGCGTGCGTGGAGGTCGTCCGCGGGGCTCACGGGTAGACTCGTCGCGGTCTCCCCGGACGATGTGTCGCGCCGTCCGCGACGGCCAAGGGAACAAGACCGTCGACGAGGGGACGAGCGTTCGTGATGATGAGCTGGCTGGAACTGGCGGCGGCTGTCGGCGTTCTCGGACTCCTCCTCGCGATCCCCGGATTGCTCATCGCGTTCGTCCTCGGTTTCCGCGGACTCTGGGCGGCCGCGCTCGCCGCCCCCGCATCGGTGACCGTCATCGCCCTCACCTCACTCGTCGCGCCCTTCCTCGGGATTCGCTGGGGCGCGCTGCCGGTCTTCGCCGTCACCGTGGTCCTCGCCGCAGTGCTCCTTGTGCTCCGCCGGCTGCTCTGGCGGGGCGTCGTCCCGCGGTCGGAGACGCCACTGACCCGGGGCGGAACGCTTTTCCTGGAGGCGGGTCTGCTCGTGGTGCTCGCCCAGGTGCTCGTGGCGATCGGCCGGCCGGCGAACATCTCCCAGACCTTCGACAACATCTTCCATCTGAACGCGATGCGTTTCATCCTCGACACCGGCAACGCGTCGCCGCTGTGGCTGGGCAACATGACCAGCGCCGAATCCGGCGGGGTGCCCTTCTACCCGTCGGCCTGGCACGCGGTCGGATCGTTGATCCTCACCATCTCCGGCACCTCGATCCCGATCGCCTCCAACGCGCTCACGATCGTGTTCGCCGCCGTCGTGTGGCCGCTGAGCATCGTCGTGCTCACGCGCACACTGTGGGGATCGCGCACGGCGGTCATCGCGGGTGCCGCGGCGGGCGCCGCCGGCGTCGCCGCGTTCCCGATGCTCATGATGACGTACGGCGTCCTGTTCCCGTACCTCATGGGACTCAGCATGGTGCCCGTCGCCCTGGCCTTGATCGTCGCCGCGGTCATCGACCGCGATGTCGACGCCAAGGCCCGAGTGATCCTGCTCCTGGCGTTCGCCGGGACGATTCCCGCCATCGGCGTCAGCCATCCGGGGGCGTTCGTCGCCCTGCTCGTCCTGTCGAGCGCGATCCTGGCCGTGGCGCTCGTGCTGTTCCTGCGAGCCCGGCCCTCGGCGGCGCGGAACGCGTGGATCTGGATCGGAGTGGCCGGGTATCTCGTGGTCGCGGGAGCGGCGTGGTACGTCCTGCGGCCGCCGGCCCCGGCGCGGACCTGGCTGCAGACGGAGACGGTGAGCCAGGCCATCGGCGAGGTCCTGGCGGTCTCGCCGTTCGGCGCGGCGATCAATCTCGGGATCGCGGCGCTCGTGGGCTTCGGCGTCGTCGCCGCGGTGCGACGCCGGGACAGGGCGTCGATCGTGGCGTTGGTCTCCTACGTGGTGCTCGCGGGGCTGTTCGTGACCGTCTCCGGGCTGCCGTACCTGCTTCTTCGCGACATCCTCACCGGCGCCTGGTACAACAACGCCCCAAGGCTGGCGGCTCTCCTTCCCCTGGCCTGGGTCCCCCTCGTCGGGCTGGGTGTCGCCGCGGCCTGGGACGGGGTGCAGCGGTTCCGCGCCGCGGGCCGCCAACGGCTTGCGCTCGGCGCGCTCGCGGCGCTGGTCGTCGCGGCCGTGGTGCTGCCGCAGGCGATGAGCATGCGGCAGGCGGTCTCGAACGCGCGGGCAGGGTTCGCGCTGACGGAGAAGTCCGAGCTGCTGACGCTCGACGAGATGGCGATCCTGGAGCGCCTCGACCAGCACGTGCCGGAGGACGCGGTCATCGCGGGGAGCCCGTGGACGGGGACCGCCCTCGCGTACGCGCTGAGCGACCGCGAGGTTCTGCTGCGCCATACCCTCACCGACGTGTCGAAGGACGCCGAGCTCGTGAACGACGAGCTCGACGAGGCGGAGGCAGGCAGCCCCGTGTGCGCTGCCATCCATCGCCTCGGCGTCGAGTTCGTGCTCGATTTCGGCCGCCAGGAGGTCAACGGGGGGCGGCATCCCTCCAAGGGTCTGGATCGGCTGGCCACGTCGTCGGCGGTCGAGCTGGTGGACGAAGAGGGACGGGCGCGGCTCTACCGCGTGACCGCGTGCGGGGACGCCGGGTGACGCGGTGACGCACGACATCTTCATCCCGTTCTGGGGCGATCCGGATCAGCTCATGCTGGCCATCGACTCGGTCCGGGCACAGACTGTGCCGGACTGGCGGCTGGTCGTCATCGACGACTGCTATCCCGACCCCTCCGTGCGCGAACGCGTCGAGGCGATCGACGACGAACGCGTGCACTACGTCCGCAACGCGCAGAACGTGGGCATTACGGAGAACTTCCGGGAGTCGGTGCGACGCGCGCAGAGCACCCACGTCACGATCATGGGGTGCGACGACCTGCTGCGCCCGAACTACCTGGAGGTCGTGACCCGGACGGTCGCCGCCGTGCCCGACGCCGACGTCGTCCAGCCGGGAGCCCTCGTGATCGACCAGGACGGCGAGGTGGTCTCCCCGCTCGTCGACCGGGTCAAGCGCGGGCTGCTCGCTCCCCGGGGAGGACGGGGCATCGCGGTCCTTCGGGGCGAGCGGATGGCGACCAGTCTGATCCGGGGGAACTGGCTGTACTGGCCGTCGTTGGCGTTCCGTACCGAGACCCTCCGGCGGATCGATTTCCGCGACGGCTTCGCCGTCATCCAGGATCTCGCGCTGCTCATGGACATCGCCTACGACGGGGGCACGCTCGCCTACAACCCCGAGGTCGCCTTCGCCTACCGCCGGCACGACTCGAGCGCGTCGCAGCGCACGCTGCTCGACGGCAGCCGGTTCCGCGACGAGCGGGAGTACTACGCGCTGGCCCGACGGCTGGCGCTCGGCAAGGGCTGGCGGCGCACGGCCCGGACGGCGAGGATCCGGCTGATGTCGCGCCTGCATGCGATCACGGAGCTTCCCCGCGTCGTGCCGACCGGCGATCGGCGCGGCATCCGATCCGCCCTCGCGCACATCTTCCGGTTCTGACGGAGCGCTGACGGGTCAGCGCGAGCGCAGGCGGCGGCGGGCCTCGCGCCACAGGCGCAGCAGCAGCAGGCGCGAGCGCAGCGCCGGGATCACGCCGCGCGGCCGGGGCGCCGACGCGTTGTCCTCGTGGAGGCGTCGGCGCAGGACCGGCATGTGGACGTGGGTCATCATGCGTCCCGTGTTCGCCATGGTGGCGATCCACAGGTCGTGCGACTCGGTGAGATACGCCGGGAACGGGAGGACGAGGTCGAGCGCGTCGTCCCGGCGGATCGCCATGGCGCAGCCGTAGTACGGGGCGTCTCCCGCGAGCAGCCGCAGCTCGTTGCGCAGGGACCCGTGGCCGGGCAGGGGGGCGAGCCGCCACGGTCGTCCCGTCAGGGGCGATCGCAGGGGGGCGTCATCGCCCAGGAGGACGAGATCCCCCGCGGCGAAGCCGGTCTCCCCGGCCGCGGCGACCAGCGCGTCACGGCGTCCGTCCGTCCAGACGTCGTCCTGATCGCTCAGCAGCAGGACATCGCCGGTGGCCAGCGAGAGCGCGTGCTCGAACGTGCGGACGTAACCCACGTTGCGATCGTTGCGGATGATGCGGAGCCGGTCGTCGCGGAAGGACTCGAGGACGGCGACAGTGTCGTCCCGACTGGCGTCGTCGACGACGACGATCTCGTCGTCGGGGCGAAGCTGGGCGAGGATCGACTCGACCTGCGGGCGCAGGAAGCGGGCCCCGTTGTAGGTGGCCATGCAGACGCTGACGCGCGTAGTGGACGCGGAGGGAACGGGAACGGCCATCACCTTCAGCGTAGCGCGGACGGATGCCGCCGTCGCGGTCCGTGCCGTCTGGGGGGGGGGAATGAGTCAGACGCGCAGGATCTCGCGCAGCCTCCGCGCGTTCGCCTCGTAGGTGACCTCCAGCAGTCGTGCGCGGGCCGCGTCGACCCTCCGCTGTGCGGCCGCGAGGTCCGACAGCGCCTCCACGACGCGATCCGCCAGCGCGGCGACATCGCCGCGCTGTGCATAGAGGGCGTCGTCGGCCATGGACGCCCGCACACCCCCGATATCCGTGGAGACCACGGCGGCTCCGCAGAGGGTGGCCTCCGCCGGAGGAAGGTGCCACCCTTCCTCGTCGCTGCCGCAGAGATAGACCTGGCTGCCCTGGTACAGCGCGCGGAGGCGCTCGGGCGAGGGGTCGGGGGTGTACCGGATCCTCTCGGCCATGGCGGGGCGCTCGGGGCTCTGGCCGAAGGTCTCGACGATCACGTCGGGGCGGCGCCGGAGCACCTCTTCGAGGACTCCGATCACCACGTCCGCCCGCTTGTAGCCGTGCGGCGAGAGCAGCGACACGACCTGCGCCGACCGCTGATCGAGCGCGGGGCCGAGCGGGAACGCCTCCGGGACGAGTGCGTTCGGGAGCAGATGCGTCGTCAGCCCGCGCCCGGCGCACAGGTCGGCGAGCCACGGAGCGATCACGATGCGCTCGTCCATCGCGGCCCAGCCTGCTGCGATGTGGTCCGGTGTCTCCGCCCACGTCTCGTGGTGCTGGATGAGCACCGCGGTCCGAGCCCGGCTCCGGGCCGCGACGCGCGCCGCGAACGGTGCGGTCTGCGCTGCTGTCGCGAGGATCACGTCGCCGACGCGAGCCGGGATCCTCGGGAACCAGCTGGTCGCTCGGAGGCGGACGCGTGGATCGACGGGGAACCAGGAGACGCCGCCGCGCGCCCACTGGCCGCGATGGTCCAGGAGCCACCACGCGAGCCAGCCGCGTACAGCCGCCCACAGCCGGCGTCTCCCGCCCTGGAAGGCGTGCAAGGATTCCGAGTGCCACACCGTCACCGGGACGCCCTGCGCCACGAGGGCGTTCGCGTACTCGTACGCCACTTTGTAGCCGCCGACCGGCGTCCAGGCGATCGCGAGGAGCACGATGTGGACCTCGGGGCGCTCGTCCTCGTCGTGCGCCACCTCGGAAGCCCGACGACGAGCGTGGCGGACGGCGAGAACGGTGCAGGCGACCAGGGTGAAGACCTCGCTGAGCGCGAATCCGACGGCGACGCCGAGCGGGCCGATCGCGTTCCCGAGAACGAACATCGCGGTGAGTCCGAGGAGCGCCGAGACGATCGTGACGACGAGGACCTGCCGGTCCCGGCGGTGGGGGATGAGAATGTTGCGGATCAGCGGCGTGGACAGGGCAACGGCCACGAAGGCGATCGCATAGGCGTGGAAGACCGCGGGCTCTCCCTGCTTGCCGGCGAAGAGCAGCCCGCTCAGCACCGGTCCGAGGACGGCGAGCACGACCCACCCGACAAGGGCCACGGCGCCCATGACGACGAACGCCACCTGGTGCCTCCGGCGCCGATGCGTCCCCTCGGTCTCCAGCACCCAGGCCTGCAGGGCGTTACCGGCGGCGCTGACCGCCAGGAGCCCGTATCGGAAGATCTGGTGGCTCGAGGAGTAGGCGGCGGTCGCCGAGGTGCTGCCGATGACGCCCGCGATCGGGACCGGGGCGTTGGCGTACAGGCTGCCCACCGACTCGACGCCCCACGAGGAGGACATGTCGCCGATGTCTTCCCGCAGCCGCGCGGCGCCCGGCCAGGCGGGCAGCAGGCGACCGAGGTGGCGGACGTGGAACCAGAGCGTGCCCACGATGGCCGAAAGGCACAGGAGCAGGCCGTACCAGAGGATCTGCCCGGTGAGCAGGACGACGGCGATGGAGAGCGCCGTCGCCACGCTGCGCGGCACGACCTCGTACCAGAAGACCAGGCGCGGTGCGGCGACCCCGACGGCATACCAGCTCAGACCGATCGCGGTGAGGCCCCCGGAGATCGCGAAGACGGCGGCCAGCGGCTTCGTGCCGTCGGGGGCGATGGCCGCCGCGACGGCGGCGCCGACCACGCTGGTCGCGCCGACGGCGAGCAGACGGATATAGAAGGACCGGCCGTACAGGGCGAGGCGTTCGGCGGGGTCGGTCGTCATCGCGACGAGCGGCGTGCCCAACACGTTCCACCCGACGAGGCCGACCGCGGCGGTGAACCCGCCGACCCCGAGGCCGATGTTCAGCCCGGCCCATTCCGCCGTGGAGGCGGCGTGCGCGACGACCGGGAGGGCGACGAGTGGGAGCAGTGCGGCGAGGAACGGGAGGACCGAGAACCCGATCACGCGGCCGATCAGGGATCGGGTGACCTTGTCCGCCGTGGTCGTGGCTCGGCTCATTCCTCGTCCTTTCGGGGTCCTTTCACCTCCTCGTCGCGGACGGGGGTGAGACGACGACGGAGGGAGTACACCTGGTATCCTGCCACGCACAACTCGGAAACGGCGACAGCCCATGCGACAGCGGGGGCGTGTCCGAGCGCAGCGAACAGAATCACCAGGGGAGCGCCGACGGCGGCGCCGATGAGGGTCGACACGGCGAGGACGGTGACGCGGCCGAGAGCGACCAAACTGGCATACCCGACGACCGCCGAGACGGCGACCCCGACGAACGCGACGCCGAACGGGATGGAGATCTCGTAGGGGACATGCGCCTTGCCGACCAGGAGCAGCGACGACACCGGTGGAGAGAGCACCGCGATGCAGACACCGGCGAAGGCTCCGATCCCGAGCGCCGCCAGCGCCGAGACGCGGGCCCGATGGGCGAGCTGGTCGCGGTCGGCGGGTACCCAGCCCTGGAAGAACTGCTGGAAGGGCTGGAACGCCAGCGTGCAGTAGCGGAACAGGGTGTTCGCCATCCCGAACACCGCGACGGTCTCGCGGGGGAAGAAGGCGCCGACCGCGATGACGGGAAGGTTCACATACAGTCCGGTCGTCGCGGTGGCCAGAACGGCCGCACGCTGAGCGCTGAGCGTGTCGCGCAACGACGGGATCCGCTCCGATCGGGGCGCGCCGCGCAGCACGACCACCGCGGTGATCACGGCGGCCGCGAGGTATCCGAGCCCCTGTCCGAGGCAGAAGACCCAGAGCTCGTGCGTCCACCAGACGCCCGCGATGCCGAGGAGCGTGCCGCAAATGGCGGGGATCGTGTCGAAGCGGAACAGGCGCAGCGGTTCGGACCGCCCGGCGAAGTACCAGTTGCCGCCGACGGCCGGGAGCAGGTAGGCGAAGGCGCCGACGATGGACACGGCGAGATCCCCCCGGGTGAGGGCCCAGAGCAGAACCGCGAGCACGGGCGCGGTGACGGCGTAGAGGACGAGGCGCGCGCGCAAGGACTGGCGGAAGTACTCCGCGCGGTCGGCCTCCGGCATCCCGGCCACCGTGGCGGCCCCAGCGGCTCCCCAGCCGAAGGCGACGAGGATCGCTCCGAGCTGCGCGGTCGCCTGGACGGTGAAGAGGGTCCCGGTGGCGGCGGTGCCGGCGACCGCGCTGATCACGGGGATCGCCAGGACCCCGACGAGCGTTACCAGACCGACGGCCATGGCGAACTGGCTGATCCGCCCCGACGCCTCCTTGAGCGTTCCGTTCACGTGGTCCGCCGCCCTCTCGTCCCGTCGGCGCTTCGGTCGGCGGGGGGTCCGGGCACGGCCGTTCGGGTGTCGGTCGGACGTGCGCACATGGACCTCTAGAATACTGGAGTCGGCTGAGGAATCGGGGGAACGGATGGGCGGAGCGATCGTCCTTGCCGCCTATCGACCCGATCCCGAGCTCTTCGCGCGGCAGCTGCGCACGATCCGGGACCAGACCCGCGCCGACTGGGAGTGCCTCATCTCCGTTGACGGGGAGGCCGAGACCGTCGAACGGGTCGTGGCGGAGACCGTCGGCGAGGACTCTCGGTTCCGGGTGATCGCGGACGGCGACCGACGCGGCTTCTACCTCAACTTCGAGCGCGGCCTGGCCGCTGTGTCCGACAGTGCGGAGTGGATCGCTCTGAGCGATCAGGACGATGTCTGGTACCCGACCAAGCTCGAGACGCTGCTCCCGCACCTGGACGAGGTGTCGCTCGTCTCCGGACAGGCGCGTCTGGTCGCGCATCCGTCGGGGGAGGTGCTGGGGGAGACCGGCCGACGCCACCAGGACGCGGATGCCACGATGGTCGTCAACCAGTACACCGGCTCGCTGTGCGTGTTCCGCAGGGATCTGCTCGGCGTCGCGCTGCCGTTCCCGCGGCTCTCGTCGCACACGGTGGCCCATGATCACTGGCTGGCCGTCGTCGCGGGGGCGCAGCACGGCGCGCGCGTGGTCGACGAAGTGGTGCAGGACTACGTCCAGCACGCGGCGAACGTCTTCGGCGATCCGAGCCGGCTCTCCGTCGGCCCGCTCGCCACAGTGACGCGCGCGTGGCGGAACGTCGTTCGCTTCTCTCGCCGGTACGAGGGGTCCGCGAGCCCGGCCGCGATGCTGCGCATGCTCTTCTGGATCTCGGTGGGCTGGCGCCAGCTCATGGCGGACACGCTCGCGGCACGCGACGGTTCTCCGGCCGCCCAGCGGTCCGCACGTCGCTTCGGGGCGCGCGGACGCCGTCTCCGCGACACGCTCCCTCTTCTGCGGCGGGTGCAGGCGGACGGTACGGTCCCGGCCGCGTTCGTCATCGCCTACCTGGCGAGCTGGGCGGCGGGGTGGATCGTGCGCGGGCGCCGTCGGGCGCCGTCGGCTCCTCCGTCCCTCTGATCCGGCCGGCGAGCGAGGGGCAGGGCTCGGTCAGTCCTGGGACACGCGCACGGCGTGCCAGGAGATCCCGGCGGCGGCGGACGCGAGCTCGGCGTCCATCCGCCCCAGTCGTCCCGCTCGCCCGTCTCTTGCCCCGGCGCGCAGCAGGCGCCACATCGCCCGTCGCGGTCGTGCGAGCAGGGCCGCGATGACGAAGTAGGCGCGATCGGCGAGGCCGTCGCGGCGCAGGCGCGTCCGGTGATGGGGATAGCGCCGTGCGAGCACGATGCGGTTGCGCGCCCGGTAGTAGTAGCGGAACGGCGTGCTCAGGGTGAGGACGGGGAGCCTCCGTCCGAGGGGACCGGAGATCCGGTACTGCGCGCCGAGCTGGTGGGGCAGAGCAAGACCCGGGGCCACGATGCAGGGCAGACCGGCGTCCGCGCAACGCAGCTCGTAGTCGGTGTCGACCAGATCGATGAAGAGCGCGGCGTCCATCAGGCCGACGCGGTCGAGCGTCTCGGCATCGATCAGCATCCCGGACTGGATCGCATGGGCGGCGCGGACGACCCCGTCCACGATCGGATCGCCCGCCTGGTCGACGCCGGCGAAGTACTGGGGAACGACGGGGCCGGAGGGAATGCCGGCTTCCTTCGCGGCGACCGCGGCAGCGTGCAGAGCCGCGACGAAACCGGGCGCGACCGTCGAGTCCTGGTCGAACGTGACGACCGCGTGCGCACCCGCTTCCCGAGCGGTGCGGATGCCGAGGTTCAGCGCCGCGCCGATGCCCGAGTTCTCCTCCAGGCGGACCACGCGCACGCCGCCCTCCGCGATGCGTGCGAGCACGGCGTCCGAGGCGGGGCCGCTGCCGTCGTCGACCGCGACGATACCGTCGACCTGGGGCAGGAGGTCCGTGAACAGCCGTGGGGCCTCATCCGGGCGGAAGAGCGTGACCACGCCCCAGACACCGGTGACCGCGCGGATCATGCGGACGGAGGACCGTCCGGGGCGGCCTCAGGGGAACCGTCGGTGGCCGCGGGCGTCGTGCCGCTGGCCGGACCCGAGGCCGATTCGAGGGCCGAGACGCGGGCGTGCAGCCGCTCCAGCTCGGTGCGGGACAGTGCGGCCTCCTCGGCGATCCGCCGGATCTCGTCCTCGGCCTGCGACAGCTCCCAGGACAGATGCAGCGTGACTCCGAGCAGCAGCACGATCGCGAGGGCGAAGAGCATGTTGGCCGGTACCTGGACGCCGAGCAGGGCGGTGACCCACAGCAGCAGACCCGGGAAGAGGCCGAGGATCAGCACGAAGAGCGCGATGACGATCCACAGCGCGGCGTACTTCTCACGCATGCGACGGGTGATGAGCATCCACAGCACGACAGTGAGGATGACCAGGGCGAGCGCGATGCCCACGAAGATGATCACCGGGCGGCCTCCGGTTCGACAGGGGCGGATGCGCGTCGGCTTCGGCCCGTGAAGCGGCGCAGCATCGCCAGGCCCAGGGCGAAGACCGAACGCAGGAGATAGACCGACGCCCCGATGGGGCCCTGACTCGGCGTCCCGTGCTGGCGGGGCCGCATGGCCACGGGCACCTGCGTCACCGTGAGGCCCGCGTGGCAGGCGGCGACGAGGGAGTCGATGGTGTCCCCGAGGTACTCCGCGGGGTAGTAGCGCACGTACTGGGCGATCGCCCGGGCATTCGCCGCGCGGAACCCGCTCGTGACATCCGTCAGACGCGTCTTCGCGACGCGCGAGATCGTCTTGGCGAGGAACAGCATGGCCCAGTGGCGGGGCCCGCGCACGGTGTAGTCGCCGACCTCCGCGAACCGGGCTCCGATCGAGATGTCGGCCTCGTCGAGACCGGCGAGGACACGGGCGATGTCCGCGGGGTTGTGCTGCCCGTCCGCGTCGACCTGGATCGCGCGCGGGTATCCGTGCCGCTGGGCGTAGGTGAACCCCGTGCGCATCGCGCCGCCGACGCCCAGGTTGAACGGCAGCGAGATGACGATCGCGCCCGCCCCGGCCGCGACCTCCGCCGTATCGTCCTCGGATCCGTCGTCGATCACGACCACGTCGTACTCACCGTCCGCGGCACGGATCTCCCGCACGGTGGCGCCCACGTTGCGCGCCTCGTTCCACGCCGGGACGATGACGAGGACGCGGCCCGACGAGAAGGTCATAGTGCCCCGATCCTATCCGATCCGCTCATGCGCCCACGCTCACGGGATGTCGGTCCCGACCGGGTAGTCGCGCTTGTAGGCGGCAGGCAGGTCCAGCAGCACCGGCGGAGTTCCGCCGTTGAGGCGGATCAGGGTCGCGCCCGAGAGGACGTGGCGCAGCCGACCGGACTGCCAGTAGTAGACGGCGTCCGACCCCTGGAAGCGCACGAAGTCCTTTCGGTCCGTCAGCAGCGGCGACCCGACCGTGAATCCGCCGAGCCGGTCGCCCGGGAGCACCTGGACCGCGGGTGCACGGCCGCCGCCGAGCCGGATGAGCGTCTCGACGCTGCGGACATGGTGGAGGGCCCCGCCGGTGTATCGATAGATCTCGTCGCGTCCCTCGAAACGAACGAACGACTTCTCGGGCAGGACCGAGGACCCGAAGCCCAGCCACCGCGCGGTGTCGGGCGCCCAGGCGAGCACCGTGAGCGCACGGTTACCGTTGAGAGTGCGCAGATCCTCGATCGATTGCACGTGGCGCAGCTTCCCTCCGCCGATCATGTAGATCTGGGTCCAGCCCTTGGGCTGGACGAAGAGCGGCCCGGTCAGCGTGGTGCGGGACTTCCGGAACGTGCCGCACTCGGCGGCGGTGAGCCGGGTCGGCGTGATCCCGGCGTATGCGGTCGCGCGGAGCTCGGCGTCGAGAGTCTCCCCGCTGTCGTCCTGGTCACCGGGAGCGGGCTCATCACCGTCGACGGCGTCGGGCGATTCCTCGTCGCCGTCCTCCGGCGCGGCGGGCTCCTCGGTCGGCGCCGGTGCCGTCGTCTCGGCGGGGGCCGGGGGCACGCTCTCGGTCGGGTCCGGCGTCCCGGTGTCCGACGGTGCGGTCTCCGTCGGCGTCTCGGCGTCGGACGGTGCGGTCGGCGTCGGTGTCGCGGGGTCGGCCCCGGACGAGGCCGGCGCGTCAGGGCCGTCGGTGCCGGAGGGGTCGTCGTTCTCGGTACGCACCGCAAGCCCTCCGCTCTCGGGCGTCTCCTCCGTGGTGTCCGCGGTGTCGTCGTCGGGGGCGACGCTCTCGTCCTCGGGGAGCTCCTCCTCCATGGCCGAGAAGGAGGACCGCGTGGAGATCGGATACACGGTGCCGCTGGCGGCGACGTAGGCCTGGTCCCCGCAGAGCACGATGGGACGCAGGGTGCCGGGCGCCTTCGCGTTCGCCGAGAGGGAGCTTGCGGGAACGAGAGTGTCCTGCGGCGGAGCGCCGAACTCGGTCGCTAGGGAGACGTTCGGGATGTGCAGGAGCCGCTCTCCGACGAGCGAGAGGTAGATGGGATCGGCCCCCGCGCCTCGGATCAGGCGGTTGGCGAAGAGGACGACCTTGCCCACGGGGATCTTCGCGGCCGCAGACGGGGTCATCGACGCCACGTACCCGGAGGTGCCCTTGGACACCCGTCGCCAGATCTCCTGGTTGGCCACGTGCCGGCGCTTGCCGTCCTGATAGAGGTACACCTCGGCTCTGGTCCCGGAGCGGAAGAACGTCCCGATCGCGGCGCCCTTCGTGAAGCGGTCCGATGTGGCGGCGTCGAGATTGACGTAGGAACCGAAGTCGTACCCGAACAGCGCCACCTGTGCGGCGTTGACGAAGGCGTGCTTCGTGCCGTCCCGCTCGAGGAGGTACAGCGTGCCGCTGCGCGGATCGTGGACGTAGCGCGTGATCGGCCTGCCCTCCGGCACTGCGCCCAGCGCCGATGCGCTGGTGACCGCGACGCCGCCGAGGCGCGAGGTGAAGGCGGCGAGGTCCTCGCCCGAGACGACGTGGTGGCGAACCCCGCTCATGATGAGGTAGATCGCCTCCTGTCCGGAGGCCTGCACCAGTCCGCTCTTGGGCACGGGGCCCGTCGGGCCGCCTCCTCCCTGGGTGCTGCCGAACCAGTCGGTGAAGTAGTTGTAGAAGTTGCGGTTGCCGTACGCGGAGCAGCCGTCGCCCTCGCCGTAGCCGGCGCGCAGGGCGGCCGCGTTGGGCTGGTAGGGCGTGTAGTAGTAGAGCGCGGAGGTGGCGGCGTTCTCGATGTAGACGGGGGAGGACCCGCAGCCGCGGTCGGGGTTGTAGAGGATGTTCCAGGTGTTGCCCGGAGCGAACCAGGTGAACCACTCGCCCTCGAGGTAGATCTTCATCTGCCGGGCGGCGCCGTAGATCTGGTGGAAGAACCCGACGAACGACGGGTCGCACGGGGCGTCGTCGGGGCAGCCCTGGCCCAGGGCGGCGTCGTAGCGCCACTGGCTCGGCCACGTGTGCGTGACCAGGCCCTGCTCCTTCTGGAGCATGACGACGAGGACCTGGGGGTTGATGCCGCAGGACTGGGCGACGCGCGCGATGATGGTCGAGGCCAGCTCGTTCGAGGCGCCGCTGTAGCCGCGGCAGTAGCTGTCGGCCGGGCGGTTCACGCTGGAGATGCGGAAGTCCTTCAGGCAGGTGTAGCCCGACCGGCAGCTGGAGACCTTGCCCTCGAAGAACGACTGGATCTGGCCGGCGGTCATCGTCCCGGCGTCCGTGAACACCCGGTCCGAGATGATGTTCCCGGCGCGGAACTGGGAGAGGTCGGCGGCGGGGCGCACGGCGGCGGGGACGTCCTGGGGGAGCGCGGTCGCGGCGGTGTCGGCGGGGAGCGCGGTCGCGGCGGCGGTGTCGGAGGTGAGGGCGGCGGGCACGGCGGCGGTGGCCGGCGACGCGCTGAGAAGCGCTGCGGCGACCGCGACGGCGGCGACGATGCCGACCCAGCGGCGGGGGGAGGTCTTGTGGGGGCGCACCGCTCCATCATCCCTGCTCACCGCTGCCGTGCCGGTATCCCGCGCGCAGAGGGCGTGCACGAGGCGGTCTTTCGGGCGCCGTGTGCCACGATAGTCGGGTGAAAGGCATCATCCTCGCCGGCGGTTCCGGGACCCGGCTGCACCCGATCACCCTCGGCGTCTCCAAGCAGCTCATCCCGGTCTACGACAAGCCGATGGTCTACTACCCGCTGTCGACGCTCATGCTCGCGGGGATCAAGGACATCCTGATCATCACCACCCCGCACGACGCGGAGCACTTCGAGCGGCTCCTCGGCGACGGATCGCAGTTCGGCATCTCGATCACGTTCGCCCAGCAGCCCTCGCCCGACGGCCTCGCCCAGGCGTTCACCATCGGCGCCGACTTCATCGGCGACGACAAGGTGGCCCTGGTCCTCGGCGACAACCTGCTGTACGGCCCGGGGCTCGGCACCCAGCTGAAGCGGTACGCCGACGTCGAGGGCGGCGCCGTGTTCGCGTACTGGGTGGCCGAGCCGAGCGCGTACGGCGTGGTGGAGTTCGACGCGGAGGGCACGGCGGTCTCGCTGGAGGAGAAGCCGGCGCAGCCGAAGAGCAACTACGCCGTCCCCGGGCTGTACTTCTACGACAACGACGTCGTCGAGATCGCGCGCGGCCTCGCGCCGAGCGCGCGCGGCGAGTACGAGATCACCGACGTGAACCGCGAGTACCTGCGCCGGGGATCCCTCCAGGTCGAGGTGCTGCCGCGGGGCACGGCCTGGCTGGACACCGGGACATTCGACCAGATGACCGACGCCGCCGACTACGTCCGCACGATGGAGCGGCGCACCGGGCTCCGGATCGGCGTGCCCGAGGAGGTCGCCTGGCGCCAGGGCTTCCTCTCCGACGCGGAGCTGCGCGAGCGGGCGGAGAACCTCGTGAAGTCCGGCTACGGCAACTACCTGATCGAAGTCCTGGAAAGGGGCCGCTGATGTCTCACCTCCTCGTCACCGGCGGTGCCGGCTTCATCGGCTCCAACTTCGTGCACCACGTGATCGGGCACACCGATCACACCGTCACGGTGCTGGACAAGCTGACCTACGCGGGCAACCGCGCCTCGCTGGCGGGGCTTCCCGAGGACCGGGTGCGCTTCGTCGAGGGCGACATCGCCGACGCCGCCCTCGTCGACCGCCTGTTCGCCGAGGTGGACGCGGTCGTGCACTACGCCGCCGAGTCCCACAACGACAACTCCCTGCACAGCCCGCGGCCGTTCCTGGACACGAACATCGTCGGGACCTACACGCTGCTGGAGGCGGCGCGCGCCCACGGCCGTCGCTTCCACCACATCTCGACGGACGAGGTGTACGGCGACCTGGAGCTCGACGACCCGGAGCGCTTCACCGAGCAGACGCCGTACAACCCGTCGTCCCCGTACTCGTCCACCAAGGCGGGCAGCGATCTGCTGGTGCGCGCGTGGGTGCGTTCCTTCGGCGTGCGGGCCACCATCTCGAACTGCTCGAACAACTACGGTCCGTTCCAGCACGTCGAGAAGTTCATCCCGCGCCAGATCACCAACGTGATCCGCGGCATCCGCCCCAAGCTCTATGGCGCCGGGGAGAACGTGCGGGACTGGATCCACGCCGACGACCACTCTTCCGCCGTGCTGACGATCCTCGACAAGGGCCGGGTGGGGGAGACCTACCTCATCGGCGCCGACGGGGAGCGCAACAACAAGGAGGTCGTCGAGCTGATCCTCCAGGAGATGGGCCAGCCGCGCGACGCCTACGACCACGTGACCGACCGCGCCGGCCACGACCTGCGGTACGCCATCGACTCGACCAAGCTCCGCACGGAGCTCGGGTGGACGCCACAGTACGCCGATTTCGAGGCGGGTCTGGCGGCCACGATCCAGTGGTATCGGGACAACGAGGCCTGGTGGGCCCCGGCGAAGGACGCGACGGAGGCGTTCTACGCCTCGAAGGGACAGTGATGGCTGCGTTTCGTCTCGCTGGGCTCGCTCGACGAACGGGGAGTGAGACGGTGATGGCCGTGGCGCGTTTCGTGTCGCTGCGCCCGCTCGACGACCGGAAGGCGGGGCTCTGATGGCGGTCGAGTTCGGCAAGCAGCTCTCCGTGCAGGAGACGCCGATCCCGGGGATGATCGTCCTCGACCTGCCCGTGCACGGCGACGCGCGCGGGTGGTTCAAGGAGAACTGGCAGCGCGAGAAGATGACCGCGCTGGGGCTGGCGGACTTCGGTCCGGTGCAGAACAACATCTCGTTCAACGACGCGGTGGGCACCACCCGCGGCATCCACGCGGAGCCGTGGGACAAGTGGGTCTCGGTGGCGACCGGGCGGATCTTCGGAGCCTGGGTGGACCTGCGAGAGGGACCGAGCTTCGGCACGGTCTTCACCGCGGAGCTCGACCCGTCGAAGGCGATCTTCGTGCCCCGGGGCGTGGGCAACTCGTATCAGACCCTGGAACCGGACACCGCGTACACGTACCTCGTGAACGACCACTGGTCGCCGGATGCGAGCTACTCGTTCCTCAATCTCGCCGACGAGACCGTCGCGATCGACTGGCCCATCCCTCTGGCCGACGTCGAGATCTCGGAGAAGGACAAGGCCCACCCGCGGCTCGCCGAGGTCGCCCCGATCCCGCCGCGCAAGACGCTGGTGGTCGGGGCGAACGGACAGCTCGGGCGGGCGCTGCGCCAGGCGCTGGGCGATGCCGCGCACGTCGAGTACGCGACCCGGGAGACGCTGGACCTCGCCGATCCGGCTTTCGTCGCCTCGCGTCGCTGGCGCGACTACGGCGTGATCGTCAACGCCGCCGCGTACACCGCCGTGGATGCGGCGGAGACGGCTGAAGGGCGCGCTCAGGCGTGGGCGGCCAACGTGACCGGCGTCGCCGCCCTGGCGCGCGTCGCCGCCGAGAACGGCCTCACCCTCGTCCACGTGTCCAGCGACTACGTCTTCGACGGGACCTCCGCGGAGCCGTATCGGGAAGCGGATGCCGTCTGCCCCCTCGGCGTGTACGGCCAGACCAAGGCCGCCGGCGACGCCGTCGTCGCGACGGTCCCGCGCCACTACGTCGTGCGCACGTCCTGGGTGATCGGCGACGGGAAGAACTTCGTGCGGACCATGGCGTCGCTCGCCGAGCGCGGCATCGATCCGTCCGTCGTCGACGATCAGCGCGGCCGGCTGACCTTCGCGGACGAGATCGCCCGCGCGATCCTGCACCTGCTGGCGCAGCGCCCCGCGTACGGGGTCTACAACCTCAGCGGATCCGGCGAGCCGGCGACGTGGGCGGACGTCGCGCGTGAGGTCTTCGCGCTCGTCGGAGCCGACCCCGATCGGGTGACGGGGGTGAGCACCGAGGAGTACTTCGCCTCCGCCGCCGGTCCCGTCGCCCCGCGTCCTCGCAACAGCGTGCTCGACCTCGGCGCGATCGAGGCGACGGGCTTCGTGCCCCGCGACTTCCGTGCCCAGCTCCGGGAGTACCTCCGCACGTGACCGCGCCCGCGGCGACGCGGACCGCCGTCGCAGCGTCGCGGCGGGCTCGGGGATTCCGGCCGGACATCCAGGCGCTGCGCGCCGTCGCGATCGCGCTGGTGGTGGCGAACCATCTCTGGCCGTCCGTCCTCACCGGCGGGTACGTCGGTGTCGACGTGTTCTTCGTGATCTCCGGGTTCCTCATCACCGGGCACCTCGTCGCGGAACTCCGCCGGGACGGACGGGTACGCCTGGGTGCGTTCTACGCCCGACGGATCCGTCGGCTCCTCCCCGCGGCGCTCCTGGTGCTGTTCGTGACGATCGTCGGGGTGTGGGTCCTGCTCCCTCCGACGCGGTGGACCGACAACGCCCTCCAGACGATCGCCAGCGCGGTGTACGTGGAGAACTGGACGCTCGCGGGGCTCTCGGTCGACTACTCGGCGCACAACGGCGCCGCGAGCGCCGTCCAGCACTACTGGTCGCTGTCGGCGGAGGAGCAGTTCTACCTGGTCTGGCCGGTGCTGCTGCTGGCGGCGTTCCTGCTTCTCGCCCGCCGGCGCCGGGCCAACGGCCCGGTGACGACGCGGTCGCAGAACCCCGTCTGGACCGTCGACGCCGCATCCACCGGCTGGCTGCTCGCGAGCGTGGCCGGGGGCGTGGCGGCGGTCTCCCTCACCGTCAGCGTCCTGTTCACCGCGGCCGCGCCGGCCCCGGCGTACTTCGTCACGTTCACCCGGATGTGGGAGTTCGCGGCGGGCGCTCTCGTCGCCCTGGTCCCCGGCGCCGTGTTCGCCCGCTTCGGCACCTCCGTGGCCGCGGCGGTCGCGGTCGCGGGCGCGGCCGCCATCGCGGTCTCGGCCGTGCTGTTCGACTCCCGGACCCCTTTCCCGTCGGCGGCGGCGCTGCTGCCGGTCCTCGGCACGGTGCTGGTGCTGGTCGCCGGTACCGGGCGTCCCGCCCTGCCGGTGCTGTCGCGGGTGACGCACAGCCGTCCGGTGCAGTGGCTCGGCGACGTCTCCTATTCGCTGTACCTGTGGCATTGGCCGCTGATCATCCTGATCCCGTTCCTGCTGCGTCATCCCCTCACGCTCCCCGTCGAGCTCGGCGTGCTCGGTGTCGCCCTCGTGCTCGCGGGGGCCACGCGGCGTCTCGTCGAGGTCCCGGCACAGCGCTCGCCCTGGTGGCGCACGACGCGGCGAGCGCTGCTGGGGATGGGCGCGATGATGCTCGTCGTGGTGATGACGGCCGGTGCGGCCGCGCTCGCCGGATCCACACGCGCGATACCCGTGCCGGTGGGAGAGCCGATCGCGCTTCCCGCCGGTGTCCCCGCGGACTGCGCCGGACCCGGGGCTCTGCTGCCGGGCAGCGGCTGCGACCCCTCGCTCGCCGTGGCGGAGCCGGTCGTCTCCGACGCCGATGCCTACTATGCGCTGGCGCCCGAGTGCGCGGCGTACGACGACCGGCTGCGGATGGACGACCGCCAGACGACCAGGGAGTGCGACTTCGGCGACGGCCCGCGCGTGTGGCTCGTCGGAGACTCGCACGCGGAGCAGTGGCAGGGGGCGCTGTTCGCGATCGCCCGCGAGCGGGGCTGGCGGCTCACCATCAGCACGTTCCCGGGGTGTCCGGCGGCCGATGTCCCGTTCATCGGGTTCGACACGGAGTGGGGTCCGGTGGACTACGAGCGCTGCCGGATGTGGGCGGCGCAGCTCACCGAGACCCTCGTGAGCGAGTCTCCGGATCTCGTCATCACCTCGATGGCGGCGCGACAGCAGCTCGTCGCGGACGAGGCGGGCGTGGGACACGACGCGGTGTTCGCCGACGGGCTCCGCCGGACCTGGACACGGTGGACCGACGCCGGGATCCGGATCCTCCCGATCATCGACATCCCGCTCAACGCGGATGTGCGCGATCCCGACTGCGTGGTGCTGCGCGCCTCGTCGCCGGAGCAGTGCGCCGTCCCCCGCGACGCGGCCCTCCCGCCGGACCCCCTCGTCCTGGCGACCGCGTCGGCACAGGACGGCGTCCATCCGCTCGACCTCAGCGACCGGTTCTGCGACGCCGAGCGGTGCTTTGCCGCGGTGGGAGGCATGCCCGTCTACTTCGACGCGGACCACATGAGCGGACCGTACGCGGCGCGGCTCGCCCCGGACCTCCTCCCTGCCATCGACCGTGCGCTGTCCGATTGAGGATGCTCCCAGCGGGGATCAGGGGAACCCCGTAGACTCGCTCATCGACCCCGACATCGTCGCGCGCTCGTCCATCGCCCCACGACGAGGTGGACGCCGCACGAGACGCGCCGCAACCCGAACGACCTTTGGAGCGCCCTCCCGCATGCTGTATCCCGACCCGCACCCCGACGCCTCGTCCGAGGAGGGACGGCGATGACCGGGGTACTGGCGGAGGAGAAGCGTCCCGCGTCCTCGGTGGCGGCGAAGAGGACCGGTCCCGCGCGGACGCTGTCCGCGGACGGGACCGCGGGCTACCGCGCCGACATCGACGGGCTGCGCGCGCTCGCGATCCTCCTCGTGGTCGTGTACCACGTCTGGCTCGGCCGGGTGTCGGGCGGCGTCGACGTCTTCCTGATGATCTCGGCGTTCTTCCTCACGGCCTCGCTCGCGCGCCGGGCCGCCGGGGGAGGGCGGCTGCATCTCGGCCGGTACTGGCTGCGCAAGTTCCGGCGTCTGGTCCCCGCGGCCAGCGTGACGCTCATCGGCGTCCTGGCGGCGGCCTACTTCCTGTACCCGGCCACCGACTGGCCGCGACTGTGGCAGGAGACACTGGCGAGCCAGTTCTACTACGAGAACTGGTCCCTGGCCTTCAACGAGGTCGACTACTACGCGCGCGACGGCGCGATCGCGAGCCCGCTGCAGCACTTCTGGTCGCTCTCGGTGCAGGGCCAGGTGTTCGTCCTGTGGCCGTTGCTCATCGGCCTCGTCACCCTGGTGTTCCTCAAGCGACGCCACTGGATCCGTCCGGCGCTCGTCGTGGTGTTCGCGGCGGTGTTCGCGGTCTCGCTATGGTTCTCGATCGTCGAGACCCAGGCGCACCAGCAGTTCGCCTACTTCGACACCCGCACCCGCCTGTGGGAGTTCGCCGCCGGATCCCTCGTCGCCCTGGTGCTGCCGTCGGTCCGGCTCTGGCCCTGGCTCCGCGCGTCGCTGGGATGGATCGGGCTCGCCGGCATCATCGCCTGCGGCATCGTTCTCGACGTCCAGGGCGGGTTCCCCGGCTACCTGGCGCTGTGGCCCGTGCTCTGCACCGCGTTCGTCATCGTCTCCGGCGAGGGCGCCGTGCGCGGCTCGCCGGTGCGGCTGCTGTCCGCCAAGCCCCTCCTGTTCCTTGGGCGCGACGCGTATGCGCTGTACCTGATCCACTGGCCGGTGCTCATCACGTGGATCGTGGTCAGCGGTACCGGGCACCCGGATCTGGCCGCCGGCGCCGCGATCATCGGCATCTCGCTCGTGCTCGCGCGGATCCTGTCCGCCCTCGTGGAGTCGCCGTTGCGACGCGCGAAGATCCTGGACCGGTCGTGGTCGCTGAGCGCGGTCGTCGTGCTCGTCTGCGTGGGCCTCGTGGGGGCGACCACCTGGGGATGGCAGGCGCGCGAGCAGGAGAAGGCTGCCGAGATCATGGCCTCCGCTTCTGCGCAGGGGTATCCGGGCGCAGGGCAGCTGGACACCCCGCTGGACATCACCGACCCGGATGCGCCGCTCATCCCCGTCGCGACCGAGCTGTCGGCCGAGTGGGTCGCCGTCGGCGGTCCGTGCAGCGGCCGGTTCGCGCCCGCCGACGACGTGCTCAGCGGGTCCTGCGACCAGAGCCCGCACGCGCTCGACGCCGACCGGACCGTGCTCGTCATCGGCGACTCGCACGCGCAGCAGCTCGCCACGCCTCTGGAGCGCGTCGCCGACGAGCGCGGCATCGGCGTCGTGACGCTGCTCAAGGGCGGGTGCACGATCGGCGCCGAGGAGGAGGACCGGGGCGTGGGCGGCCCGGCGTGCCAGGACTGGCTCGGCGCCGCCCTCGCATATGCCGTCGACCTCGCGCCGGACGCGGTGTACGTCGTGACCACCCGGGCGTCCGCCGCCGAGCCGGAACGGCTGCTGCGCGGCGTCGAGACCTCGCTGTCGACCCTCCTCGACGCCGACATCCCCGTCCTCGGGGTCCGCGACAACCCGCGCTTCGCCTTCGACATGTACGAGTGCGTCGCCGGCGCCGATGACGGCGAGGACTGCGCGGTGCCCATCGAGGACGCGCTGGGGGAGGACGACCCGATGATGCGGCTGGACGAGCGCGTCATCCCGATCGACTACACGCCGTGGCTCTGCCCGGACGGCGTCTGCGAGGGCGTGATCGGCAACATCGCGCTCTACATCGACGACAACCACCTGTCGCGGGTGTATGGCGAGACCCTCGCCCCCGTCCTGGCGCGGATGCTCGACCGCAACGGCATCCTGCCGCGCTGAGCCGCGCGCTTCAAGGGTGCGCCCAGCGGCGCCCGGTAGACTCTGTCTGTCGTGCGCCCGGCGTGGCGCACCTGCACGTTGACGGGCCTCGAACGGCCGACAGAAAGCGACATACATGGATCTCCTCATCGTCGGGTCCGGATTCTTCGGACTCACCATCGCCGAGCGGGCGGCTGCTGCGGGCCGTAAGGTCACTGTGATCGATCGTCGTCATCACATCGGTGGTAATGCGTACAGCGAGGACGAGCCGGAGACCGGGATCGAGGTGCACCGGTATGGTGCGCATCTGTTCCACACCTCGAACCCGACGGTGTGGGAGTACGTGAATCGCTTCACGACGTTCACGGATTATGTGCACCGCGTGTACTCGACGCACAAGGGCGTCGTGTACCCGTTGCCGATCAACCTGGGCACGATCAACCAGTTCTTCCAGGCGGCGTACACGCCGGCCGAGGCGCGCGCGTTGATCGCGGAGCAGGCGGGCGAGTTCGACGCGCACGAGGCGAAGAACCTGGAGGAGCGGGGGATCGCGCTGATCGGGCGGCCGTTGTTCGAGGCGTTCATCCGCGACTACACGGCCAAGCAGTGGCAGACGGACGCGAGGGAGCTTCCCGCGTCGATCATCAGTCGTCTGCCGGTGCGGTACACGTATGACAACCGCTACTTCAACGACACGTGGGAGGGCCTGCCGACGGACGGGTACACGGCGTGGCTGGAGCGGATGGCGGATCACCCGAATATCGAGGTGAAGCTGAATGTGGACTTCTTCGACGAGGCGCAGCCGTTGAACAAGAAGGCGACCGTCGGGCAGGTGCCGGTCGTGTACACGGGGCCGGTCGACCGGTACTTCGACTACGCCGAGGGCGAGCTGGGGTGGCGCACGATCGATCTCGAGCAGGAGGTGCTGGACGTCGGTGACTTCCAGGGCACGAGCGTGATGAACTATCCGGATGCGGATGTGCCGTACACGCGCATCCATGAGTTCCGTCACTTCCATCCCGAGCGCGCCGACCGGTACCCGACGGACAAGACCGTGATCATGCGGGAGTTCTCCCGGTTCGCGGAGCGCGGGGACGAGCCGTACTACCCGGTCAACACCGCGTCGGATCGTGAGGGGCTGCTGGCTTACCGTGAGCTCGGCAAGGGCGAGAAGGACGTGTTCTTCGGCGGACGCCTCGGCACCTACCAGTACCTCGACATGCACATGGCCATCGGCTCCGCACTGTCCATGTGGAACAACCAACTGGCGTGAGGAAGAGCGAGGACATGGCTTCTGAGAAGAAGGCGCCCGGCGTCGAGGCGCAGGGCGCGCCGCAGTTCGTCACCGTCAACCACGCGGTGTTCCCGGTCGAAGGCGTCGCGGAGGTCTCCGCGCTCTACGTCGACACCGGCACCGGCGACGGATCCCAGCCCGGCGAGGCGTACGAGATCCTCGGGCGTCGCTCCATCCGGGTCTTCGCGCACCGCCGCGTCTCGCTGAGCACCTACTTCAACGCCTTCCCGGCCAGCTACTGGCAGCACTGGACGAAGGTGCGCTCGGTGCGCCTGGTCGCGACCCTCGAGGGACGGGGGCTGCTGTCGGTCTACAAGTCGAGTGCCCGGGGCCGCGCCTCCGCGCTGGCGTCGCAGCGGTTCGACGGCGAGTCCGTCTCCTTCGACCTCCCGATCACGTCGTTCATCGACGGCGGCTCGTACTGGTTCGACATCGCCGCAGGCGCGGAGGACGCGACGCTGGTGTCGGCCGAATGGCAGGTCGAGGCGCCGGAGGGGTGGACGCCGGGGAAGGCGACCGTCGGGATCACGACGTTCAACCGCCCCTCGTACTGCCTGAACCAGATCATCGCGGTGGGGCAGAACGAGCACGTCCATGACGTCATCGACCGCGTCGTGGTCGTGGACCAGGGCACCGACCTGGTCTCGGACCAGCCCGGCTTCGCCGAGGCGGCCGAGCGGCTCGGATCGAAGCTCGCCATCATCCGTCAGCCCAACATGGGCGGATCCGGCGGCTTCTCCCGGGCCATGCTGGAGTCGCTGGACTCGGAGGACAGCCGCTACGTGCTGCTCCTGGACGACGACGCGATCTCCGAGCCGGAGGCGATCGTCCGAGCCGTGCGCTTCGGGGACTTCGCGACCACGCCCACGATCGTCGGCGGCGGGATGCTCCACCTCGACGACCGCTCGGTGCTGTACACGCAGGGCGAGGTGTGGGACCCGCGGAAGAGCTGGATGCGTCCCTCGGGCGCGAGCGAGTACGACCACGACTTCGCCGAGGAGCCGCTGCGCGAGACCCCGGAGCTGCACCGCTACCTGGGTGCGGACTTCAACGGCTGGTGGATGTGCCTGATCCCCACGCAGCTGCTGCGTGAGCTCGGGCTGTCGATCCCGGTGTTCCTCAAGTTCGACGACATCGAGTTCTCGCTGCGGGCCCGGGAGCGCGGCTACCCGACCGTGTGCCTCCCCGGGGTCGCCGTCTGGCACATGGCCTGGCACGACAAGGACCCCACCCGGACGTGGGAGGAGTACTTCATCCACCGCAACCGGGTGATCACGGGTCTGCTGCACTCGCACGTGAAGGGCGGCGGCTACCTGCCGCTGCACAGTCTCCTCGGAGACATCAAGCTGCTGTTCATGCTGCAGTACTCGTCCGTGCGGCTTCGTCACGAGGCACTGTTCGACGTGTTCGGCGGACCCCACCGCCTCCCGGAGATGCTCCCGGTGAAACAGGCCGAGATCCGCGCGCTGCGCGGGGACTACATCGACTCCAAGGTGGTCGAGGATCTGCTGACGCTCCCGCCGGTGCGCCGCTCGTCGCGTGCACTGCTGGGTCGGGTCAGCCGGCCGACGAACCCGATCGCGGCGCTGATCCTGGCGGCCCGGGTCGGCGTGCGTCAGCTCCTCATCAAGCAGGCGTCGGGAAGCCGCCGCAACCCGGAGCGGATCATCCCCGCGCAGGACATCACGTGGTGGCGGTTCGCGGACATCGACTCGGCGCTCGTGACCTCCCCGGACGGGATCGGCGTGGCCTGGTACCAGCGCGACCGTGCGACCATGCACAAGTTCCTGTGGCGCAGCATCCGCCTGAACTGGCGGCTGTCGCGGCAGTGGAAGGCGCTGGCCGACCAGTACGCCCAGCAGATGCCGGAGGTGACCTCCCCGGAGAGCTGGCGGCGCACGTTCGCCGCGACGAGCGCGGCCGAGGAATCCGGCACGCACGCCGGGTGACGGAGGACGCGAAGAGGTGAGCGCCACGACGATCGGTGAGCCGGGCACGCCCCGGCGCTACCTGCATTCGCTGTGGCTGCTCTCGGCGCGGGATCTCAAGGTCCGCTATTCGACGAGCGTCCTCGGCTACCTGTGGAGCGTCCTCGATCCGCTCGCGATGAGCGTGATCTACTGGTTCGTCTTCACCCAGGTGTTCCATCGCACGGTCGGGGAGGAGCCGTACATCCTCTTCCTCGTCAGCGCGCTGCTGCCGTGGGTGTGGTTCAACATCGCGGTGAAGGACTTCACGAGGGCGTTCCGCAAGGACGCTCGGCTGGTCCGCTCCACGGCGATCCCGCGCACGATCTGGGTGAACCGGACCGTGCTGAGCAAGGGCATGGAGTTCCTGTTCTCCCTCCCCGTGCTGGCGCTGTTCGTCGTCGTCAACCTCCTCACGGAGACCGATCCGTCGAAGGTCGTCCACATCGGCTGGGGGATCCTGCTGTTCCCCGTCGCGGTGATCCTGCAGGTCGTCCTCCTGGTGGGTCTCGGGTATCTGGTGGCCCCGCTGTGCGTCCTGTTCAGCGATCTCGAGCGCACCACCGGCCTCATCCTGCGCGCGCTGTTCTATGCGACGCCGATCATCTACAGCGTGAAGGACCTCCCCGGGGTCTTCGAGCACCTCGGCGCCTACAACCCGCTGACGGGGATCATGATCCTGTACCGGGTCGCCTTCTTCCCCGATCAGTGGGTGACGTACCCGGTCGTCGTCAGCGCCGTGATGAGCGTCGGCATCCTCGCCCTCGGGATCTTCGTCTTCCGTCGGCTCGAGCGCACGGTTCTGAAGGAGTTGTGATGTCAGCGGCCATCACCGTCGACGGAGTCGGCGTCCGCTTCCGGACTCGCCGGCGCGGGCGCCCCAACTTCAAGGACCTGTTCGGGGGCTCATCCCGACGCTCGCGTTCGGGCGAGTTCTGGGCGCTGCGGGACGTCTCCTTCACCGTCCAGAAGGGGGAGTCCATCGGTGTGGTCGGGCGCAACGGACAGGGCAAGTCGACCCTGCTGCGCCTCGTGGCCGGGGTGCTGCTCGCCGACGAGGGGACGGTCCGGGTCAACGGCGGCGTCGCGCCGCTCATCGAGCTCACCGGCGGGTTCGTCGGCGACCTCACCGTCCGGGAGAACGTCCGGATGACCGCCGGCCTGCACGGCATGTCCAAGGCCGAGGTCAGCCGCCGGTATGACGGGATCATCGCATTCGCGGAGCTCGAGGACTTCCAGGAGACGCCCTACAAGCATCTCTCCAACGGCATGAAGGTGCGCCTGGCGTTCTCCGTGGTGTCGCAGCTGGACGAGCCCATCCTGCTCGTTGACGAGGTTCTCGCGGTGGGCGACAAGGCGTTCCGCGACAAGTGCTACCGCCGGATCGACGAGTTGCTCGCCGAGGGGCGGACCCTGTTCTTCGTCTCGCACAGCGAACGCGATCTGCGACGCTTCTGCACACGCGGGCTCTATCTGAACAAGGGTTCGCTCGTCCTCGACGCGCCGCTGGACGAGGTGCTGGAGCGCTACGACGCCGACCACGCGTCGTAACGAGCCCGAGCCAGCTCGTCGACACCCCCTCCCGTCGTCCAGACCCCCTCTGAGACACGTATCTGCGAGGGGGTCTCGACGCCCCGAGGGGGTCTCGAGGCCCAGAGGGGGTCTCGACAATAAGGGGAAGGAACGGGGGTCAGAGGCCGATCAGGGCGCGCAGGGACCCGAGGGCGCCCTTCGCCGCGTCGAGCGCCGGCTGCGTGTCGGATCCGGCCTCGGCGGCACCGCGCAGGTCCGCCAGGCGCGCGGCGTAGTCGCCGAGCGCGGCCGGCCAGCTCTCCGCCAGCGACGAGGGCGCCGGGGTGTCGTTGAGGATCTGGGCGTCCTGCTGGAGCTGGTCGACCACGTCCAGCGCCTCCTGCCCCGTCGTGCCCGTCACCATGTCGAGCCCGTTGACGGCGTCGTCCAGACGCGGGGCCACCGAGCCACGGAAGGTCTCGACGTCGGGATCCGGCGGCGGAGGCTGCTCGGTCGGGGGGACGGTCGGATCCGGGGTCGGCGCGGGCGTGGTCGGTGCCGGGGAGGGCGCCGTCGTCGGGGACGGGCCCCCGCTCGGCGTGGGCGAGGGCGTCCCGGTCGGACTGGACGACGCCGAGGGCGAGGAGGTCGGGTCCGGCCCCGGTGCGCCCTTCGGGATCATGAAGAAGACCAGCAGCGCCGCGATGAGGACGACCACCAGCACGAGGATCACGATGAGGGCGGCGCGGCCCTTCCGGTTCCGTTCGGGCGGGAAGACCCACTCCGCCCGGGGCTGCGTCGGCTGCTGATCGCTCATGTCACGCCTCCAGAGGTGCCATCGGCCGCCAGGAGCGGTCGCGTCCGAGTCGCCCGCCGTCGCGGAGACCCCGGAAGAGATTGCTGGTGCCCCGCACGGTCCGCTCGACGAAGAGCAGCCGGATGATCTCCTTCGCGAACGTCATCGCGGTGCCGAGACCGAAGATCACCGGGTTGTACACGCCGTGCACGCGGTAGTACTGCTTGATGTAGGCGCGATTGCGCATGATGTAGTACCGGTACGCGTTGCTCGACGCGTTCATGTGGCGGATGCCCATGTCCCACTGCTTGATCTCGCGCGTGCGGCGGAGCACGAAGTCGTCCACGATCACCGCGGTGGTCCTGCGGGACGCGAGCCAGCCGTAGACCTGGTCGTCCCAGTAGATGAAGAAGCGAGGGTCGGGGAGTCCGATCTGCTGCACGATCGAGCGATGGATGAACATGCCCTCGAAGCAGCCGCTGTTCATCTCCTTGAAGCCGGACGCGTCGAAGCCGGCGGGCGCGAACGGGATCGGGATCCCCATGCGCTCCGCCACCCGGTACTGCCAGTAGAAGGCGCTGCCGTCGTAGTCGTAGCGGCGCCCCTGGATGCTCTTGAAGCGCGGGGCCCACTTGCCCATCTTGGCCAGCCCGTCGGGCAGCACCTCGACGTCGTCGTCCATGAGCCAGATCCACTCCGCCCCGAGCTCATACGCCGTGCGCATGCCCTCGCTGAAGCCGCCGGACCCGCCGGTGTTCGTCTCCAGTCGCCGGTAGACGAGCTCCGGGCCGATCCGGTCGCGGAAGCCCTGCACGAGGTCGCCGGTGTCGTCCGCGGAGGCGTTGTCGATGACGACGACGCGCCCGGGCTTCGGGTCCATCGCCTCGATGCTCTCCAACAGCCCACGGAGCAGATGCGAACGGTTGTAGGTGACGATGACGATCGTCGCTGAGGCGGGATCGAACGCTGATGAGGTCACGGCAAGAGGCTCCGGCGGGTTGGGAAGGGCGGCCTGCGGCCGGGTTCCAGCCTACCCGCGCCGCTCGTCGATCCCGCCCCGCCCCGCGGGGCACGCGGGATCCCCGCGCGGAGGACGGGCCCGCGCTCACCGGGAGGGCAGTATGGGGAGCGTGCCGGTCTGCGCCGCGTCGATGTTCTCCCGCCACGACCGCGACTGACCGGCGCGCAGGGCGCACAGCACCAGCAGGAACCAGCCCGCGTCGGCGAGGGTGAAGCTCTCGAACACCGAGTCCACGGCGAGGGTGACCAGCACGAGCGGGGTCCAGGCGTAGACGACCGACCGGCGGACGCTCGCCACGAGCCAGGACCGGACGAGCGCGATCCCCCCGAGCAGGGCGAACAGGCTGAGCCCGGCCGCCCCCGTCTGCAGCAGCGTGTCGAAGAAGGCGTTGAGTGCCGTGCGGTGATGATCGCCGACGACGAAGTTGATCGCGTTGAAGGGGTAGTCCGTGGGCGTCCACGGACCGAACCAGCCCCACCCGTGGATCGGGCGCGCCTTCCAGTACTCCAGGAGGGCGTTCCAGAGGTCTGCTCTGGTGCTGAAGTCCGATCCGGCGTCCAGCCACGCGATGATCCCGTGGCGGAAGACGAAGGCGATCACGAGTCCCAGGGTCACGAGCACGCCGAGCGTCCATTGCAGCGGCGCCCGCCGCTCCGGCCGGGCGTGGCGGACGAGGACCAGGGCCGTCGCCGCGATGCCCACCGCGACGGCGAGGACGAGCACGGTCGGCGAATCGGAGAGGAGGGCGAGGAACCCCGCCAGTGCGATCGAGGGGATCGCCACGGGCGCCGCGACGGACTGGGAGCGCCACTCCACGACGAAGGTGATGAGCGCGACGACGGCGAGGAAGCCGAGCATGTTGCGGCTTCCGAACAGTCCCTGGACCGGTCCGCCCAGGGCGATGTCACCCTGCACGCCGAGGAACCGGATCGGCATGTCGAGGAGGATCCCGGACAGGATCTCCACGGCCAGGGACAGGCACAGCAGGATCCGCAGCGCGTCGCCGAGCGCGCGGACCGTCTGGAGGGTGTCGCGGATGTGGCCGATCACGACCGCGAGGAAGGCGAATCCGAGCAGCGCCGCCCACCCGCGCAGGGTCTGCGTCGTGTGGGTGGACCAGATCGCGGTGGACAGGGTCCACGCGAGGAAGGCGAGGAGCGTCGAGGGCGCCAGGCGCAGGGCGGACAGCTCCTCGCGGCGGACGAAGAGGATGCCGGCGCCGATCACGCAGAGCGACGCGACGATCGTGACGAGCGTCACGGTGTCGGTCAGCCTCGCCACGGCGAACGAGCCGAAGACGGCCAGCAGGGTGGCGAGGGTGAACGCCCGCGCCATCTCGACGGAGGACAGCAGGCGCGCCAGCGGATGGCGCGGTGCGGTCACGGCGTCCGTCCCGTCCCCGGCGTCGTCGCGCGCCGCTGCCGCGCGCCCCATTCCACGGTGCGGTCCCGCTCGCTGAGTCCGCGCCCGATGAGGGGGACCGACTTGATCTTGAACGAGAACAGCACGACGAGCATCCAGCCCCACAGCATGATGGGTCCGGACTCGGCCAGCCCCTGCACGAGCAGCATCGCGACGGTGAGGGTCGGCAGCAGCGCGAGCGCCGAGTACGGACGGCGAGCGTCGAGGTCCCAGCGGGGGCGGTCCACGGCGAAGAACCAGGCCCGCCACACCAGCGCCCCGTACGTGACGGCCATGAGCACCAGCCCGATCACCCCGAGCTGCAGGAGGACGTCGAGCCACATCTGGTGAGCGTGGAACACGGTGATGCCGTGATCGCGGATCCATCCGTCGAAGGCCGGATCCCAGGGGACCCACGGGGACGAGAAGCCGTTCCCGGCCACGGGGCGCTCGCCGGCGCGCTCGAGCACGCGCTCCCAGATCTCGAGGCGTCCTGTCAGGTCCGAGCTGCGGCCGAGCAGCCGGAAGAGGGCGTCGTGCGCGAACCACAGGACCGCGGCGGCGAGGACGGCGGTCGCCCCGAACACGAGGTACAGGGGCGTGCGCTGGCGCGGGCGGTGCGCGCGACGCATGAGGAGCGCGGTCACCAGGACGACGACGACGGCCGCCGCGCACGCGTAGGTCGTCGCGGACGAGGCGCGCACGAGCAGGCAGACGGCGATCGCGGACCACACCACGAGCGCGCCGCGTCGGCGGACCCGTGCCGCGAAGAGGACGCCGAACACGATCAGCGCCAGCAGGCACAGGATGGCCAGCGAGTTCGAGTTGCCGACGATGCCCTGCACCCGGCCGCCGTCGAACAGGTTGCCACGGACCCAGTACCAGTGCGGGTCGATCTTCCCGTCCGGCAGATCCGCGAAGTTGGGCAGCAGCGGGAAGCCGCGCAGTCCGATCCATGCCTCGACGACGAGCGACAGCCCGAGGATCCACTTGAGGGCGGAGGAGAGGGCGCGGACGATCTCCTGCCAGCTCAGGGCGAAGCCGATGAAGAGCGCGGTCACCGTGATCGCGGCCTGCAGCGCGCCCGTCAGGACCGTGGCGCCCGGCCATCGCGACCACAGCACCGAGGTCAGGCCGAACGCGACGTAGCCGAGCGCGGTCCACGGCAATCGGCGCCACGGGAAGGCGACGGGCCGCCGACGGACGACGAACGGGACGCCGATCGCGAGGACGCCGCCGAAGAGCACGACGAGCACGACGAGGGCCCCGGGCTCGCCGAGGAGGTTGAACACGGCCGTGTGCGCGAGGACCGCGAACAGCAGCAGCACGACGTACCCGCGCAGGACGATGTTCCCCGTGGACTCGCGCACGGGCGCGGTCGGCGGGGGAGCGACCGGGATCCGGGAGTGCTGCGCCACGAGGTTCAGGGTATCGCGCGCACTCGGGCGGGTCCGGGTAAGGCGCCGGCGGGGGCGAGCGCGGCCCGGCGCCCCTACGCTGAGGGCATGCTGCATGAGCTGACGAACACGCCGCGCGACTATGCGTGGGGATCCTCGACCCTGCTCGCCGACCTCGAGTCCCGCCCGCCGGCGTCGGGCCCGGAGGCCGAGGTGTGGTTCGGGGACCATCCCGGAGACCCGGCCGACCTCGGCGACGGCCGCACGCTCGACGCGGTCACCGGCGGCACGCTCCCGTACCTGCTCAAGCTCCTCGCCGCAGACGCGCCCCTGTCCATCCAGGTGCATCCCACGCGGGAGCAGGCTCGTGAGGGATTCGCCCGGGAGGCGGGCATCGGCATGGACGACCCGTCGCGCAACTACCGGGACGACAACCACAAGCCGGAGCTGATCGTTGCGCTGAGCGAGCGCTTCGAGGCGCTGTCGGGCCTGCGCCCGCTCGCAGAGACCCGTCGCCTGGTCGCCGGCCTCGGGTCGGCGCCCGGCGTGGTCCGACTCCGCGAGCTGCTCGCCGGAGACACGGATCCCCTGCGTGCCGCGCTGCGCTGGGCGCTCGCGGACGCCAGCGAGTCCGAGGTGGCCGAGGTGATCGCCGCGGTGGAGCACGGTGACGCCGCCAAGACCGGAGAGCTGGACCTCGTCCGCCGCGTGGCGGATCGGTTCCCGGGCGATCGGGGCGTCGTCGTCGCCTTGCTGATGAACGGCGTCGTGCTCTCGCGGGGCGAGGGACTCTTCCTCCGCGCCGGGCTCCTGCACGCGTACGTGTCCGGACTCGGGGTGGAGATCATGGCCGCGAGCGACAACGTGCTGCGCGGGGGACTCACGCCCAAACACATCGATGTGGCGGAGCTGCTGTCGGTCGTCGACACGACCCCGGGCGAGGTGCCGGTGCTGCGCGCGGACGCCGGCGCCGCGGAGCAGGCCTACCCCGTCTCGGTGGCGGATTTCGCGCTGCGACGGCTGACGCTGGATGACGCGCCCCGCGCGATCGAGGTGCGCGGCCCGGCGATCGTCCTCGCCACGGCGGGCGACGTGCGGGTGTCGGTCCCCGGCGGCGACGAGCATCGTGTGCGGGTCGGAGCTGCCCTCTACGCGTCGGCGGACGAGACGCGCCTCGTGCTCTCGGGCCCGGGCGAGGCGTTCCTGGCCGAGCCCGGCTCGCCCGCCTGACCCCCCTCGCCCTGCGTCGAGTGGTCAGCTTCTGCGGGCTCAGCATGGCGCGACCCACAGAAGCTGACCACTCGTCGGCGGGCGGACGCGCGCGGAGCGTCACGCGAGCGGCGACACGCCGGTGGCGCGTCGTGAAGGTTCAAGGCCCGGTTGAGGGTTTACGATCCGCGACTTGACCATGACGAATCACACGGGTGTAATTAGTGGTGCACGCGGCCCGCGATGCGACCGGGGGGCCAGACAGGGAGGGCGAATATGACGGGTTACCGTTCCGACATTCCCGAGGACTGGTTCGTCGACCCCGTCAACCTCGGCGTCCCCGGCGTCCGCCGCCCGCCGGCGGAGGGGGACGACAACGCCCTGGCCTGGCAGACCGACGCGCTCTGCTCGCAGACGGACCCCGAGGCGTTCTTCCCGGAGAAGGGCGGATCCACACGGGACGCGAAGCGGATCTGCGCCTCCTGCGACGTCCGGGGCGAGTGCCTCGAGTACGCGCTCAACAACGACGAGCGCTTCGGCATCTGGGGCGGGCTCAGCGAACGCGAGCGCCGGAAGCTCAAGCGCCGCGCGAGCTGACCATCACGCAATTCTTCGTGCAGAAGGCCGCCGGACTGCGACGCCGGCCGGCCCCTCCGGGCGCGTAATCCTCGACGCGCCCGGCCACGTACGGGTCCCGCGCGGACACCCGCTTAGGCTGGCCAGGTCATGCCTGCCCGAGTACACGCCATCCTCGTCACCCGAACGAGCGCGACCTCCCTCGCGCGGGTCCTGCGCACCCTCGACGCCCTGTCCGCGCAGACCCTCCCGCCGGCCGCGCTCACCATCGTGGTGTGCGGATCCTCGGCACCCCTGCGCGGCAGCGCCGCCGTCTCCCGCGCCGCCGAGGCCGTGATCGAGACCCGGGCGAACGCGACGCTCGCCGCCGCCGTCGGCCTCGCCGCCGCGCGCGTCGCGCCGGGATCCGCCGTCTGGATCCTGACGGACGACACCGTGCCGGAGCCGTCGGCTCTCGAACGCCTGTCCGGAGCGCTGGAGCGCTCGCCGTCCGCCGCCGCCGCGGCCCCCAAGCTCGTCGGCGCGGACGACCCGGACCGGATCGTCTCCTTCGGCCAGACGATGACGCGGTACGGCCGCGCGGTCGATCCCGCCGCGGGCGAGTACGACCAGGGGCAGCACGACGGCACGGACGACGCGCTCGGAGCGGATGTCCGCGGCATGCTCATCCGCGCGGAGCGGCAGGAGTCGCTGCGCCCGGACCCCGGGCTCGGCGGCGCCGACGAGGGGCTCGACATCGGCGTGCGCGCGCGGTTGGCCGGCGGACGGGTCGTGCTCACCGCGGACGCCCGCGTGGCCACCGTCGTCGACCCCGGGAGGGCGACGAGCGCGGCGAGGGCCTTTGAGGAACGGCGGGCGCAGCTGCACCGCCGCCTGGTCTACGCTCCCGCGGCCGCCGTGCCGCTGCACTGGCTCTCCCTGCTTCCCCTGGCGCTGTGGCGCTCGGTGACGCACCTCGTCGGCAAGCGACCGGCCGCGGTCGCACCGGAGTGGGGCGCCGCCGCGCTCGCGATGGTGAGCGGCGGAGCGGTCGCGCAGTCCCGCCGCGCCGTGAAGGCGGGCCGCGCGGCGAGCTGGGCGAGCCTGGCGCCGCTGCGGATGAGCCGGTCGCAGTTCCGCCAGCGCCTCGACGACGGGCACGGCTCCGAGGGCGGGGCCGTGCAGGAGCTCGGGTTCTTCTCCCGCGGCGGAGCGTGGGCGGTGCTCGCGGCGCTCGTCGTGAGCGTCGTCGCGTTCGCATCGCTGCTGGCCTGGCCCGCGCTGGGCGGCGGGGCGCTGCTCCCGCTGCGTCAGACGGTCGCCGCACTGTGGCGCGACGCCGCCTACGGACAGCGCGGACTCGGCGTCGAGGTGTTCGGACCCGCGGATCCCTTCGCCGGGGTGGTCGCGCTGCTGGGGACCCTCTGGCCGGGCGCGCCCTCGTACGCGCTCGTCCTGCTGTGGGTCGCCGCGCTGCCGCTCGCCGTGCTCGGCGCGTGGTTCGCGGCCACCCGGCTGACCGACCGTGCGGGACTGCGGATCTTCGCCGCCGCGGTGTGGGCGCTCTCGCCCCCGTTCGTCATCGCGCTGGCGCAAGGGCGCCCGGCGGCGGTCATCGCCCACCTGCTCCTGCCCTGGGTCTTCCACGCCGGCCTCGTCGCGCACCGCTCCTGGGGGGCCGCGGGCGCGGCGTCGCTGCTGATCGCGGGCGTCCTCGCGTGCGCGCCGTCGCTCGCTCCCGCGCTCGTGCTGCTCTGGCTCGTCGCGATCGTCATCCTCCTGGCACGACGCTCGGTTCGCGGGGCCGTGCGGGTGCTCTGGACCCTCATCCCCGCTGTCGTCGTCTTCGCGCCGCTCGTCCTCTGGCAGCTGCTCCACGGCGAGACCTGGGCGATCTTCGCCGACCCGGGCGCGGTGGTCGCCCTGCCGCAGGCCGGCGCCGACGCCGCGGGTCGCCTCGCGATCGCCGCGGGGCTGCCGACGAACGACGACGCGGGCTGGGCGGCGCTGCTCGGCACGGCGGCCCCGTGGGCCCTGTGGCTCGCCGCTCCGCTGGCGGTGCTCGCGCTGCTGGCACCGATCGCGCCGCGCTGGAGTGCCGGCATCCTCTCGGTGGTCGTCGCGGCCGCCGGTCTCGCGACCGCATTCCTCGCGGTGGGGGTCGCGGTGAGCTTCGCCCAGTCGGCTCCGGTCGCGATCTGGCCGGGGACGGGGCTCAGCCTGGCCTGGGCGGGCGCGCTCGGCGCGGCGCTCGTCACGCTGGACAGCCTCGTGACGCTCCCGTCGCTGCGACGGGTCTCCGCTCTCGTCGCGGCGGCGGCCATCGCCGTGTGCGCGGTCCCGTCGCTGACCGCGGTCGCGCGCGGCACCGCGGACGTCGTCAAGTCCACGGAGAGCACGCTGCCCGCCTTCATCAACGCCCAGGCGCGCGACGACCAGGATCTCGGGACCCTCGTCCTCACGCCCCAGCCCTCCGGGGGGCTCGGCGTCGAGGCGGTGTGGGGGGCGAGCCAGACGCTCGGCGCCCAGACGACGCTCCTCAGCACCGCGACCGAGCCGCGCGGACGGGATCTGTCCGAGCTCGCCGTCGACCTGGTGTCCTCGCGGGCGTTCGACGCCCCCAGCGAGCTGTCCGCGCTGGGGATCCGCTACGTGCTGCTGAACTCGGCACCGGGCGAGGAGACGGACGCCGCCCGGGCACTGCGCCTGGAGGCCGTGACCGCGCTCGACCAGCGCGCGGGCTTCCTCCGTGCGGGCAATACCGACAAGGGCGCCCTGTGGCGGATGGAGTCCGTTCCGGCACCGCGTGCGGAGCTGCCGGCGCACGAGCGGAGCATGGCGCAGCTCGTGGTGACCGTCCAGCTCGTCATCCTGCTCGCCGCCCTGCTGCTCGCGATCCCCACGCGCGCGTCCCGCCGCGCCGCGCGCGGCCTGCCCCGCGCGGTCGGACTGGTGCCCGAGCGTGAACCGCTGCCGGCCCGGGAGAAGCCGGAGCGCCCGAAGCGCGCCCCGCGGAACAAGCGGGAGGCGAAGGATCGCCGCCCGGGCGCTGCGGACGCCACGGGTTCCGCGCCGTTGAGTGGTCCCGGGGACGAGCAGTCGGCCGTCGCCGCCCCCGCACAACCGGGATCCTCGGATGCGGATGCGGATGCGGATGCGGATGCGGATGCGGATGCGCCGACGGGCGGCGGTGCGCCGGAGGCGTCCCCCGGGCGCGCGACCGCGGAGACCGCAGGCTCGTCCGCCGCGGGCGTGACGGCGCAGGACCAGACCCCCGAGGACCACGCTCCTGACACCGATCCCGGTCCAGCCCGCCCCGAGTCCGACGCAACGACGTCCGGCGTCGCCGACGGCACCGATCCCGGCGCCGTCGTCGAGGTCGTCGACAACGCTGCCGCTGACGACGATGCCGTCGACGACGATGCCGCGGACGGCGCCGCCTCGCCCGAGCCGACGTCGTCCGCCTCGCCCGAGCCGGGGCAGGCCGGGGCCCACGACGGCCCCGCCGCCGAGCCGGAGGCCCGACCCGCGAACGCCGCCGAGACCGAGGAGCCGAAGCGATGACCCGCCCCACCGCCGCGCGAGCCGCCGCCACCAGTGCGCGAGTGATCGCGGGCGTCGTCGTCAGCGCCGCGTGCGTCGCCGGCGTCGTCCTGGCCGTGCCGGCGGCCTGGCCGGTCGTCGCCCAGGAGCCCGCGCACCGCTCCGTCGCCCCCGTCGCCGGAGACGCGCTGCTCACCTGCTCAGGCCCCTTCCGCGCCCTCGGTCGTGACGCGCAGGACGCCGGGCGCCTCTCCACCGCCGGGACGCCCGGCATCGTCCACGGAGCGGTCGACGGCGTCGAGCTCGAGGAACGCACCATCGCGATCCCCGATGTCGACGGCACCACGGAGGCGCCGATGTTCGTGGCCCCTCCGGTCGACCGCGAACCCGCGCAGGCCGCCGCCGCGGAGTCGGTCGCGATCGCGGCTCCGGACGTGTCCGGATACGCCGCCGCCGCCTGCCGCACGCCCAGCATGGAGTCGTGGATCGTCGGGGGCGCCGCCGGGACGGGATCGGGGGACGTCATCCTCGTCGCGAACCCGAGCGACGTCACCGCCACGGTGACGTTCCGGTTCTTCGGCACGCAGGGGGAGCGCACGACGAGCGAGCTCGTGATCCCCCCGGGGTCGCAGCGCTCGGTCCCGCTCGCCTCCGGTGCCGCCGGGCAGACCGCTCCCGTCGTCCAGGCCACGGCCGAGGGCGCTCCGGTGCGTGTCGCTCTGCAGTCGAGCCTCATCCGCACGCTGGACCCGGCCGGGATCGACGTCCAGGACGGCGTCCTTCGTCCGGACACCGAGGTCTCCCTGCTCGGGGTGCGCGTCGTGCTGCCGCCGGACGGGGAGGGGGCGTCGACGATCGTGCGCCTGCTTGCCCCGTCGTCGGACGCGACGGTGACCCTGCAAGCGCGCATGGCGGACAGCGGCGCGGCGGTCGGCGAGCCCAAGAGCGTGTCGCTCACGGAGGGGCAGCCCGCCGAGGTCGACATGTCCGAGCTGAAGCCCGGCTTCTACAGCATCGACATCGACGCGAGCGCCCCCGTGGTCGCCGCGGCCTGGCAGACGACGGGACGCGGCGGCGGCGCCGATTTCGCGTGGATGACCCCGGCGCCGGAGCTCGAGGGGACGACCGCCTTCGCTGTCGCGAAGGGCCCGTCGCCGACGCTGCACCTGCACAACGACGGATCGGACGACGCCGAGGTGACGCTGGAGCCGGTCGGCGGGGGCGCCCCGGTCACGGTCCAGGTGCCCGCGGGCGGCTCCGCGGTCTCGGCGGTGGACGGCGAGCAGGTGTACACGATGACGTCCGCGACGCCGGTGCGCGCGGCGGTGGCGTTCTCAGGGCCCTCGCAGATCGCGGGCTATCCGGTGTGGCCGGCGACCGCGACGTCTCCGCAGATCACCGTCTACCCCTAGGGCGGGTCGTCCGGACGCCGCTGACGCGCTCAGACGCCCGGTCAGGACGACGCGCTCAGTCGTCCGGGTGTCCCGGCGCGCCGAACTCCCACGGATCGCGCCCGGCGTACTCCGCGGCGGCGCGGAAGACCGCGCCCTCGGTCGCCACCCGCCGGTGCAGGTCGTCGTCGTGCCCCGGCACGAGCAGCCGCTCGATCGGCACCCGATAAAGGACGATCCGCTGCCGCTGCGTGTCCACGTGCCAGCGCGGCACCCGCTCGCCGTCGACGACGGACGGCATGGAGGCGATGTCGAAGCGCACGTCGCGCAGCTCCGGCCACGTGGAGCGGAGGAAGTCGACCGCGGTGCCGACGGCGAGATCGAAGCGATCCAGGCGACCGTCCAGCGGAGGCAGCGGCGGCCGGACGACCGGGCTCCGGCCGAGGCGGCCGTGGCGACCGTGACGCGCGGCCCGACGGGGCGGGACGGCGTTGCGCGACGGGCGACGGCGGTGCATGCCGCCAGTCTAGGTCCGCCAGCGCACCAGGCGAGACCCCCTCCGCCCGCCCATACCCCCTTCCACACACGGATCTGGGAGGGGGTCCGGGCGGGACGAGGGGGTCTCGCGGGCAGGACCGACGATGTCCGCGCGGCGTCCCGCAGACACGGCGGCACCGGGCCTAGGCTGGCATCGATGTCCGGACGACTCTGCTCCAAGGTCGGCTGCGCGCGAGAGGCCGTGGCCACGCTCACCTATGACTACGGCGACCAGATGGCCGCGCTGGGTCCGCTGGGTGCCGAGAACGATCCGCACGCGCACGACCTCTGCGCCATCCACGCCGACCGGCTCTCGGTCCCGGCCGGGTGGATCGTCGTCCGCCACGAGACCCTCCGCGCCTGAGATCCGCGTGTGACGATCCGTCTGCACCGGGCAGGCGGGGAGTGGGATGATGGTCGGATGCCGACCACGCCCGAGTACGCCGTCGCCGATCTCTCCCTGGCCGAGGCAGGCCGCCACCAGCTCCGGCTCGCCGAGAACGAGATGCCCGGGCTCATGGCGCTGCGCGCGGAGTACGGGCCGTCCCAACCGCTGAAGGGCGCGCGGATCGCCGGGTCCCTGCACATGACGGTGCAGACCGCGGTGCTCATCGAGACGCTCGTGGCGCTCGGAGCCGAGGTCCGCTGGGCCAGCTGCAACATCTTCTCCACGCAGGACGAGGCCGCCGCGGCGGTCGTGGTCGGCCCGGACGGCACGCTGGACGAGCCGGCCGGCGTGTCCGTGTTCGCGTGGAAGGGGGAGACCCTCGAGGAGTACTGGGGCTGCACGGCCCGTATCTTCGACTGGTCCGCCACGGGCCACGACGGCCCGACCCTGATCCTCGACGACGGCGGGGACGCGACCCTGCTCGTCCACAAGGGGCGCGAGTTCGAGGCGGCCGGATCCGTGCCCGAGGCCGGCGCCGACGACGCGCCGGAGTACCGGATCGTCCTGGATCTGCTGCGACGGTCGCTGGACGCGGATCCTCAGCGGTGGACCAGGGCGGCGGCCGGCATCGTCGGCGTCACGGAGGAGACCACGACCGGCGTGCACCGGCTCTACGAACTGGAGGCCGCGGGGGAGCTGCTGTTCCCCGCGATCAACGTCAACGACTCCGTCACGAAGTCGAAGTTCGACAACAAGTACGGGATCCGCCACTCGATGCCGGACGGGCTGAACCGCGCCACCGACGTCCTCATCGGAGGCAAGGTCGCCTTCGTCTGCGGCTACGGAGACGTCGGGAAGGGCGCGGCCGAGGCCCTGCGGGGCCAGGGGGCACGGGTGCTCGTCAGCGAGGTCGATCCGATCTGCGCGCTCCAGGCCGCGATGGACGGGTTCCAGGTGGCGCGCCTGACGGACGTGGCGCCCCAGGTCGACATCGTCGTGACCGGCACGGGCAACCGCGACGTGGTCACCACAGCGGACATGCTCGCCCTCAAGCACCTCGCGATCGTCGCCAACGTCGGCCACTTCGACAACGAGATCGACATCGCCGGGCTGGCCGCGCTGGAGGGCGCGGAGGCGGTCGAGATCAAGCCGCAGGTGCACGAGTGGCGACTGCCCACCGGGCGCAGCATCCTCGTGCTCAGCGAGGGCCGGCTGATGAACCTCGGCAACGCGACCGGGCACCCGTCGTTCGTGATGAGCGCCTCGTTCACCAATCAGGTGCTCGCCCAGATCGAGCTCTTCACGCGCCCGGAGCAGTACCCGCTGGGCGTGTACACCCTGCCGAAGGCGTTGGACGAGAAGGTGGCCCGTCTGCATCTGGACGCGCTGGGCGCGGTCCTGACCGAGCTCACGCCCGCGCAGGCCGCGTACATCGGCGTGTCGGTCGAGGGTCCGTACAAGCGGGACGACTACCGCTACTGACGGAGCGGTCGCCGGCGCGGATGCGGCGGGGCGAGGTCAGGAGCGCAGGCGCGTTCCCGTGAGCTGCTCTGCGCGCTCGTCCGCGATCCGCAGCGCGCGCGTCTCGCGTTCCCGGCGCAGGACGGTCGCCGCGACCAGCACCACCTCGTCCGGAGCGGAAGGCAGGGGCGAGATGTACGGCGCGGCCTCCGCGAGCAGCTCGTGGGCGACGCGGACGCGCGCCGCGGGCAGCAGGCGATCGGCGTGCTCCAGGAACTGCGAGATCCGCCGCGCCAGGCGGTCGGGCATCCGGGCGACGTCCGCGACCCGCGCCCACTCGGCCAGGGCGGGCGGCATGCTCGGCGTGTGCACGGGCAGCCGGGGCGTGCGCACCTTCTGGCTGTACGTGCCCGCGACGAGGTCGCCCAGGCGCTGCGAGCGGGCGGAGAACGCGCCGGTCAGCACGGCGACGGCGCCGAAGGTCATGTAGATCTCGAGGACGCCGATGAGCGCACGGATGAAGGCGTGGCGGAAGCCGGTCGCACCGCCGTCGAGGCGGACGATCCGCCCGCCGACGGCGAGTCGCCCGAGGCTGCGCCCGCGGGTGACCACCTCGATGGTGCAGGGTACGACGACGAAGGCGACGACCGCCATGAGAACGGTGAGGATGCGGTCGATGGCGGGGTCGAATCCGAGCGCCGAGACGAGCCACAGCCGCAGGAACAGGAAGGCGGCCATCACGATCAGCGACAGCAGGACGTCGATCGCCGCGCCGAGGGCCCGGAGGAAGAAGCCGACCGGCTGCACGTCGATCGCGACGGCCTCGCCGGACAGCACCTCGTCGTCGGCAGGCCGGGAGACGGCGGCCTGCGGTTCGGACATGAGGACAGTAAATCAGACGCGGCCCGGTCGCCTGCGAAGCCCACGTCCGTGCGGTCGCGCCGCGAGCCGCGCGAGCACCGGCGGAGACCACACGCTCACGCGGAGCCGGGGCCGGGGTCTCGCCGCTGTAGTGCGCGCATGCCGTGCGAACGAGAGGACCACGCGCACCCCCGGAGACCACACGCTCACGCGGAGCCGCCATCCCTGTCCCGCTGCGGCTGTGCGAGTTCTCCGCTGCGGTCCGCGCCGGCTGACAGGGCTGACGATGCCGACGCTCTCGGGACGCGTACAGTGAGTCGGGTGGATGCCGACGCCCTCGCCGATGCCCGCCGCGCCGAGTGGGCGCGCTTGGACGAGCTGACGCGCGCACGCCTGGACGGAGAGGGCGTCGACGAGCTGATCATGCGCTATCGCGCGGCCTCGGCGGACCTCGCGGATCTGAAGACCTCGGTCGGGACGTCGCCGCAGAGCGCCTACGTGTCGACGATCCTCGCGCGGGCACGCCTGCGGCTGACCGGGGCCGCGGACAACATCCTCGTCCAGACCGGGCGCTTCTTCGCCCGGCAGCTCCCGGCCGCGCTGTACCGACTGCGCTGGACGACCCTCGCGGTCACGCTCGTCGCCCTCGTCATCATCGCGGGGACTGCGGCATGGATCTCCTCCGACCCCGCCCTCGTGGCGGCGCTCGGCCCGCCGGACCTGCTCGCGCAGTACGCCGACGAGGACTTCACCGGGTATTACACAGAGAATCCGCCGGCGGTGTTCGCCGGCATGGTCTGGACCAACAACGCGTGGATCGCCGCGCAGTGCGTGCTCTTCGGGGTGACGGGGATCTGGCCCGTGTACGCGATCGTGCAGAACGCCATGAACGTGGGAGTCGCGATCGCCATCCTCGCGGCTCACGGCCGCGGCGACGTCGCTGTGCTGTACCTCCTGCCGCACGGGCTGCTGGAGCTCACCTGCATCTTCGTGGCGGCGGCGGCCGGTCTCCACGTGTTCTGGGCGTGGGTGGCGCCCGGGGCCCGCACCCGCGGCGCCGCGCTCGCCGAGGCGGGGCGATCCCTCGCCACCGTCGCGATGGGGCTCGTGTTCGCGCTGGCGCTGGCGGGGCTCGTCGAGGGGTTCGTCACGGGCTGGGCGCTTCCCTGGCCGATCAAGATCGGGATCGGCGTCGCCGCGCTCGCCGTGTTCCTCGTGTACATGCTCGGCGTCGGGCGCCGGGCCGCCCGGCAGGGGGAGACGGGCGACCTGGTCGAGTACGAGGCCGGGACGCCGACGCTCATGGCCGGCTGAGCGGCGCCCGCTGCCCGGCGCCCGCTGAACCCACGAGGCGCGCGACGGCGCTCCGGTCAGGCCGGGTCCGCGTGCGGTGCGCGTCCCTCGAACAGCGCGCGGTGCGCGTACCCGGCGATGAGGGCTCCGACGCACGGGAAGACGAGGAAGACCCACAGCTGCGACAGGGGGACGATGCCCCCGTAGATCGCCGTCGCGAGAGAGCGCGCGGGGTTCACCGACGTGCCGTCGATCGGGATGCTGACGAGGTGGATCAGGGTCAGCGAGAGCCCGATCGCGAGACCGGCGAACGGGGTGCCCCGGCGGGGGTGGGTCGTGCCGAGGACGACGAACAGGAAGACGGCGGTGAGGACGATCTCTGCGGTGATCGCGGCGAACATACCGAATCCGCCCGGGGATCTCTCGCCCCAGCCGTTGCTCGCGAATCCGCCGTCCTGCACCCGGGCGAGCCATCCGTCGGGGCCGAAAGTGCCCAGGAGTGTCAGCACGGTCGTCGCGACGGCTCCGCCGACGAACTGCGCCACGACGTAGCCGCCGACGTCCCGCCACGGCAGGCGGCCCGCCGCGGCGGCGCCGATCGACACGGCCGGGTTGAAGTGGCCGCCGGACAACGGCCCGAACGTGTAGACGCCGACGACGACGGTCAGGCCGAAAGCGAGCGCGACGGCCAGGTAGACGCCGGGGCCCGCCGCCGGATCGGTGAATCGCGTCGAGGCGAACAGGGCCGTCCCGATCCCGCCGAAGACCAGGAGGAACGTGCCGAAGGCCTCCGCGACCAGGCGGGTGCCGTAGGGCGGAGGCGGGACGCTGACAGAGGTGTCGCTCATGGCGCTCGAGGTCCTTTCGGAGCGGCGGTGGGGGTCGCGCTCTCCCGATGATCCCGCGCGCCGCGACGACCGGCTCCGAGGCGCGCCGCCGGGGCGAGCGCCTGTCGGCCGGGCCGCTGCGGCGACGCGCCCGGGACCGGGGTTGTCTTGAATGGTTCAAAGAAACGGGTAGGCTGGGGACATGACCGAGACGCACGCCCCCCTCGTCGCGGACGCGGCGATCCGGCGTGCGGGTCTGCGTGTGACGGAGTCCCGTCGCCAGGTCTTCGAGGCGCTGCGCGCCCACCCGCATGCGAGTGCGGAGGACGTGTACGAGCGGGTGCGCCCGGCGCTGGCTTCCACGAGTCGTCAGTCGGTCTACAACGCACTGGGCGACTTCGCCGCGGCCGGCATCGTGCGACGCATCGAGCCCGCGGGGCACCCCATGCTCTTCGAGCTGCGCGTGGACGACAACCACCATCACCTCATCTGCACGCGTTGCGGGGGCGTCGAGGACGTCGACTGCGCCACCGGCCATGCGCCCTGCCTGATCCCGAGCGAGACGCACGGGTACCGGATCGCGACCGCCGAGGTCACCTACTGGGGCCTGTGCGCGGCGTGCGCTGCGGAGACCGATCCCGCCTGACCGCCCCTCATACCGCAACGGCTCCGGCCGTTCCTCACCGACCCCACCGCACCTCATCGACCGCCATCAAGGGAAGGACACCCATGACCGATCTCCAGACGCCGGGGACCGACGACACGACCGACATCGACCAGTCCGTCACCGTGACGGACGAGCCGAGCGACGCGGGCGCATGCCCGGTCGTGCATGCCCAGCCGCACCCCACGATGGGCTCGGCCAACCGCGTGTGGTGGCCGGAGCAGCTCAACGTCCGGATCCTGGCGAAGAACACCGCTGAGCGCAATCCGCTCGACCCGGGCTTCGACTACAGGGCCGCGTTCGAGGCGCTCGACCTCGCCGAGGTGAAGAAGGACATCCACGACGTCATCACGGTCTCGCAGGACTGGTGGCCCGCCGACTTCGGCCACTACGGTCCGCTCATCATCCGCATGGCCTGGCACAGCGCGGGCACCTACCGCGTCACAGACGGGCGCGGCGGCGGCGGGACCGGGCAGCAGCGGTTCGCCCCCCTGAACAGCTGGCCGGACAACGTGGGCCTCGACAAGGCCCGTCGCCTGCTGTGGCCGGTCAAGAAGAAGTACGGCCAGGCGCTCAGCTGGGGCGACCTGATGATCCTCGCCGGGAACGTGGCGCTGGAGTCCATGGGCTTCGAGACCTTCGGCTTCGCCGGCGGCCGGGTCGACGCGTGGGAGCCGGACGACGACGTGTACTGGGGCCCGGAGACGACCTGGCTGGGCGACGAGCGCTACTCGGGCGACCGCGAGCTGGAGCGTCCTCTCGCCGCCGTCCAGATGGGACTGATCTACGTCAACCCGGAGGGTCCCAACGGCAATCCGGACCCGATCGCCGCGGCCCGCGACATCCGCGAGACGTTCGCCCGCATGGCGATGAACGACGAGGAGACCGTCGCCCTCATCGCCGGCGGTCACACGTTCGGCAAGACCCACGGCGCCGCGTCCGATGAGAACGTGGAGGACAACCCCGAGGCCGCAGGGCTGGAGATGCAGGGCCTGGGCTGGAAGAACAACCACGGGACCGGCAAGGGCGACGACCAGATCACCTCCGGCCTCGAGGTCACGTGGACCTACCACCCGACCCGCTGGGACAACGAGTTCTTCCACATCCTCTACGCCTACGAGTGGGAGCTGTTCCAGAGCCCGGCCGGCGCGCACCAGTGGCGCCCGATCAACGGCGGGGGAGCGGACATGGTCCCGCTCGCACACTCCGACGGCCGCCGGGAGCCGCGGATGCTCACCACGGACCTGGCGCTGCGCATGGACCCGGAGTACGACAAGATCTCCCGCCGGTTCAAGGACGACACCCAGGCGTTCTCGGACGCCTTCGCCCGCGCGTGGTTCAAGCTGACCCACCGCGACATGGGCCCGCGGGCCCGTTACGCCGGAGCCGAGGTCCCGGCCGAGGAGCTCATCTGGCAGGACAACGTGCCGGCCGTCGACCACGCCCTGGTCGGCGCCGCCGAGATCGCCGATCTCAAGGGACGCATCGTCGAGTCCGGCCTCTCGGTCTCCGACCTCGTGTCGGTGACGTGGGCGGCGGCGGCCTCGTTCCGCGGCAGCGACAAGCGCGGCGGCGCCAACGGCGCCCGCATCCGCCTCGCGCCGCAGAAGGACTGGGAGGTCAACGACCCGGCCCGCGTCGCCCGCGTGATCGGTGCGCTGGAGTCGATCCGGGAGGCGTTCCACGCGTCGCGGACGGATGACGTCCGGGTGTCGCTCGCCGACCTCCTCGTCCTGGCCGGCAACGCCGCGGTGGAGAAGGCGGCGCGGGATGCCGGGGTCGAGATCGAGGTGCCGTTCCACCCCGGTCGCACGGACGCGTCCCAGGAGCAGACGGACGTCGAGTCGTTCCGCTTCCTGGAGCCGATGGCGGACGGGTTCCGCAACTACGCGGCGTCGAACGTCGCCGGCATCCCCGCCGAGCATCTGCTGCTGGACCGCGCCAACCTGCTCACCCTGACCGCTCCGGAGATGACCGTGCTCGTCGGCGGCCTCCGGGTCCTCGGTGCGAACTGGGACGGCTCCGCGTACGGCGTCTTCACGGACCGCCCGGGCGTGCTCACGAACGACTTCTTCGTGAACCTGCTCGATCTCGGCACGACGTGGAAGCCTCTGGACCCGGGCTCCCACGCGTTCGAGGGCCGCAAGGACGGCTCCGGTGAGCTCGTCGGTCGCGGCACCCGCGTCGACCTCGTCTTCGGCTCGAACTCGGAGCTGCGCGCGCTCGCCGAGGTCTACGCCTCGGACGACGCGGCCGAGAAGTTCGTGCGCGACTTCGTCGCGGCCTGGGCCAAGGTCACGGAGCTGGACCGGTTCGACCTGCGCTGACACTCGTCCGGTGACGACGACCCCCGCCCTTCTCGGGCGGGGGTCGTCCTCGTTTCGGGGCGCGTTCGCGGGGTTCGGGGCGCGGTACGGGTGGGATTCGGCCGGAATCGGACCCCGAACGCCGGCGACGCGCCGCTCGACGTCAGAGCCGGCCGGCCGCCTTCAACTCCAGGTAGCGGTCGGCGATCCGCGGCGGCAGCGCCTCCGGATCCGCCGCCAGCGGTTCGCCGCCGGCGCGGCGCACGGCGTCGGCCACGGACGCGGCGTCGTGGAGGGTGCGCTCGGCCGCGGCGGCGAGGTACACGTCCTCGCGGGTCTGCCGGGCGCGCGCGAGGTCGCCGACCGATTCGTCGGTGACGGATCCGACGAGCACGGTCATCGCGCGGGACGGGGCGGGGAAGGCGCCGAGGAAGCTCCGGGCGCTCTCAGGCGCGTCCTGCGCGGTGAGGACGACGATCAGCGACGGACGTGTGGTCGTCGTCCGCACCGCGGCGAACGCCGCTCCCCAGTCCGTGTCGACCAGCCGCGGATGGACGGGCGCCATGGCGTCGGTCAGCGCCGGGAGCAGCCCTGGGCCGTCCACCCCGCTCACCCGGGCCCGCACGACCCGGTCGAACAGCAGCAGGTGCACGTGGTCGCCGGCCCGCTGCGCGAGAGCGGCGAGCAGCAGCGTCGCTTCGAACGCGGCGTCCAGCCGGGTGCCGTCGCCGACGCGCGCGGCGGAGGTGCGGCCGGTGTCGATGAGGATCACGACGTGCCGGTCGCGCTCGGGCCGCCAGGTGCGCAGCATCGTCGTGCCCGCGCGCGCGGTGGCCCGCCAGTCGATGGAGCGGACGTCGTCGCCGCGGACGTACTCGCGCAGCGAGTCGAACTCGGTGCCCTGACCGCGCACCTGGATGCTCGTGTTCCCGTCCAGCTCGCGCAGCCGGGCGAGCCGTGAGGGGAGGTGACGGCGGGACGCGAACGGGGGAAGGACCCGCACGACGCCGCGCACGGCGTGCCGCGCCTGTCGCCCGGCGAGCCCCAGCGGACCGACGGAGCGCACCGCGACGAACGCACTCTCCAGCTCGCCGCGGCGGCGGGGGCGCAGCGCAACCGGCAGGCGACGCCGTTCCCCGGGCGGGACGTCGAGCGGGATCCGAGCGGCGGAGACCCCCGCCGTCGGCTGCCAGGCGTCGCGCAGGACGCCGCGCAGACGACGGGCGCCGGGGTTCTGGACCAATACGGCCGCCGTGGCCGGCTCGCCCAGCCGCAATCGGGCCGGAACGTCACGGGAGATCCGGAGCGCGGCGGGGGAGGTGGCGACGAGCACGTCGACGGCGACGAGCACGGCGCAGAGGATCAGCCAGCCGGCCAACGCGACCCACGCCGAGACCCCCGCGACGTCCAGCAGGACGACGGGGACCACGCCGAGGGCGACGAGCAGGACGAGACGGCCGGTGACGAACACCTAGATCGGAACCCGGGTCTGCTGGACGACGGAGGAGAGCACGGCGTCGGCCGACACTCCTTCCATCTCGGCGTCCGGTCGGAGCTGGAGCCGGTGCCGCCACACCGGGACGAGCATGGTCTGCACATGATCCGGCGTGACCGCGCTCGATCCGTTGAGCCAGGCCCAGGCCTTGGCGGCGGCCAGCAGCGCCGTGGATGCGCGCGGGCTGGCGCCGAGCTGCACGGACGGGGCCTGTCGCGTGGCGCGGGCCAGATCGACGACGTAGCCCAGCACGTCGTCGGTGACTTCCACACGGGCGGCGGCGCGCTGCGCGGCGACGATCTCGTCGCGCGAGACGACGGCGCGGAGGTCCGTGAGCTCCCGCGGCGAGAAGCCGTCCGCGTGCCGACGGAGGACCGACACCTCGGCGTCGCGCTCGGGCATCCCGACCACGAGCTTCATGAGGAACCGGTCGAGCTGCGCCTCCGGAAGGGAGTAGGTGCCCTCGTGCTCGATGGGGTTCTGCGTCGCGGCCACGAGGAACGGGTCGGGCAGCGCGCGGCTGCCGCCGTCGGAGGACACCTGGCGCTCTTCCATGGCCTCCAGCAGGGCGGCCTGGGTCTTCGGCGGGGTGCGGTTGATCTCATCGGCCAGCAGGATGTGAGTGAAGACCGGGCCGGGCCGGAACTCGAACTCCCCGGATCGGGCGTCGTAGACGAGCGATCCGGTCACGTCCCCGGGCATGAGGTCGGGCGTGAACTGCACGCGCGTGGTGTCGAGCCCGAGGGCGCGGGAGAACGCGCGGACGACGAGGGTCTTCGCGACGCCGGGCACACCCTCGAGCAGCACGTGTCCGCGGGCGAGCAGGGCCACGAGGAGCCCGGTCACGGTGCCCGGCTGCCCGACCACCGCCTTGTCGACCTCGAGCCGGACGCGGTGCATCGCCTCGCGGAGACCGGCGTCGGGATCGGGTGCGGGCTGCGGGGCCGTGTCCGCCGGCGCCGGCGTCGTCCCGCCCGGGCCCGGCGCGGGTGTGGGGGGCGCCGGAGGGGCGGCGGGCGGAGGGGGCGCTGCGGCCGGGTCGCGGGGATCGGTCACGGGGTGCTCCTTTCGATGCGGACGACGTCGTCGACCGCGGTCTCGAGCGCGGCGAGCCGGCGCGCGAACAGGATGAGGTCGGGATCGGTGCTCGGCACCGGGCCGGTCAGCAGCGGGCGCACGGAGTCCCGGGACGCCTGCACGCGGTCCGCCGCCGCATCGGCGACGGCGGCGGGATCGGCGGCGGGCATGGCCAGCCGTGCGGCGAGGCGTCCGATGGTGCCCGCACGCAGCGCCTGGGCGGCGTGCCCGGCGTCCGCGGCGTGCGCGGTGAGGCGCGCCCGCCCGTGCATGGTCTCGGAAGCGCGGACGGTCACCGGGAGGGTCTCCGCCACGAGGGGGCCGAAGCGGCGGCCCCGCCAGACGCCGGTCACGATCGCGGCGACGAGGAGGGTGAGGATCGCCGGGGTCACCCATCCCGGTGTCAGCTCGGCCAGGGTGGCCTCCGCGTCGCCGGGTTCGAGGTCGGTGTCGCCGAACGAGGGGACGTACCAGACGACGCGCTCGTGCTGACCGAGGAGGGCCAGGCCCAACGCAGCGTTGCCCTTCTCCGCGAGGCGCTCGTTGGTGAGCAGGCGCGAGCCGTCGACGATCGCGCGGCGGCGGTCGCCCTCGTCGGCCACGAGGACGGCCGCCCCGGAATCGTCTGCGAAGCAGGCGGTGACCCCGTCCGCGGGCCGGAAGAGCTGACCCGGCTCGATCTCGCCGACCCGGGCGAACTCCGGCAGGTCGCACGAGGCCGTCAGCGGGCCGGACGCGCTCCCTGCGGCGTAGTCGCCGAGCCCGAGGATGCGCAGCATGCGGGCGCTGCCGGTGAGCATCACGACGTCGTCCGCCTCGCCGATCAGCGTCCGCACGGCGTCGTCGGAGAGCGCGTACGGATCGGCCAGGACGAGCGTCGAGCGCTCGTCCATCGTCCGCGCGGCCTCGATACGACTGCGGACCACGTCGACCTCCACCCCCTGAGCGCGGAGGATCTCCGCCAGCGCACGGGTGCCGCCGGGGCCGTTGCCCTCGGGGTCGAATCCCGTGCGCAGCCCGGGGCGCTGCGCCGCCACCTGGAGCGCGACCACCGCCACGCCGAGGAGGACGAGGACGATCAGGATCCACGCGAGCGCGCGGGAGACGCCGCCGCGCGTGCGGACGACCGTCGACGCCGTCGAGGCGTCCTGCGTCGTGCTGTCCTGCGCGGTGCTCATACGGCAACCAGCTCCGGCCGCGCCGCCAGGAGGCGTGCGTCGGTGTCCGCGAGGTCGCGGTACCGCTCGGACGTGCCGGGGTGACGGAGATACCGCACGTCGTCGAAGGACTCGGCCGCCCGCCGCAGCGCTTCGGCCTCCTCCGGGAACGCGACCGTCGCCTCCCGGGCGATCGTCTGCGCCGTCGCACCGGGCGCGGGCGCGATGAGGTCGCGCTCCTGCAGTGAGCGGGCGAGCGCCCGGTACCCGAGGACGACGGCCTCGTCCCAGTCTCCCGCGCGAGCGCTGCGCTCGGCGTCCGCGCGCAGCTCCGCGGCGGAGCGGGCGTCCCTGCTGCCGAGGAGGTCCGTGGCGGCGCGGCGGGCGAAAGACCGTCGCGGACGGCCCCAGAGGATGAGGACGATGACGAGCGCGGCGACGACGACGACGCAGACGAGTGTCAACGCCACAGGGCCGAGGTTCGCGCCGCCCTGCGGAGTGAACAGGTCCGCAAGGAACTCCGCCACGGCGCGGGCCCACTGGTCGAACAGCGTCGGCCGTGCCTCGGCGTACTCGGGTCGCGAGAGCTCCTGCTCCGCCCAGCGCTGGGCCTCGTCCCCGTCGGGGATGAGCGGGATCTGCAGGTGCATCCGGCTCATGCGCCGTCGGATCCCGGAGCCGTCCAGCGACGCTCGCCGTCCCGCGGCGCCCAGGGGCTGTCGTCGGTCGGCGGCAGAGGGGCCACCGGCGGTGCGGGGGCGGCGGGCGGTGCAGCCGGCGCGGGGGCGGCGGCCGGCGGTGCCGGCGTCGCGTACGGCGGGACGGACGACCCGGACGGTGCGAAAGACCCGGGCGCGGGCGGGTACGACCCGGGCGGGACGGAGCCGGGCGCGGGCGGGTACGGGGTACCCGCAGGGAAGGGGGCGGGCCCGGGATAGGGGGCGGCGGCGGAGTCCCACACCGTCTTCTGCAGCGGCCGGTACTCGGCGGTCACGGCGCGCGACGGGTCGACGGCGAACGGGTCGGAGCCGAGGTCCTGCCCGGCCTGACGCCGCTCCACGGCCGCGAGCAGGTCCTGGTCCAGGCCCTCGTGCCGCATCCGGCAGTCCAGGTAGACCAGCGTGGCGCCGGTGGCCTGGACGACCGCGGCGATCGCCTGGATCACGATGATCAGCAGCTGCGGCACGAGCATCGCCAGCACGAACCCCGCGATGGCGGAGGCGTCGTTGGTCCCGGTGGGCGCGATCACGGGGATGAACAGGGAGCTGAGCATGGAGGCCGGCATGCCGACGACCTGCGCCGCCAGGCCCATGATGAGCCCGATCAGCGCCGTCACCCCGAAGGCGACCCAGAACCGTCCTCGGGTCAGCCGCCACGACCGCACGATCGCGCCGCGGATCGTCGCCCGCTCCAGCACGAGGACGCTCGGCACGAGCAGCAGCTTCGTGTTCAGCCAGATCCCGAGGGGGAGCGCGCCGAGGAAGGCGAGGATCGCGACGACCGTCGCGATCGCCAGGGACGCCTCCGAGTACCCGCCCAGGGCGCCGATCCCGCCGAACGTGACGGCGGCCAGGAGCAGCAGGAGCGCGGAGACGGCGACGCCCAGGAGCAGGGCGTATCCGATGAGCCGCCATGCGACGGGACGCACGCGGCGCCACAGGGCCCCGAGCGTCGCCTTGTCGCCGAGCACAGCGGCCGCCACGTCGGAGGCGACGACGCCCTGGACGAGAGCCGAGAAGGCGACGGACCCGAGGCTGATCGCGATCCCGGCCACGGCCACGAGGGCCGTCGAGCCGATGAGGATCGTGAGGAACTCGTCGGAGCCCTGGCGGAGGGTGTTCAGCCGGGAGAAGGCGCCGACCATGACGGCGCCGAGCAGGGCCGCGGTGACGATCACGACGACGAGCTGGACGACCACCGCGAAACCGAACAGCACCTTGGGGTTGTGGCGCAGGGCGGCGAAGGCCTTCCCCAGGAGGGTGCCGAAGCCCAGCGGGTGCAGCGGGATCAGCCCCGGGCGGGGGGCGGGTGTCCAGGTCGGTCCGCTCACGTGCTCCTCCGGAGGTCGTGGATCTGCGTCCATCGTGTCACACCCGGCTCCGGCGGGCCCCGGGGCCACGGGCGACCCGCCACCGGGCCTCCCCGTCCGTCGCGCGGCGGTGAAGTACGCTGGTGCCCATGCGGGGGCGCCGTGGATCGTCCGCGCCTGCATTCGAGCGACGAAAGACGACTGGGCACCATGACCTCACGCATCCTCGTGGTCGACGACGACACGGCTCTCGCCGAGATGATCGGTATCGTGCTGCGCACCGAGGGCTTCGAACCGGTCTTCTGCGCGGACGGCGCCCGTGCCGTGGAGGAGTGGCGGACCCAGCGTCCCGACCTCGTGCTGCTGGACCTCATGCTCCCGGGCATGGACGGGATCGAGATCTGCACCCGCATCCGGGCGGAGTCCGGTGTCCCGATCATCATGCTCACCGCGCGCAGCGACACGGCCGACGTGGTCCGCGGGCTCGAGGTCGGCGCCGACGACTACATCATCAAGCCGTTCAATCCGAAGGAGCTCGTCGCCCGGATCCGCACTCGCCTCCGTCCGACGCCCCAGTCGAGCACGGACGTGCTGCGCATCGGGGATCTCACGATCGACGTCGACGCGCACGAGGTGCGCCGCGGGACGGACCCGATCGCGCTGACGCCGTTGGAGTTCCAGCTCCTCGTGGCCCTTGCCTCCAAGCCGCAGCAGGTCTTCTCCCGCGAGATGCTGCTGGAACAGGTCTGGGGATACCACTACAAGGCCGACACCCGGCTGGTCAACGTGCACGTGCAGCGGCTGCGCGCGAAGGTCGAGCTCGACCCCGACAACCCCCGTATCGTCATGACCGTGCGCGGCGTCGGCTACCGGGCCGGGAGCGCGGGCTAGGCCATCGTGCCGCCCGCATCGTCCCCGGTCTCCGGCTCCGCGATCGTGCGCGACTGGAGGGGCTGGCCGCAGGCGCTCGCCGCGCTCTGGGGCAGTTCGCTGCGGTTCCGCACGCTGGTGGTCACGCTCGCCCTGACCTCGGTGGCGATCCTGGTGACCTGCGTGGCGATGGCCCTGGCCATCCAGAACAACCTCTGGGAGGCGCGCAAGGCCCAGGTGCTGGACGACGCGCAGCGAGCGACCGCCTCCGCGCAGTCCGTGCTGAACTCCGGTGACGCCCAGGGAGAGCGCTCCGCTCTGGACGGCCTCATGCGCGACGCGATCGAGCGACTGGGCACGTTCTCCTCGTCGGACATGATCACGATCCGCCGCGTCGACGACGCACCGTCGCTGACGGCGCCGCCCGGGTACCAGCGGGGAATGACGGAGTCGCTGATCTCGCCGCAGCTCCAGCGGGCGGTGATCGAGCACGCGGACACGCAGTGGTGGCAGCCCGTGGCCCTGGAGGACGGGGAGGGGCCCGCGCACGCCGGGATCGTCGTCGGGCAGCTCCTGACGCTGCCCGGGGCGGGCGCGTACGAGCTCTACATCGCGTACGACCTCGCCGACACCGCGCAGACCCTCCAGCTCGTGCAGAGCGTGCTGTGGGTGGCGGGGATCGTCCTCGTCGCCCTCATCGCCGCGATCGCCTGGGTGGCGCTGCGGTCGGTGGTCCAGCCGGTGACGGAGGCCGCGGAGACCAGCGCCCGGCTGGCGGCGGGGGAGCTGGCCGTGCGCCTCCCGGTGCGCGGCGACGACGAGCTCGCCACGCTCGGGCGATCGTTCAACGCGATGGCCGAGAGCATCGAGGCGCAGATCAAGGAGCTCAGCGAGCTCTCGCTGGTCCAGCAGCGCTTCGTGTCCGACGTCTCGCACGAGCTGCGCACGCCGCTGACCACGATCCGCCTCGCGGCCGACATCCTCAACGACCAGCGCGCGGACTTCGACCCGACGACGGGCCGGACCGTGGAGCTGCTGCACACCCAGGTGCAGCGCTTCGACACCCTCCTCGCGGACCTGCTCGAGATCAGCCGCTACGACGCCGGGTCCGTGCAGTTGGAGACGGAGGCGACCAGCCTCGCGCACCTGGCCGAGGACATGACCGAGGAGCTGCGCCCGCTCGCCGCCGGCCACGGGACGGAGCTGCGCTTCGTGGCACCGGGCGGTCACACGCCGGTCGACATGGATCCGCGGCGGGTCCGCCGGGTGCTGCGCAACCTCATCGGCAACGCCATCGAGCACGGCGAAGGCCGGCCGGTGGTGATCACGGTGGACAGCAACCAGCACGCGGTCGCCGTCGGCGTGCAGGACTCGGGGATGGGCATGGCGCCGGCGGACGCCGCGCGGGTGTTCGATCGGTTCTGGCGTGCGGACCCTTCGCGACAGCGCACGATCGGCGGTACGGGGCTCGGCCTGTCCATCGCGCTCGGGGACGCCCGTCTGCACGGCGGGACGCTGGCCGTGTGGTCGGAACGGGGCGTGGGGACCAACTTCGTGCTCACCCTGCCGCGGCACGGCCGCACGCTGGACGGCCCCTCGCCGGTCCCCCTGGAGCCCCAGACGAGCCTGGTGGATCTCGGTGTCGTCACCGAGCCGATCGTGGTGCCGCGTGCGGAGCCGCCGTCGTCCGCCGCGCCGGGGAAGGAGGACTCATGAGCGTCGGACGCGTCATCCGCTCCGCCGTCGTCGCGCTGCTGGCCCTGAGCCTGGCCGCGTGCGCATCGCTCCCGACGACCGGCGAGGTGCGGCCGGGGAACTCGGGCGACGGTGCGTCGGACGAGTCGGATCTGACCTACCTCGCCCGCGGGCCCTCGGACGGCGCCGATCCCGAGCAGATCGTGCGCGGTTTCATCGATGCCGCCGCGAACCCCGCCGACAACTGGGACGTCGCCCGCAGCTTCCTCATCGGCCCGTTCCAGGAGAGCTGGAAGCCGAACGCCGGCGTGACCATCGACGCGTCCGCGGAGCGCCGCTACGCGGGACCGACCCCCGAGGCGGACACGGACGAGACAAGCGTCCGGCTCGCCATCCAGCAGTCGGCGACCATCGATCAGAACGGCTCCTACACGGTCGCCTCCGGCGCGGCGGAGGTCTCCTACGAGCTGAAGAAGGACGACGCGGGGCAGTGGCGCATCGCCCGGGCGCCGGACGGGATCCTGCTGGACGCGCGGACCTTCGCCGCCGAGGACGTCCTCCGGCCGTACCCGGTCGTCTACTTCGACGCGACCTGGACCTACCTGGTGCCGGACGTGCGGTGGTTCCCCAAGCGCAAGAACACCGCGTCGCGCATCGTCCAGGCCCTGGTGGCGGGAGCCCCCAGTCCCTGGCTCGTGGAGTCGGTGCGCACGGCGTTCACCGGCGACGTGGAGCTCGGCCGGGAGACGGTCTCCGTCGACGCGCAGATCGCCGAGGTGGACCTGAGCCAGGCGGCGCTCGGCGTCGACGACGTCACGCTCGCACGGATGCGGACGCAGCTCGAGCGGAGCCTGGCCGCGGTCGGCGTGCTCCAGGTGCGCCTGACGGTGAACGGCACCGAGCTGGGCACCTCGGCGGCGCCCTTCTCGTCGACCACGGTGGACACGCGCCCCCTCGTCCTGACGGAGGACGGTTTCGGCTACCTGTCCGGGAGCGAGGTGTCGCCGATCGACGGTGTCTCCGGGCCGATCGCACGGTTCCCCGAGCCGATCTCGTCCATCACGGCGAGCGGCGCGGCGTCCCGGGCGATCGTGCAGACGACCGGCGGCCGCGTGTACGCGGTGTCGGGCGAACAGGTGGACGAGCTGGACAGCCGCCCCGGCCTCATCAGACCGTCGCTGGATCCGTACGGGTTCACGTGGACCGTGCCCCGCACCAGCCCGGGCGGCGTGCAGGTCTGGTCGCCCGGGGTGGTCTCCCATCCGCTGTCGGCGTTCGAGGACGCCCAGGGCATCTCCGCCCTGGCGGTGAGCCGGGACGGGGCCCGGGTGGCCGTGGCTCTCTCCGTCGGCTCCCAGGTGCGGATCGAGGTCGCCGGCATCGAACGCGACGCGAAGGGGGAGCCGACGGGCGTCGGACGGCCGTACTTCGTCGCGGGGCGGGTGTCCGGCGAGGTCCGCGACCTGGTCTGGCTCGACGACCGGACGCTGGGCATCTTGGCCGAGGACGACGGGCGGCCGGAGCTCATCGAGCAGATGGTCGGCGGGCCGTCGACGGCGACGGACACGCCGGTGGCCGCGCAGGCGGTGGCGCCCGCTGCTCCTGTCTCGAACGTGCGGCTGCGCGGGGACGACGGTGCGCTGTGGATGCGCAGCGGCACGACCTGGTCCTCGGAGCGCGCCGGCGTGCAGGTGCTGGCGACCCAGATCGACAGCCCGTGATCCGCGGGTGGGCGCGGGCTCGTCCTGCACCGTCCTGACCGGCGACGGACGGCTCACAGATCGGAGCGGGCGTCCCCGCGGCGCGGTCCGCTGCGGCAGGGTGCCGGGATGGACCAGAACACTCGGCCATCGCCGCGTGACCGCCTGAGACTGCTCGGCGCGGACATCGCCGACATGCTCCTCGGGGCGGAGTGCGCAGGGTGCGGGGCGGTGACGACCTCGCTGTGCACGACCTGCCGGGCCCAGCTCCGCCCCGAACCGGTGCGCGTGCGGACGCCGGACGGCCTGCCGGTGCACGCGGGGCTGCGATACGAGGGCGTCGTCGCGCAGGTCGTCCGCGACATCAAGGAGCACGGGCGGACCAGCCTGCTGCCCGCCCTCGTTCCCGCCATGCGAGAGGCGGCGGGCGCGTGCCTCGCCACGTTCCCGCCGGATGCGGATCCCATCGACCTCGTCGTCCCGGTGCCCACCTCGCACGCGTCCTTCCGGCGTCGCGGGTTCCGCCTCCCGGAGCTGCTCGCCCGCAGGACGGGCGGTCAGGTGCGCCGGATCCTGACCCCGACCCGGCGGGTGCGGGATCAGCGAGGGCTCGGGAGGGCGCAACGGCGGAGCAACGTCGCGGGCAGCATGCGGGCGCGGGGCGGGGGAGACGGATGGTCGGTCCTCGTCGTCGACGACGTGGTGACCACCGGCGCGACGCTCGACGAGGCGGCGCGGGCGCTCGGAGCCGCCGGGTTCCGCGTGGTCGGCGGCGTCGTGCTCGCCGCGACGCCGCCGGGTGCCGGGCTCGTGCGGCCGGGGTGGGCGGACGACGCGCACCGGGGCGGCGCGGGCGGCGGCGACACACGGGCATCCGGGTGGTGACAGGTCGCGCGTCCGCGACTACGGTAGGGGTTCACAAGGCGACCACGGTCCGCCCTTGGCCGGGAGGACCGGGACAAGGAGGTCAGGGATGGAAACGAACATCGTCGGTGTGGGAGTGAGCATCAGCGATCGGTTCCGGACGGTCGTCGAGGAGAAGACGGCCCGGATCGCGACCCTCGCGACCAAGGCCCAACGCCTCGACGTCAAGGTCACCCATCGGTCCTATCGGAACGGCCGGGTCGAGGACGAGACCGTCGAGCTCACCCTGGTCGGGCGCGGTCCGGTGATCCGCGCCGAGGCGCGAGACGGCGACAAGTTCGCCGCATTGGACATGGCGATCGACAAGCTCATGGAGCAGGTCCGCCGCGCCAAGGAGAAGCGCGTGGACGGCCGCAACCACCCGAGGGGAGCGCACTTCGAGAAGGGCAGCGGAGAGCTGACCGGCATCGACGTCCGCCCCGCGCCCGCCGATGTGCTGCACGCCGTCGCGACGGGCGAGATCCCCATCGCGGGAGACGACGAGGAGAGCTACTCCCCGGTGGTCATCCGCACCAAGAACTTCGACGCCGAGTGGATGACGGTCGAGGAGGCCGTGGATCGGATGGAGCTCGTCGGGCACGACTTCTTCCTGTTCGTCGATGCCCGCACCGACCACCCCAGCGTCGTCTACCGGCGCAAGGGCTGGGACTACGGCGTCATCTCGCTGACGACCCAGGCGGCCCCGGCCGAGGAGCTCGCCTCCTGACGCACGGCCGGACGCACGATGCGGCCCGGGGCGCTGTGCCCCGGGCCGCATCGTGCGTCCTGTGCCTGCGCGAGTTCAGGCGAACGCACGAGTTCAGGCGCCCAGAGCGCGTGATCGCCTGAGTCCGCGCGTCTGCCTGATCTCGCGTGTGGCGGATCAGCTCCGAGCGGTCAGGACGCGGCGAGCGCGGCGAGCTTGCGCCACGCGAGGGTCGCGAGGGCGGCCGCCTGGTCGCCCAGGACCGCGTCGTCGAACAGCACTCGCGGAGAGTGGTTGAACTCCGCTGTCTCCACGTCGACCTCCGGGGGCGTGGTGGCGAGCATCACGAAGGTCCCCGGCACCTCGTTCAGCACGAACGAGAAGTCCTCGGAACCCATGCCGGGGGTGGGCATCGTCTGCACGCGCTGCGCGCCGAACTCCTCGCCCAGCCATGCGAGTGCCTCGTCGGTCGCCGCCGCGTCGTTGATCGTGACCGGGTACATCACTTCGAAGTCGACCTCCGCCGTCTGCCCGTGCGCGGCGGCGATGTGCTCGGCCAAGCGCGGCGCCTCCTCCTGCAGACGCGACAGCGACTCCGCCGACAGCGTCCGCACCGTCGCGCGCAGCGTCGCCGTCTCCGGGATCACGTTCACGGCGTCACTCGCCTCCAGCTGCGTGACGGACAGGATGATCGGGTCGAACGCGTTGAACCGGCGGGTCACGAAGGTCTGCAGCGCCAGGATGATCTCGGCGGCGACGGGGACCGGGTCGAGCACCTGGTGCGGCTGGGACCCGTGTCCTCCGCGCCCCCGTACGGTGACGGTGAGCTGATTCGATCCCGCGGCGACCGCTCCGGCGCGGGTGACGAAGAGTCCCCGCGGCCCGGGGGCGACATGGATGCCGTACGCGGCGACGGGGGTGCTGCCGGAGGCGTCGAGGAGGCCTTCTTCGAGCATGATCTTGGCCCCGCCGTATCCCTCCTCGCCGGGCTGGAACATGAACAGCACGTCTCCGGCGAGCTGTTCGCGGTGCGCCGCGAGAAGACGCGCCGCGCCCACGAGCCCCGCGGTGTGCAGGTCGTGCCCGCACGCGTGCATCCGGCCGTTGGTCGCCGCGTAGTCGAGGCCGGTCTGCTCGACGACCGGGAGGGCGTCCATGTCCCCGCGCAGGAGCACGGTGGGGCCGGGACGCCCGCCACGGAGGACCGCCACGATCGAGCTCAGCCGTTCGCCGAGGGTGATCTCCAGCCCGAGCGGCTCGAGATCGCGCAGGACCCGTCGCTGGGTCTCGGGCAGTTCTAGGCCGAGCTCGGGATGCGCATGCAGGTCCCGTCGCAGGGTCTGCAGGTCGGGAAGGATGTCAGCGGCCTCGGTGGCGAAGGCGGGGATGGTCATGTCGGTCTCCTCGGAGGTCGGGTCAGCGGGCGGAGGCGGGCGTCGTCGCCGGAACGGGGGAGCGCTCTTCGCGCGGAAGGAACATCAGGGCCACGAAACACACCACGAAGGCCGCGCCGCTGAACACCCAGATGGCGATGTAGCCCTCGACGGACGCGTACGCGGTGCCGGCGACCAGTGCCGCCCCCAGCAGGGCGGCGAAGATCGCTCCGGCCAGCGATCCGCCGAGCGTGCGCAGGGAGTTGTACACGCCCGCGGCGATGCCGGTCGCGTCGGCCGGGGCGAGCTCGGCCAGGCGTGCTGGCAAGGCGCCCAGCAGCAGGCCGTAGCCGAGGCCCTGCACGATCGCGGCGGTGAGGTAGCCGCCCAGGGAGGTGTGCAGCGGGATGACCAGCAGGTTCCCGACGGCGGACAGAGCCGCCCCGGACAGCAGGACGGTACGGATCCCGATCCGCGCGGCCAGCAGGCTGAAGAGCGCCGCGCCGACGGTCGCCAGGATCGTCACGGAGCCCACCACCAGGGAGATCAGCCCGGGCGTCGCCGCGAATCCGTAGCCCTCGACGTCGGGGCGGGATCCGAGGAAGGTCGACATCGGGGCCTGCCCTCCGAACATGACCATCCCGAAGCACAGGGCGGCCAGGTAGATGGGCCCCACACGCCGGGAGACGACCAGCCGGACGTCGACGGCGGGTGTCGGGGTCCGGAGCTCCCACACCACCCACAGCGCGAAGGCGAGGACGGCGACCCCGAGGGCGACGAGCGTCGGAGCGCTGAGGAACCCGCCCGAACCGGCGAAGCGCAGTCCGATGAGCGCCGCGATCATGAAGACCGCGATGCCGGCGAAGCCGAGGTAGTCGATGCGTGTGCTCGTCCGGTTCGCGGATTCGGGGACCTTGAAGAACACGGCGTAGGCCGAGACGAGCACGAGGACCACCGGGGCGAGCATCGTGACGGAGATGTTCGGCGAGATCGCCGAGATCCCGCCGGCGGCGAAGGTCCCGAGGATCGCCCCTCCCGTGAGGAAGGTCACCAGCAGGCCGATGGCCTTGCGTGCCTGGTCTCCGGTGATGCGGTTGTGCACCAGGGCGATCTCCAGCGGCAGCCATACGGCGAGCGGGCCGACCAGGAGCCGGCCGGCGAGAACCACGGGATAGCTCGGCACCAGGGCGGTGATCAGCGTGCCGATGAGCACGGAGACGATCGCGATGCGCAGGATCCGGCGGTGTCCGAAGATGTCGCCGAGCTTGGAGAGCAGCGGCACGCAGACCGCGGCCGCCAGCGTCTGCAGCGTCAGGAACCAGGTGATGTCGGCGTCGGAGACGCCGAGGTGGAGAGCGAAGTCCTTCAGCAGCGGCGGATAGAACCCCTGCGTGAAGCCGCTGGCGAGTTCGCAGAAGATGAGGAAGCCCACGACGCTGCGGGCGCGGGAGCCGGCGATGGGAAGGCCGGTCGTCTGAGGTGTGTTCACGGGGATGGGGTCTCCGGGTCGGCCTGGAGCGGCGGAGTGCGGATGAGCGCGTCGATGACCCCGCGGTAGTCGTCGGGGGAGACGCGGTGGCCCTTGACCGTCTGGTGGTACAGCGTGAGGCCGGCGATGGCGTCGAGGATGATGTCCCGCGCCGTGTTCGAAGGGAGCTCCCCGCGGGCGATGGCCCGGTCGAGGATCAGGACACCGGCGTCACGCCGGTGGGAGAGGAAGCCCTCCCAGATCAGGGGGAAGACCTCGGGGTCGAAGAGGACGAGCCCGATCATGCGGGAGGGCGATTGCGACTGCGTCCGCTGGTTCTGCATCGCGTGGCGGAGGAGGTCCTCGCGCACGGAACCCGTGTCGGGGATCTCGCCGAGCGCCGACACATGGATGACGGCCGCCGCGACGAGGGACGCCTTGTCGGGGTACCGGCGGTACACCGCCGACTTGCCGCAGCCGACGGCGCGCACGATCCGATCGATCCGGAGCCCGGCGTAGCCGTCCCTGGCGAGCTGATCGCGGGTCTCCGTGAGGATCCGCTCCGTGAGCTCCTCGTCGGTGGGGCGCCCCATCGCGTCGCTGTTCTGCGGCATATCGGGAACTTACGGGACGAACCGTCCGTATGTCAACGAGATGTCGCCGGTGCAGGGACGCGGCTCCCACCCGCGACGTTCCTCGCCGAGCGAGGGGCGTCGCGTCACGGTGGTGGCCTCAGCCGGGACAGCGGCCAGGGAAGGGACGAGACGGCAGCACGCCGGATCAGGCGAACGCGCCAGTTCAGGCGCCTGGCGGGCAGGATCGCCTGGGCCCGCGCGTCCGCCTGATCTCGCGTGGTGAGGGGAGCAGCTCTGGGGTCTGCATCGACGCAGGCACAGGAGATGTCAGGGAAACATGCGAACGCGCGAGATCAGGCAAACGCGCGAGATCAGGCGGCGAGAGAGCAGGATCGCCTGATGTCGCGCGTTCGCCTGATCCCGAGTGACGCGTTCGCCTGATCTCGCGTGAGCGGGGCGGGGCGTACGGGCCCCGGCGCAGGGCCTCAGTCGAAGATGCCGTCCAGGATGCTGCCGATGACGAGGCCCCCGAGGACGCCGGAGACGATGTCGCCGCCGCCGGGGCCGCGACGACCGCCGCCGCCCCAGGAGTCACCGCCGCCCCAGCCCTGATCCGGCCGGGAGGAGTCGATGTCGCGCTGCGCGAGCTGCAGCGCCTCGGCGGCGAGCTGAGCCACCCGGCGCGCGGCGGCGAGGGCCTGCTCGCGCGTGTCCTCCGCGGGAAGCAGCGCGGGAAGGTCGACGCGCAGCCGCTCCGCCTCGGCCAGCCGGGTGCGAGCGTCGGCGCCGATCCAGCCGCGGTGGCCCGCGATCAGCGAACGCGCCACGCCCAGCTGCCGGTCGGCGTCGTCGATGGCGTGCTGCACGTGCTCGACGGACGGCAACGGGTTCTCGGCCCGGTAGCGCGCCTTGGCCACCGCCTCGTCCAGCGCCGTGTTCGCGGCGCGCAGCTGCGACAGCTCGGCGAACGGATCCGAGCGCGTGCCGGCCGGGGGGAGGGCCGCCAGAGCCCGCTCCAGCGCCCGCAGCGCCTCGCCCACGGCGGGGACGGAGGCGACGGATCGTGCGGCGATGATGTCCTCGCGGGAGTCGGTGACGACTTCGGCGAGGGTGGACTCCGCACGCAGCGCCTCGATCTCGAAGTCCTCGACCGCGTCGAGCAGCACGCCGGCGCGGCGCACGGCCTCCGTCGCCGTCTCCAGCGCCAGTACGGCCTCCTCGTTCTGGCGTGCGGAGCGGCGGCGCTCGGACACGTCGGCGCCGTGCTGCGCGAAGGCGATCAGCTGCTCGGCCTCGTCGGCGCTGCGGGAGACCTGCAGCATCGCCTCGTCCGAGTACCGGCGGCTCAGTCGTTCGATCGTCTGACGGGCGTGCGGGAGGCGTTCGGCGAGGGCAGCGGCGTCCGTGCGCACCTGCGCGGTGATCTCCGGGGCGCGGCGCACGCGCGAGACGGACTCCGCGAGCGCGGAGGACTTCTCATCGATGAGGTCCTCCGCCCACTCGCACAGCTGGACGATGCGCGCGTTGCGGGTGCGAAGCTCCTCGGCCGTGTCGGGGATCTCGTCGTGGTTGAGCTGATGCAGCTGGAACGCCTCGCGCATGTGCGAGCGCACGGCGTCGAGCGCCTCGCGGAAGTCCTTGGTCAGCGACTCGCCCAGCTCGGCGACGGCGAAGGCGACCTCGTCGCCGGCCGTGCGGATCCGCTCATCGGCGGAGACCAGCGCCTGCTCGGCGCGCCGTGCGAGATCGTCGTCCTGCGCCTGCAGCGCCTCCTGCTCACGTTTCCTCTTGCCCCAGAACCCGGCCATGAGTCGATCCTACGAGGTCCCGATATGTCGCGGCTGGGGTTCCGCTTCGCTGTGCGCGATCAGGCGAGCACCGCCGCCGGGGCCGATCGCGCGGGCCGGCCCCGCTTGGGGCGCTCGGTGGCGAGCTCCAGGGCCATCGCGTGGCGGGGATGGGCGGCGAGGCGCTGCTCGACGTGGTCGAGCCAGCGCAGCTCCGCCTCGGCGGCGAAGATCATCGAGTCGAGCACGAGGGATCGGGCCAGATCCTCCGGCCCCTCCGGATCGGCACCGGCGCGCGTCGTCCGCCGGAGGTCCTGCAAGCGGGCGGACGAGGCTTCGCGTTGGCGGCGGATGACCTCGGCGGCGTCCACGCCCGGGAGCGTGGCGGCCACGGAGAGCTTGATGGCGAGCTCGTCCCGGGTCGCCTGTTCGCGCAGGACCGGGGAGTCCAGCCAGGCGGCGACGTCCGCGGAGCCGGCCGGGGTGATCCGCCAGTACACGTGTCCCTGCTCGTCCGGCTCGCCGCGCGCGACGAGGCCGTCCCGCTCCAGGCGCTCCAGGGTGTTGTAGATCTGGCCGACGTTCAGAGGCCAGGCGGATCCCGTGCGCCGATCGAACTCCGCCCGCAGCTGGTACCCGTAGCAGGGGCCCTGGTCGAGGATCGCGAGGAGGCTCTGGCGGACCGACATCTGTCCCCTTTCTCGGAAACTGTTTCCGAGTATAGGGATGGGCCTCCGCGCGTCTGCACGTCGCGACCGGCGGCGTGTCCGGCGACGGATGTCCGCGGAGCGCGAAGTTCGGAGGCGATGCCAAGGTCACGCGCCGGTAACATGGGTGGATGTGTTCGGCGTGCCTCTGCGTGCCGTGCTTCATCCACCACAAGGAGAGACATCCGTGGCGAATCCTCTTGAGAAGCTGCTGCGCGCGGGCGAAGGTCGGACCCTGCGTCGTCTGGGTCAGGTCGTCAAGGCCGTGAACGCCCTCGAGGAGGACTTCGAGAAGATCAGCGACGAGGACCTCCGGGGCGAGACGGCGCTGCTGCGGGAGCGGTTCGAGAAGGGCGAGACCCTCGACCAGCTCATGCCCGAGGCCTTCGCGGCCGTCCGCGAGGCGGCCAAGCGGACCCTCGGCATGCGGGCGTACGACGTGCAGATCATGGGCGGCGCGGCCCTGCACGGCGGCAACATCGCCGAGATGAAGACCGGTGAGGGCAAGACGCTCGTCGCGACCTTCCCGAGCTACCTCAACGCCATCGCGGGACGCGGCGTCCACGTCATCACTGTGAACGACTTCCTCGCGTCGTACCAGTCCGAGCTGATGGGCCGCGTGTACCGCGCCCTCGGCATGACCACGGGCGTGATCGTCTCCGGGCAGACGCCGGACGTGCGCCGTGAGCAGTACGCCGCCGACATCACCTACGGCACGAACAACGAGTTCGGCTTCGACTACCTCCGCGACAACATGGCCTGGCGCAAGGAGGACCTCGTCCAGCGCGGTCACTTCTTCGCGATCGTCGACGAGGTCGACTCGATCCTCATCGACGAGGCCCGGACGCCGCTCATCATCTCGGGCCCGTCGTCGGGGGAGGCCAACCGCTGGTTCACCGAGTTCGCGAAGATCGCGAAGACCCTCGAGGCCGGCGAGGACTACGAGGTCGACGAGAAGAAGCGCACCGTCGGCGTGCTGGAGCCGGGCATCGAGAAGGTCGAGGACTACCTCGGCATCGACAACCTCTACGAGTCCGCGAACACCCCGCTCATCTCGTTCCTGAACAACTCGATCAAGGCGCTCGCCCTGTTCAAGCGCGACACCGACTACGTCGTGATGAACGACGAGGTCATGATCGTGGACGAGCACACCGGGCGCATCCTCGTGGGGCGCCGCTACAACGAGGGCATCCACCAGGCGATCGAGGCCAAGGAGGGCGTCCCGGTCAAGGCCGAGAACCAGACCCTGGCCACGGTGACGCTGCAGAACTACTTCCGCCTCTACGAGAAGCTCGCCGGCATGACCGGTACCGCCGACACCGAGGCGGCGGAGTTCATGTCGACGTACAAGCTGGGCGTCGTCCAGATCCCGACGAACAAGCCGATGATCCGCAAGGACAAGGCCGATCTCGTCTACAAGAACGAGACGGCCAAGTTCGCGCAGGTGGTCGAGGACATCGCGGAGCGTCACGCCAAGGGGCAGCCCGTCCTGGTCGGCACCGTCAGCGTGGAGAAGAGCGAGTACCTGTCGCGGCTGCTGTCCAAGAAGGGCATCAAACACGAGGTCCTGAACGCGAAGAACCACGCGCGCGAGGCGGAGATCGTGGCGCGTGCCGGACGCCTCGGCGCCGTCACCGTCGCCACGAACATGGCCGGACGAGGCACCGACATCATGCTCGGCGGCAACGCGGAGTTCCTCGCGGTGCAGGAGCTCAAGGGCAAGGGTCTCGACCCGGTCGAGACGCCGGAGGAGTACGAGGCCGCCTGGGACGAGACGTACGAGGCCATGAAGGCCACGGTCGCCGAGGAGGGCGCGAAGGTCGCGGAGGCCGGTGGGCTGTACGTCCTCGGCACCGAGCGTCACGAGTCCCGCCGTATCGACAACCAGCTCCGCGGACGGTCGGGTCGTCAGGGCGACCCCGGCGAGAGCCGCTTCTACCTCAGCCTCACCGACGACCTGATGCGGCTGTTCCAGTCGGGGGCGGCCGAGGCGATCCTCGCGCGCTCGAACTTCCCGGACGACCAGCCGATCGAGTCCGGTCTCGTCACCCGCGCGATCCGCAGCGCGCAGAGCCAGGTCGAGGCGCGCAACGCCGAGATGCGTAAGAACGTCCTGAAGTACGACGACGTGCTGAACCGCCAGCGTGAGGCGATCTACGCCGACCGTCGGCACATCCTCGAGGGCGACGACATCGCGGACCGCGTCCGCCACTTCATCGAGGACGCCATCACGGCGGTCGTGGATGACCACACCGCCGAGGGGCACACCGAGAGCTGGGACTTCGACAGCCTCTGGACGGAGCTGAAGACGCTCTACCCTGTCGGCGTCACGATCGATGAGGTCGTCGCGGAGGCCGGCGGACGCAAGGGCGGCATCAGCGCCGAGGGACTCAAGCGGGAGCTCCTCTCGGACGCCCTGATCGCGTACGAGCGTCGCGAGCAGACGCTCGGCGAGGCCGCCACGCGCGAGCTGGAGCGCCGGGTGGTGCTGCAGGTCCTCGACCGCCGCTGGCGCGACCACCTCTACGAGATGGACTACCTCAAGGACGGCATCGGCCTGCGCGCCATGGCGCAGCGCGACCCGCTGGTCGAGTACCAGCGCGAGGGCTACGCGATGTTCCAGTCGATGATGGGACAGATCAAGGAGGAGTCGGTCGGCTACCTCTACAACCTCGAGGTCGAGGTGCGCCGCGCCGGTGAGGAGGGCGTCGCCGAGGTCGAGGCGAAGGGCCTGGTGGGAGCCGGGTCCGAGCAGCGGCTGGAGTACTCGGCGCCCAACGACGCCGGGGACGTGGAGGTCCGCAACGACCGGGGCCAGGTGCAGCAGGCGGCCACGGACCGGATGCGCCAGGCGGCCGCCCGTGCGGCTCAGGGCGGCGAGGAGGCCGAGGAGCCGGCCGCGTCGGCCGCGCGCGGCGCCTTCGGCCAGCGGGTCGAGCAGGACGCGCCCGCCGGGAACCGCGCCGAGCGGCGCGCCCAGGCGAAGAAGAAGTAGCGGGAGACGATACGACGGCCGGCCCCTCGGGGCCGGCCGTCGTCGTTGCGGGCGGGCGCTGCCGTCCGGAACGCCAACGGAGTGGAAGAATGGCCCCCGTGACCACCGCCGACGACCGTGAGCTCGAATCCACGCGGGTCGCGTCCTGGCTTCGGGACGCGATCCTCGACGGCGAGCGCGCCCCGGGAAGCCGACTCATCGAACGCGACCTCGCCGCTGAGATCGGCGTCAGCCGCGTGCCCGTGCGCGACGCGCTCAAGGAGCTGGACGCCGAGGGACTGGTGGAGCTGCGCCCGCGCACCTGGGCGGTCGTCCGCGAGTTCACGGATGCCGACATGACGGACCTCGACGAGGTGCGAGGGGTGCTCGAGCCCCTGGCGTTCCGTCTGGCCGCCGAACGCCACCGTCGCGAGGGGCTCGAGCGGCTGCACCGATGCCTGACCGCCGAACAGCGTGCGGCGCGTGCGGGCGACGACGTCCTCGCCCGTCGCGCGGCGGCCGACTTCCACGAGATCGTCACCGACCTCAGTGAGAACGACCTGCTGCGGGCGATGATGCGCAGCATCCGCAGCCGGCTGCGGTGGGCGCTGTCCCAGCACAGCGACGTGCAGCACATGGGCGACGAGCACCTGGGGCTGTTCGACGCCGTGCGCCTCCGCGACGGCGACCGCGCCGCCGAGCTCGCTGCCGCGCACATCGCCAGCAGCCGCCGTGAGAGGGAAGCGCACGCGGCGGCGGTGCGCACCCGGGCGGAGAGCGCCGACCCGACCGAGGAGGCCCTCGCCGGGCGGTAGCCTTGGGCGATGACACCACGCCAGTTCGATCAGTCGTCCAAGCTGAAGCACGTCCTCTACGAGATCCGCGGCAACGCACTCATCGAGGCGGCGCGCTTGGAGGCAGAGGGCAACGCGGTGCTCAAGCTCAACACCGGCAACCCGGCGATCTTCGGGTTCGAGGCCCCGCCCCAGATCGTGCAGGACATGCTCGCGACCCTCCCGACCGCGCACGGGTACAGCGACAGCAAGGGGATCGTCTCGGCGCGCCGGGCGGTCGTCAGCCGCTATGAGGAGGTCGACGGCTTCCCGCCGCTGGACCCGGACGACGTGTACCTCGGGAACGGGGTCTCCGAGCTCATCACGATGACGATGCAGGCGCTCCTCGACGAGGGCGACGAAGTGCTCATTCCCGCGCCCGACTACCCGCTCTGGACGGCCATGACGAGCCTCGCCGGCGGTACCCCGGTGCACTACCTCTGCGACGAGGACAACGGCTGGAACCCGGATCTGGAGGACCTGCGCTCCAAAGTGACGCCGAAGACGAAGGCGCTCGTGATCATCAACCCGAACAACCCCACGGGCGCGGTGTACTCCCGTGAGGTGCTGGCCGGGATGGTGCAGATCGCGCGCGAGCACGGCCTCCTGCTGCTCTCCGACGAGATCTACGATCGCATCCTGTTCGACGACGCCGTGCACATCCCGACGGCGACGCTCGCGCCGGACCTGCTGTGCCTGACCTTCAACGGGCTGTCCAAGACCTATCGCGTGGCGGGGTACCGGTCGGGCTGGCTCGCGATCACGGGGCCCAAGGAGCACGCTCGCGGGTTCCTGGAGGGCATCACGCTCCTGGCGTCGACGCGGCTGTGCCCGAACGTGCCGGCGCAGCACGCCGTCCAGGCGGCGCTGTCCGGGGTGCAGTCGATCGAGGCCCTCATCGCGCCCAGCGGACGGCTGCACCAGCAGCGCGACGCGGCCTGGGAAGGCCTGGAGGCGATCCCGGGGGTCTCGTGTGTGAAGCCGGCGGGCGCGCTGTACGCCTTCCCGCGTCTCGACCCGAACGTGCACGAGATCCACGACGACGCCAGGCTCATCTACGACCTGCTCGTCGCCGAGCGCATCCTGCTGGTGCAGGGGACCGGGTTCAACTGGCCCACCCCGGACCATCTCCGGGTGGTGACCCTGCCCGAGCCGCGGGTGATCACCGAGGCCATCGAGCGCCTGGGCAACTTCCTCTCCAGCTACCGCCAGTAGGTCCGCGCTCACCGGAGTGCGTCCGGCCGCCGCCCGTTGCGTCGGCGGCGGCCGGACGCGCCGGCGGGGGAGGGGGCAAGCGGCGCGTCCGCACGTTCCAGGGATGCGGCGACGCGGCGTATCGCGGCGGCGAAGGCAGAGCGCGGCGCGACGTCGGAGACCGGCCGCGCATGCAGGAGCGCGGCGTCCGACCCCTTCGGATCCGCCGGCAGGAACTGCACGTCGGAGATTCCAGAGAACCGGTCGAGCGCCCGCCGGACCTGTCCGCGGGCGTCGATTCCGAGCGGACCGGGTCGCAGCCGGTTGACCAGGACCGAGATGCGCGCGTCGGCGGCGTGCGCGCGGACCTCGGGGTAGTCCCGGACGAACCGGGCGACACCGAGCGGGTCCGCCGCGGCGACCGCCAGGACATGGTCCGCCTCGTCGAGGACGGTCCGTGTCGCGGCGTTGCGTGAGGGGATGCTCAGGTCGCTCAGGAGCTCCTCGTCCGCCTCCAGCCCCGCGGCGACGTCGACGATCGTGGTGTCGGCCCATGCCCGGCAGACCGTGAGCGCGGCACGGAGCCGATCCGTGGAGAGCTCGGGCCAGCGGGACGGTCGATTCAGGCCCGCGAGGACGTCGAGTGTTCCGTTCGCCGTCTCGACCGGACGGGCCAGTCGGCTCAGCTCCGCTCCGTCGAGCTGACCGCGCTCGGCGCGGCGGCAGGCGGCCGCGAGGCCGGGCGCGTCGTCGTCGATGCCCAGCAGGAGCGCGATCGCGGGTGCGTGCGTGTCCGCGTCGACGAGAGCGACCGATCCGGATCCTGCGAGCGTCGCTGCGAGCTGCACGGCCACCGTGGTGCGGCCCGGAGCGCCGTGCGGCCCCCAGACCGCGATGAGGCGTCCCGCTCTCGGCGGTTCGTCGGTGGGGTCCGTCGGCGGCGCGAGGCCCGCGCGGTTCGCGGCCGCGAGCGCATCCGCGATGGCCCAGGCCGTGGCGTCGGCGGGCAGCGGATCGGCGAGACCGTGACGACGGGCGAGCCGTCGCGCCCGCTCGCCGTCGCCCAGCAGGAGGATGCGCACGCCGGCGCGGTCGCAGGCGGAGAGGAGCGTGGTCCCGACGAGCGCGCGATCGGCGGGCATGATCACCGCCTGGACCGGGCCGGCGGCGGTCAGGGCCCGTCCCCGACCGATCCGCTCGGCGAGGACGGAAGGGGGGATGCACTCTGCGACGACGTGCCCGGCGAGCGGGAGGTCGTCGCGCAGGTCCTGCGCGACGACCTCGTCGAGGGCGAGCAGAACGGCCATCAGGGGTGCTTCCGCACCGGCACGACGGACATCGCCGAGCCGTCGGTGATCGCGCCCAGGACGTCTCCGACCTCGGCGCGGTCGACGACCAGCTCCAGCGACGCCCGGGAACCGCCGAGCATGCTCTCCTCGCGGGTGACGGCGGCCACGGTGGCGTCGGCCAGCAGGATCCTCGGCGGCGCGAAGCCCGGCCCGTCGGGGAGAGGCGGTGCGGTCCACACCTCGACGACGCTGCCCGGGACGATCGACGGCGGGACGGCGATGGCGCTGTCCACGACGATCGAGGTGACCGACGTCGAGTCCGCCGGTGCGGTCGCCGCGGCGGGCACCAGCTCGCCGTTCTCGATGGTGCGCGTGGCGACGGATCCTGGCTCCAGGGAGGTCGGCGTGAGGTACCTGTCCCCGGCGGCGGCGAGCGCCACGTCCACGACGCGCACGTCCGCGGAGGTCAGGGCCTGCCCGGGGACGATGACACGGGTGGCCTGCAGCACCGGGGCGGTCTGCCGGGCGGCGGACACGACGAGCCACACGCCCCCGACCGAGGCGGCGATGAGGGCCAGCCCGATGAGGAAGCGGAGATCCGCCCAGGGGCGACGGGAGGAACGTACGGAGATCATCCGGACATCGTCACAGAACGGGGCCATGTGTCGACGGAGTTATCCACAGCAGGGCAGGCCTCGGACCGGAAACGGCGTGCCGGAGGACAATGGTCGCATGTCCCAGGACCCCCCGCCGCAGGCGCCCCTCCTCGCGCCGGCACAGGTCGCCGAGCTGCTCGCGATCGAGGTCGACGAGGTCATCGACCTCGTGCTTCAGGGGCGGCTGCGCGGGGTCCGCGTCGGAGTCCCGGCGCGATGGCGCGTCGACGAGGAGAGCATCGCCGACTATCTCGACGCGCAGATCGAGGACAGCCGGCGAGCCGCGCTGTGGCGCCAGGCCGAGGCCGCCAGCTTTCCGGAGCTGTGGGGTCCGTCGGTCCGGCGCTGACAGTGCGAGGACCCGGCTCCCCACGCGGAGGCCGTCAGGCGCGCAGGCGGGTCGGACCCTCGGTGCGGATGCTGAGGAGCGCCTCCAGCGGGATGAGGCGGAACCCCTGCACCGCCTGAGTGCGGCGCGGCATTCCCGCGTCGTGCAGGGCGAGGTCGAGATGATCGGCGCCGGCTCTGTCGATCGTCCCCGCGAGCACGAGTCCGCCCCGGATCCGGACGGTGACGCCGGCGCGGCGGCGGACGAGGTCGCGCAGGACGAAGCCGAGCGTCATCCGCTCCTGCAGCGGCGTCAGCGGCTCTCCGTCGGTGCTGCTGTCGAGGACCGCGCCGTGGTCGAGACCCCACAGCGTCACGGCGGTCAGGGGGAGCACCGTCATCGCGGACGTTCCCGTCGGGACGAGCGCGGCCCAGTCCGCGCCCGCCCCGCACAGACGCCCGCGGACCGTGGTGGCGTCGACGAGCGTGGCGGTGACCGTGGTGGCGCTGCGGGCCAGCGCGCCGAGCCGGGTGCGCAGCTCCAGCCGGGCGATGCGCAGCCGTTCGGACTCCGCGTCCAGCGCGGCCCGCTGCGCCTCCCACCCCGAGGCGAGCTGGTCCTCGAGGTCCTCGAACAGGTGCTCCCATGCCATCCGGCCGAGCGTAGAGGACCATCGCATTCGCGCGTACGCGTTATCCACATTCCTCCTCGCGCAGCCCGTTCGGCGCCCCGGGCCCGTGCTCTACTTCGAAGGTCCGATCCCGGGAGGGCCCATCGATGGCACTGTACGAAGACTTCGCGCCGCAGCCGACCTCGTCCGCCGAGCTGCCCGATCCGCTGCCGTTGCTGCGCAGCCTCACGCAGGGCGCTCTGGAGGTCCTCGCCGGGGTGCGCGAGGTCGAGCAGCTCGCCCGCTGGTTCACGGAAGAGGCGTACGCGGCGCTCGTCACGCGCGCCAACCTGTCGGCGCGGGCACGCAGCGCGCGCCGGGTCGCGCCGACGCGCCCGGTGTACCGGATCCTGTCCACGCGCTGCTCCGCGCCCGCGGACGGTGTGGTCGAGGCGACCATCGTGGTGGCGGGTCCGGCCCGCACCCGCGCCGTGGCGATCCGGCTGGAAGGGTACGACCGGCGATGGCGGGTCACCACGCTCGCGGTCCTCTGACGACGCACAGCGGCCGCGGACGGGTCGATCCTGCGCGGGCCGTAGGCTGAGAGGGTGTCGACTCTCAGTGACCTCGTGCATGCCCAGGGCTGCCTGAACGACGACGACGTCGAATGGCTCCACCGTCTCGCCGGAGACGGCCAGCTGCTGGCGGACCTCGCCTTCGCGGACATCGTGGTCTGGGTGGCGACCTCGGACGGCTCGTTCATCGCGGTCGCGCACACCCGGCCGAGCGGCGCGGCGACGCTCTTCTATCGGGACATCGTCGGCGAACGCGTCCGGCCCCAGTGGCGCACGCAGGTGCAGGAGGCGTTCGACACCGCGCACATCGTGGACTCGTCGTCCCCGGACTGGTTCGAGGAGACGCCGACGCGTGTGCGCGCCGTGCCGATCGTCCGCGAGCGCGTGCAGGAGGGCGTCGCACCGCGGGTCATCGGCCTGCTCACCCGGCACACCAACCTGGGTGAGGCGAGGACGCCGTCCCGCCAGCAGATCACCTTCAACGAGTGCGCCGACGATCTGTTCCGCATGGTGGCGAGCGGGGAGTTCCCCGACCTGGCCGCCCCCACGTCTCCGCGGCGCGGAGCCCCGCGCGCCTCGGACGGTCTCATCCGGATCGACGTGGACGGGGTGGTGACCTTCGCCAGCCCGAACGCGCTGTCCGCCTTCAACCGGATGGGCTTCGACGACGAGCTCGAGGGGGAGTCCCTGGCGGAGGTCACCGCCCGGATCCTCCCGGCCACGCGTCAGGTCGACGAGTCGCTCCCCGTCGTGGTCACCGGCCGGGCGCCGTGGCGCACGGACGTCGAGGCGCGCGGTGTCACGGTGTCGCTGCGCGCGATCCCGCTGCGGGACCACGGCACGCGGATCGGCGCGATCGTGCTGTGCCGCGACGTGTCGGAGCTCCGGCACCAGGAGCAGGAGCTCATCACGAAGGACGCGACGATCCGGGAGATCCACCACCGAGTGAAGAACAACCTCCAGACGGTGGCCTCGCTGCTGCGGATCCAGGCGCGGCGCACGCACTCCGAGGAGGCGCGGGACGCGCTGACCCAGGCCATGCGACGGGTGGAGTCGATCGCCGTGGTGCACGACACCCTGGCCGGAGGACTGGCGCAGAAGGTCGACTTCGACGAGGTCTTCGCCCGTGTGCTCAAGCTCGTGGCCGAGGTCGCCGCGGCGCCGAACACGCGGGCGCGGACGCAGTCGAGCGGGCGCTTCGGCGTGCTTCCGAGCGACTATGCGACGCCGCTGGCCCTCGCCCTGACCGAGGTCGTGACGAACGCCGTCGAGCACGGGCTCGCCGGCCAGGAGGGCGTGGTCACGATCGAGGCCAAGCGGACGGACGAGAACCTGCGGGTGATCGTCCGCGACACCGGGCACGGCCTGCCCGAGGGGCGGATCGGCCAGGGCCTGGGCACGCAGATCATCCGCACCCTGATCCAGGGTGAGCTCGGCGGGACCATCGACTGGCAGGGCACGGACGGCGAAGGCACCGAGGTGACCATCGACATCCCGATGCGCTGGGTCCGGTCCTGACGCATCCGCACGTCGGGGCGGACGGCCGGGGATCGGGGCGCCGGATGGGGCCGCGGGTGTCCGGAACGGGCCCCGAACAGCGGGAAGACGCCCCGAAGGGGCTCAGGAGGCGCGGCGGGCGCGGGCGGCGCGGCGCTTGAGCGCGCGACGCTCGTCCTCGGAGAGACCGCCCCACACGCCCGAGTCCTGGCTGGACTCGAGGGCGTACTGCAGGCAGATCTCGGTCACGGTGCAGCGGGCGCAGACGGCCTTCGCCTTCTCGATCTGGTCGACGGCGGGTCCGGTGTTCCCGACGGGGAAGAACAGCTCGGGGTCGACGGTGAGACAGGCGGCCTTGTCGCGCCAATCCATGGGGGCTCCTCGGTGTGGATTCGTATGAGCGCGCGTACGCGCACTCCGGAAACGGGCGACGTTCGGGTGCGCTGCCCGCGGTCATGCATAGGGGAACTGCAAGCGGATGCTCGCCCCACGCCGCTGTGGGAGCACATGGCTGTGATCTATTCTCTTACATGAAACTCGTATGATCAAGGGTTTTTCCGCACTCCGTCCGTCGTGCCCGCGCATCGGCAGGGCGGAGCATCGACACCGGGAGGGCCATGCGCGCCTCGAAGCTCACCATCGTCACGGCGGCACTGCTGGCGCTCGAGGGGATCGCGCTCGTCGTGATCGCCCTGATCGAGGCCTTCCAGCTCGGTGCCGGGGACGCGGCGTCCCTGCCGTCCGCGCTCGCGCTGATCGTGCTGACGGCCATCGGGGGGCTGGGGCTCGTCGCCATGGCGATCGCCGTGCTGCGCGGGCGCTCCTGGGGGCGCTCCGGCGGGATGGTGCTGCAGATCCTCGCCGTCGCGACCGCGCTCAGCGCGCTGTCCGTGCGTCCTTTCCCGACCGCCTTCGTGCTGGCCGTGGGGGTTCCCGGCGCGCTCGGGATCGTGCTGCTGTTCCTGCTCACGCGGAGGGAGGGGCCGCGAGCCCGCCGTCGCTTCCTGGAGGAGCCCGACGGCCAGGATCCGCCGGCCGATCGCTGACCGGCCGGCCGAGCCTGATCAGGCGTCGATGCCGAGGGTCTTGCGCAGACGTGCCACGTGCCCGGTGGCCTTGACGTTGTAAAGGGCGTGGGTGACGATGCCCTGCTCGTCGAGGACGAAGGTGGAGCGGATGACGCCCTGGATGACCTTGCCGTAGTTCTTCTTCTCGCCCCAGACCCCGTAGGCCTCGTGCACCGCGTGGTCCGGATCGCTCAGCAGCGTGAACGTGAGGCCGTCGCGCTCGCGGAACTCCTTCAGCTTGGCCGGCTCGTCGCGGGAGACGCCGACGACCTCGTACCCGGCGCCCTGCAGGGACGAGATGCTGTCGCGGAAGTCGCACGCCTGCGTGGTGCAGCCGGGCGTCATCGCCGCGGGATAGAAGTAGAGGACGACCTTCCGGCCGCGAAGGTCGGCCAGGGAGACGGGGGAGCCGTCCTGGTCGCTCAGCGTGAAGTCGGGGGCGGGCGTTCCGGGTTCGAGTCGCTCAGTCGTCACGGTCCCAGCGTAGTCGGCCTGACGACCGGAGGCCTGGGGGAGGGGCTCAGGGGCGGTCTCCGAACGTCTCCAGGAGGCGCTGCAGGGAGTCCAGGCGAGCACGCCCCGCCTCGCTGAGTCCCCCCGATGCCGCCGCCTCGTTGAGCGCGCAGTCCTCGGCGTCCGGAAGGTGCGTGCAGCCGCGAGGGCAGTCCTCGGCGATGGCCGCGAGCTCGGTGAACGCGGCGAGGATGTTGGCGGGGTCGACATGACCGAGGCCGAACGAGCGCACGCCCGGCGTGTCGATGACCCACCCGGACCCGTGCGGCCCCCGATACCGGAGCGACACCGTGGACGAGGATGTGTGCCGCCCCCGTCCGGTGACCTCGTTGACGTGTCCCGTCGCCCGGTCGGCTCCGGGCACGAGCGCGTTCACCAGCGTGGACTTGCCGACGCCCGAGTGACCCACGAAGACGGTCGAATGGCCGACCAGGGCGGCGCCGATGTCCTCGACGGGCATGTGCCCGCGAGCGCTGGTGAACACGCGGAGATCGTCCAACCCGTCGAAGTGCGTCAGGAACGCACCGGGGTCGGCGAGATCCGTCTTCGTCACGACCAGGAGCGGGCGGATCCCCGCATCGAGCGCCGCGACGAGATAGCGGTCCACGAGGCGTTCGCGCGGCTCCGGGTCCGCCGCGGCGACCACGACGAGCATCTGATCGGCGTTCGCCACGATCACGCGCTCCACCTGATCGGTGTCGTCGGCGCTGCGTCGCAGCAGCGACGTGCGATCGACGATTCCCACGATCCGGGCGAGCGTGCCTTCGTCGCCGCTCACGTCCCCGACCACGCGGGCCTGGTCCCCGGTGACGATCGGCGTGCGCCGCAGCTCCCTGGCGCGGGCGGCCGTCACGGTGCGTTCCTCGTTCGTGCCCTCGCCGAGGAGGACCGCGTAGCGTCCGCGGTCGACGCCGAGCACCCGACCCACCTCGGCCTCCGCGTGGGCGGGACGTCGCTTGGTGCGCGGGCGGTTGGCCTTCGGGTTCGGACGCGTCCGGATCCGCGCCTCGTCGTAGTCGTCGAAGTCGTCCTCGTCGTCGTCGCCCAGCCAGCTCACGCGGAGGCGCCCCCGACGATCGGCGCCGAGGATCCGGCGAGCATGTCCTCCCAGAGGCGCGTGAAGCCGGGCAGCGTCTTGGCCGTCGTTCCGATGTCGTCGATCTCCACGTCGGGCACGCGCAGACCGATCAGCGCGCCGGTGGTCGCCATCCGGTGGTCGTGGTGTGCCGGCCACACCCCGCCGTGCAGCGGCGCCGGTGTGATCCGCAGCCCGTCCGGGAGCTCCTCGACGTCGCCTCCGAGCGCGCGCAGGTTCCCCGACAGCGCGGCGATGCGATCCGTCTCATGGAGGCGGATGTGCCCGATCCCGCGCAGGGTCGTCGGTGCATCGGCGAACGCGGCCAGGGCGACGAAGGTGGGCGCCAGCTCACCGGCCGCGGAGAGGTCCAGCTGGGCGCCGTGGATGCGCTCTCCGCCGCGCACCGTCAGGACGCCGCCGCGACGGGACGTGTGCGCGCCGAGCGCGGAGAGCAGATCCGGCAGCAGGGCTCCCGGCTGGGTGGAGTGCGCGGGCCAGCCGGTCACGGAGACCTCCCCGCCGGCGATGAGCGCCGCCGCGAGGAACGGCGCCGCGTTCGACAGATCGGGCTCGATCGGCAGCTCCTTCGCCCGCGGCGCGCCCGCCTCCACCACCCACTCCCCGGGTGCCGGACGCTCCACGTGGATGCCGCGGCGGTGCAGAGCCTCCACGGTCATGTCGATGTGCGGCATGCTGGGCAGCCGCTCGCCGGTGTGGACGAGGTGCAGCCCGACGTCGAAGCGCGGTGCCGCGAGCAACAGCCCGGAGACGAACTGGCTGGAGGCGGAGGCGTCGATCTCCACGCGGCCGCCGCGGATCCGGCCGTGTCCGCGGACGGTGAACGGGAGGGACCAGCTTCCCTCGTCGTCGACGTCCACTCCGAGATCGCGCAGGGCATGGATCATCGCCCCCATCGGCCGGTGCAGGGCGGTCTCGTGGGCCGTGAGCGTGATGTCGCCGTCCGCCAGACCCGCCAGCGGGGCGATGAAGCGCATGACCGTGCCCGCCTGCCCGCAGTCGATCGTGGAGCCGCCGCGGATGGCGGAGGGGGTCACCTGCAGATCCGGGCCGGCTCCGGCGCCGGGGACCTCCTCGATGGCGGCGCCGAGCGCCCGCAGCGCCTGGACCATGCGCGCTGAGTCGTCCGAGTGCAGCGGCGCGATCAGGCGCCCGGGGCCGTCGGCGATCGCGGCGAGGACGAGCTCGCGGTTGGTGAGTGACTTGGAGCCGGGCACCGAGACGGTGCTCGCCAGCGGCGTCGTGGCGACGGGCGCGGGATAGCGCCCGGCGTGCGGCGGGGCCGGGGAGGGGGAATACCTGTCGTCGCTCATCGGTTCCTACCCTACTGAAGCGCTGTTCCCGCAGCGCCGGCGGATCCCAGGAAGGCGACCGATGATCGCGACGCTCGAACCCGTGGTCGTGGACCCCGACGGCCTAGACTGGCTGGCGATGGATGACCAGGCATCGGAGGACGCGCCCGCGATCACGGCGACGGGCGAGACGGACGCGCGGCAGGAGTTCGAGGAGCAGGCGATCCCCTTCATGGACCAGCTCTACGCGGCGGCCATGAGGATGACCAGGAACCCGGCGGACGCCGCGGACCTCGTGCAGGAGACGTTCGTCAAGGCGTACGCCTCGTGGTCGAGCTTCACGCAGGGGACGAACCTCAAGGCGTGGCTGTATCGCATCCTCACGAACACGTACATCAACATCTACCGCAAGCGCCAGCGCGAGCCGCACCAGGGCACGATCGACGAGCTCGAGGACTGGCAGCTCGGCGGGGCCGAGTCGACCACCGCCTCGCACAGCCGCTCGGCGGAGGCGGAGGCCATCGATCGCATGCCCGCGTCCGTCGTCAAGGATGCGCTTCAGGCCGTTCCGGAGGACTTCCGGCTGGCGGTGTACCTCGCCGACGTCGAGGGCTTCGCCTACCAGGAGATCGCCGACATCATGAAGACGCCCATCGGCACCGTCATGAGCCGTCTGCATCGCGGACGACGCATGCTCCGGGAGCTGCTGGCGGACTACGCCGCGGAGCGAGGCATCTCCGCGGCCGGCACGAGGAGCAAGAAATGAACGATTGTGGCTGCGAGAAGGCGCGGCGGGATCTGGAGGAGTACCTGCGGGACGAGGTGTGCAAGACCGAGCACGCCGACATCCGTGCGCATCTGGAGTCCTGCCCGTCCTGCCGCGAGGAGGCCCTGGTGGCGACGACGCTGACCGAGGTCATCTCCCGCGCGTGCAAGGAGACGGCACCGGAGGAGCTGCGCGATCAGGTGCTGGCGCGTCTGCGCGCCGTCCAGGCCACCGCGCACTGAGCGGTACCGCGAGGGCGGCGTCCGTGCGAACCCGCAGGCGATGGCCGCCCGGGTCGGCACGTCGACCGTAGGCTGGTCGCATGAGCCTCATCGACGCGCACGACGTCCCCCTCGACCCGACCTCCCGCGATCGGCTGGCTGCGTCGGGGCTCGAGTACCGCATCGTCGACCTCGCCGATCCGGCCGCCGGCCGGGCGTTCGCTCGGGCGGATGCGCGGGGCTTCCTCGACGCGGCACCGAGCGAGGAGTCGGCGGACTTCATGAGGGACGCGCTCGCCTATCGCCGCAACGTCGGGGTGTTTCCTCCCGCGGCCGGCCCGGAGGCGCTCCCGGTCGCCACCGTCAACGGCTGGGTGACGCCCATGACCGTGCCCGGCGGCGAGATCCCGATGTGGGCGATCAGCGCGGTCACCGTGTCGGCGACGCACCGCCGGAGGGGGATCGCCCGTAACCTGCTCGAAGGGGAGCTGCGGGCCGCCGCGGCCGCGGGGGTGCCGCTGGCCGGACTGACGGCGTCCGAGGCGACGATCTACGGCCGCTACGGCTTCGCCCCGTCGCTCCCCGTCGCCCGGATGCGGATCGACACGCGTACCGCCGGGTGGCGCGCCGCGCCCGCGCCCGGACGGTTCGAGTACATCGAGAAGGAGGAGCTCGCGACCACGCTCTCCGAGGTCCACGAGCGCAGCCGCGGTGACCGGGTGGGCAACATCCCGGGCTGGCCGGGACGGTGGGAGCGGATGGCGGGGCTCGCGCCGGGCGACGACAAGGCCTCCTCCGTCCGTGCCGTGCGCTACCTCGACGAGGACGGCGCCGTGCGCGGCGTCCTGGTGTTCTCCCTCTCCCCGTCGTCTCCCGACGCGTTCCGCTTCACCCTGTCGGTCAGCCACCTCGGCGCGGAGACGGCGGAGGCGACGCGGGCGCTGTGGGCCTTCGCCCTCCAGCACGACCTGGTCGACACGGTGACCGCCGACCTCCGACCGCTCGACGACCCCCTGCCGTGGCTGGTCGTCGATCAGCGGTCGGTGGAGATGACGGTCCACGATCACGGCTGGCTGCGCGTGCTCGACGTCCCCGCCGTCCTGACGGCGAGGACCTACGCCTCGCCGTTGTCCCTGGTCCTGGGCGTGCAGGATCCGCTCGGCATCGCCGGCGGGACGTGGCAGGTCGTCATCGGGGACGACGGCGTCGCGCAGGTCGAGGTCACCGACGCGGAGCCGGAGCTGCAGGCGGACGTCGAGACGCTGTCGGCGCTGTACGCCGGGGGAGTGGCACCCGGTGCGCTGCACGCCGCGGGGCGCCTGGACGCGTCGCCGGAGCGCGTGGCGGCGCTGGACGCGGCGCTTCGGACGAGCGCGGCGCCCCTCCTCGGCATCTGGTACTGACGCCCCGGTCAGGCCGGACGACGCCGATCCCGTCATCCGCCGTCGGGTTCCTGCCAAAGTCGTCCGCGCCGCCGGGCGGACGGTGACCGCTGTCGGTGCCCGCGGCTAGCGTGGCCGCATGACCACACGTGCGGCGGTCGCCGACGCTCCCGCCCCGGCCAGGGGAGGGCTGGGGCTCGCCCAGGGGATCGCCCTCTATCTCGCCTCGGTCCTCGGCACGGGCCTGCTGGTGCTGCCCGGGCTGGCGGCGAAGGTCGCCGGCCCGGCCAGCGTGGTCGCGGTGGCGGCGGTGACGCTCCTGGCGATCCCCTTGGCCGGCACGTTCGCGGCGCTCGCCGCCCGCTATCCGGACCCGGGAGGGGTCGCCAGCTATGCCCGACGGGCGCTCGGCCCCACGGCGGCGAGGGCGACCGGGTACTGGTTCCTGTTCGGCGTGGCGGCGGGAGGACCCGTCGTGGCGGTTCTCGGCGCGCGCTACATCGCGACCATCGCGGGGATCGACGCCGGCGCTGTGCCGCTTCTGGCTCTGGTGTTCCTCGCCGTGCCGTTCGGGGCGAACCTCTTCGGGGTGCGTGTGACCGGCTGGCTCCAGCTGGCTCTGACCGGACTGCTCGTCGGCGTGGTCGTGCTCGTGCTCGCGGTGGCGGCGCCCGCCGTCCGGGCGGAGAGCTTCCAGCCGTTCCTGCCGTACGGCTGGGGCGGGGTGGGGACGGCGATCGTCATGTTCGTCTGGGCGTTCGCCGGGTGGGAGGTGGGCACGCACATCTCGGGCGAGTTCGCGTCGCCGCGGCGTACCATCCCGATCGCGACCGCGGTCACGCTGATCCTGTCCGGGGCGGCGTATCTCGCCCTGCAGGCCGTCACCGTGGGCGCGCTCGGCGACCGGTCCGGAGCCGGGGACGTGGTGCTCCTGGATCTCGCCCGGGTCGGCGAGCTCGACGCCGCCCCCTTCCTGATCGGCGCCGTGGCGGGCATCGTCGCGGTGGGCGTGCTCAACGTGTACCTGTCCGCGTTCGCCAAGCTCGGCGCCTCGCTGGCCTCGACGGGCGACATCCCGCGCGCCCTCGCCCGCGGGGTGGAGAGCGGCGCCGTGCCGCGGAGGGCGCTCCTGTTCAGCGGCGTGCTCGTGCTCGTCTACTTCGCCGCCGCATGGGCGACGGGGTTCGACCTGCAGCCGTTCATCCTCGTGCACACGGCGAGCATGGTCGCGATCTATGTGGTCGGCATGATCGCCGCGGTGCGGATCCTCCCTCGCCGCACGTTCGGGCACGCGATGGCAGTGGTGGCGACGGTGCTCACTGCGGGTCTCCTCGTGCTCGCCGGAGCCGCGCTGGTGGTCCCGGTCGTCCTGGCGATCGCGGCGGTCCTCGTGGGCGTCGTGCGCCGGAGACGCCGAAGCGGCGCTCCGGAGAACCGGAGCGCCGCTTCGCGGTGAGGATCGCGGACCCGCGTCCCGCGCACGCTCAGAGGGTGAGGGCCCGCTTGAGCAGATCGGCCTGCTCGGCCGCGTGCACCTTGGACGATCCGGTCGACGGCGCCGCCGAGGCCGGACGAGTGATGCCGCGCACCGAGCGCGGGCCCTCGGCGCGGAGGAAGTGCAGCGCCAGGAACGGCCATGCGCCCTGGTTCTCCGGCTCCTCCTGTACCCAGACGATCTCCGCGTTCGGATAGGTGTCGACGACCGACTTCACCGCCGCGAGCGGGACGGGGTAGAGCTGCTCGACGCGGACGAGCGCGATCTCGGGGTTGGGGTTCTTCTCCAGCTCCGCGCGCAGGTCCCAGTGCACCTTTCCGGAGTGCAGGATCACGCGCTTGACGGCGGAGCGGTCGAGCTCCCGGTCGTCATCGATGACCGGCTCGAACCGGCCCTGCAGGAAGTCCTCGACCGGGCTCGTCGCGCCGCGCAGGCGCAGCATCGCCTTCGGCGTGAACACGACCAGGGGCTTGCGCGGTCGCGCGTACGCCTGCCGCCGGAGGAGGTGGAAGTAAGACGCCGGCGTGGACGGGCGGGCGACGATCATGTTCTCCTGGGCGCAGAGCTGCAGGAACCTCTCGATGCGCGCCGAGGAGTGATCCGGCCCCTGACCCTCGTAGCCGTGCGGCAGCAGCAGGACGACACCGGACTGCTGACCCCACTTCTGCTCGGCCGCAGAGACGTACTCGTCGATCACGGACTGGGCGCCGTTCACGAAGTCGCCGAACTGCGCCTCCCACAGCACGAGGGCCTCGGGCGCCTCGACGGAGTAGCCGTACTCGAACGCGAGGGCCGCGTACTCGCTGAGCAGCGAGTCGTAGACGAAGAAGCGGCCCTGGTTGTCCGACAGATTGGTGAGGGGCAGCCACTCCTGGCCGTTGGCGCGGTCGTGCAGGGTCGCGTGACGCTGCACGAAGGTGCCGCGGCGGGAGTCCTGCCCCGCCAGGCGGACCGGGGTGCCCTCGATCAGCAGGGAGCCGAAGGCGAGCAGCTCGCCGAAGCCCCAGTCGATGCCGCCGTTCCGGCTCATCTCGACGCGCTTGTCCAGCGCCTGCTGCAGTTTCTGATGCACGGTGAAGCCCTCGGGCTTGTTCGCGTGCGCGTCGCCGATCAGGTGGATGACCTCGCGCGGCACACCGGTCGTCTCCGGCGCTCCGGCCTGCTCCTCGACGGCCTGCACCTCCGGTGCGATGGGGGTCGCGCCGGTCTCGGCGGCGTGCGTCTCCGCGAAGGCGATCTCCAGACGGTTCTGGAAGTCCGCCTTCGCCTGGTCGTACTCCTCCTGGGTGATGTCGCCGCGACCGACGAGGGCCTCGGTGTAGAGGCTGCGGACCGATCGCTTCGCCTGGATGAGGTCCGTCATCTGCGGCTGCGTCATCGACGGGTCGTCGCCCTCGTTGTGCCCGCGTCGGCGGTAGCAGACGAGGTCGACCACGATGTCGCGGTGGAACCGCTCGCGGTACTCGAACGCGAGCTGCGCGACGTGGATCACGGCCTCGGGGTCGTCCCCGTTGACGTGCAGGATCGGCGCCTGGATGGTCTTCGCGACGTCGGTGGCATAGACCGAGGTGCGCGAGTCCGTCGGCAGCGTGGTGAAACCGACCTGGTTGTTGACCACCACGTGGATCGTCCCGCCGGTGCGGTACCCGCGCAGCTGCGACATCTGCAGCGTCTCGACGACCACGCCCTGGCCCGCGAACGCGGCGTCGCCGTGGACGAGGATCGGCAGCCAGGTGAAGGTGCCGATGGGCTTGCGGTCCTGCTTGGCGCGGACGATGCCCTCGAGGACGCCGTCGACGGTCTCCAGGTGGGAGGGGTTGGCGGCGAGGTAGACCGGCAGCTCGGAGCCGTCGTCGGCGACGAAGGTCCCCTCGGTGCCGAGGTGGTACTTCACGTCGCCGGATCCGCGCTGGTTGCCCGGGAGGGTCGAGCCCTCGAACTCGCGGAACACCTGGCCGTAGGTCTTGCCGGCGATGTTCGTCAGGACGTTCAGTCGGCCACGGTGCGCCATGCCGATGGCGGCGCCGTCGAGGCCGGCCTGCGCGGCGCCCTGGAGGATCTCGTCGAGCAGCGGGATGAGCGACTCGCCGCCCTCGAGGCTGAAGCGCTTCTGGCCCACGTACTTGGTCTGCAGGAAGGTCTCGAAGGCCTCGGCCTCATTGAGCTTGCTGAGTACGCGCAGCTGCTCGTCGTGGCCCGGCTTGACGTACTTGACCTCGACCTTGTCCTGGAACCAGCGCCGCTGCTCCGGGTCCTGGATGTGCATGTACTCGATGCCGATGGTGCGGCAGTACGAGTCGCGGAGCACCCCGAGCACGTCGCGGAGCTTGAGGACGCGGTGCCCCCCGAAGCCGTTGGTGACGAACTCGCGGTCGAGGTCCCAGAACGTCAGCCCGTGGTTCTCGATCTCCAGGTCCGGGTGCGAGCGCTGGACGTACTCGAGTGGGTCGACGTCGGCCATCAGGTGGCCGCGGACCCGGTAGGAGTTGATGAGCTCCTGCACGCGCGCGGTCTTGTCGATGCGCTCCGCCAGGTCGACGGCGATGTCGTCGGCCCACTGGATCGGGGCGTAGGGGATGCGCAGCGCCCGGAAGATGTCCTCGTAGAAGTCGCGCTGTCCGAGCAGCAGCTCGTGCACCTTCTTCAGGAACTCTCCGGATCCGGCGCCCTGGATCACGCGGTGGTCGTAGGTGCTCGTGAGCGTGATGGTCTTGCCGATGCCGAGCGCGTTGAGGGTCTTCTGGCTCGAGCCCTGGAACTCCGCCGGGTACTCGAGGGCGCCCGCGCCGATGATGCAGCCCTGGCCCTTCATGAGACGCGGCACGGAGTGGACGGTGCCGATCCCGCCCGGGTTCGTCAGGGAGATCGTCGTGCCCTGGAAGTCGGCTGCGGTCAGCTTGTTCCCGCGAGCGCGGCGGATGAGGTCCTCATAGGCGCTGAGGTACTCGTTGAACGTCATCGTGTCGGCCCGCTTGATGCTCGGCACCAACAGTGCACGGGTGCCGTCGGGCTTGGGCAGGTCGATGGCGATCCCGAGGTTGATGTGCGCGGGGGCGACCACGGACGGCTTGCCGTCGACCTCGGAGTAGAAGACGTTCTGGCTCGGGAACTCCTTGAGCGCCCGGATGATGGCCCACCCGATGAGGTGGGTGAAGCTGACCTTGCCGCCGCGCGTGCGCGACATGTGGTTGTTGATGACGATGCGGTTGTCGATCATCAGCTTCGCGGGGATCGTGCGGACGCTCGTCGCGGTCGGGACGGTCAGGGACTCGTCCATGTTGTGCGCCAGCGTCTTCGGCATGCCGCGCAGAGGCGTGACGACGTCCTGGGCCTCCTCGGCGTCGCCGTCGTCCTTCTTGACCGGCGCCTGTGCAGGGATCGGCGCCTCCTTCGCCGGCTTCGCCGTGGTGCGGGCCACGGGCTGCTGACCGATCACCGGGATCGGCGCGGTCACCGGATGCGGCTCGGACGCCGGGGCCGCGGCGGTCGTGGCCTGGCCGGGCTGGTACTTCTCCAGGATCGGCCACCACTCCTTGTCGACGGAGTCGCGGTCCGCCTTGAACTGCTCGTACAGCTCGTCGACGAGCCAGGAATTGGCTCCGAACTCCCCGTCAGTCGAAGTCCCGACGCCGGTCCCCTGGCTCGACACGCTGGATCGCCTCTTTCATCGCTGAAGATCGGTGGTTTCCGCTCCGGGCCTTCCCCGGTATCGCCACGCTTCTGGTGTTCAAGCCTAACGCGTTTCAGGCGGGGGACGGCATGCCACGACGACCTCGCCCGGTCCCATGCCGACGGCGTGTCGGTAGCCTGGCCTCATGCAGTTCTCCGGTGAACGCCCCATGGTGGATTTGACCTATTCGGACGTGTTCCTCGTCCCCCGCCGATCGGGGGTCACGAGCCGTCTGCAGGTCGACCTCGCGCCGCTGGACGGGACGCCCGCGACCATCCCGCTCGTCTCCTCCAACATGAACTCGGTGACGGGGCCGCGACTGGCCGCGGTCCTCGCCCGCCGCGGCGGGATCGGCGTGCTGCCGCAGGACATGCCGCTCCAGGAGCTGGACGAGGCCATCCGCTGGGTCAAGCGGCAGCCTGTCGCCTGGGACACCCCGCTGGTGCTGGACCCGTCCGCGTCCGTCGAGGACGCCCTGCGTCTGCTGCCGCCGACCGAGGGGCACGGGGTCGTCGTCGCGACCTCGCGCGACGGCGCGGTCGACGCCGACGGCATCCGCGGGATCCTCCCGGCGACCCGTCTGGCCACGGCCCTGCCCGATGCCGCCCTCGGCGACCTCGTTCGCGAGGGCTCGCCCGCGCTCGACGTCGAGGACGTGACGGACGGGCGCGCGGCGTTCGACGCGATCACGGCGACCGGCGCCGAGACCGTCTGCATGCTTCGGCACGGGCATCTGGTCGGCACGCTGACCGCGCGCAGCGCGCTGCGATCCACCCTGTACGCGCCGGCGGTCGACGCCGACGGGCGACTCGCCGTCGCCGCCGCCGTCGGGATCAACGGCGACGTGGCGGCGAAGGCCAGGGCGCTGGCCGCCGCCGGCGTGGACGTCCTCGTGGTCGACACGGCGCACGGTCACCAGGAGGGCATGCTGCGCGCTCTGAGGACGGTCTCCGCACTGGAGCTCGGCATCCCCATCGTCGCAGGCAACATCGTCACCGCCGACGGCGTGCGCGACCTCGTGTACGCCGGCGCGACGATCCTCAAGGTCGGCGTCGGTCCCGGGGCGATGTGCACGACGCGCATGATGACCGCGGTGGGCAGGCCCCAGTTCTCCGCCGTGCTGGAGACCGCCGAGGCGGCGCGGGAGCACGGTGCACACGTCTGGGCCGACGGCGGGGTGCGGTATCCGCGCGACGTCGCGCTCGCCCTGGCCGCCGGTGCGGCGTCCGTGATGATCGGATCCTGGTTCGCCGGGACCATCGAGGCCCCGGGCGAGCTCCAGACGGACCAGGACGGCCGGATCTACAAGGAGTCGTGGGGCATGGCCTCCACGAAGGCCGTGCAGGCGCGGTTCGGCCGGCTCGACGCCTACGAGCGGGCCCGGAAGGAGTTGTTCGCCGAGGGGATCTCGTCCTCGCGGATCTATCTGGATCCGCTCCGCCCCGGCGTCGAGGACCTCCTGGACATGATCACCTCCGGCGTGCGGTCCTCCTTCACCTACGCAGGCGCCTCGTCCGTCCCGGAGTTCCACGAACGTGCGCTGGTGGGGCTCCAGTCCGCCGCCGGATACGAGGAGGGCAAGGCATTGCCGGTCAGCTGGTAGCCGACGAGCGCTGAAGCGGGCCGTGAGGTGCGGGTCGCGGCAGAACCACAGGGACGGCCGCTACACTCTGAGCCACTATGGACGACCCTCCTTCTTGTAGTCCCATGCCCCACTGCCCGGTCTCCGCTTCCGCGGAGGTGACGCCATGATGGATTACATCTGGCTGGGCGTGGGGCTCCTGCTCACGATCGGCACCGGTCTGTTCGTCGCCAGCGAGTTCGCCCTGGTGAACCTGGACCGTGCGGATCTCGAAGCGCGGCAGAAGCGCGGGGAGACCCGCCTCGCGATGACGATCGCCGCGCTGAAGATCACCTCGACGCACCTGTCGTCGGCGCAGCTGGGCATCACGCTCACCACGCTGCTGACCGGGTTCACGATGGAGCCGGCGCTGTCGAACCTGCTCCGCCCGGTGCTGACCTCCTGGGGTCTGCCGGAGGCGGCGGTCAACGCCGTGGCGGTCGTGGTGGCGATGACGGTGGCCACGATGCTCTCGATGATCCTCGGCGAGCTGGTGCCGAAGAACTTCGCGCTGGCGCTGCCGCGGGCGACCGCCAAGGTCGTGATCCCGTTCCAGACCGCCTTCACCTGGGTGTTCCGCCCGGCGATCTCCCTCCTCAACGGCAGCGCCAACGGTGTGCTCCGGGCGATGGGGATCGAGCCGAAGGAGGAGCTCTCCGGCGCGCGTTCGGCGGAGGAGCTCTCGTCGCTGGTGCGCCGCTCGGCGAGCGCCGGGCTTCTGGAGGCTGACACCGCCACGCTGCTGGATCGCAGCCTGACGTTCTCGCGGCTGACCGCGGCCGACGTCATGACGGCGCGTCCCAGCATGCACGCGGTGGCCGCCGGCGACTCGGCGGACGATGTCATCCAGCTCGCGCGACGGACCGGTCACAGCCGCTTCCCGGTCTACGACGAGGACTTCGACGACATCACGGGCGTCGTACACCTCAAGGCGGCGGTGTCGGTGCCGCGCGAGCGCCGGGCCGAGGTGCCCGCCGCCGCGCTCGCGACCGAGCCGCTGCGCGTGCCGGAGACGGTCCATCTCGACGCCCTCATCGCGGAGCTGCGGTCGCGGGGATATCAGATGGCGATCGTCGTGGACGAGTACGGCGGCACGGCCGGCGTCGTCACGCTCGAGGACCTGGTGGAGGAGATCGTCGGCGAGGTGTCCGACGAGCACGACCGGAGCAGAGCCGGCGTCGTGCGCGGCAAGGACGCGATCACCTTCCCCGGCGAGCTGCGTCCGGACGAGCTGCTCTCCGGCACCGGGATCACTGTTCCGGAGGGCGACGTCTACGACACCGTCGGCGGGTTCGTGATGAGCGTGCTGGAGCGCGTCCCCTCGGTGGGTGACGAGGTCTCGATCGACAGCGGCACGCTGACGGTGGTGCGCATGCACGGTCGTCGTGTCGACCGGGTGCGCTTCACGCCCGCGCCTGCGGACGGCGGCGATGCGCCCGACCGGGGCGCCGACGGATCGGAGGCGGACCGATGAGCGACTGGGCAGGCCTGGTCTGGCTTTTCGTGCTCCTCCTGGCGAACGCGTTCTTCGTGGGCGCCGAGTTCGCCGTCATCTCCGCCCGGCGCTCGCAGATCGAGCCGCTGGCCGAGCGCGGGTCCCGCTCCGCGAAGACCGCGCTGTACGCCATGGAGCATGCGACGCTCATGCTCGCCACCTCGCAGCTGGGCATCACCGTGTGCTCGCTGCTCATCCTGAACGTCTCCGAGCCGGCGATCCACCATCTCCTCGCCGTGCCGCTGCACGCGGTCGGGCTCCCGGACGGCGCCGTGGACGTCATCGCGTTCGCGATCACGCTCGTGCTGGTCTCGTTCCTGCACGTGGTGTTCGGCGAGATGGTGCCGAAGAACCTCGCGTTCTCCGTGCCGGATCGCGCCGTGCTGATCCTGGCGACGCCGCTCGTGTGGGTGTCGAAGCTGTTCTTCCCCATCATCCGGGGACTCAACGCCACCGCCAACGGCGTGCTGCGGCTGTTCCGCGTGGAGCCCAAGGACGAGGCGGCGTCGACGTTCACGCTCGACGAGGTGGCGACCATCGTCACGCAGTCGCGTCGTGAGGGTCTGCTGGACGACGCGTCCGGGACGGTCGCGGCCGCGGTGGAGTTCACGGACAAGAAGGCACGCGACATCGCGGTGCCGCTGGACGCGCTGGTGACGATGCCCATGGGATCGACGCCGGACGACGTCGAGCGCGCCGTCGCCAAGCACGGCTTCTCGCGCTACGTCATCGTGGATCCGGACGGCGCCGCCGTCGGCTACGTCCACCTCAAGGACGTGCTCCGCTCCGCGGAGGGCCCCGATGCGGCGGAGCGTGCGCTCGAGCCGATCCCTGCCAAGCGCATCCATCACATGGTGCCGGTGCAGGAGGACACGGACCTGGAGGACGCCCTGGCGATCATGCGCCGGGCCGGACGCCATCTGGCGCAGGTGCGCGACGCCGAGGGGCGCACCACCGCGGTGCTGTTCCTCGAGGACATCCTCGAAGAGCTCGTCGGGGAGGTGCAGGACGCCACACGGCGCGGTCACGGTCGCTGACCCGCTCGCGCCGAGGCCCCGCGATCCGTCCGGCGGATCGCGGGGCCTCGTTCGCGTCGATCAGCGCCAGCGCGCGCGGAGGTACTGGTCGGGCCAATAGTCGAGCTCGACCCCCAGCTCGTGCGCCGCGCGCAGGGCGAAATGGGGATCACGCAGCCACTCCCGACCTGCGAACACGGCGTCGGCCGATCCGTCGGCGAGCACCTGCTCGGCCTGCGCGCCCGCGGTGATGAGCCCCACGGCCGAGGAGGGGATCCGCCCGCCGCGCCGCACCGCCGCCGCGAGCGGCACCTGATAGCCGGGGTGGACGTCGATGCGCTGGTGCGCGACGAGACCGCCGCTGGACACGTCGATCAGGTCCGCGCCGCGCGCGACCGCGGCGTCGGCGACCGCGGCGGCGAGCTCCGGCGTGAACCCGCCCTCGGCGTGGTCCGTCGCCGAGATCCGTACGAACAGCGGAATACCCGGGTCCGCCTCGGCGCGCACCGCGTCCACGACGCGCAGCAGCAGGCGGGCCCGATTCTCCGGCGTGCCTCCGTACTCGTCCTCGCGTCGGTTGCTCAGCGGGGAGAGGAACTGGTGCAGGAGGTAGCCGTGGGCGGCGTGGAGCTCCAGCACGTCGAAACCGGCCTCGATCGCGCGGCGCGCGGCGGCGGCGAAGCCGTCCACGACGCGCTCGATCCCCGCCGCGTCGAGCGCGGCCGGCGCGGCGAAGCCCTCGAACGGGACCGCGGACGGCGCGACCGTGGTCCAGCCGCCCTCGGACGCGGGGACCGACCCGCGCTGCGGGGCCCAGGGCCACCACGTCGACGCCTTGCGACCGGCGTGGCCGAGCTGGACGCCGATGAGCGCGCCGCGCTCGTGCACGTCCTGGACGATCGGCGTCCAGGCGTCGCGCTGCTCGTCCGTCCAGAGCCCGGTGTCGCGGGGGCTGATCCGCCCCTCCGGCACCACGGCGGTGGCCTCGGCCACGATCAGTCCCGCGCCGCCCGACGCGAACTGCGCGAGATGGGCGCGGTGCCAGCTCTGCGGGACTCCGTCGACAGCGCTGTACATGCACATCGGGGAGACCCAGAGGCGATTGCGGAACGTCGTGCCGCGGATGGTCAGGGGAGAGAACAGGATGCTCACGATTCGACGCTAGCCCAGCCCCGCAGGGACCGGCCCGAACCCGCGTCACACGGCCGCGCTCGCGGGGAGGGACTGCGGGATCGCTTCCGCGCCCGGGTAGCGTGGACCCATGCCGCAGCTTCGGGAGTGGTCCCGCGACGACACGCGCCGTCTCGTGCGTGCGCCGCGGCCCGACGACGACAAGTACCGGCGGGGCGCCGTCGCCCTGTGCACCGGTTCGGACGCGTACCCCGGGGCCGCCGTGCTCGGCGTCGAGGGGGCGTGGCGCGCCGGCGCCGGGTTCGTCCGACACCTCGGCGCGCGGCGGGTCGGCGACGCCGTCCTCGCTCGGCGGCCCGAGACCGTGGTCGAGCTCCTTCCCGAGGGCGACGATGACGAATCCGCAGGCGCGCTCCCACGGGCCTCCGCCTGGGTCGTCGGATCGGGGATGGACGCGTCGCAGCGGGACCCTGCCGCGACGCGGGTGCTGCGGCGGATCCTCTCGGGAACGGTACCGGTCGTCGTGGACGCCGGTGCGCTCGACCTCCTCGCCGACGCCTCGGCGCCGATCCTCGCAACGCCCCACGACCGGGAGTTCGGCCGGCTCCGGGACGCGCTGGGGCTGCGCGCGCTCACTGCGGGGGACGGCGCGGACGAGGGCCGGCGGGCCGACGCCGTGCAGGAGACCGCCCGCGCCCTGGGCGGGACGCTGCTCCTCAAAGGGGCGCGGACGCTCGTCGCGGGCCCCGACGGCCCGGTGACCGTGGTGGAGGCCGGGACGCCCTGGCTCGCGACGGCCGGGACCGGCGACGTGCTCGCCGGTGTGCTCGGCGCGCTGCTCGCGGCCGCCCCGGGGGCGTCGCCGGCCGACGTCGCCGCGGCGGGCGCCTGGATCCACGGCCGCGCCGGGCGATCCGCCTCGAGGACCGGTCCCGGCGCCGTCGGCCGCCCGATCGTCGCGCTGGACGTGGCGGAGGCGATCCCCGCCGTGGTCGAGGACCTGCTCACGTGACCGGCGGGACCGGGCGGACGATGGCGGGCCTGCGATCGCGGACGCTGCTGTGGAGCGCCTTCCTCGCCGCGCACGCGCTCGTCGCGGTGCTGGGATGGATCCTGCCCAGCATGCCGATGGGCGACGTGGTGCTCGTCTACGAGCCCTGGTCCCGCAGCGCGCTGACCGGCGGATCCATCGTCGGGGTGACCGAGCCCTGGGTCTATCCGCAGCTCGCCCTCCTGCCGATGCTCGCCGCCCAGGGAATCGCGACGCTGCTGGCCCCGGTGGCGGGCGCGGCGAGCTACCTCGTCGCATGGGCGGTGCTCGTCACGATCCTGGACGCCGTCGCGTTCGGCGTGCTGCTGGGCACCGGGAGGTCGACCGCGCGGCGGCGTGCGGCCTGGTTCTGGATCCTCGCGATGACGCTGCTCGGCCCCATCGCCGTGTACCGGATCGACGCGATCACGGTGCCGGTGGCCGTGCTGGCGGTGCTGCTGCTGAGCGCCCGCCCCGCCGTGGCCTCGGCGCTGCTCACGATCGGCGCGTGGATCAAGATCTGGCCCGGAGCGGTGCTCGTGGCCGCCGTCGTCCTCCTGCGCTCGCGGGGACGGCTGATCGCGTCCGCCGTCGGTGTCACCGCCCTCGTCGTAGGGACGCTCGCGCTGCTGGGCGGATCGCCGTACCTCTTCGGCTTCCTCACCGAGCAGACGGGGCGCGGGCTGCAGATCGAAGCGGTCGCAGCGACGCCGTTCCTGTGGCTCGCCGTAGCGGGTACTGCAGGGATCGAGTACAGCCGAGAGATCCTCACCTTCCAGATCGTCGCGCCCGGCGCGGACGCGGTCTCCTCGGTGCTCACCCCGCTCATGGCCGTCGTCGCCCTGGCCGTCGCCGGGCTGGTCTTCCTGAGGCTGCGTGCGGGCGCCAGCGCCCGCCGACTCCTCGGTCCGGCCGCCCTGGCTCTCACGGTCGTGCTGATCGTCTGCAACAAGGTCGGATCGCCCCAGTTCCAGACCTGGCTGATCGCCCCGATCGTCCTCTGGCTGCTGCTCGACTGGCGGAGGGCACTGCTGCCGGCGCTGCTGGTGCTGGCGGCGAGCCTCCTGACCCAGGCCGTCTACCCGATCGCCTACGACGGCCTCCTGAGGGCTCAGGCCCTTCCGGTCCTTCTCCTCACCGTGCGGAACCTGGTGGTCGTGGCCATCGGTGTCGTCGCCGTCCGCCGCCTGCTCGCGGGTCCCGTTCCCGCGGCGAAGCCCGTCCCCGCCCGCTCCGCCTGAGTCCTCGCCCACCCATCGATCCCTGGAGGTCACCATGCTCATCGCCTTCTCCGTCGCCCCGTCCGGCTCGCCGGCGAGCGGGGTCGACCGCCCCGACGGGTCGGTGCACGACGCCGTCGCGGCGGCCGTGTCCGTCGTCCGCGCCTCCGGGCTCCCGCACCGGACGACCTCGATGTTCACGGAGGTCGAGGGGGAGTGGGACGAGGTGATGGACGTCGTCAAGCGCGCCACCGACGCGGTCATGCCGTTCGGGTCCCGCGTCTCCCTCGTCCTCAAGGCGGACATCCGCCCCGGCTACACGGGCGAGCTGGACGCGAAGATCGAGCGCCTGGAGCAGGCGATCGACGAGATCGAGGGATAACGGCTCGACGAGATCTATCCTTCGCGGTGTCGCCGGCCGTCGGCGCAGAGGGCGTGCTCCCGGGCCGGGTGGCCCCTGCCCGCCCTCTCACCGTGCCGCGCATCCCGATCACCGGAAGACGGGGGCGCCCGTCCGTCTCGCGGACGAGCCCCCCGTCGTCTCCGTGACGGTCAGCGGGCGTTCTTCGCCGCCGCCTCGGCGCCCCCGACGACGGGCACGGAGCCGGTCGGGATGATCCGGACCTCGGCGCCGCCCGCGTCGATCAGCTTCCCGCCGACGTAGTAGTCGCCGTCCTCCAGCGCCGCCAGCTCCTCCTCCCTGACCATCCGCACGGGAGCGGCGTTGAACACCGACCCGTTCTTGGAGTTGCCCCACGTCAGGTGGTTGAACAGGAGGTTGAGGAGGATCGCGGTGACGGCCGCGGAGCTGATCCCGGAGTGGAAGATCGTGCTGAACCAGGTCGGGAACTGGTCGTAGAACGTCGGCGCCGCGATCGGCAGCACCCCCATGCCGAGCGAGGCGGCCACGATCACGAGGTTCATGTTGCCGCGGTAGTCCACCTTCGAGAGCGTCCGGATGCCGCTTGCCGCGACGGTTCCGAACAGCACGATGCCCGCGCCGCCCAGCACCGCAGTCGGGACGGCGGCCACGACCCGGCCCAGCACCGGAAGCAGCCCGAGGACGATCAGGATCACCCCGCCCGCCGTCACGACGAAGCGGCTCTTGATCCCGGTGATCGCCACGAGTCCGACGTTCTGCGCGAACGCGCTCTGGGGAAACGAGTTGAGGACCGGGGAGACCATGGTCGAGAGCATGTCGGCGCGCAGACCATTGCCGATGCGCTTGGCGTCGACCTTGGTGCCGACGATCTCGCCCACGGCCAGGATGTCCGCCGTCGTCTCGGTGAGGATGACCAGGATCACGATCAGCATGGACACGATCGCGGCGATGTCGAAGGTCGGCATCCCGAAGGCGAAGAAGGTCGGGAAGGCGAAGACCGGCCCCTCGCCCACCCGGGAGAAGTCGGCCATCCCGAGGGGGACCGACACGAGCGTGCCGATGACGATCGCGAGCAGCACCGACAGGCGGGAGATCGCGGCGTTGCCGAGCTTGGACAGCAGCAGCACGATCGCCAGCGTCAGCCCGGCGAGCCCGATGTGGCCGAGGCTGCCGTAGTCGGGCGCGGCACGGTTTCCCCCCATCGCCCAGTTCGCTGCGACGGGGAGCAGCGAGATGCCGATCGCGGTGATCACGACGCCCGTGACCACCGGCGGGAAGAACCGGATGACCTTCGAGAAGACCGGTGTGATGAGGAAGCCGATGGCGCCCGCCACGATGACGGCTCCGAAGACCGCCTGGATCCCGCCGCCGTTGACGATCGCGGTCATGGTCGCCACGCTCGCGAACGAGACGCCCTGCACGAGGGGCAGCTGCGCGCCGAAGAAGGGGACGCCGACGGTCTGCAGAACGGTGGCGAGGCCGCCGACGAACAGGCAGCACGCGACGAGCAGACCGATGTCGGCAGGGGAGAGGCCGGCGGCGGATCCGACGATCAGGGGCGGGGCGATGATCCCGCCGTACATCGTCAGCACGTGCTGGAAGCCGTAGGCGAAGGAGGTGGCGAGCGGCAGGCGCTCGTCCTCCGGCCGAGCGGCGTGGGCGGCGCCCTGCGCGTCACGTCTGCTCGTCCTCTTCCGGGTGCGAGCCTTGCCGGTGGCACGGTCCTTGGCGATCATGCCGTTCGTCCCTGGCGTCGGGCGGTGTCGATCTCAAGCGTCATTGCTTGCTCCTCGTCTTATTACTTCCATAGAATGGAAAAGAACTTCCGCTGAGTGAACTCCAGTGAAGCGCGTGGTATACCGTTTGTCAACCCCCGGCGTCCCGCCTTGCCGCCGTCCGCGGCGGGACGGGCCTAGAGTGAGGCCATGCGCGCCGATGCCCCGTCGGAGATCCTGCCCATCGCGGGCACGGCGGTGATCCTCCGGATGACGGATCGCGGACCCGCCGTACTGCTGCTGCGCCGTCCCGATCGCGGATCCTTCGCGGGCGGATGGGTGTTCCCGGGCGGACGCGTCGAGGAGTCGGACCGGCGCGGCGGCGGAACCGAGCGCGACCACGCGGCGCGGGCGGCGGTGCGCGAGACCGCCGAGGAGGTCGGCCTGCGACTGGGCGCGGTGTCGCCGATCTCCTGCTGGACACCGCCGATCCAGGCGCGCCCCAGGATCCGCACCTGGTTCTTCCAGGCGGAGGATCCCGGTGGAGCGATCGTCGCCTCTCCGGACGAGGTCGCCGAGACGGCCTGGCTCACGCCGCACGACGCCCTCGCGGCGCATGCGGGCGGATCCCTCCGGCTCTTCCCGCCGACCTGGGTGACCCTGCACCGGTTGCGCGGCACGGAAGCGGTCGACGGCCATCACTCGGCGCCGCCCCTCCGCTTCTCGACGCGCGTGCTCGACGGATCCGTGCTGGTGTGGGAGGGCGACGACGCCCACGACCTCGCGCCGGCGCCCGGCGGCCGGCACCGGCTGGAGATGGCGACGCTGCCCTGGCGCTACATCGGCCCCTGAGCCGGCCGATCCTCCATCCGCGCGCCGGTACACTGAACCGGTGAAACCCTCGACTCTCTCGAGGGGTGCGGCGGCGAGGGCGCTCCTCTCCCTCGCCGTCGGCAGTTTCGGCATCGGCATGACCGAGTTCGTCGCGATGGGGCTCCTGCCCGACATCGCGCAGGACCTCCTTCCCTCCCTCTGGGCGCAGAGCCCCGAGGAGGCGATCGGCCGCGCCGGGATCCTCGTGTCCCTCTACGCCCTCGGCGTCGTGCTCGGCGCGCCCACGATCGCCGGCGTCGTCGCCCGGTATCCGAGGCACCGGGTGATGATCGGGCTCGCCGTCGCGCTGATGATCGGTAACGGCCTCGCCGTGGTCCTGCCGACCTTCGAGACCGTCGGGATCGCCCGCTTCCTCGCGGGACTGCCGCACGGCGCCTACTTCGGCATCGGCGCGCTCGTCGCCGCCGACGTGCTCGGCCCCGGGAAACGCGCGCAGGGCGTCGCCTTCATCCTCACCGGTCTCACCGTGGCGAACGTCGTCGGGGTCCCTGCCGGGACGTTCCTGGGGCAGCACCTGGGGTGGCGCAGCGCGTTCCTGGTCGTCACGGTCGTCTTCGCGCTCGCGGTCCTCTGCATCGCGCTCTTCGTCCCGGACCACGTCGGCGACCCCGGCCGCACCTTCCGTTCGGAGCTGCGGGTCTTCGGCCGCCCGCAGGTGTGGTTCGCTCTCGCCACCGGGGCCATCGGCTTCGGCGGCTTCTTCGCCGTGTACAGCTACATCGCGCCGCTGGTCACGGAGCACGCCGGCGCGCCGCCCTGGATGGTGCCCGTCACGCTGGTGGTGTTCGGCGTGGGGATGACCGTCGGCAACCTGCTGGGCGGGCATCTCGCGGACCGGGCGCTCGCCCGGACCCTGCTCGGCGGACTCGTGCTGATGGGCGGTGCGCTGGTGCTCCTGGCGCTGCTGTCCTTCTCGATCTGGCTCCTCGTGCCGCTCGCCTTCGCCGTGGGTCTCCTGTCGTCTGTTCTCGGACCCGCCATCCAGACCCGTCTGATGGACGTGGCGGGGGACAACCAGTCGATCGCCGCCGCCCTGAACCACTCGGCTCTGAACATCGGCAACAGCCTCGGCGCCTTCCTCGGGGGCCTCGTGATCGCGGCCGGCTGGGGCTACGCCGCGCCCGCCTGGGTGGGCGCCGCTCTCGCAGCGGGCGGACTGCTCGTCGCGCTCGCCGCGTATCGGTCGGAACGGCGGGCACTCGTGGCCGTCGCCTGATCGGTTCCCCCGCCCGATCAGGACCCGACCGTGAGGCGCCGTCAGGCGTCCAGGAGCCGCCGGAGGTGGATCCCGACCTCGTCGGTCTCGATGAGGAAGCCGTCGTGACCGAAGTCGCTCGCGAGCACCACCGCCTGGTTTCCGTCGAGGGTGTTCCGGATCCCGCGCGCGATCCGATGCTGTCCGTCGACGGGGAAGAGCCGGTCCGTGTCGATGCCGAGGACGAGCGTCGTCGCCGTGACGCGGGCGAGCGCGTCCTCCACGCCGCCGCGGCCGCGGCCGACATCGTGCGAGTTCATCGCCTCGACCAGGGTCAGGTAGCTGTTCGCGTCGAAGCGTCGGGTGAATTTGTTGCCATGGAAGTCGAGGTAGCTCTCCACCGCAAAGCGTCCGCCTCGTCCGAGCGGCGACACGTCCGACTGCCAGGAGCGCTGGAAGCGCTGGTTCAGCTCGACCGGGCTCCGGTAGTTCAGCAGCGCCATCCGGCGGGCCAGCGCAAGACCGCGGTGCGGGCCCTCGCCGACCGGTGCGTCGTAGTACTCGCCGCCGGCGAAGCGCGGATCCATCCGCACCGTCTCCAGCTGGACGAAGTTCAAGGCGAGCTGGTCGGCCGTCGTCACCGGGGGAGAGGAGAGGATCGCAAGACGCGCGACGCGGTCGGGGAAACCCGCGGCCCACTCGAGCGCGTGCATCCCGCCCATCGACCCCCCGATCACGGCGCCCCACCGCTCGATCCCGAGGGCGTCGGCGAGGCGCACCTGCGCGGCGACCTGGTCGCGGATCGTGAGGTACGGGAATCGCGACGCCCACTCGTACCCGTCGGGCGCGATGCTCGCGGGGCCGGTGGACCCCTGGCACCCGCCGAGCATGTTCGGCGCGACGACGAACCAGCGATCGGTGTCGATCGGTGCGCCCGGGCCGACGACGTCTCCCCACCAGCCGCTCGTGGGGTGCCCCGGGCCCGCGTCGCCGACGACGTGGCTGTCTCCGGTGAGGGCATGCAGGACCAGGACGGCGTTGTCGCGCGCGGCGTTCAGCTCGCCCCAGGTCTCGTACGCGAGGCGGATCGCCGGCAGCTCCTCGCCGCCCTCGGTGCGGAAGGCGCCGAACGCCGCGAACCGCCGGTCGCCGGGGGCGTCTCCGTCCCGCCAGGCTCCGGTCGCCGGGGGACGTGCACGCAGCAGACGCGCGTCCGCATCCGACACTCGCGCCGAGGGCACGGTGTCTTCCGAGGTGGTCTGCCAGTCCATGTCCTCCATTCTCCCGTGCCCCGCCCCGCTCCGCCCGCACGTTACGCCCTCGCTCCTGCCTCCTCCCTCCTCCCTCTTCGTGCCGAAACCCCCTCGGAGCGCCGAGACCCCCTCGCAGATACGCGTTTCCAAGGGGGGGTCTGGGCGACGCGAGGGGGTCTCGACGACCTGACGGGGAGGAAGGAGAGGGAGACGGAAGGGCCCCGGATCGTGGATCCGGGGCCCTTCCGTCTCTGAGGAGGAGCGTGTCAGGCGCGGGCGGCCTCGGAGACCGTGCGCGCGGCGGCGAGGGCCTGCTCGAGGTCCGCCTTCAGGTCCTCGATGTTCTCCAGACCGACCGACAGGCGCACCAGGCCCGGCGTGACCCCGGCGGAGAGCTGCTGCTCCGGCGTGAGCTGCGCGTGGGTGGTCGAGGCGGGGTGGATGACGAGCGAGCGCACGTCCCCGATGTTGGCGAGGTGGCTGAAGAGCGAGAGGCTGTTCACGAACTCGCGACCGGCCTCCACGCCGCCCTTGAGCTCGAACGACAGCACCGCGCCGACGCCCTTGGGCGCGTACCGGTTCGCCGTGGCGTACCAGGGCGAGGTCGGCAGGCCGGAGTAGTTCACGGCCGCGACGTCGTCGCGCGCATCCAGCCACTCGGCGATCTCCTGCGCGTTCTGCACGTGGCGCTCCACGCGCAGCGACAGCGTCTCGACGCCCTGGATGAGGTTCCAGGCGCTCTGCGGCGCGATCGCCGATCCCAGGTCGCGCAGCAGCTGCACGCGGGCCTTGATGATGTAGGCGAGGCCGTCGCCGACCGCCGTGGTGTAGGACGCCCCGTGGTAGGAGGGGTCCGGCTCGGTGAGCCCGGGGAACTTCTCCACGTTCTGCGACCACGCGAAGGAGCCGCCGTCGATGACGGCGCCGCCGATCGTGGTGCCGTGCCCGCCGAGGAACTTGGTCACGGAGTGGACGATGATGTCCGCGCCGTGCTCGAACGGACGGATCAGGTACGGCGTCGCGATCGTGTTGTCGACGATGAGCGGCACGCCGTTGTCGTGCGCAATGTCGGCGACGGTTCGGATGTCGAGGACGTTGATCTTCGGGTTGCCGATGGTCTCCGCGAAGAACAGCTTGGTGTTCGGGCGGACGGCGCGGCGCCACTCCTCCGGGTCGTCCTGGTTCTCGACGAAGGTGACCTCGATCCCGAGCTTGGCGAGGGTGTACTTGAAGAGGTTGTAGGTGCCGCCGTAGATGGAGCTGGACGAGACGAAGTGGTCGCCGGCCTGCGCGATGTTCAGGATGGCGAAGGTCGACGCCGCCTGGCCGCTGGAGAGCACGAGGGCGCCGGTGCCGCCTTCCAGCGCCGCCAGGCGCTGCTCGAGGACGTCCTGCGTCGGGTTCTGGATGCGGGTGTAGATGTTGCCGAACTCCGCGAGGGCGAAGAGGTTCGCGGCGTGGTCGGCGCTGTCGAACACGTACGAGGTGGTCTGGTAGATCGGCGTGGCGCGCGCCTTGGTGACCGGGTCCGGAGCGGCGCCGGCGTGGATCTGCTTGGTCTCGAAACGCCAGTTGTCGGTGTCGGACATGGTCTCCCCTTGCTCGTGGCCGCCGTGACGACGGTCGGATGCGGATGCGGATGCGGATGCGGATGCGGATGGGATGCGGATCGGGCGAGCCGCGATGTTGACCCCGACACTACGGATCCCGCGCGTTGTCAACAACGCGCGGGAAATGTGACGTAACAGGAAAAGCGACGACGCTGGCCCGGTGACGGGCGCGGCCGAGGATTCGTCGTACGGTGGGAGCCATGGTGAACAGGCGAGCGGTGGTGACCGGAGCGAGCACGGGAATCGGCGAGGCAGCCGTCCGCGCTCTGCGGGCGAGCGGGTGGGACGTCGTCGGGGTGGCTCGGCGCGAGGAGCGTCTGCAGGCGCTCGCGGAGGAGACCGGGGCCGCCGCGTTCGCGGCGGACCTGACGGACGCGGACGACGTGTCGGCGCTCGCCGCCCACCTCGCCGAGACGGGGCCGGTGCACGCCCTCGTGCACGTCGCCGGCGGTGCCCGCGGGACCGATCGCGTCGAGGACGGATCCCCCGAGGACTGGCTCTGGATGTACGAGGCCAACGTGCTGTCCGGGCAGCGTCTCGTCGCCGCGCTGCTGCCTCAGCTTCGTTCCGCAGCCGCAGAGGACGGGCACGCCGACGTGCTGTTCGTCACCTCCACGGCGGCGCAGGCCGCCTACCCGGGAGGAGCCGGCTACAACGCGGCCAAGGCCGGCGAGTCGATGCTCGTGCACGCCCTCCGCCTGGAGCTTCACGGGGAGCCCATCCGGGTCGTCGAGATCGCCCCGGGCCTCGTGCACACCCCCGAGTTCACCCTGAATCGATTGGGCGGAGACGTCGCCGCCGCCGAGGCGGTCTACGCCGGGATCGACGCCCCGCTGGTCGCGGACGACGTGGCCGACGTCATCGCGTACGCGCTGAACGCCCCCGGCCACGTGAACCTCGATCTCGTGACGATGCGCCCGGTGGCGCAGGCCGCCCACTACCTCCTCGCGCGCGGCCCGTTGCGGCCCCGCCGGGAGGACTGAACCCATGCCGCAGACCCTCGCCGAGCTCGCGGAGAGCGGGCAGCTGGATCCGGGGTGGGCCGAGGCACTCGCCCCCGCGGGAGGCCTCATCGCCGAGCTGGGCGACCGGCTGCGCGCGGAGAACGCGGCCGGGCGCGGCTACCTCCCTGCGGGACCCCACGTCCTCCGCGCGTTCTCCCGTCCGCTCCAGGACGTCCGCGTTCTCATCGTCGGCCAGGACCCGTACCCGACCCCTGGGCACCCCATCGGGCTGTCCTTCGCGGTCGAGCGATCCGTGCGGCCGCTGCCCCGGAGCCTCACGAACATCTATCGCGAGCTGGAGAGCGACCTCGGGATCCCCCCGGCCGCGCACGGCGACCTCTCGGCGTGGAGCGATCAGGGCGTGATGCTGCTGAACCGCGTCCTGACGGTACGGCCCGGAACGCCCGCCTCCCATCGCGGGTGGGGATGGGAGAAGGTCACCGAGCTCGCGATCCGCACCCTGGTCGCGAGGGGTGCGCCGCTGGTCGCGATCCTGTGGGGTCGCGACGCGGAGGGGCTTCGTCCGATGCTGGGGGACACCCCGGTGATCGCCTCGCCGCACCCGTCACCGCTGTCCGCCAGCCGCGGTTTCTTCGGCTCCCGCCCGTTCTCCCGGGCCAACGCGCTGCTCGCCGAGCTCGGCGCGGGTCCCGTGGACTGGCGGGTCGCGTGAGCGTCGGTGCCGCCCCGGCCGCGGGCGTCGAGATCCGGCCGGCCGTCGCCGGCGACCTCCCCGCGATCCGCGACATCTACAACCACTACGTGCGAGAGAGCACCGTCACCTTCGACGAGATCGAGACGACGCTCGCGGACTGGGAGACGAAGGCGGGCGTGCTCGCCGCGGCGGGCCTGCCGTTCCTCGTGGCCGAGGACACAGGGCCCGAGACGGAGGACGGGGCGGACCGCGTGATCGGGTACGCCCTGCTCCAGCACTGGCGTCCCAAGTCGGCGTATCGCTTCTCCGTCGAGGACTCGATCTACCTCCGGCCCGGCGCCGGAGGGCGCGGGCTCGGGCGCGTCCTGCTGTCGGCCCTGTTGGACGCCGGGACGGCCGCCGGGCTCCGTGAGGTGATCGCCGTCATCGAGCCGACCGCCGCGGCGGGATCCATCGCGCTGCATCGACGGTTCGGGTTCGAGGAGGCGGGCCGGCTGGAGCGGGTCGGGGTGAAGTTCGGCCGGTCGCTGGACGTGCTGTTCCTGCAGAAGTCCCTCTGACGCGGCGTCGCGCGCGGACGGCAGCCCGGGGAGTCAGGCGCCCGCCGCGGCTGCCCCGGCATCGCCGGACGAAGGGATCACGGGGATCGCCGCGAGCAGCTGTCGCGTGTAGTCCGCGGCGGGTCTGCGCAGGACGTCGTCGGTCGGTCCCTGCTCCACGATCCGGCCGTCCTTCATCACGGCGACGGCGTCGCAGAGGTTCTGCACCACGCCGATGTCGTGCGAGACGAGGATGAGGGTCAGTCCGTCGGTGCGAAGCTCGGACAGCAGCGCCAGGATCTGCGCGCGCACCGTGACGTCGAGCGCCGAGAGCGGCTCGTCACCCACCAGGATGCGGGGCCGGTGGGCGATCGCGCGGGCCAGGGCGATCCGCTGGCGCTGCCCGCCGGAGAACTCGTGCGGATACCGCTCCGCCGCATCCGGGTCGAGTCCGACCTGCGTCAGGACCTCGGCGACGCGCGCCGCGTGATCTCCGTCGATGTCCAGGGCGCGCAGCGGCTCAGATACGATCCGCGCGATGCTCAGTCGCGGATCGAGCGAGGCGTAGGGATCCTGGAACACCAGGCCGGTCAGGCGCCGCAGCCAGTGCAGGTCCCGCGCGGAGGAGCGGGCGTCCACGGGACGACCCGCGATCTGCACGGAGCCGGTCGTCGGGCGATCGAGGGCCAGCAGCAGCCGGACGAGGGTCGACTTCCCCGATCCGGACTCGCCGATGAGGCCGAGCGCGGACCCCTCGGCGACGTCGAGGTCGACGCCGTCCAGGGCCGTGGTCGTGCGCCGGGGCTCGCCGAGGGAGCGGCGGGGGACCGGGAAGGAGCGGCCGAGGCCGCGTGCGCGGATCAGAGCGGTCATGGCTGCTCCCGTTCGCCCGGCGAGCTCGGCTCCGGACGCCAGAGCGTGGCGGTCGCGTCACGCAGCAGCCCCTGGGTGACCGCGGACGCCGGGGCGCTCAGCAGGGTGTCGACGGGCCCTTCCTCGACCACCCGGCCGTCCTCCAGGACCACGCCGTGGGTCGCGACCTGGGCGAGCACCGCCAGGTCATGGGTGATGAACACGAGCGACATCCCTTCCGAGGCGACGAGGGAGAGCAGCAGCGTCAGGATCTCCGCCTGGATCGTCACGTCCAGCGCGGTCGTCGGCTCGTCGGCGATCAGCAGGCGCGGACGGGCGGCCAGCGCCATGGCGATCGCGACCCGCTGCCGCTGCCCCCCGGAGAGCTGATGGGGATAGCGGTCGATGATCGACGCGGGGTCGGGAAGGCGGACGCGCTCCGCCTCGGCGATCGCCCTCGACCGCGCCGCGCGGCGTCCGATCCGTTCGTGGATCCGGATGCTCTCGCCGATCTGGCGCCCGACGGTGCGGATCGGGTTCAGCGCCGTGCGGGGCTCCTGGAACACGATCCCGATCTCGTCGCCGCGCACCGTAGCGAGCTCGCGGTCGGGCAGGCCGAGGATCTCCCGCCCCCGCCAGCGCACGGAACCGGTGGCGATCGCGCCCTCGGGGAGCAGGCCGAGCACGGCGAGCGCGGTCAGGGACTTGCCGGACCCGGACTCGCCGATGAGACCGACCCGCGCGCCGTCGGGGACGCTGAAGCTGACGCCGTCCACGACGCGGCGGCCGTCGATGTCGATGCGCAGATCCGAGACCTCGAGGCTCACGCGACCACCTCCGGGACATGCGAGCGCGCGGCGGCGGCCCGCGGATTCTGTCGCAGGGTCGGATCCGTCGCGTCACGCAGGCCGTCGCCGAGGAGGTTGAGCGCGAGCACGGTCAGCGTGATCGCGAGCCCCGGCCAGACCACCGACAGCGGATGGACGGCGATGTACCGCTGCAGGTCCGCCAGGAGGACGCCCCAGGACGGATCCACGACCGAGGCGCCGAAGCCCAGGTAGGACAGTCCGGCCTCGGCGAGCACGGCGACGGCCATCGACCACGACAGCTGCACGATGAAGACCGGTGCCACATTGGGAAGCAGGTGCTGCACCAGGCTCTGCAGCGGAGTGAGGCCCGAGGCGCGACCGGCGAGCACGAAGTCGCTCTGCTGCACCCGACGCAGTTCCGGGCGGGTGACGCGGGCGATGTTCACACCGAAGCCGAGGCCCACGGCCCACACGACCACCCACAGCGAACCGCCCCACACCGCTGAGATCATCATCGCGATGATGAGGACCGGGAACGCGATCAGGATGTCGACGAGGACCGCGACGGTCTCCCGGATCGCGCGGGTCGTGAGCGCTCCGAGTGCCCCGAGGAGGACGCCGACCACGGTGGCCACGAGGCCCGCTCCCACCGCGACGAGCACCGTGGTGCGGCTTCCCGCCATGATCAGGCTGAGGATGTCCCGCCCGGTGCCGTCGGTGCCGAGGAGGTGGGGCCATCCGGGTCCCTGCCACCGGGCCGCGACGTCGGTGGCGCGGGGGTCGAACGGCGTCCACACGAGCGAGGTGAGTGCGAGGAGGGCGATGATCGCGACGACCACGAGACCGAACCGGCCTCCCGCCGTGGTCCAGATCCGGCGTACCCCGCGCCTCCGGGGGATCGGTCGAGCCGTGTCGGTCATGCGGCCTCCCTCTGCCGGGGATCCACGAGGTGGTGGACGAGATCGACCAGGAAGCCGATGACGAGGACGAACCCGGTGAGCACGAGCAGTTCGCTCTGCACCTTCACCAGGTCCCGGGTGCCGACGTCGGCGACGAGCATCCGGCCGATCCCCGGCAGCGTGAAGAGCTGTTCGATCACGACCGATCCCACGACGATCCCGGCCACCTGGAGCCCGAGGACGGTGACGATGGAGAGGCCGACCGCCGGGATCCCGTGGCGCACGAGCGCGCGGGAGCGGGTGAGCCCCTTGGCCGCGGCCGTGCGGACGAAGTCCTGGGACGCGGCCTGGAGCGTCGCGCTGCGGACGAAGCGCAGCAGCATGGCGCCCTCGACGACGCCGATCGTCAGCGCGGGGAGGATCAGCGCGCGGAGCGCAGCGTCCGGCCGCGCCCATCCGTCCCGCGGGAAGCCCTGCGCGGGCAGCCAGCCCAGCCACACGGCGAAGACGACGACGAGCATCATCCCGGCCCACACCACCGGCACCGCGGCGACCGCCTGAGCCGCCACGTTGACGGCAGCGCCGGCGCGGCGACCGCGGAGCAGCGCGGCGAGGATCCCGAGCGGGATCGCGATCAGCAGGGCGATGAGCAGCGCCAGGACGCCCAGCGGGACCGTGACCTGCGCCTTCGCCGCGATCTCCGCGGCCACCGAGGCGCCGCTCAGCTGCGAGGTCCCGAGGTCGCCGCGCAGGACCCCGCCGATCCACTCGCCGTACTGGACGAACAGCGGCCGATCGAGACCCAGGGCCTCACGGAGCGCCGCCACCTGCGCCGGGGTGGCCTTGTCCCCGGCGATGAGCTGGGCGACGTCCCCGGGGAAGACCCGCAGAGCGAGGAAGATGACGATGCTCGCCACGAGGAGCCCTGCGATCAGCAGGGCTCCTCGGATGAGCGCGTAGCGGAGCACGACGGGAGATCGGGCGGATCAGTCCGCGAGGGTGACGCCGCGCAGGTCCAGGCGCGAGTTGATGGAGTCCTCCGGGAACCCGCTCACACCGGGAACGAATGCGGTGATCGTCGCACCGTTGTACAGCCAGTCCGCGGCATGGTCCTCGGAGACCAGGCGCGCGGCCTGGGCCAGCAGCTCGTTCGAGGTCTTCTCGTCCAGGGCGGCGAGCGCGTCGGCGTACAGCTTCTGGACTTCGGGGTTTTCGTAGCCGAAGTAGTACTCGGGGTTGGCGAAGTTGCCGAAGTCGCGGGGCTCCACGTGCAGCACGAAGCTCAGGTCGTAGTCGTGGTTCTTGTACACGTCCTCGAGCCACGCGGGGAACTCGACCGAGTTCACGGTGAGGTCGACCCCCACCTTCTTGAAGTCGGAGACGAGCACCTGGGGAACCGTCGTGCCGTAGAAGTTCGGGATCGTGAGGGCCAGATCCAGCTTCTCGTGGCCGGCCTCGGCGAGGAGCTGCTTGGCCTTCTCGGGGTCGTGCGGGGCGACGGAGGAAAGGTCCTCGTAACCCGGGTCGAGCTCAGGGATCGGACCGTAGAGGGTCTGCCCCGCACCCACGGCCTCCACGAGCGCGTCGTGATCGATCGCCAGTCGCAGCGCCTCGCGGACGCGGACGTCGTCCAGCGGCGGCTTCGCGTTGTTGAACGCGAGGGTGGCCTTGTCCGTGGTGCGACCGGTGGTCAGGGTGAACTGGCCGCTCTTCTCCAGCTGCGGGGCGAGGTTCGGATCCACCGCCGTGAGCACGTCGAGCGATCCGTCGAGCGCCGCGTTGACGCCGGCGGTGAAGTCCGGGATGTAGTCGAACACGACCTCGGCGACGCCGGCCTTGTCGCCCCAGTAGTCCTCGTACCGGGTGAAGGTGATGGAGCTGCCCTTGCGCCACGCATCGAGGGTGAAGGGCCCCGTGCCGTTCTCGGCGTCCTTGAGGTCGGTCGTGTCCCCGTTCTGGAACACCAGCCCGGCGACGCCGGTGAGCGAGAAGAGGAAGTTCTGGTTCGGGGCCGAGAGCGTGATGACCACCGTCTCGAGGTCGGGCCCCGCGATCTGCGCGACGCCGGCGAGCTCGGCGTGGCCCTGGAGGGACTCGTCGTCCTTCACAGCCTGCAGCGAGGACACCACGTCCACCGAGGTGAGCGGGTCGCCGTTGTGGAAGGTGATGCCCTCGTTGAGGGTGAAGGTGTACGTGAGGCCGTCCTCGGAGACCGAGTACTCGGAGGCGAGACGCTCGGTGATCTGGTTGTCGGGCGTCCGGGTCACCAGGCCCTCGTAGATGTTGTCGACGAGGATCTGCTCGAGCGCGGCGCCGCTCGTGCGCCGGATGTCGAGGTTGGTCGGCTCCAGCACCAAGCCGACGTTCAGCGTGGCGCCGGCATCCGGTTCACCGGTGCCGGAGCCGGACGGCGTCGAGCACGCGCTGAGCGCGAGCGCGGCGGCGGCGAGGCCGGTGATCAGGACGAGACCCGTGGAACGGCGGCTCATGGGAGTTCCTCTCGGAGGGCGGCGGTAGCCGGTGTCGGGGTGCAGGGGAGGGACGGGAAGAAGCGGGGTGTGTGCGGGGGACGCCGGGTCACGGACGGGCGGCGGTGCGGTCGACGGCGGTGCGGATCAGCGCGGCCAGCGCGGCCGGGGCGGTCTCCTGGACGTTGTGGGACGCGTCCTGCTCGACGACGCGTGCTCCGGGGACCCGCGCGGCGAACGCGGCGGCGTCGGACTCCGTGACGAATCCCTGCGACGCCCGCACGAGGGTGAGCGGAGCCGTGACGGCGGCGAGGTCTTCCCAGCCGTCCTCCCCGAGGGCGGGGCCTGCCGCCGAGGCGTCCGTCCCCGTGGCCGGCGCGGCGAGGAGCTGAGCGGCGAGACGGGCGAAGTGGTGCTTCCACTCGACACGGCCGTCGGGGCGGACGCGGGTGTTGAGGTACACGCCGCGTTCGGTGTCCTCCCGGCTTCCGCCCAGGCCGAACGCCATCGCCCTGTCCACGAACTCGTCGCGGGACGCGGCGTCCGTCTGCTCGTAGAAGGTCCTCAGCACCGCCGGTCCGGCGTTCGTGTCGACGTCGGGGGTGATGTCGACGACGATCACCTCCCGTACGAGGTCGGGGTGCGAGGCCGCGAGGGCGGCGGCGGTGAGGCCGCCGAGCGACTGTCCGACGACGACCTGCGGCGTCCGCGTCCACGCTTCGAGCGCGACGGCGACGTCGGCGGCGAGCGTGCGGGCGGAGTAGTCGAGGTCGTCGCGCCAGGAGGAATCGCCGTGGCCGGCGAGATCGATCGCGATCGCCGGTTTCCCGAGTGCCAGGATGGTCGCGTCCCACGTGTGCGCGTTGAGCCCGGCACCGTGGAGGAAGGTGACGTCGGGGGCGTCGTCCCCGAAGCGGAGCGCGCTGAGGTTGCGCCCGTCCGGCAGGGGGAGCGACACCCGCGCCACCGACGGGACGCTCGCTCCGAGCGCGCGGGCCTGGGCGTCGAGGAAGGAGAACTCGGTGGTCTCGGTGGGCACGCCCTCATTGTGCTCCCCCCGGAGCCCTCGGGAGAAATGTGAGAGCAAAGTGACAAGGAAATGCCTGTGGGTACCGTCACTATGAGCATCAGAAGGTGAATTTGATTGTCGATCTGATTTTCGATGTGACGAACAATGTCGTTCCGCATCGGTCCCGGTGCGGGCGCGGGCGGGTACGCTGAGGCCATGAGCGAGAAGCGTGTGCACCTGTCCCGGACCGAGCCGACGGCCTATCAGGCGCTGGACGCCTTCTCGAACACGGTCGGGGACATCTGCCGGGCCAACGGCATCGACGACCGGCTGAAGGAGCTCGTCCTCATCCACTGCTCCCAGCTCAACGGCTGTGCGTACTGTGCACGAATCCACGTCGACCGGGCTCTCGCCGCCGGCGTCGACGTCGACACGCTCACGCAGCTGCCGACCTGGCGCGAGTCGGGCGTCTTCTCCGACCGCGAGCGCGCGGCTCTCGAGCTCGCCGAGGCGTTCACCTTCATCCACGACGAGGGGATCCCCGACGACGTGTACGACCGTGTGGGGAGCGTCTTCACGGAGAAGGAGTACGCGGCCCTCAGCTGGGCCTGCGTCTCGATCAACGCGTTCAACCGGATCGTCATCGCCGGGCGGTACCCGGTTCCTCCGCGCGAGGCGCGGTGACCGTCCTCGACGTCCCCGGCGCCGCGAACGTCCGCGACGTCGGCGGGATCCCTGCCGGAGCCTCCCGGATCCGGCAGGGCGTGCTCCTGCGCTCCGGGCACCTCTCCGGCCTGACGGCGCACGGGCGGGCGATCCTGCGTGATCGTGTGCGCCGCGTCGTCGACCTCCGCGACGACGACGAGGTCCGCTACCAGCCGTCCGCGCTCGTCGAGGTGCCGGTCACGCGCATTCCGCTCTTCCACGGATCGGTCGCCTCCCTGTTCGTGGAGGATGTGAGCCTGCCGATGATGTACCGCCGCCTCGTCGACGACGCCGCGGCGCGGATGGTCGAGGTGGCTCGTCTGCTCGCCGACGGGGAGCCGACGCTCGTGCACTGCACGGCGGGGAAGGACCGCACTGGCGTGAGCGTTGCGCTCGCCCTGTCCGCGGTCGGAGCGGATCGTGAGGCGGTGATCGCCGACTACGCACTGACGGAGACGCTCATGCCGCCGGAGCACGTGCGGATGGTCGCGGAGCGGCTCCGTGCGCATCACCCGGACGCGCGCCACGCTCTCGCCCTGGCCACGGCATCGCCGGCGCCGGTGATGCGCGACCTGCTCGTCCATGTGGACGAGCGCTACGGATCTGCCGCGGAATACCTGCTGGCCGCGGGGCTGACCCGCCGCGAGCTCGATGCCCTGGGCGCCGCGCTGGTCGAGTGACTGCGGGACGAGGTCGAGCAAGGTAAGGCAACCCTTCTTCGGTGCTAAGCTGAAGGCACGATGACTCCCCGCACCGCCCTCGCCACGAAGCCCCGCGCCCAGCGCCGGGCGTCTCGTCGCCCTCAGGTCCAGCACCTGATCACGGCCGACGAGCACTCCCTCGTGGAGCTGGAGGCGCTGCTGGCCACTCTGCCGCTGTGCACGACGGGGCGGATCTTCGTCGAGGTGCCGGATGCGGACTCCATCGTGCCTCTGTCCGCACCGCCGCGGATGACGATCTCCTGGCTGCCCCGTGCGTCCCGCTCGGGCGCTCCGGGAACCGGACGCCGCTGCACTCCGGGAGCCGCCGTCTCCCGGGCGGCGATCGCCTGGGCGGATGAGATGCTCTGCGTCGGCGACACGGATGCCGCCGCCTCGCTGCCCACGCGCATCACCCTGCTCGGCGGGTTCGTCGGCACGGCCGACATCGTGGATCACCTCACCGGGCGCCTCGGCGTCGAGCGGGCGGCCATCGACGCGCCGGAGCGCTTCTCCCGGCTGGTCTGAGCTCGGACGACTCCGTCGTTGCGAGCGCGCCGCGGCAGATAGTTCCCGTCCTCCAAGCCGGCTTCGATCTCGAAGCGGTTGCGCAGCGGGTCTCTCCCGGCGAAGAGGTACAGCACCGGCATGAGGAACCCGTAGCGGAGCCACTGGGTGCGGTGCACGGCCTCGTGGCGCAGCAAACGCTCATCCGGCTCGGCGTCGCCGGTCAGGAAGCAGCCGCCGACGCACACGCCGCCGCGAGCGAAGGTCCATGAGGGCATGCCGCGGAAGACCCACAGGCCCCCGCGCCGTTCGACGGGGCCGGTGCTCCACAGGCCGCCCCACACCCACCCGACGGCCGTGCCCCAGAGGTAGCCGAGCCGGCTGAGCGGGGAGCGCAGAAGAATCGAGGGGATCCTCGCGTCGAATCGGCGCCCGCGCGCGAGGACGTCCGCCGCCTCTCGGCGCACCGAGTCCGGTTCGGTCCGCGTCACGCGAGGGCGCCGATCAGTCGGAGGATCGCGCCCATGTCGTCGACCGCGGCCAGCGGCGACCGCGGAGCGAATCCGGCGATCGTCGCCCCGGCGAGGGGGAGCTGCGCGCGCAGGCCGCGCAGGGCCGCGACGAGGTCGGCGACCGAGAGGCCGAAGGGGGCGGGATGGGAGACGCCGGCGAGCTCGGCGGGGTCGATCACGTCCACGTCCACGTGGACGTAGACGCGGGATGCTCCGGTGTCGGCGACCGCCTGGGCGAGGGCGGCGGGATCCTCCAGCGCGGAGAGCTCGGCGATCCCGGAATCGTCGAGGAACCGGCGTTCCGGTTCGTCGATCGCCCGCGCTCCGACGAGCACGATGCGCTCGGGAGCGATGCCCGAACGCGCGGGAAGCGGGGAGGCCGGGTCGCCGAGGAGCGCACGGAGGGACATGCCGGAGAACGCGCCGGACGGGGAGGACGACGGCGTGTGGAGGTCGGGGTGCGCATCGCACCAGACGATCGCGACGTCGTCCAGGCCGCCGGGCAGGGCGTCGACGGCAGCGACCGAGACGCCGCAGTCGCCGCCGATGACGATCGTCGGCTCGTCGACGGCCCCGGATCCCGGTTGGGTCAGGACGTCCCGCATGAGCTCCTGCGTCCGGCGCAGGCTGCTCAGCCGGTGCACGGCCGTGCCCTGAGCGTCGCCGGCCTCCAGGGGGACGTCGAGGAGGGTGGTGGCCGCCCGTGGGAGGTCCCCGGCGATGGCGGCCGCTCCGTCCGTGAGGAGCATGGCGCGGGGAGCGGGGGAGCCCTGCCACTGCGGGACGACGAGGAAACGGGACATGATCCTTCTCCCTGGATCGAAGCGGGGAGGGCCCCTGTCGGGAGCCCTCCCCGTCATGGGTGCGGCGGAGGACCTCAGTCCTCGATCGCGGCCTGCGGCTTGGGAGCGCCGCCGGCCTTCAGCTCGGCCAGGCGCGCCTCCACCTCGGTGAGCTCGCCGAGGTCCTCGAGGCTCTCGAACTGCGCGTCGATCGACGAGGCCGCGATCTCGGCCTTGCCCTGGGCGATCGCCTCCTGACGACGGATCTTGTCCTCGAAACGGCCCAGCTCGCTGGTCGGGTCCAGGACGTTGATGGAGCCCACGGCGTCCTGCACCTTGGTCTGCGCCTCGGCGACCTTGGCGCGGGCGAGCAGCTCGCTGCGCTTGTTCTTCAGCTCCTCGAGCTTCTGCTTCATGCCGTTGAGGCCGCTCTTGAGCTTGTCGACGATCTCCGTCTGGGACGCGATCTGCGGCTCGGCGGCCTTCGCCTCGCGCTCCGAGCTGATCTGGCGCTGCAGGGCCACCTTGGCGAGGTTGTCGAACTTGTCCGCGTCGGCGGCGCTGCCCGAGGTGCGCAGCTCGTCGGCCTTGCGGCTGGCGGCGAGGGCCTTGTTGCCCCATTCCGCCGCGGCCTGGACGTCCTCTTCGTGGTCGCGCTCCAGTAGACGCAGGTTGCCGATGGTCTCGGCGATGGCCGACTCGGCGTCGGCGATGTTGTTGGTGTAGTCGCGCACGAGCTGGTCGAGCATCTTCTGCGGGTCCTCGGCGGAGTCGAGGAGCGCGTTGATGTTCGCCTTCACCAGGGTCGAGATGCGACCGAAGATCGACTGCTTGGTCATGGGCGTTTCCTTTCGCATTGCGTGTCGTGCTTGTGGGTCAGGGACAGGACAGGATCAGAATCGGCCTCCGCTGGATCCGGAGTGGCTGCCGCCTCCTCCTCCGCCGAAGCCGCCGACGGAGAAGCCTCCGCCGCCTCCGCCGAAGAAGCCGCCGCTGCTTCCGCTGCTGCCGCCCCCGCCGAAGAGTCCGCCGCCGCCACCGCCGCCCCAGCCTCCGCCGCCGCCGCGGTTTCCCGAGGCGCGGCCGATGAGAATGCCGCCGAGAAGAGCGCCGAGGGTGTCGTCGTTTCCGCGCCCGCCGCCCCCGCCCCACGGGCCGTCGTCCCAGGCGTTGACGTCCTGCTGCGCCTGTCGGAGCGCCTCGGTGGCGAGGCTGTCGGCGCGCTGAGCCAGCGCCAAGGCCGCGACCGGGTCCCCGTCGGCGGCGCTGCGGGCCTGGTCGCGGACGGTCTGGGCTTCGGCGAGCCGGGTGCGGGCCGCCGAGCTGATCGCGCCGCGGCGGCTGCGGATGAAGCCGTCGGCGGACGCGATCTGCGCGTCGGCACGCTGGATCGTGCTGCCGAGCACACTGCGCGCGTGCGCGATCTTCGCCTGCTCGTCGCGGACGTGCTGGATGACGGCGTCGAGCGCGTCGTTCGCGGCGTCGAGCACGCGCAGCGCCGTGAGCGGGTCGCGCCCGGAGGGGCCGAGCAGCGCCTGGGCCTGTGCGACCTGGCCTCGGGCCACGTCCATCGCACGGGCCACGGACCCGTCCGCGTCCGGCAGGCTCTGTGCCGTCTGCAGATCCTGCTGGATCTCGGCGAGGAGGCCGGTGGTGCCGTCGTCGGCGGTCTTGAGGTCCGTCGCGAGGCGCTCGACCGCGTCCTCCAATTGCGTCGCCTGCTGCACCGCGCCCTCGGCCGCACGGATCGACACGGCGGCGTCGCCCGTCTCGCCGGCCGCGATCTGCTGCTCCGCGGCCTGGATCTGCTGGTCCGTGAAGGACAGACGCGAGCGTGCCTGTGCGGGGTTGTCGGTGACAGCGGAGACGGCCGTCGCGGCATAGGTGGCCGTCAGGGTCGCGAGGATCTGCTCCGCACGGTCGATCTCCGCCCCGGCGGCGGCGCGGAGGCGGCGGACGTTCTCCAGCGCCTCGGGCGCGTTCTGCTCGAGCTTCCGCAGCGCGTCGAAGTCGGCCTTGCGCTCCTCCAGGACCTGGGTCGACTCCGAGCAGAGCTGGATGATCCGCTGGTTCCACTCCCGCCGCTGGGCGTCCGTGTCGGGGATCTCGTCGTCGAGCTTCTGCTTCAGGGAGAACGCCTCGTCCAGGTTCTTTCGCGAGGTCTGCAGAGCCGTCAGGAACTCGCCGATGACCTCGTCGCCGAACTGTGCCCTGGCGTACTCCATCTCCTGCTCGCTCATGCGGACCACGTCGTCGGTCCGGACGAGCGCGACGCCGGCCTGCTGGGCGAGGTCGGCGATCTCCTGCTCCTTGCGGGCGCGCTCCGCAGCGCGCCGGCGAGCGCGGCGGACGAGGACCACGATCACGACGACCACGACAGCGACGAGGGCGACGATGCCAATGATCGCCCAGGTCGTCGCCGCGCGGGCCGGAGCATCGACCAGCATGTCCTGCACCTTGTCCGCGCCGGCGGTGACGGCGCCGGCCCAGTCGCTTTCCCGAAGCGCCGGGAGCATCGCGTCGGTGATCTTCTCGCGGTCGGCGACCGAGATCGGGCCGTCTTGCTTCGGGCCGGCGATGGCGAACGTCCGCCCCTCGGTCGCGATGCCGACGAGGTACTGGCGGGAGTTGAAGCCGTTGCCGTTCGCGGTCGCGGCCACCCAGTCGACGTTGTCGGACGGGTTCGTGAACTCCGGGACGAACACGACGAAGAGCTCGGCGCCGGCCTTCTCGGCGAGCTCGGCCAGCCGTGCCTCGGCGGCGTCCTCCTGCGCGGGCGTGAGCACGCCGCTGACGTCGGTGACGTGCCCCTCGTCCAGGCGCCCGGGATCGGTGGCCGACGCCGCGGATGCGAAGGTCCCCGACACGAGGAACGCCAGCACCAGGCCGGCCACGATCGTCCAGCGCGCCCGCATGCTCGCTCCCTCCGCGGAGCCGTGCGGCCCCGGTTGCGAGTCTATTCACAGGCCTCCGACAGCGGGTAGCGGACTCGAGCGCTCTCAGCGAACGCATCGTCGCCGCGGGCGTGCGGGTGAGGGCCCGCGTGCTCGACAGCGCCCGCGCCGACCCGGGCCCGACGGTCCTGAGCGCGCTGCTCGAGGCGATCCAGCCATTCCGCGCTTTCCTCAAGGCGGATCGTGCCGTCGTCCCTCCAGGCCTCGTCGCGGTTGTGCCGGGGCTGCAGCCGGGCGTCCACCCCGCGGTGCTCCGGCACCTCGTAGCGGGCGAAGTACTCTTCGAGCCGCGCGGTGAGAGCAGCAACCGCCTCGTGGTGTTGCGGGTCGTGGATGGCGTTCCGCGTCTCCCGAGGGTCCCGCACGAGGTCGAAGAGCTCGTCCGGGCCCTCGGGGTACCGCCGCACGAGCTTGAGGTCGCCGAGCCGGACCGCTCGCAGGGTCCCGTACTCGACGAAGACGGCGTCATCACGCCCCGGATCCGGCGCCGAGACCAGCAGCGGAGCATAGCTGCGGCCGGGGTACGGCGTGTCCCGATCCGATGGGCAGGCAGCCCCTGTCAGGTCCAGGATCGTCTGGAACGTGTCGACGTGCGTCACCGGCTCCGCCCTCCGCTGGCCTCCCAACGCTCCGCCCGGGAACCTGACGATCAGGGGGATCCGGATCGACTCCTCGACGACGTTGTACGGGAGAGTGCCGTTTCCCTTGCCCCAGATTCCGTGGTGGCCGGTGTTGAGCCCGTGGTCCGAGGTGTAGACCACCGCGGTGTTCTCGGCCGCACCGGTCGAGGCGAGGGAGTCGAGCAGTCGTCCGACCTGCTCATCGATCTCGGTGACGGACGCGTAGTACTGCGCGAGCGCCTCGGAGGGCTCCCGGCGCGACGGGTACAGCGATTCCGAGCGGAGCCGACCGAACGGATAGGTGATGTCATCCGGGATGTCGGTGAATGCGCAGCCGCGGTAACGGGAGACGAGCCGCTCGAGCCCGCGGGACCACGGACTGTGGGTGGCGATGTGTCCGACGACGAGGAAGAACGGGCGATCCCGCGGGCGGTTCTCGAGGAACTCGAGTGCATGGGTCGTGATCGCGTGGTGGTCGTAGGCCTGCTCCACGTCTGCGCGGCGAGGCCAGGGGGATTCGTACCCGTCGGCCTCGGAGACGGCGGCGCCGCGGCTGTACCAGAAGTCGAATCCGCGGGCGGGTGCGGCGTCGTCTCCGAGGTGCCACTTGCCGCTCAGCCCGGTGACGTACCCGTGCTCCTTCAGGATCTCGGGCAGCAGCCTCTCGCCGCGCAGCCACTCGGGGGCGCCAGGATCGGGGTCCGCATTGCCCAGGTAATCGTGCACGCCGTGCTGAGAGGGGATCCGGCCGGTGAAGAAGGACGCGCGTGCCGGAGAGCACACGGGCGAGTTGGTGAACGCGTTGTCGAAGCGCACCCCGGTCCGGGCGAGGTGGTCGAGCGTCGGCGTCTGGATCTCCTGGTTGCCGTAGGCTCCGGCGGCCCATTGGGCGTGGTCGTCGCTGAGGAAGACGAGGATGTTCGGATGCATGATGAGCTCCCTTCCCCTGAGACACTAAAGGTTGGACCTTAATGCTGTAAACCATCCACTAGAGCTTGACAAGGAGCCGCGAATGCGCGAGATTGCTCCGTGGTTGGAGAGATCCAAAGGTCCAATCTTGTGAAGGAGCAGGGATGAAAGCCGCCGAGACGATGATCCGTTCCCGACGCCGGATCGCGTGGCTGATCGTCGCGCTCCTGCTCGCCGTCGGCAGCTATCAGCTCAACAACACGATGATCGCGCCGGCGAACCCCCTGATCATCCAGGAGCTCGGGAGCGACACGGCGACGGTCGGGCTCGCACAGACGCTGTTCCTGCTGATGGGCGCGATCTCGGCGATCATCGTCACGCGCATCAGCGACTGGACGGGCCGACGGAAGGCGCTGCTGTTCAGCCTGGGCGTGCTGATGGCCGGCAATCTCGCGGCGGCGCTGGCGCCGAACATCGGCCTGTTCCTCGTCGGACGGACGGTCTCGGGGATGTGTGGCGCGGTCTACGCCTTCGCCTTCCTGATCCTCCACGACGTGCTCGAGCTGAAGACGTTCAGTCGTGCGCTCGCGATCATCGCGGCCGTCAAAGCCGGACTGGGCGGAGGGGAGGCGGTCCTCGCGGGCGCGGTCGTCGACGGGCTGGGGTTCCGCGCGGTCTTCTGGATCATGCTCGGATTCACGGCCGTCGCGCTCGTCGTGTGCCGGCTGGCCGTGCCCGAGACCGTGTCGCAGCGTCCGCAGCGGGTCGACTGGGCGGGATCGCTGCTCATCGCAGGCGGCCTCACCGGAGTGTCCCTGGCGCTGTCTCAGGGCGGGAAGTGGGGATGGGCGAGCGTCCCCACGTGGGCGGTGCTCCTCGGCGGCCTCGCACTGCTGCTGCTCTTCCCGGTGGTCGAGCGCCGCGCGGTCGCTCCGCTCATGCGTCCCTCCGAGCTGCGGTCGAGGAACGCCTGGCCGCTCCTGGCGGCCAACGTGCTGATCCTCGCCGGCGCCTTCGGTGCGACGGGGTTCGTGCTCCCGCTGCTCGCGCAGAACGCGGCGGTCGGGTTCGGGATGAGTGCAACGCAGGCGGCGTTGCTGTACGTCATGCCCGTGTCCCTCGTCGGCTTCGCGCTCGCCCCGGTGGCGGGGACGATCGCGCCGCGCGTCGGATGGCGGAGCATCCTCCTCGTCGGGACGACCGTCACCGTCCTCGCCCTCGGCGTGCTCGCGGCGTTCAGCGGACAGCCGGTGGTGGCGTTCGTCGTCGCGCTGGTCCTCGGCGGGTTCTACACCGGGATGGTCCTCACCGCGCTCGACGGCCTCGGCGTCCTCCTGGCCTCCCGAGAGGAGCCGGGCGCGCTCACGGGCTTCAACACCGCGGCCTTCGGCATCGGTGCGTCACTGGGCGTCGCGGTCACCGGGGGAGTGATCACCTCGTTGCAGACGGACGGCGCCCCGACCTCCGCCGGCTATGTCGTCGCGCTGTGGATCTGCGCGGCTCTGGTTCTGGCGGGCCTGGCCTTCGCGCTGCTGATCCCGTCGCGAAACGTCGGCATCGTCCCCGCTCCTGCGGAGACGAAGGGGTCGCCGGTCCGGATCGAGTAGCCTTTCGCTACGGCCGAGCGATGGCGAAGAGGGGGTGCGGCAGTGGCGCGTCTGAGGACTCTCCGCGATCAGGCCGCCGAGGAGCTTCGCGAGCTCATCCGCCGCGACTACGCAGCGGGTGACCGGTTGCCGCCCGAGGTCGCGCTCGCGGAACGCGTCGGACTGAGCCGCAACACGGTACGCGAGGCGATGGGCCTGCTCGTCAACGAAGGACTCGTCGCGCGGCGCTGGGGTGTGGGGACGATCGTGCTCGATCCGCCCGAACGGGCGTCGTTCAGCCTGAGCAGTGAGATCGTGCCCGTGCCGGAGATCATCGCCGCGTCAGGGCACACGGCGGGACTCGAGCGCTTCTCGGTGGCGGCGATCGCGGCCCCTCCCGAGGCGGCATCCGCCCTGGGGGCGGACGAGCCGGTCTGGGCGGTGGAACGCGTCTTCACGGTGGACGGGGTGCCTGCGGTGCACGTCCTGGACTGGTGCGTTCGGGAGTTCGACGGGACACCCGTGGATCTCAGCACCTTCAGCGACGCCGACAGCGACCTCATCTCGGCGCTGCGGGAGCGTCTGCCCGAGCCCTTGCAACGGATCGACGGGAGGATCGACGCGATCCTCGACCCGCCCGGTCTCCCGGACAGCATGGCCGGAGTCCCGCTCGTCCAGCTCACCAGCACGGGGTACACGTCGTCGTCGACACCCGTCGTCTTCACCGTGTTGCGCTTCGACACCAGGGTCGTCGACCTCGGCGTGCGACGAGTCGTGGCTCGCTAAGGTGCCCGCGTCGGTCCGTTGCCGCGCAGCATCCGAACCTAGGCTGGTCGGGATGGACGACAGGTACGGATCGGATGTCCTTGCCGCCGGCTGGCGGGACAAGGGCACGAAGAAGGCGACGGATGTCGAGGCGGAGAAGGACCTCGTCGTCGAGGTCGCGGTCGACGGGTACTGCGGGGCGATCACGCGGGTCGAGGGCGGCCTGGTCGAGCTCGAGGACTGGAAGGGGCGCCGGCGGGCGTTCCCCCTCGGCGGCGGCTTCCTGATCGACGGCGAGCCTGTGCGGCTCGTGGTGCCGGCGGCGAAGGCATCGGGACCGAAGCGCACGGCGTCGGGCTCGTTCGCCGTCGCCGACCAGCGCGCCCGCGCCGCGCTGCCCAGCCGCATCCTCGTCGAAGGGCGCCACGACGCCGAACTGGTCGAGAAGGTGTGGGGGGACGACCTCCGGGTGGAGGGCGTCGTCGTCGAGTACCTGCAGGGGATCGATCTGCTCGACGACCTGCTCGCCGCCGAGCCGCCGAGTCGATCCCGCCGCTACGGCGTGCTGGTGGACCACCTCGTGGCCGGGTCGAAGGAGTCGCGCATCGTCGACCGCATCCTGCAAGGCCCGCACGGTGCGCATCTGCGGATCGTCGGGCATCCCTACATCGACGTCTGGCAGTGCGTGACGCCCGCGGCGATGGGCATCCGCGCCTGGCCGCAGATCCCTCGGGGCACGGACTGGAAGACCGGGATCTGCCACGCGTTCGGCTGGCCCGCCGAGACGCAGGCCGACATCGCGCACGCGTGGAAGCGGATCCTGTCGAGGGTCTCCAGCTACCGTGACCTGGAGCCCTCCCTGCTCGGCCGGGTGGAGGAGCTCATCGACTTCGTCACCGAGCCGACCGGCTGAGCCCGCGTCTGCGCCCGGATACCCTGGAGGGATGCCAGAGCCCCGCACCTTCCGCGATGAACCGGTCTCCTTCGTGCGCCGGAGCGGACGGATGTCCGAGGCGCAGGAGCGTGCGTTCGCGGAGCTGTCCGCGCAATACCTCATCGACGTGCCGCGCGACGTCGCCTGGACGTCGGTGCACCCGGACGCCCGACTGGACCCCGCCGAGCGCTACGGGCGGGCGGCCCCGCTGATCGTCGAGGTCGGGTCGGGGCAGGGGCATGCGATCGTCGCCGCGGCGTCGGCGCGGCCGGACACCGACTTCCTCGCCGTCGAGGTGTTCCGGGCGGGGCTCGCCCGCACCATGCTCGACGCCGACCGCGCCGGGGTGCGCAACCTCCGTCTCGTCGAGGCCAACGCGCCCGAGGTGCTGTCCTCCTTCCTCCCCGAGGCGGCGGCGGACGAGGCGTGGGTCTTCTTCCCCGATCCGTGGCACAAGAAGCGCCACACGAAGCGTCGTCTCGTGCGACCGGGGTTCGGCCGGATCGCCGGGCACGCGCTGCGCGACGGCGGACTGCTGCGTCTGGCCACGGACTGGGAGGACTACGCCCTGCAGATGCGCGAGGTCCTCGACGCGGAGCCCGAGTTCGTGCGCGCCTTCGACGGTGAATGGGCCGAGCGTTTCGACGGCCGGGTGATGACGGCGTTCGAGCGCAAAGGCATCGCCAAGGGGCGAGACATCCGCGATCTCGTCTATCGGCGCGTCGACCGGGGGTGACCATGGGCGAAGCGGAGGTGGACGCGACCGGCGGGACGCCGGTCATGTCAGGGCCGCGCGCCGCACAGGTCGTCGCCGCCCTCGCCGTGTGCCTCGCGGCGCCGGCCTTCTTCGTCCTCCTGCTGCCCTGGCTCGGCATGACGCTGCTCGCCGTGGGGATCGGCATCGCCGCGGTCTCCGAGCGAGGACGGATCCTGAACCGGGGGGAGAAGAGCCTCACCCGGGACCTGACCCTCATCGCCCTCGGCCTGCTGATCGTCAGCGCCATCCCGCTGGCGGCCGAGCTGGACAACGCGGCGATGCTCCGCTTCACCCTGGCGCTCGGCGGCGCAGTGGTGGTCCCTTACGTGGTGTCCCGCTTCGTCTTCCGCGATCGCGCGATCCGCTTCCCGTGGCGGACGGGGCGCCGCTGGACGACCTGGCAGTGGGGATGGCTCGTCCTGGTGCTCGTCCTCGGCTGGGCGATCCTGCCGTACTACTTCATCACCAGCGGCGTCTATCTCAACTGGCCGGTGGTCGACACCCCTGACCTCATCGCCCGGCTCTTCGTCGGGGTCGGAGCCGTGGGCATCTGGGACGAGCTGTTCTTCATCTGCACCGTCTTCGCCCTGTTGCGCCGCCATTTCCCGGACACGGCGGCCAACCTCCTGCAGGCGATCGTGTTCGTGTCGTTCCTCTGGGAGCTGGGGTATCGGGCCTGGGGGCCGGTGCTCACGATCCCGTTCGCGCTGCTGCAGGGGTTCATCTTCCTGCGCACCCACTCGCTGGCCTATGTCGTGACCGTGCACCTGCTCTTCGACGCGGTCGTCTTCCTCGTGCTGGTGCACGCGCACAACCCGGGGCTGCTCCCGATCTTCCTCGTCTGAGCCGAAGCGGCGTCCGGCCCGCTGCTAGCGTCGGAGAAGCCGTGCCCGCAGCGGGACGGCGGAGAGGGGCGGAGCGTGAGCGGGCTGGCGAAGGCGTCGAGGAGACGACCGTTCCCGACCTTCATCGTGGTGTGCGCGCTGGTGTTCGTCGCCCTGTACGCCGCCGTCGTCCTCCTTTATGCACGGGGCACGACGCCGGTGATCTCCCCCTCGCCGGCCGACGAGGACCCGGCCGCCGTCCACGTGCGTCTCACGCCGACCGACGTCGATGCGGGAACGGATCGGCTCTCCTTCGACGTGTCGCTCACGAAGAAGAGCCGCGATCAGCTGAGCGAGGCGTCGGACGGCGGCGACGTGGTGGTGCTGTTCACGTCCGCGGGCGGAAGCAGCACCGTGACCTTCGCGGGCGGGTACCTCGACGTGCCGCAGACCGTCCGGCTTCCGACGAGCGGCCAGATCGAGCAGTGGCCGTTCGACCGGCACCCCGCCCGAACGCTCGTCACGGTGGGATACACCGCGGGTGACGGTGCCTCACAGACGCTGCCCGGCGGGCTGGTGCTCGACGCCCACCACGTCCCGGGGTGGGTGATCTCGCTCGCGCAGACCGACCAGACGTACGTCCTGGGGCAGAGCTCCGTCGTGCAGTACGAGATCGAGGTGCGGCGGGCGACCGCGGCGATCGCGTTCGGACTCGTCCTGCTGGCTCTCATGGTCATCATGCCCGTGCTCGGGCTCACCGTCGCGATCATGGTGTTCCGCGGGCGCCGGAGGGTCGAGGTCGGCTTCTTCACCTGGAACGCGGGCATGCTGTTCGCGACGCCGACGCTGCGCAACTTCCTGCCCGGCCAGCCGCCGGTCGGGTCCTGGGTGGACTATCTGGTGGTGCTCTGGGTGATCGCCGGGCTCATCCTGGCGCTGATGATCAGCGTCGTGGGCTGGTACCGCTGGGGGAGCCCGCAGCCGGAGGTCACGGCATCCCTGCGGGCGAGAGCGTCCGCGCGGCGCCGAGAAGCGCTGCGGGGACACGCCGAGCGCCCCGACGGAGCCGCGCCCCGGTGACCACGCGCTGGCGGTCGTGCGTCCCGGGCGGCAGAATCGTCGGATGCTCCTTCTCGGATCGATCCTCGCCGGTCTCGCCGCGCTCGTGCACGTCTTCATCTTCGTCCTGGAGTCCGTGCGCTGGACCGCGCCCGCGACGCGGAAGGTGTTCGGAGTGGCGAGCGAGCAGGATGCGCTCGTCATGCGCCAGCTCGCCTTCAACCAGGGCTTCTACAACCTGTTCCTGGCGGTGATGGCCGCGGTGGGGATCGTGCTGGCCGCGGTCGGCATCGTCGGCGCGGGCGTCACGCTGATGCTCGCGGGCACCGGGACCATGCTCGCCGCCGCCCTGGTGCTCGTCCTCGCGGACGGCAGCAAGCTCCGTGCCGCCGCCATGCAGGGCACGTTCCCGCTCCTCGCCGTCGGCGTTCTCGTGCTCCACCTCCTGTCCTGACAGGCGGGGCGTCGGCCCCGAGATGCTCGAAGCTCTTCGACGGAGTTCGATGGAGCCATGGACCGGACTCGGCTGACGACCGCGGGCGTGCTGCTGCTCGCCGGGGTGCAGTACTTCCTCGCGGAGGCGATCACGGCGGCCGCCTGGACGAGGACGCCGTACAGCTACGGCGAGAACTACATCAGCGACCTCGGGGTTCCCGAATGCGTGGAGCTCGGGCGGACCGTCTGCTCGCCCGCCTATCTCCTCATGGACGTCTCCCTCGTGCTCCAAGGCCTCCTCGTCCTGACGGCGGTGATCGTCCTCGGCGACGCCCTTCGTGCCGGACGCCCGCACCGTATCGCGCGCATGGTCGTCGCCGTCCTCGCGGTCGTCCACGCGATCGGTCTGATCGTGGTCGGACTGTTCCCCGGCTCGTTCGCAGAGGCGATCGGAGGCGATCCCGTCCGGCTGTTCCTGCACAGCCTGGGTGCGCTGTTCGCGATCCTCGGCGGCAACCTGCTGATGGTCGCCGTGGCCGTCCTCGCCCCGCGCGAGGGGCGACCGGTGCTCGCCCTCGCGATCGCCGTGCTGGCCGCGATCGGCCTGGGCGCGATCGCCGCGGGACTGCTCGGATCCGACCTCGGGCTCGGGCTCGGCGGGATCGAGCGCGTCGCCGCGTATCCGGTCTTCGCCGGGCTGTTCCTCGTCGGCGGAGCCCTGATCGTCGCGGGGCGACGGTCCCGCGGGACGCCGGTGTCCGAGAAGCCCCTCGGGCGCTGATAGGATCGTTCGGTACGCCTCCGTAGCTCAGCGGATAGAGCGCCGGTTTCCGGTACCGTAGGTCGCAGGTTCGATTCCTGTCGGGGGCACGTCAGCAGGACGATCGAGAGAGCCCGGGCATGCACAGCATGCCGGGGCTCTCTCCGTTCCTGGTCATCGTCGGGGTTCCATACCGTGTCCGACTGCAGGGTGCAGTCCGGATCGCGGATCAGACCGATCGGTCTAAGATGAGACCATGCGTTCTCACCCCCCGCACGAGGCGCCGACGGTGCGTGCGCGGCCGTCGGGGCCCACGTTCACGGAGACGGCGAGGCGCCGCCAGCTCTTGGACGCGGCGGTCGACGCCGTGACCGAGCTCGGATACCATCGCGCCTCCTTGGCTGAGATCGCGAAGAGGGCGGCCATCGCGAAGAGCGCGGTCGTCTACTACTTCACCGCCAAGGAAGCCCTGCTTCTTGAGTTGGTCGACAGCGTGTTCACGGCGCTCGGCGACGACCTCGTCTCCGCGGTCGCGGGGATGTCCGGGCCGACCGATCGCCTGCGCGCCTACGCCGAGGCGTACCTGGCGCACGTCGATGCCCATCGTCGCCGGATCGCCGCAGCCGTCGAGATCGTCGTCTCGCACCGCCTGGCGGACGGCAGACCGCTGTACCTCGTGGAGGCCGACGACGACACGGCGCTGCTGCGGGGCATCCTCGCACAGGGGATGGAGGACGGGGCGTTCCGGCGCCTCCCCCTCGATGTCGCGGTGGGACTTGCCGAGAGCGTCCTCGACCGTGCGATCACCGTCGTGCAGCGCGATCCGGACGCGGACCTCCGCGACCTGCGCCGACACGCCCTCCCGTTCCTCCTGCGCGCATTCGCCGTCGGGGAAGACGACATCGGAGAAGGCCCGTGAGAGCCGACACCGCCCTCCGTCTCCTCGTCGTCAGCGGGCGGATCGTCGTCGCGGTCCTGCCTCTCGGGATCGGTGTCACGCTGCTGGCGGCGCTGATCCCGCATGATGCGGCGCCCTCGGCGCCCGGGACCCTGCTCGCCCGCGGCGCGGGGGGCGCGGCGATCGCGCTTCTCACGTTCGCCGTCATCGCGATCCTGAGACGTGGCGATCGCATGACCACGGTCGAGGCGGGCCTCGGGGGGAGAGGAGGCATCCGGCTCGCGTTGTGGGGAGCGCTGCTGTGGCTGGCTCCTGCAGCGGTGGCGTTCGGCGTCCTGGCGGGGCTGGGCGCGCCGCTCACGGTGACCGCACCGCCCGAGGACGTCGTGCGGACGGTGCTCCTGCTGACCCCCGCGGTGCTGCTCCTCGAGGCGCTGCCCGAGGAAGCGGCGTTCCGGGGCTACATCGGCGGACTGATCGGACGGGAGATACCCCGGTGGTGGGCGATCGTCGTGCAGGCGCTGCTGTTCACGCTGTTCGCCGCCGGGCTCCGCGGGGGTGCGAGCCCGGTGGACCTGTCCCTCTTCCTGACGATGGGGATCGGGCTCGGCTATCTCCGGATGATCACGGGGTCGATCTGGGTCGGCGTCGGGTTCCACACGGCGTTCCAGACGGGCTCGCAGCTCGTGTTTTCCCACGACGTGGTCGCGTTCGCCGGTGGAGAGGTCGCCGCCATGCTGGCTCTGGGCGCCGTCCCGTTCACGGTCGCAGGCGTCGCGGTGTCGGTTGTGGGCATTCCCCGATTCGTCCGTCGGAGGCCGGCGACGCGTTCCTGAGCGTCGACCCCGCCGCCCTGGTCCGCGCGGAGCGTCCGGCTCAGTCGACCTCGGCGGGAGCGTCGCCCGCCTTGTCCATCGTCCAGTACCCGATCGCGTGATGGCGATCCCGAGGGGAGCCGAGTCGTACGCGGAGGTCCCTACGGATGGCACGACTGGCGGACGCCTCGCAGGCGACCCACGCGTACCAGGGCGATGCGGGGGCGACGAGCTCCGCGACGGCGAGCGGGAGCGAGCTCGGACCACGGCCGTTGCCCGTGCCGATCAGCCAGCGGAACTCGACGTCGCGCTCGGTGGCGTACTCCTGGACATCCGCCTCGTCGGGAACCTCCGCGATCGCGATCGCGCGTGTGCCCGGTGCGAGGCCCTCGACGATCCGACCGAGTCCGGGCAGGCCCGTGGCGTCGGCGACCAGGATCTGCTCGACCGCATCCTCGGGCGGGTCGTAGTACGAGCGGCTCGGCAGATCGTTGAAGACTCCGAGGACGTGACCCGGGGCCGCCCGCTCCGCCCAGGACGAGGCGACGCCGTGCCCGTGGACGACGAAGTCGATGTCGAACCGTCGTCCGCCGTCGTGCACGGCGCGGACCGTGTAGTGGCGCCACGGCGGCTCCTCACCCTGCCAGCCCGAGCCGTATTCGGGCAGGTTGAAGACGGCGATGTCGGCGACGGTCTCGCCCGGGCGGGGAAGGGCGATGTCGATGCGCTCGTCTCCGATGCCGTCCGTGTGCCAACGCCATCCGCCGAGGGGTTCCAGGCTGACCCGGATCATGTGGGGGGTGAGGCGCGTCACGGTCACGACGCGGGCGGGGGCGCAGGGCACGGCCACGGGCTGTTCTCCTTTTCGGCGGGGTCGATCTCGAGGGCGTCGGTCTCGGTGATGGTTCGCGCGGTGTCGACGGGCCGGCGTGGCGCCGTGTCGCGCCACGCCGCCCAGAGAGTCCGGAACGGGCCCTCGCGGGCGAGCAGGGAGGACATCGTGCCGTGCTCGACGATCCGGCCGTTCTCGAGCACGACGATGTCGTCCGCGAGCGCGGCGTGGTGCAGTCGGTGGGCGATCACGACCGCCGTGCGGTGCCGGGCCACAGCGGCGACGGCGCGGTCCACGGCGGCGTCGGATCCGGCATCGGCCGTGGCCTCGTCGAGCACGACCACGGGCGGGTCGGCGAGGATGACGCGGGCGAGCGCGATCTGCTGGATCCGATGCGCGTCGAGGTCCGGGCCGAGCTCGGCGTCGACGCCGTCCTCGAAGGGGCCGGTCCATTCGGCGCCGACCCGGTCGAGCGCCTCTCGGAGCTCCTCATCGGTCGCGCCCGCGCGGGCCAGGCGCAGATTGTCTGCGAGCGTGCCGGGGAACAGGTGCGTCTCCTGCGTCACGGTCATCACGGCCGGACGGTGATCGGCACGCATCGCCCGGGCGGCGGGGGCGCCGCCCACGAGGACCGTCCCGGCGTCGGGGGTGGCGAGGCCGCAGACGAGGCGCGCGAGCGTCGATTTGCCGGATCCGCTCGCGCCGACGATGACGACGCAGGAGCCCGTGGGGATGCTCAGGCTCACGCCGTCCACGGCGGGCCGCGTCGTGGACGCGGACCGGTAGGAGTACGAGACGTCGTGCAGGATCACGGCGCCGTCTCGGATCACGATCCCCGTGCGCTCCTGCGGGGGCAGTCCGAGGAGACCGGCGAGGCGTTCGAGGCCGGCGTGGGCGCGCTGGAGGTCGTCGATGCTCGACAGGAGCGCGCCGATCGGACCGAACAGCCGGTGGAAGAACAGCGCCGCCGCCGTGACGGCGCCCACGGTCACCGCGTCGTCGCCGACCCGCCACAGTCCCGTCGCCAGCACGGCGACGAGCCCCGCGAGCTCGGCGAGGTTCAGGGTGCCGTTGAAGACATTGCGTGCGCGGGCGGCCGATCGCTGGGTCTCGATCGCGGTGAGGCTACGCCGCGCGACCAGGGCGAGCCGCGCCTCCTCGCGTCCGTGCGCGCGGATGGTCTCCGCACCGGTGACGCCCTCGATGATCGCCTGCGCACGGGATGCCTCCTCGCGGCGCAGCCGCACATAGAGCGGCCGAGAGCGCCGGAGGAACTGGGCTGCGGCGAGGAACTGGATCGGCACGGCGACGAGCGCCGCCACCGCGAGCCAGGGATCGAGCACGGCCATGCCCGTGGCGGTGAGCACGATCGTGAACAGGGCGCCGACGAAGCGGGGGAGGACCCCCGACGCCGCTTCGGTCACCGCGTCGACGTCGCCCGTCAGCCGGGATACGACGTCCGCGCTGCCGGCGTCCTCGACGACGGCGGGATCGACACGCAGCGCGGCGTCGAACACCCCCTCGCGGAGCTCTGCGAGCATCCCCTGGATGCTGGCGACCAGCAGCCTCCCGCCCCACCAGGAGCACACGGCGGAGGCCGCACCGGCGCCGGCGAGCACGAGGGCGCACGACGCGATCGAGACCGGGGGACCGCCGTCGAGGGCGATGTCGACGATGCGGCCGAGAACGGGCGGGATCGCCAGAGCGCTGGCGGATCCCGCGAGCAGCAGCAGGATCGTTGCGGAGACGGAGCCGCGTCGGCGGGAGAGGAGGGGTCCGAGCGTGCGCAGGGTGTCGCGAGGGCCGGCGACGGGAAGGACATCGGTCATGGGCGTGCCCTGTCCCCTTCCGTCTCCGCAGCGCCGAGATCGACGACCTCGTGGCAGGCGGAGAGAAGGACCGGATCGGCGGTGATGACGACGATCGTGCGCCCGGTGCGGGCCAGGCCGGCGGCGACGCGCTGCTTCGTGACCGGATCCAGGGCGGTGACCGGCTCGTCGAGCACGAGGACGTCGGCCGGGGAATGCAGGGCGCGGGCGAGCAGCACACGCTGCCGCTGCCCTCCGGAGAGGCGACGGCCCGACTCCCCGATCGGGTGGTTCGCCGATCCTGCATGAGCGATGACGTCGTCGAGCGCGGTCGTGCGCACGAGGTCGCCCTGAAGCGGTCCCGCGGGGGCCACGTTCTCGTGCAGCGTCCCGGTGAAGAGGGTCGCGTCGTGGGGCGGGGCGAGGACCCGCGAGCGGTAGGCGCCGGGGCCGAGCGCGAGTGCATCCCGGCCTCCGAGGAGGACCTCGCCGGGGTGCGGCGGGGTGCGGAAGGCGAGCCGCGCCGCGACCGCGCGGGCCTGATCGGCGCGGCTCACCCGCACGCCCGTCATGCGTCCCTCGCGCATCATGACGGGAGCGCCTCCGGGCCGCGCCCAGCGCAGCGGCCCGGAGGAAGGGGCGACGGACTCCCCGCCTGGGAGGACGTAGGGGGCCGTCACCAGCTCATGCAGGCGTCGTGCGGAGGCGCGCTTGTGCGCCCAGTTCGCGCCGAATGTCCCGATGTGCTCGAGGGAGGATTGAAGGAACTGAGCCAGGCCGACGACCGTGACGAGCTGGCCGGGGCTGAGCGCGCCCTGCAGCGTCATCCACCCCGCGACCCCGGCGAGCACGGCGAGGTAGCCGACCGACACCGCGGTGCTCACCGCCTGATAGTTCAGGAGCGCGCGCGATGCGCGCACCGCTCCTGAACACGATTCCGCGCTGGCTCGCCGGTAGCGCGCCAGCAGCGCCCCCTGGGCGCCCAGGCCGTGTACGACCCGGAGGCCGGCGATCGCGTCGGTCGCCATGGCGCTCGCCGCCGCGGCCGCTCGCTGCTCCGCCGCGCCGCGCCGCTCCAGCGGGCGAGCCAGGGCCGCCATCGCCCAGAGGACGAGGAGGGCGCCCGCAAGGACGCCGATGCCCAGCGGGATCGAGACGAGCAGGAGCGTGACCACCGCCGTCAGGAGCGCCGCGATCGTGGCACCCTGCTCGGCGACGCTCCAGGCCACGCCGGCGACGCGGTAGGTGTCGCTCGTCGCGATGGAGAGGATCTCCCCGGCTGGGCGAGGAGCGAGACGCCGTACATGCAGGACGCGTCCGATGGCGAGCTGGCGGAGGTGGTGCTCGCCGTGGCCGTAGACCCGCACCATGGCCAGACTCGCCGTCTGATAGCTGACGGACAGCACGACGAACAGAGCGGCGAGCGCACCGCACCAGAGCAGGAGAGCTGCCGGGTCGCGGGGGAGGACGGCGCGGTCGATGACGACGCCGATCAGCACCGGCACCAGCGCCTCGGATGCCTGATGGAGCATGAACCCGGCCGTGGCTGCGGTCAGGCGCCATCCCCGTCCGTGCGACATCAGCGCCATGCGGATCAGGCGTCCCGGCGTCGCCGGGGCGGTCGGGGGCGGGGGAGTCACTCCTCTCACGTTAGGGAGCGGGGCATCTCCGCAGGCGACGGAAGTTGTCGCCGACCAGACAATAGAATGAAGGTAACCCTTACCTAACTGGAGGACGGATGGTGACGCTTGTCGCTCCGCTGTCGGATGCGCGTCGGCTGCAGGGGTCGGAGTCTCCGCTGCGCGGCTCGATCGTCCCCGAGGGGTATCTGCTCACCACCCGGTATCTCCGCCATGCGTATGTCGACGACGTGGACGGCTGCTCTCCCGAGGAGCACCGGCATCCCGAGCACGTCGTCTTCTGGCCCGAGCGCGGGACGGCGGCCGTCGAGGTCGAGGGGGTGCGGCATCGGCTGGCGCTGGGGCAGGGCCTCTGGGTGCCGGCGGGCACGGCGCATACCGCCGCTCGGTCGGCGGCGACGACGCTCGCGGCGCTGCATGTGCTGCCCCATGCGTGGGAGGCGCCGATCGGCGAGGTGCGCGCGGTCTGTGTGAACCCGGCTCTGCGGGAGCTGCTGGCGTACCTGTCCGAGACGGGGATGCCGAAGCAGCAGCGGCTGAGGGCGCAGCGCGTGTGCCTGGAGCTCATCGCCGACGAGGCCCGGCCCGTCATCGAGCTGCCCCTGCCGCGGGACCACCGCATCGCTGCGATCGCCCGAGCCATCATGGTGGACCCGGGGGATGGGCGCTCCTTGGACGACTGGGCCTGGTCCGCCTCGCTGAGCGCTCGGACGCTCGCACGGGCCTTCCGGGCCGAGACCGGCATGACGTTCAGTCAATGGCGCACGGCCGCGCGGATGTCCGCCGCGGTGCGCCTGCTCGGGGACGGGATCCCGGTCGGCATCGTCGCTCGCCGCGTCGGCTATGCGACGATCAGCGCGTTCAGCGCCGCGTTCCACCGCGTCATGGGACGCCCGCCACACCGCTTCCTGCCGGGATCCGCGGACGAGTGAGCCGGACGGGGCTGTCCGCTCGGCGATAAGACGTGTCAGTCCGTGGCAAGTCGTCCTCCCTAGGCTCGACTAAGGCAAGCCTTACTTGGCTGCCGGTAGCCCGCTGAGAGGTTCCATGTCTGCACTCCGCCGTTCCGGTGTTCTCGTCCTCCTGGCCGCCTTGGCCCTCGTGGTCGCCGGCTGCTCGTCATCCGCCGGGGCGGAGGAACACCCGTCCTCCGTGACGACGTCGGGGGACTTCCCGGTGACCATCGAACACGCGCTGGGCACGGCGACGATTCCCGAGAAGCCCGAACGCGTGGTCACCCTCAGCTGGATGAACCACGACATCGTGGCGGCTCTCGGCGTCGTGCCCGTCGGAGTCCCGGAGACCTGGGGAGGTGACGATGAGGGCTTCTCACCGTGGTTCCGCGAGCAGGTGGAAGGCGAGCTTCGAGGCGAGATGCCCGAGATCCTGCGCAGCAGCGAGGACGGGCCCGACTACGAGCAGATCCTGAGCCTTCGTCCCGACGTCATCGTCGCCGTGTACTCGGGCCTCACCGAGGTCCAGTATCGGCGACTGAGCGAGATCGCGCCGACCGTCGCCTACATGGACCGCCCGTTCACGTCCGGGACGTGGCAGGAGCACACCGAGATCATCGGGACCATCCTGGGAGAGCAGGAACGGGCCGACGAGGTGATCGAGAGCACCGAGCGGGCCATCGCCGCCGAGACCGCGAGGTATCCGAACCTGGAGGGCGCCTCGTTCCTCTACAGCCTCGCCCTCGCGGAAGGCTCCGCGGAGATGGCCGCGTACATCACCGAGGACGCGCGCGTCTCTCTGCTGCATGAGTTCGGCATGGTGGACAGCCCGGCGTTGGCCCCGGCGAGCGAGGGACTGGATCCGGAGCTCTTCTACACCGGCATCAGTCTCGAGAAGCTCTCCGATGTCGAGGCCGACGTCGTCCTGGCCTGGTCCAACTCCGCCGAGGAGACCGCCTACACCCTCCAGCACCCGGTCTTCCGTCGCTGGGCGCCGATCGTCGCGGGACGCTACTACGTCGCGGAGGGGGCGACGCTGGGTATGGCCACGAGCGGCCCCGACGTCCTCAGCATTCCGTGGGCGATCGAGCATGGCTACATCGAGGACATCTCGGCGGCGATCGACGGCGGCGCCGTGGTCGGCGGCGCCGAATGACGCTCCGGCCCGGTCGACGGATGCACCGACGGTGACCATCCCGGTCACGGCGCGCGCGATCGAGGAGCGGACCGCGCCGGCCGGCGTCGCCCGCTCCTCGGCGCTGCGTCTGGTCGGCCTGGTGGCGGCCATCGTGGTGCTCGCGGTCGTTGTGCTGGCGAGCATCGGTATCGGCGCCCGCGAGATGTCCTTGCGCACGGTCTGGGAGGCGCTGTGGTTCTACGACGACGGGATCGACGCCCACGTCACGATCCGGGAGCTGCGCCTTCCGCGGACCGTTGTCGGGCTCGTGGTCGGCCCGGCGCTGGGCGTCTCCGGAGCCCTCATCCAGGCCTACACGCGCAACCCGCTGGCCGACCCGGGGATCCTCGGGGTCAACGCCGGAGCGACCTTCGCCGTCACGGCGACGGTCGGATTCCTCGGCGTCACGGCCCCGCTCGGCTACGTCTGGTTCGCGTTGCTGGGCGCGGCGGCCGTGACCGTGCTCGTCTCCCTGCTCGGAGCGACCGGCGGCGGCACAGCGACGCCGGCGAAGCTCACGCTCGCCGGCGTCGCCCTGAGCGCGGTGCTCGGCGGAGTCAGCAGCGCGATCGTGCTGGGGAATCGGGACACGTTCGACGACCTGCGGTTCTGGGGCGTCGGCTCGCTCGGCGGACGCGCACTCGACGTGGTGCTGTCATTCGCCCCGTTGATCCTCCTCGGCCTCGTGCTGAGCGTCGCGGTCGCCCGCTCCCTCAACGCCCTGGCGCTGGGCGACGAGCTCGCGTCCTCGCTCGGCGTCCGGGGAGGGCGCATCCGAGTCGTCGTGATCGTCGCCGTGACCCTCCTCGCGGGCACGGCCACGGCGTTGGCGGGTCCGATCGGCTTCGTGGGGCTCATGATCCCGCATGCCGTCCGGTGGTTCGTCGGTCCCGATCAGCGCTGGATCATCGCGTACACGATCGTCCTCGCCCCGATCCTCTTGCTGGTCTCCGACATCCTCGGGCGGGTGATCCTGCCCAGCGGCGAGCTGCGGGTCGGACTCGTGACCGCGATCGTCGGCGCGCCCGTCCTGATCCTCCTCGCGCGTCGGAGGTCGGTGAGCGGGCTGTGACCGACGGTGACACTCCACCGCGCCTCGCATCCCGCTGGCTCCGCCGCCCGGCACTGGACCACGGCTACCGTGCCGTCGTGGTGCGTCTGCCGCGTGTCTCCACGATGGCGGGGACGCGCTCGGCGGTCGTCTGCGGCGCGCTCGCCGGTGCGACGGCACTGCTCGCCCTGCTCTCGCTCACAGGGGGGAGCCTCTCCGTGCCCCTCGACGCCGTGGTGGGCGCCCTGATCGGCGCGGGCGACGAGCAGGCGCGCATGCTCGTCGTGCAGTGGCGGCTGCCCAGGGCGTTGTTCGCGATCGCCTGCGGCGTCGCACTGGCGGTGTCGGGCGCGATCTTCCAGTCGCTGACCCGCAATCCGCTCGGCTCTCCGGACGTCATCGGCTTCTCCGCGGGCTCCTACTCCGGGGCCGTGGTGATGATGCTGCTGCTCGGATCGACCCGCTATCTCGACGTGGCGGCCGGGGCGATCCTGGGCGGGTGCGCAACGGCCGCCGTGGTCTACATGCTCGCCTCGCGCCGCGGGACCGTGCAGCCCTTCCGGCTCATCATCATGGGGATCGGCGTGGCCGCGCTGCTGTCCTCGCTCAACTCGGCGCTCATGCTCGCCGTCGACGCCGACACCGCGATGCTCGCCGCGCTCTGGGCGGCGGGCTCCTTCAACGCGCTCGGCTACGACCAGCTCTGGCCGTTGACCGCGCTCCTCGTGGCGCTGCTCGTCGCACTCGTCCCCGTGCTCCCGGGGCTGCGGCAGCTCGAGCTGGGCGACGACGCCGCGCGAGGCCTGGGGCTGCGAGCGAATCGCATCCGTGCGGCAGCGGTCGTGCTGGGCGTGGCCCTGACCGCGCTGGTGACCGCCGGGGCCGGACCGATCTCGTTCGTCGCGCTCGCCGCCCCGCAGATCGCGCGTCGTCTCGTAGGCGGATCCGGGCTGATGCTCATGCCCTCGGCACTCGTCGGGGCGTTCACGCTCCTCGCCTCGGACGTGCTCGCGCAGCGGCTCGGGCTGCCGGTCGGGGTCGTCACCGTCTCGCTGGGCGGCGCCTATCTGGCGTGGCTCCTGGTCTCGGAGTTCCGGAGGAGAACATGACCCCGCTCACCCGTCCCCGTCGCACCATCGGACCGCGCGGGCCGTCAGGGACCCCGGTGAACGCGGCAGCCGCCTCGGAGATCCTCCGCGCGCAGGGCGTGCGCGCGGGCTATGACGGCCGGATGATCCTCGACGGCGTCGACATCTCGATCGCCCCGGGGTCCTACACGGCGATCATCGGTCCGAACGCGTGCGGGAAGTCGACGCTGCTGCGCGCCATCGCCCGCGTCCTGCCGCTGGCGGACGGGGCGGTCCTGCTCGACGGGACGGACATCCACCGCATCCCCACGCGTCGCCTGGCCACGCGGCTCGGGCTGCTCCCGCAGTCGTCCCTCGCGCCGGAGGGGATCCGGGTGGCGGACCTCGTCGCGCGCGGGCGGCACCCGCACCAGGGGATGTTCGATCGCTGGTCGGAGGCGGACGAGGCCGCGGTGACGGCGGCGCTGGAGGCGACCGGGACGACCGAGCTGTCCGGTCGGTTGGTGGAGGAGCTCTCCGGGGGCCAGCGGCAGCGCGTCTGGGTGGCCATGACGCTGGCGCAGGAGACGCCGGTGCTGCTGCTGGACGAGCCGACGACCTTCCTCGACATCTCGCACCAGTACGGTCTCCTGGAGCTGTTCGAACGGCTCCGTTCGCGACTGCACCGGACGATCGTGGTGGTGCTCCACGATCTCAACCAGGCGGCGCGTTACGCGGACCATCTCGTGGTCATGAAGGACGGCGCGGTGGTCGCCGCGGGGCATCCGTCCCGCATCCTGACGCCCGAGCTCGTCGAACAGGTCTACGACCTGCCCTGCCGCATCATGCCCGATCCGGAGACGGGGACGCCGCTGGTGATCCCGCGTCGCCCGTGATGGGCGGGACGGGCCTCACCTCGCGGCTTCGTCTGCGGCGAGGGCCCGCAGCGACTCGACCACGCGCTCGGCCAGGTAGCGGTGCCCCGCCGTCGTCGGGTGCAGGCGCCCGGCGCCCGTGTCGATGACCTGCGCATAGTTCGCCTCGGTGATCCAGTCCTCGGCGATGGGGGAGAGGTAATGCCAGCCGCGCTCCGCGGCGAGGCGGTCGAGCGCGTGATCGATCCTGATCGTGCCCTTGGCGATCGGAAGCGCGTGCGGCGCCGGCCCCAGGACGACGATGCGCGCCCGGGGGAACAGCGCCTGCAGCCGGTCCCATGCGGCGTCGACGGCGTGCGGATAGTCCTCGTCGATCAGGAGACGGTCGTTGATCGAGCCCTGGACGATCACGAGATCGGGGTCGATCGCCGGGTCCAGCGCCGCGATGCGCGTGCCGAAGTCGGGCCCGTCCCAACCCGGCCTGAGGTATCCGCTGCCACGGACGCCGTCCACGATCGTCTCTGCGCCGAGGAGCTCCGACAGCACGTAGGCGTATCCGAGCGTGGGCGAGGCGGCGGCCGAGCCGTAGGTCCACGAGTCCCCGAAGACGAGCACGCGCGGGTGCTCGGGCAGCGCGAGCGGAGCGGGCTCGACGGCGACGACCGGCTCTCCCGGACCCGCCGCGATCGGCGTCGCGGGCGTCCACGGGCGCCACAGCCCGAGCACGGCGGCGCACAGGGCGATCGCGGAGAGAGCGGCGACCAGGGCGAGACGGCGCCGGGGGAGGCGCCGGACGGATCGGGGCATGCGTCGAGGATAAGCGAGCGCGCGCCGTCTCCCGTCCACGGACGAGTCCGCGGCACGGAAGACGGCGCGTCCCGTCGCGGCCCCGGCGGAGCGAGGCGTCATCGCGTCATCCCGCGGTCACTTGGAGGTGCCCTGCGACACCGAGCCCTGGAGCTGGCGCTGGAAGACGATGTAGACGATCAGCACCGGGACGATCGTGATGATGACTGCGGCGAACATGGCGCCGAAGTCGACCTGGTAGCCGGCGGCGGAGGCGAAGCTCGCCATGCCCTGGGACAGGACGTACTTGGTCTGATCGGTGTTCAGCGAGATCGGCAGCAGGAACTGGTTCCACAGGCCCAGGAAGTTCATGATCGCCACGGCCGCGAGACCGGGGCGGGCCATGGGCAGCATCACCTGGAAGAACGTCCGCCACTCGCTCGCGCCGTCGACGTATGCGGCCTCCTGGATCTCGTAGGGCAGGGACTTGAAGAACGAGAAGAGGAAGAACACCGTGAACGGGAGGGCGAAGGCGACATAGGTGAGGATGAGCCCCGGGAGCGTGTTCAGCAGCCCCATCCCCTGAAGGATGAAGAACAGCGGGACGATGGCGAGGAAGACCGGAAAGGTGAGGCCCGCCAGCATGAGGTAGTAGATGACCCGGCTGCCCGGCAGCGCGAAGCGCGCGAGCACGTAGGCGCACATCGCCCCGAGCACCATCACGAGGACCAGCGAGACGCCGACGACGATCACGGTGTTCAGGAACATGAGCCCGAAGTTGTACTTCGTCCATGCGGAGAAGAAGTTGTCGAGGTTCCAGCTCGCCGGGAGGCTGAACGGTGAGGCGAAGATCTCGCGGGTCGTCTTGAAGGAGCTGAGCAGCGTCCACAGCATCGGGAGGATCACGGCGATCGACCAGATCACGAGGACCACATGGGAGATCCCGCCGACGACCTTGTCGCTCGTCGTGCTCTGCACCGTGCGGGCGGAGCTCCGCGCGGCTCTCTTGTCGATGGTGACGCTCGTGCGGGTGTCGAGGCTCATGCGCGTCCTCCTTCGTCCTTGCCGCCGATGAGTCGGAACAGCCCGATGACGAGTCCGGCGAAGACCAGGGTGATCACGGCCAGCACGACGCCCATGGCGCTCGCCAGACCGAACTGTCCCTTCTCGAAGGCGGTGCGGAACAGGTACTGGCTCATCACCAGGGTGGTGTTGCCCGGTCCTCCGGTCGGGTTCAGGGCGGCCATGTAGACGAAGGCGTCCAGCGCCATGATGCCCAGGTAGATGTACGCGGTCTGCACGTTGTCGCGGATCTGCGGCAGCACGATCGAGAGGATGGTGCGCGTGCGTCCGGCGCCGTCCAGGCGCGCGGCCTCGAAGGTCTCCGCGGGGATCCCCTTGATCGCCGCGATGAACAGCACCATGTAGAAGCCGACCATGCCCCACACGATCACGAAGATCGTGACGGGCATCGCCGTGCGCTCGTCGCCGAGCCAGGCGAAGTCGTTCGTGTCGATCCCGACCAGGCCCAGCAGACCGTTGAGCAGCCCGTTGGGGAGGTAGATCATGCTCCACAGGATGCCGATGACGATGGCGGGGATGACGTAGGGGAAGAACGACACCACGCGGTAGAAGCTCGAGCCCTTGAGCCCGCGGACCTGGCCGTGGCTCGGCCCGCCGACGGTGATCATGCTCGCGAAGATCAGGGCGATGGTGAGCGTGATGAGCGGGACGACGATGGCGAGCAGAGCGTTGTTGCCCATGGCCTGCAGGAACGTCTCGTTCTGGAACAGCCGGACGAAGTTGCTGACGCCGACGAAGTCCATCTCGGTCGAGAAGCCCGTCCAGTTCGTCATGGAGTAGTAGACGGCCTGGATGAACGGCGAGATGACGAAGATCAGGAAGATCGCGACGGGCAGGCCCAGGAAGACCAGCAGGAACGAGACGTAGTCGAACGTGAGCTTGCGGCGCAGGCCCGCACGGGGCGCCTTGCGGCGCGCCGTGCGGGCGGTGACGACCGCGCTGGTGTCCAGCGCCGCGTCGAGACCGGGAGCGCTGAGGCTCATTTGATCTCGATCTTCGTGACGGAGTCGTCGTTTCGGACCTTGTCCGTCAGATCCTGCAGCTGCTTGGTGATCTCCTCGACGGACATCTTCCCGTCCAGGAACGAGTTCCAGATGGGGAGCTGGTCGGAGTTCATGCCGTACAGGTTGAAGGACTTGATCGTGAACACGTTTCCGGCCGCGGCCTCCAGCAGCTTCGTCTGCGACACCAGGGCGGTCGAGCCGAAGCCGTCCTCGGGCACCGTGCCCTTGACGATGGTGGGCGCGAGCTTCTCCTTGGCGAAGTAGGTCGCGTTCTCCTTCGAGAGCATCGTGCGCAGCAGCTCCTTGCCGCCGGCCGGGTTCTTGGCCTTGGACGGCACGATGAACGGCTCGCCGGCCTCCGCGCGCATGGTGCCCTTCGGCGTGGTCTGGTTCCCGTCCAGCGGCAGCTCCGCGATCCCCGTCATCTGGAAGTCATCGGCGGTCTGCTTCTTCATCTCGTTCTCGATCCAGGAACCCGACGGGTACAGCAGCGCCTCCTGGTCGAGGCTCCACTGGGACTGGGCCTGGGTGAACTGCGTGCCGCCACCGCCGGGCTTGACGTACCCGGACTGGATCAGGTCGTGCAGGATCGTGAGGATGCCCTGGATCGTCGGGTGCGACCAGCAGCCCTCCTCCAGGTTCTCCAGCGGCAGACGCACGTCGTCGCCGGACTGGATGACGGCCGAGTCGACGACCATGGTCTGGTAGTACGTGGCCGCTTCCTTGCCCCAGAGGAACAGGTACTTCCCCTTGGCCTTGGCCGCCTCGCCGAGGGCCTTCAGGTCCTGCCAGCTCGTCGGGACCGTGAATCCGTTCTGCTGGAAAAGGCTCGCCGAGTACCAGATGCCGTACACCGTCATCACGTAGTTCAGCGCGACGAACCGGCCGTCGAACGTCCCGGGCGCCTTGACGCCGTCGTAGAGGGTGTCGCTGATCTTCTCGCCTTCGAGGTTGTTCGCCTCCAGCACCTCGTCGAGCTCCTCGAGCTGGTCGAGGATCGTGTTCCAGCCGATCGAGTTGGCGCCGGAGTTGTCCACGAGGTCGGGCGGGTTGCCGCCGACGAACCGGGGCTGGAGCTCCTGCGCGATCTTCGTGGAGGGGGAGACCTTGGCCTCGACGCCGTCGTGGTTGCCCTGCATGATCTTGGCCGCGTTCTCGACGTAGTCCACGCCGTAGCCGCCGTCGAAGATGACCGCGTCGACCTTGGTGTTGGCCGCGACGCCGAACGGGTTGTCCGCGGTGACCTCGCCTTTCGGCGCCGTCCCGCCTCCGCCGCCACCGGGAGCGGCGCACGAGGCCAGGCTCACGCCGAAGGGGACGAGCACGGCCGCGAGCGCGGCTCCGCGCAGCAGGGTGCGGCGGCTGATGGACGCTTCGTTGAGTTCCATGTGTGTTCTGCCTTCCATTGATGTGTGCGGGTGGGGGTGAGAGAGCAGGAGCGGTCAGGCGCCGCGGCGCAGTCGGTCGCGGTAGCGGTCCTCCAGAGCGGAGTTGTGCTCGTCGCCGCCGGGGATGTTCGCGGAGATGTACAGCGGCGGGGTGTCGCCGGCGTCTCCGATCGCCCGGGCGACGCCGAGGGTGAGCAGCTGCGCGATGAACGCGGCGGTGATCGAGGAGATCGCTCCGATGCCGAACCCGCCGGGCAGCTCCAGCGTGCTGTCCCCGTAGGGGGCGAGGTTGTCGATCACGACGTCGGCGATCTCGCTGAGTCGCTTGCCGCTGGGGTGCTTCGGCTCGACCCGGGCGGTGTGCTCCAGGCTCGTCACCGCGATGACCGGGTGTCCGTGCTCCTTGGCCCACAGGGCGACCCCGACGATCGATCCGTTCACGCCGGAGTTGGAGGCGATCACGAACGCGTCGTGCGCGCCGACGGGCGAGACGGCCATGAGCTCGTCCACCACCCACGGTTCGCGTTCCAGCGCTCCGGTCAGGACGTCCACCGTGCGCTCGCCGTGCAGGACGATGTCGCGCAACGCGATCCGGTTCGTGGGGATGAGACCGCCCGCGCGTCCTGCGATCTCCATGGCGAACGCCTCCGAGTGTCCCGTCCCGAACGCCTGGATCACCCCGCCGTCCTCGAGGCTGCGCACCAGCAGGGCGATCGCCGGGTCGAGGGCGCCCTCCTCGGCGTCGCGGGCCAGTCGCTCGAGCCGGCTGGTCGCCTCGTGCAGCAGTGCGGCGGGGGTGGCGGTCATCGGGTCTCCTCCGTGGGGGTGCGATCGGTGCGGCGACGGCTGGGACGGTCGGGGCGGCGGTGGGCGGAGACCGCCATGGCGCTCGCGGCGAGGCGGGTGGCGGCGTCCGAGAACATGTGCTGGGCGACCAGCAGGTAGAGCAGGTCGATGACGAGTAGCTGCGAGTGCTTGACCGAGAGGTCGTCCGGTCGCAGGTAGGGCATCGGTGCGGCCGTGCACAGCGCGTCGTCGGCGACGGAGGCGATCCACGAGGCGCTGTCGTGCGTGATCGCGACCGTGCGGGCGCCGACGGCACCGGCCTGGGACAGCATCTGCACGGTCTCCTCGGTGCGCCCCGTGCTGGAGATCCCGATCGCCACCGAGGAGGCGTCCTGCAGCACCGCGCTCGTCAGCCCGTCGTGCACGTCCCGCCACGCGTGCGCGTTCACTCCGATCCGGTACAGCCGCCCCTGGAACTCCTCGGCGATCACGCCGCTGCCGCCGACGCCGTAGATGTCGACGTGACGGCTCGTCGCGATCGCGCGCGCCACGTCCTCGACCGCGTCGAGATCGAGCCAGGCGCTGGTGGTCTCCAGGCTGCGGATGTGCAGGGCGAGCAGGGTCTGCAGCACCTTCTCCGGGGCGTCGTCCGGCGCGAACTCGCGTCCGATGTCCGCACGCCAGGACTCGTCGGCGTCGCCGCGGCCGATCTCGCTGGCCACGCCCACGCGGAACTGCGTGTAGCCGTCGAAGCCGAGGGCACGGCTGAATCGCGTGACGGTGGCGGCGGACGTCCCCGCGAGCGCGGCGAGCTCGGTGATCGTGAGCTCGACCGGGGCGGTGGGCTGATCGGCGATGACGTCGGCGATCTTGGACATGGCCGTGGGCATCGAGCCGCGGCGGGCCGCGATGCGTCGCGAGATCGACTGATCGTTGCCGATGTCCAATGTCCGTGGCACCATTGCCTCCATTGAAAACGGGCCACCGTTGGCGCCGTCGGATGAAAACTATTCTTATTTCGCCCCTGCGTCAACGAGGACGGGTCACGAATGAGTCACGACGCTCTGGTGCTCGGAGTGGACGCCGGGGGCACCTCGACCAGAGCCGTCCTCGCCACCCCTCGGGGGGAATGCCTGGGCTACGGCGTCGGCGGGGGCGGGAACCCGATCTCGGTCGGGGCCGAGGCCTCCGCGCGGGCCGTGCTCGACGCCGTGCGCGGGGCGCTCGCGGTCGCCGGCCGCCGGGCGGAGGATGTCTCGGTGATCGTCGCGGCGATGGCCGGCTACACGTCCGGCGGCGGCGGAGATCAGCTGCGCGGACTGCTGGCTCAGCACGGTTTCGCCGGGCGGCTCGAGTTCCGGTCCGACCTGCTCGCGCTGTACTTCAGCGGGACGGCGGCACCGGCCGGATACGCGCTGGTGTCGGGGACCGGCGCCTGCGTGATCCGCGTCGAGGACGGGGACGTCGCCGCGGCCGCCGACGGACTGGGGTGGCTGCTCGGCGATCGCGGCAGCGGCTTCTGGATCGGTCACCGGGTCGCGCGCGCGGCCGCCGCCGATCTCGACGGCGGGGGACCGCCGACGGCGCTGACCGACGCCGTGCTGTCCGCGTGCGGCATCGAGCGCGGCGGGACGACCGTGGAGGGGCGGCCGGGCGAGCTGTCCCGGCTGGTCGAGACCCTCTACGCGCGGCGCCCCGTCGAGCTGTCGCGGTTCGCCCCGCTCGCCTTCGACCACGAGGACGACGAGACCGCGCGCGGCATCCTGCGCGAGGCCGGAGCCGCGCTCGCCGCGACCCTCGAGGTCGTCCGGACGGGACCGGGCCCGATCGTGGTCGGCGGGAGCGTGCTGTCCAGGCCCGGAGGCCTACGGGACGAGTTCATCCGTCGTGCGTCGCGCAGCGGAGAGGCGCTCGAGATCCTGCGGGTCGGGGACGGCGCCGCCGGCGCGGCCTACCTGGCTCTGCGCGAGGCAGGGGACGAGCCCGACGCCTCCGCGCTGGCCGCGCTCACCGCGACCCTGGCGCGCTTCCGCTGACCTCGGCGGCCGCGCGGTGCGGATGCGCCCGCGGTCCTAGGATGGGTGGTCTATGAACCCTGCAGCCCTCGCCGAAGCCGTCCTCGCCGTCCTGACCCCGATCTCGGACGAGCGACGACCCGGCGAGCCGCTGGGGATCACGGCCTCCGACATCGTGCTGGAGCGCCCGCGCAACCGCGATCACGGCGACTGGGCGACCAACGTCGCGATGCGCCTGGCGAAGCCGTTCGGGACGAACCCCCGCGAGCTGGCACAGTGGATCGCGGACGGACTGGGCGCCGTCGACGGGGTCGCCGAGGTCTCCGTCGCCGGTCCCGGCTTCATCAACATCCGCCTCGAGGCGGGGGCGGCCGGAGCCCTGGCCCGCACGATCGTCGAGGCCGGACCCGCGTACGGCACGAACGACTCGCGGGCGGCCGAGGTCATCAACCTCGAGTTCGTCTCGGCCAACCCGACCGGTCCCATCCACCTGGGCGGCACCCGCTGGGCGGCCGTCGGGGACGCGCTGGCCCGGATCCTCACGTCGCAGGGCGCCCGCGTCACGCGCGAGTACTACTTCAATGATCACGGCGCGCAGATCGACCGCTTCTCGCGGAGCCTCGTCGCGGCGCACGAGGGCCGCCCGGCGCCGGAGGACGGCTACGGCGGAGCGTACATCGGCGACATCGCGCGACGCGTGGCTCTGGCGTACGAGGGAAACCTCGACGAGCTCGCTCCCGACGACAAGCAGGAGGCGTTCCGCGACCTCGGCGTCGGCTTCATGTTCGACGAGATCAAGAAGAGCCTGCACGACTTCGGTGTCGACTTCGACGTCTACTTCCACGAGAACGACCTGCACACCTCAGGCGCGGTCGAGCGCGCGGTCTCACGGCTGCGGGAGCTCGGCCACATGTTCGAGGCGGACGGTGCCCTCTGGCTGCGCACGACCGACTTCGGAGACGACAAGGACCGCGTCGTCATCAAGTCTGACGGTCAGCCCGCCTACATCTCCGGCGACCTCGCGTACTATCTCGACAAGCGCGAGCGCGGGTTCAACCGCTGCATCATGATGCTCGGCGCCGACCACCACGGCTACGTCAAGCGGCTCATGGCGATGTGCGAGGCGTTCGGGGACGAGCCCGAGGTCAACCTCCAGATCCTCATCGGGCAGATGGTGAATCTTGTGAAGGACGGCACGCCCGTCCGGATGTCCAAGCGAGCGGGCACCGTCGTGACGCTGGAGGACCTCGTGGAGATCGTCGGTGTGGACGCCGCACGTTACGCCCTGACCCGCAGCGCCTCGGACTCGAACCTCGACGTCGACCTCGACGTCCTGCAGAAGCGGACGAACGACAACCCCGTCTTCTACGTGCAGTACGCGCACGCCCGTACGCACAACGTCGCCCGCAACGCCGCCGACTCCGGCGTGGACCGCTCCGAGTTCGCGCCCGAGCTGTTGACCCACGAGACCGAGTCGGCGCTGCTCGGCGCCCTCCAGGAGTTCCCGCGGATCGTCGCGTTCGCCGCGGAGGTCCGCGAGCCCCACCGCGTCGCCCGCTATCTGGAGGAGCTCGCCGGCCTGTATCACCGCTGGTACGACAACTGCCGCGTCATCCCGCTCAGCGACGACCCCGTCGAGGCGGTGCACCGGACCCGTCTGTGGCTCAACGACGCGACGGGCCAGGTGCTGCGCAACGGACTGGAGCTGCTCGGCGTCTCGGCGCCCGAGCGGATGTGAGCAAAGCGCATGGGCGACACGGAGCCGTACCCGCGAGATCTCGGCACGCAGCACGCCACGGTGCCGCTGCCGCGTGACGGCTCGGCACCGGAGACGCGCACGCGACGGCGATGGCCGTGGATCGTCACCGCAGCGGTCGTCGTGCTGGCCGCGCTCGTCGTCGTGGCGGAGTTCGTCGCGCGGGCGGTGGTCGCCGACGTGGCGCGCACGCAGGTCATCACGGCTCTGCACCTGCCGGAGGACCAGCAGATCGACGTCGCGACCGACGGCATCGTCCTCGCGCAGCTGCTCGCCGGCAGGCTCGATGCCCTGCACCTGTCCTCCGACGACGTCGCCGTGGGGCCGTTCGCCGGAGCCGTCACCGCGGAGGCCCGGGGGTTCCCCCTGCGCGGCGGGCCGATGACGGGAGCGACGGGAACGATCAGGGTCACCGCGGAACAGCTCGGCGACCTCGTCGGATCCGCCACCGATCTCCCCGTCGAGGAGATCGCCCTGGAAGGGGCGAACGTGACAGCGAAGGGCGCTCTGAGCCTGTTCGGACAGAGCCTGCCGATCGCCCTCACCCTGAAGCCCGACGCGGTGGAGGGCGACATCGCGTTGACGCCCGTCTCGGCGTCGGTCGCGGGCGTCACGCTGGACGCGGCTCAGCTGGCGGGCCGCTTCGGCGGCCTCGCGGACGGGCTGACGGCGCCGCAGCGCATCTGCATCGCCGACCAGATCCCCGCCGGGCTGCACCTGGTCTCGCTGGGGGTGACCGACGGGCAGCTCGTCGCCGGGCTCCGCGCCGACGGCGCGATCACGTCGGACGCGTCCCTGCAGCGGAACGGGACCTGCCCTTCGCGGTGACCGCCGCGTCTGCGGACGGCTCGGCCTTCCGCACGGCCGCGCTCGCGGCGTCGCGCTCCTCCTGCGCGGCCCGGAGCATCCGTTCCGCGCGCTCCAGTCGACGCTCCTCGAAGGTGCGCGCTCGCCCGGCGGACGCGTCCTCCTGGTCCTCGACGGCGGTGATGATGAACGCGCCCGCGTAGAGCACGACCTGCGCCGAGAGGTTCAGCCAGATCAGGAGGGCGATGAGGGCGGCGAAGGAGGCCAACAGCGGGTTGGCCCGCGCGCCGCCGATGAAGAGGCCGGACAGCTGCTGGAGCACGAGGAGCCCGAGGCCGCCGAGGAGGGCCCCCGACCACAGCGCGCGCGCCGAGGCCCGCACGCCGGACAGCACGACGAACAGCGCGGCGACGAGCAGCGTGTCCATCACGAGGATGATCAGGATGTCCAGAGCCCGCTCCGCCCACACGGCCGCGGGAGAGTCCTCCGCACCGAGCGCCCCCGTGAGCGCCCGGATGCCGGAGCCGCCCGTGACGGTCAGGAACGCCGTCACCGCGACGGCGAGGGCGATGCCGATCGCCAGGGCGAGATTGCGCAGGATCACCCAGAGCCAGAACACGTCGTCGCCCACGGTGCCGGCGAGGGAGCGCAATGCGGTCCGCAGGGCTCCGATCGCCCCGAGCGCGGCGCCGACGAGCGCGACCAGCGAGGCGATGCCGGTGAGGGTGAGGCCGGTGGGCGCGGTGATGGCCTCGGCGTCCACGATGCCGTCCGGTCCCACCAGCCCGGGGATCGCGGAGTCCACCGCCGCGACGAGGGCGCGGAACGCCTCCGGGTTCCCCGCGAGCCACAGACCCGCGACGGAGAAGCCGAGGAGCACCGCCGCGAACACGCTGAACAGGGCGCGGTAGGTGATGCTGTCCGCCAGCACCGGTCCGCGGCGTTCGACGTAGAGGAGCGCCGCCCGGACCGCTCGGCGTCTCAGCGCGAAAGCGATCACGGCCTGAATCGCCCGCGCGAACGGGTTTTGTCGCTCGGCTTCCGGCGTCGCGTCCATGCGTCGAGCGTATCCGGCGCCCCCGGGGGATCGGAGGACCGAGACGAATCGGTGCCAGCCGAGGGTTGCGGCGTTTCGTCTCGCTTCGCTCGCTCAACGACCGAAACGCACCCCGACGAGGCGCGTCATGACATGTCGCACCGCGACGGGGCGCCCTCCTCGCGTGTCCTAGACTGCTGGGGAACTCGGCCGGACGCCCCGCCGAGCACCGCTTCCGCGGCGGTCCGTCCTCGACGCGACCCGGGAAGCGGCGACACCCCTCCCGACGATTGGTGCTCCGTGGTCTCCGCCCTGCCCGACGAACCCCTCGCTCCGGAATGGCTCGCCGTGCCCGCCGACCCGAACGACCTGGTCCCCGCCGTCTGGCCGGCCTCTGCGCGTCGCGACGACGACGGGGAGCTGCGTCTCGGCGGCGTCCGGGTGTCCGAGCTCCGTGCGCGCTTCGGCACGCCCCTGTACATCCTCGACGAGGACGAGGTGCGCGCCCACGCCCGCCGGATCCGCGAGGCGTTCGACGCGGCCGCCGCGGCGCACGGCACCCGATCCCGTGTGTACTACGCCGGGAAGGCGTTCCTCAGCGCCGACGTGGTGCGCTGGGTGAGCGAGGAGGGTCTGCGCCTGGACGTGTGCAGCCGCGGCGAGCTCGAGACGGCGCTCGCCGCCGGCGCGGACCCCGCCCGGCTCGGCTTCCACGGCAACAACAAGTCGGTCGCCGTCCTCGAGCGCGCGGTGGAGGTCGGAGTCGGGACCATCGTCGTCGACAGCCTGATCGAGATCGAGCGCCTGGGCGCGATCGCCGCCCGCCTGGGTGCGGATCGCCCCGGGATCGTGCAGGACGTCCTGATCCGCGTGAACAGCGGCGTGCACGCCGAGACGCACGACTTCCTGGCGACGGCCCACGAGGATCAGAAGTTCGGCTTCGCGCTGGACGAGGCGCACACGGCGGCGGCGCGGATCCGCGAGATGCCGAGCCTGAACCTGCTCGGACTGCACTGCCACATCGGCTCCCAGATCTTCGGCGCTGCGGGGTTCGCGGAGTCCGCGGCCCGCGTGGTCGACCTGCACGCCGAGCTCCTCGCCGGAGGGGAGCTCCCGCTGCTGAACCTCGGCGGGGGCTTCGGCATCGCCTACACCGCGGCCGACGATCCCACGCCCATCGAGCTCCTCTCGTCCGCGATCGTCGACGCGGTGGCGCGCGAGTGCGAGGTGCGCGGGATCGCCGTGCCGACGCTGGCCTTCGAGCCCGGGCGATCGGTCGTGGGCCAGGCCGGGGTGACCCTGTACGAGGTCGGCACGACCAAGCCCGTGTCGCTGGGGGAGCGCGGCGAGCGGCTCTACGTCAGCGTCGACGGCGGGATGAGCGACAACGCGCGACCCGCGCTGTACGGCGCGCCGTACTCGGCGAGGATCGCCTCCCGCGCGGGCACAGGGGACCCGGTGCTCGTCCGGGTGGTGGGGCTGCACTGCGAGTCCGGCGACATCGTCGTCGAGCACGAGTACCTGCCCGCCGACGTGACCCCCGGAGACCTGCTCGCAGTGCCGGCGACCGGCGCGTACTGCCACGCGCTGGCGAGCAACTACAACCACACCCCCCGCCCGCCGGTCGTGGCGGTGCGGGACGGACACGCACGCCTGATCGTGCGCGGCGAGACCCTCGCGGACCTCCTCGGCCGCGACGCGGGCCTCGACGCCGTACCCGAACCGGCGGAGTCGTCCGCCGCCCAGCCCGGCTCCGCCGGAGAAGGAGAAGCATGACGCCGCAGCGCACCCTCCGCATCGCCCTGCTCGGTGCGGGATCCGTGGGATCCCAGGTCGCCCGTCTTCTGCTCGAGCACGGCGAGGAGCTGTCCGAGCGCAGCGGCGCCCGACTGGAGTTCGCCGGGATCCTCGTGCGCGACCCGGACGCGCCGCGCGACACGGAGCTGCCCCGGGAGCTGCTGACCACCGATGCGGAGGCGCTGATCCTCGGCGCCGACATCGTCATCGAGCTGATGGGGGGCATCGAGCCGGCGCGGTCGCACGTGCTGGCGGCCATCCGCTCGGGGGCGGACGTGGTCACCGGCAACAAGGCACTGCTGGCCACGCACGGAGCTGAGATCTTCGAGGCCGCCGATCAGGTGGGCGCGTCCGTGTCCTACGAGGCCGCGGTGGCCGCCGCCATCCCGATCATCCGACCGCTGCGGGACTCGCTCGCCGGCGATCGGATCGTCCGGATCTTCGGGATCGTGAACGGCAGCACGAACTTCATCCTCGACAGCATGGACCGGGACGGCCTGAGCGCGCAGGAGGCGCAGCGCATCGCCACCGAGCTCGGATACCTCGAGGCGGACCCGACGCTGGACCTCGAAGGCTACGACGCCGCGCAGAAGGCCGCGATCCTCGCCAGCCTCGCCTTCCACACGCAGGTCTCCTTCGAGGACGTGCACCGCGAAGGCATCGAGTCGGTGACCGCGGACATGATCGCCGACGCCCGTCGCGCGGGCTACGTGATCAAGCTCCTCGCCATCTGCGAGCGGCTGTCCGGCCCCGAGGGCGGCGTCTCGGTGCGCGTCTACCCGGCGCTCATCGATCGCGAGCATCCGCTGGCGACGGTGCACGGCGGCAACAACGCCGTGTTCGTGGAAGCCGAGGCCGCGGGGCCGCTGATGTTCTACGGGGCAGGAGCCGGCGGCGTGCAGACGGCGTCGGCCGTGCTCGGCGACGTCGTCTCGGCCGCCCGTCGCCACCTCGCCGGTGGCGTCGGCGTCGGCGAGTCGGCGAGGCAGAGCCTGCCCGTCGCGCCGATCGGCCGTATCACCACCCGGTACCAGATCACGCTCGAGGTCGAGGACCTCCCGGGGGTCCTGGCGACCGTGGCCGGGATCCTCAGCGAGGAGGGCGTGTCCGTCGCGACGGCGCTGCAGACCGTGGAGGGCGAGGACAGCGCCACGGCACGGATCGTGATCGGCACGCATCGCGCGTCCGAGCAGGCGCTCAGCGACACGGTGGCCCGGCTCGCGGAGAGCAGCGTCGTGCAGCGCGTGGTCTCCGTGCTGCGCGTGGAGGGGGAGTGATGGAGGACGGCGCCGTCGTCCCGGAGGGTCGCAGCGTCGAGGTCAGGGTCCCGGCGACGAGTGCGAACCTCGGACCGGGATTCGACACCCTAGGGCTCGCGGTGAGCATGTACGACGAGCTCGAGGTGACGGCGCTCGCGACCCCCGCAACCGGCGAACAGGCGCGCATCGAGGTGGAGGTGAGCGGATCGGGCGCGGAGGAGATCGCCCGGGACGCGACGAACCTCGTGATCCGCTCGATCGCGCACGTGTTCTCGGACGTCGGGAGGCCGATGCCGGGGATCCGCCTCGTGGCGCGCAACGGCGTCCCGCACGGCCGGGGGCTCGGATCCTCCGGCGCCGCCGTCGTGGCCGGCGTGCTCGCCGCCCAGGGGCTGCTGGACGGGATCGCGAACCTCGACGACGATGCGCTGCTGCGGCTCGCCACGGAGCTCGAAGGACATCCCGACAACGTCGCCCCGGCGCTCTTCGGCGGGCTGACGATCGCCTGGACGGGGGAGCAGGGCCCGCGGCACAAGAAGCTCCTCGTCCATCGCGGGGTCTCCCCGCTGGTGCTCGTCCCGGGGTACACGATGTCCACCAAGGCCGCCCGCAGCCTGCAGCCGGAACAGGTCCCCAGCGAGGACGCCGTGTTCAACGTGTCGCGCTCGGCGCTGCTGATCGCGGCGCTCACGCAGAGCCCGGACGTGCTGCTGGACGCCACGGACGACCGTCTGCACCAGGATTATCGCGCCCCCGCGATGCCGGAGACCAGCCGGCTCGTGCGAGCGCTGCGCGCCGAGGGGTTCGCCGCAGTGGTGTCCGGCGCCGGGCCGAGCGTGCTCGTGCTGTGCGACGGCCCCGGAAGCCGGATGGACGCCGCGCGGGTCGCCGAGGAGGCCACGGACACTCCGTGGGAGCACCGCGCCGTCGCAGTGGATGTCCGAGGTGGTACAGTGAGGAACCGAGCGGAGGGCTCTTCGTCACGATCGTGATTCCGGCCCGAGGCGCAATCTGCGCCGCACTCGCACCACCCGAACGACTCGCCGAGTCCTTTCGCGTGCGCTGAGCATCGGGCCCAGCGCATCGCCGGTGCAGCCGCATGCCGAGGCTGCGGCACCCATCCGCTCACACCCACAGACGTGAAGAGGAGTACTCGTGGAGACCATCTCCGAGACCCAGTCCGACGCGCCGGTTCCGGCGTCCGACGCCCCGGCGACCGCCGAGGCCGCACCCGCGGAGGCGGCGAAGGCGCCGGCCCGCAAGCGCGCGCCGCGCCGCGCCACGACCGCGTCGGCGGCCGCTGCCGCCGAGACGACGGAGGCGGGAGCTCAGCCCGCGGAGGCGCCGGCGGACCAGAGCCCGGCCGACGCTGGCGACGAAGCCCCCAAGGCCAAGGCGCCGCGCCGATCCCGCGCGAAGAAGACCGAGGAGCCCGCCGCCGACGGCGAGGCCCCGGCGGCGGAGCCCGCGAGCGCGGACGCGGAGGCGCCCAAGAAGCCGTCCCGTGCGCGCAAGTCGCGGACGACCAAGACCGACGGCGACGCCGAGGCGGCGGCGCCCGAGGCCGTCCCGGCATCCGCCGGCGCCGAGAAGGACGCCGCGTCGCCGGCCCCGGAGTCGTCCGGCGACGCCGCGGGCGACAAGGCCGAGAACGGGACTGACGCGGGCGCCGCGGAGCAGGCGAAGCCGAAGAGCGGCCGTGGCCGCTCGGGTCGTGGCCGCGGCGCCGCGGCGGCCACGGAGGAGTCGGCGGAGCGCCCGGCCGAGGCGGAGGCGCCGGTCGAGGCTCCGAAGCAGGAGGACGGCGACGCGGAGGACCAGGGCGGCCGGTCGCGGGGGCGTTCGCGCAACCGCAACCGCAACCGCAACGGCAACGGCGGCCAGAACGGCGGCGCCGACGAGTCGTCCGAAGAGTCCGCCTCGTCCCGGACCCGCCAGCGCAACAAGCGACGCGGCGGCGGCACGAACGACGAGTTCGAGACCGAGATCGGAGAGGACGACGTCCTGATCCCGATCGCGGGGATCCTCGACGTCCTCGACAACTACGCGTTCGTGCGCACCACCGGCTACCTGTCCGGCCCGAGCGACGTCTACGTCTCGCTCGGCCAGGTCAAGAAGTACAACCTGCGCAAGGGCGACGCCGTCGTCGGCGCCATCAAGCAGCCGCGCGAGGGCGAGCAGCAGGGCCGGCAGAAGTACAACGCGCTGGTCAAGGTCGACTCGATCAACGGGCTGTCGGTGGACGACGCCGCCACCCGCGTGGAGTTCGGCAAGCTGACCCCGCTCTACCCGCAGGAGCGCCTGCGTCTGGAGACGGCGCCGGAGAAGCTGACCCAGCGGATCATCGACCTGGTCGCCCCGATCGGCAAGGGGCAGCGCGGTCTCATCGTCGCTCCGCCGAAGGCGGGCAAGACCATCGTGCTGCAGCAGATCGCGAACGCGATCGCGCAGAACAACCCCGAGGTCCACCTCATGGTCGTCCTCGTCGACGAGCGGCCCGAAGAGGTCACCGACATGCAGCGGACGGTGAAGGGCGAGGTCATCGCCTCGACGTTCGACCGCCCGGCGGAGGATCACACCACCGTCGCCGAGCTCGCCATCGAGCGCGCCAAGCGCCTCGTGGAGTTGGGCCGTGACGTCGTGGTCCTGCTCGACTCGATCACGCGCCTCGGCCGTGCCTACAACATCTCCACCCCGGCGTCCGGGCGCGTGCTCACCGGCGGCGTGGACGCGGCCGCCCTGTACCCGCCCAAGCGGTTCTTCGGCGCGGCGCGCAACATCGAGAACGGCGGCTCGCTGACCATCCTCGCCACGGCGCTCGTCGAGACCGGCTCCAAGATGGACGAGGTCATCTTCGAGGAGTTCAAGGGCACCGGCAACAGCGAGCTGCGACTGTCGCGCGCGCTGGCCGACAAGCGCATCTTCCCGGCCGTGGACGTCAACGCGTCCAGCACCCGCCGCGAGGAGATGCTGCTGAGCCCCGACGAGGTGAAGATCACCTGGAAGCTGCGCCGCGCCCTGGCGGGCCTCGACCCGCAGCAGGCGCTGGAGGTCGTGCTCGGCAAGCTGAAGGAGACCGGCTCCAACGTGGAGTTCCTCGTGCAGATGCAGAAGTCGATCCCGGCGCCGCCCGCGGCCGGCCACAGCCACGGTCACGAGAACAACATCCGCTGACCCGGACCCGGCCGGAGCCGTCATGTTCGAACAGGTCTCGGCGCTGCGCGACGAGCACGCCCGGGTGGAGAGGGAGCTCTCCGACCCGGACGTGCACGCCGATGCGGCCCGCGCCAAGCGCGTCAACCGCCGCTATGCGGAGCTGAGCCGGATCGTCAAGGCGCACGACGACTGGGTCGCCGCGGGGGAGGACCTCGCCGCGGCCCGGGAGCTGGCCAGGGAGGACGACGCCTTCGCCGCGGAGGTCCCCGCCCTGGAGGAGGGCCTGTCGCAGGCGCAGGAGCGCCTGCGACGGCTGCTCATCCCGCGGGACCCGGACGACGCCCGTGACGTGATCATGGAGATCAAGGCCGGCGAGGGCGGTGCCGAGTCGGCGCTGTTCGCCGCCGACCTGCTGCGCATGTACGTGCAGTACGCCGCCGCGAAGGGCTGGAAGACGGAGCTGCTGGAGCGGACGGAGTCCGACCTCGGCGGCTACAAGGACGTCCAGGTGGCCATCAAGGGATCCTCGTCCGACCCCGCGCAGGGCGTGTGGGCGCACCTGAAGTACGAGGGCGGCGTGCACCGCGTCCAGCGTGTTCCCGCCACCGAGTCGCAGGGGCGGATCCACACCTCGACGACCGGCGTCCTCGTCTTCCCCGAGGTGGACGAGCCGGACGAGATCGAGATCAACCAGAACGATCTCAAGATCGACGTGTTCCGCTCGTCCGGGCCCGGAGGGCAGTCGGTGAACACCACCGACTCCGCGGTGCGGATCACGCACGTGCCCACGGGCATCGTCGTGTCGATGCAGAACGAGAAGTCACAGCTGCAGAACCGCGAGGCCGGGATGCGCGTGCTGCGGGCGCGGCTGCTCGCGCGTCAGCAGGAGGAGCGGGAGGCCGCGGCATCCGATGCGCGCCGCTCGCAGATCCGGGGGATGGACCGGTCGGAGCGGATCCGGACGTACAACTTCCCGGAGAACCGCATCGCGGATCACCGCACGGGCTTCAAGGCGTACAACCTCGATCAGGTGATGGACGGCGCGCTGGACCCGATCATCGAGTCCGCCATCCACGCCGACGAGGAGGCGCGGCTGTCCGCGCTGGGCGGCGACGACTGACGCGTCGTCCGCCCGGACGCCCGGTCAGATCGTGTACTCGGGCGCGCGCAGCAGCGCCGCGGCCTCACCATCGGGCCGCCGTGCGCGAGGCGCGGCCGGAACCCCGACGAGGAGCGCATCGGCCGGTGCGTCCTTGGTGACCACGGCCCCGGCGCCGACCACCGTTCGCGCCCCGATCGTGATCGGCCCGAGGATCTTCGCCCCCGCGCCGACGACGACCCCGTCGCCGAGTGTGGGGTGCCGCTTGCCGGCGCTGCGGGTGCGCCCGCCGAGCGTGACGCCGTGGTAGATCAGGACGTCGTCGCCGATCTCCGCGGTCTCGCCGATCACGACGCCCATGCCGTGGTCGATGAAGAATCGCCGTCCGATCCGGGCACCGGGGTGGATCTCCACACCCGTCAGCCATCGCGCCACCTGCGAGCCGAGGCGCGCGGGGAAGCGCAGCCCCCGTCGCCAGAGCGCGTGGTTGACCCGGTGCGCCCATACGGCGTGCAGCCCCGGATAGAGCACGGCGACCTCGACCGGCCCCCGGGCGGCCGGGTCGCGCCGACGAGCGGCCGCGATGTCCTCGCGGATCCGCGCCAGAGCCCCCACCCGGCTCAGTCCTTCGGCTCGTCGCGGAGGTCTTCGAACAGAGCGGTGGACAGGTAGCGCTCGCCCGTGTCGGGGGCGACGACGACGATGGTCTTGCCGGCGCTCTCCGGGCGCGCGGCGACCTGGAGGGCGGCGGAGACGGCGGCGCCGGTCGACATGCCGACCAGCAGGCCCTCCTTGGCGGCGAGCTCGCGCGCCACGCGCAGCGACTCGTCGAAGTCCGCGGTGATGACCTCGTCCAGCACCTCGCGGTCGAGCACGTCCGGGACGAAGTTGGGACCGATGCCCTGGATCTTGTGCGGTCCGGGGCGTCCCTCCGTGAGGACGGGGGAGTCCTTCGGCTCGACCGCGATGACCTTCACGTCGGGCTTCGCCGCCTTCAGCGCCTGGCCGGTCCCGGTGACGGTCCCGCCGGTGCCGACCCCGGCGACGAAGACGTCCACGGCGCCGTCGGTGTCGCGCAGGATCTCCTGTGCGGTGGTCTCGCGATGGATCTGCGGGTTGGCGGCGTTCTCGAACTGGCGCACCCAGACCGCGCCGGGGGTGTCCGCGACGATCTGCTTGGTGACCTCGATGGCTCCGGCCATGCCCTTGGTCGGGTCGGTGAGGACGACCTCGGCGCCGAAGGCCTTGAGGAGGACCCGGCGCTCCTTTGACATCGACGCCGGCATGGTCAGGATCACGCGATAGCCGCGTGCGGCCCCGACCATCGCCAGGGCGATGCCGGTGTTGCCGCTGGTGGACTCCACGATCGTCCCGCCCGGTGCCAGCGCCCCGGACTTCTCGGCGGCGTTGATCATGGCGATGCCGATGCGGTCCTTCACACTGGATGCCGGGTTGTAGAACTCGAGCTTGATGAGGACCGTCGCGTCGAGTCCCTCGGTCACGCGGTTCAGCCGCACCAGGGGAGTGTTCCCGAACGCGGTGGTGATGTCGGAGTGGATGCCGGCCATGGCTGCCCTTTCGTCGACGGGCGCCCGCGGAGGCGGGCGCGGTGTCAGCCTAGGCGAGCGGCCTCATCGACGGGAGACGTGTGACGCCCCATGGCGGAGGGCTTCCGGCGCAGGGCGGATACGCTGGGTGCTCGTGCCGCACTCCCTCGACCGCATCCTGCGCGAAACCGCCCGCCTGCTCGCGGAGGCGGGCGTGCCCGACCCCGTCGTGGACGCCGAGCTACTTGCCGCCCACGTCCTCGGCGGCGGGCACGGCGCACCGGGCTGGAGCCGGGGCGCCGTGCAGGCCGCCGCCCTGCGCGGCGACGAGATCGAGGGCCCTGCCGCCGCCGAGATCGGCGCCCTCGCGGAGCGCCGCTCCCGTCGCGAGCCGTTGCAGCACCTGACCGGCCGTGCGCCGTTCCGGCACCTCGAGCTCGCGGTGGGACCCGGCGTGTTCGTCCCTCGGCCCGAGACCGAGACCGTCGCGCAGTTCGCGATCGATGCGCTGCGGGCGGCGCCCGTGCCCGCACCGATCGGCATCGACCTCGGCACCGGGAGCGGCGCGATCGCCCTGGCGATGGCCACAGAGGTGCCGCACGCCCGGGTCTTCGCCGCGGAGGTGTCGCCGGAGGCGCACGCGTGGGCGCGACGCAACACCGAGCGGCAGGAGAACCTGACGCTCGTGCAGGCCGACCTCGCCGATGCGTTCGAGGAGCTGGCGGGTCGGGCCGACGTGGTCATCTCCAACCCGCCGTACGTCCCGGACGCCGCCGTCCCCCGCGACCCCGAGGTGCGGCTGCACGACCCGGCCCTGGCGCTGTACGGGGGAGAGGACGGCCTGGACGTGGTCCGCGTCATCAGCGGGCGCGCGCTCACCCTCCTGCGTCCCGGGGGGCTGCTCGTCCTCGAGCACGGCGAGCTGCAGGGCGCGCAGATCCGCGCGCTGCTGGAGGACGACGGCTGGCGGGCGACGGCGACCCACCGCGACCTCACGCAGCGGGATCGCGCGACGACCGCCATCCGCCCCTGAGCGGATTCCGGGGCGTCGCCCCGTAGAATGACGGGGTCATGTCCCCCGTCTTCGACTGCCGCGACGCGGATCAGCTCCTCACCGGCATGCGCCGTGCGCGCCAGGCCATCGGCCGCGGTGAGCTGATCGTGCTCCCTACCGACACCGTCTACGGCGTCGGCGCCGACGCCTTCAACCCCGCCGCCGTCCAGCGGCTGCTCGACGCGAAGGGGAGGGGCAGGGACCAGCCGCCGCCCGTCCTGGTCGGGTCGACGGCGGCGCTCGCGGCGCTCGTCGAGACGATCCCGGAACCCGTGCAGCGCCTCGTGGACGAGTTCTGGCCCGGCGGGCTGACCATCGTGCTTCCGTCCCAGCCGTCCCTCGCGTGGGATCTCGGCGACACCCACGGCACCGTCGCGGTGCGCATGCCCGACTACCGGGTGACCCTCGAGCTGCTGGAGGAGACGGGGCCGCTCGCCGTGTCCAGCGCGAACCTCACCGGGAAGGACGCGGCCGTCGAGGCCGCCGCGGCCGAGCGGATGCTGGGCGACAGCGTCTCGGTGTACCTCGACCACGGACCCAGTGCGACCGGCGTGCCCTCGACCATCGTCGACGCCACGTCGCTCGTGCGCCCCAGGGGCGACGATGCCCGCGTGCGGGTGCTGCGCAACGGCGCGGTCTCGCGTGACGAGCTGGCGCGCGTGCTGGGCGACCTCCTCGAAGAGCCCGCGTGAAGCAGTACCTCTTCACGATCATCCTCACGGCCGCGATCACGCTGGCGCTGTCGTGGGCGGTGTGGCAGCTCAGCCTGCGCTTCAAGCTGTACCCGGGGATCCGCGAGCGCGACGTGCACACGACGCCGACGCCGCGTCTGGGAGGCGTCGCGATCTTCCTGGGGATCGCCGCGGCCTTCGGAGCCTCCTCCGCGAACCCCTTCTTCGCGACGATCTGGGCGCAGCCGCAGACGATGTGGGCGGTGCTGGGCGCGGCGCTGCTGATCGCCGTCGTGGGCGTGATCGACGATCTGTTCGACCTCGACTGGATGATCAAGCTCGGCGCGCAGTTCGTCGCTGCGGGGCTCATCACCGTGGTCGGCGGTCTCCAGATCCTCTTCCTCCCGATCGGTGAGCCGATCGTCGGCTCGAGCTGGGTGAGCATCGCGATCACGATGTTCGCGATCGTGATCGTGATGAACGCGATCAACTTCATCGACGGGCTGGACGGGCTGGTCGCGGGGGTGTGCCTCATCGCGAACGGCGTCTTCTTCGCGTACTCCTACATCCTGGCGAGGGACACGGGCCAGTCCAGCTACTTCAACCTCGCCTCGTTCCTCGCCGCGGTCCTCATCGGCGCGTGCCTGGGGTTCCTGCCGACCAACTGGAGCCCAGCGAAGCTGTTCATGGGCGACTCCGGAGCCCTCGTCATGGGCCTGCTCATGGCGACCTCGGCGATCTCGCTGACGAGCTCGCTGAACCCGTCCATGCTCGCCCCGGACCAGATCGGGCGCTCCCAGCTGCTCGGCGCGTTCATCCCGATCCTGCTGCCGGTGGTCGTGGTGCTGCTGCCGCTGCTGGACTTCGGGCTGGCCGTGCTGCGGCGCATGCGCGCGGGCAAGTCCCCGTTCTCCCCGGATCGCAAGCACCTGCACCACCGCATGCTCGATCTCGGCCACCGCGACCGCGACGCTGTCCTCATCTTCTACGCGTGGACGGCGATCATCTCGCTGTCGGTGCTGCTGATGTACATCGGCACGCGGGAGGGCTGGTACGGCGATTACCTTCTCGGCGTGCTGTTCGGCGTCCTCGGCGTCGCCGCCTGCCTCACCGTGACCCTGCTCCCCAGCCGCCGTCGCGCCCTCGCCGCCTCCGAGCCCCGTGCCGCCGACCCCGAACCCGAGGAACCCCGATGAGCCCGAGCCCCGTGTCCAGCACGCCCATCCTGCGGCGCACCCTGATCTGGTCTGCCGTCGCGGCCGTCGTCCTCGCCGCCGTGGCCGCCACCGTCGGCGGGCTCGTGGCCGGTGTCTCCGGGGTCTGGAGCGGCCTCGTCGGCGTGTTGCTCGCCGTGGTGTTCCTCGCGATCACGGCGCTGAGCATCCTGATCGCCAACCGCTGGTACGGCGACGCGCTCTACGTCCAGCTCTTCTTCGCCATCGTGCTCGGCGGATGGCTGCTCAAGCTCGGCCTGTTCGTCGTCGTCATGCTCGTCCTGCGCGGGCAGCCCTGGATCTCGCCGATGGTGTTCTTCCTGTCGATCGTCGCCGGGGTGCTGATGTCGCTCGTCGTGGACGTGATCGTGCTGCTGCGGATGCGTCTGCCGAACGTCAGCGATGCGCAGCTGCCCACCGAGGTCCCCGAGGACCGCGCGCCCGGTTCGGCGGACGGCGCCGCGGATTCAGGAAACTCCCGGTTCTGATAGTCTTGACACGTGCCCGCTCGCGGACCGCGAGCGCTGCGCCGTGATCCACCCCGACCATCGTCGCCCCGGTACTGACCGGTGCCCCGAAGCTGGAGCCCGCGCTGTTGAATCTCGCTGCGACCCTGATCCCACGACTGGCCTCTGACGGCGGCGAGTTCCACGGCCCCTCGATGGAAGAGTTCTTCCCCGAGATCCTCTTCAACGTCTTCGGCGTCATCCCGATCCACCGGATCCACCTCATCCAGTTCCTCTCGGTCATCGCGGTCGTCCTGATCCTCTGGCTGGGCACGCGCAACATGCGCGTCGTCCCCGGCCGGTTCCAGAGCCTGGTCGAGATGGGGCTGGGCGTCGTCCGCAACGGCATCGCGCACGACCTGCTCGGGCGCAAGGACGGCGACCGGTTCCTCCCGATCCTCGTGAGCATCTTCTTCATGGTGCTGTTCATGAACGTGACCGGGATCATCCCGTTCCTGAACATGCCGGGGACGGCCATCGTCGCCGTCCCGCTGACGCTCGCGATCATCAGCTACGTCACCTTCATCTACGCGGGGATCCGCCGCCACGGCTGGCGCTTCTTCAAGAACTCGCTGCTGCCGCAGGGTGTTCCGGGCTTCGCGCTCCCGATCGTGGCCGTGATCGAGCTCATCTCCACGTTCGTCCTGCGCCCGGTCACGCTGACCCTCCGACTGATGATGAATCTCGTCGTCGGTCACATGATCCTGGTTCTCTGCTTCGCGGCGACCCAGTTCTTCTTCTTCACCGCGGGCGGCGGCTGGGCCGCGCTCGGTGTCGGAACCCTCGCCTTCGGCGGCGCGTTCACCGTCTTCGAGATGCTGGTCGTCGTCCTGCAGGCCTACGTCTTCACCGTCCTCACCGCGGTCTACATCCAGCTCGCGGTCGCAGAAGAGCACTGAGCGGGTCGGCGACAAGCCTTCCCACCCAACGAAAGGAAAAACCCCGTGGACGCTACTACGGTTCTCGCTGAGATCAACGGTCACCTCGGAGCCGTCGGCTACGGCCTCGCCGCGATCGGTCCCGCCATCGGCGTGGGCATCGTCGTGGGCAAGACGATCGAGGGCGTCGCCCGTCAGCCCGAGCTGGCCGGCCGCCTCCAGGTCCTGATGTGGATCGGTATCGCCTTCACCGAGGCGCTGGCGTTCGTCGGCATCGCCGTCGCCTTCATCCCCTTCCCGTAATCCCCACAGACCTTTGAAGGAGACAGGATGCTGAACGCTCTTGTCACGAACCTCGCGGCCGAGGGCGGGGAGGCACCGAACCCCCTCATCCCCGCGTGGTACGACATCATCTGGTCGGGGCTGTGGTTCCTCATCATCCTCATCGTCGTCTGGAAGGTCGCCCTTCCCCGTCTGACGAAGATGCTCGACGAGCGCTCCGCCGCCATCGAGGGCAACATCGCCAAGGCCGATGAGGCGCAGAAGCAGGCCGAGGCCGCGCTGGAGGAGTACACCCGCCAGCTCGCCGAGGCCCGCGTCGAGGCCGGGGAGATCCGGGAGGCCGCCCGCGAGGACGGCAAGAAGATCGTCGCCGAGGCCAAGGAGGCCGCGACCACCGAGGCCGCGCGCGTCACCGCCGCGGCGTCCGCGCAGATCGAGGCCGAGCGCCAGGCGGCGCTCGTGTCGCTGCGCGGCGAGGTCGGCACGCTGGCCCTCGACCTCGCCGGCGGCGTGGTCGGGGAGACCCTCTCCGACGACGCCCGTGCGACCGCCGTCGTGGACCGCTTCCTCGCGGACCTCGAGGCGTCCGAGGCGGCGAAGTAATGGGCAGCGCGACCACTCAGGCCCTCGCGGCGTCGAGCCAGGCGCTGACCGCGGCGACCGGGATCACCCTCGACAGCGCCGGCGAGCTGTTCTCCGCCGCGCGGCTGATCGGGGAGTCGTCCCCGCTGAGCGGCGCGCTCGCTGATCCCTCCGCGTCCGGCGAGGCGCGCGCGGCCCTCGTGGCCCGCGTCTTCGGCGGTGCCTCGGCACCCGTGCAGGACGTGCTCCGCGTCGCGGTCGGCGAGCGCTGGTCCAGCGCCGCTGACCTCGTCGACGGCATCGAGGAGCTGGCCGTGCGTGCGGCGGCGATCGCCGCGCCCGACAGCGACGTGGAGGGGGAGCTGTTCTCCGTCTCGCGTCTGGTCGCGGCCAACCCCGAGCTTGAGCTCGCGCTCGGCAGCCGTCTCGGCGACGGTGCGGCGAAGGGCGCTCTCGTGCACAAGCTCCTCGGCAACGACGTCAGCGCCGCCACCGGTCTGATCGTCGCCTCGCTCGTGCGCCAGCCGCGCGAGCGCCGGGTGCGTCAGCTGCTCAGCCGTGCGATGCGGATCGTCTCCGCACAGCGCGACCGGATCGTGGCGACGGTGCACACCGCAGCGCCGCTCTCGGATGCGCAGAGCGCCCGCCTCAGCGACGTGCTGAGCCGCCGCTACGGCCGTCGGGTCGCACTCAACGTGGTCCTCGACCCCTCCGTCGTCGGAGGCCTGCGCGTGCAGGTCGCGGACGACGTCATCGACGGCAGCATCTCCGCCCGTCTCGCCGACCTGCGGCACCGGCTCGCAGGCTGACAAACGGACTTCGCGCGGGGAACCGCGCACCCAGATACAAAGGGAAGACAATGGCAGAACTTTCGATCAGCCCCGACGTCATCCGTGACGCGCTGAAGGACTTCGTCGCCGCGTATGAGCCCACGGGAGCTGCGGCGACCGAGGTCGGCACCGTCATCGACGCCGCCGACGGGATCGCGCACGTCGAGGGCCTGCCCGGCGTCATGGCGAACGAGCTCGTCACGTTCGCGGACGGCACCAAGGGCCTCGCGCTGAACCTGGACGAGCACGAGATCGGTGTGGTCGTCCTCGGCGACTTCACCGGCATCGAGGCCGGCCAGGAGGTCACCCGCACCGGCGAGGTCCTCTCGGTCCCGGTCGGCGACGGCTACCTCGGTCGTGTGGTGGACCCGCTCGGCGCCCCCATCGACGGTCTCGGCGAGATCGCGACCGAGGGCGTCCGCGAGCTCGAGCTGCAGGCGCCCGGCGTCATGCAGCGCAAGAGCGTGCACGAGCCGCTGCAGACGGGCGTCAAGGCCATCGACGCGATGATCCCCGTCGGCCGCGGTCAGCGCCAGCTCATCATCGGCGACCGTCAGACCGGCAAGACGGCCCTCGCGATCGACACGATCATCAACCAGAAGGCCAACTGGGAGTCCGGCGACGTCACCAAGCAGGTGCGCTGCATTTACGTCGCGATCGGTCAGAAGGGCTCGACCATCGCCTCGGTGAAGGGCGCGCTCGAGGACGCCGGCGCGATGGAGTACACCACGATCGTGGCCGCTCCGGCCTCGGACCCCGCGGGCTTCAAGTACCTCGCCCCCTACACCGGCTCGGCCATCGGTCAGCACTGGATGTACGGCGGCAAGCACGTCCTGATCATCTTCGACGACCTGTCGAAGCAGGCCGAGGCCTACCGCGCCGTGTCCCTGCTGCTGCGCCGCCCGCCGGGGCGTGAGGCCTACCCGGGTGACGTCTTCTACCTGCACTCTCGTCTCCTGGAGCGCTGCGCGAAGCTGTCGGACGAGCTCGGCGCCGGGTCGATGACGGGTCTGCCGATCATCGAGACCAAGGCCAACGACGTCTCGGCCTACATCCCGACCAACGTGATCTCCATCACCGACGGCCAGATCTTCCTCCAGTCGGACCTGTTCAACGCGAACCAGCGCCCCGCGGTCGACGTCGGCATCTCGGTGTCCCGCGTCGGCGGCGACGCACAGGTCAAGTCGATCAAGAAGGTCTCCGGAACGCTGAAGCTGGAGCTGGCGCAGTACCGTTCGCTCGAGGCCTTCGCGATGTTCGCGTCGGACCTCGACGCGGCCTCGCGTCGTCAGCTCGCCCGCGGCGCGCGTCTGACCGAGCTGCTCAAGCAGCCGCAGTACTCGCCGTACCCGGTGGAGGACCAGGTCGTCTCGATCTGGGCCGGCACCAATGGAAAGCTGGACACGATCGAGGTCGAGGACGTCCTGCGCTTCGAGCGCGAGCTCCTTGACCACCTCCGTCGCAACACGAAGGTGCTCGACACCCTGCGCGAGACGAACGTCCTCGACGACGACACCGTCGCCGAGCTGGAGAAGGCCACGGACGCCTTCATCCTCGAGTTCCAGGGCGGCAAGGGCCACGGCATCGGGGCTCCCGGCCACGAGGAGCACGCGGCGCAGGACGTCGACGACGTGAACCAGGAGAAGATCGTCAAGGGCCGTCGCGCGTAGTCGCGGGGGAGTCTGAGATATGGGCGCACAACTCCGGGTCTACAAGCAGAAGATCTCTTCTGCTCAGACGACCAAGAAGATCACGAAGGCGATGGAGCTCATCGCGGCTTCGCGCATTCAGAAGGCGATGGCGCGCGTCAAGGCGTCCTCGCCCTTCGCGCGGGCCGTGACGCGGGCCGTGTCCGCCGTCGCCACGCACTCCAACGTCGACCACCCGCTCACGCGTGAGCCCGAGAAGATCACCCGCTCCGCGGTCGTGATCTTCTCGAGCGACCGCGGCCTCGCCGGCGCGTTCAACTCGCAGATCCTCCGTGAGGGCCTGGAGATGGCGGAGCTCCTGCGCGAACAGGGCAAGGAGCCGGTGTTCTACCTCATCGGGCGCAAGGCGGTCGGCTACTTCCAGTTCCGCGGCCTGGCCGCGGCGGCGGAGTGGACCGGGGACACGGACACGCCGTCGTTCCACACGGCCGAGGAGATCTCGGCGACGCTGCTCGAGGCGTTCTCGCGCGGCGGGGACGGGGGCGGCGTGGACGAGATCCACCTCGTCTACAACCGCTTCGTCAGCATGATGACGCAGTCGCCGGAGACGGTCCGTCTGCTCCCGCTGGAGATCGCGGAGGCCGACGAGTCGGAGGCGGGCAGCGCGGTCTACCCGCTGTACGAGTTCGAGCCGGACGCGGCGACGGTGCTCGACGCGATCCTGCCGGTCTACATCCAGAGCCGCGTCTTCAACGCCCTCCTGCAGTCCTCGGCCGCCAAGCAGGCCGCGACGCAGAAGGCGATGAAGTCGGCCAGCGACAACGCCGACAAGCTCATCACCGACTACACCCGCCTGCGCAACAACGCGCGTCAGGCCGAGATCACGCAGCAGATCGCGGAGATCGTCGGTGGAGCCGACGCCCTCGCATCGAGCAAGTAAGCCTCTAAGAGAGAGACGAAGAAATGACCACCACCGCCACGGCTGAGAACGCCACGACCGCGGTCGTCGGGCGCGTCGCGCGCGTCACCGGACCGGTCGTCGACATCGAGTTCCCGCACGACTCGATCCCCGACATCTACAACGCTCTGAAGACCACGATCACGATCGGCGACGAGTCGTCCGAGATCACGCTCGAGGTCGCCCAGCACCTGGGCGACGACCTCGTCCGCGCCATCTCCCTCAAGCCGACCGACGGCGTCGTGCGTGGACAGGAAGTGCGCGACACCGGTGCGCCGATCTCGGTCCCGGTGGGCGACGTCACCAAGGGCAAGGTCTTCAACGTCATCGGCGAGGTCCTCAACGCCGAGCCGGGCGAGCAGATCGAGATCACCGAGCGGTGGCCGATCCACCGCAAGGCGCCGAACTTTGACCAGCTCGAGTCGAAGACCACGATGTTCGAGACCGGCATCAAGTCGATCGACCTCCTCACCCCGTACGTGCAGGGCGGAAAGATCGGCCTGTTCGGCGGCGCGGGCGTGGGTAAGACCGTCCTCATCCAGGAGATGATCCAGCGCGTCGCGCAGGACCACGGTGGTGTGTCGGTGTTCGCGGGTGTCGGCGAGCGTACCCGTGAGGGCAACGACCTCATCGGCGAGATGGAGGAGGCGGGCGTCTTCGACAAGACCGCCCTCGTCTTCGGCCAGATGGACGAGCCGCCGGGGACGCGTCTGCGCGTCGCGCTGTCCGCCCTGACGATGGCGGAGTACTTCCGCGACGTGCAGAAGCAGGACGTGCTGCTCTTCATCGACAACATCTTCCGCTTCACGCAGGCGGGCTCCGAGGTGTCGACGCTGCTGGGCCGCATGCCCTCCGCGGTGGGCTACCAGCCGAACCTCGCCGACGAGATGGGCGTGCTCCAGGAGCGCATCACCTCGACGCGTGGTCACTCGATCACCTCGCTGCAGGCGATCTACGTGCCGGCGGACGACTACACCGACCCGGCCCCGGCCACCACGTTCGCGCACCTCGACGCGACCACCGAGCTCTCGCGTGAGATCGCATCGAAGGGTCTGTACCCGGCGATCGACCCGCTGACCTCGACGTCGCGCATCATGGACCCCCGCTACCTGGGCGAGGACCACTACCGCGTGGCCACCACGGTCAAGCAGATTCTGCAGAAGAACAAGGAGCTGCAGGAGATCATCGCGATCCTGGGTGTCGACGAGCTCTCGGAAGAGGACAAGATCATCGTCGCCCGTGCGCGTCGGATCCAGCAGTTCCTCTCGCAGAACACCTACATGGCGAAGAAGTTCACGGGCGTCGAGGGATCGACGGTGCCGCTGAAGGACACGATCGAGTCCTTCGACGCCATCGCCCGCGGCGACTTCGACCACGTGGCCGAGCAGGCCTTCTTCAACGTCGGCGCGATCAGCGACGTCGAGGAGAAGTGGGCGCAGATCCAGAAGGAGAACGCCTGATCATGGCAACCCTGCACGTCAGCCTCGTCTCCGCGGACGCGGAGGTCTGGACGGGTGAGGCGAGCCTGGTGGTCGCCAAGACCGTCGAGGGCGAGATCGGCATCATGCCCGGGCACGAGCCGGTGCTGGCCATCCTCGCCGAGGGCCAGGTGCGCATCACCCAGGAGGACGGCGCGAAGGTGCTGGCGAACGCGCAGGACGGCTTCCTCTCCATGGAGGGCAACGTCCTGACGATCGTCGCCGGCAACGCGGCGCTGATCGCCTGATCCACGTCCGAAGCGCCGGTCCCCGAGAACGGGGACCGGCGCTTCGCCGTCCGCTCGGCCTCCGTCCGTCGGGGCCGGGATCGACCCGCAGAAGGAGACCATCGCGTGAAGATCCTGCTTCCGCCGTCCGAGACCAAGCGCCCGGGCGGATCCGGTGCGTCCCTCGATCTCGAGGCACTGGCGCTGCCCTCCCTCCGGAGTCGTCGTGAGGAGGCGGTGGACGCGCTGGTGCGATTGTCCGCCGACGAGGACGAGGCGGCGCGGGTCCTCAAGCTCAGCGCCCGGCAGCGCGAGGCGGTCCAGGACAACGCGCGCCTGCGGACCGCGGGGTGCATGCCGGCGGTCGACCGCTACACGGGCGTGCTCTTCGACGCCCTGGACGCGCCGTCGCTGCCCTCCGCCGCCCGGCGCTGGCTGGGTGCCCACGTGTGGATCCACAGCGCGCCGTTCGGTCCGGTGGGGGCGCTGGATCGGATCCCGTCCTACCGTCTGGGCGCCGGCGTCTCAGTTCCCGGGCTCGCACCGCTCACGCGGCATTGGGCATCGTCCGTGACAGAGGCGATCCGGGCCGCGTCGCCCTCCTTCGTCCTGGATCTGCGGTCCGAGGCGTACGTGGCGCTGGGCCCCGTGCCCACCGAAGCGGCCTCGGCCTACGTCCGCGTGGTCACCGAGGGCGGCCGCGCCCTGAACCACTTCAACAAGCATGCCAAGGGGGCGCTCGTGCGCGCCCTCGCGGAGGATCGCCCGCGAGCGAGCAGTCGGAAGGGTCTGCTCGCCTGGGCCGCGGGGAGCGGCATCGATCTGCGGGAGACCGCCGATCGCTCCGTGCTGGAGCTCGTCACGGAACAGCCCGTCGCGAAACGCTGACGCTGACGCCCCGCGGATGTCGGCGCCGGTATACCGATGCGCGGCGCGGGGGAGTGTGCGGTTTCCGCGGGCACGCTAAGGTGTTCAACGCGATACGGACTGTGTCGCGACATCATCCATCGGGAGGGACCATGGACGTCTTCGCAAACTACGTGGACTATTCGGACTACAACGGGGCGATCTTCGCGGCGATGGCAGGGATTGCGGTCGTGGGGTTGTTCCTCGGTGCTATCGGGTACGTTCTGTCATCGCTGTTCTTGATGAAGATCTTCGAGAAGGCCGGTGTGCAGGGCAAGTGGCGTGCCTGGGTTCCGGTCTACAACTCGATGGTGTTCGTGAAGCTCGGCGACCTTTCCCCGTGGCTGCCGCTGATCGCCTTCGGTGGTGCGTTTGTCCTGTCCTGGATTCCGATCCTTAACATCCTCGCGGGCCTGCTTTCCCTTGGCGGCGCTGTCGTAATGATCCTCGCCGCGTGGCGCGTGGGCCTGAAGCTGCAGAAGGAGGCCGTCTGGGTCGTCCTCTACATCTTCCTCAGCCTGGTCTGGATGGGTATCGCGGCGTTCGACAAGTCTCGCTGGAACCCGAACATCGCCCCGGCGCCGTGGGCGAACAACGCCTTCTTCGCCGACCGCACGCAGTGGGAGGGCATCCCCGTGCAGCCGTCCGCGCAGCCCCAGGCGGGCGGCGCCTACGGCGCAGCCCAGGGCTACGCGCCGGCTCCCGAGGGCTACCAGTCCCCGGCTCCGCAGGGATACGCGCCGCCGGCCCAGCCCGGATACGCACCCCCGGCGCAGCCCGGGTACGCCCCGCCGTCGGCCCCGGAGACCGGGGCGGGCGTGCCGCCGGTTCCTCCCGTTCCTCCGGTCCCGCCGGTGACGCCGCCGTCCGCGCCGCCGGCTCCGCCCGCGCCGCCGACCCCGCCGTCGACGGAGCCGGAGAAGCCCGCCGACCCCAACACGCCCCCCGCGTAGGCGGCAGCAAGGCCCTCGGTCCTCGGACCGGGGGCCTTCGTCGTGCGCTCGCCGCCCCCGCCTGTAACGTGGGAGGCATGGTGACCACAGATCGTCGTGTCGGCTCCTCCGGGCTCCTCGTGTCCGCCACCGGACTCGGATGCAACAACTTCGGAAGGGCCGGGACCGTCACCGAGACGATCGCGGGCTCGCGGCTCGTGCTCGACGCCGCCATCGACAGCGGGGTGACCTTCCTCGACACCGCAGACATCTACGGCAAGGAGCCGGGCCTCAGCGAGTCGCTGATGGGCGAGGTCCTGGACGGCCGTCGGGACCGCGTGGTGCTGGCCACGAAGTTCGGACACGGGCACTACGACATGGGGTACGACTTCCCCGCCGGGATGGGGTCGCGCCGGTACATCCGCCGTGCCGTGGAGGAGTCCCTCCGGCGTCTGCGGACGGATTGGATCGACCTGTACCAGCTCCATTTCCCCGATCCGGTCACTCCGATCGAGGAGACCGTCGACGCCCTGGACGAGCTGGTCCGCGACGGCAAGATCCGCTACTTCGGCCATTCGAACTTCACCGGGTGGCAGATCGCCGAGGCCGAGTTCGTCGCCGCGCGGCGTCTCGGGCCGCGGTTCGTCTCGGCGCAGAACCAGTACTCGCTGCTCGCCCGTGCCGCGGAGCGGGAGGTGCTCCCGGCCGTGAACCGGTACGGCCTGGGCTTCTTCCCGTTCTTCCCGCTGCACAACGGCCTGCTCACCGGCAAGTTCACGAGGGATGGGGGCCCGGCGCAGAGCCGCATCATGTCGACGCGATCCCACCTCTGGGAGAACGCGCCCTGGGACGCCCTGGATGCGTACCGGGCGTTCTGCGACGAACGAGGGATCACGATGCTGGAGGCGACCTTCGGGTGGCTCCTCGCGCAGCCGGGCGTCTCCTCCGTCATCGCGGGGGCGACCTCCGCCGAGCAGGTGGAGGCCAACGCGCTGGCCGGTTCGGCGTGGACCCCGTCGGACGAGGACCTGGACGCGATCGACGCGCTGTTCCCGCTGCCCGCCGATCCGGCTGCCGGTGCGGTCTGACCGCTCCGGAGCATCGACTACGATGTGTGAGACTCGAACGATCGCACGGATCGCGCGAGGACGGGGAGAATCCTGTGCCTGACACGCCGACACCGCACATGCGGGAGATCACCCTCCCCTCCGGCGACGTCGTCGATCTCCGCTGGGCGGGGGCGACCGACCGCGGTCGGCGACGCGAGAACAACCAGGACGCCTTCCTCGCCGAGTATCCGCTGTTCGTCGTCGCCGACGGCATGGGCGGCCACGCCGGCGGGGAGATCGCGAGCCAGCGCACCATCGCCCGTCTGGGAGACGCGGTCCACGACGGCTCGATCACCGCCGCAGCGATCGAGGCCGCGCTCGCAGCGGCGATCGAGGACATCGCCGCGCATCCGGAGACGACGGACGAGGGCACCGGGACCACGCTGACGGGCGTCTTCCTCGACACGCACGACGGCGACCCGCGCTGGGTCTCCTTGAACATCGGCGACTCCCGCGTGTACCTCCTGCGGGACGGCGCGCTGGTGCAGGTGACGACCGACCACTCGGTGGTGCAGGAGCTCATCACGGCCGGTCGCCTCAGCCCGGAGGAGGCCGAGGGGCACCCCTACAGCAACGTGATCACCCGGGCCGTCGGCGTGAGCGAGGCGACGCCGCCGGACTACCGCGAGCTCGCGGTGCAGGACGGTGACCGCTTCGTGATCTGCTCGGACGGTCTCACCAAGGAGCTCACGGACTACGGGATCCAGCACTTCCTCGCCCAGAACGCGGACCCGGCGGACGCGGTGGCGGCGATGATGGCGGCCGCCCTGGAGAACGGCGGACGGGACAACGTCACCCTGATCGTCCTCGACGTGGTGCGCACCCCGGCATCCGCACAGGACGCGCCGACCGCGGAGCTGCAGACCTTCCCGGACGCGTCCTCGTCCTCCACCGTCGGTGATACGACGGAGTAGTCCACGCAGATCGTGACCGACGCGCTCTGAGGGGCGTGCGGACGATGGACTGGGGTGATGGACCCCGTCGAACCGCTCGTGCTCCCCGCCGCTCCCGCTCCGCCGCGACGGACGACGCTGCCGGTGGTGGCCGCTCTCGTTCCCGTCGCGTCCGGCACGACGCAGTGGGCGCTGACCGGCTCGATGCTCTCGCTCGCCTTCGCCGCGCTCGGGCCCCTCATGCTGCTCGCCTCCTTCGCCGACGCGGCTCGACATCGGCGACGCGATGCTCGACGGGCGCGGAGCGAGCAGGACGAGGCCTGGACGCGCGTGCACCGTGAGTACGACGAGCGCGCGGACGAGGTTCGCGCGGCGCTTCGACGACGCGCTCCGGACGCCCTCGGCGTCCTCGTGGCTCCGGTCCGTCCGGCGGAGGCTCCGGAGGCGGCGACGGTGACGCTCGGTCGCGGCGCGGTCGCCAACCCCATCCGGCTCCACGGCGGGGAGGGGGAGCGTGCCCGTCTCTTCCGGAACGAGCGGCGTCTGCTGGAGGACGTGCCGCTGACCGTCCCGCTCGCCGACGGAGTGTGCGTCCGCGGACCCCGCCCGGTGGCGGAGGCGGTCCTTCGGGCCCTCGTGGTGCAACTGTGCCTGCGCTTCCCGGCGTCTCGGATGCGCATCGTGGGAGAGGACCTCGAAGCCCTCGGTCTCGCCGGGCTCCCGCATGCGCACGGCCGCGTGCGGGGGACGTGGACGGTCCTCGTCGGACGGCGGGACTCGGCGGATGCCGTCGTGGGGACGAACCTGGTCGCGGTGGGGGCCGACGAAGAGCCGCCGTCCGGGATCGCCACGGTGCTCGACGTCACGGATCCGGCGACCGGGCTCCTGCGCACTCCGTCGGGGGACGAGCGCTGTGCGGTCGAAGCGATCTCTGCGGCACAGGCGGCGGAGATCGCGGATGTGCTCCGCGCCGCCGCCGATGCGGAACCCGGCCTTCCCGGCGCCGTCGCACTGGCGGAGCTGACACGGAGCCCCGCCGCGCCGGGGAGCCTCCGCGCCGTCTTCGGCGCCGGGACGCACGGCGAGGTCGCGATCGATCTGGCGGAGGACGGACCGCATGCGCTGGTCACGGGCATGACGGGCACCGGCAAGAGCGAGCTGCTCGTGTCGTGGGTGGCGGCACTGGCCGCGTCGCACGGACCGGAGGAGGTGTCGTTCGTCCTGGCCGACTTCAAGGGCGGCACCGCGTTCGAACGATTGCGGGACCTGCCGCACGTCGCCGCGATCATCACGGATCTCGACGGCGACGGCGCCGCGCGCGGGGTCCGGAGCCTCCGGGCCGAGCTGCGGCGGCGCGAGACGGAGCTCGGCGCCTGCGGAGCCCGGAGCGTCGCCGAGGCGGAGGGGCGGCTGTCGCGCCTCGTCATCGTCGTCGACGAGTTCGCCGCGCTCCTCCAGGAGCATCCGGACCTGGGAGCCGTGTTCACCGACATCGCGGCGCGGGGGCGCGCGCTCGGAATGCACCTCGTCCTGGGCACGCAACGAGCGACGGGCGTGGTACGCGACGCGCTCGCCGCCAACTGCCCGTTGCGGCTCTGTCTCCGTGTGTCCGACCCCGCCGATAGTCGCGTGATGATCGGAGTGGACGACGCGGCGGAGCTGCCGGGTGACGCCGGAGGACGCGGTCTCGTCCTGGTCCGTCGTCCGCAGGACACCGCTCCCGTGCTGATGCGGGTCGGTCGGACGCAGGAGGAGGATCTGCGTCGCATCGCCCAGGACCATGTTGCGTCGCGGCGGGCGACGAGCCCGTGGCTCCCGCCCCTTCCGACGGACGTGGACGCCGCGACGCTGCGCGCAGCCTCACCCGAAGCGATGCCGGAGGACGCCGTCGTCCTCGGCCTCTCCGACGACCCCGAACACCAACGGCAGCCGGTCGTCGTTCTCCGCCCCGGACACGACCGCGGTCTCGCCGTCTTCGGCGGGCCGGGCGCCGGCCGCAGCACGCTCGTGCGCACGGTGATCGGACAGGTTCCGTCGCACCGGACGATCCCGGACGACCCGGAAGCGGCCTGGTCGATCGTCGAGGATCTGGCGGAGGGGCGGGCGGCGTGGCCTCGTGCGCTCGTCTGTGACGATCTCGACGCACGACTGGCGTCCTTCCCCGCTGAGTACGCCGCCGCGTGGGCGGAGCGCCTGCAGCGCGTGGTCCGTGCCGCGGCGACACGGGGATGCCTCGTCGTCCTCACCGCGTCGCGGAGCGCCGGACCGGTCGCGGCCCTCGCCGACCTCCTGCCGCAGCGGGCGGTGCTCCGCATGCCGAGCCGGGGAGAGCATCTCGCGGCGGGTGGCGAGCCGGCGTCGTTCGATCCGATGCGTCCGGACGGGCGGGCGGACCTGGCCGGTCGCGAGATCCAGATCGCACGCCTGAGCGGCCCCGCGGGACGCCACGGCGCAGGATCGGCGGCCGAGGAGCACCGCACTGCGCCCTGGCGGCCGTCGGCCGGGGTGTGCGGGGTGATCGCACCGTTCCCCAGGAGGACCGCGGCCGCGCTGGCCTCCGGTGCTCCCGGGGTCACGGTCCGGACGCTGGACCAGATCGCTCCGGGGACGGGGGTCCAGGACCTCATCGCGCCCTCGCGGACCCTCCTGCTCGTCGGCGAGGCGGAGGCATGGCAACGGCACTGGAGCCTCTGGCACGGCGTGCGGGACCGGGGCGAGATCCTCGTGGTGGCCGAGGCGGCCCGTGAGCTCCGCACCCTCGTCGGCGTGCGTGATCTGCCGCCGTACGCACGTCCGGACGCAGGACGCGCCTGGTCGATCCGCGACGGGCGGGGCCCTGCCCGCGTCCTGCTTCCGTTTGCGGCAGACCCCGCCCGCGCGGAGGGCGTTCCTGTGCCGAGAGCCGCCCCGCAGACGAGGCGCGCGGCGCGGCGGGCCGCAGCGCGTGCGGACGGCCGGGGAGACGGCGGAGTGTGATCCGATCGGTCGAGAAGGGCCCAGGCCAGGACGCTAGATCCCGGCGGCAGGCCGGATGGACCCGACCTCGACACCGCCGCCCATCACGGCGAGCGGAAGGACGGCGGCGAGCTCGTCGACCGCGCCCTGCTCCAGCGCGCCGGCGCGCAGCAGCAGCGTCGCCGCCACGATCGTCCTCGCCCGCAGCGAGCCGTCGAGCGTCTTGAGCGCCACCGTGGCGCCGTTCGGGGCGACCATGACCATGACGCCCTCGGCGCCGCCCTTCACGAACACGCCCAGCTTCTCGATCGCGAGCGTGTCGGGGCGTCCCGGTCCGTCGATCGTCCACGGCCGTTCCCGCACGGTCCGCACCAGCGTGCCGGCGACCCGGTGCAGGGCGAACGGGGAGCGTTCCGAGGCCGTTCCGACGCGGTGCACCGCGCGGGCGAGGCCCATCAGGGTCAGCGCGTGCACCGGAGCGCCGCAGCCGTCGACGACCGTCGCGGAGATCTTCTCCCCGGACAGACGCTCGACGACGTCGCGGATGTGGAGTTGGAGCGGGTGGTCGGGCGCGAGGTAGCCGTCCGTGGGCCACCCGGTCGCCACGCAGGCCCGCAGCATCGCCGCGTGCTTGCCGGAGCAGTTCATCCGGATCCGGGTCGGCTCGCCGTGATCCCGCACGAGCTCGTCGCGCGTCGCGGAGTCGGACGGCCAGTCGGCGGGGCAGCCGAGGTCGTCCTCGGTGAGTCCGCCCTCCACCAGCATCGAGCGCACGACCTCCACGTGGCGGTCGGTGCCGGCGTGGCTGGCGGTCGCGAGTCCGAGCTGCTCGCCCTCGAGCGGCGCGCCCGCGGTGAGGCAGGCGATCGCCTGCAGCGGCTTGAGACTCGAGCGCGGCAGCACGAGGGCGCTCGCATTCCCGTGCGCGGCGACGACCTCGCCCTCGGGGGACAGGACCACCGCGGCGCCCACGTGGCGGGATTCGACGAACCCTCCCCGCTCGACGACGGCGAGTTCGACGGCATCCTGAACGGTCAGAGTCTCCACCACGTCCGCCAGCCTACCGGCGTGCGTGGCACGATGACGGGATGGACATCGGGACGCACGGCTACGCACTCACGACGACCTGGACGGGCAACCGGGGGACCGGAACGAGCGGGTATCGCGACTATGCGCGCGACGTCACGATCTCGATCACCGGGAAGCCGGACCTCCTCGCCTCCTCGGACAAGCCCTTCCGCGGAGACCCGTCGCGTTGGAACCCCGAGGACCTGCTCCTGGCCGCGCTGTCGGAGTGCCACCTGCTGTCGTACCTGCACGCGTGCGTGACAGCGGGAGTGGTCGTCATGGAGTACCGGGACGACGCCCGCGGCACGATGGTGGAGGACGGCAGGGGTGGCGGCGCCTTCACCGAGGTCGTGCTGCGACCGGTCGTCACCGTCGCCGACGAGTCCATGGTCCCGGCGGCGCGCGGCGCGCACACGCAGGCGCACGAGTGGTGCTTCATCGCCAACTCGGTGTCGTTCCCGGTCCGGCACGAGGCGACGATCCGGGTGGCGCCGTGAGTCGCTGAGGCCGGCCTCAGCGGCGCTCGTGAGGGAGGGCCTGCTTGATCTTCTCGATCGCGCCCTGCGCGGGGACCTCGTTGTAGACGCCGGCGAGCTCCTGCCCGGACAGCGCGTGGATCGCGGACATGATCTCGTCCGTGGCCTGACGGCGGGCCCGTCCCGACGTGGCCGGCCCATGGTGCGAGAGGTCGAGCGGCTCGCCGAAGCGGACCGTGACCCGGGTGCCGAGCCGAGGCATGCTCGCACCCACCGGCATCGCATCGGCCGTGCCGACGAGGCCGACGGGCACGACGGGGGCTCCGGTCTGCAGCGCCAGGAACGCGGCGCCGGTGCGGCCCTTGTACAGGCGCCCGTCGGTCGAGCGCGTGCCCTCGGGGTAGAGCGCCACGGCGAGCCCCTCGTCGAGCAGACGGCGCTGCTGGTCCAGCGCGTCGAGCGCTGCCTGCCCCGCACCGCGATTGACCGGGATCGCGCCGACGGAGCGCATGAAGCCGCCCACCATCCGGCCCTTCATCCCTTTGCCCTCGAAGTAGCTCGACTTCGCCAGGAAGTGCACGCGGCGCGGAGCCGCGACCGGGATCGCGACGGAGTCGATGAACGACAGATGGTTGGAGGCGATGATGACCGGTCCGGTCTTGGGCACGTTCCGCCGTCCCTCCACGCGGGGGCGGTAGATGAGGCGGGCCAGCGGCGCGAGCACCGCGCGTCCGAACAGGTACAAGAAGCCGGCGCGATGCAGCTCCGCCTCGTCGACGGCTGTCGGGTCCTGGGCGTCTTCGACGGGCTGGGGCTCGGGAGTCACCCGACAAGGGTAGGGCAGCGTCCATGCCGGCGCGGGCATGCTCCGGCGCGCCGTCGACCCAGTCCTTTCTGGCGCGTCTCCCAGGCGCAGCAAAGCCCGGCGGGCGAGGATGGGGTGTTCCCGATCGATGTCTCCCGAGGTTCTCCGTGCGCAATCGTCTCGTCGCCGTCTTCTCCGTCGCTGCTGTGTCGGCGCTCCTGCTCTCCGGCTGCGCAGGCGCAGCGGAGTCCCCTGATCCGACCTCTTCGCCGTCGGCGGGGTCCTGTCTCATCAATGCGCAGCCAGGGGCGGCGTCCGATGCGGTCGAGGTCAAAGGCTCCGGACTCGACGCAGCCATCACCGTCCCCGCCGGAACGGAGGTCCCCGACATCGAGCGAACGGTCGTGAAAGAGGGCGACGGCGAGGACGTCAAGCCGGGAGACTTCGTGTCGGCGCGGTACAAGATCGTCGACGCCACGACCAACGAGGTGCTCGAGACCTCCGAGCGCGGTCCGGACGGCGCGCTTCCGGTGCTCCTGAGCAGCAACACCGGAGGCCAGATCTACGACTCCACCCAGTCGCCGATCTTCGTCGCGGCGCTCGAGTGCGTGCCGCTCGGCTCGGAGGTCGTCCTCGCCCTCCCCGGCCAGGAGGGGCAGAACCCCGTCGTGATCTATGTGCAGTCGATCGACGAGCTCAGCACGATCGCGACGGGGAAGGACGTCGACGCGCCCAAGGGCATGCCCGCCGTGAAGCTGGCTGATGACGGCGCGCCGACGATCACGATCCCGGGCGGCGACGCGCCCACCGAGACCGCGGTCGGGGTGCTGAAGGAGGGCGACGGCCCCGAGGTGTCGCCCGGTGATCTCGTGACGGTGCAATACCGCGGCGTGAAGTGGAGCGACGGCAGCGAGTTCGACTCGTCGTGGAAGCGGGACGCCTTCCCCGCGCAGTTCCCGACGACCGGGGTGGTGGCCGGCTTCAAGGCCGCCTTGGAGGGGCAGAAGGTCGGCTCGCAGGTGATCGTGCAGATGCCGCCGAAGGACGCGTACGGCGAGAAGAGCGACAGCAACACGAGCGACCTGGCTGGCGAAGCACTGGTGTTCGTGGTGGACATCGTCGGCACGACGCCGCTGATCACGACTCCGGCCCAGTAACCCGGCGTCCGGGCTCCGCACCGCCGCGCCCCGGCGCCGTAGGCTGGCGTCATGCGTCGCATCATCGTCCTCGGCTCGACCGGTTCCGTCGGCACCCAGGCGCTGGACGTGATCCGCGCCCATCCCCGCCGTTTCGAGGTCGTCGGGCTGGCCGCGGGAACGGACGCGCGGACCCTCGCCGCGCAGGCCGAGGAGTTCGGGGTGGAGAACACCGCGCTCGGCGCATCCGAGGCGGAGCAGCTGGTCCGGGACGTCGACGCCGACGTCGTGCTCAACGCGATCACCGGCTCAGTGGGGCTCGGCAGCACACTGGCCGCGCTCCGTGCCGGACGGACCCTCGCGCTGGCGAACAAGGAGTCGCTCATCGTCGGGGGATCCCTGGTCACGGCGGCTGCGCAGACCGGGCAGATCGTGTCGGTGGACTCCGAGCACTCGGCGATCGCGCAGGCGCTGCGCTCGGGCGGGCACGGCGAGGTCCGCCGGCTGATCGTCACCGCGTCGGGCGGTCCCTTCCGCGGCAGGTCTCGCGCCGAGATGGCGGGGATCACGCCGGAGCAGGCCCTCGCGCATCCGACCTGGGACATGGGCAAGGTCATCACGACCAACTCGGCGACGCTCGTGAACAAGGGTCTCGAGGTCATCGAGGCGCACCTGCTGTTCGACGTGGACTACGAGGACATCGAGGTCGTCGTGCACCCTCAGTCCGTCGTGCATTCGATGGTCGAGTTCGTGGACGGCTCCACGATCGCCCAGGCGTCGCCGCCCGACATGCGTCTTCCGCTCTCCTTGGGCCTGGACTGGCCCCACCGCGTCGGAGGTGTCGGGCGACCGATCGACTGGACGGCCTCCACGTCCTGGACCTTCGAGCCGCTGGACGACGACGCCTTTCCCGCCGTCGACCTGGCCAGGAGCGTCGGGCGGGCCGGCGCGACGTTCCCCGCGGTGTACAACGCCGCCAACGAGCAGGCGGTTGCGGCGTTCCACGAGGGGCGTCTGTCCTTCCTCGGGATCGTGGACACGATCGCGGCCGTGGTGGACGCTCATGAGCCGCCCCAGAGCCTCACCCTGGAGAGCCTGGCCGAGGCGGAGGAGTGGGCGCGCCGGCGCGCGGACCGCCTCATCGCCGCGGGCTCCTGAGGCGGCGCGGATCCCGAGGGACTCGGCCTTCTCCTAATCCCGGACGGTAGCGTGTCCGGGTGGAGATCCTCCTGTACATCGGCGGCCTGCTGTTCATGCTGGTCGGCATCGGCGTCTCGATCGCGCTGCACGAGATCGGGCACCTCGTGCCCGCGAAGCTCTTCGGCGTGCACGTCGGCCAGTACATGATCGGTTTCGGTCCGCGCGTGTGGTCCCGCCGGTTCGGCGAGACGGAGTACGGCGTGAAGGTCCTGCCCGTCGGCGGCTTCATCTCCATGTCCGGGATGTATCCGCCTTCGCCCGCAGCGGACGGCGAGGGCGAGGGGCGAGCCGGCAGCGGGATGTTCCGCGCCCTCATCCAGGACGCCCGCACCGCGAACGACGAGACGATCGACCCCTCGCGCGCCGACCGGGTGTTCTACCGGCTGCCCGTGTGGAAGCGGATCATCGTCATGTTCGGCGGGCCCTTCATGAACCTGGTGCTCGCCGTGCTGATCTTCACGGTGCTGCTCAGCGGCATCGGGGTTCAGCAGGGGACGACCACCATCGCCACGGTGTCCGAATGCGTGCTGCCTGCCGGGTCCACCCAGGAGGAGTGCGCGCCCGGCGACCCCGTGGCGCCCGCCGCACAGGCCGGGATCCTCCCGGGGGACGTGCTCGTCTCGATCGACGGCGAGAAGGTCACGACCTTCGCGGAGGCCAGCGCGATCATCCAGGCCTCGCCCGGCAGGACGCTCGCGGTGGTCGTCGAGCGCGACGGCGGCCCGGTGGAGCTGTCCCTGACGCCCGTGGCCGCTCAGCGCGGCGAGGTGGACGCCGACGGTCGAGCGGTCGTCGACGAGCGGGGCGCACCGGTCCTGAAGACGGTCGGGTACGCCGGGGTCGGCGCGCAGCTCGCGTACGTGCCCCAGCCGCTCACCGCGGGTGTCGAGGCGGCCGCGGACAACGTCGGACGTGTGGCGTCCATGATCGCGACCCTCCCGGTGCGGCTGTGGGACGTCGGCGTCTCGCTGGTCACCGGGGGAGAGCGCGATCCGAACGGTCCGCTCAGCGTCGTCGGCGTCGGGCGGCTCGCCGGCGAGGTCGCCGCCACGGACGCGCCGGTGCTGAACCGCTTCGTGGTGCTGTTCAGCCTCCTCGGCTCGCTGAACATCGCCCTGTTCGTCTTCAACCTCGTCCCGCTTCTTCCGCTCGACGGAGGGCACATCGTGGTGGCTCTCTGGGACGGGGTCAAGCGGGCCTGGGCACGGCTGTTCCGCCGGCCCCCGCCGAAGCCGGTGGACGCGACGCGCCTCGTTCCGCTCACCATCGTCGTCGCGGGCGTCCTGATCGCCATGGGCGCGCTGCTGCTCATCGCGGACCTCTTCAACCCCGTGGATCTCCTGGGCGGCTGAGCCCGGAGCCGACACCCCGCGAGCGCGAGGCGTGGCCGTTGCCGCGCCCCGCGCGAGATCAGGCGTTCGCGCCGGATCAGGCGACACCGCCCGTGCGTTGCCTGAACTCGCGCGAACGCCTGATGCGGAGCGCTCCTGCGAGGGGATGTTTGACGTGCTTGTGGCCAATGGCTACGCTCGCGACAAACGACGCGAAGCGCGGTGCGAATGATGCCGCCTGATCCGGGAGGCGCCCGCATGCACGCCGACATCGAGCCGTACTTCGACCTGACGGACCGCGTGGCGGTCGTGACCGGTGCTGGCGGAGGGATCGGGCGCAGCGTGGCGCTCACGCTCGCCAGGGCGGGGGCCGCCGTGCTCGTCAGCGACGCCGATCCCCTGACGCTCACCGAGACCGTCGCGCTCGTCGGCGCGTCCGGCGGTGCTGCGACCGGGTTCGTCGCCGATGTCTCGCGACGGACGGACATGGAGGATCTCGCGACGGCCGCTCGCGATCGACATGGACGGATCGACGTCTGGGCCAACGTCGCGGGCGTCATCCGCTACGGCGCCGTCGCCGACATGCCCGAGGAGGAGGTGGACCTCCTGCTCGACGTCAATCTCCGGGGCACGTACTGGGGCTGCGCCAGCGCGGTCCGCGCGATGTCCGCCCAGGGAGCCGGATCCATCGTCAACGTCGCCTCCAGCGCGATCGACCTGCCGACCGCCGGCATCGCCGGATACTCGCTGACGAAGGCCGCCGTGGCGATGCTGACGAGGTCGCTGGCCGTCGAGGTCGGACCGCAGGGCATCCGGGTCAACGCCGTGGCCCCCGGGTGGGTCGACACCCCGATGGTCGCGCACCACTGGACGACGGCGGACGGCGCGGTCGACGAGGAGGCCCGGCGCGAGGTCTTCGCCCGCCGTGCCGCCGTGTCCCCGCTCGGCATCACGGGCGAGCCGGTCGACATCGCGCTGGCCGTGCTGTACCTGGCCGCCGACGCGTCGCGTTTCGTGACCGGACAGGTCCTTCGACCCAACGGCGGCGCAGGGATGCCGGGCTGACCGGGGCGCGTCGCGTCAGGCGTGCTCCGGAGTCAGTCCGCTTCCTCGCGGATAGCCGTGCGTCACGGAGTGCTCCCGGGAGAACGTCGTGGTGACCCGTTCCTTGATCCGCCACCCATCGTCGACGCGTGCGTAGGCGACGTCGTAGTACCCCGTCATCGTGATGCTCGGCGCTCCGGGGTCCCGGGCCCACACCCCGCGGTACTCCAGGTGGATCCGTGCGGTCGCCGAGTCGCCGTCGAGAGACACCTGGGGTACGTGGAACAGGTGCAGTCCGTCGAACGGCGCCTGATCGCAGAACCGCCGCAGTGCGGATCGGCCTTGGACGAACGTCTCGTCGGCGATGCGCGACCGGTAGATCCCGTCCTCGGTGAACAGGGAGCTCCACGCGTCGCCGTCGTGATCGTCGAAGAAGCGTGCGTAGCGGCCCTCCAGCTCGAGGAGGTGGAGGCGATCCTCCAGCGCGCGGAGGCGGTGTTCGAGTCGGTGCGTCATCCGGGGACGCTAACCGGCGGCGCGAAGGGCTGTCAACGGCGCCCGAAGAACTCGTGACGAAGCGCTTGCTTGGTGCTAGAGTCCAGCCAGTGGCCGTTGGCCACATCCGTCAATGTTCAAGGGGTGCGCGCGGGACGCCGAGGTCCCGCGCGGCACACACGCCCCGCCGCCGTGCCCCCACCCGGTCCGTGACAGAGAGGTCACCATGAGCCACCATGCATCGCACGTCTCCGCCCCCATCCCGACCCCCGCGATGGTGCGCCGCGCGTCCCTCGCGGGGCTGCTCGGCACGATCGTCGAGTCCTACGACTTCTTCGTCTACGCCTACCTGATCGTCTACACGGCGCCGCTCTTCTTCCCCGGGGAGGATCCCTTCCTGTCGATCCTGAGCTCCATCCTCGCCCTCGGCAGCGGCTTCCTCACCCGTCCGCTCGGCGGGCTGTTCTTCGGACGCCTCGGGGACCGGATGGGGCGGCGTTTCGCCCTCATGGTCACCGTGATCGGCATGGGGGTCGTGACGACGGCGATGGGCCTGCTCCCGACCTATGCCGCGATCGGCGCTCTCGCGCCTCTGCTGCTCGTCATCCTCCGACTCCTGCAGGGGTTCTCCGCCGGCGGCGAGCTCGCCGGATCCACCACGTTCGTCTCGGAGCACGCCCACCGCGGCAACCACGGTCTGCTCAGCACCATCACGCCGCTCGGCTCCGCCGCCGGGGCGTTCCTCGCCCCGGGAGCGGTGGCGGTCATCACGGCCATCCTCTCGGAAGGCGTCATGGCCGAGTGGGGCTGGCGGGTCCCGCTGCTGCTGTCGCTCCCGCTCACACTCCTCTGCCTGCTCCTGCGCCTCCGTCTCGAGGATTCGCCGGAGTTCCGCCGCCTCGCGGCGGCGCACAAGGTCGAGCGTTCGCCGGTCCGAGAGCTGATCGTCGGCTACTGGCGTCCGCTGCTCAAGGTGATGGTGCTGACCGGGACCGTCCTGATGATCGGCTACATCCTGGCCGTGTACATCCCGCTGTTCCTCCAGCGGGAGGCGGGATTCGAGCCGGGCGCGACGGCGGTCATGGCCTCGTTGCAAGGGATCGCCGCGATCGTCCTCACGATCCTGACGGGGCTCGTGATCGACCGGCTGGGCCGGCGCAAGACCATGATCATCATCATGGGCGTCCTGGCGGTGTCCTTCCTCCCCGTGATGATGCTCATGAAGGCGACGGCCGGGAACTTCTGGGTCAGCGCGGCGGGCTTCTGCCTGCTCGGCGGCCTGGGCGGTGCGGTCGCCGCCCCGGCGTACGCGTCGATGACGGCCGTCTTCCCCGCACGCGTGCGCTACACCGGGGCCGCCCTCGGGTTCGGGCTCGGCGCCGCCATCGGAGGAGGCGCGGGTCCGTACCTCGCCGCGCAGCTCACCCAGCTCACCGGCAACCCCTACGCCGCCGCCTTCCTCGCCATCGGAGCGGCGCTGGTCGGCATCGCCTTCATCCTCACGCTGCCCACGCGCGGGGTGGCGGACGACACGGGGCGGATCACCGTCGACGCGCTGGCTGAGGAGAAGCCCGTGGCGGGGGTGCCGGTGCGGTAGTCGGACGCGGGCTCGGGCGAGATCGGCCATCGGTGTCGATCTCGCGGTTGCCCGAGCGCTGTTCCTGTGAAACGGTTCCCCCAACCGTTCCCGATCAGGAAAGGACCGCCCATGAAGTACGTTCTGATGTTCACCTCCGACCCCGAGCTGGACGCCCGTGTGCCGGAGGAGGTGCAGGAGGCGGACCTCGCACGCATCCTCGAATGGCACGAGGCGAACGCGCAGCACATCCTCGACGGCGGAGCGGCGCTGCACAGCGCAGAATCCGCGACAACGGTCCGGGCCTCCGACCGGGGTCCGGTCGTCGTGGACGGCCCCTTCTCCGAGGCGAAGGAGGTCATCGGCGGCTTCACCCTCATCGACGTTCCCGATCTCGATGCGGCGCTGGCCCTCGCCCGGACCTGGCCGTCCCTGGAGCACCCCGGCAACGCCGTGGAGATCCGCCCCATGTACGACGACGAGGAGCTGTTCGCCTGATGAACGGCGCACCGGTGTCGGACCGGGCCGCCTCCCGGTCCGACACCGAGCTGGCGCGGGTCGTCCGCGGGGAGGCCGCGCGGGTCGTGTCGGCGCTGCACCGCTCCTTCGGCGACCTGGACGTCGCCGAAGAGGCCACGTCCTCCGCGATCGAGGAGGCGCTCCGGGCGTGGCGCCGCGACGGGGTGCCTCCGCGGCCAGGAGCCTGGCTGATGACCGCAGCCCGGCATGACGCGCTCGATCTCGTCCGGCGCTCGCGCCGATACCGCGAGAAGGTCGAGGCTGTCGCCGCCACGGCGATGACGGGTGCGGGGGAGGACGTCCCGGCGCCCGCGGGCGAAGAGGCTGAGGAGGTGCTGGACGAGCGGCTCCCGCTCCTGTTCGGCTGCTGCCACCCCGCCATCGCCCCCGCCGGACAGCTCGCGCTGACGCTTCGCGCGGTCGTGGGCCTCACCACGGCGCAGATCGCCCGCGCGACCGTCGAGCCCGAGTCGACGGTCGCGCAACGGATCGTGCGGGCCAAGCGGAAGATCGCCGCCTCCGGCATCCCCCTCCGTGTCCCGCGTGGGCGGGAGCGCGCCGCCCGGCTCGACCTCGTCCTCACCGTCGTTTCGGTGATGTACGACGCGGCGCAGCTCCGCGACGGCGAGAGCGCCGACCCCGAACACGATCTCGCCGACGACGCGCTGTGGCTCGCGGGGGTGATCGCGCTCTGTCTCCCGGACGAGGCCGAGGCGCACGGGCTACGGGCGCTTCTGCACTTCCATCGGGCGCGCGGACCCGCTCGCGTGATGGACGGCAGTCTGGTCCCTCTCGATGCCCAGGACCGTTCGCTGTGGGATGCGGCCGATCTGGCGACAGCGAGGAATTCACTGGAGCGAGCCGGTGCGCTTCGGCGGCCCGGTCGCTGGCAGCTGCATGCGGCGATCGCGGCGTGCCACACCGACGCCCAGGACGCAGCGGACACGGATTGGCCCCAGATCCTCGCCCTGTACGACCTGCTCCTGGTCTACGACTCGTCGCCGCTGGTCCGGCTGAACCGTGCGGTGGCGCTCGCCGAGTGCGCCGGGCCGCGCGCCGGTCTCGACGAGGTCGAAGCCGTCCGATCACGCCTGGAGGGCTACCGCCTCTGGCATGCCGTGCGCGCCGCTCTCCTGCGACGGATCGGCCGCGCCGATGAGGCTCGGGCGGCGGATGAGCGGGCGCGACAGCTCAGCGGGAACGACGCCGAACGGCGCCTGCTCGACGCCAGGATCGCCGCGGCCGGCGTGGCCGGCTGACCCGCTTCGGGGCCCGCGCCACGGGTCAGCTCGGGGACCGGAGGGCGCGGCTGATCCCGCCGGAGATCTGCTGCAGTTGGAGCCACAGGAAGAAGCGGTAGAGCGGGCGCAGGACGAGACCCAGGATCGACCGCCGCCGTCGTGTGCGCACCCAGCCCCAGGTCAGGCGGAGCTGCGTGCCTCCCGCCGCGGGCGACAGCACGATGTCCAGCCGGGCCGAGTTGCTTCGCGGGGCATCCGGGAACCGGAAGGCCCAGCCGATCTGCGCAGGCTCGTCGGCGATGAGCAGCTCCACGGTCCGGCGACGGGTCTGTGCGGGCAGGGACTTGCCGTTCGACGAGGTCCGGGGTCCGAGCGTCGTCCAGCTCGATCCGGGGGAGGGGGATCCCTCCGGCGGCTCGACGTCTTCGGTCATCGGCTCCCACTCCGGCATGCGTCGCGCATCCGCAAGCAACGCCCAGACGTCCGCCATCGGTGCAGGGACGAAAGCCTCGGAGGTGCCGACGATGGCCCCCGGCTCCGTCCGCGGGTGATGGCGCGAGAGCGTGCCGACCTCGTCGAGGCGGTCGGCGACCGTTTCGGGGCTATGCCCCATGCGTTCGAGCAGGTCGACGATCAGTCCGCTGGGCTCGGCGATGAGCTGGCGCAGCACCGCGGTCGCGTCCCCGCCGTGCTTGGCGGCGCGACTCATCAGCTCGAGCGCGCGAGGCGTCCAGGTGTACTCGCCGCCCTCCTGCATCGTGATGCGACCCGGTGCGGGCTCCGACGTGGCGATGCCGAGGGAGCGGAGCTGATCCGCGCGAAGCTCCGCGATCGCGTCCCGCGCGGTCTGAAGGGTCACCCCCATCGCCCGCAGCACCTGGCCCGCCGGCTGCTCGGTCAGGGTCAACGCGAGCAGGAGATGATCGATGTCGGCCTCGTGCTGGCCCAGGCGGGAGGCCTCCTCCATGGCGGTGACCGACAGGGTGTGGCTGGTCGTGAGGGTCTGCGTGAACGTCATGAGGTCCTCCGGGGAACGGGGATCGACGGATCGATCCGCTTCGCGTGCTTCTTGTGCGCGGCCTGGCGGGTGACGCCGAGGGCGTCGGCGACCTCCTGCCAGCTCATGCCGCTGCGGAGAGCCGCCTCGACCTGGCGCAGCTCCAGCGTGTCCGCGAGCGCGCGCAGCGTCGCGACGGCCCTGAGTCCCGCGCGGGGATCGGTGGTGTCCGCGGCGACGTCCGCGATCCGTGTCGACTCCATGCAAGCAACCTACGTTGCTTATTGCATGCTGTCAACTAGGGTTGCTAAAGGTTCTGGGGTGGGCCCGCGCCAGCCCGCGTGGGATCAGGCATTCGCGCGAGATCAGGCGAACAAAGCGAGAGGTTGCCTGATCCCGCGCGAATGCCTGATTCGGATGGCTCCTCGGGCGAGGCGCCGCGGCGGGCGGCCCGGCCGGGGATCAGGACAGGGCGTGTGCGATGAGCCGCTGCAGCGTGCGCATCCCGTCACGGGAGAGGATCGACTCCAGATGCCCCTGCACCGAGGCGAACGCCGGTCCGCGCAGGGCATAGACGTCGCCGGACGCCGGATCCGCGGACACCTCCGCGGTTCCCACCGCGGCCGTTCCCGGCGCCACCCGCGCGGTGAACGTGTTGTAGAAGCCGATCGAGGCGTCCTCCTCGAACACGGGCACGGTCTTCTGCACTCCCTGATGAGGGCTGGGCAGCGGCGCGAGACCGATGCCCAGACGGTCAGCGAGGATCTGGTGGCTCAGGCAGACGGCCAAGAGAGGGCGGCCGGCGTCGAGCCGCCGGGCGACCACCTCCCGCATCCGGGTGATCCGCGGGCTGGACGGATCGCGGGGGTCGCCGGGGCCGGGCCCCGCGACGAGCAGGTCTGCCCGGTCGACGTCTTCGTCGGCGACCTCGCTCCAGGCGGCGATCCGCACCTCCAGGCCGAGATGGCGCAGCTGATGCGCGAGCATGGTGGTGAACCGATCCTCGGCGTCCACGACGAGCGCCGTCCTGCCCGCGAACGGCCCGGCGGCCGAGTCGTCCTCCTGCGGCTGGATCCAGAACTCCGCGAGCCGTTCGTTGCGCGAGGCGAGGAGAGCGGCGATCGCGGGGTCGTCGGCGAGCCGAGCGGCATCCTTCTCCGCACCCGGGGCGTCCGCATCCGCCCGGGCCTCGGCGGCGGCGTCGCGGGCGACGGCCCCGATCGCCCCGAGCACCCCGGCGGCCTTCCCGTGCGTCTCGCCGACCTCGCCGGCGGGGTCCGAGTGACGGACGAGGGTCGCGCCGACCGGGACGCTGAGGGCGCCGTCGCTCAGATAGACGGTGCGGATGAGGATCGGGGCGTCCACGTCGTGTCCGCCCTCCGCGTTCGGGGTGAACAGTGCGGCGACGCCGGAGTAGTACCCGCGCGGCTTGCGCTCGTGGCGCCGGATGACCGTACAGGCGTTCTGCATCGGGGACCCGGTGACGGTCGGGGCGAACATCGTCTCGCGCAGGATCTCCCGCGGATCCAGCCGGCTCCGGCCGCGGAGCATGTACTCGGTGTGGGTGAGGCGGGACATCTCCTTGAGATGCGGCCCCGTGATGCGTCCGCCGTCCGAGCAGACGGCGCTCATCATCTTGAGCTCTTCATCGACGACCATGAACAGCTCCTCCGTCTCCTTGGTGGAGGAGAGGAACGCGGTCAGGGTCTCGGCGGTCGCCCCGCCCGCCGGGTGACGGAAGGTTCCCGAGATCGGGTTCATCGTGACGATCCCGTCGCGGGCGACCACATGAGCCTCCGGGCTCGCCCCGACGGCGACGACGTCCGGGGTCACCACGGCGAAAGTCCAGTAGGCACCCCGCTCGTGCTCCAGCAGCGCGCGGAACCAGGTGAGCGCCGCGTGGCGCTCATCCGCGTCGATGCGCGCGGTGTAGTCGCGGCGGATCACGAAGTTCGCGCCCTCGCCGCGCCCGATCTCCTCGGAGATCACCGTCTCGACGATCGCGGCATAGTCGTCGTCGCTGAGGTCGAACCCGCCGTCCCGGAGCGGGATCGCCTCGTCGGGGAGGGCCCGGCGCACCGTGTCGGCGTCCGCCGTCAGATGCTCCTCCACGAGGAGGCACCGCAGCGGGGCCCCGTCGTCCTGCGCCTCGAACCCCCGCTCGCGCACCTGGCGAAAGGGGACGAGCGCGAACACCTCGCGGGATCCGCCGTCCGCCCCGTGCAGAGGGATGTCGGCGAGGAGATCGACGTCCCGGATCGGACCGGTGAGCAGTTCTACCGCGTCGGTGCCCTCGCGGGCGAGGAGGACGAAGGACGCGGAGGCATCGGCGGCGAGGGCGCGCAGACGCGCCGGGAGCCTGGTCGCGTCGGACTCCGGCGAGGCGGTGGGGGTCATCGGTGTCTCCTGGAGGGAATCCGGTGCGGCCGAACGACGAAGACCGCCCCGGGAGGGCGGTCTCGGTCTCGTGGTACGCGAACGGTCCGCCTAGAAGGCGGGCCACCAGCCACAGGATGACGGGCGGTCGGAGTTCACGGACATGCGCCTGAAGGTACCACACAGCGTGCATCCGGCCCTGTCGCGTAACGGACGACTACCCTGGAAGGGTGCCAGCCGTGAACCTCGGGATGCCCCGCGTCCCCGACATCCTGTCTCCGCGCCGAAAGACCCGTCAGATCCGGGTCGGCAAGGTGCTCGTGGGCGGTGACGCCCCGATCTCGGTGCAGTCGATGACCACGACCAAGACCACCGACATCAACGGGACCCTGCAGCAGATCGCCGAGCTGACGGCGTCCGGCTGCGAGATCGTCCGCGTCGCCGTTCCGTCCCAGGACGACGCGGATGTGCTGCACATCATCGCCAAGAAGAGCCAGATCCCCGTCATCGCGGACATCCATTTCCAACCCAAGTACGTCTTCCAGGCGATCGACGCCGGTTGTGCGGCGGTCCGGGTGAACCCCGGCAACATCCGGCAGTTCGACGACAAGGTCGGCGAGATCGCCAAGGCCGCGAAGGACGCCGGCGTCTCGCTGCGCATCGGCGTCAACGCGGGCTCGCTCGACAAGCGCCTGCTGGAGAAGTACGGCAAGGCGACCCCGGAAGCGCTCGCGGAGAGCGCGCGCTGGGAGGCGTCGCTGTTCGAGGAGCATGACTTCCACGACTTCAAGATCTCGGTCAAGCACAACGACCCCATCGTGATGGTGAAGGCGTACCGACTGCTCGCCGCCATGGGCGACTGGCCGCTGCACCTCGGTGTCACCGAGGCGGGCCCGGCCTTCCAGGGCACCATCAAGTCCGCCACCGCCTTCGGGATCCTCCTCGCGGAGGGGATCGGCGACACCATCCGGGTCTCGCTGTCCGCGCCGCCGGCGGAGGAGGTCAAGGTCGGCCACCAGATCCTGCAGTCGCTGAACCTCCGCGAGCGCAAGCTCGAGATCGTCTCCTGCCCGTCGTGCGGACGCGCGCAGGTGGACGTGTACTCCCTGGCGGACAGCGTGACGGAGGGGCTCAAGGACATGACCGTCCCGCTGCGCGTGGCCGTCATGGGCTGCGTCGTGAACGGTCCCGGTGAGGCCCGCGAAGCGGATCTCGGGGTGGCCAGCGGCAACGGCAAGGGGCAGATCTTCGTCAAGGGCGAGGTCATCAAGACCGTCCCCGAGGCGGATATCGTGCAGACGCTGATCGAAGAGGCGAACCGGATCGCCGACGAGATGGGCCCGGACGCGCCGATCGGGACCGCCCAGGTCGTCACGGCGTGACCGCGGGTCCGGGCGCTCGGGACTTCCCCGGGGCGGACCGGTTGAGTGCCGCCCAGCGGGCTCGCCTGAGCGAGTGGATCCCCGGAGCGCGGATCGTCGCCGACCGGGGATGGCACGGCTCCGTCTCGGCGTTCGTGTACGAGGCGGAGCACGACGGGAGTCGTCTCATCGTCAAGGCGGGCGATCCGTCGAACCACCACATCGGGCGGGAGCTCGACGCGCACGACGGCTGGACCGACGTCTGGTCGCGGGACGGCCTCGCGGCGCGGCTCCGGCACGCCTCGCGGGAGGATCGCGTGTTCGTGGCGGACCACCTTCCCGGCGAGCTCGTGGACGGGACGGACGCGGCGTTCGATCCTGCGGTCCACCGCCGTGCCGGCGAGCTGCTGCGCCGCTTCCACGACCAGGCGTCCCGCCCCGGCGACGAGGGGGTGCTCGACCGCGTCCGCCGCTCCCTCGCCTCGCCGCACCGCATCCGCCCGGAGGTCCAGGAGCAGGTGCGGGCGCTGCTCGACCGGCTCCGGCCGGGGACCCCGGAGCTCGTGCCGACCCACGGCGACTGGCAGCCGCGCAACTGGCTCCTCGCCGGCGACGATCCGGCCCGGGGGCTCCGCGTCATCGACTTCGGACGGTTCTCCTTCCGCAGCCGCGCATCGGACCTCTTGCGCCTCGCGGCGCAGCAATGGCGGGACGCTCCGTCGTGTGAGGATGCGTTCCTCGACGGTTACGGCGCGGATCCCCGCCTCGGCGGCGAGGGCGCGCACGACCACTGGACGGCGCTGCGGCTCGCAGAGGCCGTGGGGACCGCGGCCTGGGCGTACCAGACGGGCGACGACGAGTTCGAGGCACAGGGGCATCGCATGATCGCGGACGTCCTGGACGAGACGGAGGAGACGAGATGACGACGGTGACGTTCGCGCAGGGGGACGTGCACGGCGACGCGCAGGTGGCGCGGGTGGACGGCGACGTCCTCGTGGTGGACGCCACGCCCTTCCATCCCGTCGACCACACCTGGCCGGACCAGCCCGGCGACACCGGATGGGTTCGCGGCGCTGACGGGGAGCCCGTGGAGGTCACCGAGGCCGTGATGGTCGCCGTGTCCGACGACGGCGCCTTCGCCGTCGGGACGGACATCCCGGTCAAGCGCGGCGCCGAGGGATGGACGTGGGGCGTGGGGCACCGTCTCGGAGGCGAGGCGCCCGGATGGCTCGCTCCGGGGGCCCGCGTTGTCCTGGACGTCGACGCCGATCGCCGCGCGGGGTTGAGCAGGGGGCACACGGCGTGTCACCTCGCCTCCCTCGCCCTCGACCTCGCCGTCGCGGACCTCTGGCGCAAGGATCCGGGGTCGGACGCGCTGGGGACCCCCGACTTCGAGGGCCGCGCGAATCAGAGCAGCCGGATCCGCCCGGACGGATCGGTCGACGAGTACCGCCTGGGGAAGAGCCTGCGCAAGGCGGGGTTCGACACCGAGACCTTCGCAGCCTCGCTCTCGGAGCGCGAGGAACGGATCAACGCGCAGCTCGCGGCCTGGGTGGCGGCCGGCGCCCCCAGCCGGATCGAGGCCGACGGCCCCGCCATCACGGACCGGCGTCGTTGGGTGTGCGAGCTTCCCGAGGGCACGGCCTCGATCCTCTGCGGCGGCACGCACGTCACGAGCACCGCGGAGTTCGCCGCGATCCGGGTGACGCTGGACCTGTCCGACCCGCAGCTGCTCGTCATGACGACGACGGCGGTCCCGGCCTCGGCCTGATTCGGGGCGCCCGCCGGGGGATCGGGGTCTTCCGCGGGGTCCTCATGCCCCGGGACGCGCCCCGAACGGCGAGATCAGAGTGCGAACTCGATCTCGCCGCGGGCGATGTCGGCCCCGACGACCCGCAGCGACACCACCGAGCCCGGCGCCGCCCCGGGAGGGACCGGCGCCGTGGCGGTGACCACCGGGTCGGTGAGCTGGACCTCGGCTCGGTCCCTGCGGATCTCGATGATCGTCGCCGGCACCGAGGAGCCGATCAGGGGAGTGAGCAGAGCCGCCTCGACCCGGTTCACCGTCTCGGACTCCAGTCGTGAGGCGCGCTGGCCACTCGCCTGCATGATCGCCGGAAGCGACGACAGGCTCTCCCGGACCCAATCCGGGACCTCCTCGCCCCGGGCCGCGGCGAGGCAGATCGTCAGCGCCCAGCGGTCGACCAGGCGACGCAGCGGCGCGGTGGCATGCGCGTACGGGGCGCCGATCGCGGCCTGGCCGGCGTCCTGCGGCACCGTGCCGTCGAAGGTCACGTAGCCGGCGCCCCGGAAGAGGGTGGTCGCGGCTTCGAGGATCGGAAGGGTGAGCGGATCCGCGCGGTCGAGACCTCTCAGGTAGTCGCCGTATCGTCCTGTCGTCCACGGTCGTCCGAGGGCGCGGGTGCGGCGGCGGAACTCCTCGAACGCCGCGTCGTCCGGCTGCGCCATGGTGCGAAGCACGCCGATCCGGGCCTCCAGCATGATCTCGGCGGCGGCCATGCCCGTCATCAGCGAGAGCTGCGCGTTCCACTCCTCGACCGGGAGCGGGTGGCGCCGTTCGATCGCGTACGTGCCGTCCTCGCGGCGCACGACCTCCTCGTCCGGGAGGTTCAGGCTGGCGCCGCCGCGGGCGCTCTCCTGGGCGAACCGCAGGGCGCCGACCTCGGGCAGCAGGGACGCGGGGGACTCTTCGCCGGCGTCCAGGGCCCGCTGGGTGCCGACGTAGTCGAGCTGGGCGCGGGATCGGATCAGCGCGCGTTCCAGGCGGCGATCGGTCACGGCTCCCTCGGCGTCGAGCACGAACGTCCACACGAGCGCGGGGCGGTCCACGTCCGGCAGGAGGGACGCGCGATCCTCGCTGAGCGCTCGAGGATGCAGCGGGATGGATCCGTCGGCGGCGTAGAGGGTCTGACCACGTTCGCGGGCCGCCGCATCCACGGCTCCGCCCGGGCGGACGAACGCGGGGACGTCGGCGATCGCATAGCGAACGGTGAAGCCGGATCCTGCCCGTTCCAGATGGAAGGCCTGATCGAGGTCTCGGGAGCCGGCCGGGTCCAGCGTGGCGAAGGGGATGTCGCGCAGGTCGAGGTCGGGGGCCGTCGCGGTCGCCTCGGCGGCTTCCGCCTCCGCCTCGGCCGAGAAGGAGGCCGGCGCGTCCAGGCTCGTCCGGAGGTCGGCGAGGGCGGCGGCGAGCTCGCTCTGCTCGGCGGACGGGGCGACGTGCGATCGGCGCTGCGGCATGACGCCAGCCTACGGCGACGGCCTTCGGCGCGGATCCGGCCCCGGTGTCCGTCCGCGTGGGTAGCGTGGTCGCATGACCTCTTCGACCGATCGTGCCGTCCGTCTTGCCGCCCTCTATGACGCTCCGGAGATCCTGCGGGTGGTGAACGTCTGGGATGTGGTCTCGGCGTCTGCCGTGGCCGCCCTCCCGGAGACGACCGCCCTGGCCACCGCGGGGCACTCGATCGCGTCGAGCTTCGGCTATGACGACGGTGCGATCCCGCGGGACCTGATGATCGACATGGTGGGGCGCATCGCCGCGTCCACGGATCTGCCGGTGACCGCGGACCTCGACGACGCCTACGGCGCGCCGGGGGAGACGACGCGTCTCGCGATCGGCGCGGGCGTGGTCGGCGCGAACGTGGAGGACCGTCTGAAGCCGCTGGCGGAGTCCGTCGCCGCGGTCGAGGCGATCATCGCCGCGGCCGAGTCCGAGGGCGTGCCGTTCGTGCTCAACGCGCGGACGGACGCGTTCGTCCGCGCCGGCGGCCGTCCGGTGGAAGAGAGCGTCGCCGACGCGATCGCCCGGGGGCGGGCGTACCTGGAAGCCGGAGCGCACTGCGTCTTCGTCCCGGGGATCCTCGACGCCGACGTCACCCGGCAGCTCGTCGAGGGGATCGGCGTGCGCAAGGTCAGCGTGATCGGGCTGCCCGGAGCGCTCACCGCGCCCGAGTACGAGGAGCTCGGCGTCGCCCGCATCTCCTACGGACCGCTGCCGCAGCGCGTGGCGCTCACCGCCCTCCAGGACGCCGCGTCGGGGATCTACGCGGGGGCAGGCATCCCGGAGGGCACCCGTCCCCTGAACTGAACGCCGTCACCAGATCGCTCGCAGCACCTGTTCGGTGTCCTCCCGTCCCAAGCCGTCGGCTTTGGCGGCCGCGACCAGCCGACGTGCCGCGTCGGCGACAGTTTGCGAGACAGCGGTAGCCGAATGACTGACCCGGGTCCCCGCGCCGGTGCGGGACACCACGAAGCCGTCGGCCTCCAGTTGCTTGTATGCCTTGGCGATGGTCCCCGGCGCCACGCCCAGGTCCGTTGCGAGCTGACGCACGGACGGCAGACGTTCCCCCGCGCCGAGACCGCCGGTCGTGATGAGGCCCCGAAGCTGACTGTGCACCTGCTCCGCGGGCGTCCCGCCCGTCGGGGAGATGGAGATCCTCATTCCGCCGGATCCCGCGTCCGGAGGCCGCGTCCGGGGATGGCGGTGAAGGCGACGACCGCCCAGAGCGCCAACCCGCCGATGAGCGCGATCAGGCTCGCGACGGAGAGAGCCGGCCCCATCGCCGCGAAGGAGGGCACGATCCACGGTCCGGACTCGAAGCGTCCGGAGATGCTGGCCGTTCCGGCGAGGGAACGCGTGATGAACGACAGATGGATGAGCAGGGCTCCGGTGGTCGCGCGGCCGATGTTCGCGGCGCGGGTACGGCGGACGGCTGTATCCAGCGCGATGTCCTCCCCCCAAGGGAAGCGGGTCAGCGCGTGCCAGGCGATGGCGGTGACGACCAGGAGCAGACCGGTGACGATGAGTGCGGGGACTGAGAAGTACCAGCCGTAGATCGTCGTCCTCGCCTCGCCGCCTGGCCCGATCGGGAGAGCGAACTCCACACTCCTTCCTTCGGCGTCGGGGCGGGACACCGAACCCGCGGCCAGCGAGAGAATGAGGACGAGGGCGCCGATCCCGGTGATGGCGAGGGGCCAGCCTCGGGAGAGGAACACGCTGACCGTACGCCGGGCGACTGTCGCGGCTCTCGCGCGTGGGCGGCGTTCGGCGGGGATCGACAGGCCCATGACGCCGAGTGTTCCCATGACCAGGGGGGCGATGGCCCGGACCCGCTCCGCCTCGGGGGAGCTAAGAGCGAGGGCGCCGGCGACCCCGAGGACGGCGATCCCCACCTGCGCGAGGAAGAGCGCGGTCCCCGTCGTCGCCGTCGCAGCGGTGAGGCGGGGCCCAAGAGCGGGGACCGAGCGGAGCGCGACGAACCGGGCGAGGGCGGCGATCGTGAGCGCCGTCACCGGAGGGCCGAGCGTCCACGCCAGCGTGAGTGCGGTGATCATCGGTGTTCCCCCTTTGACCGGTCGGCAGGTGTGCCGAATGTACCATTTGCCTGACACAAAAGGGAGGAGGGGGATCGATGCAGAGCCCGGCAGCCCGCGGCCGCACAAGCGGTACCCCGGGCATCACTAGACTGATCGCGTGGTCACACGTCTGTCGAATTTCTTCCTCCGTACGCTCCGCGAAGACCCCGCCGGCGCCGAGGTCGCCAGCCACAAGCTGCTGATCCGCGCCGGGTACATCCGACCGCAGGCGGCCGGCATCTTCGCGTGGCTGCCACTGGGGCTGCGGGTCAAGGCGAGGATCGAGACGGTCATCCGCGAGGAGATGGCCGCGGCCGGGGCGCAGGAGGTGCACTTCCCGGCGCTCATGCCCCGCGAGGCGTACGAGGCGACCGGCCGCTGGGACGAGTACGGCGAGCTGCTGTTCCGTCTCCAGGACCGCAAGGGCGGCGACTACCTGCTCGCGCCCACGCACGAGGAGGCCTTCACGCAGCTCGTGAAGGACCTGTACTCGTCCTACAAGGACCTGCCCCTGACGATCTACCAGATCCAGGACAAGTACCGCGACGAGGCGCGTCCCCGGGCGGGCCTGCTCCGAGGACGCGAGTTCACCATGAAGGACGCGTACTCGTTCGACGCGTCCGACGAGGGGCTCGACGCCAGCTACCAGGCTCAACGCGACGCGTACGAGCGCATCTTCCAGCGCCTGGGCCTGGAGTACGTGATCGTGCAGGCCGACGCCGGCGCCATGGGCGGCTCTCGCAGCGAGGAGTTCCTGCACCCGACGCCCGTCGGTGAGGACACGTTCGTGCGCTCGGCCGGAGGCTACGCGGCCAACGTCGAGGCGTACACGACGACGGCGCCCGAGGCGCTCGGGTGGGAGGACGCCCCCGAGGCCACCGTCTTCGACTCGCCGGACACCCCGACGATCGAGTCGCTCGTCGCGCACAGCAACCGTGTCCTGGACGGGGAGGTCACCGCCGCGGACACCCTCAAGAACGTCGTCCTGGCGCTCACGCACCTCGACGGATCGCGCGAGCTCGTCGTCGTCGGCGTCCCGGGCGATCGGGACGTGGATGAGAAGCGCGCCGAGGTGGCTTTCGCGCCGGCCGAGGTCGAGCCCGCGACCGACGCCGATTTCGCCAAGCACCCGCTTCTCGTGAAGGGCTACATCGGTCCCTGGTCGCCCACGGGTGCCGTGCTCGGCGAGGAGTCGGCGACCGGCATCCGCTATCTGCTCGACCCGAGGGTCGCCGACGGGACCCGCTGGATCACCGGGGCGAACATCCACGAGAAGCACGCGCACAGCGTCGTCGCCGGCCGCGATTTCTCCGCTGACGGCTACGTGGAGATCGCGAACGTCCGTGAGGGCGACCCGGCTCCCGACGGCTCGGGCCCGGTGACGCTCGCGCGCGGCATGGAGATCGGCCACGTCTTCCAGCTCGGGCGGAAGTACGCCGAGGCCCTCGGGCTGAAGGTGCTGGACGAGAACGGCAAGCTCGTCACGGTCACCATGGGCTCCTACGGCATCGGCGTGACCCGGATCCTCGCGATCATCGCCGAGCTGAACAACGACGACAAGGGGCTCATCTGGCCCTCCTCGGTCGCCCCGTTCGACGTGCACGTCGTGGCGACGGGCAAGGACGAGGCGGCGTTCGCCCTCGCCGAGAGCCTGTCCGCGCAGCTCGAGTCCGACGGGTTCGAGGTGCTCTACGACGACCGCCCGAAGGTGTCGCCGGGCGTCAAGTTCGGCGATGCCGAACTGGTGGGCGTGCCGCGCATCCTCATCGTCGGCCGCGGCGCGGCCGACGGCCAGGTCGAGCTCTGGGACCGCCGGACCGGCGAGCGCGAGGCGCTGCCGGCCGACGAGGCCGTCCGACGCCTCGCCGCGTCACGCTGACACCCCGAATCAGGCGAACGCCCGGGAACAGGCAGGGATCGGCGCGATCCGCCTGATCCCGGGCGTTCGCCTGTTCTCGCGTGCCGGAACTCCGGGGCGTGGACCTCGGCGACGCGGTGCGCTGAAGGGGCGGCGGGCTGTGCCAGGCTGAAAGCATGACCGACGTGATCCTTCCCGAGACGCTGCAGACCGACATCGACGCGCTCATGGACGAGGCCGGTGTGCACGGGGAGCGCACACTGGTCTCGCGGATGCTGCAGACCGCCCTGCGGCTCGGTCAGGAGGAGACCGACCGGCTCGACCTGAAGATCGCGTCGGCGGCGCTCGCCGAGATGCGTGACGCCTTCCGGCTCTTCCGTCCCTTCCACGGCGTGCCGAAGGTGACCGTGTTCGGATCCGCCCGCACCCGGCAGGACGACCCGCTCTACCGTCAGGCCAGGGACGTCGCCGCGGCGCTCGCCGCAGAGGGGTGGATGGTGGTCACCGGCGCCGGCCCGGGCATCATGCAGGCGGCCGCGGAGGGCGCCGGGCCCGAGAAGTCCCTCGGCGTGTCGATCCGGCTCCCGTTCGAGGAGAAGGCGAACGGGATCGTCGCGCAGGAGTCGCAGGTGGTGGCGATGAAGTACTTCTTCACCCGCAAGCTGATGCTCATGAAGGAGTCCCGCGGGTTCGTGTGTCTGCCCGGCGGGTTCGGGACGCTGGACGAGATGTTCGAGCTGCTCACCCTGCAGCAGACCGGCAAGGCGGAGCCCATGCCGATCGCTCTGCTGGATGCGCGCGGGGGCGGCTTCTGGTCCGGTCTCCGGAGATTCGTGGACGAGCAGCTGGTCCCTGCGGGCGTCATCTCCCCGGATGACCTGGACCGGGTTCTCATCACCGACTCCGTCGACGCCGCCGCCGCGGAGATCACGGGCTTCTGGCGCAACTACGACTCGCTGCGCTGGGTCGGGGATCGTCTGGTCCTGCGCATCCGCCAGGAGCCCACCGACGAGCAGCTCGCCGCGCTCAACGAGCGTTTCGGCGGGATGTGCGCCTCCGGCGCGATCGAGCGATCCGGCCCGTTGGGCCCGGAGCGCACGGACGAGGACCAGCTCGAGCTCCCTCGACTGGTGCTGCGGCTGCGCCAGCGTGCGGTGGGCGACCTGTACCAGCTGATCCGCGCGATCGACGACCTGGTGCCCTGATCCCGGGCGTCGGCGGTCGGCGTGGTCGCTTCGGTCCGCGTCACGTCGTGTCCCGATCGCCGAGGTGCCATAATCGTCGGACGCCCCGGAAACGTGGGTCGTATTGCACACCAGGAGGTGCCGTGCGCGGGACCACCATCTTTCGGAGTCTCGTCCTCGTGATCGGCGTGACGCTGGCGGTGGCCGGCTGCACGGGAACTGTTGCGTCGCGGGAGTCGCCGACGGCGCAGGACACGGCCGCACCGACGGCTCCGGTCTCCGCGCCGCCTCGACCGATGCCCGAACTGCCGCGGCTCCACGTCGGGTCGGCCTCGTGGACGACCGCGGGGCTCGGCGAGGTGTGGCGGGTCGTTCTGGCCGGAGACGCGATCGCCTATGGCCGGGACAACGGCAGGACCGTCGTGGTCACGGATCTCGCGAGCGGTGGGGAGCGCTGGCGGATCGAAGAGAAGACGCCTCTGAACGCAGACGGCGCGTCCGTGATCGACGGCCCCCTCGCGGCCAGCGCCGACGGAGAGGTCCTCCTCGCCGAGTACTTCCTCACCCGATGCCCGACCTCGTTGTGCGCGCCGGGAGAGGTGTCGGTGAGCGATGAGCGCGGGCTGGTCGCGCTGTCCGCCGACGACGGGTCGGTGCTCTGGACGACGCCGTTGCGTCCGTCCGTCGCCGTCGACGACCCCGCCGCCGGCTACTACTCGAGCCTGTGGCTCGAGCGGATCGCCGTCGACGATGCCACCGTGGTCGTGACTCTCACCAACAAGAACGGCGCGCCGCCGCCGGCCGGTCGTGCGACGACCGAGTCCCAGGGCCTCGACCTGGCCACCGGTGAGGTGCGTTGGACGGTTCCCGGTCTCGCCCTCCCGGAGCTTCCCGGCGCTGCCGCCTGGGTGGAGCACGTCGACCCGGATGAGCAGATGGTCCCGGGCAGCGCTGTCGGTGTGTCCCGGATCGATGCGCGCACCGGCACGTCGCTGTGGCGGGCCGAGGATCTCGCCGTGGCCGAGTCCGCGCTCGGCGGCGCCTATCTGGCGGGCGCCGCGGGCGGGAAGATCGTCACGACCCTCGGAGACGAGCTCGAGCCGCCGGAGGGATTCGGCAGCTGCGGCGGAGGTGCACTGCTGGTGTGCCAGGGCTTCCGATCGGGGAACGAACGGGAGACGCGGCTTCTCACGGTCGACGCTGACGGCGACGTGACCGACTCCGGATGGTTCCCGGATATCGGCGGCGTCCCCGAGAGCACTCCGGCCGGATACGTCTGGCTGGAGGGCGACGATGACGCGTCAGTCGCGGTCGACGTCCACGGCAACGTGCTGAGCACGCCCGTCGCCGGCCACGTGGTCTCGATGAGCGCGCGCCACCTGCTGGTGCGCACGGGTCGCGACGCGGACCTGGTGCAGCAGTACGCGGTGCATCCGCTGGACTGACGGACGCTCAGGGCAGGTCACCACCCGCCGCGGGTCGGCGTGTGCCCCTCTCGCGCGTCCTCGGGCATCGTCATCTCCGCGCGCACGCCGATCAGACGCACCGGCCGGTTCTCCTCCATCCGTGCCACCAGCGCCAGGATCGCGGCGCGGACGTCGTCCGGCGCGGATGTCTCCGGGATCCGCTTCGTGAACGTCTTGGTCACGAACGGCGCGTACCGGACCTTGAGTGCGACGCCGACGACAGGACGCCCCTCCTCGGTGACGTCGGCGAGGACCTGATCGATCAGCGTTCCGGTCGCTTCCGCGATGTCGCCCGGGTCCAGGAGATCCTTCGGGAACGTGGTCTCCCGGCTGTGCCCGCGCGCGACCCACGGGGTGTCGTCGACCACGGAGGCCCCCTCCCCGCGACCGAGTTCCTGGTACCACGGGCCCATCCGAGGCCCGAACTCGTCGATCAGAGCCGTCTCGTCGGCGGAAGCGAGCTCGGCCACGGTACGGACGCCGAGGCCGAGAAGGCGCTTCGAGATCTTGGGGCCGACGCCCCAGAGATCCCGGGTGGGGCGCTCACCCATGATGTCGAACCAGTTCTCCGCGGTGAGCCGGAACACCCCGCGGGGCTTGCCGAAGCCGGTCGCGATCTTCGCTCGGACGAGCGTGTCGCCGATGCCGACGCTGCAGTGCAGCGAGGTGCGCTCGAGTACCGCGCGCTGCACCTGCCGCGCGGACTCCTCGGGGTCAGCGGTGCGGATCCCGACGAAGGCCTCGTCCCAGCCGAGGACCTGGACCACGGCGCCCGGATGCGCGCGCAGCACCGCCATGACCTCGTCGGAGGCGGCCAGGTAGGCGGGCGCGTCCACGGGAAGGATCACGGCGTCCGGCACCTTCCGGGCCGCGATCCGCAGGGGCATGCCCGACCCGACGCCGAACTCCCGCGCCTCGTACGACGCGGTGGACACGACGGCGCGTTCCCCCGGATCCCCGCGACCGCCGACGATCACCGGGAGGCCGGCCAGCTCTGGGCGCCGCAGCACCTCGACGGCGGCGATGAACTGGTCGAGATCGACGTGCAGCACCCAGGGGATCGGTGTCCCGGTCATGAGCCCAGTCTGCCCGGCGATGCCCGAGGACGGCACCCCCGGATCAGCGTCGCGTGCGCGCCGGGGCGGAGATGGGACCGGTCACGGTCTCCTCGTCCTCCCACACGCTGATCCCGTGCACGTCCGGCAGCCGGTCCCGGGTGAAGACGGGATCGCGTCCCTCCCGTCGCTGGGCGGTGTAGTCCTTCAGCAGCCGGAACGCGATGCCCGAAAGCAGCAGGATGGCGATGAGGTTGACCAGCGCCATGAGGCCCATCGCCCCGTCGGCGAAGTTCCAGATGACGTCGGCCGACACGAGGGCGCCGAGGAACACGGCGGCGACGGCGACCACGCGATACGCGGTGAGCGTCCCGCGTCGGGTGGTGATGAACTCGATGTTCGACTCGCCGTAGTAGTAGTTGCCGATGATCGTGCTGAAGGCCAGCAGGAAGATGATGACGCTCAGGACGATGTTCGACCACTCGCCGAGGGTTCCGACGAGGGCCCCCTGCGTCAGCCCGATGCCCCGTTCGGCCTGGGCGAGGTCCGGGACGGAGACGAGGATGATGAACGCCGTGATGGAGCACACGAGGAACGTGTCGAAGTAGACGCCGAGCGTCTGCACGAGCCCCTGCTTCACCGGATGGGTGACCGCGGCGGTCGCGCCGGCGTTCGGAGCGGATCCGAGTCCCGCCTCGTTCGAGAACATTCCCCGCTTCACGCCCTGCAGCACGACGTATCCGAACGCGGCGCCGACCACCTCGTTGGGACCGAACGCCTGCCCGAAGATCGCGCCGATGACCTCCGGGATGCGGTCGGCGTGCATGACGACCACGACGAGGCCCAGCAGGAGATAGGCGATCGCCATGAGCGGGACGAGCGTCTGGGTGACCGAGGCGATCCGGCGGACCCCGCCGAACACGACCAGCGCGGTGAGGCCGGCCAGCACGATGCCGCTCACCAGCGGCAGCCAGCCGTCCGATCCGGCGGGCAGCGACGCGGCCAGCGTGGCCTGCACCGTGTTCGCCTGCAGGGAGCTGAACGCGATGGGGAAGCAGACGATGAGCACGACCGCGAACAGCACGCCCATCCAGCGGGCGCGGAGACCGTGGCTCATGTAGTACGCGGGGCCGCCGCGGAACCCGTCGCGATCGCGCACCTTGTACAGCTGGGCGAGGGAGGACTCGATGAAGCTGGACGCGCCGCCGATGAACGCCATCAGCCACATCCAGAACACCGCGCCCGGGCCGCCGATCGCGATCGCCGTCCCCACGCCGGCGATGTTGCCGACGCCCACCCGCGAGGCCGCGGAGATCGTGAAGGCCTGGAACGCGGAGACCGACTGCGGACGCCCGTCCGCCGTCTGCGGCGTCCGGTTGGTGAGGGTCCGGAACATCTCCGGGATGAGCCGGAACTGCACGACGCCGCTGCGGACGGTGAAGTACAGACCCAGGGCCACCACGATCGGCAGCACGACCCAGGTCCAGTACCGATCGCCCCACGTCAGCAGCCACTCGTTGATCGCATCCATGCCGCCCAGTATCCACGAGAGGGCAGCCGGACCCCGGGGATCGAGGCCGGCCGGTCCGGTATCGTTGTACGGATGCCGTGCGCGGGGCGCGCGGCTGAGAGCTGAATAGGGAGGCCCGCCATGGACATCGATCTCGGACTGCTGCGCACGATCGAGCGCGAGAAGGAGATCCCCTTCGACGAGCTGATCGCCATCATCGAGCAGGCGATCCTGACGGCCTACGCCAAGAACGACTCCTCGGACGGCGAACTGCCCGCCGGCACCCGCGTCGAGCTGGACCGGAAGACCGGCCACGTGGCCGTCCTGGTCCCGATGCACGATGACGAGGGCGCCGTGATCGGCGAGGAGGACGCGACCCCGGCCGACTTCGGACGCATCGCCGCCTTCGCCGCGAAGCAGGTGATCAGCCAGCGCCTGCGCGACATCGCCGACGACGCCGTCCTCGGCGAGTTCCGCGGCAAGGAGGGCGACATCGTCGCGGGCGTCATCCAGCAGGGGCCCAACCCGCGCATGATCCACGTGGACCTGGGTTCGGTCGAGGCGATCCTGCCCCCCGAGGAGCAGGTCCCGGGCGAGGAGTACCGTCACGGATCGCGGCTGCGCGTGTACGTCACGTCCGTCGCCAAGGGGGCGAAGGGCCCGTCCATCACGGTGTCCCGCACGCACCCGGGTCTCGTGCGGAAGCTCTTCGCGCTGGAGGTCCCGGAGATCGCCGCGGGGCTCGTGGAGATCGTCGCCCTCGCCCGCGAGGCGGGTCACCGCACCAAGATCGCGGTGAAGGCGAACGACCCCGCGATCAACGCCAAGGGCGCCTGCATCGGCGAGCTCGGGCGTCGCGTGCGCGCCGTCACCGAGGAGCTGGCGGGGGAGAAGGTCGACATCGTCGACCACAACGCGGACCTTGCGACGTTCGTCGCGAACGCCCTGTCGCCCGCGAAGGTCACCAGCGCCTTCGTCCTGGACCCCGCCACCAAGGCCGTGCGCGCACTGGTGCCGGACTACCAGCTCTCGCTCGCCATCGGCAAGGAAGGGCAGAACGCCCGGCTGGCCGCCAAGCTCACGGGCGCGAAGATCGACATCCAGCCCGACAGCATCCTCGACGAGGGGTGACCGCGGCGGATCCGCGAGGCGACGAGGTGTAGGATGGATCCCGTACGAACGTGCGTCGGTTGTCGCACTCGTGCGTCTCGGGCCGCCCTGCTCAGGGTGGTCGTCCGGGACGGTGCGCTCGTCTTCGACGCTCGCGCCGTGCTTCCGGGCCGAGGCGCCTGGGTGCATCCGACTCCCGAATGCGTCGAAGCCGCCCAGCGGCGCCGCGCATTCGCCCGTGCGCTCCGTGTGTCGCCCGCCCTGGACTTCCCGGAAGCCCAGGAACCGCCCTGGGCGGAGAACACGCAGACCAACGAGAAACGGCTGAACGGCTATGGAAACAAAGTGAACGGCTCGAAATGAGACCCGTCCGCGACTAGTGGTCTGCCCTGCCTGGGCGGACCGACCCAGACAGGAGAATTGTGGCTGCCAAACCACGTGTGCACGAGATCGCCGCTGAACTCGGCGTCGACAGCAAGTTCGCACTCGCCAAGCTCAAGGAGCTCGGCGAGTTCGTGAAGTCCCCGTCCTCGACCATCGAGCCCCCCGTCGCGCGCAAGCTGCGGGCCGCCATCGAGTCGGACAAGCCGGCAGGGGCCGCCGCGCCCGCGAACGCCAAGCCGGCCGCGGCGCCGAAGCCCGGCGCGCCCAAGCCCGGCCCCCAGGGCCAGGCTCCGGTCCCCGGTCCCAAGCCGGGCCCGGCCAAGGCCGAGGCCCCGGCTCCCTCCGCCCCCGCACCGACCGCCCCCGCGGCGGAGGCTCCGGCGGACAAGCAGGCAACCGGGCCGAAGCCCGGTCCGGCCGCGGCTCCGAAGCCCGGTGGCCAGGCTCCCAAGCCGGGAGCGCCGCGTCCGGGCAACAACCCGTTCGCGTCGCAGCAGGGCATGGGCCAGCGCCCGGCCGGCCCGCGTCCGGGCAACAACCCGTTCGCCTCCCAGCAGGGCATGGGCCAGCGCCCGACGCCCGGCAACATCCCGCGGCCGCAGGCGCCGCGTCCCGGTTCGCCCCGCATCGGCGGCCCCCGCCCCGGTCCCGGCGGTCGTCCGGGGCGTCCCGGCGGTCAGGGCGGTCGTCCCGGCGCGCCGTTCCAGCAGCGCCCCGGCGGTCCCGGTCGTCCCGGCGGCGCCGGAGCCGGCGCGGGTGCCGGCGGCGGCTTCCAGCGTCCCGGCGGCGGGTTCGCCGGTCGCCCGGGCGGCGGTGGAGGCCGCGGACGCGGTCCCGGCGGCGGTACCGCCGGCGCGTTCGGCAAGGGCGGCGGCAAGAGCAAGCAGCGCAAGTCGCGGCGGGCGAAGCGGCAAGAGTTCGAGATGCGGTCGGCGCCGGTCGTCGGCGGCGTCAATGTCTCCAAGGGCAACGGCGAGACGATCCGACTGCGTCGCGGCGCGTCCATCGCGGACTTCGCGGACAAGCTCGAGGCGCTGAACGGGTACACCGTGCAGCCGGGGACGCTCGTCACGATCCTCTTCAACCTCGGTGAGATGGCCACGGCGACGGAGTCGCTGGACGAGGCCACCTTCGAGGTCCTCGGCGCCGAGCTCGGCTACAAGATCCAGATGGTCTCGCCCGAGGACGAGGACAAGGAGCTCCTCGAGGGCTTCGGTCTGGACCTCGAGGCGGAGCTGGAGGCGGAGAGCGAGGACGACCTCGAGATCCGTCCTCCCGTGGTCACCGTCATGGGCCACGTCGACCACGGTAAGACGCGACTGCTCGACGCGATCCGGCAGACCAACGTCATCGAGGGCGAGGCCGGCGGCATCACGCAGCACATCGGTGCGTACCAGGTGTGGACGGAGCACGAGGGCAACGAGCGTGCGATCACCTTCATCGACACCCCGGGTCACGAGGCGTTCACCGCCATGCGTGCCCGCGGCGCGCAGGTGACCGACCTCGCGATCCTCGTGGTGGCCGCCGACGACGGCATCATGCCGCAGACGGTGGAGGCGCTGAACCACGCCCAGGCGGCGGACGTGCCGATCGTGGTCGCGGTCAACAAGGTCGACAAGCCCGAGGCGAATCCGGCCAAGGTGCGCCAGCAGCTCACCGAGTACGGCCTGGTCGCCGAGGAGTACGGCGGCGACGTCATGTTCGTCGACGTGTCCGCGCGTGCGGGCACCGGCATCCAGGAGCTCCTGGACGCCGTGCTGCTCACGGCCGACGCGGGGCTGGACCTCACGGCCAACCCGAACAAGGCGGCGCGCGGTGTCGCGATCGAGGCGAAGCTCGACAAGGGGCGCGGCTCGGTGGCCACGGTGCTCATCCAGTCCGGAACGCTGCGCGTCGGCGATGCGATCGTCGCGGGCACGGCCTACGGCCGCGTACGGGCGATGCTGGACGAGAACGGGGAGACGGTCGAGGAGGCCGCCCCGTCCCGTCCGGTCCAGGTGCAGGGCCTGAACTCGGTGCCTCGTGCCGGGGACATCTTCATCGTCACCGAAGAGGACCGCATGGCCCGGCAGATCGCGGAGAAGCGGGAGGCCGTCGAGCGCAACGCCCTGCTGGCCAAGGCCCGCAAGCGCATCTCGCTCGAGGACTTCACCCGTGCTCTCGAGGAGGGCAAGGTCGAGACGCTCAACCTCATCATCAAGGGTGACGTGTCCGGTGCCGTCGAGGCGCTGGAGGAGTCGCTCCTCAAGATCGAGGTCGACGATTCGGTCCAGCTGCGGATCATCCACCGCGGCGTCGGCGCGATCACGGAGTCCGATGTGAACCTGGCGACGATTGACAACGCGATCATCGTGGGCTTCAACGTCCGCCCCGACACCAAAGCGCGTGAGGCCTCGGCCCGCGAGGGCGTGGACATCCGCTTCTACTCGGTGATCTACAACGCCATCGACGAGATCGAGAACTCGCTGAAGGGCATGCTCAAGCCGGAGTTCGAAGAGGTCCAGTCGGGCGTCGCCGAGATCCGCGAGGTGTTCCGTTCCTCCAAGTTCGGGAACATCGCCGGTGTCATCGTCCGTTCGGGCACGATCACGCGCAACGCCAAGGCGCGCGTCATCCGCGACGGTGTCGTCATCGCCGATGGCCTCGCCATCGAGTCGCTGCGCCGCTTCAAGGACGACGTCACCGAGGTCCGCACGGACTTCGAGGCGGGTATCGGCCTCGGCAAGTACAACGACATCCAGGTCGGCGACGAGATCGAGACCACTGAGATGGTGGAGAAGCCGCGAGGCTGATCCGACAGCAGGTCGTTGGGCGAGCGAAACGAGACGAAACGCTTTCAGGTCATCTGAGGGCGTTTCGTCTCGTCCCTTCGCTCTTCGCTCAACGACCGCGGTGGCACAGGGCAGGAGAGAACGATGGCCGGAGAACGACAGGCACGACTCGCGGATCGGATCCGCGTGATCCTCGCCGAGCGGTTGGAGAAGGGGCTGCGCGACCCGCGTCTGGGATTCGTCACGATCACGGACGTCCGGGTCTCGGGCGATCTTCAGCACGCCTCGGTGTTCTACACCGTCCTCGGCAGCGAGGAGGAGCGGATCGCCAGCGGTGCGGCCCTCGCCTCGGCGACGGGGCTGCTGCGCAAGGAGGTCGGCCGCCAGCTCAACATCCGTCTGGTGCCGACGCTGGAGTTCATCCCCGATGCTCTGCCGGAGTCCGCGGATCACATCTCGGATCTGCTCCGTCAGGCCCGTGAGCGTGATGCCGAGGTGGCGGAGCTCGCGTCCTCGGCGCGGCATGCGGGGGACGCCGATCCGTATCGCGTGGACGACGACCTCGACGACGTCTGAGTCGATCACGATGCCGCCCGCCCTTCGGGGCGGGCGGCATCGTCGTTCCTGGCCCTACGCTGGCATGCTGTTCCCGTGCAGAGCGGAACTCTGCGGTCATGCGCCCCTTTTTCCACAGACAGTCGCGTCGTTGTCTGGCATGCATTGTTAGGATGGATCCGCGAACGACGGGGTGAGCGGGGTGCGGATGGGGACGGGTCTTGCGGGTTCTCCGCGCGCGGCGCGGGAGGCGGCGACAGGGGCAACCGGCCTGCCGTGTCCCGCCGACGTCGAGCGGATCCTGGCCGTTCTGCACGCGCGCGGGGTGCACGCGGTGCCCAGGGTGGTGGCGCGGCTTCGCGCGCAGCTGCAGGACGATGACCGAGCACTCGTGGAGGTCGCCGGTCGGCTCACCCATGCGGAGGCGACCGGTCGGCGACCGTTGCCGCACCCGCTTCCCCTGACGCCCGCGCTCGCGGAGCGTGTCGCGGGGGCGACCTGGACGCCCGAGGAGCGGAGGGTGCTTCTCTTGGCCGCGCTCAGTGCGGACGACCGCCTGTCGATGCTGCTGCGAGCCGGACGATGCCGCGCGGACCGGGTGATCGGGAGCCGCCTGAGCAGAGACCTCTCCATCTCTGCGGGGCGTTTCGTCTTCGCTGACGAGCGCCTGAGGGCCTGGGTGCTCGGCTCGGCGGACCTCGCCGAGCGCCTCGCGGCCCATGACCGGTGGGCGGCCGCGTACGCCGCCGTCGGCGAGCACGGTCGCGCGCAGTGGCACCGGGCGTGCGCGAACGCGACCGGAGACCCGCGCCTCGTCCCCGACCTGCTGACGCTCGCCGCGGACGCTCTCGCCGACGGGGATGCCGAGTGGGCGTTCCTCGTCGCCAGGGAGGCCGCGGGGCACGCGGCACCCGCCGATGTCGCTTCCTGCCGGCTGCTCGCGGGGAGAGCCGCACTGGCCGCGGGGTGGGCCGAGGAAGCGTCCCGGTGGCTCTCACCGCTCCTCGAAGACCCCGCGATCGCCCTGGACGCTCTGCCTGAGCATCTCGCCGCGACGGCCTTCCTGCACGGAGCAGTGCCGGAGATCGAGCTGACGGACTATCGTCCCGCGGAAGACGGTGCCGAGCAGTGGCGCGCGTGGAGCCGGGCCGCGGCGGTGGGCGCCGCGCTCAGCGCGGAGCGTGGCGAACGAGCGCGGTCTCGACGGTTGCTCGCGCTCACCAGGGACCCGATGGCGCTGGCGATCGCCGGCGGGACGATCAGGGACGCGGCCGCGGCGTGGTGCGCCCTCTACGAACGCGAGCGGGACGAGGAGGCGCCGTCGGCGGACACGCTTCGCGCCGCCCTGTACCGGGCTCTCGCCGGCGATGCCGAAGGGGGACTGTTCCTGCTCGCACCGGGGAATCCGCGGCCGCGCGCAGACGCGCTCTGGGGCGGCCTCGAGCGGAGCCCCGTCGCGGAGGCCTATCGGATCGTCGCCGTGGCGCTGCTGCGCTTCTGGCGCGGGGAGGTGCGGGCGGCCGCGGAGCTGCTGCGCGCGTCCTGTGGGGTCCTCCCGGTCGAGATCCCCTTCGCCGGCCTCGGCGTGACGGTGCTGCGACGGCTCGAGCTCGCCGTCGACGGGCGGACGGGGCCGCTCTCGCAAGCGCTTGCAGCCGGCCTCGCCCCGGGAACCGGCACGGACGGTCTGGTCGAGCGCGGCGTCGCCGCCTATCTCGCCGGTCGCAGCGACGAGGCGGCCACTCACCTCCGGCTCTGGTCGGAGCGCGGGGCACCCTCTCCGTGTCTCGGGGTCCCCGGGCTGGACGAGGTCGGGCCCCTCCCTGTCGACGCTACGGTCGAGCCTCCGGACGCGGCGCATGCCCGGCACCTGCGCGCGGTCGTCCGCACGCTCGGCGACGGCGGGTCGGCCGTCGACTACGCGGGCGCCGCCGATGCCGGTCGTCGTGTCCGATCACCGTTCGAGCGCGGACGGATCGAGGCTCTGCTCGGATCCGCGAACGCCGCGCGTGGCGAGAGCGCAGTCGGACTGCGGCACCTTCGCGCCGCCCGAAGTCTGTTCGCCGAGGCCGGCGCCGACGCCTGGGCCGCGTCGGTCACAGCGCGGCTCGCGCGCCTGGGTGCGGAGGAATCCGCTTCGCTGCACCTCGCCGAGGACTCCGGCATCGATCTCACGCCGGTGGATCCGCTCGGGACCTGCCGCACCGTCTGGGAACCTCTGCTGACCGAGCGCGAGCTGGAGGTGGCGATGCGTGTGGCCGAGGGGTCGACGAACCGCGAGATCGCCGCGTCGCTGGGCCTGTCCGTGCGCACCGTGGAGGTCCACGTCGGGCGGCTGTTCGCCAAGTTCGGCGTGCGCTCCCGCTCCGAGCTCACCGCGTTGGCACACCGGACGAATCAGCACGGCTGAGCGCCGCGCGCGACTCAGTGTGGAAGTCTCAGCTCCGCGTCATCGGCTTCGACGAGCCCGTCGGCGATCAGGGAGTCGATGGCCCGGTCTCGCTGTGCGGGGTCCGGCCAGTCGGCGAGCACCGCGTCGGCGGGGAGACGGTGCTCCGGAGCGTGGCGCAGCGCCTTCAGAACGCCGCCGCGAGCCTGGCGGTCCGAGCCCTCGTAGCGCGCCTGCCGGCGTCGTCGGTCCTCGCCCTGGGGATACCCGGCCGCTCGCCAGGCGCACTCATCGGCCAGGGGGCAGGAGCCGCAGTCGGTCGAGCGGGCCCCGCAGATCGTCGCTCCGAGCTCCATCATCGCCGCGTTCACGACGGCCGCGGCTTCGCGGTCGTCCGGGAGCATGCGCCGCATGTCCTCCAGATCCCCTCGCGAGGGCGGGCCGGGCTGAGCGCGTCCGTGCCGCACGCGGGCGAGGACGCGCCGGGTGTTCGTGTCCACGACCGGGTGGCGGTCGCCGTACGCGAAGACCGCGACCGCCCGCGCCGTGTAGTCGCCGATCCCCGGCAGCGCGAGAAGGGCCTCCACCTCTCGCGGGGCCGTCCCCCCGTGCTCGGCCGCGACGACGCCGGCCGCGCGATGCAGCCAGAGCGCCCGCCGGGGGTATCCGAGGTTCGCCCACTGATGCACGACCTCCGCCGGGGTGGCCGTCGCGAGGGCGTCCGGGGTGGGCCAGCGGTCGAGCCAGGCCGCGAGATGGGGGATGACCCGCGTCACGGGCGTCTGCTGGAGCATGAACTCACTGACCAGGACGCCCCACGCGCCGTAGCGCTCCAGGAACTCTGCCCGCCGCCAGGGCAGATCCCTGGCGTGGCGGCGGTACCAGTCGCCGAGGAGGGAGGCGGTCCGCTCCGCCTCGGCAGGGGCGGTGGGGCCGGCGGAGGACATCCCTCCACGATAACCGGGCCGCGGACGTCGCCCCGGCGGGAGGGGAGCGCGCGCGCGGATAGGGTGGAGAGGTGACCGCCCCCGGAATCCTCCTCGTCGACAAGCCCGGTGGGCTGACCAGCCACGATGTCGTGGCGCGGGCACGCCGGGGACTGGGCACGCGGAAGATCGGCCATGCCGGGACCCTCGATCCCATGGCCACCGGGCTCCTGGTCCTCGGCGTGGAGGCGGCGACGCGCCTGCTCACGTTCATCGTGGGAGCCGACAAGACCTACACCGCTACGATCCGCCTCGGCGCGCACTCGACGACCGACGACGCCGAGGGCGAGATCACGGATCCGGCCACGCCTGCCGCCCTCGCTGCCGTCGACGACGCGCGGATCGCCGCCGGTGTGCAGGCGCTCACCGGGCCCCTACAGCAAGTGCCGAGCGCGGTGTCGGCGATCAAGGTCGACGGGCGTCGGGCGTATGACCGGGTCCGTGCGGGGGAGGAGGTCGAGCTCGCCGCCCGCGACGTGACCGTCTCCCGATTCGACGTGCAGGACATCCGACGGGGCGAGGACGGGATCGACCTCGATGTGATCGTGGACTGCTCCTCCGGGACCTACATCCGCGCCCTCGCCCGCGATCTGGGCACAGGGCTGGGCGTCGGCGGGTATCTGACCGGGCTGCGCCGCACGCGGGTGGGGCCGTTCGACGTCGCCGAGGCGGGCGGGATCGACGAACTGGCCGTGCACCCCCGGCTGTCCGCGGCCGTCGCGGCGGCTCGTGTCCTCCCACGGCTCGACGTCTCCGCGGACGAGGCGCGCGATCTGCGTCACGGAAAACGCCTGGTCGGGCAGCGGGAGAGGATCCCCGGCACGCGCGCCGCGGCCATCGACCCGGCGGGATCGCTCGTCGGGATCGTGGAGCCGCGCGGCGCGGACCTGAAGAGCACGATGAACATGCCCGAGCCGGATGCTCCCGCCACGGCGGAGGGGGAGCACGCATGATCATCGGGTTCACCATCGCTCAGCTCGTGGTGGCGATCGGCGGCGGTCTGCTGTGCGTCGGCCTGGGGCTCGCGGGGCGTCGTCCCAGCGACCTGTCCGTGGGCGCGCTGGCGCTGCTGGAGCTGCTGCTGGTCGCGCAGGTGGTCGTGGCGATCGTCGCGCCGTTCGTGGGCAACCCGACGCTGGGCAACGCGCTGGAGTACTGGGTGTATCTCGTCTCCGCAGTCCTGCTGCCGATCGGCGGCGTCCTCTGGGCCCTCCTCGAACGCAGCCGCTGGAGCACCGTGATCATGGGGGTGGTCGCCCTGTCCCTTGCCGTCATGATCTGGCGCATGCAGGTGATCTGGACCACGCCGTTCCCCGGCGTCTGACGCCGCGGGCGCCCTTGTCGGAGGCGCGGAGGCGCGGATCGCCGATCCTTCCGCACCGTAGGATGGAAGGCGATATGAGCACCGTCTCGACCCGCCCCGACACGCCCCCGACCCGCCGCATGCGCGGCGTCGGACGCGTCCTCGTCATCGTCTACGCCGTGATGGCCCTGGCCTCGACCGGCCGGTCCTTCGTGCAGATCGTGCAGCGGTTCGACGAGGCCCCGCTCGCCTATGCGCTGTCCGCCGCCGCCGCGGTGGTCTACATCGTCGCGACGCTCGCGCTGATCCTCGCCGGGCGCCCGGGCTGGTACACGGTGGCGTGGGTGGCGATCGTGTTCGAGATGACCGGCGTCCTCGTCGTCGGCGCGCTGAGCCTCCTCGTGCCGGAGATCTTCCAGCACCAGACGGTCTGGTCGCAGTTCGGGCTCGGCTACCTCCTCGTGCCGTTGTTCCTCCCGATCCTCGGGATGTGGTGGTTGCGCACGCACCGCCCGTCCGCACACGCGGGGGAGGAGCGGGCGTGATCGTCTTCCGCGACCCGTCCGAGATCCCGGCGGATTTCGGCCGCACGGTCGTCGCGATCGGGAAGTTCGACGGCGTCCACGCCGGCCATCGCGCCGTCATCGAACGCGCCCGCGCGGACGCACAGGCGTTGGGGGCGCGGACCGTCGCCGTCACGTTCGACCGCAACCCGCTCAGCATCCTTCGTCCGGATCGCTGCCCCGACAGCCTCGTGACCGTGGAGCGCAAGCTCGAGCTCCTGGCCGAGTGCGGGCTGGACGCGACCCTCGTCCTCACGTTCGACGAGCAGCTCGCGGCGAGGGAGGCCACCGACTTCGTGCAGTCGATCCTCGTCGACGCGCTGCATGCCGCCGTCATCCTCGTGGGTCGCGACTTCCGGTTCGGCCACCGCGGGGCCGGGACGCCGGAGCTGCTGCGAGAGCTGGGCGCGGAGTCCGGCTTCATCGTGGACCTCGTCGAGGACGTGTTCCTGGAAGGCGCCGACCGACGGGTGTCGTCCACCTGGATCCGCGAGCTGCTCGCCGCCGGCGACGTGTCCTTGGCGGCCGCGGTCCTCGGCCGTCCGGTCACGGTCCGCGGCGAGGTGGTGCACGGGCTCAAGCGGGGGCGGGAGCTCGGGTTCCCGACCGCCAACCTCGAGCCCGCCCTCGACGCGCTGGCCCCCGCCGACGGCGTGTACGCCGGATGGCTGGAGGACCGCACCACAGGGGTGCGCCACCCCGCGGCGATCTCCGTCGGCACCAATCCGACGTTCGATGACGTGCCGCAGCGACAGGTCGAGGCGCACGTGCTCGACCAGGACGATCTGGACCTCTACGGACACGACGCGGTGGTCGAGTTCACCCAGCGGCTGCGGGGGATGACCGCCTTCACCGGCATCGAGCAGCTCAAGGAGAGCATCGCCGCGGACGTCGTGCAGGCACGACGACTTCTTCTGGGTGACGCGGGGCGGTGATGCGCTGCGGCGTCGGGGCGTTCCGATGTCGTAGACTTGACCGCGGAGCCTCCGCGGTCCCTGCGCCATGTTTTCCGGTGCATCGATCGGGAGCGTCGGTCCGACGCGGTTCGCGTGTGCGGATCCGTGCGCGGGAGGACTCCGCCGCCCGCACTGTCCTGGCGTGAGCCGCATGCGGGGCATCCGTACGTTCGCCATCCGGCGAAGATGGCATCCACGCTCAGGAGGAGCATGCCGACCACGGCGACCGCCACTCGGCGGAAGAAGACGTCGCGTCGAGACGACGACGCACCCCTCATCCCGATCCTCGCGCGCAAGGTGCGGGAGATCGAGGCCAAGGCCCAGCGGGGCAAGCTCGGTCCGACCAACCGGGTGAAGTTCCAGGTCATCGCCTTCCTCGTGCGAGAGGAGCGCGCCCGGGTGAAGGCGCAGGAGGAGATCGCGGACGCCGCGCGCGCCGAGCTCCTCAAGCGTCTGGACGGCGTCGCGACGATTCTCGCGAAGACGGCGGCGCGCGACACGTCCCTCATCCAGCTGCTGGAGGCCGACCAGGCGACGAGCCCCGTCGCCAAGCGGATGCGGCGCGACTGGCTGCTCGAGTCGGGGGCGGAGCTGCCCCCGGAGGAGCTCATCATCACCGACGTGGCGCCGGTCCAGGCCCCGGTCGTGCCCGCGGCCCTGGCTGAGCGTCAGGTGACGCCGCCGTCGGTGGAGTCCCGCCTGATGGCCAACCCCTTCCTCGCCCCGGACCTGACGCCGCGACCGACGACGACGCCGCGGCGTCGTCTCGACGGCTGGGAGCTGATGGGGCCGCTGTACAAGGCGTTCGAGACCGGTGCCGGAGGGCAGGCGGCGACCATGGAGCTGCCCCCGGTTCCGGAGTACGACCACATCTCTCCCAAGGGGCTCGAGGTCATGGTCCACCAGGCGCGGTTCCTGGAGGCCGTCCGGGCCGGGCACCGCTCCTTCCTCCTCGCCGACGAGCCCGGCCTCGGCAAGACGGCGCAGTCGGTGCTCGCCGCGTCCGTCGCGAACGCCTACCCGCTGCTCGTGGTCGTCCCGAACGTCGTCAAGATGAACTGGGCGCGCGAGGTCGAGCGCTGGACGCCCCGGCGCCGTGCGACCGTCATCCAGGGGGACGGGCAGGACATCGACGCGTTCGCCGACGTCTTCATCGTCAACTACGAGATCCTGGACCGCCACCTGTCGTGGCTCGGAGCGATCGGGCTGCGCGGCATGGTGGTGGACGAGGCGCACTTCATCAAGAACCTCTCGTCCCAGCGATCCCAGAACGTCCTGGCGCTCGCCTCGCGGGTGCGGGAGACGACGCCCGGCGGTGCGCCCCTGCTCATGGCGCTCACGGGGACGCCGCTCATCAACGACGTCGAGGACTTCGACGCGATCTGGCGCTTCCTCGGCTGGACCACGGGCGACAAGCCCGCGCCGCTGCTCATGGAGAAGCTCGACGAGACCGGGCTCACCCCCGCGGACAAGGCCTTCTACCCGGAAGCGCGCGACGCGGTGATCTCGATGGGGATCGTGCGGCGCAAGAAGATCGACGTCGCGGCGGACCTGCCCGACAAGCTCATCGCGGACCTTCCCGTCCAGCTCGACGACGAGTACGGCCGCAGCATCCGCGAGGCGGAGCGCGAGCTGGGCGAGCGGCTCGCGGCGCGCTACCGCCGCATCCTTGAGGCGCGCGGCGAGCGGGGCATGGGCAGCACCCTCGAAGCGGGGGAGATCGACGACGACATCGTGCGCCTCGTCGCTCAGAACGAGCTCGAGGAATCGAAGGCCGCGGGCACCGGCGGGGACAACGTCTTCACGATGGTGCGCCGGATCGGCCAGGCGAAGGCGCTGCTGGCCGCCGACTACGCGGCCCAGCTGCAGCGGTCCGTCGGCAAGGTCGTGTTCTTCGCGAAGCACATCGACGTCATGGATCAGGCCGAGGCGCACTTCGCCGCCGCAGGCATCCGGGCCGTCTCGATCCGCGGCGACCAGTCGACGCCCGCCCGCCAGCAGGCGATCGACGACTTCAACGCGGATCCGGAGGTCGGGATCGCGGTGTGCTCGCTGACCGCCGCGGGCGTCGGCGTCAACCTCCAGGCCGCGTCCAACGTGGTGCTCGCGGAGCTGAGCTGGACGGCCGCGGAGCAGACGCAGGCGATCGACCGTGTGCACCGCATTGGTCAGGACGAGCCGGTCACCGCATGGCGCATTCTCGCGGCGCACACGATCGACACGAAGATCGCGGAGCTCATCGATCAGAAGCAGGGCCTGGCGGCCCGCGCGCTCGACGGCGAGGCCGTGGACGAGGCGGCGAGCGAGTCCGTGCAGCTCGCAGCCCTCATGCATCTCGTCCGGGAGGCGCTCGGCGGCGAGTGACGGCATCCGGCATCGGAAGGCCTCGGCACCTCGTGCCGGGGCCTTCCGGTCGTTTCGGCTCAAGAAGTCACATTCCTTCCTGTCATTTCGGCCCCCGAGCGGGCAACCACGGCAAGAACGGGAGAATCGCGGAGAAGCGGCGTCAAGAAGTTCGGTTTTCGGCGCCGTCGAATGGCGCCGGGTGCCCTGCGACGCTAGGGTCGGGAGAGGCAACGGCGCCGATCCCCCCCACCCGAACACCCGAAGGCGGCAGCATGAAGATCGGCATCCTCACCAGCGGCGGCGACTGTCCCGGCCTGAACGCGGTCATCCGCGGCATCGTGCTCAAGGGGACGACCACCTACGACCTGGAGTTCGTCGGCATCCGTGACGGATGGCGCGGAGTGGTCGACGGCGATGTCTTCCCGCTGACCCGGCACGAGGTGAAGGGGCTCTCCAAGGTGGGCGGCACGATCCTCGGCACGAGCCGCACGAACCCGTACGACGGTGAGCGCGGCGGTCCGGAGAACATCTCGCGCACGCTCGCGAAGCACGGCATCGACGGCATCGTCGCAATCGGCGGCGAGGGCACGCTCGCCGCGGCGAACCGCCTCTCCGGCGACGGCATCCAGGTGCTCGGCGTGCCGAAGACGATCGACAACGACCTGCGCGCGACGGACTACTCCTTCGGTTTCGACACCGCCGTGAACATCGCCACGGATGCCATGGATCGCCTCCGCACCACCGGTGACTCCCACCAGCGGTGCATGGTCGCGGAGGTGATGGGCCGTCACGTCGGCTGGATCGCTCTGCACGCGGGCATGGCCGCGGGGGCGCACGTGATCTGCATCCCCGAGGTGCCGATGTCCATGGAGGAGATCTGCGCCCTCGTCACCAGCGCGCAGGACCGCGGCCGAGCTCCGCTCGTCGTCGTATCCGAGGGCTTCACGCTGAAGGGAATGGAGCACGCCTACAGCGACAAGGGACTGGACGCGTTCAACCGTCCGCGTCTGGGCGGGATCAGCGAGATCCTCGCGCCGGAGATCGAGCGGATCACCGGGATCGAGACACGTTCCACGGTGCTTGGGCACATCCAGCGCGGGGGATCGCCCTCGGCCTTCGACCGCGTCCTGGCGACCCGGCTGGGCCTGCACGCCGCCGACGCCATCGTCGATGAGGCGTGGGGCCAGATGGTGGCGCTGCGCGGGACGGACATCGTCCGCGTGCCGTTCGCCGAGGCCCTCGGCGAGCTCAACACCGTGCCCCTGAGCCGCTACGAGGAGGCCGCCGCCCTCTTCGGCTGACCCGTGCTGGGCCGCCGTCTCCGGGCCCCGATTCAGGCAAACGCGCGGGACCAAGCGTCGACGGCGTTCACCTGCCTGTTCTCGCGCGTCTGCCTGTTCTGGCGTGGGGCGCTGGCCACGGCGTGGGGTCAGGCGATCGCGTGAGATCAGGCGGTCGCGTGGTTTCAGGCGGTGTTCTCGCGCGTCTGCCTGTTCTGGCGCGTCTGCCTGTTGTCGCGGGCTCAGGCGCGGTGAAGGCCCTGCGCGATCGCGGTGAGCACCGTCGCCTGCACCTCGTGTCCGCGGTGCTGCACCTGGTGGGGATCGAAGCGCAGCACGGTGTAGCCCCTGAGCGCCAGTCGTGCGTCGGCGCGGATGTCTCGACGGCGTTCTCGCGCCGTGCTGTGGTGGGCGAAGCCATCGACCTGGATGCCCAGTCGCTCGCCGATCAGCCCGTCCAGCGGGTGACCATCGATCCAGACCTGTTGCCGGACGGCTACTCCGACCTCGCGCATCAGGGCGACGAACGAGGACTCGGGGCCGGAATCGGACCGCGAGCCGACGAGCCCTGCGAGATCCGCGGCAGCACGTGTTCGCCACCTGACCCGCTCCAGGACGTCGACGTCGACTCGGTCGCGCCGGATCGCGGACTCCCAGATCGCCAGGGCATCCTCGCGGGGAAGACACGACGCCACGTGGAAGAGGACGTTCAGGATCGGCTCTTCATGGGCGCGCGGAGGCACCGGGACAGGCCCTTGCGCGCAATGCACGCGCAGTCCGGACGGATCGAACCGGGAGGCGGTGCGCGGAAGCGCGATGTGCACGTCGTACGACGCCACATCCCACAGTCCGAGGAGCGAGGCGGCGGTGACGCATGTGACGCGTCCGCCGGCGGCCGCCGCGACGAGCCGACGGCCATCGCAGTCCGGGGTCACCAGCCAGGAGCGGCGGACGCGGCGCAACTCCTCCCGTGCCACCGCCTCCCGCACCCGGTGGTCGGTGAACCCGGCGGCGCGCAGCGTCGACGAGTGAACGGCGCCGCCGCGTCGGCGGACCCAGTCGGAGGCGGATGAGGTCGGCATCCGTCGATCGTCCCGAGCGCGCGTCGTCCTCGGGCCGGCGCGACATGATCTGTGGAGGAACGGCGGCAACCCGCGGTCGTGCAGGGCGAAGGAGGGGACGCCGGATCAGGCGATCGCGCGGGTTCAGGCGGGGCGCGCCCACGGATGCCTGAACCCGCGCGATCGCCTGAATTGGCGTGCGAGGGCTGGGGTGCACCTCACGCCGCTCGGCGCACCGCGGGGCGGCTCACCGGGCGCGCGGCGCGTGGCGCGCGCCGCCGGAGGCGCCGCATCCCTCGCGCGGGTCAGGCGACGCCGAGGCGGTCGAGGATCCAGGCCAGCTCGAACGCGCGCTCGCGCCAGGCGTTGTAACGCCCGCTGACGCCGCCGTGGCCGGCGACCATCTCGCACTTGAGCAGTGCGTCCGTCGCTCCGGCGTCGCGCAGCCGCGCCACCCACTTCACCGGCTCGACGTAGAGCACCCGCGTGTCGTTCAGCGACGTCACGGCGAGGATGGGCGGGTAGACGACGCCGTCGCGCACGTTCTCGTACGGCGTGTACGACTTCATGTACGCGTACACCTCCGGGTCGTGCAGCGGATCGCCCCACTCGTCCCACTCGATCACGGTCAGCGGCAGGGACGGGTCGAGGATCGTGGTCAGCGCGTCGACGAAGGGGACGGAGGCGAGGATCCCCCCGAACAGCTCCGGCGCGAGGTTCGCCACCGCGCCCATCAGCAGACCGCCGGCGCTGCCGCCCTCGGCGACCAGGCGGCCGGGCGAGGTGATGCCGGCGTCGACGAGGTGACGCGCGACCGCGACGAAGTCCGTGAACGTGTTGCGCTTGTTGCCGAGCTTGCCGTCCTCGTACCACTGGCGGCCGAGCTCGCCCCCGCCCCGCACGTGCGCCACGGCGAACACCACGCCACGGTCGAGTTCGGACAGGCGCATGGCGGAGAAGCCCGGATCGATCGAGTGCTCGTACGAGCCGTAGCCGTAGAGGTGGACGGGACGGTCGCCGGCCGCGTCCGGACCGACGGGGGATCCGGCCGAGCGCTTCCAGACGAGGGAGATCGGCACGCGGGTCCCATCCTCGGCGGTCGCCCAGTCGCGGGCCTGGGCGTACTCGGCCGGGTCGTAGCCGCCGAGGACCGGCTGGCGCTTGCGGAGGTGGAGCTCACGCGTGGCGAGGTCGAGGTCGTACACCGTGGAGGGGGTGACGAAGGACGAGTACCCGAGGCGCAGCGTCGGCGCGGCCCACTCCGGGTTGCCGCCGAGCCCCGCCGAGTACAGCGGCTCGGCGAACTCGAGCTCGTCCAGCGCACCGCTGCCGACGTCCAGCAGCGCGATGCGGCTGGTCCCCTCGCGGCGGTACTCCACCGCCGTCACGTCGCGGAAGCAGTCGACGTCCTCCAGTCGGCGACCCGGGGTGTGCGGGATGAGCACCCGTCGCGCGCCCTGAGGATCGTCGGGGGAGACGGCGACGAGCTCGAAGTCCCGCGCCCCGTCGTTGTGCAGCACGAGCAGCTCGTCCCGTCCGTCGACGACGGCGTGGTCGATCGAGTACTCGACGCCCTCGCGCCGCGGCCAGACCACCCGTGGAGCAGCGGTGAGGTCGTCCACGTCCAGGAGGTACTCCTCGCTGGTGATGTTGGAACCGAGCCCGATGACGAGGAAGCGGCGGCTGCGCGTGATGCCCGCGCCCAGCCAGAAGCGCTCGTCCGGCTCGTGGAACAGGCGCACGTCCTCGGTCACGTCCGTTCCGATCCGGTGCAGCCACAGGGTGTCAGGGCGCCAGGAATCGTCCACGGTCGTGTAGACGATGCCGGTGCCGTCGGGCGTGAAGAACGCCCCAGACGTACCGGGGATCTCGTCCGCCAGCTTCTCGCCCGAGACGAGGTCGCGCACCCGGACGGTGTAGCGCTCGTCTCCCTCGAAGTCCGTCGACCAGAGCAGGCGCGTGGCGTCGTCCGAGACGTCGAAGGCGCCGAGGGAGAAGAAGTCGTGCCCTTCGGCCTCCGCGTTGCCGTCGAGCAGGATCTCCTCGCCGGGCACGGGGATCTGCGGGTCCAGCACGGGCGGGACCCAGTCGCCGTCGTCCGCGATCCGGGCGCGGCACTGCAGCCCGTACTGCTGGCCTTCGACCGTGCGGCCGTAGTACCACCAGCCGCCGCGACGCGTGGGCACGGACAGATCGGTCTCCTGCACGCGGCCCTTGATCTCGGCGAAGAGGGTCTCGCGCAGCGGTGCGAGGTGCGCGGTGCGCTCTTCGGTGTACGCGTTCTCCGCCTCCAGGTGGGCGATCACCTCGGGATCGTCCTTCGCGCGGAGCCACTCGTACGGGTCCTCGACCACGTCGCCGTGGTGGGTTCGGGTGTGCGCGCGGCGGGCGGCGCGAGGGGGTTCCGGGCGGGTGACGGCGTCGACGGAGTTCACCTGTCCACGCTATCCGACCGCCGGGCACGCGGGCGCGGGGTCGAGTTGACCGCCGCGGGGCTCGGTGGGATCATTTCCCCGGGCCCGTTAACGGATGCTGAACCCACGGTGAACTCTTCGTTCGTCACGCCGATCTCGTCGGCAAACCTGCAACTGACGCGACTACTCAACGAAAGAGAACGGTGGAAACCGCAGCCCTCATCGTCGTGCTGGTGATCCTGCTGGCACTCTTCTTCGACTTCACCAACGGGTTCCACGACACCGCGAATGCGATGGCCACCCCGATCGCGACGGGGGCGCTCAAGCCGAAGACGGCCGTCCTGCTCGCGGCGTGTCTGAACCTCGTCGGCGCGTTCCTCTCCACCGAGGTCTCGCAGACCGTGTCGCACGGGATCATCAACGAGGAGAGCATCAGCGGGCAGGCGGAGATCTTCCTGCCGATGATCTTCGCCGGGCTCATCGGCGCGATCACCTGGAACATGCTCACCTGGCTGCTGGGTCTGCCGTCCAGTTCGTCGCATGCTCTGTTCGGCGGGCTCATCGGCGCGACCGTGGTGGGTGTCGGGTTCGCCGGCATCAACTTCGGCGCGGTGCTGTCCAAGGTGATCCTCCCGGCACTGATCGCGCCGGTCACGGCCGGGCTGATCGCCTTCGCCGCGACGAAGGTCGCCTACGGGATCACCCGCCGGTACGACGGCAGGCCGGACGGACGCTCCGGCTTCCGCTGGGGGCAGATCTTCACCTCGTCGATGGTGGCGCTCGCGCACGGCACCAACGACGCGCAGAAGACCATGGGCGTGATCACGCTCGCGCTCATCACCGTCGGCTGGCAGAGCTCGTCCCAGGCGGACCCGCACCTCTGGGTGATCGTCGCCTGCGCGGTGACCATCGCCCTCGGCACGTATCTCGGCGGATGGCGCATCATCCGCACGCTCGGCAAAGGGCTGACGGAGGTCAAGCCCGCGCAGGGCTTCGCCGCGGAGAGCTCCACCGCGGCGACGATCCTGGCCTCCAGCGCCTTCGGGTTCGCGCTGTCCACGACACAGGTGGCGTCCGGCTCGGTCATCGGCTCCGGACTCGGGCGCCGTGGCTCGACGGTCCGCTGGGCGACGGCGGGACGCATCGCGATCGGGTGGCTGCTCACCCTTCCCGCGGCCGGGGCAGTCGGCGCGGTCGCGGCCGTCATCGTGGTGTGGCTGGGGACGGCGGGCGTCATCGTGGACGCGATCCTCGCGCTCGTGGTGATCGTCGGCCTCTACCTCCGCTCCCGCAAGAACGCGGTGACGCATGCCAACGCGATGAGCGATGTGGCGGAGTCGGGCCTCGCCGTGGAGCTCCCCGAGAACCCCGGGCCGACCCGGCGGACCACCCGGATCGAGCTCGCACGGGCGCAGGCGCGCGCCGAGCGCAAGGCCGCAGAGGCGGAGAAGGCGGCCAAGCGCGCCAAGAAGCTCGAGAAGTCGGTGGGCAAGGGGCCGGAGGTGAAGGCGGCGCGCAAGGCTGCGGAGCGCGCGGCGCGGAAGCTCGCCGAGGCCGAGGTCGCCGCACAGGAGTGGGAGCGGCTCGGCGCGAGCCGCCGGGCCCGCGCGGAGCTGGCCGAATGGGACGGCACGACCGAGGGGGAGGAGAAGCGATGAGCGTCGAGATCGACTGGTCGGCCTTCGTCAGCGTGTTCTTCGCCGCCCTCATCGGGGCGGTCGCGATCGTCGGCTTCTACGCGCTCGGGCTGCGTCTGCTCGTGCGTGCCGGCAAGATCCCCGTCGTCACGCCCGCCGAGTTCACGGATGCGATCGCCGTCGTGTCGGAGAAGGAGATCCGTCGCGCCGCCAAGCAGGCGGAGAAGGCGGCGCGCAAGAGCCCGCTGACCGAGGGGCAGAAGCGTCTCGCCCTGGTGGCCGCGTACGTCTGCTTCGCGCTGTGCGCCCTCGCCGTGATCGCGGGGATCGTCCTCATCGTCCGCGGGTGACGATAGCCTGACGGCATGTCCACGGGAGAGTCCGCGGCAGTGCGGTTCGGCCGCTACGCCCCTCCGACGCACACCCTCGTCCACGTCAGCGATCCCCACCTCCTCGCCGGCGGGGCGCGGCTCGGGGACCGCTTCGACGTCGACGCCGCCCTCGCGCGCACGTTGGCCGCGATCGAGCGGGTCGAGGCCCGCCCCGACGCGATCGTCGTGACCGGCGACCTCGCCGACCTGGGCGAGGCGGACGCGTACCGGCGGCTGCGGGCCGCGGTCGAACCGGTGGCGGAGCGGCTGAACGCGCCGGTGGTCTGGGTGGCGGGGAACCACGACGAGCGGCCGGAGCTCCGCGCGCATCTGCTCGACGCGGAGCCGACGGAGGAGCCGGTCACCGGCGTCTGGGACCTCGGCGGCCTTCGTCTCGTGGCCCTGGACACGAGCGTTCCCGGATGGCACCACGGCGACATCGACCCGGAGCAGCTCGCGTGGCTGGCCGACGTGCTGCGGGAGCCGGCGCCGCACGGCACGCTCCTGGCCATGCACCACCCGCCGGTCCCCAGCCACCTGCCGTTCTTCGACATCCTGGAGCTGCGCCATCAGGAGGAGCTCGCCGCGGTGCTGGCCGGCACCGACGTGCGCGGGATCCTCGCCGGGCACCTGCACTACTCGCTGAGCGGGACGTTCGCCGGGATCCCGGTGAGCGTCGCGTCCGCGACCTGCTACACGATGGACGTCGCCCTGCCTGCGCCGGAGGTCAACGGACGGGACGCGGCGCAGGCGTTCCAGCTCGTGCACGTGCGCCCGGAGACGATCACGCACACCGTCGTGCCGGTCGTCGAGGCGGACACGGTGGACGCGTTCAGCGCGGAGTGGGTCGCGCGCATGGCGGCGCTGAGCCCCGAGGCGCGGCTGGAGGCGTTCTCGCGGAAGCCGGAGCGCTGAGCGCACGACGATAGACTGGTCGCATCCCCCTTCCTCCCGTTCGTCACCACCCACAAGGATGTGTCCATGGCCGCTGACGCGCCTGCCCTGACCCGCACTGAGACCGACTCCCTCGGCAGCAAGGAGATCCCCGCCGACGCGTACTGGGGGATCCACACGCTCCGCGCGGAGGAGAACTTCCCGATCACGAAGCGCCCGATCTCGGTGTACCCCGACCTGATCCGCGCCCTGGCCATGGTGAAGCAGGCCAGCGCCCGGGCGAACAAGGAGATCGGTGTGCTCGACGCCGATCGCGCGGACCTCATCGACGCCGCCGCGCAGCGCGTCATCGACGGTGAGTTCCACGACCAGTTCGTGGTCGGCGTGATCCAGGGCGGCGCGGGGACGTCGACCAACATGAACGCCAACGAGGTGATCACCAACATCGCCCTCGAGATGGCCGGCCGGGAGAAGGGCGACTACGACTTCCTGTCGCCCATCGACCACACCAACCGCAGCCAGTCGACGAACGACGTGTACCCGACGGCCGTCAAGATCGGGCTCTCGCTCAACCTCGTGGCGCTGCTGGACGAGCTCGACCTGCTGCGCCGGTCGTTCCTCTCGAAGGCCGCCGAGTTCCACGACGTGCTCAAGGTCGGGCGCACGCAGCTCCAGGACGCCGTGCCGATGACCCTGGGGCAGGAGTTCCACGGGTTCGCGACGACGCTCGGGTACGACCACACGCGTCTGACCGAGAACGCGTCGCTCCTGTTCGAGATCAACATGGGCGCCACGGCGATCGGCACCGGGATCACGACGCACCCGGCCTATGCCGCGGCGGTGCTGCGCCACCTGCGGGAGATCTCGGGCCTCGACCTGGTGACCGCCGACGACCTCGTCGAGGCGACGAGCGACACCGGCTCGTTCATGTCGTTCTCCGCATCCCTCAAGCGCAACGCGATCAAGCTCTCCAAGATCTGCAACGACCTCCGTCTGCTCTCCTCCGGCCCTCAGGCCGGGCTCGGCGAGATCAACCTCCCGGCGATGCAGGCCGGATCCAGCATCATGCCCGGCAAGGTCAACCCGGTGATCCCCGAGGTCGTGAATCAGGTCGCCTTCGCCGTCGCCGGAGCGGACATGACGGTCACGATGGCGGTCGAGGGCGGTCAGCTCCAGCTGAACGCGTTCGAGCCGGTGATCGCGCACTCGATCTTCCAGTCGATCACGTGGATGCGTCAGGCGATGTGGACCCTGCGGGTCAACTGCGTGGACGGCATCACGGCGAACCGGGATCGGCTCGGCGCGATGGTGGGTTCGTCGGTCGGCGTCATCACCGCGCTGACGCCCTTCATCGGCTACGCGGCATCGGCGGCGCTCGCGAAGACCGCTCTGCTCACGCACCGCAGCGTCGCCGACCTCGTGGTCGAGGCCGGTCTGATGTCGCGCGAGGACGTCACCAAGCAGCTCTCGCCCGCCCGCCTGTCGGGGCTGGAGACCGTCACCGCCGCGATCCCGGTCATCGCGGCCGAGGACCTCGCGGACGACTGATCTCCCGAGCACGCAGAACGCCCCGCCGGTCTCGGCGGGGCGTTCTGCGTGGAGCGGGTCAGTCCAGGATGCGGCAGTGCGTGGTGAGCTCGCCGATCCCGTCGATCCCCACCGTCACGGTGGAGCGGTCGCGGAGGAAGATCTGCGGGTCCCTTGAGTAGCCGGCGCCGCCCGGGCTGCCGGTCGAGATCAGCGTGCCCGGGAGCAGCGTCAGAGACTGCGACAGATGGGCGATCAAGGTCGCCACGGAACGGACCATCTGCCCGGTCGTCGCGTCCTGCACGGTGTGGCCGTCGACGACCGTCCAGATGTGGAGGTCCTGCGGGTCGGGGATCTCGTCCGCCGTCACCACGACCGGGCCGGTCGGCGTGAACCCGTCGAAGGACTTGCAGCGCGACCACTGCGCCTCCGCGAACTGGATGTCGCGGGCCGTGATGTCGTTGACCACGGTGTAGCCCCACACGTGCGCGAGGGCGTCGTCGGCGCTTACGTCCTTGGCGGCGGTGCCGATGAGCACCCCCAGCTCGGCCTCGTAGTCGACGGACTCGCTCAGCGACCGCGGCCAGGAGGTGGTCTGCTCGTGACCGGTGAGCGAGTTCGGCCACAGCGTGAAGACGGTGGGCGCGGTGTCGGTCTTCAGGCCGAGTTCGCTGGAGTGCGCGGCGTAGTTGAGGCCGACCGCGAGCACGGCCGGCGGCGCGATCACCGCCGAGGCGAACGCGAGCCCCTCCAGCGGAAGACGCTCACCCCCGTACGTGCGCGCGGCGTCGCGCACGGTGCCGAGGAGCGCGGATCCGCCGTCGATCAGCTGCTGCAGCGTCGACGGGGCTCCGGTGAAGAGCGAGGAGACGAGGATCGCCCCCGAATCGTCCAGCACGGCCAGGACCGGGGAAGGAGAGTCGGGGGAACGCAGATGAGCGAACCGCATGCCTCAACGCTACCGGAGGAGCGGCCGGACCCGACGGCGCCGGACCGGGCCGGAGGCGGGACCGGAAGGAGCGTCGGGGGAGCACCCGCCGCCGTCTAGGCTCTGAGGCATGACGTACGGCGCACCGCAACACCCTCAGCCTCGGTACGCACCTCCGGCTCCCGTCGCGCCGCCGGCGCAGGTGCCGGTCGTGCCCGTGCCTGTTCGCAAGGGGCGGAGCGTCTCGATCTGGCTCTTCGGGATCCTCGCCCTCGTCCTGATCGGTCTGGTCGGCTACTTCGTGACCTTCCTCGGGACGGCGGCGTCGGTCGTGGGGCTGGTCCTGGCCCTCGTGCCGCTCGGGATCGTGCTGTTCGGCGTGCACCTCATCGACCGGTGGGAGCCCGAGCCCAAGGGGGTGATGGCGTTCGCCCTCGCCTGGGGAGCGATCGCGGCGGTGGGCCTGTCGCTGCTGGTCGACCTCGGGCTGAGCTTCGTGATCCGCGGCCCGCTGCGCGAGAGCTTCGGAAGCGTGGTGCAGGCCCCGGTGGTGGAGGAGTTCTTCAAGGGGCTCGGCGTCCTGCTGATCTTCGCGGTGGCCCGTCGCGCGTTCGACGGCCCGATCGACGGGGTCGTCTACGGCGCCCTCGTGGGCGCCGGCTTCGCCTTCACCGAGAACATCCAGTACTTCGCCGTGAGCATGATCGAGGGGGACAGCGCCTCGTTGACGATGACGTTCGTGCTCCGCGGTCTGCTCTCGCCCTTCGCGCACGCGATGTTCACCGCCGTGACCGGGTTCGCCATCGGCCTCGCCGCGCGGCGAGTCCGGGCGGCCGGCAGTGTGATCGGCGCCGCCGCGCTGGGCATGCTGGGCGCCGTCCTGCTGCACGCCCTCTGGAACGGCTCGGCGATGTTCGGCGACTTCTTCGCGCTCTACGCGACCCTGCAGGTGCCGCTGTTCATCGGGTTCATCATCGCGATCATCCTGCTCCGCAGGGAGGAGGAGCGCGTGACCCGGACACGTCTCGACGACTATGCGCGGGCCGGGTGGTTCACCCCGCAGGAGGTCACGATGCTCGCCACCAGGGACGGACGCAAGGCGGCGCTCGCGTGGGCGGCGTCGCTGCGGGAGGACCGTCGGCCCATCATGCGCGGGTTCATCAAGGACGCGACGGCGCTCGCCGCCGTCCGTCAGCGGGCGATCGCGGGCACGGATCCGCTCGCGGCGCAGGACGAGCGGGCGCTTCTGGCCCGGACCGCGGCGGCGAGGGCCGCGCTGCTCGCCTACTGAGCACGGACAGACTCAGCGCCCGGTGTCGCGGCGATGCCTGCGTATCTCCCGGGCGCTGAGTTGATCTACAGACAGGGTGCACCCGCTCGCCGAGCGATGTCAAGAGGCCTGGGCGCGGGGTCCGCTCCGGGAAGCGGACGGACGCGGGGGAGAGGATTTCGCCCTCAGCGCACCGACCGCGTTGACCGCTCCGGGCGACCTCGGCTTGGATGGACACATGACTGAGCGCACCAAGCCCGAGTTCGACGCACCGACGGGACCGGCTCCCACCGAGCTGGTCGTCCGCGACATCATCGAGGGGACCGGCGACGAGGCGAAGCCCGGCGACACCGTCACGGTCCACTACGCGGGTGTCGAGTTCGAGTCCGGCGAGGAGTTCGACTCCTCCTGGGGCCGCGGGGAGACGATCCAGTTCCCGCTCCGGGGCCTCATCCAGGGATGGCAGGAGGGCATCCCCGGCATGAAGGTCGGCGGGCGTCGTGAGCTCGTCATCCCGCCGGCACTCGCCTACGGGCCCGCCGGATCGGGACACTTCCTCGCAGGCAAGACCCTCATCTTCATCATCGATCTCGTCGCCGTGGGCTGACCGACGCCGACCACGAGGACCCCGTTCGATCCCTGCGATCGAGCGGGGTCCTTCTGTGTGACGAGGAATTTCCCATGCACGGGAATACATTCACGCGCATGGAAGTTGCATCACACGTGCCGCGAGCGCGGCGACGACTTCACGAGGAGCAGACACCCATGACGATCGACATCCCCGGCTACCGTGCAGGCACCTGGGTCCTGGACCCCGCCCACAGCGAGGTGACCTTCAGCGTCCGGCACATGATGATCTCGAAGGTGCGCGGCACGTTCGGCGTCAAGAGCGCCACGCTCGTCGCGCCGGAGAACCCGCTCGAGGCGACCGTCGAGGCGAGCGTCGACGTCACCTCGGTGGACACGAACGACGAGAACCGCGACAACCACCTGCGCTCGGCCGACTTCTTCGACGTCGAGAACCACCCGACCATGGAGTTCGTGTCCACGGGCGCGCGCGTCGAGGACGGCGACTTCTTCGTCGACGGCGACCTGACCATCCGCGGCATCACCAAGCCCGTGAGCTTCGCGTTCGACTTCGGCGGCTTCGGCACCGACCCGTACGGCAACTACAAGGCGGGCGCGTCCGCGACCACGGTCATCAACCGCGAGGACTTCGGCCTCACCTGGAACGCCGCTCTCGAGACCGGCGGCGTCCTGGTCGGCAAGGACATCACGATCAACCTGGACCTGCAGGGCGCTCTGCAGCAGGACTGATCTCGTCGGGGGAGGGGGGGGGGGGGGGCGCGGGGGGGGGCCCCCCCCCCGCCGGGGGCGGGCGGCCGGGGGGGGGCGCCCCCCCCCCCCCCCCCCCCCCCCGCCGGG